>DASVEE010000036.1:0-48146 GCA_036380735.1 Thermoanaerobaculia bacterium | reverse complement strand
CTTGCCGAAGTGTTCACTGCGCGCGACGGCGCGGTGCGCATCCGCGGCGCGTTCCAGTGCCCCTGGCCGAGGCGGAAGCGTGGCTGAGGGCGCGTGGGGAGGATGTGCTGGTGAATCTGAAGGTGTGGGGTGGGTTGTACTTCGTGAAGAGTTGAACGGGGAACGATAGGACGAATAGGACCTATAGGACCTATAGGACGAATGGGACAAGGCCGAGGGGCATCCGTCCTATTTGTCCCATCTGTCCTATAGGTCCTATAGGTCCTATTCGTCCTATCGTTCCCCCGAGCCCACCCGCAGCACCACCTTGCCGAAGTGTTCACTGCGCGCGACGGCGCGGTGCGCATCCGCGGCGCGTTCCATCGGCAGCACCGCATGGATCACCGGTTTGATGCGGCCCGCGTTCAGGTCGGCGCCGAAGCGCGCCAGGAACGACTGCACCAGCGCCGCTTTCTCCGCGGCGGGCCGTGCGCGCAACACGGACCCGATCACCTGCACGCGTTTCACCATCAGCTTCCCGAGGTCGAGTTGCGCGTGGCGCTCGCCTCCATCGCGGAGCCGGCGTGCACGACCACTTCTTCCGCGTAGCCGCCGCCGGCGAGGAGGGCCATCGCGCGATCGCCGGTGCGCCAGCCTTCGACGTTCGCGCCGATCTCGCTGACGACGCCGGCACATTCGAGCCCGAGGATGTCGGAGGCGCCGGGTGGCGGCGGGTAGCCGCCTTCGCGCTGATGGAGATCGGCGCGATTGACCGCCGTCGCCGAGACGCGGATGCGCAGGTCGTCGGGGCCGAGTGGTGGCGCCGCCGTGTCGCCGAGGTAAAGAACGTCTTCGGCGCCGAAGGCGTGGAGGCGGATTGCACGCATGGCCGCGATACTATTGCGCTCCGCTTATGGAGTCGAACGGTACCGCCATCTACTGCCAGGGTTTGAAGAAACACTACGCCGACGTGAAAGCCGTCGACGGGCTCGATCTTTTCGTCGAGCGCGGCGAATGCTTCGGTCTCCTCGGGCCCAACGGCGCCGGGAAGACGACGACGATCGAGATTCTCGAAGGGCTCAACCAGCCCGATTCAGGTGACGTGCGCATCCTCGGGCGCACGTGGCGCGAGAACGAGCGCGACATCCGCGAGCGCATCGGCCTGTCGCTGCAGGAAACGCAGCTCAGCGAGAAGCTCACGGTGTACGAGACGCTGCGTCTCTTCCGCTCGTTCTATCGCGAAGGGCACGATCCCGACGAGCTGCTGCGCGACCTCTCGCTCGACGAGAAGCGCAACGCGCGCGTCGGGAAGCTCTCCGGCGGGCAGAAGCAGCGCCTCGCCGTGGCTTGCGCGCTCGTCGGCGAGCCCGACATCCTCTTCCTCGACGAGCCGACGACGGGTCTCGATCCGCAGAGCCGTCTGCAGTTGTGGGAAGTGGTGTCGCGGTTCCGCGAGAAGGGCGGCACCGTGATGCTGACGACGCACTACATGGACGAAGCGGAGCGCCTCTGCGACCGCATCGCCATCGTCGATCACGGGAAGCTCATCGCCCTCGGTACGCCGAAGCAGCTGATCGCGAAACTGGAAGCGCCGAACATCATCGAGTTCACGAGCGAGCCGACGCTGCCGCCCGATTCGTTCAACGCGATCAGCGGCTGCCACGGTGCGACGAAGCGCGGCGAGGGGTGGCTGCTGCGCGTCGATTCGCTCGCCGAAGCGGTGCCGCAGGTTCTCGGCACCATCGAAGCGCGCGGCTCGAAGCTGGTGACGCTCTCCACGCACGCCGCCACGCTGGAAGATTTGTTCGTGTCACTGACCGGACGGGAGCTGCGCGATGCCTGAACGGATTCACTCTCCACTCGCCGAGCTGACGATCGTCCGCCTCAAGGAGTTCGTGCGCGAAACCGAAGCGCTCTTCTGGGTCTTCGGCTTCCCGCTCCTGCTGACGCTCTGCCTCGGCTTCGCCTTCCGTGAGAAAGCGCCCGACCGCATCCCGATCGGCGTCGTCTCCGGCGCGCAATCGGAATCGCTGCGTGCGGCGCTGGCCAAATCGCCCGCGCTGATGCCCCGCGTCTACGACGAAAAGACGGGGCGCGAAGAGCTGCGCCGCGGCAAGATCTCGCTGCTCGTGGAGCCGGGCACGCCGCCCGTGTATCGCTTCGACGAAACGCGTCCGGACGCACGCACCGCGCGCGTCGAAGCGGACGACGCGCTGCAGGCCGCGGCGGGGCGCCGCGACGCGTTCGCGGCGCGCGAAGAGAAGGTGACGGAGCAGGGCTCGCGCTACATCGACTTCCTCGTGCCGGGCCTGCTCGGCATGAACCTCATGGGCACGGGGATGTGGGGCATCGGCTTCTCCGTCGTGAACATGCGGCTCAAGAAGCTGCTCAAGCGGCTGGTGGCGACGCCGATGCGGAAGAGCCACTACCTCCTCGCGCAGTTCCTCGCGCGGCTGGTGTTTCTCGTGATCGAAGTGACGGTGCTGGTGATCTTCGCGTGGCTCGTCTTCGACGTCGCGGTGCGGGGCCCGATCCTCGCGCTGGCCGCGGTGTGCCTCGTCGGCGGCGCCGCGTTCGCGGGCCTCGGGCTGCTGATCGCGTCGCGCGCACGGACGCTCGAAGGCGTCAGCGGTCTGATGAACTTCGTGATGATGCCGATGTGGCTGTGCTCGGGGGTGTTCTTCTCGTACGAGCGCTTCCCCGACGCGATGAAGCCGTTCATCCGCGCGCTGCCGCTGACCGCGCTGACGGACGCGCTGCGCGCGGTGATCAACGACGGCGCGGGCCTGGTTGCGGTGATGCCGCAGATGATCAACCTGCTGGTGTGGTCCGCGGTGACGTACGTGGTGGGGTTGAAGATTTTCCGCTGGCAGTGACCGGGGAGTTGTCCGTTGTCCGTTTTCCGTTGTCCGTGCAGTTCTGCCGCAGGCACGGACAACGGACAACGCGCCCTCACCGCCGCACGAACCCCGACATATTCGTCGCTTCATAGCGCCGCACGTGATCGGTGAACCAGATGCGGTAGCCGAAGTCGTTTTTGGCGTAGTGCATGATCGTGCCGCGCATCGTGCAGCGGCACGGCTCGTCGAGGATCGTGAGGTCCGCCAGGTGCAGCGGGTAGTGGCCGTGGGTGCGGCGGTAGTCGTTGAGGGCGATGCGTACGCGCTCTCCGCCGCGCATGCAGTCGGCGAAGGCGCGGTCCCACGACATCTGTCCCACGACGAGGCCGGCGAAGGCGGCGGCGCCGGTCAGCAGCAGGGCGACGCGCGAACGGGAGAACCAGGCCAGGACGATCGTGGCGATGGGGACGGTGACGAGGAAGACGTACTGGAGGTAGCCGAGCTCCCCGCGCTCGCCGAGGGCCCAGCCACAAAAAAACGCCGCGCCGGCGGCAGCCAGCGCGGCGCGTCGCAACTTCGGTAATGGCATCAGAAGGAGAATACGATGCCGACGCTCGCTTCACCCTGGAAAAAGTCGTCCGTCTGGTCGTTGCAGAAGACGCAGTCGTCGTCGCGGTTCTCGTCGATCGCGGTGAAGTAGCCGCGCCCTTCGAAGCGGAAGCCGACGTTGCGGCTGATCGGGAGCTTGACGCCGACACCGGCGGAGGCGGAGAAGCGGTTCTCGTCGGTGAGGCCCACGATCTTCGGATCGAGGTTGGCGATGCCCGCGCTGACGACGAAGAACGGCTGCGCGTTACGCGACGTGGCGAACGGGATCCGCAGACCGGCATGAATGTAGGTGACGTCGAAGTCCGCGACGTCCGCACCCGGGTCGAAGAGGTCGTCCTCTTCCTCGAGCTGCGTCGACTGATGGTTGGCCATCAGCTCGATCTTGAAACCGCTGTCGCCGATGGGGATGGACACGATGCCGCCGAAAGCGGCGCTGCTTTCGGCCTGGAGGTGGCCGAAGAAGCCGAGCTGGTCGACCGGAACCTGTCCGCCCCACCGGTAGCCGACGAGCGGCGTGATCTCGAACGAGTTGTCACGCTCCGTGTAATAGCGGCTGCGGTCCCGGTACTGGGCGAATACGGTGGTGGGGAGAAGCAGGAGCAGTAAAAGAAAAGCATACTTACGCATGAGGGGCCTCCGTCAAAAGTTGACTCTCGTGTTTACAATCCGCGCACCATGAAAGTCGCTACCTGGAACGTGAACGGAATCCGCGCCCGGCACGAGCAGTTCGTCGAGTTCGTCGGGCGGGAAAAACCCGACGTGGTGTGCCTGCAGGAGCTCAAAGCGAAGGTCGAGCAAATCCCGCAAGCCTGTTTCCTTGAAGGATATACGTGCTACTGGCACGGCGCCGGGGCGTACTCCGGCGTGGGGCTGCACATTCGCAAAGAGTTTTCCGCCGACGCTCAATACAGCCACCCGGAGTTCGACCTCGAGACGCGCATCGTGCAGGCTCAAATCGAGGACACTGTGTTCACCAGCGTGTACGTTCCGAACGGCGGGAAGGACTTCGACGCGAAGATCGCCTTCATCCATTCGCTGATCGGCTACGCGCGCTCGGTGCACGATCGAGGCCTCAAGCTCATCCTCTGCGGCGACATGAACATCGCCCGCACGGAGATGGACGTGCACCCGAAAGAGCGCAAACCGCGCGCGATCGGCCAGTTGCCCATGGAACGGGAGCTGTTCGAGGAGCTGCTCGGACAGGGGCTGGTGGATGTGGGGCGCACGCTCTATCCCGACGACGCGAACTACTTCACGTGGTGGGCGCCGTGGCGGCAGATGCGCGACCGCAACATCGGCTGGCGCCTCGATTACGTGCTGGCGTCGAAGGAGATCGCGCAGAAGGCGGTTTCGTGTCCTTCGCTGCGGGAGTTCGGCACCAGCGATCACGGGCCGGTGGTGGCCACGTTTCGGTGAATCGGGGGGCGTTGTCCGTTGTCGGTTGTCCGTTTTCCGTGCGGCGCTCGGCGAACAAAACGTTGCGTAGCGCAGCACGGAAAACGGAAAACGGAAAACGGACAACGCCCCCCAGCGGTAGGACGAATGGCAACCCATTCGTCCTACCGTGATCGCCGTTACTCGAGAACGACGAGCACCACGCGGCGGTTGGTGGAGCGGCCGTCGCGCGTCTTGTTGGACTCCACGGGGAGCGTGTCGCCGTAGGAGATGGTCGACATGCGCGCCAGCGGGAGCTTGTGCTCGCGCGAGAGGTAGCGGCGCACCGAATCGGCGCGGCGCTGGCCGAGCTCGTCGTTGTACGGGGAGGGGCCGGTGTCGTCCGTGTGGCCCTGGATCTCGATGAAGTACTGCGACTCCGTTCCCTTCACCTTGCCGGCGAATTCGTCGAGGGCGGCGCGAGCCTGATCGTTCAGGTCATACGAGTCGAGCTTGAACTTCACACGGTCTTCGGCGAAGGTCTGCTCGAAGACGACCTTGCCCTTGGCCAGCACGCCGGCTTCCTGGGCGCGCGTCAGTGCTTCGCGAGCTTCGCGGCTGAGCTCCGCGAGACGGACGTCGGTCTGCTTCTGCTTTTCCTGGAGGTCCTCGACCTGCGAGGCCACGGACTCGATCTTCTGGTTCGTCTGCGCCTGCGATTCGGCGATCTTCTGATCGACGGACTTGGAGGTGGCGCATGCGCCGAGAACCAGGGCCAGGGCGGTCACCGAGAGAGCGTTCGTATACTTCTTCATCTACTTCCCTTCCTTTCGTTGTTGGGTTTTTTCCCGCGCGACGCAGATGCACTCACCACCGGCGGCTCGGTGCCACGGTACCCGGCGCGCACTCGTACGGAATGCACTCGCCCCGCGAGCTTCAACGAAATGCGGCGGTACTTTACAGCGCCCTTACCTGTCGGAGAAAACCCAATGAGATACTGCGCGCGGAGCTCCTGTTCGATTCCATCGAGGGCTCTGCCGAGCTGCGCCGGCCGGTTGCCGACGTAGAGCTTCCCCCCCGTCAACGTCGCCAGCTCCCCGAGGAGGGTGAGATCGGACGACGATTCTGCTGGCTTGTCTTTCGTGAATTCGCCCGGCTCCCGAAGGCCGATGGCATAGATCGGAACCGCCACTCCTTCGAGCAGCTTTGCAATCTCCGGGCGCGTGAGCTGGGAGTTGTTGTCGATGCCGTCGCTGAGCAGCAGGATGGCGCGCGTCCCGTTCGCACCGGCCTGGCTGCGCTCCGGGATGTCGGCCAGCGCGTCGAAGAACGCGGTCTTGCCGTACGGCTCCAGCTTGTCGAGCGCGCGAAGGATCGGCGCCGGATCGCTCGTGAAGGGGACGATCTCGTGCGCGCGCCCCTCGGCGAACACGAAAAGGGAGAAGTCGTCGCCGGCCCTGCGCCGGGAGACCAGCGTGGAGACGGCGGCGCGCGCCGACTCGAGCTTCCCGGCCAGACCCATCGAGCCGGAGCCGTCGACCAGGATCGTCCAGGAGACGGGAGCGTTCAGCGACTTCTCGAACATGTCGCTACGGACGGGCCTGCCGTCAATGAACAGCGACACTTCCCTCTCGTTGAGGTTGGTGATGGGGACGCCGCGCGAACCGAGCACGGTGAACGGGATCATCACATAGCTGACCGACAACTCCTCGGTCACCTGTGCAACGGCGGCGCTCGCAACGAGCACGAGAAGAAGCGAAGAAACCAGTGCCCGTCTCATGCGCGATTCAAACAAATAACTTCGTCCGCGCGATTTCACTACCCGTTATTTGCGTCCGGAACGGGTGGATTGCCTAGAGTCATTATTTGCGCGGGCTCGACTGTAGGGGCGGTTTTCGGTTTTCGGTTTTTGGTTTTCGGTGGGGGCGCCAGGCGACCCGTGTCGCCGAGCACAGCTACCGAAAACCGAAAACCGAAAACCGAAAACCAACAACCGCTTCCCCCGGCGCGTCGTCACCCGCGCTTCAGCGGGATGAACTCTTCGTCTTCCTGGTGACGGCGCTCCCAGCGGAGGAACTCGTAGTAGCCGCAGGTGGGGCGGTCGGGATATTCGTGGCAGACGCCGGGGCGCGCGGCGTAGACGGAGCAGCGGCGCGTCTCCAGGTCGATGAACATGCAGATCGAGCCGTAGATGTCATCCTTCTGATGACGGAGGACCTGTTCGCCTTCGACGACTTTCGTGAAGCGTTTCATCGCGACCTCGGGCTCGATGCCGAAGTGCTTGGCCAGGCGGTTGAGGTCCTTCTTCGTGACGATGATGCGGTCGTACGAGCAGCAGTAGGCGGGGCACTTCAAGCAGTCGTAGAACTTCCGCGGGGCGAGAGTCGTCGTGTCGGCCATGGATGAGAAGCAGTGTAATGGCATCGCCCTCGCTCGTCATCATCGCCATGACGAAATATGACAAAGAGCTCGACACCCGGACGGACGAGTACGAAGAGGCGATGAAGCCGAAGCGCAGCGACGCCGAAGTCCGGCGCGAGTTGCACGACACGCAAAAGGGCGAAACGCCGCGGGAACCGGAAGAGAAACGCGGCGAATGAGACTCGCGGCGCTGCTCGCGGGGCTGCTCACCAGCGCGTGCTGTACGTCTTTGCCGAAGCAGACGGCGAAGCGCGTCGCGTTTCCGTCCGCCCCGGCGGCCGTGTCGGGGCTCCGTGAAGAGAGCCACGTCTGGCACGACGCGAAGCGCGATCGCGACGTGCCGGTGAAGCTGTACGTCCCGGCAACGGCGAACGGGCGGCATCCGGTCGTCCTTTTCTCTCACGGCATCGGCGAAGACCGTGAGTCCTACGCCTACATGGGACGCGCGCTCGCCGGCGCCGGGTTCATGGCCGTGCACATCACGCACGCCGGCACCGACCGCGCGGTGCTCGAGCGCGGCTACCTGAATCTCTACCGCGAGGTGAAGAAGGTCGAGAACTGGCAGGCGAGGCCGCTCGACGTCACGTTCGTGCTCGACCAGCTCGCGCAACGCGACGACGCCGACCTCGCGCGCGTCGCGGTCGCCGGCCACTCCGCCGGTGCCTTCACCGCTTTCGCCGCGGCCGGCATCGAGATGGATCGCGGCAACCTGCGCGACGAGCGCGTCAAAGCCATCGTCGCCATGTCGATGCCCCGCCTCGGCGACGTCGTCCGCGATTACAACGTCACCATCCCCACGCTGAATCTCACCGGCACCTGCGACACGTCGATCATCTACCGCACGTTCCCCCGCCACCGGCGCATCCCGTTCGAGCAGAGCCGCGGTCAGGTGCTCGTCACGCTCGACCGGGTCAATCACGACACGTTCGTCGTCGAGGACGAGCGCAATGCGCTGATCGCCTCGATCGCCATCGCCTTCCTGCGCGGCTACCTGCTGGACGACGCCGCGGCGCGCGCCTGGTTCGCCGAGGAAGGCAAAGCCGAGCTCGTCGGCGTAGATCTTGCGGTAGAAGTGCGCTAGACGAGCAGAAGTACGTCAGAGGAGCCTATGGATCATGCCGTCGGCCTCGTGCAGGCCTATCTGCAGTTGAACGGGTACTTCACCTCGGCGGAATCGCCGATCTTCGCGGGCGCGGGGCGCAACGGCGTCCGCACCGTCACCGACATCGACATCCTCGCGTTCCGTTTTCCCACGGGCGTCGAGGAGGAGCAGGGGCGCAGGGAGCCGCGCGCGCTCGACATGACGCAGCTCGACGCGGGCCTGGCCGTGCCGCCGAACAGCGTCGACATGATCATCGGCGAGGTGAAGGAAGGGCGCGTCGGGATCAACTCGAACGTACGCGATCCGTCCGTGCTCAAGGCGATCATCAGCCGCTTCGGCGAAGGGGCGGACTACGACCGCGTCGTGGAGGAGCTGCTGAACACCGGCACCGCGGAGATCCCGCCGCATTACACGGTGCGGCTGATCGCGTTCGGCTCGTTCCCTCCCGGCTCGCAGGTCCCGCCGTGCCGCATCATCAGCCTCGGGCACGTCCTGAACTTCCTGCAGCAGTACGTGCGCAAGCACTGGAGTATGCTGCGGCATCTGCAGTTCAAAGACCCGGCGTTCGGATTCCTGATGACACTCGAGAAAGCGAAACGGGGCGGCGCTGGACGCCGCGGCGAGCAAGGCGTGGAAGTCGTTCCGGCCGTCGGCGAGGAGCGCATCGCGCATCCGCGTCCCGCGGCACCGCAGCAGCGAGGCCCGTTGCACCGGCGAGGGCGGAGATGACGAAGAGGGCGTTTTCCGTTTTCCGTTTTCCGTTCTCCGTGCTGCGCTCGGCCGCGAGTGCGCCGGACGAGACGCCTTCGACGGACAACGGACCACGGACAACGGAAAACGCGTTCAGCCGCCGCACGTTCGCACGGCTGGCGGCCGCCATCGCGGCGCTGCCTGCCGCACTCCCGTCGGCGCTGCTGGCGCAGGAAGTGCCGCAGCAGCCGCAGCTCTCGACGGAAGCGCAGGCCGAGGTCGAGGCGCGCATCTCCTGGATCCTCGGCAAGTACGGCGCGCGTCTCGATGACGCGCAACGCGCCGACATCCGGCGTCTCGTCAGCGGCGCGCAAGGTGGGTTCGAGCAGTTCCGCGCGTTTCCGCTCGACAACGCGGTCGAGCCGGCGACGCCGTTCCGCGTGTGGCGTGCGGCGCCGCCGCGGCGCCTCGTGAAGCGCGTGGACGGGAAGGAGAAGTCGTGATTGGTGACGACGTCCTCTACCTGACCGTGGGAGAGCTGGCGTCGCGCATCAAGTCGCGCGCGCTCTCGCCGGTCGAGCTGACCGAGGCGTATCTGCGCCGCAGCGAAACCATCGGGGCGCGGCTGAACGCGTACACGACGATCACGCGCGAGCGTGCGTTGACCGAGGCGCGTGAGGCGGAGCGCGAGATTGCGGCGGGACGCTATCGCGGTCCGCTGCACGGCATCCCGTACGCGGCGAAGGACCTGCTCGCGGCGAAGGGCTATCCGACCACGTGGGGGGCGAAGCCGTACGCGAACCAGCGCTTCGAGTACGACGCGACGGTGATCCGCAAGTTGAAGAACGCCGGCGCGATCCTCATCGGCAAAGCGGCGATGATCGAGCTCGCCGGCGGCATGGGGTATCGCTATGGGACCGCGTCGCTGACCGGCGGCACGAAGAACCCGTGGAATGAGAACTGTTGGACGTGCGGCTCCTCGAGCGGCTCCGGCGCCATTGTGGCGGCGGGGCTCGCCGCGTTCGCCATCGGGACGGAGACGTGGGGCTCGATCGTCTGCCCCTCGACGTTCTGCGGCGTGTCCGGCTTGCGGCCGACGTTCGGCCGCGTCGGACGCGGCGGAGCGATGGCGCTGTCGTACTCGATGGACAAGATCGGCCCGATGGCGCGCAGCGCCGACGACTGTGGGCTGATCCTGGCGGCGCTGTCGGGGAGCGATGCCGACGACCGGCACTCGCTGCCGGATGCGGAGGGGTTGTTCGCGTACGACCGTGCGGCGCGCAAGCTGCGCATCGGCCGTGTGGAACCGTGGGCGACGCTGCCGGACGACATCGCCGCGGCGACGAATGCGGCGTTCGCAACGTTGCGCGATGCCGGGGCGACGGTCGTCGACGTGAAGCTGCCCGAGGGGCCGTGGGAGATGGCGGCGGCGGTGACGATCCAGGTCGAGGGCGCGTCGGCGTTCGACACGCTCATCGAATCGGGGCGCGTCTCCGAGCTGACCGATCCGGGCAGCCGCGTCGGCGGTTACGTGAACATGACCATTGCCGGTGCGGACTACGTGCGGGCGCAGCGGATTCGCACGCTGCTGCAGCGCGAGGTCGACCAGGTCTTCGAGAACGTGGACGTGGTGGCTTCCGCGTCGCTGCCGATTGCGGCGACGCCGATGGAGGCGAACCTGGAGAGCGACTTCGCGTTCTCCGACCCGATGGGCGGCATCGGCAACTTCGCGGGGCTGCCGGCGATCTCGGTGCCGTCGGGGTTCACGTCACGCCGGCTGCCGACGGGCATCGTGTTCATGGCGCGTGCGCTGGACGACAATGCGGCGCTGGCCGCGGCGCGGCTGTTTCAGAGCAAGACGGACTTTCATCGGCGAAGGCCAATTTGATGGGGATCGTTGTCCGTTTTCCGTTGTCCGTTGTCCGTGCTGCGCTCCGCGGGAACCGTCCGTGTAGCGCAGCACGGAAAACGGAAAACGGACAACGGACAACGCCTCTCTAAATCAGTGCGCCACGACGCGATTCCGCCCGCTGCGCTTGGCCTCGTACAGCGCCACGTCCGCGCGGCGGACGAAGGCTTCGGCCAGTGAGGGATCGCGTTCCGGGACGGTGGTGGTCACGCCGACGCTGATGGTGATGCGTTGTTGCGGGGCGGCGGGGTGGACGATGCCGAGGGCGGCGATCTTTTCGCGGAGGGACTCGGCGAGCCGCACGACCTGCTCCGCGTTCGTGTCGGGCAGCAGGACGACGAACTCTTCGCCGCCGTAGCGCGCGACGACGTCGGCGGCGCGCTGCAGCGCGTCGCGCAGCGCGGTCGCGACGCGGCGGAGCACGTCGTCGCCGGCCTGGTGGCCGGAGGCGTCGTTATAGGCCTTGAAGTAGTCGATGTCGATCAGCATCAGCGAGAGCGGCGTCTGCGCGCGTGCGCCGCGGCGCCACTCGCTGGTGAGCAGGCTGTCGAAGTGGCGGCGGTTCGCCACGCCGGTGAGGCCGTCCTGGGCGGAGATCTCCTGCAGCGTCTCGATGGCGTGCGCGAGGTGCGCGTTGGCCTGTTCGAGCGCCTGGTTTTTCTCTTCCAGCGCCGCACGCAGCTTGAACAGGTTGATGGCGCCGGCGATCTGGTCGGCGAATGCTTCGAACGCCAGCAGGTTCGCGGGGGTGAAGAGCTCCGCGCTGCGGCTTTCGACATTGAGGACGCCGAGGACCTCGTCGCGGAAGCGGATGGGGACCGCGAGCTCGGCGACGACGCTCGGGTTCACGTCGACGTACTCGGGATCGCTGCTGACGTCGGCGACGAACTGCGTCTGCGCGGTGCGGATGCAGCGGCCGACGACGCCGCGCGCGATCGGCCAGCGCTGCCCGACGAACTGCATCGCGCCGGACACCGCGCGCTCGACGTGCTCCCCATGCTCGTGCATCAGGATCGACACGATCTCGACGGGGAAGCGCGAGTGGACGTAATCGACGACGCGATGCAGCAGCTCGTCGAGGGTGGCGGCGTCGAGCGCGGTGCGCGACACCTCGCTCATCATCTGCATCAGCCCCGCGCGCTGTTTCAGCTCGTCGTACATGCGCGCGTTGGCGATGGCGCCGGCGATCTGGTCGGCGACGGTCGTCAGCAGCGGCAGCTGGTCGTGGAAGGCGGCGAGGCGCGTGCTCTCGAGGTTCAGCACGGCGACGGTCTGTCCCTTGTGGTGCACCGGGACGCAAAGCTCCGACCGTGCGTCGGGCATCGTCTCCACGTAGTTCGGGACACTGCGCACGTCGTCGAGCAGGATCGGCTCGCCGGTGAGTGCGACCTGCCCGACGACGCCGCTGCCGATCTGCCGCGAGTAGCCGGGGTGGATGTGCGTGCCGACCGCGCTGGTCACGGCCTCGCAGACGAACGCGTTGCGGTCCTGGTCGATGAGGACGAGCGCCACGAACTGCCAGTCGAACTTGTTCGAGAGGGCGTCGGTGATGCGCTGCATCATCGGCCGGAGCTCGAGGTCGGAGGTGGCGATGCGGCCGATCTCGTTGAGGACCTCGAGCTGCTGGGCGCGAGGGTCGGGGGGCGGATGGTGGAAGCCGGGGGCGAGTCCTGGTTCCACGTAGCTCATGTCCTGGTTACGCGCCCGCCCGCAGGTTGGAGTGTGTCGGCGCGTGCGGATCGAACCGCCGCGCGATCTCATCGGCCAGACGCTCGAACATGCGCCGCTCGCCGCTGTCGAAGCGTCGCGAATCGCCGAAGCTCCAGCCGACCGCGCCGATGACCTCTTCGCCCTGGAGCAGCGGAACGGCGGCGATGGCGTGGCTCTCGTAGGTCTTGAAGATCGGGACGAGCAGCGGGTAATCGTGACCGGCGCCCTGGATCGATGCGAGCCACACCGGTGTCCTGTTGCGCATCGCCGCGCACACCGGATAGTCGGCGCTCAGCGGCGCCGGGAAGTAGCGCTCGGCCTCACCCGGCTGATAGCCGAACGTCGTCACGATGGAAACGCGGCTGTGGTCGAGGCGGACGATGATGCCGGCCTTCGCGCCGCGCGTGACGGAGTCGCGTGTGAAGACTTCGTCGAAGCTGGGCGCGTGCGCCGTGCGGTCGGCGAGGTACTTGACGGTGTCGATCAGCTCGTCGATCTCGAACGGCTTGCGCAGCGCGCGCACGCCGAACGTGGCGCGAGCCTGCTGGAGGTGCGCCGGCGCCGAGGAGGAGAGGACGATCGCGCGGTCGAGCAGGTCGGGTGTGGTGCCGCGGATGAAGTCGAGCAGCTCGAACGCGCTGCCGTCGCCGAGCTGCAATCCCAGGATCACCGCGCCGTAACGCACATGCTCGAGCAGGGCGCGCGCCTGAGCCATCGTGGTCACCACATCGACGTCGAAGCCCTGGCGCTCGAGGAGGACGCCGAGGAGCTTGCTCGTGCCGGTGTCGGTCTCCACGACCAGGATGAGGGGGATCACCGGGCGAGGATACCGCTAACTGACCGATAGCACGAAGAGGACGATAGGACGGATGGGACAAATAGGACAAATAGGACAGATGGGACTGATGCCGCGCACGCGCAGCGTCCCATCCGTCCTATCGTCCTCTCCTACCGAATCCTGACTTCCACGCGCTGGCCCAGCTTCAGGGGGGTCTTCTCGTCGAAGGCGATCTTTACCAGCAGCACTCTCGTGTCGATCGGCTTGGAGGGGTCTTGCGGTTTGAGGCGGCGGTTGACGACGGCGTCGGGGATTTCTTCGATGGTGCCGGGCCACGATTCTTCGTAGCCTTCGGCGGCGATGGAGGCTTCGCCGCCGAGGCGGACGCGGGCGGCGTCGTATTCGTCGATCTCGGCTTCGACGCGGGTCTTGTCGAGGTTGGCGATGGTCAGCAGCGGCGCGCCGCTTTCGACCGATTCGCCGGCGTGGACGTGGCGGGTGATGACGACGCCGTCGATGGGGGCGGTGATGACGGTCTTGGCCAGCACGGCATCGAGGCGGCGCACTTCGGCGACGGCGGAGGCGCGGCGGGCGCGGGCGGCGTCGAGGTCGCGCTCCGCTTTCTCCCACGCCTGGCGGGAGCCGACGTCTTCGTGGAAGAGGCTCTTGGCGCGCGCGACTTCGGATTCGTAGAGGCGGATGTCGGCTTCGGCTTCGCCGACGCGGGCGCGGGCTTCGCCGAGCGCGGCGCGGAGGTCGTCGGCTTTGACGATGGCGATCGTCTGCCCTTTGCGCACGCGGTCCTTCTCGACGACCGCGAGCGATTCGAGCGTGCCGGCGACGTCGCTGCCGACCGTGACTTCGGCGCCGGGGTAGGCGACGAGGCGTCCTTCGGCGACGACTTTGAACGTTTCTTTCTGCGCGGCGGCGGCGGCCTGTTGCGGCGGGACGCCTCCGCGCGCGCTGCGCATCGCTTTCACCTGCGCGACCGTGACGATGATGAGCAGAAGGGCGAGACCGGGGTAGAGGTACTTTCTCATGGCGTGTCTCCTGTTACGCGGCGAGGCGGCCGTCGTGAATCTTCACGACGCGATCGGCGATGCTGCGCACTTTCGGATCGTGCGTGACGATCACGAGCGCGCGGTTTTCCTGTTTGGCGAGATTGCGGAACATGTCGAGGACCTGCGTCCCGACGACGGAATCGAGGTTCGCCGTCGGTTCGTCGGCGAGGAGGATCGGGGCGCTGCCGGCCAGCGCGCGTGCGATGGCCACGCGCTGCTTCTGGCCGCCGGAGAGGTCGCGCGGCAGGAACTGCCTGCGGTCGCCGAGGCCGACGGCTTCGATGACGCGCTCCGCCTCGCGTTGCGCTTCCTTCCCTTTGACGCCTTTCACATTGAGCGCGTACTCGACGTTCTCCAGCGCGGTCAGCGAGGGGAAGAGGTTGAACTGCTGGAAGACGAAGCCGAGCGAGCGCTTGCGGATCTCGGCGAGGCGCTTCTCGGAGACCTGCTGCCCCTCGATGATCACGTCCCCTTCAGAGGGGGTGAGGATGCAGCCGAGAATCGAGAGAAAGGTCGTCTTCCCGGAGCCGGAGGGCCCCTCGAGCGAGACGATCTCCCCGCGATTCACGGCGAAGTCGATGCCCTTGAGGACCGGCACGGTTTCCCGTCCTTCACTGAAATGCTTCACCACATTGCGCGTCTGCAGAATCATTGTCCTATCCGTCCTATCTGTCCCATTCGTCCCATCACGCGCGGAACACCAGCGCGGGATCGATCGACGCGACTTTGCGGAACGAGATCACTGCCGCGCCGAGGCACAGCAGGATCGAGCCGGCGAAGACGGCGAGGAACAGCTCGTTGGGGATGATCAATTTGAGGTCGATCTTCGACATGACCGGCCGCAGCGCGAAGGCCTGCAGCGCGCCCAGCCCGAAGCCGGCAACGGCCGCGATCGTGGCCTGCTTGCCGAGGATCTTGTAGATCTCGCCGTTGCCGCCGCCGATCGCCTTCACGGTGCCGAACTCCTTGATGTGCTCCATGGTCGAGGTGTAGAGCGTCTGCGCGACGACGACGATCCCGACGAGGCAGCCGAGGAAGACGGTGATGTACATGTTCAGTCCGAGACCGGTCGAGTCGATCCAGTAGGAGCGGGAGCGGTTCGCCCATTCGCTGCGCAGGTAGACGTCGTTGAACGGCAGGCGGCGCTGCAGCTCCGCGCGCACTTTCTCCGCGTTCGCGCCCGGCGACAGCTTCACCAGGATGTACGTCGTGTTGCCGCGCAGCGTGTCCTCGTTGAGGCTCTGCGCCATGCGGTAGTCGAGGAAGGTGAGCGGCGTGGTGGTGAACGACTTGGCGTCGACGGTGCGGCCGATGATCTTCAGCCGGCGGCCGAGGACTTCGCGGTACTCGCCGACCTCGAACGCGCCCCAGCGCTTCTTCGCCGAGTCGTCGAGCACCATGTACGGACCGCGGCGGAGATCGTCGAGGTTCCCCTCCACCACGTTCCACGGGAAGTTCCACGCGGTGAAGTTCTCCAGCGCGTACACCTCCGTCCCCTCGACGGCGCCGGTGGGGAGGTTCACGTTCATGAACCAGACGATGAGGTTGTCCGCGCGCTCGACGCCCTCGATGGAGCGCACGCGCTTGATGTAGGTCTCGGGGAAGGTGTGCGCAAAGTCGACGTTCGGCGTGTTGCGCGAGGTGACCCAGATGTCGGCGTCGATCTGATCGATGGTCAGCGAGGCGTTGTCCATGAGCCCGAGGAAAAGGCCGACCTGGACGAAGACGAGCGTCACGGCGAAGGCGACGCCCGAGACGGTGATGAAGAAGCGCAGCTTGTCGTGGAGGAGGCTGCGGACTGCGAGATCGACGGACATGGTGCGCAATAGCTCCTGGTCGCTAGTGGGTACGGTTTTCGGTTTTTGGTTTTCGGTTTTCGGTTGCGACTGCGGTGCGGTGTCAGCGATGAGACCGACAACCGAAAACCGACAACCGAAAACCGCCCGGGCCCCTCATCTGACGATCCCCCGAATCAACGTCTCGGTCATGAAGGCGGCTCGCTCCTCGAGGGGGCACCACTCGACCCAGTTGTCGTTGCACTTGGCGATGTCGAGGGCGATGACGCCGTGGACGCCGGCCCACATCGTCTGGGAGACGAGGTCGACGTCCTGCAGCTCCGGACGGAGGCGCCCGGTGCGGATGCATTCGGCCACGATCTCCTTGAGGAAGGCGTAGGCGTCCTCTTCGGGGTTGCCCTTGCGGATCTCGTCCGGATCGACCGGCGGGTGCGGCGTCATGAACATCAGGCGGTAGTGGTTGGGGTACTCCAGGCCGAACTGGATGTAGGCGAGGCCGGTCGCACGGAGCTTGTCGACGGGATCGGGGAGCTGATCCATCGCCGTGAGTTGCTGGGCGAGCTGGGCGAAGTCGTGCTCGCAGAGCTCCTTGAGGAGCGCGTCCTTGTCCTTGAAATGGAAGTAGATGGCGGTGGCGGAGTACTCGATGCGGTCGGCGATGCGGCGCATCGTCACGGCCTCATACCCCTCGGAGGCAAACAACTCGCGCGCCGCATCGAGGATCTTCCCTCGGATTTCCTCGCGTTCGCGCTCTCGACGTTCTTTTGGTCCCAAACGAGCCTCCGTTACTTAACAGTGTTAAGTTAAGTTCGGCTGTTCTGGTTTGTCAAGGGACGGGACGCGGAAAGATGCGCGCACCGATGGAACGATGGGACGGATAGGACAAAACAGGGAAAACAGAGCCGGGGTTTTCCATGGATGGAGGTGGCAAATCCGTATGTGGATACGGAATCTCCACCTGTCGATATCGAAAATCCGTATGAGGATACGGAAGCTCCACCTCACGAGATGGAAAATCCATGTCCGGATACGGCATCTCCAGCTCTCTCGGTAAAAAGTCCGTCGCCAGAGCTGGACTCCTCCGCCTCACGAGACGGAAAGTCCGTCGCACGAGACGGGATTTTTACCTCTCGACGTGGAAAATCCGCATCAGGAGGTGGGCTCCTCCACCTCACGAGATGGATTTTCCGTATCCGGACACGGAAAATCCGCCCCACACGAGATGGAAAATCCGTCTCTGAATACAGAATCTCCATCTCTCGCGGTAAAAAGTCCGTCTCCGGATACGGACTCCTCCATCTCTCGCGGTAAAAAATCCGTATCTGGATACGGAATCTCCACCTCGACAGGCGATAGGACGAATAGGACCTATGGGACGAATAGGACGAATCGGTCCCCACGTCTTGTCCCATAGGTCTATCTGTCCTTTTGGTCCTATTCGTCGTACCAATCGCCTCTAACACGATTCAGAACGGTTGCCGGACTGTTGGCGGGCGGGTCGGTGCGGCTGCTCCAGAATGCCGCCTCATGAAATTGCGTGCATTGCTGGCCTTCCTTTTTCTGTGCTCATCCCTGCCGCTGCATGCGGAGATCATCGAACTGGTGATTCCGGTGGTGGTGCGGGCGCCGAGCGCTTCGGGGACCGACTGGCGCACCGATCTCAGCATCACCAACGCGACGCCGATGCCGTCGCGCGTCAACATCGCCTACTACTCGAGCGGGCAGCGCCAGGACGAAGTCCGGGTCGTGCGGGCGCACAGCTCCATCACCATTCCGGACATCGTCGGCTTCTTCGGTCACGAGCGGGGGAGCGGCATCCTCCGCATCGAATCGCAGCTGCCGTTCGTCACGGCGCGGGCGCGCATCTATCGCATCGGCCTGGAGAAGGGCGACGTCGGCCAGATCGTCCCGCCCGGGAGCGGCTCAGCCTCCCCGGCAGCTCTTTCCTCGGTGGCCTCCGCGCCGGCGAGGGGATCTCGGTCAACGTCGGGGTGGCCAACCCGAACGAGGCGGGCACCGAGGCGTTGCTGACGGTGTTCGACGCGAACGGTGAGCCGCACTACTTCCTCACCGAGACCGTCCCGGCGAACGGCTACGTGCAGGTCAACGACATCCTGCGCGGGTTGCCGGCGGGGCCGGACTACACGATCGAGGTGGTCACGTTCACCGGCGGCTACGCCTACGCCTCGATCGTCCACGGGAGCCAGGACGCGGACTTTGTCCCGGCATCGGACTTCGTCCGCGGTTTCTGACGGGAACGGATCGGACCGACAGGGACTCCGGCAGGTCCCATAGGCCTACAGGTCCCAGGTGGTCGCGCGGCTTCAGCTCAGTCGGCCAGCTTCTTCATCAGCTCGTTCACGCGGTCGTACACGTGACGAACGGATGATTCGACTTCCAGCACGGTGGAGTCGGGCAAAACCTCGTCCATGTGAATCATGTCGAGGATCTCGTCCGTGGCGAACAGGATGTCGGCAAGCCGGTCCAGCACGCGCTCCGACAGGGGGAGCTGAATCGCGGTCATCGGGTCGAATTCGAGGATCGTTTTCTGCACTCTGTCTAGGAGTGATTTATCGCCGGAGTTCCCTACCCCCCTGTCCCATCTTTTTCGGTGACAACTTTCTGTAACAGCGTTTACAGCTCGTTGATCTGGATTCCATACCCGTCGCGGAGGAGAATGCGCGCCATGCGTTTTCGATCGCTGCTCACCCTTCTTTTCACCGTTCCGCTCGCCCTGCCGCTCGCCGCCGCGCCCCCGGCAGCGGTCCAGAAGTCGCTCGACGAACTGAGCGGCGACGCCGTCCGGGCGCACGTCAAGTTCCTCTCCAGCGACCTGCTCGAAGGGCGCGGCCCCGGCACGCGCGGCGACGCTCTCGCCACCCAGTACATCGCCTCGCAGTTCGAGGAGATGGGGCTCCAGCCCGCCGGCGACAACGGCAGTTACTTCCAGAAGGTCTCCCTCCTCGGCGTCACCACGGTCCCGGACCGGACCTCCGTCTCCTTCGTCAAGGAAGGGGGGCCGACGCTCGGGCCGCTGAAGTTCCTCGATGAATACGTCGGCGCCGATCTCTCGCAGACCGAGACCAACACGTTCGACTCCGAGCTCGTCTTCGTCGGCCACGGCGTCGTCGCCCCCGAGGAGCGGTGGGACGACTACAAGGGGCTCGACATGAAGGGCAAGACGCTGGTCATGCTCGTGAACGATCCCCCGGCCACCGCCGCGGAGCCCAACCTCTTCAAGGGACGCGCGCGCACGTACTACGGCCGCTGGACCTACAAGCTGGAGATGGGCGCGCTCAAGCAGGCGAAGAACGTCATCCTGATCCACACGAACGACGCCGCCGGCTACGGCTGGAACGTCGTGCGGAACTCGTGGAGCGGCGAGCAGAGCGCCATCAAGAACGCGCCGGGCAGCCATGCGCTGTCGTTTGCCGGCTGGGTGTCCGAGCCGGTGGCCAAGCGGCTGTTCGCCGCGGCGGGCTACGACCTCGACACGCTGACGAAAGCCGCCGGCTCCCGCGACTTCAAGCCCGTCACCCTCGGCGGCTACCGTCTCAAAGGGAACGTCGCCAGCACGATCCGTCCGTTCGTCACGAACAACGTCGTCGCCCGCATCGAGGGGAGCGACCCGGTCCTGAAGAACCAGGCCATCCTCTACTCCGCGCATCACGACCACCTCGGCATCGGCACGCCCAACGAAGCCGGCGACCGCATCTACAACGGCGCGATCGACAACGCCTCGGGCACCGGGCTCCTCATCGAGCTGGCCCGGGTCTGGTCGGAGGCGGCCGAGCGTCCGAAGCGCAGCATCCTCTTCGCCGCCGTCGCCGCCGAAGAGCAGGGCCTCCTCGGCAGCGGCTACTTCGGCCGCAATCCGGTGATCCCCGCGGGCAACATCGCGCTCAACATCAACATGGACGCGATCTACCTCTTCGGCAAAGTCGGCGGCGTGACGCTCCTCGGCGCCGAGCGCATGACCTTCGAGCCGACCGTCCGCCGCGTGACCGAAGGCCTCGGCCTCACCATCGTCCCCGACACCGCGCCGGAGCAGGGCTCGTACTACCGCTCCGATCACTTCAGCCTCGCCAAGGCCGGCATCCCCGCGTTCTCCATCAAGCAGGGGAACGAGATCGTCGGCCAGAACGCCGAGTACGGGAAGCAGCGCGCCGAGGAGTACCGCACGAAGCACTACCACCAGCCGAGCGACGAGATCGACGCCACGTGGGACTGGTCGGCGGCCGAGCAGGTCGGCGGGCTTTCGTTCTGGCTCGGCTACGAAGCCGCGAACGCCGCGGACATGCCCAACTGGCTGCCGGGCGACGAGTTCCGCGCGGTGCGCGACCGCAGCCAGGGTGTGGCTACCACGAGCGGAGGAGCCACCCCCCAGCCGCGGCCCAGACAAGAAAAAGAACGTTGATCCACGTCAGTCGCCAGAAAAAGCGCGGGTCGCGACCCGACTCGCGCACATAAATCTGCCAGCCGAGGAGGTTGGCCAGTGAGGCGATGATCGTGCCGCAGCCGCCGGCATTCACACCGTAAAGGAGCTCACGCCAGTCGTTCGCGAATGGCGTGAGCAACACGGTCGCCGGCACGTTCGAGATCACCTGCGAGAGCGCGATGGCGGACCAGTAGGTGCTCGCCGGAAAGTTCCAGTCGAAGCTGCGCAGCCCTTCGACGACGATGAAGGCGAAGAAGAAGAGCGGCACGATCGAGAAGTCGATCCGCAGCATGCGCCGGCGGAGGATGACGATCCCCGCCACGAGCGCCGCGATCGCCGCCGGCCACGCGTTCACGACGCGCGCGATCTCCAGCAGCACCAGCACGAAACAGGCGAGCCCCGCCAGCGCGATGCGGTGATCGCGCGGCGGCAGATGCGCGTCGACCTTGGTCAGCGTCCGCGAACGCCCCAGCAGGAACGTAGCCGCGAGCAGCCCCACCGCGCAGAAGGCGACGAACGGCGCCATCGTCGCCACGAACGTCGCGGCGCTCATCCCCGACTTGTGGAACACGAAGAGGTTCTGCGGATTGCCGAGCGGCGTGAGGCAGCCGAGCAGGTTCGCGGCGACGATCTCCAGCACGATCGCGTCTTCGACGTCGAAGTCGGAGAGCCGGCTGGCGATGACGGTGAAGGGGATGACGACGAACAGCGCGACGTCGTTCGTCACCAGCGCGGACAACACGCCGGTGAACAGAATCAACGCGATGGCGAACGGCCGCGTGGTGCGGAACCGCGCGACGGCGCCGGCGACCGCGTGCTCGAGCCAGCCAGAGGTGCGCAGGATCTCCACGGTCACCAGCAGCGAGAAGAGAACCAGCAGCAGATCGACGTCGATGGTGCGCAAGGCGTCTTGCGGCGTCACCCGACCGGTGAACAGAAAGATCGCGGCCAGCACGGCCGCGATGAGGGCGGCGATCACGCGGCGCAGTATGCCCGGAGGACGATGGGACGAATAGGACGAATAGGACCTATAGGACGAATAGGACGAATAGGACCTATAGGACGAATAGGACGATGTGATGAGGTCCTATTTGTCCCATCTGTCCTATCCGTCCCATAGGTTCTATCGTCCCCGTCGAACCTCATCAATAACTTTCTGGTATCGCTACTGCTAGTGCGCTGTCCCGGAGGATCCTATGAAGTTAGCAGTTTCCGCAGTCCTGTTTTCCTTTCTCATGGTGGTACCCGCGTTCGGACAGAGCCGTGCGTTCGACCTGACCGGCGCGGTGGTGTGGGTCGATCCCGATAGCCAGGGGACGTTCGACAACTTCGACGGCGACGTGGCCGACATCGAGTTCGACGGCACCATGGGCTACGGCCTCGCGGCCAACATTTTCTGGGGCGATCGCATCTCGACCGAATTCGCGATCTCGCGCATCGATACCGAAACGACGCTGCGCCGTCGCGCTGTCGGCAATGCCGGCGCTGATCTCGAGATGATGCCCATCACCGGCGTCCTGCAGTTCCACTTCATCCCGAACGGGGTGATCGATCCGTACGTCGGCGCCGGCGTCGGCTACGTGCTCTTCGACCAGTTCGAGGACCGCGACGACCTCGACGACATCGACTTCGAGCGCATCGAGTTCGAGGACGACTACGGCTTCGTCATCAACGCCGGGCTCGGCATCCGCATCTCGCCGCGCCTCGGCATCACGCTCGACGCCAAGTACATTCCGCTGGAGTCGTCCGCCCGGGCGGTGTTCGTCACCGGTCCGGACACGGAGACCACGGTGGACATCAACCCCGTCATCGTGTCGGCGGGGCTGACGCTGCGGTTCTAACGTCTTTGCAGGGGTGCGGCGGGTTCTTCAGGCCGCCGCACTCCTCGCTCACGTTCTCGCCCGATCGGGCCGCGGCCTCTGCGCGGCTTTCATGGCCAGCATGGCCGCGCCCTCGACGGGGGTGTTCTTCGGCGGGATCAGGGTGACGCCGGGGGCGTCGCGCAGGATGCGCAGGCGCATCGGGTCGAGCATCAGCTCCCCCGCGTGGAACGCGCCGCCGACGTAGGCGACCGGGAACTCTTCGTCGGTCATGTGCAGCCGCCGCGCGACCGCGAGGACGCACTCGGCGAGCTCGTGTCCGCCGCGGGCCAGGATGTCGCGTGCGACGCCGTCCCCTTCCATCGCCGCCGCCATGACGAGCTTGCCGTAACGGGCGATGTCGTCCGCGTGGGTGGTCGTGGCGTAGACGAACTTCGGCAGATCCTCCGGCCGGCAGAGGTCGTAGTCGCTGCAGAGGAGGTCGGTCATCTTCGTCTGGAAACCGCGCCCGTCGTGCGCGCGGACGATGGCGGCCAGCCCCTGCGAGCCGATCCAATAGCCGCTGCCTTCGTCGCCGAGGGTAGGGCCCCAGCCGCCGGCGCGTGCTTCGTCGCCGTTGTTGCTGCGCCCGAACGCGACCGACCCGGTGCCGGCGATGATGACGATTCCCGCGCCGAAACCGACCGCGCCGGTCAGCGCCACGCGCGCGTCGGTATCGACGATGAAGTTCCCCTGGGGGAAGAAGATGCGCAGCGCATCGACGACCCGCTGGTGATGCGCGGGATGGTCGGCGCCGGCGATGCCGCAGTAGGCGTATTCGACATGCCGGATGGCGATGCCTGCCTCGACGAGAGCGATGTTGACGGCCCGCTCGATGTTGCGGGTGGCCTCTTCGAGGCCGACACGAAGATGGTTGGAGCCGCCGGCAAGCCCGCGGCCCTGAGGTTGACCCAGTTCGTCGACGACGAGCGCGGCGGTTTTAGAGGCCCCGCCGTCGAGCCCGATGAAATAACGCATAAGTCTGGTTAAGGGAGCAACGTCGGTGCCCGCGGGGAACGATAGAACAATGGGACGGGATAGGACAAACAGGACGAATGGGACGAAGTCAGAACGCGCACTCCCATCTGTCCCATAGGTCCTGTTCGTCCCATTTGTCCTATCGTTCCCCCGAGCCGGTCCGGGCCTTGCAAATAACCCATGCTGCCGCGGCATATGGCGCCGCGTACGAACAAACAAACAAAGGAGTCTGCGTATGAAACGCAATCGTAATCTCACCATCGTGCTTCTGGCGATCATGGCTGTCGGCCTGCTCGCGACGACCGCCTGCAAATCCAGCGGTATGGCCGTGACCACTCGCGGTCAGTTCCTCAAGCTGAGCATCGAACACCCGAACGAGCTGCCGGAGAGCGGCGAAGACAATCTCGACATCGTCGTCGCCAACCGCGGCGTCAACAACATCCAGGACATCATGCTCGACGTCGAGTTGCCACCGCAGCTCGTGGTCCTGGACCAGACGAATCCGCGCGGCATCAACGTGACGCACAACCCGGGCACGAACATGTACCACTTCGAGTTCGGTAACGTGCAGCCGGCCGAAACCGCCACGATCCGCTTCCGCGTCCGTACCGCCTTCGGTACGTTCCGTGAGACCGGCAGCGTGCGCGCCACGGCGTGGCAGTCGGGCCTCCCGGGCGACAAGCTCGTGGAGACGGCCGTCATCAAACTTCGCAACTAACCGCAGTCACATCGACGGGAAAAGGCGGGCTTCGGCCCGCCTTTTTTGTTGCTCGACTCGGCACCACGCTTGCAAATAACTAGAGTGCTAAAAGGAGGTTCAATGCGCATTCAGGAAACGAACGGAATTCTGAAAGAGTCGCGTTATGCGCGTCACAATGCCACCACTCAGGAAGAGCACGAGGGCTTGATGACACGTGCCTGGAGGATGATCTCCGGCCTTCCGACCAGAATCACCGGGATGTTCCACAAGGACCGCTAGTTCAGGGTTCGCGAAAGGCGCCGGCAGTTTCGGCGCCTTTTCCTCTTCAATGGTGGCGCCGGTTGTTTCGGCGCCTTTTTTCTTTTCCGCGGTGCCGCCGGACGCTACGGCGCCCTCTCCTCGATTTCCTCGGTGGGCGGCATCTCCATCGTCGCCAGCACCCACCTCACGCGGAAGCGCTCCGCTTCCAGCACCGATAGCGACAGATCCCCCAGCTCCACCCGGTCGCCGGGACTCACCTCGCGGCCGAGCTTTGCCGCGACGTAGCCGCCTACCGTCTCCTCGTCCTGTTCGCCGAGGTCGATCTTCAGACGATCGGCGAGATCCTCGATGAGGTAGTCGCCGCGCACGCGATAGCGCCCGCTGCCGAGCGGCTCGATCTCCGGCCGCTCGCGGTCGAACTCGTCCTGGATCTGCCCGAACAGCTCCTCGGTGATGTTCTCCAGCGACACGATGCCCGAGGCGCCGCCGTACTCGTCGAGGACGATGGCCATGTGCGTCTTGCTCTCGATGAACTGCGCGAGCAGCCGCTCGACCGTGCTGTTCTCGGGGATGAAGAGGACGTCGCGCTTGAGCTCCTCGAGCCGGCGCCCCGGGCCCTTGAGCTGCGCGAGCATCAGGTCCTTGACGTGAATGAGGCCGACGGTCTGGTCGAGCGTGCCGTCGCAGAGCGGGTAGCGCGTGTGGCGCGTGACGCGGATCGTCTCGAGGTTCTCCTCGATCGATTTGGTCGTGGAGAGGACGGTGACGTCGGTGCGCGGCACCATGATCTGGCGCGCGGTGCGTTTGGAGAACTGGAAGACGCCCTCGATGATCTCGCGGTTCTCCTCGGAGAGGATGCCGGCCTTCTCGGAGCTCGCGAGGATCATGCGCAGCTCTTCGGGCGAGTGCGCCATCTCGGCGTCGTGCGCCGGCTCGATGCCGACGGCGCGCAGGATGGAGCGCGAGACGCCGTTGAGCAGCCAGATCGCGGGGAAGGCGATGACGTAGAACGCGCGCAGCAGATGCGCGATCCAGAGCGACGTCTCGACCGGTTTCTGGATGGCGACCGACTTCGGGGCGAGCTCGCCGAGGACGATGTGCAGGATGGAGATGATGGTGAAGGCGATCGTGGTGGAGATGGTGTGCGCGAGCGGCTCCGCGAAGCCGCCGAACTTCCTGAGCAGCGGGACGAGGATGTCGGCGAAGGCGGGCTCACCGATCCAGCCGAGGGCGAGGGAGGCGAGCGTGATGCCGAGCTGCGTGGCGGAGAGGTAGGCGTCGAGGTTCTTGGTGAGCCGCCGCGCCATCTTCGCGCGGATGCTCCCCTGATCGGCCAGCTCGGCGAGCTGCGTCGCGCGGACTTTGACGATCGCGAACTCGGCGGCGACGAAGAAACCGTTCGCCAGGACGAAGAAAAACGCGAGGAGTAGTAGCCAGAAAGCCATCGATACGGCGCGAAGTTTACGCGATGACCTCGTCCAGCGTCCGCCAGAAGCGGGGGTAGGACTTGGAGACGACGCGCTCGTCGCCGATCGTGACGTTGCCGCGCACGAGCCCCGCGATGGCGAAGGCCATGGCGATGCGATGGTCGTTGTGCGTCTCGATGACGGCCGGCTCGTCGCTCCAGCCGGGCTGGATCAGCAGCGAGTCGGGGCGCTCGTCGACGGTGGCGCCGAGGCGGCGGAGCTCGGAGGTGACGGTGGCGAGCCGGTCGGATTCCTTCACGCGGAGATTCGCCACGTTCGTGATCTCGACGGGCGAGTCGGCGAGGGGCGCGATGGCGGCGAGCGTCGGCACGATGTCGGGCGTGGCGTTGCAGTCGAACGTGCCGCCGCGCAGCTTCGCCGGCCCGTGCACGACGATCTCCTCGGCGCTCACTTCCACTCGGCAGCCCATCGTCTGCAGGATGTCGAGAAAGCCGGCGTCGCCCTGCGCGGACTCGGTGGCCAGGCCGCGCACGCGCATCGTGCCGCCCGTCGCGGCCGCGGCGGCGAACCAGTAGGAGGCGGAGGAGTAGTCGCCCTCGACGCGATACGCGTCGCGTACGAGCTTCCCGGCGCGCACGTGGATGGAGTTGGCCTCGCGGTCGACGCGCGCGCCGAAGGTGCGGAGGATGTCGGCCGTGATGTCGATGTACGGCCCGGACGCGAGCTTCGAGATGTGCAGCGTGATGCCGTACGGCAGCGTCGCGCCGCCGAGCATGAGCGCGGAGACGAACTGGCTCGAGGTCTCGGCGGAGATGGTGACGTCGAAGCCGCCGCGCATCTTCTTGCCGCGAATCCGCAGCGGCGGGTAGCCCTCTTTGCCGGCGTACTCGACCTCCGCGCCGATGGAGAGGAGGACCTCCACGAGATCGCCGATGGGCCGCTGGTGCATCCGCTCTTCACCGCGCAGCTCGAAGCGCCCCGGCGTGAAGGCGAGCCAGCCGGTGAAGAAGCGCATGGCCGTGCCCGCGTTGCCGACGAAGATCGGCACCTCGTTGGCCGACATGCTCACCCGCTCGCCGATGGTCAGCTCCTTGTTGATCGCGCCGCGCACGTCGTAGCCGATGGTGCGCAACGCCTCGAGCGCGTAACGCGTGTCATCCGCATCGAGGCAATTGGTGATCGTGGTGGAGCCCTCCGACATCGCGGCCAGGAGGAGGGCGCGGACGGAGTAGGACTTGGACGCCGGGACCGTGGCGGTGGCGTCGAGTGTGGGGATCTTGGGGATGACTTTCATGACAGTGGAAGTCAGAACGCAGAACGCAGAACGTCGAATGAAGAAGGTCTCAATTCTGCGTTCTGAGTTCTGCGTTCTGCGTTCATCCGATCTCCAGCGTCAGCCCGTCGTACGCCAGCTTCACCCCTTCGGGCAGCCGCCCTTCGACCTCGTCGTGCTCCACCTCGTGCGTCAGGTGGATGAGGTACGTCTGCCGTGCGCCGATCTGCTGCGCGCAGCGGACGGCCTGGTCGATGGTGAAGTGCGTCGGATGCGGGGGTGAGGGACGGAGGCCGTCGAGGGCGAGGACGTCGAGGCCGCGCAGCAGCTCGATCGATTCGGGCGGCACGCCGTTGGTGTCGGTGATGTAGGCGAAGCCGCCGATGCGGTAGCCGAGGATGGTCCACTCGCCGTGCGTGACGGGAATGGGGATGATCTCCAGGTCGTCGTGCAGGAAGGCGGTTTCGACCTCGTGCAGCTCGAGCTGCGGCTTCCCGCCGCCGATCTGCGTGGCGTCGTCCCAGATGTAGCTGAACGCGCGGCGGATGGCTTTCGCCGTGAGGGGATTGGCGTACGCGTGGATCGTCTCGCGCTGGCGGAAGTTGAAGGGGCGGATGTCATCGAGCCCCATCAGGTGATCGGAGTGCGAGTGGGTGAAGAGGATGAAGTCGAGCCGCGGGATCGGGGCGCGCAGCAGCTGCAGCCGCAGGTCGGGCGTGGTGTCGATGAGGAAGTGCTTCCCGCCGGCCTCGATCTTCACCGACTGCCGCAGCCGCTGATTCTTCGGCTTCCCCGAAGTGCAGACCGCACAGCGGCAGCCGACGACCGGAACGCCCGTGGAAGTCCCGGTGCCGAGAAACGTGACCCTCATCAGGGGGATTCTATGCCGTTGTCCGTTGTCCGTTTTCCGTTTTCCGTGCGGCGCATCGCGGACGCTTAGCGCAGCAGCAGCACGGACAACGGACAACGCGTCCCGATCACACCGCCTGAAATTCGTATTCGCCCGTGGTGGGATCGATCACCATGGCCTCCCCCTGTTCGTACCAGGGGGGGAGGATCTCGATCGTGGCTCCGGGGGTGGGCAGCACCAGCTTCTGGTGGAAGTGGCCGAAGACGACGTCGGTGTAGCCGCGCTCTCCGCGCTTCCTGCCGTAGGCTTCGAACAGCTCCAGCGGCAGCCGCGACTTGTGCTTGAAGTTGGACTTGGACAGGCGCGCTTCGACGTCGTTGACGAACTTGCGCGCGGTCTTTCCGGGGATCAGCGACACACCGAGCTTCGTCAGCGGGTTCTTCGAGGCGCGGCGCCAGAAGCGGTACGGCCAGTCGCTGTCGTTGATCATGTCGCCGTGGATGATCAGGTACTTTCGCGGGCCGGCGTCGATGGTGTACTCGAGGCCGACGCTCGTCACCGCCTCCTCCACGAACGAGCCCTTCAGGAAGAAGTCGCGGTTCCCTTCGACATAGTGAATGGGGACGCCGGCATCGCGCACCTGGCGGAACTTGCGGAAGACCTTGTCGACCGACTTCGTGAAGAACTTCTTGTGCGCGATGAGGTAATGGAACAGGTCGCCGTTGAGGTAGAGCGCCGCGGGTTTCAGCGCCACGAGCCGGTCGAGCCAGGCGTTGACGGGTTGCTCGCTGCCATCCGCGAGCCCGATGTGCGAGTCTCCGATGACGAAGATCCGCCCCGGCGGAATCACGCGTCGAGCTCCTTCAGCACGCGGTCGAACGTCTCGTACGACTCCTTGCCGAAAAGGCAGTACACGGCCCGCTGGAGGGAGCGCGCGCGGCGGCGGAACTCGATCGTGGCGCCGAGCATCACGTGCGCGGCGCGATCGGCGTCGAAGCCGTACGACCCCGTGCCCATCGCCGGCAGTCCCACCGACTCGATGGCCAGCTCCTCGGCGCGCTCGAGGGCCGACCACGTGGCGGCACGCAGCTTCGCGTCCTCATCCCCTTCGCCGATGCGGGGGATGGAGGCGTGGATGACGAATTTCGCCAGGAGGTTGCCGCCGGTGGTGACGGCGGCGCTGCCGACCGGGAGGTTCACTTCCTCCGGCGAGCGCCCGGCTGCCACACCGCGTCCCACGGCTCCCGCATGCTGGTGCTGCGGGTTCGTCGGGTTGACGATCGCATCGACTTTGATCGAGGTGATGTCCGCGCGAATGAGCTGGATCTTCATGATGCCGGGCAAGGGAACTTATAACGCACTCTTGAGGCTCGCGCGCGGATTCTCGCGATAGGCCGCCTCGATCTGATCGACCGCGTCGGCCGGGGCATCCGCCGGGATGACGATCTGGATCCGGCAGTACTGATCGCCGGTCCCGCCATCCTTCTTTGCCACTCCCTTGCCTGAAATGCGCAGTTTCTTCCCCGACTGCGCCCCTGCCGGGATGCGCACGCGGATGGGGCCGTGAATCGTCGGCGCCTCGACTTCCACGCCGCGGATGGCCTCGCCGACCGTGATCGGCAGGTCGATGTAGATGTCGTCGCCATCGCGCTGGTAGAACGGATGCGGCCGCACGCGCACGAGGAGATTGAGGTCGCCGGCCGGACCGCCGTGACCTCCGGGCGAGCCCTTGCCGCGCAGCCGGAGCGTGGCGCCGTCGCGCGTCCCCGGGGGGATCTTGACCTTGATGCGGTCGCCGTTGGCGCGCATCTCCGCCGTCGTCCCCAGCACCGCATCGCGGAAGTCGATCGACACCTCGGCCTGCATGTCGCCGCCGCGCGACGGTCCCTGCTGGAAGCCGCCACCAGCGCCGCCGCCGCCGAAGAGATCGCCGAACAGATCGGTGAAATCGACCGGGGCGCCGGTGGTGCGCCGTCCGCCGCCGCGTTTCCCGCGTCCGCCGGCCGTGCCGCCGCCGAAGATGTCCGAGAAATCGAAGCCGGCGAACGGATTCTGCCCGCCGGGACCGAAGGCCTCGCGCCCGAGGCGGTCGTACTGCGCGCGCTTGTCTTTGTCGCTCAGGACCGCGTAGGCCTCGGAGATCTCCTTGAACTTGCTCTCCGCTTCCTTGTTCCCCTTGTTCTTGTCGGGGTGGTACTTCTTCGCCAGGTTGCGGTACGCCTTCTTGATCTCGTCGTCGGACGCCGACTTCGTGACGCCCAGAAGCTCGTAGTAGTCCTTCTCGGCCATTTCCGCCGCGAAGTGTATCAGCGGAGATGGATAAGGAATTGCTTTCCCCTGCGCGTATCGTGTTGAATCTCCAGACGACGGACGGGGCATGTACGGATTACTGGCGCGACGCAATGTATTGACGATGATTCTCGCAGGCGGGATGGGGGAGCGGTTGTTCCCTCTGACGCGTGACCGCGCCAAACCGGCAGTGCCGTTCGGCGGGCGTTATCGCATCATCGATTTCGCCATCAACAACTTCATCAACTCCGGTTTCTTCAAGATCAAGGTGCTGACGCAGTTCAAATCGAACTCGCTGATCGAGCACATCACGCGGACGTGGCGCCTCGTGCCGGAGATCGGCCAGTACGTCGACGTCGTCCCGGCGCAGATGCGCAAGGGGCCGTTCTGGTTTCGCGGCACCGCGGACGCCGTCTTCCAGAACCTCGAGCTGATCTTCGACGAGAAGCCCGAATACGTGTGCGTCTTCGGCGGCGATCACATCTACAAGATGGATGTGAACCAGATGCTGCAGCAGCACATCGAGAACGACGCCGACCTCACGATCGCCACCGTGCCGGTGCCGGTCGAGGAGTCGGTGCACTTCGGCGTCGTCGAGATCGACGCGGACTACCGCGTGACGGGCTTCGTGGAGAAGCCGAAGGAAGGGGCGAAGACGATCCCCGACCGGCCGAACATGATCCTCGCCTCGATGGGCAACTACATCTTCAAGGCGAGCGTGATGATCGACGTGCTGCAGCGCAACGCGCTGCGCAACTCGGCGCACGACTTCGGCAAGGAGATCATCCCGGCGATGTATCCGCGGATGAAGGTGATGGCGTACGACTTCGGCGCGAACCGCATCCCGGGCGAGGAGCCGCACAACCAGGGCTACTGGCGCGACGTGGGCACCATCGATTCGTACTTCGCGGCGGCGCTCGACCTCGTGTCGGTCACGCCGGCGTTCAACCTCTACAACCCGATGTGGCCGGTCGTGTCGGCGCCGATGCACCTGCCGCCGGCGAAGTTCGTCTTCGCCGACTCCGCCTCGCAGCGCATCGGCATCGCCACCGATTCGCTCGTCTCCGACGGCAGCATCATCTCCGGCGGCACCATCAACCGCTGCGTGCTGCATCCGCGCGTGCGCGTGAACTCGTACGCCGACATCGACGAGTCGATCCTCATGGACGGCGTCGAGGTCGGACGGCATTCGAAGATCCGCCGCGCCATCGTCGACAAGGGCGTGAAGATCCCGCCGCACACGACGATCGGCTACGATCTCGAAGCCGACCGCCAGCGCTTTACCGTGACGGAGTCCGGGATCGTCGTCGTCCCGAAAGGCTCCTCGATCGAGGAACGAGTCAACGCATGACAGTGAAAGGCCGTCCCGACGGACGCGCGCCAGACGCGCTGCGCCCCGTCGTCTTCCATACCAACTTCACCCGCCACGCCGAGGGCTCGGTCCTCATCGAGATGGGCGATACGAAAGTGATCTGCACCGCCTCCGTCCAGGAGAAGGTGCCGCCGTTCCTCTACCGAAGCGGCAAAGGGTGGGTCACCGCTGAATACGGGATGCTCCCCCGCGCCACGACGGATCGCGTCGAGCGCGAAGCGGCCAAAGGGAAGCAGGGTGGCCGCACGATGGAGATCCAGCGCCTCATCGGCCGCTCGCTCCGTACGGCCGTGAACCCGGAGATGCTCGGCGAGCGCACGATCTGGCTCGACTGCGACGTGATCCAGGCGGACGGCGGCACACGCACCGCCTCCATCACCGGAGCCTACGTCGCCCTCGTCACCGCCCTCGGGCGCATGTACGTCGACGGCAACCTCCCGAGCTGGCCCGTCATCGACTTCGTCGCCGCGGTGTCGGTGGGCATCGTGAACGGCGTGCCGTCGCTCGACCTCAACTACGCCGAGGATTCGAAAGCCGGCGTCGACATGAACGTGGTGGCGACGGGCAAGGGCCGCTTCGTCGAGCTGCAGGGCACCGCCGAAGGCGCCACGTTCAGCGACGAAGAACTGGCGTCGATGGTCGCTCTGGCCAAGAGCGGCATCGCCCAGCTCGTGGAAAAGCAACGCGAAGTGCTGGCGCCGCTGCTGACGCGCGTGGACCAGGTTGCGCGGGAACGGCTGAACCGGAAGTTCCGATAGGATGAATAGGACCTATGGGACTGATGGGACTTTCATTCGTCCTATCGGTCCTATCCGTCCCATTCGTCCTATGACCACCAGCGCGAGCATCGTCAGCAGCGACAGTCCCACCCCGATGCGCCACGACCACGGCGCGTAGCGCACGCGCACCTCGGTCAGGCCCGGCGGCACGGCGTAGGCCAAGAAGGTGCCGTTGACACGGATCAGCGGGGCGTCGTCGCCGTTGCGCGTGACCCGCCAGCCGGGCCAGTAGGGGATAGAGCTCACGACCAGCGTCCAGCGCGGTGCGTTGACGCGCATCGTGTAGTCGGTCGGCGTCGCGCGCTGCAGCGTGACCGTGGCGCGCGGCGCGGCCGGCGGGCGCGGGGCGAAGAAGTCTTTGTGGATCGCGGGGTGCTCGACCTTCAGCTCGTCGAGGAGCGCCGTCGATTCGTACTCCGTGTGCGTCGACAGCTTCTTCACGAACGCGTCGTCACCGAACTCGGGGATGACGTTGCGCGCGGCGTAGAAGCGCGGCAGCGCGAAACGGTTCTCGTAGATGCGGCCGTCCTTGCCTTCGTAGACGAGACGGTAGCGATCGGGATCGTTCGTCTGATAGGTCGGCGGCGTGATCACGTACTTCACACCGAGGAAGTCGAGGAGGCGCGTGTCGAGATCGTTCCACTTCGCGAAGTAGTCGGACGTGTCGTAGTTCGTGGCCACGCGCAGCACGCCCAGGTAGCGGCCGTTGGCCATCGGATCGTGGGCGCGCACGTCTTCGAGGCCGTACATCGCGGCCACGTTCGGGAAGAAGAGCGGCCCGGTGGCGACGATGCGGAACGGCTCCCGCTGCTGCGCCTTCAGCTCGAGCAGCTTCGCGATCAGTGGCGTCTTCGGATACATGAGGCGCTTCGGCAGCACCGGGTTCCACGTGCGTCCGGCGGCCCACAGCTCCGCGATGACGGCGACGAGCACGAAGAGCACGGCGAAGTGGCGTTTGCGTCCACGCAGCAGCGGCGTCAGCGCCGCGAGCGCCAGCACGGTGATCGTCGGCAGGAGCGCCGCCACGGTGCCCTGCAGCCACGCCTCCTTCTCGAAGTCGACGATGAGGAACATCCACAAGACGCAGCCGGCGGCGCCGAGGATGCCGAGGAGGTACGCGCGCAGATAGCCGCGCTGCAGCAGGTCGATCAGCGACGCGGCCATGATCGCGACCATCAGCGCGAAAAGGCCACGCAGGCGCATGTTCGCCGCGAGCCGGAAGAAGAAGTGGAAGACGTCGCTGATCACCGGCCACACCATCACGATGCCGAGCGCGATCAAGGTGATGATGACGAACAACGTCTCGCGCGAGCGCCAGTTGCGCGTGGCGATGATGTGTGCGACGAGGGCGAAGAAGCCGGCGATGCCGAGGAAGCCGGCGAAGCCGCTGATGGCCTCCGCGTGCGACGGCCCCCACGCCTGCTCGAACGGCACCTCGCCGAAGAAGTGCGGCTGGACGGTCGCGATGAGCGACGGCCAGTCGGAGAACGGCGTCATGATCCCCGGCGGATGCGCCTTCAGCTCGTGGTACCGCTTCGACTTGGTCATCGCCTCGGCGAAAGGCAACAGGAACGGCGCGGCGAGCAGGGCCGCGACCGTCATCGCGCCGCCGAGGGCGAGGACGTACTTGCCGGCGTCACGCCACGAGGCGAACGGCCGCTCGACGAAGAGCAGCCAGAGGAGCGTGATCATCGCCAGGAAGAACGTGTGCGAGACGGTCTCGGGATGGCCGCCGAAGAGCATCACCGCCCAGAGCGCCGCCGCGCCGACGAAGCGGGCGTAGGTGAGCCGCTCCGCGAGGAGGTCCATCAGCCAGAGGACGCCGGGGATGAATGCTGCCACCGTGGCGAGCGGAAAGTGCAGCCAGACCACGAGGAACGTGCAGAATCCGTAACACACCCCCCCGATGACGCTGGCGACCTCGGAGTAGCCGCGCCGCCGGCAGAACAGGAACGTCAACGTCATCCCGATCAGCAGCTTCCACGCGGCCTCGGCCGTCATGGCAAAGCCGAGAGGGAGGGGGAGGGCGAGGATACGCAACGGCGAAAGCGCCGAGCTCTGCCCCCCGGCCAGCAGCGGATATCCTGAACCCGAGGCCGAGTTCCAGAGGGGAGCGGTAAAGGAGAGCCAGCTCTCCCGGACCTGATGCGCCCACGGAACGAGCTGCAGCGTCAGGTCATTGAGCTGCGAGTTGTACGCGTGCGGATGCCGGGCGAGGTACGCCCACGGCGGCAGCGTCTGCACGAAGTCGACGGGGAGGTTGACATAGTCCCCGGTCATGGGCCGCCAGAGAAACAGCAGCACGAGCAGGTAAAAGAACGCCGCCACATGCGGCCGCAACTCCCGCACACCGCCCCGCCGCAGCAGCCAGACGGCGACCGCGTAGACGAGACCCGCATAGATCCAGGTGGGGTTCAGAGACACAGGGCGCGCATGATACCCGGCAGGGCGGCGGATGGAACCCCATGGGAGGCCGGGGAACGATAGGACGAATGGGACCTATAGGACAGATAGGACAGATGGGACAGATCCGTTGCAGGCGTTTGCCGCGGCACCGGCATGCCGCAAACCGCCTTTGTCCCATCCGTCCTATTCGTCCTATAGGTCCCATTCGTCCTATCGTCCCCTGCCCCACCACACCAGCACCGCGGCCAGCGTCAGCAGGGCCACCCCCGCCCCCACCCGGAAACTGAGCGGCGCGTAGTCCACCACCACGTCATGGGTGCCGGCGGGGACGTCAAAGCCGACGAATGCGCCGTCCATCTTTTTCACCGTGAAGCCTTCGGCGCGCCAGCCGGGGTAGTACGGCTCGCTGCTGAGGATCTGCGCCGGCTGCGGCGCGGTGATGTGCAGGCGGTAGCGGGTGCCGTGCTTCGCCGCGATTTGCACGGTCGCGCCGGCGGCGAAGAAGCGCGGCAGCGCTCCGGCGTTTTCGTAGATGCGGCCGTCGGGGCCGTCGTAGAGGAGGCGGTGGTGGGGGAGGTCGCGTGCGGGCTCGGTGAGGATCCAGCGGACGTTGAGGCGGTCCAGCACCGGCGCGTCGGCGTCGTTCCACTTGGCGAAGTACTCCTTCGTCTCGTAGGAGCTGTTCGCGCGCAGGTAGGCGATCGCGTCAGCGCTGGCCATCGGGTCGTGCTGGCGGAGATCCTCCGCTCCGGTGAAGACGTGGGCGTTGGGGAAGAGGGTGGGGCCGAGGCCGACGATGCGCCACGGCTCGCGCTGTTCGCGGATGAGGTTGCGCAGCGCGTCGGTCAGCAGCGTCCGCGGATACGCCTCGGCCGCCGGTAGCACGGGGTTCCAGTCGCGCATGGCGAACCAGAGCTCGAAGGTGATCGCCGCCACCAGCAGCACCTGCACGCGGCGCGGCACGAAGGCCAGCAGCAGCACGGCGACGCTCGGTAGCAACACGTTCACGTCGGCTGGCTCGACCTTCAGCACGACGAAGGCACCGATGGCCGCGGCGACCGCTACACCGACTGCGATCGACAGTCGCGACGTGTAGTGCAGCAGCGCCGCGATTTGCACGGCGCCGAAGAAGCAGAAGAGGAGGCGCAGACGCGGATTCATCAGCGCGCCGACGATGCCGGGATACGGCGGCTCGCCGGGCGCCGAGCCATTGATCATGGCGAAGGCGAGGGCCGTGGCCACGACGAAGAACAGCTCGCGCGAGTGCCACGCGCGCTTGCGCACGACGTGCACCAGCACCCCGGCCCACGCGGCGATGGCGAGGATGCCGGCGAAGCCGCCGAGCGCTTCGGCGGGCATGCCGAGGCCGCGGCCGAAGTAGCGGGGGTGCAGCATCGGCGCGAGCGAGCGCAGATCGGAGTAGGGCATGCCGAGGTACGGCTGCCCCTGGATCATGGCGAAGCGGTGGGAGCGCGTCGCCGCTTCGAGGAACGGCAGCGCCAGCGGCAGCGAGAGCAGCGCCGCGATCGCGCTCGGCAACAGCAGGGAGACGAGGAAGCCTCGCGGCCGCTCCGTGACGAGCACCCACAGCGCGTACGCCGCGGCGGCCATCGCGACGAGGGCGACGCTCTCCGGATGGCCGCCGAAGAACATGACCGCGCCGAGGAAGGCGCTGAGGACGACACGCTTGCGCGTGCGCTGCTCCGCAAGCAGATCGATGGCGTAAAAGACGGCCGGCAGCCAGCAGACCGTCGTGGCCATGGCGAAATGTAGCCAGACGACGAGGAAGGAGGAGAAGGCGAAGGCGATGGCGCCGGCGATGCTGGCCAACTCGCCGTAGCCGCGGCGGCGGCAGTAGAGGAAGGTGAACGTCAGCGCGACGAGCAGCTTCAGCGCGGCTTCTGCGGAGATGGCGTGCGCCAGCGGCAACGGCAGCGCGACGAGGCGCATCGGCGACAGCGCCGCGCTCTGCGCGTTCGCCAGCAGCGGATAGCCAAGGCCCGCCTGCTCGTTCCAGAGCGGCACGTCGAGCGTGCGCCACGATTCGCGCACCTGATGCGCCCACGGCACGGTCTGCATCGGCAGGTCGTGGATCTCGAAGTTGGAGACGGCGAACTTGTCGAGCGCGCCGTACGCCGACCACGGAGGCAGCAGCCGGATGGCGTCGACGGGAAAGTTGACCACGTCCTGCGTTAGAGGGCGCCACAGGAAGGCCAGGACCAGCGCGTAGAAGATCAGCGCGACGCGCCAGCGTAAGGGTTTGTGCGCATCATCCGATGACTGCGCCGGATCGCCGCCGCGGCGCCTGCCCAATGCCACACCAACCGCATACACCGCCCCCACGAGCAGCCACGCCCAGTTCATAGCTTTTCGTACAGCTTGCGCGCGCGCTCGAAGGCGGTACGGTCGCCGTCGATGACCTGCTGGACCAGCTTCGCCAGCGCCTCGGCGTGCGGGGTGAGGTTCTCGCGATTGGCGTCGATGATCGGCGCCCAGACGCTGGCGTCGCTGCCCGCCAGGCGCAGGAACGTGCGGAGGCCGCTGCCGGCGAAGCGGAGGTGCTCCTCGCCGAGATACGCCGCCAGCGCCGTGGAGAGAATCTGCGGCAGATGGCTGGTCAGGGCCACGGCGGCGTCGTGCTCGCGCGGGTCGACGCGGTCGCGCACGGCACCGCACTCGGCGATCATTTCGTCGACGAGCGGCTCGTCGCCATCGACGAACCACGGCTTCCCTTCGAACAGATGGCCGCGCGCGGCGGCGAGGCCGCGGGCTTCGCTGCCCGCCAGCGGATGCCCGGCGACGAACCGCGCGCTCGTATCGACGTCGCGCAGCGGCGCCAGCACGCTGCAGACCGAGGTGACGACGCTCTCCGTCTGCAGGCCGCGCAGGATCGTCACGGCGACGTCGACGGGCGTCGCCAGCACGAGGAGGTCAGGGGAGTGCGCAGCGTCGGGCGTGACGGTCTCGAATACCTCATCGGCCGCCTGCGTCCGCAGCGCCTCCTCGATTTGTACGGATGGATCGACGTACGACACCCGCCAGCCGCGTTCGCGGAGGCGGATGCCGATCGAGCCGCCGATCAGGCCGAGGCCGGCGATGAGGACGCGAGGCATGGCATCAGCGCGTCATCAGGACCAGCGTGCGGTCGACGACCTGCGAGGTCGTGACGTCGAAGTACGGGCGCTGCACGGTCACGCGCGGACGGTTCGGCCGCGGCGCGATGTCGGCGGCGCGATACTGTCCGACCGCCTTGGACACGTCCGTCGGCAATCCCATCTGCTTCGCGATCGGCTCGACGGCCTTCGCGTCGGGCGCGAGGTCGCCCGTGCGGAAGTAGGCGGGCGGCTTCGCGGCGCTGAGGTTGTTCGTGGCGTCGGGCGCCACGCCGTTGTAGCCGTACGACTTCGCGTAGAACTGCGCGACCTCTTCGATCGACGCCTCGGTGTCGTAGATCGCGGTCGGCGGCGGCTCCTGGTTCGGATTCATCGTCCGGTGCGCGTTCTTCACCACCTCGGTCAACTGCCCGAGGTAACGGGAGCCGGGGTAGACGACGAAGCTGAAGGCTTCGGGCTCCGCGTACTCCTCTTCCTTGTTGCAACCTGCCACCGCCGCGAGGATCAGCAGCGCGGCGAGCACGACTTTTACATTCTTCATGAGTGGAATGACTCTCCGGGTTCTGTTTTGGTTTTCGGTTGTTGGTTTTCGGTTTTCGGTTGGGTTCGTGAGCGCGACCGCAACGCGAACAACCGACAACCAGAAACCGAAAACCGCCTATCGAGGCGCGGATTATACGGAGCGCGCGTCCTCACCGTTGATGTAGCTGACGACGCTGCGCCCGGTGACTTCCACGAATCGTTCCGTATACGAGCGGATGGCGCCCGACGGCTCGTCGAGAAAGATGCGCTCCACCCGGAAAAGCGGCACGAACATGGTGATGAGGTCGATGCTCGGCTCGTCGCCCCGCGCGATCTGGCGGACCCAGTCGTCGAACGAGTCGAGGTTGATGGCGCGCATCGTCACCCCCGCCTGCGACAGCGAGATCAGGATCCCGAAGAACTTCTCCTTCGGATTGACCAGATTGACGATGACGGGTGCGTCCCGCTCGAACCCTTCGATCACGGGTGCTCCGGCTCCATCTTCTGGCTCAGTTCAATGAGCACGCCGTTGCCGGCGGCGGGGTGGAGGAAGGCGACGCGGCAGCCGTGCGCTCCCGGCACCGGCGCCTCGTTGATCAGCCGGTAGCCCTCGGCTTTGAGCTTCGCGAGCTGCGCCTCGATGTCGTCGACGCGGAAGCAGAGGTGGTGGATCCCCTCGCCGCGCTTCTCGATGAACTTGGCGATGGGGGAGTCGGGGCTGGTGGGCTCGAGGAGCTCGAGATTCGAGTCGCCGACGGAAAGAAACGCCGTCTTCACGCGCTGCGTCTCCACGATCTCCGTGTGCTGGATGTCCAGCCCGAGGGACTGGTAGATCTTCGCCACTTCGAGGGAGCGGACGGCGATGCCGATGTGGTCGAGTTTTGTGGGCATTGGTTACGCGGTCTTACGACAGGTGTTCATGAATCAACGGCTTCGCCGGCGGCTGTTCGTCGCCGAGCTCCACGAGCTCCAGGTAACGGGCGCGGAGCTCGTCGGCGTGGTGACCGCGGCGGCCGAGCTGGATGCGGGCGATGACGTCGCCGGCGCGGACTTCATCGCCGGTCTTGCGGTCGAACATGACGCCGGCGGCGTAGTCGATCTCGTCGTCGGCTCTCTTGCGGCCGGCGCCGAGGTCGACGGTGAACATGCCGGCTTTGTACGTGTCCATCTTCGTGATGTAGCCGCTGCGTGAGGCCTTGACCTCGATCGTCTCGGTTGGCTGCGCGAGCAGCGAGTAGTCGTCGACGACGTTGGCGTCGCCACCCTGCGCGGCGATCCAGATGCGCGTCTGTTCGAGCGCGCGGCCGGAGGTGAGGGCGTCGTCGAGCTCGCGGCGGGCGCTCGCGGTGTCGAAGCGGCCGGACATGACGAGCAGTCGCTCCGCCTGGACGCGCGTCACCTCGAGCACGTCCTCCGGTCCGTTGCCCTTGAGCACTTCGATCGTCTCGATGATCTCGTTGGCGTTGCCGGCGGCGACGCCGAGCGGCTTGTCCATGTCGGTGATGATCGCTTCGACCTTGGTGCCGGAGCCGGCGGCCGCGGCGATGAGGCTCTGCGCGAGCGCTTTGGAATCCTGGTAAAGGCGCATGAACGCGCCGCTGCCGGTCTTCACGTCGAGGATGAGTGCCGAGGCGCCCATGGCCAGCTTCTTCGACATGATGGAGGCGGTGATGAGCGGCAGCGACTCGACGGTGCCGGTGACGTCGCGCAGGGCGTAGATCTTCTTGTCCGCCGGCGCGATCCCTTCGGTCGACGTGGAGATGACGCAGCGCGCGTCGGCGACGCAGCGATCGAACTCGGAGCGCGAGAGGCGGGCGTTGAAGCCGGGGATCGCTTCGAGCTTGTCGAGCGTGCCGCCGGTGTGCCCGAGGCCGCGGCCGGAGAGCATGCCGATGTTGATGCCGCACGCGGCGACCCAAGGCGAAAGGACGAGCGACACCTTGTCGCCCACGCCGCCCGTGGAGTGCTTGTCGGCGATGAAGTCATAAGTGTTGCGCAGGTGCCACTGCTCGCCGGAGCGCAGCATGGCCTGCGTGAGCGTGGCCATCTCTTCCGCGGTCATCCCGTTGATGGCGATGGCCATGAGAAGAGCACTCATCTGGTATTCGGGGATGTCGCCGCGCGTGAAGCCTTCGACGAAGAACTCGATTTCACGAGGCTCGAGAGGCGCGCCGCGCCGCTTGCGGTTGAGAAGCTCATAAACGCTATGGGCCATGCGGCAGGATTCTACATGGACGTATGGGACCGATGGGACGAATGGGGCCAATAGGCGAAGCGGTCCGCCAGGACGGGACGCGCTAGACTCCGCCGCGATGAAAGCGGTCATTCTTCTATCCGGCGGACTCGACTCCGCGACGGTGCTGGCCATGGCGCGGGCGCAGCAGCGCGAGTGCCACGCGATGTCGATCGTCTACGGACAGCGTCACGATGTCGAATTGCACGCCGCGCGCAGGGTCGCCGACGCCCTCGGCGTGGCCTCGCACGTGGTTTTTCCTCTCGATTTGCGCGTCTTCGGAGCCAGCGCGCTCACGAGCGATCTCGAAGTGCCGAAAGACGCCGTCGGCGCACCCGGCATCCCGATCACGTACGTCCCGGCCCGGAACACGATCTTCCTCTCGCTGGCTCTCGGGTTTGCCGAAGCGCTCGAAGCGCAGGAGATCTGGCTCGGCGTGAACGCCGTCGACTTCAGCGGCTACCCCGATTGCCGCCCCGACTTCATCGACGCCTTCCAGCAGGTCATCTTCGAGGGGACGCGGAGCGGCGTCGAGAAGCAGGAGCCGCGGATCGTGGCCCCACTGCTCACGCTCACGAAGGGGGAGATCATCCGCAGAGGCGTGGAGCTCGGCGTCGACTACGGCCTGACGCACTCGTGCTACGACCCCGGCGCGCGCGGCCACGCCTGCGGCCACTGCGACTCCTGCATCCTCCGCCGGAAGGGATTCGAGGAAGCGGGCGTTCCGGACCCGACGACGTATGCGCATCACTGAGATTTTCCATTCGATCCAGGGGGAGTCGTCGCACGCCGGCCGCCCCTGTGTCTTCGTCCGCCTGACCGGCTGCAACCTCCGCTGCCGCTGGTGCGACTCGGAGTACACCTTCACCGGTGGCGAACGGCTGACGCTCGACGAGGTGGTCGCGCGCGTGGCGGCGTACGGCTGCAATCTGATCGAGATCACCGGTGGCGAGCCGCTCGCCCAGGCCGAAGCCTTCCCCCTCATCAGCCGGCTCTGCGACGACGGCTACGAGGTGCTGATCGAAACGTCCGGCTCGATCGACGTGACCCCCGTCGACCCGCGCGCGAAGCTGATCCTCGACGTGAAATGCCCCGGCTCCGGCGAGGTGGCGAAGAACCGCTGGTCGAACCTGGACCACCTCCGCCCCCACGACGAACTGAAGTTCGTCATCGCCGACCGCGCCGACTACGAGTGGGCCCGCGAAGTCATCACCAGCCGCGATCTCTCGCGGTGGACCGTGCTGATCTCCCCCGTCTGGGGCGAAATGAACCTGAAATCCCTGGCAGAGTGGATGCTGGCGGACCGACTGCCGGCGCGTTTCCAGACGCAACTGCACAAGCACATCTGGGGCGCGGACGTGCACGGGGTGTGAGGGGAACGATAGGACGAATAGGACAGATAGGACGAATAGGACGTATAGGACCCCGCCCGCCCAGCGGAGATGTGGCGCGGTAGTCTCCGTCCCATAGGTCCTATCTGTCCCATAGGTCCTATTCGTCCCATCGTTCCCTGTGGCAACAGCGTCGGCTATTGCGCGTACCGGCGCCCATGCGTCACCCTACGGCGCATGACAAACCGTGCGATCGTGATCGTTTGTGACTCGCTGGGGGTCGGGGAATTGCCCGATGCCCGGGAGTTCGGGGATGAGGGGGCCAACACCCTCGGGCATGTCCTCGAGTCGCAGCGCCCCTCGCTTCCGACGCTTTCCCGCCTGGGGCTTTTGCACACGCTGCCCACGCCGGCCACGACCGAAAACCCCGTCGCCGCGTTTGGGCGCATGAACGAGGTCAGCGCCGGTAAGGACACCACTACCGGGCACTGGGAGATGATGGGGCTCGTCGTCGAGGACCCGTTCCGCACGTACCCGGACGGCTTCCCCGATGACGTGATCCGCGAGTACGAGCAGCGCATCGGGCGCCGCACGCTCGGGAACAAGGCCGCCTCGGGGACCGTGATCCTCGACGAGCTCGGCGAAGAGCACATGCGCACCGGTGCCCCGATCGTCTACACCTCGGCCGACTCGGTCTTCCAGGTCGCCGCGCACGAAGAGGTGATTCCGCCCGACGAGCTGTGGCGCATCTGCGCCGTCGCCCGCGAGCTGATGCGCGGGGAGCACAACATCGGGCGCATCATCGCCCGGCCATTCGTCGGCTCCGGTAAAGGGCAATTCAAGCGCACCGCGAACCGGAAGGATTTCTCGGTGCGCCCGACCGGCGAGACCGTCCTCGAGCGCGCCCACAAAGCCGGGCGGCAGACGATCGGCCTCGGCAAGATCGCCGACATCTTCGATGGCGTCGGCGTCGGCCAGGAGATCCGCACGGAGTCGAATTCCGACGGGATGCGGAAGACGCTCGATCTGGTCCGTGAGTCGAACGCCGACTTGATCTTCACGAACCTCGTCGATTTCGACTCGAAGTACGGCCATCGCAACGATCCGGTCGGCTACGCGAAAGCGCTGGAGACGTTCGACGGCGAGCTCGCCACGCTGCTCGACAACCTGCGCGCGAACGACCTCGTCTTCATCACCGCCGATCACGGCTGCGATCCGTGCGACGTCTCCACCGACCACACGCGCGAGTATGTGCCGCTCGTGATCGCCGGGCCGTCCATCTCGGGCGGCAAGGCCCTCGGCACGCGCGACACGTTCGCCGACCTCGGCGCCACGATCTGCGATTTCCTCCAACTGACCCGCGAAGGATTGCCGGGCAAAAGCGCCCTGCCGGAGTTGAGCTGAATGTTGAAGTATTTAATCGTCACGAGTCTCGTCGCCGCGAGCGCGTTCGCGCAGGTCGACGTCAACCGCGTCGCCAACGACGCCATGGTCGTGGATCGCGTCGCGGAAGCGAGCAAGCGCGATCTGCCGACCGATCTGCTGAAGCGCATCGTCAACGAGGACATCGAGCTGCTGCGCGGCCGCCGCGCGAACGGCACGTACGACCACGCCCGCTACGAGCGCATCGAAGGCGGCCGGGTCTCGCGCTCCAACTCGGTCCAACCGGAGAAGAAGGACAACGAAGGGCGCGTGTTCGAGATCACGGCGCCGCTCGCGTACCGGCTGATCCTCGACTCGCCGTCGCGGCGGATGCTCGTCACGCGCAACCGACCCGTGTTCATCGACCGCATCGACGTCGAGTACGTTCCGCAGGGCGGAACGGAGACGAAGCGGGAGACGATTCGCGTCGAGGCGAACCTCAACCCGGGTGAAGTGCGCCCCATCGACCTGCCGGAGATCGCCCGCCAGGCGACGGTGCGCATCTTCGCGCGTGCGGAGGAGGAGCAGGGGTACGCGAACCTGACGGCGACGCTGGTGCAGGCGCGCATCGTCGACAACCCGGAGAGCCCGTACGCCGCTGCCGTGGCGAGCGCGAAGGCGCTGGTGAAGTCCCTCGACAATAACGATGTGGCGTCGGTGCGCTCGCTCGCCGCACGCATCCGGCAGCAGCTCAACGTTCCTTCGACGGGGCCTTCCACGGTGGCGGCTGCCGCGCCGGTGCAGCGGACGTTGGAGGTCACGGCGCCGCGTGTGGAGCGCAATGAAAAGGCGGAGTCGCCCGAGGTTTACACGGAGCTGCAGACGATTGAGGATCTGCTGACAGGAACGGCTGACGAGCGGCGTGAGGGGATGGACCGGCTGCATCAGTTATTGAGGAAACTGAGAGCTCGCTGAAAGTTTTCGCGCCCGAAACTTGCAAAGCCCGGCGAGGCGCGCGAAACCCTCGAAAACGCCCATGTTTTGAGCCCTGCGCGCTTCGGTTTCACCTTTTGATGGTTTGACCGGATCGCCATTCGGACGTAGAATGCCGGTCCCTTCGCGTAGTTCTCAAGCGCTTTCCGAAAGGAGCCTCACTTGTCGTCAGTCAAACTTAGTTTCAAGGTCGGGGATAAGCTCGTCTATCCAAACCACGGGGTAACCGTCGTGGAGCATATCGGCGAGTCGCCGATCATGCCTGCGGGAGACAGCTATTACCACCTCAGGCTGCTCGCGAATAACTCGCGCCTGATGGTGCCGATCACGAATACGGACCGCGTCGGTCTGCGCCGTCTTTACCAGCAGAAAGAGATCAAAGGTCTCATGAGTCTGCTCGAGGAAAAGCCGGTCAAAACGCACTCCGATTGGAAGGGCCGTTATCGCGACAACCTCGAGCGGATGAAGACAGGCCGCCTCGAAGACGTCGCCGAAGTGCTCAAGAACCTCCACGAGGTTCAGAAAAAGAAAAGCCTCTCGTTCCGCGAAAAGAAAATGTACGACCGCGCGAAGTACCTCATCGTTTCCGAGGTCGCAATCGTCAAGAACATCACGGAGCCGGAGGCCGAGAAGGTGATCATCAAGAGCCTCGAAAAGGCGCTTGGCGGACACTAGTCTCGTCTGGCTTTCGTTGTTGAGAGTGCCGCCTCGAAGGGGCGGCACTTTTGTTTTGGGGCGGAAGAATGAAGAATTTCGAATGAAGAATTTCGAATTGAGAAGGGTGGGCGCGACCTGCGCCGCTTTCCATTCTTCATTCGAACTTCGAACTTCGAAATTCATTATCATCGCCTCATGACCGCCCCCCGCCTTCCCGAGTGGATCCGCGAAAAGAAGCTGAATCTGACGCAGTTGCGCGACATCAAGACGATGTTCCGCGAGCGCGATCTGCATTCGGTGTGTGAATCGCTGGCCTGCCCGAACCGTTCCGAGTGCTTCTCGCGCGGTACCGCCACCTTCATGATCCTGGGCGATGTCTGCACGCGCGCCTGCGGCTTCTGCAACGTGACGACGGGGCTGCCGTACACGGCGCCGTCGGCCGACGAGCCGCGCGCGGTGGCGGAAACGGCCCAGCGCATGGGGCTGCGCCACGTCGTCGTCACCTCGGTCACGCGCGACGACCTCCCCGACGGCGGCGCCCGCCAGTTCGCGGAGACGATCCACGAGCTGCGCACGCTCCTGCCGCACATCGCCGTCGAAGTGCTCACGCCCGACTTCCGCGGCAACCTCGACGCGGTGCGCACCGTCGCGCAGGCGCGCCCGGACTACTACAACCACAATGTCGAGACCGTGCCGCGCCTCTACCGCCACGTGCGCCCGGGCTCCCGCTTCGACCGCTCGCTCGAAGTTTTACGTGAGGCGAAAAAGACCGATCCCGCCATCATCACCAAGTCCGGCCTCATGCTCGGCCTCGGCGAAACCCGCGACGAAGTCGTCGAGTCGCTGCAGCGGCTGAAGGAATCGGACGTGGAGATCGTCACGATCGGCCAGTACCTGCAGCCGAAGCGCACGAAGCTCGACGTCGTGGAGTACGTGCACCCGACCGTCTTCGAGGAGTACCGTGTGATCGGTGAGGAGATGGGTTTCCGCGCGGTGTTCAGCGGGCCGTTCGTGCGGTCTTCGTATATGGCGGATGTGGTGGCAGCACAGGTGTGAGAACGATGGGACGAATAGGACCTATAGGACGAATGGGACCTATGGGACCCGCCCGCCCGCTGGTGTTTGGTTGATTCGTTCGACCCAATGGTGAAAAAGAAACCGCGCTCCATCGACCCGGAAAAGAAAGACACCGGCCCCTACTTCGTCACCTACCTGCCGATCTTTCTCGACTATCTGGCGGTCGAAAAAGGGCTCGCGCGGAACTCGCTCAGCGCCTACCAGACGGACCTTCGCCACTTCGGCCACTGGCTGAAGGACAACTCGATCGAGTTCGACCGCGTCGAGCGCATCGACATCGTCCGCTACTTCCAGGCGCTGCGCGTGGCCGGCATCTCGGCGCGCTCGGTGGCTCGCGCGCTGGCGGCGATTCGCGGCATGTTCCGGTTTCTCGTCGTCGAGCGGCACCTGAAGACCGATCCGACGGAGAACCTGGAGAATCCGAAGATCTGGACGAGCCTGCCGAAGTCGCTGCCGCCGCGGGAAGTGGATGCGCTGCTCGCCGCTCCCGACCGCGGGACACCCGAGGGGCTGCGCGATGCGGCGATGCTGGAGCTGCTGTATGCGACCGGGCTCCGCGTCAGCGAACTGATCAAAGTGCGCATCGACGAGCTGGTGATGGACGCCGGCTTCCTTCGCACGATCGGCAAAGGCTCGAAAGAGCGCATCGTCCCGTTCGGCGACCAGGCCCGCGACTCGATCCTGCGCTACATGGAAAAAGGGCGCGGCGAGTTCGCCAAGGACGCCGACCCCCACCTCTTCCTCTCACGGCTGGGGCGGCCGATGACGCGGCAGTCGTTCTGGATGAAGATCGTCCACTACGCCCGTATGGCCGGGATCGCCACCCACATCTCCCCCCACATGCTCCGTCACTCTTTTGCCACACACCTGCTGGAGAACGGTGCGGACCTCAGATCCGTCCAAATGATGCTTGGCCATTCCGACATCTCCACGACGCAGATTTACACCCACGTCTCGCGAGCGCGACTGCAGAAGATGTACGAGCAGTACCATCCGAGGGCATAATCGATCGAGCCGAGGGCATAATCGACGTCCGGATTGGGGTTTTAGCGTATCCGTGTCCAAAACAATCGTGCTCGCCGTGCTGATCTGCGCCATGTCCACCGTGGCAAGCGCGAGCATTGCGGTCTTCACTGACGGCCGCAACATGAAGATCTCCGGCTACGAGGTGGAAGAGGAGACGGTGCACCTGATCTTCAGCACCGGCGGCCGGATGTCGCTTCCCATCACCCGCATCGAACGGATCGTCGACGACGAGTACGTCGCTCCGGAAGTGGTGGCCGAGGTGAAGAAGATCGTCGAGGAAGGAGGCGTGTTCCCCCGCCGCTCCTGGCGCTACAGCGACGAGAGCCAGCCGCTCTTCAAGTCGAAGTACAACTCGATCATCATCGCCGCCTCGATGAAGTACGACGTCGACGCCGCCCTGGTCTCCGCCGTCATCAAAGCGGAATCGGACTACGACGCCTCCACCGTCTCCCACAAAGGCGCCCGCGGCCTGATGCAGCTCATGCCCGCCACCGCCCGCCGCTTCGGCGTCTCGAACTCGCACGACCCGGAAGAAAACATCTACGGCGGTACCCGCTACCTGCGCTGGCTCCTGGATAAATTCGAAGGCAACGCCGACCACGCCGTCGCCGCCTACAACGCCGGCGAAGGGAACGTCTGGAAGTACAAAGGCGTCCCCCCCTTCCGCGAAACCGTGACCTACATCAACCGCATCGCGAAACACATCCGCAAAGCGATCGAGACGAAGCAGATCGCCTCGGCCGAGGCTCGCTGAGCCTTCGCTGCTGCGTGGTCACAGGGAACCGACGAGGGGCCTCCGGCGGGCGGGCACGGCCCGCGGCGCTGGTTGGCCAAGCCTCAGTCGACCCTGCGTACTAACGTGTTGATCGCGACGCCGTGCGCCGAGCCTGAGGCAACCAGCGCCGCGGGTCGTACCCGCCCGCCGGAGGCC
>DASVEE010000035.1:0-200455 GCA_036380735.1 Thermoanaerobaculia bacterium | reverse complement strand
GCGGCGCTTGGGGGCCAACCCCACACCAGGTGGCGCCGCTTCGATCGTGTTCGAGCGAACCCTGCGGCCGAGGCTATGCCAACAAGCGCCGCGGGCCGTGCCCGCCCGCCGGAGGCCTCCCGGTCGTACCCCTGTCGCTACCGCGCTAAGGCCGGCGTGCTACTCTGCTGGCGTTGATGCGGTACGCCGATCTTCACCTTCACACGCATCACTCCGATGGCACGCGCACGGCGAAGGAAGTCGTCGACGTGGCCCGCTCTCATGGCCTCGGCATTATCGCCATCAGCGATCACGACAACCTTGCCGCGTACTTTGAGATCAAGCGTTACGCGGATGACGTTGGGGTGATGCTGATCCCTGCGATCGAGCTCTCCTGTGCTGTCGATGGTGTGGACGTGCATGTCCTCGCGTACGCGTTCAACGCGTTCGACGAGCAGATCGACGCGCGGCTGCGGCACTTCCGCGAAGGGCGGCTGCGGCGCGGTCACGCCATGGTCGATCGCCTCCGCGGCCTCGGCTACCAGATCACGCGGGAGCGCGTGGAGCAGCTCGCGGCGGGCGGCGCGGTGGGACGCCCGCATGTGGCGCGCGCGCTGGTCGAGGGCGGCTACGCCGAGTCCGTCGCGCACGCGTTCGACACGCTGCTCGGCACGGGGAAGCCGGGCTACGTCGACAAGGAGCGTTTCCGCGTCGAAGAGGCTATCGCCATGATCCGCACGGCCGGCGGCGTCACGTCGATCGCGCATCCGACGCTCTACCCGCAGCACGAGTCGCTGGTGCCCCAGTTGCTCGACGCCGGCATCGACGCGGTCGAAGTGTTCCACCCTGACGTCGATGACGACTGGCGGGAGCGCTACACCAACCTCGTGCGCTTCCGCGGCAAGTTCGTCACCGGCGGCTCAGACGACCACGGCGCGGTGAAAACCACGGAGACGCTGGGAACCGTGCGGGTCCCCGAAACGCTGATCAAACCGATCCTGGACCGCATCTGACAACCGGGTCCGATAGGACAAATAGGACGAATAGGACCTATAGGACAGATAGGACTGCCTTCACGGGGTGGCGCGTAGCGCCCCCCGTTGCCTCTCCCCGGCCTTTGCGGGGAGAGGGTGATTCTTCGCGCCAGCGAAGAATCGGGTGAGGGGCCGCGCAAGGTGCAGTAAGGCTTCGTGGCCTACTGCTACTTCGCCGCCTTCGGCGTCTTCACGTAAGTCTCCAGCCAGCGATCCATCTCCCACAGCATGTGCATCACCGATTCGCGCGCGCGGTAGCCGTGCGATTCGTACGGCAGCATGACCAGACGCACCGTGCCGCCGAGGCCGCGCATGGCCTGGTAGAGGCGCTCGCTCTGGATGGGGAAGGTGCCGGTGTTGTTGTCGTCCATGCCGTGCAGCATCAGCAGCGGCTCGTTGATCTTCTGCGCGTGTGTGAACGGCGACATCTGCATGTACGTGTCCGGCGCTTCCCAGAAGGTCCGCTCCTCCGCCTGGAAGCTGAACGGCGTCAGCGTGCGGTTGTACGCGCCGCTGCGCGCGATGCCGGCGCGGAAGAGATCCGAGTGCGCCAGCAGGTTGGCCGTCATGAACGCGCCGTAGGAGTGGCCGCCGACCGCCATGCGGTCACGATCGCCGACGCCGCGGCGCACGACCTCGTCGATCGCTGCTTTCGCCCCGGCGACGAGCTGGTCGACGTAGGTGTCGTTCGGCTCGCGGCTCCCTTCGCCGATGATCGGCATCGATGGATCGTCGAGGATCGCGTAGCCGCGTGCGAGCCACGGGAACGGCGACATCGGGCTGACGCGGATGAAGCGGTGCGACGAGCCCTGCACCTGCGAGGCCGCGGCAGCGCTCTTGAACTCCTCCGGATACGCCCACAGCAGCACCGGCAGGCGTCCGTCGCGCGCCGGGTCGTAGCCCGGCGGCGTGTACAGCGTCGCCGTCAGCTTCACGCCGTCGGCGCGCTGGTAGTGGATCAGCTCCTTCTTCGCCTGCGCGAGCTGCGGCGACGGATGCGGGAAGTTCGTCAACTGCCGCGGCGCGATGCGTCGCACGAGGTCGCGCAACACGTATTGCGGCGGCTCCGCCACCGACTCGCGGCGCGTCACGATGCGGCTCGCGCGATCGTCGAGCACCTCGGACACCGACTCGTAGTACGGCGCCTGCGAGTGGAACAGGCGCGAGGTCTTCTTCGTCGCCAGCTCGAAGCGGTCGAGGAATGGACGATCGCCTTCCGCCGACGCGCCCGCGCCGGTGAGATAGAACGAGCGCTTGTCGGGGGCCATACGGATCACATCCGTGCCCCACGGCGTGGTCTTCGTCACCGGGAACCCCGGATCGCCATACCGATCCTCCGACGAACGATCCCAGACCACCTCCGGCGCCTGCGACGGGTTCGACGGCCGCACGCGCCACGTGCGCGTCCGCCGCGTCTTCCACCACCCCTCGGTGATGAGCGCGAGATCGCCGTCGCCCCAGATCACGTACTGGAAGCGCGTGGCCAGCGACGCCAGCTCCGTCGGCGCGCCTTCGAACGGCGCCGCGAGCATCAGCACCTTGTCGCGCACCGCCGCTTCCGCGCGCGGATTCCCTTTGTCCTGCGCCTCGGCCCACACCAGCGTCGCGGGCACATCGGCGCGCCACTCGACGTCGCGCACGCCTTCGCGCGTCGCATCGAAATCGGTCGGCACTGCATCGGCGAGCCCCAGGTCGGCGACCTGACGCACGACGCGTCCCTCGCGGTTCCAAACCTCCAGCGTGCGCGGGAAACGCCCCTCGGGCACGACATACGAGAACGGACGCTTGATCGTCTCGACGAAGATCCACTGCCCGTCCGGCGACGCCTCGGCACGCGCGATCATGCCGCGTGCACCGACGTTGGTCACGCCGCCATCGAGCGTTACGAGCGCGAGCTGCGACTGCACGTGATGCGCGAACACCGCCTCGTCGTACGGGTTCGTCAACAGATCCTGATACGTGCGGCCGGGGCTGCGGCGCCCGAGGGTTTCCTGGATGACGGGACCGCGCGGAACGCGATTGTCGGCCGGCACTTCACCCAGGTTCGCCGGCACGAGCCGCACGAGGAGCGTGCGGTTGTCCGACAGCCACTGCACCGGGCGGCTTGGCAGCGACGCGTTGAGCAGCACGTTGCCGAGGCGGGAGGCGGTGGCGGCGGCGACGTCGGCGGTCCACAGCTCGACACCGCGCTCGTTCGCGTGCGTGAACGCGAAGCGCGCTCCATCGGCCGACCACGTGACGTTGCGCGCGCGCAGCGACGCCGGCAGCCCGCTCACCGCTTTCTCCACGCCGGTGAGGACGTTCAGCAGACGAAGGCTGACGTAGTAGCCGGCGCGCGTCTGCTCGTGCGACTGCGGGTTGAAGCGATGCCCGGCGAGCTTCAGCTCCGGCTGCGCGAGGTCGGAGATCGCCAGCAGCGCCGGCGTCTGCCCGAGCAGCGCCCAGTCGCCCGGCCCGCTGAGGAACACGGGTGTCGGCGGCGCATCGGCCAGCTCCACGATCTCCTTCGGCGGCAGTTGGTACGTCTCCTGCGCGAAGAGCGGCACGGCAAGAAACAGCAGCGCGATTGCAAGGCGTCTCATGGCAAGGAAAGATACCCTGAGAAGGGCCCAGGGCACAGCGCTCAGGGCTCAGGAGGCTCCGCTCGGCGACAATGTCCCTCGTAGCGGAGCCCCCTGAGCCCTGGGCCCTGACCCCTTCACCGAATGACCTACGTCCTTTTCTTCATCCTCGTCGCCTTCGCGCTGCTCGGCGATGCGCGCATCTTCCTGTTCGTGCTGAACCGGCTCGTGTTCGGCAGCCATCGGCACGAGCAGTCGCCGTGGACGTTTCTCATCTGGGTGACGCCGCCGGCGCTGCTCGCGCTGACGCTGCTCTTCTGGCCTCTGCACGGCTGGGTCGACAAGTTCGTCACGCCGTGGCCGGTGCTCTCGATGGTCGGTGCGGGATGGCTCTTCTTCGCCGCCGCGATCGGCGTCGGCTGGATCGTGCGGCGTTTGCATCTCCTCCTGGAAGGGGAGCCGCCAATCGAAGGCGTGCGCACGCAGCCGCCGCGCGTCATCCGGCTGCGCAAGGCGCACATCCCCTTCGCCTGGGTGCGCCGGCTCGGCGGGCACAACGATCTTTATGACCTCGAGGTCACCCGCCACGAGATCTTCATCGACGATCTGCCGCCGCAGTTCGACGGTTACCGCATCGCGTTCATCACCGATACGCACGTCGCGTCGTTCGTGCGGCGCGGCTTCTACCGCGAGATCCACGCGCAGCTCGACGCGTTCGATCCCGACCTCATCCTCCTCGGCGGCGACTTCGTCAGCTTCAACCGCCACATCAAGCTGATGGCGGAAGCGCTGATCGCCGACCTCCGCGCGCGCGACGGCGTGTACGCCATCCTCGGCAATCATGACTACTGGGCGGGCGCAGACGAGGTGAAGGAGGCGATGGGCGCGCACGGCGTGCAGTTCATCATCAACCAGAACGTGACGCTCACGCGCGACGGCGCCACACTGCCGCTCCTCGGCATCGACGAGCTCTATCGCGGCGAGCCCGACGTCGACGCCGCGTTCGCCGGCGTCAGCGGCCCCACCCTCGGCGTCAGCCACCATCCCGACATCATCGATCTGCTCGACGGCCGCCGCCTCGACCTCCTCGTCTGCGGTCACACGCACGGCGGCCAGATCCGCTTTCCGTTCTTCGGCGCGGTGGTCGTGCCGTCGCGGCACGAGGGGCGCTACGCCAGCGGATTTCACCGCGTGGGACGTGTGTTGATGTACGTCAGCCGCGGCATCGGTGCGATCCCGCCCCTGCGCATCCTCTGCCGTCCGGAGCTTGCGACGTTCGTGCTGCGGCGCTCGCTGCGATGAAGAACCTCTCGGAAGTCTGGCCCCTGCTCGAGCGCGTCGCGCGCGAAGAAGGCGTGCTGTCGCTCGGCGCCAGCGACGTCGAGGACACGCACGCCTCGCTGTTCGCCGAGTGGATCGCGCAGGAGCATCACGCCGGCATGACCTACCTGGCGAAGAACGCCGCCATCCGCAGCGATCCCGCGGCGCGCTTCCCGTGGGCGCGCTCCGTGGTCGTGATCCTCGTCCCCTACTCGCCGGTGCGTCCCGACGCGCCCGAAGGAGCCCTGTCGCACCACATCGCCCGCTACGCCTTGGGCGACGACTACCACGACGTCCTCGACCGCATCCTGCGCAAATTCGAGGAGGCGCTGGCGGGCGTGAAGACGTGGCGCTATGTCGACACCGGCCCGCTCTCCGACCGCTCCCTCGCCGCCCAGGCCGGCCTCGGCTGGATCGGCAAGAACGGCATGCTCATCGACGAGCGCCACGGCTCCTACTTCTTCATCGGCACGCTGGTGACGGCGCTGGAGAACGACATCCCGTCGACGCTGGTCACCGACCGCTGCGGCACCTGCACCCGCTGCCTCGAAGCCTGCCCCACCGACGCCATCCTCCCCAACCGGACGCTGGTGTCCGCGGACTGCATCAGCTACGCAACGATCGAGCACCGCGGCCCGCTGTCCGAGCACCTGACGACGCACCTCGAAGGCAACACCTTCGGCTGCGACATCTGCCAGGAAGTCTGCCCGTGGAACCGCCGATCGCCCGACCCCCACCCCGCCTTCCAACCGCGCGACGAATACCGCGCCACGCCAGTCACCGACCTGCTGCGCTTCGACCAGGCGGCCTTTTCGACGCTGTTCCGCAAAAGCGCCATCAAACGGGCGAAGCTGGCCGGGATGCAAAGGAACGTGGAAGCGGTAAACGGGGAACGATAGGACGAATGGGACAGATAGGACGAATGGGACGAATAGGACAAACCCATCGCGCAGAAGTCCTATCCGTCCCATTCGTCCTATAGGTCCTATTCGTCCCATCGTTCCCTGCAGCACCCACCGAGAAATCCGCCACCGCGGCCCTCTGACAAGCAGTCACCCCCACGATTTCGCCGAATCCGTGTCCCTAGAGGCATCGTGAAAGAATTGAGACTGCTGCTTTGCGCACTGCTGGCATTCGCGTGTTCGAAGGAAGCGCCACACCGCGGAGTGCAGCGCACCGGCGTCGAAAAAGCCACCCGCGTGAAGTTCAACCGCGCCGAATCGGCGGCGCTGTTCGTCGGCGTGCGCAACTTCACGCACGACAAGGCGCTGGCAGAAGTGCCGTATGCCGTCGACGATGCCGTGGACATGGCCTACGCGTTCACGAAAGATCCCAAAGTCGGGCTGGTGCTTCCAGAACGAGTCGTCGTCGCGCTCGAAGGAAACCCGGTGAAACCCGCGTCACAGCAGCGTCTCCAGCAGCTTCGCGCGGCGGGCGTCAGGATCGTCAAAGCAACACAAACCGACATCCTGCAGAACCTGCAAAAGCAGGCGGCACGCGTCGGCAAAGGGGGCGTCTTCATCGCCTCGTTTGCGTCGCACGGTTTCAATGTCGACGGCACTGCCCACATCCTCGGGTCCAGTTCTCTTTACGGGCAGCCAGCCACATGGGTACCGGTGCCCAAAGTTCTGGAAATCGCGGCAATCGCCGACGGCGGCCGTTCCGTCATCTTCGTGGATGCATGCCGCGAACGCGTCACAGCCGGCAAACGTGGTGGCAACGACCGGCTCAGCGCCGCGCCTCTCGTGAGCGGCATGACACGCGCCTACGGGCAAGCCGTCTTCTACGCTGCGGCAGCTGGCCAGTATTCTTACGATGACCCGGTGCGGAAAAACGGGGTCTTCACCAGCGCCATCCTCGACGCACTCAACTGCAACGTCAATCTGGACTCCCGCGGCTACGTCACAGCCGAATCTCTCGCCGCCTACGTGGAGGAGTACACGCGCAAGTGGATCAGAACGAACCGAGATCCGAATGTCCTCACCGTAACCCAGACAAGCCTGGATGGCGCCGCGCGGCCGATGCGTTTCGCGCTCTGCTCGCGCCCGCCGTCACCCCTCCGAGTGGCGAAAAAGGGCTCCAGGTTCTTCGCGTACGGTAAAGACGGAAGGTTCATGTGGGACGGCAGAGTCCCAGGGCCGATCGAGCACGCGGCGATCGGCGACCTTGATGCCGACGGCCTCAACGACGTCGTTGTGACCGTGTCCGATCGGATCTTCGCATTTGACGCCGACGGCGTCCAACTCTGGGCAGCCGCCACGGGCGGCGACATCCGGAAGATCGTCATGGAGGACGTGCTGCCAAAGAGCCATCGCCAAGTGATCGCTCTGTCCGATGCCGGCAGCAAATCACTGCTCTCCATCTTCAACTTCGATGGCTCGAAGCATGGCGGCCATGCGTACGAAGGGCGGCTTCTGGATTTCCTCATCGACAAGGAAACAGCACGCCATCATCCGAAGATCATCGCCAACGCGGTGGATCGCGTCGTCGCCTTCAACCCCAGAACGGTCGGCGACGTGGTCTGGCGTAGCGTCCAGAAGGGAGCCATCAAGAAGATCGAGATCATCGATTTTGACAACGATACCCGCCGCGACATCTGCGTCACCACCTCTACCGAACAGGTCTGTCTCGACTTCGACGGACGCACCATCTCCCGGAAGTAACTGCCCCGAAATTCCGTTTGCCTCTCCCGTGCTTGCTGAATCCGCTCTGCGCAGATTCATCCCGGCCGGGTCTGCCCAGCGGGGGGACGACTATTTCGCTCGCGGGCGCGTCCGCAACGTCGAGCGGCTCGAGGACGGGCAGATCATCGCCACCGTCGAGGGCACCCGCCAGTACCACGTCGAGATGGCCGTCGAGGGCGGCGAGCTGGGCGTTTCGTGCGAGTGCCCCTGGTTCACCGGCAACGACGAAGCCTGCAAGCACATCTGGGCCGCGATCCGGGCCGCCAGCGCCCGCGGGCTCCTGCCCGACGAGCGGCTCTCGCTGTTCATCGTCGAGGGCGCCGAGTTCGACGAGTACCCCACCGGGCTCAAGCCGTCGTGGGAGCGCTTCCTCGGCGCGCTCGGCCCGGCGTCGCCGTCGGCCGCTTCGCGCGCGCCGCGCGACCTCCCCGACGAGATCGCGTACGTCATCTTCAACAACCCCCGCGCCACCGCGCTGACCCTCCAGCTCTTCGGCCGCACCGTGCGCAAGAACGGCGAATGGGGCAAGTGGAAGACGTTGACGCTGCCGGTCGAGTCGATCCCCGCGCTCGCGCCGTTCGACCGCGAATCCATCGCCCTCCTCCACCAGCGCTCGTACAGCCCGATGGTCGAGTCGACCGTCACCGTCTCCCCCACGACCGCCGCCTGGTGGGTGGAGCGCCTCGCGCGCGCCGGCCGCCTCTTTCTCCGCCAGAAGGACGGCGAGCATCTTCCCCTCACGTGGGACGACGGCCCGCCGTGGGTGCTGCGCATCGGCATCGTCAGCGACAAATCCCGCGCGGTCTACCGCATCGAAGGCGCCATCGAGCGTGGCGATGAGAAGCTCCCCCTCGGCGACGTCGATGCCATCGTCGACGGCATCCTCATCACCGCCGGCAGCGCCAGCCGCTTCGACATCGGCGGCCGCGCTTCGTGGCTCCACGCGCTCCGCGCCAGCGGCCCGGTCGAGGTGCCGCACGCCGACACCGACCGCTTCCGCCAGGCACTGCTCCGAGCGCCCATCGATGCCGTCGCGCTGCCCGAGGAGCTCGGGTGGGACGTCATTGATACGCGTCCGCGCCCGCTGCTCGCCATGCGTCACGACGGCTGGAGCGCCGAGCTGCACGCGGAGCTCGTCTTCGTCTACGACGAATGGCGCGTTTCCAGCCGTTCGCACGAATCGCAGCGCACCGTCGGGCGCAAGCTCGTCCGCCGCGACCGCATCGCTGAGGAGCGCTTCCGCGCCCACCTCGGCACGCTGCCGGTCGTCGCGTCGTTCGACGGCTACCGCGTCCGCATCGCGCAGCTCGAAGCCGTCGCGCGCGAGCTGCTCGCCGAAGGGTGGCTCGTCGAGCTCGACGCCTCGCCGCTGCGCGTCACTGACGACATCGACGTCGAGCTGTCGAGCGGCATCGACTGGTTCGAGCTGAACGTCAACGCCAGCTTCGGCGACATCACCATCAAGCTGCCCGAGCTGCTCGCAGCCGCCGAAGCGAACCGCTCGCTGCTCCGCCTCGCCGACGGCTCGTTCGGCATCGTCCCCACGTCGTGGACCGAAGGCCTGGCCCCGGTCATCGAGCTGGGCAAAGTCGAAGGCGACGCGGTGCGCTTCCGCCGCGCGCAGGCCCTCCTCATCGACGCGCTGCTGCAGACGAAGAAGCCGACGGCCGACGTCGAGTTCAACGAGCTGCGCACGCGCCTGGGCTCAGCCGCGCCGGAGCCGCGCGCCGAGCCGCCGACGCTGAAAGCCGAGTTGCGTGCCTACCAGCGCGCCGGTCTCGGGTGGATCCACTTCCTCCGTGAATCCGGCGTCGGCGGCGTCCTCGCCGACGACATGGGCCTCGGCAAGACCGTGCAGACCCTGGCCATGCTGGAGACGCTTCGCGCCGAGGGGAACCGGGCGCCGTCGCTGGTCGTGGCGCCGCGGTCACTCCTCTTCAACTGGGCCGCCGAGGCGAAGAAGTTCACGCCGAACCTGCGCGTGGTGGAGCATCACGGCGCGGAGCGCGAGAAGACCGCCGCATTCGCCGACTGCGACATCGTGCTGACGACGTACGCCACGATGCGCCTCGACATCGCGCAGCTTTCGCAGATCGAGTTCGAGTACGTCATCCTCGACGAAGCGCAGGCGATCAAGAACGCCTCCAGCCAGGTGGCGAAAGCGAGCCGCCTGTTGCGCGGCCGCCACCGCCTCGCCCTCAGCGGCACGCCGATCGAGAACCACCTCGGCGAGCTGTGGAGCCTCTTCGAGTTCCTCAACCCCGGCCTCCTCGGCTCCTCGCGCTCGTTCACGCGCACGTTCGCGTCGAAGACGACGCCGCCGGAGCGCCGCGAAGCGCTCGCACGGGCACTGCGCCCGTTCATCCTCCGCCGCACGAAGGAACAGGTCGCGCCGGAGCTGCCGGAGCGCACCGAGCAGACGCTCTACTGCGAGCTCGAAGGAGCGCAGCGCAAGCAATACGACGAGCTGCGCGACCACTACCGCCAGGCGCTGCTCAACAACGTGCGCAAGTCGGGTGTCGACAAATCGCGCATGCAGATCCTCGAAGCGCTGCTGCGCCTGCGCCAGGCGGCGTGTCACCCCGCGCTGATCGACGCGGCGAACGACGCACCGAGCGCGAAGACCGAGCTGCTGATGGAGGAGCTGAGCGACATCCTCGCCTCCGGCCACCGCGCGCTCGTCTTCTCGCAGTTCACCTCGTTCCTCAGCATCGTGCGCAAGTCGCTCGACGCCGAGCGCGTGCCGTACCTCTACCTCGACGGCGCCACCCGCGACCGCCAGTCGCTCGTCGAAAAGTTCCAGAGCGAAGACGGCCCCCCACTCTTCCTCATCAGCCTCAAAGCCGGCGGCCTCGGCCTCAACCTGACGAACGCCGACTACATCTTCCTGCTGGACCCGTGGTGGAACCCCGCCGTCGAAGCGCAAGCCATCGACCGAGCCCACCGCATCGGCCGCGTGCGCCCCGTCGTGGCGTACCGCCTGATCGCACGCGACACGGTGGAGGAAAAGATCCTCGAGCTGCAGGCCCGCAAACGCGAGCTGGCCGATTCCATCATCTCCGAGGACAACAGCGTGCTGCGGAAGCTGGAAGTGGAAGATCTGGAACTGCTGCTGGCGTAAGGCGAACGATAGGACGAATAGGACCTATGGGACGAATAGGACCTATAGGACTGAAGTCCTCGCGGAGAGTCCCATTCGTCCCATAGGTCCTATCTGTCCTATTCGTCCCATCGTTCCCCCCGAATCTCAAAAACCGTGTCCCTCTCATCGAGGGACCGATGGCAGACGAATTCGAAGCCTTCTGCAGACGCTATCGCAAAGCGTTGATCCGTCATGTGAAGAACGCCTTCGATGGGTTCACCATCGAAGACGCGGAGGAAATCGCGCAGGAAGCGTTCCTCAACGTATCCCGCAAAGATACGGCCGTCGGCTGGGCCTACCTTGCACAGACGGCGAGGAACCTGGCAAAGAACCGCATCCGTGATAACCAGACACTGAAGTACGACCACCGCAAGAACACGCCGCTAGAGGACGATTTCCATCCGAGAGACAAGGCTCCCAACGCCGAAGCCACGCTCATCCAGACCCAGCAGGCTGCACTCAACGCCCAACGCATCCGCGAAGCCATCGCCACGATGTCCGAACGCGTGCGCCAGGCCTTCCTCCTCCGCTATCGCGGCGAAAGCCTGAAAACGATCCAGGCGAAGCTCTGCATCACCGAAGACGCCGCCAAGTCGCGCCTGTCCGAAGCACGCGCGCATCTCAAAAAAACCGTCGGCGAGCTTCCCGATGTCGACTGGCCGACGCTGGCCAACGAGGTAGACGATGATCACGAAAAATGAGTGGGACGAAGCCATCGACGATTACCTCGCCGCCGAGCGCGAGCGCCTCGGCCCCCCTCCCACCGCGGAGGAGCTGGCCGCCTACCGTCGTGGAGCGCTGTCGGAAGAAGGCGCCGCGCGCGTTCGAGCGCTGCTCGTCTGCTGGCCGGACGTGGTCTTTGAAGAAGAGGTGCAGCCGGTCCGCCGCCTGCCGTTCCTCCGCTACCTGCCTGTCGCCGCAGTGACCACGCTGGCGTTCATCGGCGGGATGCTGGTGCCACGGCTGGCCCAGCAGCCCAAAGTTTTTGCGCAGACGCACGTCCTTCGCCCGGCAGTTTCCGTCCGCGGTACGCCGGTCAATCAGACGGTGAGCGTGAAGGAAGACTCACTCCTCATCCTCACCCTGGATCAACATCCCTCAGCGGCCACGTACCGCTTGGAAATTGTGGAGCCGGCATCGTCACGTGTGGTCCGCCGCTTCGATGATCTGCCGCCGCAACCGGATGACACGTTCGCCGTGGAGTTGCGCGGCGTTGCTGCGGGCCAGTACCGGCTGGATCTGTACGGGGATGGTGAACTGCTGGCCAACTACCTGGCCGAGGTGCAGTGAGGGAACGATAAGACGAATAGGACAGATAGGACCTATAGGACGGATAGGACTGACAGCGCCGAGGACCGTCCTATTCGTCCTATCCGTCCTATTCGTCCTATCTGTCCTATTCGTCCCATCCGTCCTATTCGTCCTATTCGTCCTATTCGTCCCCCCGAAGCTGGCCAACATCGTGCTCCTGAAAGGGTAATGACACGGATTGCCCTGCTAGCGTTCGCCATTATTTTTCTGGCGTGCGCTTCGACCCCTGCACCGGCTACCACCACGCCATCCACCGCTCCCGCGGAGCAGACCGCGCGCGACGTGCTCGCGGATCTGCCGCATGAGCGCGTCGAGTACCACATCCAGCGGTTCACCGGGGAGAAGCGCGCGGAGTTCGCCTCGTACCTCACGCGCAAAGCGGACTACGAGGAGATGATCCGCGCGAAGCTGCGCCGGCGCGGCATGCCGGAGGATCTGGTGTACCTGGCCATGATCGAGTCGGGGTTCAACCCGGAGGCGCGCTCGCTGGCCGAGGCGCGTGGGATCTGGCAGCTCGTCAGTGATACCGGGCGCCGCTACGGGTTGCGCATCGATGACACGCTCGACGAGCGTCTCGATCCGGAGAAGTCCACCGACGCGGCGTTGTCGTACCTCTCGTATCTCTACAACCGCTTCGGCTCCTGGTACCTCGCCGCGGCCGCCTACAACACCGGCGAGAACCGCGTCGGCCGGATCATGACCGAGACGACAGGGAACGAGACCGGCACCGACGCCGACTACTACCGCATCTGGGATCAACTGCCCGGCGAGACACGCGACTTCGTCCCGGCGATGATCGCCGCCCGGCGCATCGGCCGCGCGCCGGCGGAGTACGGCTTCGGGCGCTAGCCGCTCGCGTTACCGGCCAATCACGGCCGCGATGCGCGCGGCCACCGCGCCGCTGGTCGCCTGAATCCCGAGGCGCCGGGCCGCGGCGGTGATCAGCTCTTCGTGCGGAGTCGCTCCCTGCACGCGCAACACGTGCTTGACAGCCTGGGCGATCTCCGCGTCGCAGATGAAGTCGATCTTCGCCGGAGGATCGCCGTTGCGACGGCGGGCGCGCACCGCGGCGTTCGGCACGCGCAGGAACTCGCCGTCCGCTTCGATCCGTCGTTGCGAGAGCGCCAGCCGCGCAGCACTGACGATGGCGTCGCGGATGCGGTTCCCGGCGCGCTGCAAGCCCCACAGCGTGCGGATCCGGCGGACGACTTCGTCGATGTGGACCGGGCCTTCGATGCGGACGACATCCTCGACGGCCACGGCGAGATGCGGGACCCCGACGAGATGCAGTTCGCCGGCGACAGGGATGCGCAGCGCCCGGCAGACCTCGTACTCCGGCACCTCAGGTGGTGCGGCAACGATCGGCTCCGGCTCCGCCACCTCGATCGCGAGCGGCTCCACCGGCACTTCCGCCACCGCCGGAACCGCAACCGCGCGCGGTGCACTCTTCGCCTCCTCGACCGCGCGCAACAATCGCTCGATCGTCTCGCCGCGATTGCGATACCAGTCGGTCGACCAGACGCGATGAATCGTCCAGCCGAGGTTCTCGAGGATCTGCTGGCGCAACCGGTCGCGATCGCGCGCGACCGGTGACCGGTGATAGTTCGGGCCGTCGCAGAGCACGCCGAGGAGGTAGCGGCCGGGCTGTCGCGGATCGAGCACGGCCACATCGACGCGCGATTCGTCGCGTCCGGCGCGCCTCACCTCGTAGCCGGCGCTCCGCAACACGTCCGCGATGCCGTCGGCGAAGATGGCGGCTTCCTCGTCCTCTCCCGGTGCGGCGGGCAACTGCCGCGTCTCCGCGTAGTCGAGAAACGCCTTCAGCGCGAACAGCCCCTTGGAGTGCGTTTCGTCGAGTGCCAGCTCGGCGCTCCTGAAGTTCGAGTAGACGACGCAGCGTTCGCGAGCGCGCGAGATGAGCACGTTCAGCCGCCGCTCTCCCCCTTCGTAGTTCAGCGGCCCGAAGTTCATCCGCAGCTTGCCGGCGGCATCGCGTCCGAAGCCGACGGAGATGAGGATTGCGTCGCGCTCATCCCCCTGGATCGTCTCGAGGTTCTTGACGAAGAAGTGCTCGCGCCGGTCGCTCTTGAAGAACGACTCCATCTCCGGATGCGCGCGAAGCTGCAGCTCGATCTCTTCCTGGATGGCCTGCTGTTGATTCGCGTTGAAGGTGCCGATGCCGAGGCTCTTTTCGGGGAAGCGGCGGTAGTGGTCGAGCGCGGCGGCGGCAATGCGCTGCGCTTCGATGCGATTGGTGCCGCTGTTGCCGCGGTCGTAGACACCCTGCGGCACGTGCACGAAGTGCAGCCCGACCTCGTCACTCCCATCGATGGACGACGGATAGATGCGCAAGCGGTTCTCGTAGAAGTAGCGGTTCGAGATCGCAATCAGCGACTCGTGGCGGCTGCGGTAGTGCCAGTTCAGCGTCTTCGCCGGATAGCTGCGCGCGCATTGATGGAGGATGCTCTCCACGTCCTTGAGCGCGGCGCTCTCGTCCTCGGGCGGCTCCTCGTCCCCACCGGCCATGCGGTCGAAGAAGCTCGTCGGCGGGAGCTGTTGCGTGTCGCCCATGACGACGAGCTGCGCGCCGCGCAGCAGCGCACCGACGGCATCCTCCGGCCGCACCTGGCTCGCTTCGTCGAACACGATGAGGTCGAAGCCGGGCCCACGCGGATCGAGGAACTGCGCGACCGACAAAGGGCTCATGAGGAAGCACGGCTTGATACGCCGTACGATGCCGCCCGCTTTCAGCAGCAGCTTCCGGATCGGCATGTGCCCCCGCTTCCGGTGCATCTCCCCCACCAGCACGCCCACCTCGGAATTCGGTGACGCGCCGCCGCTGATGTGCGGCCGTGCCGCGTACAGCCGCCGCGAGAGACGCGCCCGGTTGAGCGCCGTCAAGCCACGATCGAGCTCCTGAAAGCGAGCGATCTTCTTCTCATGCAGCTCGCCGGAGAAGCGGCCGAGCGCCGCGCGCTCCGCGAACGCGACGCGCAGCAGCGACTCCGCGAGGCTCGCCTCGAAGAACGGTAGCACCCGCTCTGCCGGTAATCGATCCTCCGCGATCAAAGCGTCCAGCGGCGCCGCGGGAGTCGCGCGCAATGCTTTTCGCGCGGCGTTGAACTGCGACCAGCGGAACAGCGCCGCCGTCTGCGATTGCCACTGCTCGACGACATCATCGAGCGCGGCGAACGTCACCTCGCCGGCGGCACCACCAAACGCGGCGCGCTCGTCGACGCAAACGTCGGCCAGCAGTTCGCGCAGGACGTTGCGCAGCGTCGCAATCGCGGTGCGCAGCCGTCCCATCCTCTCGCGAATGGCGCCGGAGTCGATGCGCCCGTTGGCCACATCGACGGCTCTCCGGGTCAACGCCTGGCCGACCATCTCCCGCCGGAACTCCACGAGCCACTCCGCGAATGCGCGCAACGCCTCACCGTCGCTGTGGTCGCTCTTCCACCGCGCGCCGAACAGGCCACGGCCGCGCGGATCGCCGCGCAACGCATCACGCACCCCCTGATGCTCCACGAGGCGGCTCAGGTCCGCCACCATCTGCGGCGTCTTCGGAACCGGTGCGACGTACAGCGACGCGAGCTGTTTCCGCAGCGCGCGATATCTTCCGCTGAAGATGCGGAAGAGACTCGACGCCCGCCGCGCGAATTCGTCGAGCTCCCGTCCGCTGCTCCCTTCCAGCGCGGCTTCGTTGAACGTGCGCGCGAGCGCCCCCCGGTCGCGTTGAAAGACCTCCACGCGCCGCACGAGCTCCTCGGCCGCCGCATTCGGCGCGTTCCACTCGCTGCTGAGGAGCAGCGCCGTCTCCGTCGGCGCATCGGCGCGCGCCAGGATCTCCGCGGCACGCAGGGCGCGCTCGACGTCAGCGGCACGCGCCGGCGATTGCACGCCCGCCGCTTCGGCGAGCGCCGCGGCGCAGTCATTCGCACTGCGAATCGCGTCGCGGGTGCGCAGGAGCAGCGCACGCAACTCCTCTTCCTGGAACGGCAGCATCGCGTCGCGCGTACTGGTACGCCACGGGTGCGTGGCCGCCGGATGAACCAACGGCATCACGTCCGCGATCTCACGCAAAGCTTTCTCCGCAGCGGCGAATTGCACCGCGGTTACAGCGGACGCCCGCGGGATGGGCAGCAGCGGCCGGTCTACCGGCCTGGGACTGATAGGACGAATAGGACCTATAGGAGATGGGTGGTGCGCCTCTGTCCCAGCTGTCCCATTCGTCCCATTGCCCAGCCGCGCCAGCGCCGCCTGCCGTTTTTCCAGCAACTGGAACGGCGACAACCCCAATGCACCTGCCGGTTCACCGAGCTGCGCGGCATAGACGTTCAACTCCCGCTTCAGCAACTCGTGCTCGTCGAGCAACTGCTCGCCCGCCGCCGGCAGCGGCTTCGCCTCCAGCGACCGTTGCAGCTCCAGCAGCACCGCCTTCTTGTTCGCCTTGCGGCTGTGCAACTCCAGGCAGAACGGCCCCAGTCCCGCCTCATCGAGACGCGCCTTCACCACTTCGAGCGCGGCCATCTTCTCGCTCACGAACAGCACCGTCTTCCCCGCCGCCAGCGCCTCGGCAATCAGGTTCGTGATCGTCTGCGATTTCCCCGTCCCCGGCGGCCCCTCCACGACGAGATTCCGCCCCGCCTTCACATCTTCGATGACGGCCATCTGCGACGGGTCGGCGTCCATGACGTGCCACAGGTCGCGTGCGGTGAGCCGCTCATCGATCCTCTTCTCGTCGAAGCCCGGATCCCTGTTCCCGTCTCCCACGGGCCGAAACAGCGTGTGCAGCAACGGATGCTCGTGCAGCTTCGCGTGATCGGGCCACGTGGCGGGATCGAGATCCTTGAACATCACGAATTTCGTGAAGCTGAAGAAGTCGAGCGCCAGCTCCGACAACACACGCCAGCGCGGTTTGCGTGCGATCGCGGCGGCGACTTTCTGCAGCCACGCGTCGATGCCGCTCTTCTCCTCCGGCGCGTCGAACGGCGGCAGCACGACGCCGTAGTCGGCGAGCTTCGCGATGAGGGAGATGTTCGCGAACACGTCCTCACCCGTCCACGTCAGCTTCGAGAAATCGCCGGCACGAACACGCTCGAGCTCCGCCGGAATGAGGAGGAGCGGCGCACGCCGCGGCTGGGCGGAGTCGTCGCTCTCGAACCATTCGAGAAAGCCGGCGGCGAGATGGGCCACGGTGTAGCCCTGCTCCTCCACCGCGCTGCGCCCCTCGTGGTAAACGCGAAAGAGCTTCTTCGCGAGCGACTCGTCGTCATACGGCGTCTGCAGGTAACGGTCGGTGTGCTTCGTTTCGAGTGACGACGAATCGCGTGCGTACCACGTCTCGAAGTCGCGCCGCACGGGGGCGCCTGCAGCTTCATCGCTGGCGTCCGGATCGAGGATCGCGTCGTAGACGCGTTTCCGGCTGCCGGTACCGCGAAACTCCAGCGCCTTCTCCCGCAGCACCAGCGCGTCGTACACCTCCGCCGGCAGCTCCCCCGTCACACGAATGCTGCGCAGACGGCTGGGACGGTAGTTGAGCAGCCGGTTCCGCAGCGTCAGGTCCAGGAGGCTCTGGCGCGCGCTTTCGAGCTCACGGGCGATGGACACGGGATCTCCCTGGTTCCGTCGGGCGAGGGAATCGTCCCCTCACACGACCTCGTACCGCTTCAGCAGCGGCGCCAGCACCTCACGGTCGAGCGCGGACAAGTCGGTCCGCGCGAGCTCCTGTAGTTCACGCGCGACGTTCTCCGCGATCGTCAGCCGCGGAGCCAGCGCGGTCTCGAGGCCGCGGCGCAGCTCCGCCGTCGCGGCGAGCCGTTCCGCCGCGTCGAGGTGCGAATCGCCGAGGATCGTGGTGGCGTGACGGAGCTTGCCGTTGCGGACGCGGAGAATCCCGGTCGCACGCCCGAGGAGCACCTGCTCGTACCAAAGCCGCACCGGCGGAGGCAGCGGGCGCAGGTCGGGGAGCTTTGCCGACTCCGGATGCTGCGCGGGGTCGTATTTCGAGCGGTAGTAGTCGAATTGCCCGAGGACGTACGCGGGGTAGTGCAGCGTGCGCGTGAGGGCGTGGACGCGCAGCGGATCGGGCGTTGGCCGCGCGTGCACGCCGGGCAAGCGGCGCTGGAGCGTCGACAGCAGGGACGTCTCGTTCGTGTCGATCCACAGCGTCGCGTCGCGCTGGATCGTCTGCTGCGCCTGGAGGTCGTCGTCCGTCAACTCGATGAGCGGCGCGCTGGCTTCGAGGAACAGCTTCAGGCGCTGCGCGAGCGCCGTCTCGGACGTGAGGCTCGTCGCCTGCGCCAGCGTGAGCTGACGGAAGTCCTTGAACGCCGTCGCGACGTACGCGCTGATGCGCTGGCGTAGCGTCTCCATCGAGAGATGCCGCGAGGCGGAGCGAGCGATCGGAAAGTCGAGGAACAGCAGCTTGCGATCGGCGCGCGTCCGCTCGTACCAGGCGTCGACATCCGCCTCGTCGATGATGGAGGTCGAGACGATCCCCGTGCGAATGGCAGGGCGCTCGAACGTGCACGCCTCGAGCTCGCGCAAGCGCTCGCGCAGCGCGTTGAGCGTCGTCTCCGCATACGCGCGCGTCTGCCCCAGCAACGACAACGTGGTCCGGCGGTGCGCGACGTCGTACTCGAACTGCAGCTCGGCGTTGTGCGCGGCGTTCTTCGCTTTGTCCGTGCCCTGGAGCTGCTCGCGCAGGCGCTCGAGCTGTTCGCGGGCGGCGAGCACGCGCGGCGCGATGTTGCGGAAGTACTGGACGACCGAATACGCGCCGAGCGTGCCGACGGCGACGAGCGCCAGGCCGAACGAGTGAAAAAGCCCCACGAAGCCGCACAGCGTCCAGAAGAGGCGCGTCCAGAGAAACGTGCGGCGGTCGTCGAGCATCTCGCGCAGCGTCTGCTCGGCGCGCGGCAACTGCGCGAACAGTTCGCGCAACTGCTGCTCGCGCGCCGCGGTGTCGTCGGCGAGCCGCTTCGTCTCCGCGTCGATCGCCTCGTTGCGCGCCCGATTGTTCTCCTTCTCCTCGGCGAAGATCACGTCGGGCAGCTCCCGCCGGAGCTGCGCCTGTTCGCTCTCCATCTGCGCGAGCTGCTCCGACGACCGCTGCGAATCGTGCACCTCGGCCACGAGCTTCTGATCGGCGAAGAGGTTCTCCAGCTCCCGCAGCCGTTTCCGCCGCTCGTCGCTCTTCGCCGTGTCGGGCGTGAACTGCAGCCGCGCATCGAGCGACGCCGCGGCCGCGTGGAGCTGCGTGACGAGGTTGCGCGCGGCGAGCGGCTCGATCAGCGCGTCGAGCTGGCGAATGGCCACACGGTAGTCGTGACGGTCGAGCGACGCATCGACAGCGCCGGAGAGGTCCGCCGTGAACCTCTTCACCGCCTCGTCGCCCTGCGTCTTCAGCGTCTGCAGCGTCCGCTCGTGAATGGTCTCGCGATGCGCCTTCAGCTCGTGACGCACGGCGGCAATGATCTCTTCCGCGCTGCGCGTCTTCTCATCGACGAACGTCTTCGGCTGGAAGCGGCTGAACAGCGTGAACGGCACCTCGAACTCGTCGCTCACCAGCTTCGGCGGCGACGTCACCTCCACCGTCTTCAGCAGCGTCGCCCGTACCAGCTCCTCCGACAACGCCGCCTCCAGCCGTTGCAGAGCAACGTCGCGAGGGAAAACGAGCTCCGCGTAACCGAAGGAGCTGAACGCCGGCTCCATCCCCCGCGGCCGGTGTGCGGCGGGCGCGCCGCTCAACTCCGGATCGAACAGCAGCGAGCCGGCCACCGCCTGCGCGTAGCCGTCGAGCGCCTCGGCGATCGGCCCGAGGCGGAAGCGGTTGTCGTTCGCCGCATCGAGCAGCCACACCTCGTCGAAGCATTTCTCCGCGCTGACGAGCTTGAACAGTGAATACGCCGCGCCGTAGTCGGGCGACGGGCCGACCGCCGGCAGCAGGCAAAGCAGCTCGATCGTGTAGAACTCCGCCAGCCGCCGCATGTCGTACAGCTCGCGCAGCTCGCGCGCGACGGCGACGACACCGCTGTGCTGCGAGGCGGAGACGATGACGAGCACCACTTCCCGATTGCCGATGTCATCGCGCTTGCGCAACGGATTGCCGGCGGCCTGACGGCGCGCGTGAATCGAGTCCACGGTATCGGCCAGCGGCGCCGCTCCGGCACGGCGCGACTGCACCAGGTCTTCGAGGCCGCAGGCCGCGGCAATGCGAGCTGCCACCGCCGCCCCCAGCATGGCGGACGTGTCATCGAGCGCGAGGATGCTGACCGGCTTCAGCATGAGCAGTCCATGGAGTGCATCGCGGCAACCTCCTCGTTCGTCCCGTTGGTCGTGTCGGGCGCCATCAGCTCAGCGTTTCCATCCGCCGCACGTACTCCTCGATGGCGAGAATCTCGTGCTCGACCTGATCCTTCACCGCCGGCTCCACGGCGCCGGCCATCTGCTTGGTCAACGACTCCGTGTACTCCTTCAGGATCTGCGCGACCTTCGCCGCTCCTTCGCGGGTGACGATGGCGTCGATCGCCTCCTCCGCTTCCTGCACGAGCTCGCGGTTCTTCTCGAACGTGGCGTACGCGGGGACGCGCCCCTGAGCGAGGCGCACCATGCTGTTGTCGACGCGGCGGCCGTTCTTGGAACGCATCGAGTACCACGCCCCTTCGCGCTTGATCAGCCCGAACGGCTCCGGCGCCTGCGCGAGCGCGAACCAGCGCAGCGCTTCGCCGTCGCCGCTGCGCGGAATCAGGTTGGGCAGCTCCTGCCACCGCTTGTCGATGTGGTTGGAGATGACCTTGTTCGGATCGAGGTACGACCGTTCCATCTCCTCGATCTCGGCGATGGCGAAGAGTGGAATCCCCGTCTTCACCTTGAACAGCAGGATGCGGCGGGGATCGCGCGTCGAGACCATCGACGGGTTCGCGTTCCCCTTCGGCACGCCGGTCGAATACGGCGACTCCTTGAGCACCGTCGTGTCGGCGTCGGCCACGCCGTAGTGATAGAACTCGTTGATGATCGTCTGGCTGACGACCGGAATCTTCCCGACGTCGTAGCGCCACAGCGGGACGGCGAGATGATCGAGCCGCTTGAGCTGCTGCGACACCGCTTCGGCCGGCGTGCGGCGGAGGATGTCGTCCATCGCCAGCGACGTCAGCGGCTCGTATCGCTTCTGCACGAACTGCTTCACCTCGGCGTGCACCTGATCCGGCAGCAACGTGGCCCACCCGGTGAGCGAGCCACTCTGGTCGTTGCGCCACTTCACGAAGTCGTCACCCTTCAGCACGGGACGCCTGTCGCCGGGATCGAACGGCACGACCTGCTCGAAGAGGCGTGACGCACCGCGCGTATTCGTGGCGGCGAGATGCTCCTGCTCGAACTGCTTCCGTACGGCGTTGAGGTTCTCGCGCATGCGGTAGCAGTTGTTGAGGATCGCCTGCGTGTGGGCGTGGAGTGTGGAGTACAGCTCCGCCGCCTTCTCCAGGCGCGCGACGAGGATGGTCAGTTCCGTCTCGCGGTCCACGATGCCGCTGTAGGTCTCGCACGCGGTCTTCACGCGTGCTTCGCGGCGGAGGAAGGCACCCATCGCGTCGGTAAGCAGCTCTTCCGCCGGCTTGAAGTTGAGCGCTTTCAGCTTCGTGCGCTCCTCCTTCGCCTCCCCGTCCATCATGGCGCGGTACCACTCGAGCTTCGCCTGCAGCTTCTCGAAGAAGCGCTCCGAGCGCGTGAGGCCGTGCACGCGGTTCATCAGCGTCTCGTACGAGGCGTTGATCGCCGCTACGCCGGACTCGCGCAGCTTCTCGAAGTTCGTCCCCAGTTCCTGCGCGATCTGCCGCTCGGCGCGCGAGCGATGGACCGTGTGCAGGTTCTTGATCGTCGTCAGCGCCTTGTTGTCGAACTTCATCTCGCCGAGGCGCATCGGAATGCGGAGCTGTCCACCGCCTTCGCGCTGGCTGAGGAATTCGATGACCTGATCGCTCTCGTCTTCGCGGAGGCGGTTCTGGTCGAGGAAGCGGAGGACGTCCTCCTCGACGCCGGCGTCCGCCACCGTACCGTTGAGAAGATCGTCGATGACCAGCCGCTTCGCGTCCTCGTACAGGAGCGCGTCGAAGCTCGGGATCGTCAGCGACGCCACGCCGAAGCTGCAGTATTGCGGCGACCGTCCCTTGACGCGGTTCGCCACGGCGATCTGCGTCTTGATGTTGTCGATGGCGTTCGCATTGTCGGCGCCGAGCTGCGAGCCGATCTGCACGTACAACCCGTCGGCGATGGCCGTCAGCAGGTCGTTCGGATCGGTGACGACGCGCCCCTGCTCGTTGATGCTGTCGAGCAGGTAGATCAGGTCGAAGGGAGGCCGGCTCACCTCGACGCGGCGTGCGCCGTAGTTGATCGTGAAGCTGCTCTTCGTGGTCGAGAGATACTCCAGCTCCTTGAGCGCGCCGTACGCGTTTGGTTTCACGAGCGCCACGCCGGCGAAGCCGGAGAAGAAGCGCGGCAGGAGCAGCGACGCGGTGAAGTTCGACTGCTCGTCGCTGCCGACGATGTCGCGGGTCATGAACGCGATGTCGAGGAACAGGCCGCTGCCCGTGCCGCCGGCGAGGCTGCCGACGATGTGCACTTCCACGCCCGAACGGTTCGAGACCTGGAACTGCTCGGCGTACATCTGTTTCTGGTTGCGGATGTTGCGGACGTCGTCGACGGCGCGCTGGATGCGGCCGAGGACGTCCGACGCTTTGGCGAAGAGCGCGAGCCGGCCGCGCGCTCGTACCTGCCCGGCGCCCGCAATGATCGCGGTGGTCGGGATCGACGACGGCCACCATTCGTCGATGTGATCGTTGCCGCGGTCGATCAGCGCCGCGGGATTGCTGACCTGCAGGACGTACTGCTCGTGATGCTCGAGCTGCGCCTGTTGCACTTCCTGCGTGGCTTCGGCGTTCTCGGTCGTGTCGATCGAGAGGAGACGGACGATCGGCGGGACCGAGCCATACACATCGACGAAGCGTCGCTTGAGCTTCAGCAGCGCGCCGTAACCGGTGCCGCCCAGACCGATGACGACGGTGGGACGAAAGACGACGTTGTTCTTCATGACAGGTTCTCCTCCGGACGTTCGTAGCCGGCGCGGTTGAAGCGCAACCTGGCCTTGCCGACCTGGATCGTGTCGGCGTCATACAGTTCGGTGAGCGGCACTTCGATGTCGTTCACGCGCAGCGACCCACCCTCGGCCGCAATCCACACCTGTTTCCGCCCCGCCTTGTGGCGGCAGAAGAGGCGCGCATCGGAGCCGTCGAGCAGGTCGCCGGGCACGAACCGGCTGAGCACGACCTCCGTCTTCTTCAACGGCGTCAAGCCGTGATACGCGTCCGGCACGCGCGGCGCGACGATCTCGATCTCCCCTTCGAGCTGGTTGCGCTGCTTCTGTACGGCGCGCGCGATCAGCGCCGCGGCGATGAGGAGAGCGACGCCGATGAGCCAGGGGAGGAGCGACGGCTGTTTGCGAACCTCGGGGTTTATTGGGGGTGGCGGTGGGGGCGGCGGTGGTGGCGGATTATCCGGTTCTTTCAACGGCTGCTCGATCGTCCGCCGAATCCCGGCCGCAACCTCGCCAATGGCCGCGGCGTTCGTCGCCTCGACAAACTCCGCGCCGTTGAACTGCTGGAGCTGCGGCTCGTGCTCTTTCAGCGAAACGAAGAAGATGAACGGCTTGATGCGCTGGGCGCGCTCCACGTTCGAGGCAATCGGCACCGGATTGCGGATGCCGTCGACGTCCTCTTTCCCGTCGGTGAAGAGGACGATCGCCTGCGCGCGCGTCGTGTCGCGGTTCCGCTCCGCGCGGTCGAGACCCTGCGCGATGGCCGCGCCGAGGTGGGTGCGTTTGCCCTTCGCCTCGAGCCCCTGCACGATGGCGAAAAGGTCGTCGCGCTTCTCTCCGACAGGCGTCGACGTCTGCATTCGCACGTCGCGCGCGAAGGTGAAGAGCGTGACCGTGTCGCCGGGGCTGGCCTCACGGATGAAGGTGTCGAGGCTTCCTTTGACGTCATCGAAAACGCCATTGGCCAGCATTGAGCCGGAGGTGTCGACCAGGAAGATCCAGTCGACCGCGCCCTGCCTCGTCTGGGTCCCGGCGGGGACGGCGGCAAAGACACACAACAACAACCCTGCGACCGCAAGTTGTCCTCTCATCATGAGAGAAGGACACGGGCGGGAAAATTTAGTGGCGCGCCGAATGGGACCTAGGGGACGAAGGGGATCGCCGGACGACCTATCGTCCTATCGGTCCTATTTGTCCTGTTCGTCCCATCGTTCCTCTTCGGTCCGGCCCTTCGTTCCCCACCTCCGGCAAATTGGGAACATTCGATACCGTACACTGCTCAGCATGGCTGCCCCTTCCCCTCCGCGGTCGCTCCAATGGTGGCTCGGAGGTCTCGCTGCTGTCGTCGCGGTGCCGATGCTGGTGCTGCTGCTCGTCATCGGCTTCGGGGAAGTGAAGCGCGAGCAGGCCGCGGCGCAGGAGCACGCGCGCGACGTCGCCAGAGAGACCGCGTCGCGCGTCCGCGAGATGCGCGCGGAGTCGCGTGTCTTCGTGCAGCGGGTCGCGAGCCAAATTTCTGCTGACGATGCCGCGAGCTGCGGCGGTCTCTTCTCCGCGGTCGCGCTGCTGCCCCGTTATGCCGGCGTCTTCCTCTTCGATGCGGCGGGAAAGCTCGTCTGCCGCGGCAACGCGCGACTGGACGCGACCGGCGCGCTGCCGTCGGTGCAGGCAGCACTGAGCGCCGGAGAGCTCGCGGGCGGACGGCCCGTCATCAAGACCTTCAACGGCTCCGCCCTGATCGTCGAAGCCTGGCCGCTGAAGGCCCGCACCGGCACGCTCGTGCTGCTCGAGCGAACCGACGCCATCCGCCGCGAGGCGCTCGTCCCGGGCTCCGTCACCACCATCGTCGACCGTGAAGGGACCATCGTCACGCGCTCCCACGGTGCGTACGGCGTGTCGCGGGTGTCGGGCTTCGCCGCGGTTCCGGAGCTCGGCTGGTCCATCTACGTCGACGTCCCGGAAGTGCTCGTCCTCGAGCCGGTGAGAGAAATGCTGCTCAGCAGCACGGTCGGCGCGGGCGTCGTCGTCGTGATCGTGTTCCTCATGACGCTGGCGCTCGCGCGCAAGATCGGCCGGTCGATCGACGCACTCGTCGCGGCGGCCGGGAAGGCGGAGGATGGGACGTACGGCAGGGTCGAGCTGATCGAGGGGCCGCTGGAGATCGCCACGCTCACGCATGCCTTCAACCGCATGGTCGACCGCCGCGAGGAAGCCGAAGAGCGGATGCGCAGCGACGAGCGCCGCCTGAAAGCGCTCTCCGAACGGCTGCTGACCGTGCAGGAAGAAGAGCGCACCCGCATCTCCCGCGAGCTCCACGACAACCTCGGGCAGTCGCTCACCGCCTTGAAGATGGACGTCATCGGCCTGCTGCAGGCCGCCGCGCAACCGCCATCGGTCGCGTCGATCCGCGACCGCATCCTCCGCACCCTCGACGACACCGTGACGGCGGTGCAGCAGATCTCCTCCGAGCTCCGCCCCAGTGAGCTCGACGACCTCGGGCTCGTCGCCGCGATGGAAGCGGAGGCGCTGCTGTTCGAAGAGCGCTCCGGCATCGAGTGCGAGCTCTCCGTCGTCGGCGAGGAGCCGGGCGACCGCGATTGCGTCACCACCATCTACCGCATCGTGCAGGAGTCGCTGACGAACGTCGCCCGCCACTCCAACGCCACGCGCGTCGAGCTGCGCCTGCGCAATGCCGGCGACGAGCTGCATCTGCAGGTGCGTGACGACGGGCGCGGGATCACCGAGGAGGAGACGGCGGACCCGCGGTCCCTCGGGCTGCTCGGCATCCGCGAGCGCGCCGCGCTCGTCGGCGGCACCGTTTCCTTCGAAGGAACGTCCGGTGGTGGTACCGTCGTCTCCGTGCGTATTCCGATGCCGCCGAAAGGAAGGATCGTTTGATCACCGTGCTGATCGCGGACGATCACGACATCGTCCGTGAAGGATTGAAGCAGATCGTCTCCGAGACGGCGGACATCACGGTGGGCGGCGAAGCCCGCACCGGTGCCGAAGCCGTCGAGCAGGTGCGCAGCCGCGCGTGGGACGTCGTGGTCCTCGACCTCAACCTCCCCGACCGCCCCGGTCTCGACGTGCTCTCGCAGATCCGCTCGATCGCGCCCGACCTCCCGGTGCTCATCCTCAGCATGCAGCAGCATCCGTCGTACGCCATGCACGCGCTGCAGGGCGGCGCGCGCGGCTACGTCACCAAGAGCAACGCGCGCGAGCATCTCGTCACCGCGATCCTGAAAGTCGCGCGCGGCGAGCGCTTCCTGACGCCGGCGATGGCGGAGAACCTCGCGCTGGATCTCGTGCAACCGCACCGCGACCGCACGCACCACGCCCTCTCCGAGCGCGAGTTCCAAGTGCTCTGCATGATCGCCGCGGGCAAACCGCCGCGCGAGATCGCGGTCGAGCTCCGCGTCAGCGTCAAGACCGTCGCCACCCACCGCGCCCGCCTCCTGGAAAAGATGGGCTTCCGCAACAACGCCGAGATCGTCCACTACGCCATCGAGCACGCCCTGCTCCCGGAGAGGCGACGATAGGACGGATGGGACCTATGGGACGAATAGGACTAATAGGACTGCTCCGAATCAACATGCCGTAACCCTCCGGAAGGGTGACCATGGCTCAGATGTGAGGCGGTGCACGTATGACGGAGGAACACTCATGCACGACCACCCTAACAGCCGCCACCGCACCATCTCCGACCTGTCGTCGCAATTTGCGACGTGGGTCTCGGACAAGACCGGCTCGACGTGGGCGTTCATCGTCGCGCTGAGCGTGATCGTCGTATGGGCGTGTACCGGCCCGCTGTTCGGCTACTCCGATACGTGGCAACTGGTGATCAACACCGGCACGACGATCGTCACCTTCCTCATGGTCTTCCTGATCCAGCGTGCGCAGAACAAAGGCGCGCTGGCGGTGCAGCTCAAGCTGAACGAGCTCGTCGCGGCAATCGACGCCGCCAGCAACCGCCTGATCTCCGTGGAGGATCTGTCCGAAGAGGAGCTCGAGGTGCTGCACAAGCACTACCGCGAGCTGGCCACGATGGCCCAGGAGGACGAACGCCTGGCCGAAACCCACTCCGTGGCCGAGGCAGCCGTGCGGCACGACCGGAAGAAGAAACGGCGCCGGGAACGGACGGATGCTGCAGAGCCGCGGCGGCGGTGATCGATGCTCGGGTTGGTCGTGAAGCGATAGGACCAATAGGACGGATAGGACGTCCGATTGGTCCTATTCGTCCCATTCGTCCCATCATTCCCCTGCTCCGTTAAAAAAGCGGGCGCGCCCCTCGGACGCGCCCGCTCCACTGACTACTCCATCACACGACTACGCCGCCTGCGTGACCGCGTGCGTGGCCTGCTGCGCCGCCGCCTTTTTCGCCTCGCGGCGTGCGCGGGCCTCGGCCGACGGCACCTTCCCCAGCACACGGCGCATCGCGGCGACGTGCGGCGCCAGGTTGGCGAACTCCGGCCGCTTCGCCAGACGCTTCGCCGTTTCGTAGATCGCCAGCGCCTCGCCGCCCGCGCGATTGCGCGCCGCGATGACGCTGAAGCGGACGAATTTCGTCAACGCCTCCAGCTCCGCCACCAGCGGCGCGTACGCTGCCGCGTAGGCCAGCAGCTCGCGCATCTCGGCCGCGCTCGCGGCCTGTCCACGCGTCACGGCGTCAGGGTTGGCCACCGCCAGCACGCCGGCCAGCTCGACGAAATCCGGCGGCAGCGACGCCGTGACGGCCATCCGGCTCGGGGCGTACGGCGTCTCCGGGACCACAAAGTGCGGGATCAGGCCGCGCATGTTGCGCAGTTCCTGGAGCCGCGCCAGTGCCCCCTCCGTGTACGACGTCACAACCGGTTCCACTTCCACAGCAACCGCGGACACAACTTTCTCATTCGCGCTCATAGAGCCTCCTTTGGCTCATGGGCTCCCACAGGTCCCGCAGGTCCTAGAGGTCCCATCGTCTCTCTTCGATGAAGTCCCGGTACTAGATCGGGGCGACCGAAGAAAGAGGAGGCGCACGCCCCTGCGAAGCACGGCGTGGAACACGGACGGCGGCAGGGCGCGGGGCCCTTCGTCGTCGTTTGAGGACGGCAGAGATGCGATCGACGACCCGCGGCTGACGGGCGGTGAGGAACGCGCGGACGAAGATCGGCCGCGGCGCCAGGATGATGCGCGGCCGGCCGTTGTTCTCGCGCTCCGGCACCAGCGCACCGGAGCGGAGGCCGGAGAGCACGTTCTCGTGGAAGGTGTAGATGGCCCCCGCGGCCGCGTCGACCGACTGGTGCATCGCCATCCAGCGCTGCGAAGCCTCGGTCAGCAGCTCGGTCGCGCCGGCAGCCGTTTCGGGCTCGCGCTCGAGACAAGCCACGGTCGCGGCAAGCTCCCGAGCCGCATACGCCAAGCGGGCCGAGGCCAGGGCCAGACGCCCCTCGGCGTGCTCCAGCTTTCTCGAGCTGTCGAGCGGCCGCCGCGTCAGTACACGTCCCGATTTGGCCGCCGTGGCCAGACCGGCATTGAGCAGCCGCACCGAGGCATCGAGCGCCTTCTGCACGCGCCGCATCGGACGGACCCATTCCGGCCGCCGCTCGCCCCGGGGGCGACGTCGTTCCCGGCAAACGCCGGTAGCGCCCTGCGGCGCGCGTGCGTGGGTTGCCCTGCTCACGTGAAAATGGTCCTCAGACTATTGGATTCTGAAAAGTATGACCGAAATGGCCCCGCTCGGCAAGAGAAATCTTCCGATTCCGAGCGCCCGCTGCTCCGCGGCACCAAACGGAGCCTGGAAATCCGACTCGTGAATCAGAAAATCTGATTCACGCATCAGAAACGCCGACTCACGAATCAGAAACTCGATTCAGGAATCGGAGAGGGTCGACTCCCGAATCAGAACAGTCGACTCGGGAGTCAGCGCTGGTCGACTCACGCATCAGAAAAGCCGATTCATGAGTGAGAAGCGGCGATTCCTCAGTCAGAACCGCTGATTCGGGAACCCGCCACGTCGATTCCGGAATCAGAAGAGCCGTCTCGCGAATCAGCGCGTGCGCAACTCCGCGTGAAGGATCCGGGCAAACCGTCGAGGGTCGGCAATTCACCTACAGATTTATCGGTGAAAAACCGGATAGAAATGTCACTAGACGAGGCCGCTTCCCCGTCAGAGACTGATTCCACACGAAAAAGGAGCCGGTCCATGAAACGTTGCCTGGTGTTGCTCGTCGTCCTCCTGGCCGCCCGTCACCTTCTGGCTTACGAGCCGAACAGCACCTCGCCCTATACGTTCAACGGCACGTACACCTGTTCGTCCTGCGAGACCTTCAGTCACGAGAAGGTTGGCGACGGGTTCCATCATGACTCCGGCTGCGAGCAGTCAGGCTCGCCGCTGTACTGGTGCGACTGCTCGATCGGCTACACCGGCAGCCAGATGCTGGCCCAGCCGATCCTTCGTGTCATCGATGACCACACGGTGGAGCTGGAGTACTTCGCGCGCAACATCTACTGCAACCCTCCGGCGGACTTCGGGCCGAGCAACGAGCCGAACGCGATCTCCTATCGCATTCAGGTCATTGCGATCGACCCGCAGACGATGGCCACGACCGGGATCGTGCACACGATCCCTCCCTACTGGGAGCACGGCAAAATCGTCATGACGGACATGAATCCAGGCTGCACGATGTATCGCGCGGTGTACACGGCCGATACGTTCTTCACCACCTACGCCGTCTCGAGCGACGTCGTCGGCGGCACCGGAAGCTCCTCCTGCGCTCCCATCACGGACATGGGGAGCTGCCCCATGCCCGGCAGCGGGTCCGGCCCCTCCGGCGGTGTTTCACCCGCGGTGGGCGGACCGATCAACGTCGGCTCCGGCAACATGTACTGGACCCAGCCGCTCTTCGGCGTCGACGAACCGGGCAACTCCCTTGAATTTTCGATCACCTACAACTCGCTCGAGACGAGAGTGGGGCCGCTCGGCCCCGGCTTCACCCATTCCTTCGCCGAGTCGATGCAGAGCACGAGCGGAACGTCCAACGTCCGCCTCTGGCGCCGGCCCGATGGCACCCGTGTCCTGTTTGCCCGCGAAAATCATCCGCCGGTCGGCGAGTACTGGCGACCCATTTATCCCGGCGACACGACCGGCTCCGTCGGTCTCAACACGAGCACCGGCCGCTATCGCTGGACGGAGTTGAACGGCACCTTCACCGAGGTCGACTCCACCAATGGATTGTGGCGGACGACGGAGGACCGTTGGGGCAACGCCTTCACGGCCTCGTACACCGGCACGAACCTCACGACGCTGACGGACGAGCTCGGGCGCACATGGACCTTCGCGTACAGCGGCAGCCTGCTGACCTCCATCACCGACGGCGACGGCAACCAGTGGCGCTTCGAATACGACGGTTCGAACCGGCTGGAGAAGATCTTCGATCCTCTGCATACGAGCACGACGCCGTGGCGCCAGTTCACCTGGACGACCTATGCCACGGGCAAATCGGCAGTCGCGCTGATCGCCGACGATTCCGGCGCCATCCTCGAAGGCCATCAATATGACAGCAGCGGGCGCTCGACGTCGTCGTGGTCGGGCCACACCATCACCGGGTCGGCTCCCTCGCCCGGAACGAATGCACGCGATCTCGTGACGCTCAGCTACGATTCGCCGACGCAGACCACCGTCACGACGACCATCGACTCGGGCGTGACGCAGAACAGCGTCTACACCCTCAAAGTCGGCAGCGGCCGGTTCCTCGCCACCTCGGTGCTGGGCAACTGCGCTTCCTGTGGTTCGGCGGAAGAGGCGCAAGCCTTCACTTTCGACGACAACAACCGGGTCCTGACGAAGACCGTCGGCCTCGATCGCACCGGCTCCGGCGGCACGGACGAGCGCGTGACGTCGAGCTTCACCTACAACGCCAACGGCATGCTCCTCACGGCGACGGAGGCCGTCGGCAAAACCGAGCAGCACACGACGACCTACGCCTACGGCCAGACGAACTGGCCGTCGTTCGTCACGTCGGTGACCGAAGCAAGCGTCGCCAAGTCGGCACAATCGAGGACGACGACGTACGCCTGGAACACGGGCGAGACGCTGCTCACGACCACCCAGGCCGGCTACCTCCGCTCCACCGACTCCAGTCCTACCTCGTACGTTCACACGACGACGTTCGACGCGCGCCACCGGGTGACGGAGAACGGCGGACCGCGTACGAATCAGAAGACGACGTACTCGTACTACTCCGACAGCGACACGAACCTGAACCGTCGTGGACGGCTGTACCAGACGAGCGCCTACTCGACGACCAGCGCGTCGCTGACGACGACGTTCGACAACTACGACATCTACGGCACGGCGCGCAGCACCATCGACCCGAACGGCGTCGAGACGACGCGCACGCTCGACGCCCGCGGCCGGACGCTGACGGTCCGCTCGGAGCAGCCGTCCGATCCGAACGAGCCGGCGGACTACGTCACGACGCATGTTTACGACTCGCGCGACCGGCTCGTCTCCACGACGCTGCCGCGCGGCAACATCGTGCGGTACACCTACGAGGACGGCACCAATCGCGGCCTGTCCACCATTCGCGCGGAATCGGGCGGCAACGAGCGCGACCGGATGCTGTTCACGCTCAACACCATCGGCCTCAAGACGTCGGAAGCGGCGCAGGAGTGCACGACGCCGGCGAACCCGTGCACCACGTGGACCACGCGTCGCAGCGAGACCTTCGCCTACGACACCTCGGGGCGCCTCAGCACGAACACGCATCCCGACTCGACGTTCGTCGCCTACACATATGACTCGCGCGGCAACCTGACGGGCGTGCGCGACGAGCGCCACTCCTCGGCGAACACGCTGAACGCGTACGATTTTCGCAATCGCCTGACGTCGGTGACCCAGAAGCGCACGATCATCTCCGGCTCGGACATCGTGACGCAGTACGCGTACGATGACGCGGACAACCTCGTCTCCGTCACCGACCCGAAGTCGAGCGTGACGACTTATGCGTACGACGACTTCGGCCGCATGCAGACGCAGACGAGTCCCGTGACCGGCACGACGTCGTACACGTACGACGCGTCCGGCAACAACACGTCGACGACGGACGCGAACAGCGCGACGACCACGCGCACGTTCGACCTGCTGAATCGCGTGCTCACGGCGTCGTCCAGCCGCACGAGCCTGCCGACCGAGGATGTCACCTGGACGTACGACGACGCGACGGCGGGGGACTACGGGATCGGGCGGCTTTCCTCGATGACGGACCCGTACGCGACGACGACGTACAAGTACGAGCGGCGCGGCCTGCTGCGCGAAGACTCGACGTCCGGCGCCTACACCTACGATGCGAATGGCAACCGGACGACGCAAGGCATCGCCGAGTACATCTTCGACTACGCCGATCGGCCGGTGAGTGCGGAGTGGAGCGGCGCGACGCTGTTCGAGAACGTCGAATACCTCCCCTTCGGACCGCTCGAGCAGCTCGAGTATGGCAACGGCGCGGTCAAGACCGTGACGTACGACTCGCGCTACCGCCCGACGGAGAACAAGCTGGTGCTGTCCTCCACCACCATCGCCGACTACGACTACACCTATGACGGCGCGGGCAACATCACGGCGATCGACGACGACCTGAACGCGAACTACGACCGCGACTTCACCTACGACGACCTGAACCGGCTCGTCACCGCAGACACGGGGACGGCGCTGTGGGGCAGCGGCACCTACGCCTACGACGTGGCGGGCAACATGACCTCCCTGTCGCTGGGCAGCTCACGCAACGTGACGTTCACGTACTCCGGCACGACGTCCAAACTGTCGACGGTCAACAGCGCCTCGGTCAGCTACGACAGCGCCGGCAACGAGCAGGCGAACATCAGCGCCCGCAACCTCGTCTCGTTCGACGCGGCGCACTACGTTTATGACGGACGCGGCGTGCGCCGCTCCGAATATCTCAGTCCGTGGGAAACGTCGTCGCCCTACTCGCAAGACTCGTTCTACACGCCGGAATTGCAGTTGCTGGGCTATACACGGTCGGCGATCAGGGATTCGACGACCGACCTGGTCTGGCTGGGGAGCCTGCCCGTGGGCCAGCTCTCTTCCGACGACTACGCCCTGTCACCGAGCCAGACCGGCATGATCCTGGACGGAGACACGACGAACTACCGCTACACCTTCACCGACCACCTCGGCACACCGCTGCTGCAGATGATCGGCAACAGCGTCGCGTGGCGGGCCGAGTACGAGCCCTTCGGCCGCGTGTACGCGTACCGAGCGGGCAACGATATCGATCAGCGCCTCCGCCTGCCGGGGCAGGAACAGGTCACCGACACGGACGGCACGGAGCAGGTGTACAACATCTTCCGCTGGTACCGGACCGGGTGGGGACGGTATACGCAGGCGGATCCGCTGGGGCAGTGGGACGGACCCAATCTTCATGCATACGTGAAGGGCCGCCCAACGACGCGCGCAGACCGACTCGGGCTCGCTGCCGGTTTTGACCCGGCCATGCGATCAATTGGCCCAACAGGCGACGTGCTTTCGCATTGGGCTGATCGTTTCCGCGATGACCTGCAGCAGCGGCGTGGTGACGGTCATCGACGTTTCCCGGGAGAGCCAAACTCCGCGATGCGGCATTGCACAATCAGTTGTGAGACTGCGGACGTTTGGGGTAGGCCGCTGGCCCGCATGGCAGGAGCGGTCAATGAAGCGCAGGGACTCGTGCGCTGGGATATTCCGAATATCTTCAACCGTCTCAGCGGAGCAACACAATGGGCATTCCAACCTGGAGACTTCGGACACAACGAACGCGGGTTCCGTTGCCTGTCTTCCGTTCGCTCAGGCGCGTGTCGATCCTGCGAAGAATGCTGCGCAGAGAACTGCTGCGGATCTGGACGCTAAACCCATGAGAAGCAGCATCGCGATCGTCATCATGGTGTCGTTGATGTCGGCCTGCGCGGGCGCGGGTCCGACATCGGAGGATGAGGCGCGGAAACAGCAGCTTGTTTCGGAATTCGGCAGTCGGTACACATTTGAATTTGACGATATCTATCTGCGAGCAAAGTCAAAGAGCGGTACTCCAACGAAAGTGGATGCGGAGCGAATCTTCAGCGCCTTTTGGCTCAATGATGGGAAGCCTCGCGCGACGAGCAGTTTGGTTTACGCAAATATGTATGACGCCCGTGGCAAGTTTGTGTTCCAAGCGTTGTGGGAACCAAAGGAGCAACGCATCGTCTTCTCACTCACAGAGCACTATTGAAGATTCAACGGCGGCTTGAACATACGTGGAATACACTGCGCCGGGTCAGGCGCAGCTTCGCTCTTCGCTCATCCGGAGAACACGTGACCTGCCCAGCCTCCGGCCGTCTAGGTCCGCTGGCCCCGGACACCGGACTGTATGCCGACATTCCTGACGTGACGCCGCTCACGCTCATTTCGCGCCGTCCGTTCTATTAATGGCATTCGCGCCCTCGGCGCCTATAGGTTCCGCCCTACCAGGCGCGTCGCCCTCCTCGCGTCGTCGGTAATCCACCTACCCGCAACTAGTAATTCACCCCCACCAAAACCATCCGAACTCGGATACCGGGCAGAAGCGCTTGCGCGGATGATGCGGATCGTCCTTCCCCCATCATGCCCCGACCGCACACCAGCCACCGACTGGTGTCGTCGAGCCCTGACGGCCGATCCACTCGACCGCCTTTCTCGCCGACGCCCGAAGTGCACCCTGCGACGCCCACGTCCCAGGCGGTCCGGCTCCACATTCATCCGTAGGCAGAGGAAACCACATGAGACGTGTACTCACCGCGCTGCTCGTCCTGCTCACGCTCGTCCCGACCTTCGGCTCCGCCGAGGAAGGGAAGAGCCGAAAGAAGAAGTCGTCGAAACCGGCGGTAACGTCGAAAGCGAAAAAAGCCAAACCTGCCAAAACAGCGGCCAGGGTGGAACCGGCCCTTCAGGAGAAGGAGGAGGGCCCCGCGCGCCGCGCGCCGCGCATCGAAGTGGAGCGCAAGGACTCGGACCGCGACAAGGACGACGAGTTCGGCAACAACGACAGAGTCGTCGACAAGCCGAAGCCGATTCCGTTCGGCAAGCCCCTCGAGTTGCAGATGACCCACGCGTCGAGCCGCAGGTTCGACGTTCGCAAGATGCGCCGCACCCCGGTGAAGCGGCGCGAGCGCATCGAGCGCGAGCTGGAGTTCGATCCGGCCACGGTCGGGGAGCGCAGCACCACCCCTGACATCCTCCGTCCCTCCGTCCCGACCCGCAACGCACCCGCGCCTGCGCCGCTCGCCAACTTCATCGGCCTCGACTGGAACACCTGGGGCAGCGGCCATCCCCCCGACACCGTGGGTGACGTCGGCCCCAACCACTACATCCAGTCGGTCAACTCCGCCGTCGCCATCTACCAGAAGGACGGCAACCAACTCGCCGCGTTCACCCTGAACGACTTCATGAGCCAGGGGAACTTCGGCAACCTCTGCGACACCGACAACTTCGGTGACCCGGTCATCCTCTATGACACGTTCGAGGACCGCTGGGTCATCTCTGACTTCGCCTTCCAGCTCGACGGGGGCGGGAACGTCATCAATCCTCCGGGCAACTTCCAGTGCACCGCAGTGTCGATGACCGGCGACCCGGTCAATGGCGGCTGGCACTTCTATTCGCTCAACACGACGGGTGGCCTGGGCGATTACCCGAAGCTCGGCGTGTGGCCGGACGGCATCTACATGTCCGTCAACATGTTCGGCTACCCCTTTGGTGCGCCGTTCCAGGAGGCGCGCGTCTTCGCCTTCAACAAGCACCAGATGTACGCCGGCCACCCCAATGCACAGGTCGTCACCTTCAGTGTGACGTCCGGCGACGCCACCATTCTTCCGGCTAACGCGCGCCTGCAGACCGGCACCCCGCCAGCCGGCACGCCGAACTACTTCGTTTCCACCTCCAGCTTCCTCAACGCCCTCAGCGTCTATAAGTTTCACGTCGACTGGGAGCGCATCTCCCTCTCGACCTTCACCGGACCGGATGTGCCCCTCGCCACCACGAGCTGGCCCAACGCCGCGGTGGCCGGAGTCCCGCAGCTCGGTAGCGGCAACACGCTCGACGCCGTACAGATCCGGGCGATGATGCAGAACCAGTACACGAACATCGGCGGCGCCGAGTCGCTGTGGAACACCCACACCGTCCGACGCCAGAACACGACCGGCTTCGCCGCGCCGCGCTGGTATCAGGTGGACGTCACCGGAGGCACGGTGAATCCGGCGATCCCGCAAGCAGCGACGTGGGATCCGGATGGTGCGAACGTCATGCACCGCTTCGTGCCCAGCCTCGCCGTCGATCGCGCCGGCAACATGGCCCTCGGCTACAGCACCTCGAACGCCACGACGAAGCCGGCCATCCAGTACGCCGGCCGTCTGGCCACCGACCCCGTCAACACCATGAGCCAGACGGAACAGATGATGTTGCAGGGCACCGGCGCACAGATCGGCACCGGCCGCTGGGGTGACTACGCGGCGATGTCGCTCGATCCCGACGGCTGTACGTTCTGGTTCACCTCCCAGTATTACGCCGTCGACGGCCATGACTGGCAGACGCGCGTCGGCTCGTTCGGACCGTTCCCGGGCTGCACCCCGGTCGGTGCGGGCGGTACGCTCCAGGGCACCGTCACGGCCACGGCTGGCGGCACTCCGATCGCCGGTGCCACGGTGAGCCTCGGCTCGCGCACCGCGACCACGAACGCCTCCGGCGTCTACACCTTCTCCAGCCTCCCCGCCGGCACCTACCCGGAGATCTCGGTCTCTGCGCCGGGCTACATCAGCGAGTCGGCGACGAGCATCATCGTCACCGACGGCGGCACCACGACGCAGGACTTTGCGCTCGACGCGATGGCGACCAGCGCCTGCCTCGTCGATACGACGCAGACCGATTTCCAGGCCGGCGTGACGACGAATGCCGACCTGACCACCACGCCGGGCGACGTCCTGCTGGCGCACCCGCTGATCGTCGACCAGCAAAACCAGACCCTCGGCTCACAGGGCGCAAACAACACCACCACGTGGCTGGGCCAGACGTTCACCGCCGCCATCACAGGTCCGCTCGTGCGCGTCGACCTGAACCTCTTCAGCCTCAACTGCGGCGCGGTGACGATGCCGGATCTCACCGTCTCGATCCGAGCCGCTGCCGGCAACCTGCCGACCGGACCTGATCTCGCCGTGGCCACGATCCCCGGCTTCTGCGACGGCGCCGGCGGCTGGTTCACCGCGAACTTCGCCACCCCGATGACCCTCACCGCCGGCACGCAGTACGCCGTGGTCTGGCGTCCGGCATCGCCAGTCCCGGCCGGTGCTCCGGCGCCGGGATACTTCGGCACCGTCAGCGTCGGAGGAGTGAGCTTCCCGGTTGCGCAGCAGAACCCGTATGCGGGCGGACGCCGCACCTCTTCGTCCAATGCCGGCGTCACCTGGGCCGGTGCGTCCGGTAACGCCAACAACGATCACGGCTTCATCACCTACATCGATCTCGGCTACGCCGCCGCCGGCAATCTGGTCTCCGGCATCAAGGACATCAACCCCGCCACCGGCCTGACGCCGATCTGGACGACGCTGTCGTGGACCGCCACGACGCCTTCGAACACGGCGATCCGATTCCAGGCGGCCGGCAGCAACTCCATCGAAGGTCCGTTCGACTTCGTCGGCCCCGACGGCACCGCGGGGACGTTCTTCACGACGTCCGGCGCCTCGCTGTCGCAGTTCTACGGCTTCCGCTACCTGCAGTACAAAGCGTATCTCACGACCACCGACGGCCTGGTCACGCCAGCCCTGCACGACGTGACGATCTGCTACGAGGCGTCCGACTGCAGCACCACGACCGCGACGATCACGCCGGGCACCGCGTACGTCTGCCCCAACTCGGTGGGCAACACCGCCAGCGGCCCGGCCGGCGCGACTGCGTACTCCTGGTCCATCACCAACGGCAGCATCCAGGGCAGCACGACGTCCCAGAGCGTCTCCTACACCGCCGGCGCCGCCGGTAACGTGCAGCTGACGCTCGACATGACGGCGGCCAACTTCTGCCAGGTGTCGGGCAGCGTCAATGTCCCGATCTCCCTCCCCACGACTCCGACGATCACGCCGGGCGGTCCGACGACTTTCTGCGCCGGCGGCAGCGTCCTGCTGACCTCGAGCAGCGCCACCGGTAACCAGTGGTACCTCGACGGCAACCCCATCGGCGGCGAGACCAACCAGACCTACAGCGCCACCGCTGCCGGCGCCTACACGGTGACGTTCTCCGAGAACGGCTGCGAAAGCGCGCAGTCCACGGCCACGAACGTCACGGTCAATCCGACGCCGGCCACGCCGACGATCACCCCCGGCGGCCCGACGACGTTCTGTACCGGCGGCAGCGTCCTGCTGACCTCGAGCAGCGCCACGGGCAACCAGTGGTACCTCGACGGCAACCCCATCGGCGGCGAGACCAACCAGACGTACAGCGCCACCGCCGCCGGCGCCTATACCGTCGTCGTCACGACGTCGGGCTGCGCCAGCGCACCGTCCGCCGCGACCAACGTCACGGTCAACCCGATCCCGGCCACGCCGACGATCACCCCGGGAGGTCCGACGACCTTCTGCGCCGGCGGCAGCGTCCTGCTGACGTCGAGCAGCGCCACGGGCAACCAGTGGTACCTCGACGGCAACCCCATCGGCGGCGAGACCAACCAGACCTACAGCGCCACCGCCTCCGGTGCCTACACCGTCGTCGTGACGACGAGCGGCTGCGCCAGCGCGCCATCCTCCGCCACGTCCGTCACGGTCAACCCCGCTCCGGCCACGCCGACCATCACCCCCGGCGGCCCGACCACGTTCTGCACCGGCGGCAGCGTCCTGCTGACCTCCAGCAGCGCCACGGGCAACCAGTGGTTCCTCAACGGCAACCCCATCGGCGGCGAGACCAACCAGACGTACAGCGCCACCGCGACCGGCAACTACACCGTCGTCGTGACCGCCTCCGGCTGCGCCAGCGCACCGTCGGCCGCCACGAGCGTCACGGTGAACCCGATCCCGGCCACGCCGACCATCACCCCGGGAGGTCCGACCACCTTCTGCGCCGGCGGCAGCGTCCTGCTGACGTCGAGCAGCGCGTCCGGCAACCAGTGGTTCCTCGACGGCAACCCCATCGGCGGCGCCACCAACGCGACGTACAGCGCCACCGCGACCGGTAACTACACCGTCGTCGTGACCGCCTCCGGCTGCGCCAGCGCACCGTCGGCCGCCACGAGCGTCACGGTCAATCCGATCCCGGCCACGCCGACCATCACGCCTGGCGGTCCGACCACGTTCTGCACCGGCGGCAGCGTCCTGCTGACGTCGAGCAGCGCCACGGGCAACCAGTGGTTCCTCAACGGTAACCCGATCGGCGGAGCGACCAACCAGACGTACAGCGCCACCGCCACGGGCAACTACACCGTCGCGGTCACGGCGAGCGGCTGCACCAGCGCTCCGTCGAGCGCCACGAGCGTCACGGTCAACCCGACGCCGGCCACGCCGACCATCACCCCCGGCGGTCCGACGACCTTCTGCGCCGGCGGCAGCGTTCTGCTGACGTCGAGCAGCGCCACGGGCAACCAGTGGCGCCTCAACGGCAACCCCATCGGCGGCGCCACGAACCAGACGCACACCGCGACCGTCGCCGGTGACTACACCGTCGTCGTCACCGCGAGCGGCTGCCCGAGCGCGCCGTCCGCCACCACCACCGTCACGGTCAACCCGAACCCCAGCGCCACCATCACCGCCCCCGGCAGCGTCGTCGCCGCGTCCACCGGTAACCTCGCCTCGGTGCCTGATGCAGGCGCCGGCGCGACGTACGAATGGACCATCGGCAACGGCTCGATCACCGCGGGCACCGGCACGGCCAACATCACCTTCACCGCCGGCGCTGCCGGCACGCTGACGCTCGACGTCACCGTGACGACGCTGGCCGGCTGCTCGGCGTCCGATTCCGAGAGCGTCACGGTCGGGAACGCGCCCGTCACCGTCTCCAGCGTCACGCCGAACACCGGTTCCTCGCTCGGCGGCACGAACGTCACGATCGCCGGCTCGGGCTTCAACGCCGGCGCCACCGTGACGTTCGGCGGCACGGCCGCGACGAACGTCGTCGTCGTCAACGCCACGCAGATCACCGCCCGGACGCCGGCTCACGCGGCCGGCGCGGTGAACGTCGTCGTGACGAACACCAACACCACCACCGGCACCCTCACCAACGGCTTCACCTACTTCCAGCAGAACTTCGACCCGAACGGCGATTCGATGATCGATCCGTCGGACATCTTCTACCTCGTCGCGTACCTCTTCACCGGCGGTCCGGCTCCGGCCGGCGCGGCAGGCATGCCCTCCGGTGACGCGAACGGCGACGGTGTGGTCGATCCGGCCGACATCTTCTACGCGGTCAACTACCTCTTCGGCGGCGGACCGGCTCCGCATCTGCGCGGTGGCCGCGTCGCGACCGAAGCCAACGTTCAGCCGCTCAACGGCGCCCTCACCCTCGGCAACGCGGTTCGCCGCGACGGCCGCTGGTTCGTGCCGGTGATCGTCACGATGAACGCCGGCTCGGCGACGCCGCAGGCTCTCTCGCTCCACGTCCGCTTCAACGGCGCGACGACCGATGCGGCCGTTCGCCGCACCACGGCCGCTCAGCCCGTGTTCGAGATCAGCCGCCAGACCGGCAACACCGTGTCGTACCTCGTCGCCTTCAGCGAGCAGGCACCGCTCGTCCTCGGCAGCTCGCGCTCCGCGGTCGTCGCCGAGCTCGAAGTCGCCGCGCCGGGCGCCGTCGGTCTCACGCTCGATCCGTCGCTCACCATGCTCGTCGGCAGCAACGGCGCGCAGAAGGCGACGGTCGCCAATCGCACGCTGCGCGTCAACGGCACGGCCATCGGCCAGCCCGATGCCGCACCGCGCGACGGCGTCCGCAACAACCAGTAGTAGAACGCAGTGAAAGTTGGATAGAGCATGAATCGAATCAGCGCAGCAACTCGCAATCTTCTGCTCGCGGTCGTCGTCGGGGTGGCGTTCATCGCCACCCCGGCGGCAGCCCAGCCTCTCCCCAGCGATGTCATCACCGTCGGTACGGTGAGCGGCGCGGGCGCCGTCGTCGTGCCGGTCTACATCCGCGACACCGCGCTGACGCCGCTCGGCATCGACCAGCCGCCCGGCTCGCGCATCCAGTCGTTCAGCATCCGCGTCACCTACGCTCCCACCACCGCCGTGCAGTCGATCTCGTTCACGCGCGCCGGCATCACCGCGCCGCTGACACCCACGTTCGAGAACAGCCCGGCCAGCCCGGGTGCCATCTCCCTGCTCGCCACGTTCGACGAGACCACGAACCTCATCCCGTTCACCTCCAACTCCGCGCTTCCGGGCAACCAGATCGGGCAGTTGACGGTGAACATCGCGCCGGGCACACCGGCCGGCACCGTCATCGCGCTGACGATCGACCCGGTGCTCACGCAGCTCACCGATGAAGGCGGGACGCCGGGAACGATCGAGACCGTGGCCAACGGCCGGCTCACGCTCGTCAGCGGCTCCGTCACCGTCGCCGCCGCGGCGGCCAGTGATGTTCCTTCGCTGTCCACGTGGGCGCTCATCCTCCTGGCCATCTCCCTCGCGTTCGTTGCACTCAAGACCCGTCTTTCCTAAGGAAACCCCATGATCCCCAGGCGAAACGTTGCGAGCTCGCTCGCAGCCGTGGTTGTTGCAGTCCTCGCAATCTTCTTCGTCGCCGGTCCTGCCTCAGCGGACACCGTCACCGTCGGAACGGTGACGGCGTCCGGCAACACCGTGGACGTCCCGGTCTACATCCGCGACGCCTCCGGCACGCCCCTCGGCATGGACCGCCCGGCCGGCTCCCGCATCCAGTCGTTCAGCATCAAGGTCGACTACTCCCCCGCCTCTGCCGTCCAGTCGGTGTCGTTCAGCCGCGCCGGCATCACGCAGAACCTCGATCCGACATCCGAGTTCAAGCCGGCCACCAACGGCTCCACGTCGCTCCTCGTCACGTTCCCGGAGTCGACGAACCTCATCCCGTTCGGACTCGATGCTGCCGCGCCGGGTGACCTCGTCGCGCACCTCGTCTTCACCCTGTCGCCTTCCGCAGCGCCCGGCACGTCGATCAACCTCACGCTCGATCCGGGGCTGACCCAGCTCACCGACTCCGGCGGCACGGCAGCGACGAAAGAGACGGTCGCCAACGGCACGCTCGGACTCGTCGACGGCCGCATCGACATCCCCGCGCTTTCCATCTCGCTCTTCCCCGAAGCCGCCGACGTGCCGCTCGGCGGAAACGCCACGCTCACCCTCTCGCTCAGCCGGGCGGCGGCGTCGGACACGCTCGTCGAGCTCTCCTCCTCGAACACCGCCGTCGCCACCGTCCCCACCTCCGTCATCATCCCGGCGAACGCCTTCTTCGCCACGTTCGACGTCACCGGCGTCACCCGCGGCAACGCGCAGATCACAGCGACGCTCGGCAGCTCAACCGATCAGACCAGCGTGGCGGTCGTCGATCCGCTGCCGGAGCCGTGCACCGTCCCCGCCGCGCCGCAGCTCTCCGCACCCGCCAGCGTGGGTATCGGACAGGCGTACAACGTCACTTGGAACGCGGTGACCGGCGCCACGGGCTACGTGCTCGAGGAAGCCACGTCACCGGCGTTCACCGCGCCGACGACGCAGCCGCTGACCGGCACGAGCGCCTCCTTCACGCACGACACCGGCAATGTCCGCTACTACTACCGCGTCCGCGCCCGCATCGCCGAAGGGTCGTGCGACGTGCTGTCGAGCTACTCGCCCGTGATCTCCGTGCTCGTCGATCCGGCGCCGGTTCCGAAGAGCCGCGTGCTCCCGGTCGTCGGCTCGCTGCCCGGCAGCTTCGGCTCCTTCTTCCGCACGTCGGTCCAGCTCTACAACGCGAGCGACAGCGCGATCTCCGGCCGCATCGTCTTCCACGCGGCGGGCGTCTCGGGCTCTGCGGCCGATCCGTCGCTCCCCTACACCATCGCGCCGCGCAAGACGCTCGCGTTCGACGACCTGCTGCCGGCGATGTCGCTTCCGAGCGGCCTTGGCAGCGCCGACCTGATCGCCGACGGCACCTCCGCGGTGCCGGTAGTCCTCGCGCGCGTGTACAACGACGCGGGAGCGTCCGGCACGAGCGGCTTCGCCGAGGATGCGCTGGCGGCGGATGAGGCGCTGAGCAGCGGCAACGTTGGCGTGTTGCTCGCGCCCGCCGACATCGCGCGCTACCGCCTCAACATCGGCGTGCGCACGCTCGCCGAAGGAGCCGCCGTGACGATCACGGTGCGCGACAAAGAGGGTGCGGTCGTGAAGACCGCGTCGAAAGCATTCGGCCCGACGTTCTTCACGCAGATCGGCTCCGCCGCCATGCTGGACGGCTACGTGCTCGCCGGCGGCGAAACGATCACCTTCGCCGTGACGAGCGGCAGCGCCTTCGTCTACGGCGCCACCACCGACAACATCTCGAACGATCCCAGCGTGCAGTTCGCACGCGCCATCGACTAGGAACCCGGCACCTGTGGGACACAGTCCCATAGGTGCCATGTTTCACATTCGTTCAACGTCTCAGTTGGAAGACCGTTGAACCTCTCAAGGAAATGATGCACGTCCTGCTGCTGCTGTTGGCCGCAATCCTCCCCACGTTCCGTGTGGTCGATGCGACCGGGCGACCGGTCGCCGGAGCACAGATCTCGGTCGTCGATCAGAGCATCACCGCGCGTACCGATGGCGCGGGGAACTTTGCGCTCGTACCGGAGCCGCGCTATCCGGCCGTGTTGATCATCGTGGGGAGCCGCGGCGAGCTGTATCCGCCGGTGCAGCTCACCAGCCGTACCGCGGAGCTGCGGCTCGAGGAGGTCTTTCGCGAGAGCGTCACCGTCACGATGGGAGCGACGCCGAACATCGAGCGCACGCCTGCGTCGGCGCCGGTGATCGTGGGTGCCGAGGAGCTGGAGCAGCGGCGGCCGCAACGGGTGGCGGAGGCGATCGCCGCGACGGCGGGCGTCTCGCTGCGCGGTGAAGGCTCGTCCGCCGTCCCGGTCGTGCGCGGTCTCGCCGGCGGCCGCACGCTGCTGATGATCGACGACGCGCGCATCACCGCGGAGCGGCGCGCCGGGCCCTCCGCGACGTTCATCGATCCGATGACGCTCGGCTCCATCGAGATCGCACGCGGTCCCGGCTCCGTTGCCTACGGCTCCGACGCGTTGGGCGGCGTCGTGCATCTGCGGCCGCGCGATCCCGTTCCGGGCACGCGCGAGCTGCGTTACAGCGCCTCGTGCGCGTTCGGCGCGCTCGACGGCTGCTCCGTCACCACCGACTTCTCTCTCGACGTCCTCGGCGGCTCCCTGCTCGCGTCCGTGCATGGCCGCTCCGGCGGCGATGGGAACGATGCGAACGGCAATTTGATCGCGAACTCCCAGTTCCGCGACCGCGGTGCGCTGCTCCGCTTCGTGCGCGACACCGAATGGGGCCGCGTCCGCGCGGGGCTGATGACCAGCCACGCACGCGACACCGGCGCGCCGTCGAGCGATCCGGTGCAGACGATCTACCCCGACGAGCGCGCGTCGCTGCTGACATTCGCCGTCGATCTGCAGGAAGACGGCTTCTGGAATGCGGCGGCGCTACGCGCGTCGCTGGGCTCCTACGCCATCACCACCAACCGCATCCGCGCGACGGGCATCGAGAGCGCGGCCGTGAAGGCGCGCGACGCATCGTTCCGCCTCTCCGGCGATCACGCCGGCGCACGAAACCGCCTCGTCGCCGGCGTCGACTTCGTCAGCCGCTTCGACCTCCGCGCCTCCCCCTCCGTCGACGACGCCGACCGTTACGACGCCGGTCTGTACGCCAACTGGACCGGCGACATCACGCCGTACCTGCAGCTCGCGGCCGGCGGCCGCGGCGACGCCATCTCCTCGCGCACGCGCGGCAGCTACTTCGGTGAGCGCTCGCGCAGCGACTTCGCGCTCTCCGGCTTCGGCGCGGCCACGGCCGGTCCGTTCCACGGCGTCACCGCGACGCTGCAGCTCGCGAGCGGCTACCGCGAGCCGACGCTCTCCGACCGCTACTTCCGCGGCATCAGCGGCCGCGGCTTCGTGACCGGCAATCCCGACCTCGAGCCGGAGCGCAGCGTGCAGCTCGACGGCGGCCTGCGCTGGAGCGGCGCGCGCACCCGCGTCGCGCTCTTCGCCTACGACTACCGCATCCGCAACCTCGTCGAGCGTTACCGCAGCGGCGCCGACTTCCAGTTCCGCAACCGCGGCGAAGCGCACGTGCGCGGCCTCGAGCTGGAGACGTCGGCACGCGTGACCAACGCGTTCGAAGTGCAGCTCGGCGCTTCGACCTCACGCGGCGACGTCGCCGGCAGCAGCGATGCGCTCGACGACATCGCGCCGCCGACGCTGCACGCGTCGCTGCGCTGGGCGTCACGCGCCGCGTCCGCGTTCGTGATGGCTTCGCACTACGGCAACGACGATCGTCCCGGTCCGGTCGAAGTGGCGCGGCCCGGCTACACCGAGCTGGATCTCGGCGCCGGCTGGCGCATCACGCCGCTCTTCGAAGTGCGCGTCGTGGTACGCAACGCCACCAATCAGCAGCACTTTGGATCCGCCGATGCCGCGGCCGCGTTTGCGCCGGGGCGGAGTTTCGTCGTGGGGATCAACCGGTAGATAGGACGAATAGGACTGATAGGACCAATAGGCCTGCGGAGCCTGCCACCTCGTGGTCGGTCGGGGGCCTACCTATTCGTCCTATTAGTCCTATAGGTCCTATTCGTCCTATCGTTCCCCACTCCCTACGACGACTGGTCGCCATCCTGCCGTGCCGCCGCGGCCCGCATGCGGAAATCGATGACGCTCATCTCCTGCAGTTGCATGCGCAGCTTGATGATCTCCACCTGATACAGGCGGGCGATGGCGTCGGGGCGGTGGCGTTGCTGGCGTTTGCGCAGGGCGATGCGGTTGGCGACGCGGACGAACTCGCGGTGGGCTTCGGCGTCGTGCCAGCCGGCGCGGCCGAGGCGGAGGAACGGGTGCGCCGTGGAGCGGATGTCGCTCTCGTCGATGACGCCGAGGGCCGCTTCGTCGCGGAGCTCGGCGCGGAGGCCGGGCCACTGCTTGAACACGATCGCCACGAGCAGCAGCGGGATCAGCGCGGCGATGCCGATGACCACGCGACGCTCCGGGACGCCCGCGCGGATGAGGAACGTTGGTGCGTAGGCGGCGCCGGTCGCCACCACGGCCGTGGCCGCGTCGATCGCCAGCTGCTGCAGGCGGTCGGTCACGCGTGAGAGCGCGAACGTCACGCCGTAACCGGCGACCGCTCCGGCGAGCACGCACTCGGCAAAACGGACCAGTTGCGCTTCGTCGCCGCCCGTGAAGACGAGCGGGATCGACGCTGCGCCGCCCATGAGGGCGCCGAGGGTGAGGCCGTCGGTCGGCTCCGACTCGCGGCCGGTGAGGCGCACGTACAGCGCCGCCGCCGTGAGCAGCACGCCGATCAGGATCAGCCGCAGCGTCGCATCCTCGGTCACAAAACGGAGAATCAGGCCGGCGATGATGCCGGCGACGAGCGGCGTGCGCCCGTCACGCCAGAGGCCGTTGTCGAGCGTCTTGAAGAAATGCGCCAGCGCCAGCGCGAGGAAGAACGCCGAGAAGAGAACGAGGGCAAGTACGGGATCGGACATGCAGTGCGCGCGTCAGGACCAATCGTCGGGCTCGACGCCAACGTCGTTGAAGCGAATCGGATGCCGCAGGAAGTAAAGGCGTGAGCGATGGATGTCCTGGCGGATCTGGTTCGTCAGCTCGAGTGCCGAGCGGAACTGCTGCTCGCGCCGCAGGAGGCGATGGAAGTAAAGACGCACCGTGTCGCCGTAGACGTTCGAGTCGAAGTCGAGGATGTGGCTCTCGATCGTCGTGGCGTAGTTTTCGTAGAGCGTCGGCCGGACACCGATGTTCGTCACGCTCTCGAACGAACGGGAGAAGCTCTCGAACCGCGACGTCGTCACGTAGACGCCGGAGCCGGGGAAGAGGTCGTTCGACGGATCGACGTTGACGGTCGGGAAGCCCATCTTGCGCCCGAGGCGGCGGCCGGTGGCGACGCGTCCATCGACGAAGTAGGTGCGCCCCAGAGCCATCGTCACGATGCGCATCGACCCTTTGGAGATCGCGTCGCGCACGATGGAGCTCGAGACGCGCATCCCGCGCAGCTTCACGTCGTCGACGCCCTGGACGGCGAAGCCGAAGCGCTCCCCTGCCGCGGTCAGTTTCTCCAGGTTCCCTTCGCGTCCGGCGCCAAAGCAGAAGTCGCGTCCGATGTGGACTTCGCTGACCTTCAGCGCGTTGACCAGGAACTCCTCGATGAAGCGGTCGGCCGTCCAGCGCGAGAACTCGTGCGTGAACGGCACGATCATCAGCGCGTCGACCCCCATTTCCCGCAGCACTTCCTCTTTCTGCGCGAGCGTGAGGATCTGTTTCGGAACCCGATCGGGAGCGACGATGGAGAGCGGGTGTGGATGAAACGTGATGACGGCCGTCGGCCGCCCGAGCTCGCGCGCCCGAGCCACGACGCCACGCACGATCTGCTGATGGCCGACGTGCATGCCGTCAAAGTTCCCGATCGTGGCCACACAGCCGCGCGGGAGGTCAGTTTGTCGAAGGGGATCGTGGAGTACGAGCATCGCTACGGACGGCGAACTTTACTACAGCAGGGCTCAGGGCTCAGGGCCCAGCGGGGCGCGTGCGGTACATTGCCGCCATGAAACGCCTGCTGCTGATCGTCCTGTTCACCGTGTCGTTGTCCGCGGCGGAACGTCCCCGCCTCCGCGACCTCGGCGTCACCATCGGCATCCTTCCCACGGGACAGCTCAACGCCATCACCGATGTGGCGGGGGTACGGGTGGGGCACACCACGGTGATGGCGCCCGCGGGGGTGAATACCGGCGTCACGGCCGTGCTGCCGCACGGCGGGAATCTGTTCCGGGAGAAGGTGCCGGCGGCGGTGTTCGTCGTCAACGGCTTCGGGAAGCTGATCGGAACGACGCAGATCGACGAGCTGGGAGAGCTGGAGTCGCCGATCCTGCTGACGTCGACGCTGAACGTCCCGCGCGTGGCCGATGCACTCATCGACCACATGCTGGCGCTGCCGGGCAACGAAGAAGTGAAGTCGATCAACGTCGTCGTCGGGGAGACGAACGACGGGCGGCTGAACGACATCCGCGGCCGTCACGTCAATCGCGAGCACGTCTTCGCCGCGCTGCGCAACGCGCGCGGCGGCGCGGTGGAGGAAGGGAGCGTCGGCGCCGGACGCGGCACCGTCGCCTTCGGATGGAAGGGTGGGATCGGGACGTCGTCGCGCAAGCTGCCGCAGAAGCTCGGTGGCTGGACGGTCGGTGTGCTCGTCCAGTCCAACTTCGGCGGCGTGCTGACGATCGCCGGCGCGCCCGTCGGCCAGGAGCTCGGGCAGTATTACCTGAAGAACGAGCTGGAGAACGCCGACGGCTCCATCATGATCGTCATCGCCACCGATGCCCCGGTCGACGCGCGCAACCTGAAGCGCATGGGCGCACGCGCGATGATGGGCCTCGCGCGCACCGGCGCCGCCGCCACCAACGGCAGCGGCGACTACGCCATCGCCTTTTCCACCGCGCGCCACGCGGCGTCGCTGGTGAAGAACGATGACATGTCCCCGCTGTTTCTGGCCGTCATTGAAGCCACCGAAGAGGCGATTGTGAATTCACTGCTGAAGGCCACGGCGGTGGATGAAACGGTGAAGGCGCTGCCGGTGGAAGACGTGCGGCGCGTGCTGGGGAAGTGAACGGGGGGGACGTTTTCCGTTGTCCGTTTTCCGTGCTGCGCCGTGCGGTGAGCGTCGCGTAGCGCAGCACGGACAACGGACAACGGAAAACGTCCCCCGTGCCCCTACGCCAACCGTAACGTCGGCGCCGGCCGCGTGATCGCCGGCCAGTCCGGCGACTGTTCCCCCAGCATCGTGGCGAACTGCTCCACCATCACTGGGTCCCACTTGCCGCCCGAGGCTTCGCGGCGCAGGGTCGATACCGCGGCTTCGTGCGTCAGCGGCGCCGGGCGATAGGACCGGTGTGAGGTCAGCGCGTCGTACGCGTCCACGATCGACAGGAGGCGCACTTCGTACGGGATGTCGTCGCCTTTGAGACCGTCCGGGTAGCCGCGTCCGTCGTAGCGCTCGTGGTGGTGGCGGATGAGCTGCAGCACCGCGGTCAGCGTCGTCAGCGGGCGCACCATCTCTTCGCCGATCACAGGGTGATCGACGACGCGCAGGAACTCCTCGCGCGACAGCGGTCCCTGCTTGTTGAGCAGCGCCTCGGGAACCGCAATCTTGCCGATGTCGTGCAGCAGCCCGGCCGTGCGGATCATCTCCGCGACGTCTTCCGCGAGCCCCACGTGCAGCGCGAAGCGGCGCGCCAGATCGCCCACGCGCTGCGAGTGGCCCCGCGTGTAGTGGTCCTTCGCTTCGAGCGCCAGCGCCAGCGCGCAGATCACGTTCTGCGTCTGCTCCAGATCGGCGTGGTAATCCTTGATGCGCAGCAGCGAGCGGATGCGCGTCACCAGCTCCAGACGGTTGAGCGGATAGCTCAGGAAATCGTCGGCGCCGCCGAGGATTGCTTCCTGGCGCGTCTGCACGTTGCGGTGCGAGGTCAGCACGATGATCGGGAGGAACTCGTAGCGTGCATCGCCGCGCAGCAGGCGCAGCGTCGACGCGCCGTCCTGCATCGGCATGACCAGGTCGAGCAGCACGACGTCGACGGGATCGCGCGCGAGCACCGACAGCGCCTCCGCTCCATCGCGCGCAATCAGCACGTGCATCCCCGCCTCGGCCAGCGTCGCCGTGACCAGATCGCGATTGAGCTGGTTGTCGTCGACGCAGAGCACGCGCGGCTCCGGCAGCGGGCGCGGTCGCATGTGCTTCGTCGTCGCCGCCGTCGGGTTCTCCTCGTCGAGCGATGCGGCGAACAGCTTCACCAGCTCGCCGTCGAACGCCCCCGCCTGCGCCTCGGCCCCGAGAATCTGCAGCGCATCGTGCTCCGTCAGCGCCGTCTCGTGATGGATCTCGTCGAAGCGGTTGGCGATGCCGACGATCTGCGCTTCCAGCGGGATCTGTGCGCCGCGCAGCCGGTCGGGATAGCCGTTGCCGTCGACGCGCTCGTGATGCCAGCGCACGATCGGCACGAACTGGCGGAATGTCGTCATCGGCTCGAGGATCGACGCGCCCATGCGGGTGTGCTCGACCACGACGCTGCGCTCGTCGTCGCTCAGATCGGGCTTGAGCAGCAGGTTGTCGGGGACGCCGATCATCCCGAGGTCGTGGAGCATCGCGCCTTTGATGACGGTCTCCTTCTCCTCCGCCGACATCCCCAGCTTGTCGCAGAGGTGCGAGGCGTACGACGCGACGCGGTGCACGTGCCCGTGCGTGTGCGAGTCCTTCGACTCCAGCGCCGTCGTCAGCGTCATGATGATGTTCTCGCTCGAGTCGAGCTCCTTGCGCAGATTGCGGATCTTGATCAGCGAGCGGATGCGCGTGCGCAGTTCATCCCGATTGATGGGCTTGTTGAGGAAGTCGTCGGCGCCGCAGTCGAGCGCGCGGATCTTGTCCTGCGTCGCGGTGAGCGCCGTCAGCATGAGGATGGGGATGGTGCGGCCCCCGGGCGATGCTTTGATGAGCGAGCACGCCTGATAGCCGTCCATGTTCGGCATCATCACGTCGAGGATGATGATCGACGGGTCGTGACGGGGCCAGAGCTCGACCGCTTCGCGTCCGTCGCGCGCCAGCACTACGTCGTAGCCCCAGCCGCATAGATACTCCTCGAGCAGGAGCAGGTTCTGCTCGTTGTCATCGACAGCGAGGACTACATCGCGCTCGCCGGTCGCAGATGGCACCGCGGGGATGGACATGCTGATGTGCTGAAGCGCCGATTATACGCCTCCAAAATCGAGCGATTGCTGCGGCGGCGGGTAGATCACCGCATCGCCCTCGATCTTTGCGATTTTGTGCAGCTTGTGAAGCGACGACTTCCCCGGGCTCATGATGTGGACGACTTCGACCCCACGGCGGGTGGCGTCATCCGCCAGCAGGTTGCGGTGGCAGCGCCACGGAACCGCCTCGGCGCACATGACCGCGGTGGGACGGTCGTCGCCGAGGAGGCGGTCCATGGTTTCGCGGAACTCGTCGCCGGCCATGTGGTCGGCGTAGCCGCGGAACTGGTCGTTATGCAGCGCCGCGTTGCGCGACTCGGCCGACGGCTTGCGGCGGCCGCCGAGGGAATCGAAGTGCTCGTAGGCGATGCCGTAGCCGGGGAGCTCGCGCTCCAGCGCTTCCCGCGAGAACTGCGGGTGGCGGCGGGAGCCGGGGAAGCGGCGGACGTCCGCCAGGCGGAGGACGCCGTGCTCCTGCAGCAGGGCGACGAGCTCCTCGAGGGTGCGGGTGGAGTGGCCGATGGTGTAGAGGCGCGCGGCGGACATGATCAGCGGACATAATCATACGAGTCGTTCTGTTTCGAGCCGCGCATGGCCTACTACTCCGAGCATGCAGTGCAGTTGAAACGCGACCTGGCGGCCGAGGTGCCGGCGGAGGCGCTGCGGGAGCTGCATCGCAAGCGGCCGCTGCTGCACGCGCTGGTGGCGCTCGGCAACCTCACGGCGCTCATCGGCAGCGGCGTAGCCATCGTCCAGTGGCAGCCGTGGTACCTCTGGCTGCCGTTCGCCGTCGTGGCCGGGTTCGCCGTCTTCAACTTCACGGTGCTCCTCCACGAGGTCGTGCACCGGGCCGTGCTGCGGCAGGCGGACGACCGCTCGTACCGGCTGCTCGGGCTGCTGTACGCCATCCCCAGCGGGATCTCGGCCTCGCAGTTCACCAAGTGGCACCTCGACCATCATGCGGAGCTCGGTTCCGATGAGGGCGACCCGAAGCGGCACTACCTCTCCCCGAAACGGAACAAGCGCTGGTTCAAGGCGCTGTACTTCACCCCCGCCCTCTTCCCCATCTACTTCCGGGCGGCGGCGAAGGAGACGGCCTCGTATCCGGCCGAGGTGCGGCGCACGATCGCGTTCGAACGGCTGGGGACGGTCGCATTCCAGCTCTCCCTCCTCGGCCTCATCGCCTTCCTCGGCGGCTGGAGCGTCGCCTTCAAGCTGTACATCGTCCCGGTCTTCTTCATCTTCCCCATCGCCTTCGCCCTCAACCGGTTAGGGCAGCACTACGACATCGACCCGGCCGACCCGGCCAAATGGTCGACGCTGGTGCGCGGCTCGTTCTTCTGGGACGCGGTCTACCTGTTCTCGAACTACCACCTCGAGCACCACTACTTCCCCGGCGTGCCGTTCTATAACCTCCCGAAACTGCAGAAGTTACTGCTCCCCTTCTACGAGAAGCGCGGCATGACGGCGCGGTCGTACGGGTCGCTGCTGTGGGGCTATCTGGTGCTGAACCGGAAGCCGCACACCAAGTGGAACGATCCGGCCGCGGCACCTGCCGCAGTGGCCGCGGATTCAGCGGTTTAAACCGCGCGGGTGCGGCGGTAGGGCTGACCGATAGGGACCGCGATGGGACCTATGGGACGAATAGGACCTATAGGACGGATGGGACAAATAGGACCTATAGGACACACCCCGGGCGAAGCCCGGGGCTAGTGGTGTCGCCCTTTGCGGCCTGCGATCTGCCCGGGTTCACCACGAAAGGCAGCAGATGCCTTGTCCCATCTGTCCTATTCGTCCCATCTGTCCTATTCGTCCTATCGTTGCCCTGTCGTCAAAACGCACGAAAGGCCGGCACTTGCGTGCCGGCCTTTCGTGTAAACCGCTGACTGGTTAGTGGATCTGGATGCTGCCGCCGCTGATCGTCTGCGGGTTCGCCGCGTCGAGGTCATCGGAGGCGCCCGGGACGTTGTCGTACACCGTGGTGCCGGCCGCGTCGCGGATGCGGATGCGGAACTTGTCCGGGCTGCCGTCGGTGACGCTCACCAGGAACGTGTAGTTGCCGGCGCCGTTGATCTTGCCGGTTCCACGGACCTGCGCGTTCGTGCCGGAGACGACGAGGTACTCGAGCGCCGTGCTGTCGAAGTCGGAGCCCTTCAGCTTGAACGAGACCTTGCCGTCGAGGCTGCCGTTGTTCTTGTACTTCGCGTTCAGGGTGAAGTGGCCCTTGCCCGCCGCGGTGTCGATGAAGCCGCCGGCGGTCAGGTGACCGCTGGCGACGTTGACGACGACCACGTAGTTGAACGTCGTCGAGGCGGAGCCGCCGTCGTCGTCCGTCACGGTGATGGCCACGCCGTACGTGCCGGCCGCGGCGTAGGTGCGGGAGGCGGTGCAGGTGCCGGCGGCGCAGGTGCCCGTCGACGTCGAGCCGTCATCCCAGGTGAACGTGGCGGAGTGCGTGTCCAGCGTGCCGGCGTCGGTGTAGCTGACGTTGACCGTGGCCGTGCCGCCGAGGTTGATCGCGGCGGTCGGGCCGGAGGTGGAGGTGATGACCGGCGCGACGTTGTTCACGACGACCGACAGGCCGCCGTTCACCGTGCCGCCGTCATCGTCGGAGACCACGACGAAGATCGTCGCGTTCGCGTCGTCGAGGTACTGGTGCGAGAGCGAGAACGCGCCCGCCGCGGCGATCGTCGACGTGGTGCCGTCGCCCCAGTTGACCGTCACGCTGTGCGTGTCGGCGCTGCCCGCGTCGGAGATCGAGCCAGTCACCGTCACGATGCCGTTCTCGTTGATGGTCGTAGCCGAGACCGCGAGACTGCTGAGGACCGGCGCCAGGTTGCTGACGTTGACCGTGGCGGAGTCGGAGGCGCTGGCGGTGCCGTCCGTGACCGTGACGGTCACGACGTAGCTGCCGTTGTCGTCCGGCGTGAAGCTCGGCGACGTCGCGTACGGCGCACCGTTCTTCGTCACCGTCCAGGAGTAGGAGAGCGTGTCGCCGTCGACGTCATCGCCGCTGGCCGAAGCCGTGACGGCCGAGCCTTCGGAGACCACGGCCGGGGCCGTGATCGTGACGGTCGGGCCGTCGTTGACCGCGTTCACCGTCACAGCGACGGTAGCGGTGGCGCACTGCGAGTCGGTGCCGTTGTCGCACACCGTGTAGGTGAACGAAGCGGCGCCGTGGAAATCCGGAGCGGGGGTGAAGGTGACGACGCCGTTCTCCAGCGAGGCACCGGTGACAGCCGTGACGGTGAGCGTCTGCCCCGCGTCGCCGGCGTTGTCGTTGGCGGTGAGGTCGGCGACGTTGATCGTCAGCGCCGTGTCCTCATCGGTGACGAACGCGTCGGCGGTGGCCGTCGGAGCGTCGTTCACTTCATAGATGGTGATGGTGACGGTGGCGATGGACGACTGGCGCGAGTCGTCGGTCACGCGGTAGGTGAACGTGTCCGTGCCCGAGTAATCCGGGGCCGGGGTATAGGTGACGTTGCCGTTGGTGCCGGAGAGCGTGCCGTGCGACGGCGTGCTGACGATGGTGTAGGTCAGCGTGTTGCCGCTCGGGTTCGCGACGGTGAGCGTGAACGACTTCGCCTGGTCCTCGTTCGTCGCGACCGACTGGTCCTGGACGCCCGGGGGGTTGGTGCCGTTGGTGCCGGCCTCGATCGCGTTCTCGACCGCATCCGGAACGTTCTCGAAGAAGTCGTAGCCGCTGAGCGCTTCGACCGCGTCGACCGAGGTGATGTACTGCGTCCACACTTCGTTACGGATCGCTTCGACGTTCGGCATGATCACGGCGATGGTGCGGGCCGAGGCCGGGACGGCGGCTGGCGTGGTGCCCTTCGGCACGACGAGGACGACTTTCCACGTGTGCGACGGGACCGTGACCTTCCCCTGGAGGATCGTCTCGGCGTACCCGAAGTCGCCGACGCCGCCGATGCCGGAGCCGCCCGCGATGATGAAGAGGTCATTGCCGCCGGTGAGCGTGCGGAGGTAGTTCTCCATCGCCGCCCACGGGCCCTGGTTGTTGCCGCCGGCCTGCGGAATCATGTTGGTCATGAGGAACGTCGCCTGGTTGATGGGGATCGACGTTTCCTTGTCGCGGTCGGCGTTCGGGACCATGTGGCCGCGGTCGAAGCCGGTGTCGCCGTAATCGGTGCCGAGGACGCGGTACCAGTCGGCCGGGATGGCGGGGTCGGCGCGGAACGTATCGATGCGCGTGAGCGTGCCGACCCATTCGTCCGACAGGTGCCAGCTCACCCAGTTGGGCGTGCCGCGGTCGCGGTTGTAGGAGAGGGTGAACTCCCCCTTCTCCATGAGGTAGTTGTTCGGCTGGTTGACGTCGGCCACCGCGTCGGACGGGTTGCCCATCAGCGTGTGGATCGAGCTGTGGAACGGCGGCGGCGTGCCGGTCGCGATGGAGAACGACCAGGTGTAGTTCGCCGTCATGTAGTCGGCGCCCGGCCCTTCGTCATCCGTGTCGGTGTCGCGGACGTTGTCCTTGAGGATCGTGCCGGTGCACTGCTCGCCGGCGAGGAAATTGACGTTCGGGACGATCGTGAACTCTTTGCCGTTCGCATCGGCGGCGATCGTGGCGTCGTTGTGCGTGCCGGTGGTGACGCAGGAGATGGAGAACCACGCGCCCGTCACTTCGACCGGCTCGCTGAAGATGACGGTGATGTTCGCGTCGCGCGGCGCGGTGGTGGCGTTGCGCGTCGGGAACGTGCTGCCGACGGTCGGGCCGGCCTCGAGGACGATGGCCGTGCGGCGCGGCAGCGCGGAGAGACGCTCGAAGTCGGCGCCGTTCTGGTTCGTGTCGATGGCGCCGGAGCCCTTGCGGTACATCGCCTGGGTGTTGTTCGACGGGCCCGTCGCGGTGGCAGAGCCTTCGCGGCAGTCGGCGCCGCCGTAGCCGAGGAAGTCGACGACGTCGGGATCGTTGAGGGGGCAGTTGCCGGAGAGCGGATCGCCGTTGCTGACGAGGGCGATCTTGCCGCTGGCGCCCGCCATGTTGATGTCGCCGTTCGCGTTCGGCGTCACCGGCAGGTCGCCGCCGACCGAGCCGCCGACGAGGGCGACGAGGTAGTACTCACCCGGTCCGATCGGTCCGTGGAGGGGGCTCATGCTGCTGCCCCAGCCGCTGCCGCTGGACGAGGCGTACTGCAGCGACCAGCCCGTCACGTCGATGGTGGCGTTCGTCGGGTTGAAGAGCTCGACGTAATCGCGCTTGTACGTCGCGCTCGAGTTGCCGCCACCGCCGTAGACCTGGCTGATGACGAGGTGGTCGGGCGGCGGCGGCGGCGGGGCCGTGACGCTGATGTTGACCGTGCGCGAGGTGGCCGGATTGAAGTTGTCGGAGAGGAAGGCGCTGAAGCTCGCCGTGCCGTTGAAGCCCGCGTTCAGCGTGACGGTGTACGTCACGGCGCTCGTGCCCTGGCCGTTCGTCACGACGACGGACGAGATGCCCGTGCCGGCGAAGGCGGACCAGTTGTAGATGCCGCCGTCGTCAGCGCCGGTGAGCGAGACGGTGAACGGCGCCGCGTTCTGCGCCACCGTGGCGATCGGGTTCGCCGGGTTGGTGATCGACGGGGCGGCGTTCACCGGGCCGGCCGTCACCTGGACGTTCAGCGTGCGCGAGACCGCCGGGTTGATGTTGTCGCTGAGGAAGACCGTGAAGGTCGCGGTGCCGCTGAAGGCCGGCGCGATCGAGACGGTGAACGTCCCCGTCGCGGTCGACTGACCGGCGGAGACGATGACGTTCGAGACGCCCGTGCCCGGGGTGACCGACCAGTGGAAGATGTTGTTGTCGTCCGAGCCGCTCACGCTCACGTTGAAGGCGGAGCCGGGCGCAACGGTGGCGACCGGGTTCGGCGTGGCAGCGATGACCGGCGCCTGATTCACGTTGCCGCAAGGGTTCGCCGCGGTGAAGTTGTTCCGGGGGATCAGGCCGCTGGAGGTCGTGGCGACCGTGAAGTCGCTATTGTTGTTGTCCGTGTCCTGGCAGCCGGCGCTCTTGCGGAGCGCACCGTTGCCGGAGTTGAGGCCGACGCCGTTGTTCACGGCCGTGGTCTCGGCGTTGTTCGCGTTGCCGTAGGCCACGAGGTCGACGATGCGCGCGTCAGGCAGCGCGCACGGCGTGGCCGTGGCGCCGCAGCCGAGGACGCTGGCGTTGTTGACGAGCGCCACCTTACCGGCCGACGCCGACATCGTCAGGTTGGGCGTCGTCAGATCGGAGGTGAAGTTCCCGCCGAGCGTCCCGGCAGAGCCGAGCTTCACGGTGAGGTACTTGCCCGCCCCGATCGTCGTGCCGGCAGGAATCGCGTACAGGTTGTTCGACGACGAGGCGAAGTTGCCCGTCGACGAGCCGTACTGCAGCGACCAGCCGCCGATGGAGACGGCCGCGTTGCTGGTGTTGAACAGCTCGACGTAGTCGTTGAGGTACGCCGGTGAGCCGGTGGTCGCCCCGCCCCCTCCGTACACCTGACTGATGACGACGTTGGGAGACGCCGCACTGGCGACGCTGGCGAAGAAAGCGAGACAGAGCAGTAGCAGTGCGGGGAACGGACGAACCTTCATCGAGACGTGCTCCTGGCGTTGTTAGCGGTTTTTGGGGGTATCCCGGAGACCGGGCAAGGGAGATAATAACCTGTTCCGTCAGCGAATTCCGCGCGACAAGAACCAAAAATGTAAGCACCGGACAAATTCGGCGTAAACAAGGGGGGCGGGGGTGGTTTTCGGTTGTTAGTTGTCGGTTTTCGGTGCTGCGCTGCGCAGACGCCCGCCGCGCGCAGCACCAAAAACCAACAACCGACAACCGAAACCAAAAACAAAAAAGGCCGGCGCCCGAAAGCACCGGCCCCACTCAACGCCAAACCCAACTACGCCAGCGTCTTCAGCGTCTTCTCCATGCGGCGAATCCCCTCGGCCGCTTCTTCCTTCGACAGGTTCAGCGGCGGACGGAAGCGTGCCGACCGGTGGCCGGACGACAGCACCATCACGTCATTGTTGAGGAACGCCTGCAGGGCGTTGTCGCGGATCTCGCCGCTCGGCAGGTCGAACGCGACCATGAGGCCCTTGCCGCGGACGTTGCTCACGAGCTCCGGCATCTCCTGCGCCAGCCGCTCGAGCTCGCCCATGAAGTACGCGCCGACGGTGGCCGCGTTCTCGACGAGCCCTTCCTCTTCGATGATCTCGAAGTAGCGCTGGGCGCGGACCATGTCCACCAGGTTCCCGCCCCATGTCGAGTTGATGCGCGAGGAGACGGTGAAGACGTTCTCCGCCAGCTCGAAGATCCGGTCGTTCGAGGCGAAGCCGCACACCTGCGTCTTTTTGCCGAAGCAGAAGAGGTCGGGCTCGACGCCGTAGTGCTGGAACGACCACATCTTGCCCGTCAGGCCGACGCCGGACTGCACCTCGTCGAAGATGAGGAGCATGTCGTTCTCGTCGCAGAGCTGGCGGATGGCGCGGAAGAACTCGGGGCGGAAGTGGTTGTCGCCTCCCTCACCCTGGATCGGCTCCATGATGAACGCGGCGATGTCGTCCTTGCGCTCCTGCAGGAACTGCTTGGCCTGCTCGAGCGCGGCCTGCTCGCGGCGCTCGGCGTCGGCCAGGTTCTCCGGCGTCAGCGGGAACGTCAGCTTCGGGTTCTCGATGCGCGGCCAGTCGAACTTCGGGAAGTACTGCGTCTTGCGCGGATCGGCCGTGTTCGTCAGGGACAGCGTGTAGCCGCTGCGGCCGTGGAAGGCCTCGCGCAGATGCATGATCTGCGTCCCCTTCTCGCCGGTCACGCCCTTCTTCAGGTTCTTGCGGATCTTCCAGTCGAAGGCGGTCTTGACGGCGTTCTCGATGCCGAGGGAGCCGCCTTCGATGAAGAACATGTGACGGTTCAGCGACGGCGGCACGGCGAGACGGGCGAACGTCTCGACGAACTCCGCCATGTACGTCGTGTAGATGTCGGAGTTGGCCGGCTTGTTCATGGCCACGTCGGCCAGGCGCTCGCGGAACTCCGGCGTATCCATCCGCGGATGGTTGTAGCCGACGGGGACCGAGGCAAAGTTGGTGAAGAAGTCGAGCACCGGACGGCCGCGACGCGCGTCGAAGACCCACGAGCCCTTCGACTTGCGGAGATCCATGACGATCTCGTAGCCGTCAGCCAGCATGTGCCGTGAAAGGACGTTGTGAACCTCGGACGGCTGGACATGGATCCGGCGGTCGGTGATGGAGGAAACGGACATTGAAAGTACTCCTGTTGAAGTGCGGTTGACAGGGATGATATCAGTGGGCAGTGGCCGGGCATTCTAGCCGCATGGTTCCGCCACTGACAACCAACCCAGCGACACAAAACACCTACGCTCAGGAGTCCTCTTCATGAAGGAAATCGTCATTCTCGGCGGCGCACGCACGCCGATCGGCTCGTTCCTCGGCACCCTTTCTTCGCTCCCGGCCCCGCGCCTCGGCGCCATCGCCATCAAGTGCGCCCTGGAGAACTCGGGCGTATCGCCGGAGCAGGTTCAGCAGGTCATCATGGGCAACGTCCTGCAGGCCGGCGTCGGACAGGCTCCGGCACGCCAGGCCGGCATCTACGCCGGCGTTCCCGATACGGCCGGCGCCGTCACCATCAATAAGGTGTGCGGCTCGGGCATGAAGGCCCTCATGTACGCCGCCAACGACATCCGCTGCGGCGAGTACGACCTCGCCATCGCCGGCGGCATGGAGTCGATGTCCAACGCCCCGTACGCCATGCCTCAGGCGCGCGGCGGCTTCCGCATGGGGAACGGCAAGATCGTCGACCTCATGATCCACGACGGCCTGTGGGACCCGTACGGCGACAAGCACATGGGCAACTGCGCCGAGTCGTGCGTCTCCAAGTACACCTTCACGCGCGAACAGCAGGACGACTACTCGCGGGAGTCGTACCGCCGCGCTCAGGAAGCCACGAAGAGCGGCGCGTTCAAGAAAGAGATCGCCATCGTCGAGATCGAAGGAAAGAAGGGGAAGTCGGTCGTCGTCGATGACGAAGAGCCGTTCGCCGCTCCGCTCGACAAGATGGGCAGCCTCAAGCCCGCGTTCATGAAAGACGGCGGCACGGTCACGGCCGCCAACTCGTCGAAGATCAACGACGGCGCCTCCGCGCTCGTCGTGACCTCCGCCGACTACGCCTCGGCCAACGGCCTCACCCCGATGGCGCGCATCATCGCCCAGTCGACCGCCGCCCACGAGCCGGAGTGGTTCACCACCGCGCCCGGCAAGGCCATCGTGATCGTGCTGAAGCGCGCCAGGATGAGCGTGGAGGATATCGACCTCTTCGAGATCAACGAGGCGTTCGCGGCCGTTGCCCTCGCGGCGATGAAGGACGCGAACATCCCCCACGACAAGCTCAACGTCAACGGCGGCGCCGTCGCCCTCGGGCACCCCATCGGCGCCAGCGGCGCCCGCATCGTCGTCACCCTGGTCCACGCCCTCAAAGAGCGCGGCCTCAAGCGCGGCCTGGCCGCCATCTGCATCGGCGGCGGCGAAGCTGCGGCCCTGATCGTGGAAACGGTGTAAGGAACGATAGGACGAATAGGACAGATAGGACTGTCTGCAGCCCCGGCCTCGGCCGGGGCTTTTCTTTTCTACGTCAGCGCGTCGGCCAGTTCCGTCAGGTTGCGGAACATCATCCCCGGCTCTCCGCCGGGCAGGCGGTCTTCGCCGTGGCGGTTGATCCACGCGTTCGCAATCCCCAACTGATTCGCCGGGACGATGTCGTGGTAGTTGCTCTGCGCCGCGTGCAGCCAGCGCTGCTTGCCGATGCGCTCCCGCGCGGCGAGAAAGTGTGCGTGGCCCGGCTTGTAGGAGTGCACCTGCTGCGCGGTGATGATCACGTCGAACTCCACCGTGAAGTGCCGGCGCGTGCCGGAGAGCAGGTCGTTGTCCACGTTCGACAGGATGCCGAGCTTGTACCCCGCATCGCGGAGACGCTCGAGCGCCGGGTTCGTGTCCGGGAACGGCTTCCACTCCGGCAACGACCCGGCGAGGAACGTTCCCCGCTCGTAGGCCAGGGCCCACCCGAGGGCGTGGGCGACGCGCGTGGCGACCTCGGTGAGGACGTCGCGGTAGGCGCGATACCGCTCCTGCTGCACGAACGGCTCGACGTCGCTGTAGGCGCGGAGGACCGATTCGCGGCGGAGCTCGATTCCATCTTCGCGCGCCGCGCGCAGGAACGCCTCGGCGATCCCGTGCTCCCAGTCGATCAGCGTTCCGTAACAGTCGAAGGTGACGATGTCGAAACGTCGTTCCATCCATCCTCCATTTGGCGTGAGACGTATCACAATAGACGCGTCCCGACGATGCTAAACGGTCGGAACAACGTTGTACTCTGTCACGGGTCCACTCCAAATGTACGAAGCCGCTGCACGCAACCTCCGCACGGCCGAGCGTTTTCTGCTCGCGCCGCCACTCGCCGCCACGTTCGGCGACTCACCCGTCGCCGTCTGCGACATCTCCGAAAAAGGCGCGCGTTTCCGCCACGACGCGCCGCTGCAGACCGGCACCAAGTCGCTGCTCCGCATCTCCGTCGACAAAGGCGCGTCACAGCTGGCGCTTGAAGCGGTCGTCGTCTGGAGCCAACCGGATCCCTCGACCGGACGCTACGTCTCCGGAGCGCGCACGTACGGCGCACCGGAGCGCGTGCAGGGACTGCTCGCGCAGCTCCAGACGTCGAGCCGCACCAGCCGCATCGAAGAGCTGCGCTCCACCGACCGCTTCTTCCTCACCCCGGCCATCGACGGCATCTTCGGCGAGCGGCCCGTCACGATCGACAACCTCTCGGCGCGCGGCGCCCGCATCGCCACGACGATGCAGCTCGAGCTCAGCACGCGCCTGCCGCTGCGCTTCGTCGCCCCCAACTCCGACATCGACGTCCACGTGACCGGCCAGGTCGTCTGGACCGCGCTGAAAGCCATCAGCGGCAGCGCCGTCCGCACCTGGCAGGCGGGCCTCTTCATCAATGAGAAGCCGGAGCTGCTGCGCCTCGCCATCGGCCATCTCTGCGAGAACAACGGCGCCGTGCTCGACACGCAGTCGCTCCGCCTCAAGCTCAAGATCATGCGTGCCCGCGCACGCCAGTACGCACCGTCCTACCGCGAGATCGAATCCTCCGGCATCCCCGCCGAGCAGTTCCTCCTGATCCAGGGCGTCCGCGAAGAGCTGCGCCTGAACCCCGAGGAAGCGCTGCACTGGTACCGCCGCGCACGCATCACGATCGCCGACCCCGGCACCCGCAACATCGCCCAGCCCATCGCCAATCACCCCGACGCGCTGGCCGTGTGGGAGTACCTCGACCGGACAGTGGACGCGACGATCGTAGGCAGGGCGTTCGAGTTGCCGCTGCACGACTGAGAGAACCGAAAGGGTAAGAAGTCAGAACGCAGAACGCAGAATGAAGAAAGACACGCGCACGGCGCCTACTTTCTACGTTCTGCGTTCTGCGTTCTGACTTCTGCGTTCGCCTTCCGAGCTGACCCCCTCCCCCGCCTTCGGCCGCGCTGAGGATGAGAGTGCCCGCGAGGCGTGAGCCGTCGGGGAGGGAGTCACTGCTTAGACACCGCACGCGTGGCTTTGTGGCGTGTTTCATAGACGAATTTGTCGAGTGACCAGGATGCGGCGAACGGCGCGCGCACACCGTCCCATTGCAAGACCCAAGGATTCGGCAGCGGCTCGTCGGTGGTCAAGAGGTAGAACGTGTCGTTGCCGTAAGGCGGGGCGACGGTAAAGTCGCACAGCTTCGGCGCGACGTGGCGGTTCTCGACCGAGCCGCGCTCCGGAAAAAGCAGCGTGCTGTGGCCGCTGCTGTCGGTGGCGAAGACATAGACGAAGCGCTCCGGATTGCCGTGCAGAAACAGCTCGTAGCTTTGTCCGCCGTAGAGCACCTGCACGGGCTTGCCGCCGCGCCGCACCTCGAGGCGGCAGCCGGAGGACGGGGCCTCGGCTTCGTACCAGCGGCGCGACTCCGTTTCCAGGAGCTCACCGGCGCGAGGCGCATCCGCTTCACGTATGCCTTCGCTCCGCCCTGGCCCCAGCAGCTTCGTCACGCGCACGCCCTGCACGTCATCGCCGGGGACAAGTCCGTTGGCCCAACCGCCCTGCAGGACGACGGTGCCATCGCGCTGCACCTGCTCCACGGCGACGACGCTGCGGCGGGCCGCCGGCCGTTCGCCGAGAAACGGCGTCTGCCGCGCGGTGTCGTTGCCGGCGAGCACCGGCTCCTGCAACGGCGTCTCCCCGCGCAGGCGCGCCTGCGCGCGGAGAAACGTTTCGACCGCTGCCTCGTTCGGCTGCGCGTCGCGCAACGCGCGCAGCCACGCCCAGGTGAATGCGCCGCGCATCTTGCCGTCGGCATCCGGCACTTCGCCGGCGCGGTCATAGTCCTGCGCCGCCGCAATCACCAGCGCCCCCCGATCCTCGGGGTACGGACCGTACGGCGCGGCATCGGCCACATCGCGCTCGTCGCGTGCAATGGCGCGCGTACGTCCCCGTGCGCCCGAGCCGCTGTGGCAACTGTCGATCATCACCGTCAGCTTCGCCCCGTGGTCGAGGATACGGTTGAACAGACGCCGCAGCTCCTTGTCGCGAATGTCGGCCCCGCCGCGCCGCGAGTCGGCCGGCACGAGCGACTCATCGAGACCGTCCGCCTCATCGGACCGCGAGTTCCGCACCTGCGAGCCATGCCCGGCAAAGTAGAAGAAGACGACATCCCCGCGGCGTACGGTCCGTGCGAGCCGTTCGAGCTGACCGACGATCGCACGCCGCGTCGCCTGCTGATCCGTGAGCGACACGACCTCAAAATCACGCGCCAGCAGCAGCTCGCGGAGCGTGGTCACGTCATTGACGGCACCGAGCAGGCTGGGCCACCCCCGGTCGGGCGCGTCCGACTGCACCGGCAGCGTCGACGCACTGTAGTCGTTGATCCCGACGAGCAGCGCGCGCTTCTGCGTCGGATGCGCGGCACGCTCGGCGGCAGCAGCCATCAAGAGCATGAGGACGACACTAGCGGCACGGAACAATGCTCTTGACCTCCGCTTCGTCGATTCCGTACTGCCAGGAGCGGCCGGTGGCGTCTTTATAGACGGCGCCGCGGAACGCGCGCTCGTGGTAGTACTGATGAATGCCGCCTTTGTAAGCATCGTACTGGCCGAAGCCGTAATGGATCGCTTCGACCATCGAGCTGCCCATCGTATTGGACGTCTGGATGTACAGGACACCGCAGTCTCGCCCGGCAGCGTTCGCGTACAGTCCCCAGTTCGCAAAGCGCGACCGTTCGTAAATTGCGGTCAGCTCCTTCGCCGCCGTGATGCGTGGATCCTTCGCCCGGTACGATTCGCACGCGCCGGCGCAGAGCAGAGCAAGGGCCAGCGCACAGAGTTTGCGCATGTTCGTTCTCCTGTCATGAGAAAAGGCTCGCCACCGGTCGGTGGCGAGCCTCGGCGAAACGAAAATTTAGGGAGTGCCGCCGCCGACCGGCGGGCAGAGCAGGCGGTCGTACGGTCCGCGGCTGATGTCGAGCCGCAGCTTGGCAAGAAGCGGCGAAGCGTTCACGGAGCTGTGCGGGTGCACCAGCGCCCAGTTCACGCTCGTCGCATTGTCGGCGATCGGAACGAGGCGAGCGTCCTTGGCCGGTGCGGTCGTCAGCAGGTCGTAGAACGCCTCGAAATGCTTGCCGGCCTGCGGCGCGAGCGTGCTGGCCGAAGCGGGAGGCACAAAGGGCGGGAGATTGAGCACCGCGAGCTCGACGCGATCGTTCGCGTCGGGCGTCAGCTTCATCGAGCGGCCGCCGGTCGCATCGAACTTCTCCTCGACGATCTCGATGCTGTCGCCCGAGACCTCGATGTCCACGCCGACCCACGTCGCCACGGCCTGCGCGGAGGTGGCGGTGCCGCTGCCGTCGAGACGCTTGAACTTTACCGGCAACACGTTGTCGCCAATGCGGCCGACGGAGTAGGTGTACGCCTTGCCGCTGCGCAGACGAAAGCACGCCACGACGAGATCCTCCGGAGGATTGGAGCCGATCAGGTCCGCGTCGAACGTGCAGCCACTCCCGCAGATCTGCTGCATGTCGGCGAGCCACGAGTAATCCTCACGCTCGGTGGCGGTCGTCGGATACGCAGCGGGAACGCCGTTGACGACCGGACGAACGCCGGTGCGCCACGTGAGTCCCGGCAGCGCCGGAGCATTGCTGCCCCCCTTCTGGACGGTGAGGTGTGAGCCGTTGAGAATCCACGCGCCGCCGCCGCTGGTGGCATCGACGAGCGCCGCCTGCGCCTGCGTCAGCGTCTTGTCGGGAAAGATGAGTTGCGCCGTCGTGCCGTCATTGGTCGGGCAATCGCCCGTGCACGTACCGGCGCGGCTGATGAGCATCGAGTTGTGCTTGCCCAGCGGCGAGCCGTCGGAGAGGTGATGCGCGTGCTTCACATTGAGCAGCACGACGTCGAGCTGCTGCCCGTTGTCGCTGGGAATGAAGGCCATCAGGCCACTGAAAAGAATCCTGACCACGAAATCCAAGGTGTGTTTCTCCTCTGATTGCTTAAGGTTTGGCGGGAGCGAACGGTGACGAAGCATGTCCGGTCACCTGAAACGCCGCCCACGAGAGGACCGACGACTGGCCGTCGGCCGCGGTTCCGATTTTCTCGAGTTGCGCCTTTCTCAGCGCAACCGTCACATCATGGCCAGCGTGATAGTGACGATGTAGAGACACCATCAACGTTTTCGTTGTGGCGTCATCGTTCACGTCCCACAAGCTGCCCACGACAGCCGGAACCCCTTCAGCAATCAGCGGCCGCACCAGCGGCGCCACACCCTCAGGACCAATAGGAAGACCGCCTGCTGTCTTGCAGGCGGATAAGACGACGAGTTTCGTTTGGTTCAAATTCAACTCACGGATCAAATACTGCGCCTCCAGCACACCACCTTCGCCGCCGGGAGGCGCCAGGAGGATCGACGACCGCCACGGCATCCACTCATTTGCGATCGCATGCGCGGCGACATGGATAATGGTGCTGCGTGGCGCCTGCGTCATGAACGTTGCCGCCGTTGCGTCCGGACCGGTCCGTAAGAAGACCGATGTACCGGCATACTGATCACGAATCTCTTCCACCTCACGCTGCGCCCAACGGAGCGGTGCCACGGGAGCATCCAGCTCGAGAGGACCGAGGGTCGGGTTGCCGAGCAGCAACACCGAATGCGTCACATCCGACTTCGAGAGCTCACGATCGCGCTCCAGCGACCAGAGGTAAAGCGTGGCGCTGCCGGCACTCGCCACCTCCCTCTGCTGGATCAGGAATCGCCGTGTGGTGGGATCGAAGAGCGCGGGAAACGGTAGTCCCTGCATCGAGCGATCAGGAACGACGATCACCCGGTGGTCACCACGAACCCGCTGCAAGGGCATCGAGAAAAGGCCGTCGTAGGCCAGCGTGAGCGCTTCCACCGCCACACGATGATCCGAAAGACGCACCGCGGCCTGCAGCATCGAGAGCCATCGTTTGACGTCCTCGCGCCTGGTCTGCTGCTGCGTGACGACTTCGAACTGTTCACGCGAGATAATGAAGGTGAACGTGCCGTCCTCAGTGACGACGAACTGCAGGATGGTCTGCCCCTGTGGCAGTACGGCACGGATCTTTGCGATATCGGTGATCGGAGTACGCGCCTCGCCGATCATCTGGAGGATTTCGACCGCGCGGGCCCCCTCGGCATGCGCAAACGCGCGCACTACGTCATGCTCTTCGACGTAGTGGCGCACCAAACGGTGGTAGATGGGCTCGAATCGGAGGAAGTAGGCCGACCAGAGAGGCTCCCCTTCCCCTTCCCGCCGCGCCTGGAGATTCGCGTTCTGCTCCGCCTGCAGTTCGTTGATAGCGGATTTGAGGTCACGAGCGAACAGTTCCTTCCGCCCCATCGCGTGATGCGCTGCCGCACGCCGTTCGAGCAATCTTGCACGGTCAGTGCGGTTGGCTTCGACGTGGTCGAGAGCTGCACTGAATTTCTCGACCGCGGTCTCTGGGCTGCGGCGGAGTAGCGCCAGCCCTTCCACCTCACTGATTCGACCGAGCAGTTCGTGTCCCAACGCCGCATTCTTCTCAGCCTTGGCAATCGTGGCGGCTTGACGAAGGTCATCAGTTGCCTGCTGCACGGCTCCTAGTTGCAGCGCGTAATCCGCACGGACGCGAAGCGCAATGGCCAGGTTCGTCTGCCTCACGTCTCGCTGTTTCTGGTCTGCAAGTCGCCGTTCGATATCCCGAATGACGCTGTTCTGCTTCAGGAGTGCCAGGCGAACGGCTCCCAATGCCTCGACGCTACGGCCGAACTCACCCGCAAAGAGGTGAAACGTGCGATAGCTAGTCATACTCGCTTGGAAGCGTTGGGCGATCAACGCGTCATGCAACGCGAGCTCGTTCTGTCCCATCACCCGCAGTACGCCGACCTTGCGCGCGTACACTGTCGCCAGGTTTTCAGGATCGCCCACCTTGCGGTAATAAGCTTCCGCGCGATCGTATTGACGCAGCGATTCCAAGTATTCACCCTTAGCCTCGAGGATGTTGCCGCGCTTCGAACGGATTCTTGCGATCAAATGATGATATCCATGGTCCTGCGCCGCCGTTTCGAGCTCCGACAAGATACGAAGCGCCTCGCCAGGGGCGAGGCTAGTATCGTTCGTGCTGTTCAGGCGTGCAAGCATCCACTGTGGGCTTTTCGCAGCAAAGAAGCTCTTGTCTGCTTGCTCGTAGAACCCAGCAGCGACGGAATACTGAAGATCATTGAACGCATTACGTCCGGCCTTGAAGTTTTTCTGCGCTCGCCGGAGGACGCCACTCCCGTTGTCCGCTGTGGCTTCGACGATATCGCGCGGAAATGAATCCCCGATTCCAGCGCCAACCACATCCGCCAGAAGCCGCGCGTCATGGAGTTTTTGCTCTGCGGGGCTCTCGGCGTACGAAGGAAGCAACGTATCTTCGAGATAGCGCTCGGCTGAGTCGAGATAGGGAGTCACATACGCCCGTAACTGTGCGCGATCGCCACTGCCAAGCAGTGTTTGCAACGCTTCCGCGTCGAAGCGCTGAATACGCTGTGCGAGCAGAGCGGAGCGATGTTGCTGCGCCTCCGTCGCCCAACGTGATCCGTCATCGAGCCGCAAGTACGCGTCCCACGATGCGATGGCATCTTCAGGGAATCCCAGTTCCTGCAGGATCAAGGCGCGATTGAAGTGCGTCTCGGACCGCCGCTCATCCGCACCTTCAAGAATTTGGAACGCTTCTACCAGATCGGACGCCCGGCTGTCCCTGCGGGCGCGAACAAAGTACGCCGCGGCGAGATCCGCGCGGTGCTCCTGAAGTCCCCGCAGATACGGGATGACCAGGTCCACACACGGCCCAATCCGCCGGAGAGCGTCCTCGGGTGACACGAATGACACAGGACATGCGGTCTGTTCGCTTGGCTGATCGCCGCATTGCACTTCGGAAATGGCACGGTCGCCGGCGGTAGGATGCCGTCGGCATTCTCTATAGACCACGTCCCCGCTCAGCCGCGGTTCCACCGTCCTCACCCACATCGGCGGCGCTTCCGTTTCTTTCTTACTGCAGACCATTGCGATGGTGCAGAAAGCGATGACGATGAGAGAGCGCTTTTTCACGGGTCAACTAAGATACACGGTTGGAAGCAGGATGGGACGATGAGCGATCGGGACGAACGATTCGAAGCCGCTTATCGCCGCTATTACGCCCGCGTTTACAAGTACTTCCGTGGCTGCCGGGTGGCCGACGACGAGGCCCACGACCTCTCCCAGGACACCTTCAGGCGCTTCTACGAGAAGCTGCACACGTTGCGCAACGAGAACGAGGTGCCGTTTCTCTTCGCCATCGCCCGCAGCGTCTTCCTGAACTGGTATCGCGGTAACAAGACCGCCAAGCGCGGCGCGAAGACGGTGGACATCGAAGCGCCGGCGATCGCGCCCGAGCTTCCGTCGCTCGCCGCGCCCGATTACGCCCAACGACAGCAACTTGAACTGCGGAAGAAGCGGCTGCACGACGCCATCGCGCAACTGCCCGAGGGGCAGCGACAATGCATCGAGCTGCGTCTGGAAGACGCCTCGTATGAGGAGATCGCTGCGAAGCTCGGGATCAGTGTCGAGGCCGTGAAGTCGCGCATCCGCGACGCCAAAAGGCTCCTGCGAGCCCGGCTGGGAGACGACACGTTCCCGGAGGATGAACAATGATCAGGAAAACCGAAAGTGACGCCCCCCGTCACGCGACGAGGGAAGCAGCCGGCTCGCCGCCGCCGCTGCCCTCCGATGAAGAACTGCTGGCCTACTCGAACGGAGAGCTGCCCCCCGACCGGGCCGCACGAGTGCGCGAAGCGCTCGCCCATTACCCCGACCTCGCCCAGGCCCTGGCGCAGCCTTTCCCCGAGGAGGTGAAGCCGGACGACCCCGACTACCTTCCGCCGGACGAGCTGGCCCGGCAGTGGGAGCGGTTGCGGCGGGACGTCCATGCCGGCGCGCGTCCGCCCGAAGGGAAGGTGCTGCAGTTCTGGCGCACGACCACGGCACTGGCGGCGATGCTGGCACTGGTGTTCGGAGGCTTGCTCTGGAGAGCGCGCTCCGAGCTCGGGGAGCCGCAGGCGAACGAGGCCATCGAGTTCCAGAACCGCCGCGGTGCGCCGGTCGTGCCGGCGATCGCGAGCGGCCGTCGCGTCACGCTCACGGTGCCGGTCGCGCCGGACTACGAGCAGTATCAGGTCGAGCTTCGGGGTGCCGCCGCTCCGTGGCGCAGCCGCCGCCTTCCCCACCCCGCTGGCGACAGCCTCGCCGTGACCATCCCGCACAACCTGCCGCCGGGCCAGTACGAGGTGGTTCTGTACGGCATCCGCGGGGAAACCGTGGAGCAGGTCGGCACCCACACCTTCATCGTGCGCGCGTCGTGACGGCGGCGCAGGTGCGGCCTGGCTGCGCCACGCGGCCGTGAACCGGCAACGTCAGCGTCCCCCCAGCGGATGCGGCCACGGTTTGCGCCTTCCGGCGGGCAATTCACGATAGGACGAATAGGACGGATGGGACGAATAGGACGGATGTGTGCGCGGAGGATGGAGGGTTTGGCTTCCGCGAGGCATTCATGGCTTACGCGTGCCATTCATGGCTTACGCGTTGCCATTCACGGCTTCCGCGTGCCATTCACGGCTTACGCGATGCCATTCATGGCTAACGCGATGCCATTCACGGCTGCCGCGTTGCCATTCACGGCTGCCGCGTTGCCATTCACGGCTTCCGCGTTGCCATTCATGGGCTTACGCGTTGCCATTCACGGCTGCCGCGTTGCCATTCATGGCTAACGCGATGCCATTCACGGCTTACGCGATGCCGTTCACGGCTTCCGCCTTGTCCATTCACGGCTCCGGGAGGCCATTCATGGCTTCTGCGATGCGATTCACGGCCCCCCGTGATCCCATTCACGACCTCCCCGCTGCCATTCACGACCTCCCCGCTGCCATTCACGGCCTCCGCGCTGCCATTCACGACTTCCGCGCTGCCATTCACAGCCTCCACGCTGCCATTCACGGCTTCCACGCTGCCATTTACGGCCTCCGCGTTGCCATTCACAGCTTCCGCGCTGGCGTCACGGCATCGCGGAGTCCGTCTGCCGCCGCGGCGAGCCCTCACACTCCTTAACGCTGCCGCAATGTGAGCTCGGCGTAATTGCGGCCGGGTTGTGCGGCGATGCGGATCGGCGCTGCGCCACCCGAGGTGACGAGTTGCTCGGCGACGGAGGGCCAGAAGTCGTAGACGCCGGCTGGCAGCGCATCGATCGTGAGCACGCCGAAGGCGTCGGTGTTGAAGCTGATGCGCCGCGCCCGTGCCAGCGCACCCGTGACGACCTCCGGAAGGACGTTGCCGTTGAAGCGGAAGAGGAAGCTGACGTCGCGCATCGGCGCTCCGTCCTCGGACTTGACGCGGATGACGATCTGCGCCGCGCCGGCCGGGACGTCGACGCGCACGGGGAGCTCGGACTCACGCCCTTCCAGGTCCACCAGCGTGAAGGAGCCGGAGCGCGGTACGACGAACACACGCGTGCGTTGCGAGCCCGGGATCATGACCTTGGCCGTACCGTCGGCCGCACTGGAAGTGGGCGTACCCGCCGCGGTGGAATAGACCATCGCGTCGGCGACAGGCGCCCCGCTCGACGCATCGACCAGTTGGAGCGTGACGAGGTTGCCGCGGCGCATCGGAATGCGCACTTCGCGGCGGGTATCGTCGCGCGTGATGCGGAACGGCATTGAGCCTTCGAGGTAGCCACGGGCGTGCACCCGGATCGTCCCCTCGGCCACGTCCAGGCCACCGAAGGTAAAGACGCCTTCCGCGTCCGCCATCATCGTGGTCAGGGAGTTGCTGTCTGCTGCGGCGATATCGATCAAAACCCGTGCCTCAGGAATCCCCTTACCGCTCTCGGCATCGACGATGCGGCCGATGAGCTGCCGGTCGGGGATGTCGATGCGCCACGTTTCTTCCTCGCCGCCAATTCGTTCGGTCGTACTGGTGCCGAGACTGCCCGCAGGCGCCGCCAGAACCCACGCCGTCCCCTCCTGCCATGCTGTCAGCTCGCGCACGCCGTCGGTGCCTGTTGCGACGCTCGCTTCCCATTCCAGGTCGTGCTTGATTTTCAGAGAGGCGGCGACCGGCTCCCCCTTCTGCCGCGTCTCGATCCGCAGGAGGATGTCGCGCAGGACGACGGAGCGCTCGATGGTCATTCCATCTTCAACCCTCAGCCGGACGGCGTAGCGTTCGAGAGGACCCCGTCCGCGCAATACGGCCAGATAGCCGCCCGGCGTTACGCCGGTGAGCTCCAGCACCTTCTCTTCCTTCTTTAGATACCGCACGAGATTCGGCTGCTTCCGGTTCTCCTCGTTGCGCGGGTAACGAATGAATTCGATGGAGAGGTCGTCGTCATGCGTCACCTCGAGGCGGATCGCGCCGCCGGGCGTGAGCAGAACCTCGGGGAGCCTCGTGTCCTCCGGCACCCCTGGTACGTTGATGCGGTGGGCGGCGTAGGGCAGCGCCTCGACCGTGAGTTGCGCCGGCCATGCCTTCGCCACCTCCAACGCGAACGACCCGTCGGCTTCGCTGCGCGTCTCTTCCTCGTCAGTCGTGCGGACGATGGCGCCCGGAACCGGCTGACCGGAATGACGATCGCGGATGACTCCGCGGATCACCGGCAGCGGCTGGAGCTCGACCATCGAGGGAACGAACGTTTTGCTGTCGCCGGGAAGCGTGGCCACGAACGTGACGGTCCGGTGATGCGGCGCGGCGATCTTCACCGGCCAGCTTCCCGCCGGCAGCTTGAGGCCCTGCAGCTTCAGCGCTTCGGCACGCCGGACGGTCCTCGTCTCCCGCCCCACGGCAATCGTGAGCTCCTGGACCGTCTCCGGCACTTTCAGCTTCAGCGGCCGCGAGAGCAGCTCGGCATCGCCGCGGGGAAAGGAGAGCCACGGCTCATCCGCGGCAATGGGGGACGACAAAACCAGCAGCAGCGCTAGCGCACGCATCACCGAGAGGCGACGAGGACGTCCGGCGGCGTCCGGATGACAACTGAGGCCAGTTCCCACTTCAGGGGTTTAACGTTGTTGCGTCCGAGCTGGCAGTTCGGTTCCCACCACTCGCACATCACCGCCTGGCCTGGGCACGTGCCGGGCGTCGTGCAGGTCGTCGTGTTGCCCGAAACCCGCAAGTCGCAATCCTTTCCGCCCTTATCCTCGATCACGCAATTCACCCAGGCGCTGCTGGGATCGTTGATATCCGTCATGCCGCCGGCACAGCGCCAGCAGAAATCAGCTGAAGCGGGGACCGTCGCGAGCAGGAGCAACACAGCCAGACCGATGCCACGGACAACCATATCTCTCTCCTTAAATCCACTCACCTGTATGCGTCCGCCGCGCGCCGATGTCAATCCGCTACAATCCCCCTCGCGCATGAACCTCTGGCGTCGGCTCGCCCTTCTCTCTCTGCTCGTATTCCCGCTCGCCATCTCGCTCGAGGCTCAGCGGCCGCAGGTCCGTCTGATGCCCGGGCCGAAAGCCGGAGGCGGGGATGTGAAGATCAACATCGAGCCTGGCGGGCGGCTCGACGTGCAGCACGACGAATATTCGATCGCGGAAGGTGTCGTGACGCTGGAGTACCAGGACATCAAGATGCGGGCGGATAAGGTCACGCACAACAAGAAGACGGGCGACGTAGTAGCCGAAGGGCACGTGATCGTCGATCAGGGGCCATCACGCGTCTCCGCCACCCAGGCCATTTACAACCTGAACTCCAAGACCGGCACCTTCTTCAACGCCACCGCCACCGCCGATCCCTCCATGTACTTCGCCGGCGATCGGATCGAGAAGGTCGACGACGATACGTTCAAGCTGACCAACGGCATCTTTACCTCGTGCGATCTGGACCGGCCGGCGTGGTCGATTCATGTCGGCGAGGCCACCGTCAACCTGGATGACTACGCCTATCTGCGCGACCTTTCGTTTCATGCGCGGAAGCTGCCGATCTTCTGGGCTCCGCGGCTGGTGTGGCCGACGAAGCGGGAGCGGTCGCAGGGGCTGCTGATCCCGCGCGTGCTCTTCTCGACGCGGTTCGGGCAGCGGCTCGAGCTGGGCTACTTCATGCCGTTCGGCGAGTCGGCCGACGCCACGGTCTACGCTGACCTCAATACGGAGCAGTACTTCGGCGCCGGCGTGAACCTGCGCTACCTCCCGTCGCAAAACGTGAAGCTCGGCGAGCTGCTGGCCTACGCGGTCAACAATCCGGAACGGAACGACGTGGAGTGGAAGTACCAGTACCAGCATGCGCAGGAGAACCTCCCCGGCGGCTTCCGCGGCGTCGTCGACGTCCAGGACTACTCGGACCTCGACTTCTTCCGCAGGTACGACCGCGATCCCCGCCTGCACACGCTCTCCAACATCTACTCGTCGGCCTACCTGACGAAGAACCGCCCGACCTACTCGCTGAACATCCTGGCCGACCGGCGCGACCTGGTCTCGCTCAACAGCCGGCAGCGCTTCGAGCAGCTTCCGTCGCTGCAGTACCGCCGGTATCCGCAGCGCATCGGGCAGACGCCGCTCTACCTCTCGCTCGAATCGTCGACCTCGCAGCTTCGCCTGGGCACGATCGTGAACGACGAGGAAACGCGCGACGCGGACTACTTCCGCGCCGACGTCTTTCCCACCCTTTCGATGCAGCTCCGCACGCCGCCGTGGTTTTCGGTGAAACCGCAGATCTCGCTGCGCCAGACGTGGTACTCGTCGAGCCTCGACGAGACGACGAACAAGCCGACGAACGACGAATCGCTGAACCGCTTCTACGCGCAGGGACAGGTCGAGGTCATCGGCCCCTCCTTCTCGCGCGTCTTCAACCGTGCGCTGGGCGGCTTCTCCCGGTTCAAGCACGTCATCGAGCCGCGCGTCCGCTACCTCTACACGACCGAGGTGGAGGAGCAGGAGCGCGTGATCCGCTTCGACAGCGTCGACACGCCGTACCTTCCCCTCGTCCGCGACTCCGTCGAATACGGCATCACCCAGCGCCTCCTCGGCAAGGAAGCGGGTCCGAACGGCAACGCGCGCGAGGTGCTCTCGCTCTCGCTGCGCCAGAGCGTGGCCCTCTCGGACTCGTTCGAGTTCCAGCGCGAGGAGCCGATCCCCGGCCAGGACCCGCCGCGCGAGCATCGCTTCACGCCGCTCAGCGCGTCGCTGCGCGTCAACCCGTACCAGACGCTCACCCTCGATGCGACGGCGAGCTTCGGCAACATCTCGCACCAGATCGACTCCGCCTACGTCTCGGCGAACCTCGTCGGCACCGGCGAGAACGCGGACAAGTACCTCAGCTTCACCTGGTTCACGTCGTTCAATCAGCCGGGATCGTCGTTCGACGGCTCCAGCCAGATCCGCGTGAACACCGGCTCGTGGATCAAGCGTGACCGGCTGCGCGCCGACGTGGAGCTCAACTTCGACGCGCAGAGCGGCTCGTTCCTCGAGCAGCGCTTCCTCGCCGGCTGGTCGGGCTCGTGCTACGGCATCGCGCTCGAGTTCCGCCGCCATCTCGTCTACGAGTTCCAGGCCGGTCTCGGCACGATCGAGCGCCCCATCACCAGCTACGGCGTCTCCGTGTCGCTCAAGAACGTCGGCACGATCGGATCGCACTAATTTGATGACGCGTTTTCCGTTTTCCGTTCTCCGTTGTCCGTCAGGCGCAGCACGGAAAACGGACAACGGAAAACGGAAAACGTGAAGACTGAAAGCAACGAATGACCGCAAGAACGCAACTGAAAATGAAGGGCCTCATCCTCTCCGGCGGCAAGGGGACGCGCATGCGGCCGCTGACCTACACCTCGGCCAAGCAGCTCATCCCGGTGGCGAACAAGCCGGTCCTGCTCTACGGCGTCGAAGCCATCGTGGCGGCGGGGATCGAGGACATCGCCATCATCGTCTCCCCCGAGACCGGCGCCGACATCCGCAACTTCCTCGGCGACGGCAAGCGTTACGGCGCGAACATCGTCTACATCGAGCAGGACGCGCCGAAGGGACTCGCACACGCGGTGCTGACGGCGGAGGACTTCCTCCGCGACTCTCCCTTCGTCATGTACCTCGGCGACAACCTCCTGCAGCACGGCATCACGCCGCTGGTCGAGGAGTACCGCACGCTGAATTGCAACAGCGAGATCCTGCTGACGAAGGTGCCGAACCCGTCGCAGTTCGGCGTCGCGGAGCTGTCGGAGGACAACACGAGCGTCCTCCGCCTCGAGGAGAAACCGGCGCAGCCGAAGTCGGACCTCGCGCTCGTCGGCGTCTACATGTTCGACCAGACCATCTTCGAAGCGGCGAAGGCGATCAAGCCGTCGCGCCGCGGAGAGCTGGAGATCACCGACGCGATCCAGTGGCTGCTCGACAACGGTTACTCCGTCCATCCCCACATCGTCAAAGGGTGGTGGAAGGACACGGGCAAGGTCGAAGACATGCTGGAGGCGAACCGCACGGTGCTCGACACGTTCGAGCGCGACCTGCGCGGCACGGTGACCGGCGAGTGCCAGATCGAAGGGAAAGTGGTGATCGAGGAGGGGGCGGAGATCATCGACTCGATCGTCCGCGGCCCTGCCATCATCGGCCGCGACGCGCGCATCACGCACGCCTACGTCGGCCCCTACACCTCGATCGGCACGCGCTGCGCCGTGGAGTACTGCGAGATCGAGAACTCGATCGTGCTGGAGAACTCGACGATCGCGCACGTGAACGGACGCATCGAAGCCTCGCTGATCGGCCGCAACGTCAAGATCGGCAAGACGCATCGCAAACCGTCGGCCTACCGCTTCATGCTGGGGGACAACAGTGAGGTGGGGATTACGTAACACGCGCGTTTCCATCGCGCTGCTGTTGATGCTGGCGATCCTCGGTTGCCAACCCGCGGAGCGTCCCGCATCGGCCAATCACGATGCAGCGCTCGACGCCGCGCTGTTTCAAATGCGCAACGCCCTGCGGAAGCACCACGCCGAGCAGCACCGCTACCCCAGCTCCCTCGAGGAACTGGTGCCGCGCTATCTTCCCCGCGTGCCCATCGACCCATTCACCGGCAAAGCCGACTGGCGCCTGATCCTCGATGAGCGGGTCACCAACGACGACTTTGCGCCCGATGCCAAACCGGTGGAGAAGCCGCAGATCATCGACGTGAAAAGCAGGGCGCGGCCGAATCTGTAGCGGGGGACGATAGTATCCGTGTCATCCCGAGCGTAGCGAGGGACCTGGGTGGGCGGGGCGCGATGGTCGGCATTCCTTCTGCCCCACCCGCCCAGGTCCCTCGCTACGCTCGGGATGACACCAGGCCTGCGGCTGTCCCATCGGTCCCATTCGTCCCATCGTTCCCCCTGAAAACAAAAAGCGCCGGGCTTTCGCCCGGCGCCAGTCAATCGAATCAACTGATTGCTAGTGATCGGCCACGAAGTTGGCCAGATCGTCTAGCAGTTCCTCGGCGGCTTCCTCGGGCTTGTCGCCCTGGCGGCCGGAGTGGCGGACCATGGCGATGACTTCGCCCTTGCTGTTCTTGAAGATCAGCTCCACGCCGACACCGGCCTGCGCGAGGTGGCCACCGGCGTACGGGATCCACATCTTGCCGCGGCTCATGCGCTCGGCCCAGTAGACGCCGCCCTCGACCGAGACCGTCCCCTTCGACGCCTTCTCGTTACGACTGTTGACGATCTCGTCGAAGTTCTCGTTGAACGTCGACATCATGCCCTTGTCGTTGATCTCGGACTTGTTGACGAACTTTCCGTCGAGCTTGAACTTGTAGTCGGCCAGCTTCACGCCGTCCTTGACCCACAGCCACTCGATGTCTTCGCCGGCCACGAGGTCGTCGTAGTCTTCGATGATCGCGCTGCGGAACTCGTCCTTCTCCTTGTACGACTCGCTGTCGACGAAGCGCTCGCGGGACTCCTTCTTCTTCTTCGCTGCGGAAACCGGGAGCGCGGCAACCAACAGCAGCATTGCTACTGCAAGTGATTTCTTCATTTTGATGTGTCTTCCTTTCCGATTGGACCGTTGCGGAGCAGTATAGGGCTTCGCCGCGCGGCTGCTATTGATCTGCGTCACACCTTGCACTACCCTCGCGCGACCGTGCCGAACGTCTACACGTTCAAAGATTTCGAAGGCAGCAGCCACCGCATTCTGATCGACATGATCCGGCGTCACGCCGGCCGCCGCGGCACGCTGCTCGATCTGGGCGCGGCCGGAGGCGAGCTCGGCCAGGCTCTGCGCCAGCAGTTCGACCGCGCCATCGGCTTCGAATACAACGTCGACTGCGTCGGCACCCTCGGCGGCTGCTTCGATCACGTCGTGGTCACGGATCTGGAACGGGTGAAGCGCCTGCCGAAGGCGGACGCCATCGTGCTCGCCGACGTGCTCGAACACCTGCGCGATCCGGCACGCGCGCTGGCGCTGGTGCACGAGGCGCTCGCCGACGACGGGCGCGCCTTCATCAGCGTCCCGAACGTGGCCAACTTCACGGTGCGTTTCGGCCTGCTCTTCGGCACGTTCGAGTACCAGGAGCGCGGGATCCTCGACCGTACGCACGTGCGCTTCTACACGGCCCGCACGTTCCGCAAGGAAGTGGAGAACGCCGGCTTCCGCATCCTGGAGACGAAGGCGTCCTCCGTGCCGGTGCGGCTGGTGATCGGCCGCTTCACCCCCGAGGTGGTGCTGCGTGCCGGGGAGAAAGTGCTGTCGGCGATCACGCGGCTCTGGCGGAGTTTCTTTGCCTACCAGATCATCGTGGTGGCGGCGAAGCGGTAGGTCGCGTGAACCCCGAACCCCGAACCCCGAACGCAGAACGCAGAATGCAGAATCGGCCGCCGGCTTCTTCATTCTGCGTTCTGCGTTCTGCGTTCTGCGTTCGCCGTTCCCTCCTGTCCTGAAGCCCGGCGCCGCCCCACAATCAGTTCCACCACGCTGAGCAGAACAAACAACCCCACCCCCGCCGCCGCGATCCCCCACCATCCGCGCGCGATCCTGCGCGAGAACACCACTTCGTGTCTTCCCGCCGGTACCGGCACGCCGGCGAACATCATGTCCGTCTCCACCGGGCGCACGTTCCGGCCGTCGATCGTGATGGCCAGCTCCGGCGTGAGCTTCTCCGCCGACGCCAGGTAGAAGGGGGCTGAGGCGTTGGTGAGGAGGCGCTGTTCCGCGGGGGCGTAGGCCACGAGCTCCACGCGGGCATCGGTCGCGCTCACCTCGGGCGGCATGACCGGATCGTCGGTGATGACGGCCTCGCGCTCGAAGTCGATGTCTTTCGCGCGGAGGAACTCGTCGTCGTTCAGCTTGCGCAGACGCGACACCGCGCGGAAGCGCGGCAACTCGGAGAGGTTGCGGAAGACGCGGCCGTCGGGGAGCTCGCGGTCGAAGATTACCGGCGTCTGCACGCGTCCGTAGAACAGCTTTGCTTCGTTCGCATTGGTGTTCTCGCCGATCAGCATCCAACCTGTCACGCCGATGGAGCGGATGCGCATCGTCACGCTCTCGCCGAGGCGCGCGTAGGGGCGCAGCGGGAGATAGACCTTGTCGAGGACTTCCGTATCCGCACGCGTGAAGCCGCGCGACCAGACGACGCGGTTGTCTTTCAGCAGCTCGACGAGCAACCGCGCGTTCGCCCCGCGCGTTTCGGTGACGTCGATCGGCAGCTCGATGGCCCAGAACGGCTCCGCGTCGACATTGACGGTCCGCTGCAGCACCATCCCCGGCTCGAGACCGAACGTGCCGGTCTGTTTCACCCCCGGCACGGTCGCGCCGAACGTCGTCCACTTCACGATGTCGATCGGCTTGTGCTCGAGGTAGTAGCGCACGCCGAGCATGCCGACCAGCGGATCGCTGAAGTCGAGCTTCAGGCTGTTCAACTGGATGATCGTCGACGTACCGGCCCACGACGTCGGCTCGAACCGCTGCACCAGCCGCCGGTAATCCGCCTCGGAACTGAAATGGCTGCGGATGTCCTCGACGTGGAACATCTCCGCCGCATTCGGCCAGAAGTAGTTGAGCAGCGGCGCGACGCGGTACGGGCCGCGCTCCGCCTGGAGAAACTCGATCGTCGGCGTGGTGGGGACGTTCGCATCGGCCACGCGCAGATACGGGTAGAACTTGCCGGCGAACAGCGCGAGATCGAACGCGAGCAGCACCGCGATGGTGCCGGCGAACGCCTGCCGCGGGCGAATCCGGCTCGCCAGCCACGCCGCGCCGGCCGCGGCGAGATAGCCGAGCGGCAGCGGGAGCAGCGACGCGAGCCGCGTCATCGGCGTGTACTTGATTCCCGGCAGCATGCCGAGCACGCGCGGCAGACCGGCGAGCCCGAACATCGCCGCGAGAAGGATCAGCGCCAGCGCGATCCAGAAGAAGCGCGTGCGCGCGCGGCGGCGGAACATCGCCACGAGCGCGAGCGGGATCGTCAGCAGGCCGACGTACACCGTCGCTTCGACGAAGTTGTTCGTGCGCGCGAGCGCCGGGTTCCCCTTCCAGTTCTTGTAGACGGGGCTGCCGAGGTGGAAGGGATCGACGAACAGACGCCAGTGCTCGACCGGATACCAGACCTCGGCCGCCGCATGCTCGCGAATCGTCAGATAGCCCGTACGCTTGACGAGCTGCAGGAACGGCACGAGCGACGGCGCGACGATCATCAGCGCGAGCAGCGAGGCGGCGACGGCCGTGGCGATGCTGCGCAGCGGGAGCGTGCGCTCGCGAATGGCGATGAAGAGCGCGTACAGCACGGCGACGTACGCGCCGTACGCCATCGACGACGGGAAGCCGGCCAGCGCATACGCCACGGCGATCGGCGTGACGACGAGGAGCGGCGCCGGCTTGCGGTTGAACGCGCGGCGCACGAGCCAGAGGAGCGCGGGATACAGCGCGGTGGCGTTCGTCGACTGCCACAGCCAGCGCACCGCGTAGACGCCGGCGCCGGCCACGACGAGGGCTCCGATCGCGGCGCCGCGCTTGCCGAGGCGTTCCTCACGGAGCCACCAGTAGGAGAAGAGGAAGGCGACGTTCAGCTTCGCGAAGATCAGCAGCGTGTAAAACCACGCCAGCGGCACGGCCGCCGCGAGCAGGATGAACGGCGAGAGGATGGCCGCGGCGGAGGAGCCGAAGCCAGGGACGCCCGCGGCGATGTACGGGTTCCAGTGGAACGCGCCCGGCTGCGATTTCATCAGCGCGACGAGCGTGAGGTACGACGTCGGCGGATCGTTGAGCGTCGCGTTCTGCACGTGCAGCACGCCCGCCGGGCGATAGAACGACCACGGATCGAAGTTGAAGAAGACATCGTTCGGCGAGACCACGCGCCCCATGAAGATGACGGGGAAGAAGACGACGAAGTTGAACGTCGCCGCCGCGAGGAGCGCGAGGATGTGTTTGCGCAGCCGTCTCATCGCTTGTAGATGACGATGCGGTCCCACAGCAGGCGGCGGAACAGCTTCCAGAGCAGCTCGCGCACGTTGCGCGGCCGTCCGGGCCAGGGAATGGCGACAAGCGTCTCGACGCGGCCGCGGTTCGGGAAGAGGCGCGTGATGCCGCCGGCGGTCCAGAAGATGTGCTCCACGTCGTACGACGGCCCCATGACTTTCTTCTGCAGCGGGTCGGGGAGCATCAGCAGGCCGCGCACGCCGTAGTGCGGATCGGGCTTGAAGAGATGGCGGACGCGCGCGGGCGTGGTGAGCATGACCTGACCGCCCGGGCGGAGGACGCGCATCATCTCGCGCGCGGAGGCGCGGGCGTTGGGGAGATGCTCGATGGTCTCGAGGCAGAGCACGACGTCGAAGGAGGCGTCGGCGAACGGGAGGCGGTCCGCCGTGGCGAGCATCTGCGTCAGCGGAATGCCGCTGCGCGTGCGGAGCTCCGCGAGCTCGCCGTTCAGGACGAGATCGATCGCGACGACCTGATGCTGCGCGTTCGCGAGCCCGAGGGCGACGCCGCCGTTACCGGCGCCGACGTCGATGATGCGCAGCCGGCGATCGCCCGTTTTCGCGGCGAAATGCTGCGCGAGCTCCAGGCCTTCATCGAGGCGCTGCTGCGCGAACGGCGTGGTGCCGACGATGGCGCCGCGATAGATGGCGCGCAGGTCGTCCGGCTGGCGGTGGAGCGTAGTCAACCTACGATGTTTACCACACTCATGGGAAGGAGACCGATGGGACGGATAGGACGCATGGGACCCGATGGACGAATGGGACAGCACCGTCTGTCTATACGGCGGTTCCGTTCCGTTTGTCCGATTAGAATCCGCGGGTGCCCAGGAAACTGCTGATTGCCGCTGACGTCGACCGTTCGTTGATGGACCGTGCTTCCGTCGATGCGCGCTTCACGGTCATTGATCACCCTGTCCGGACGGAAGACGACCTCGCGGCGATCGTCGGGGATGCCGAAATCCTCGTGACCCGCGCGTACAACAAGGTGACGCGGCGGGTGCTCGAAGCGGCGCCGCAACTGAAGCTGATCGCGCAGGGGACGTCGGGGATCGACAACATCGACGTGGAGTACGCGCGCTCGCGCGGCATCGACATCATCAACCTGCCGGGCGGCAACGCGAACGCCGTGGCGGAGCTGGTGATCGCCTTCATCCTCTCGATGACACGCACCGTGCCGTTCTACACGCGCGAGGTGGTGGCGGGGCGCTGGGAGCGCGACGACTGCAACACGCGCCACGAGCTGCGCTTCTACCGCCTCGGCATCGTGGGGCTTGGACAGGTGGGGATGCGCGTGGCGCGGCTGGCGGCGGCGTTCTCGATGCCGGTCACCGCGTACGATCCGTACCTGTCCGACGCCGAGTTTGCCGAGCGCGGCGCGCAACGCGCGGCGTCCCTCGACGAGCTGCTGCGCGCGTCCGACGTGCTGACGCTGCACGTGCCGCTCACCGCGGAGACACGGCAGATGATCGGCGCGGCAGAGTTGGCGTTGCTGCCGCGCGGTGCATTCCTGGTGAGCGCCGCGCGTGGGGAGATCCTCGATCAGGCGGCGGCGCTGGCGGGTCTGGAATCGGGGCAACTGGCCGGGCTGGCGATGGATGTCTTCGACCCGGAACCGCCGGTCACTCCCCTGCCGGACGATCCGCGGCTGATCCTGACGCCGCACATCGCGGGGTGTTCCTTCGAGTGCAAGACGGCGATTGGGGCCACGCTGTACGACCGCATCGTGGCCTGGCTGGGGTGACGACAGGACGAAGGGACTTATCCCACCACGCGCCGGCCGTCGCGGTAGACGGCGGTCACCAGGTTGACGCCGAAGTGGTAGACCAGGTGCAGGTACGACGGGGCGTCCAGCAGGACGAAGTCGGCGCGCTTGCCCACCTCGATCGAGCCGGTCTCCTCGGCCATGCGCAGCGAATACGCGCCGTTGAGCGTGGCGGCGGTCAGCGACTCCTCGACCGTCAGCTTCATGCGCAGCGTCGCCAGTTGCATGACGGTCTGCATCGACTCGGTCATCGACGAGCCGGGGTTGCAATCGGTCGACAGTGACACGATGGCGCCCTTTTCGATCAGCGCGCGTGCGGGGGCGTAGCGCTCCGACATGAGGAAGAAGCTCGTCGCCGGGAGGAGGTTGGCGACGGTGTCGGATGCGGCGAGCGCGGCGACGCCGGCGTCGGAGATGTACATGAGGTGATCGGCGGACGCGGCGCCAACCGACGCGGCCATGGCGGCGCCGTCGGTGTCGGAGAGCTCGTCCGCGTGGAGGCGCGGGATCATGCCGTGTTGCGTGCCGGCGCGAAGGACGGCTTCGCCCTGCTCGCGCGTGAAGACGCCGCGCTCGACGAAGGCGTCGCAGAAGACGGCCAGCTTCTCCGCGGCGACGCGGGGCAATATTTCTTCGATGATATAGGCAACGTACTCGTCGCGGCCGCGCTCCGGCGGGAACTCGTGCGCGGCGAGACACGTCGGCACGAGGCGCACCGGCGACGTCGCCGATGCTGAGCGAATGGCGCGCAGTTGCTTCAGCTCATCGTCGAGGTTGAGACCGTAGCCGCTCTTCGCTTCGGCGGTGGTGGTGCCGTAGCGCGCCATCATCGACGTCCGCGCGAGGACGTTCTCCACGAGCTGCGCCTCGGTCGCCGCGCGCGTGGCGCGGACCGTCGAGGCGATGCCGCCGCCGGAGGCGGCGATCTGTTCGTACGTCTCTCCCTGCAGGCGGCGGTTGAACTCCGACTCGCGGAAGCCGGCGAACGGGATGTGCGTGTGCGTATCGACGAAGCCCGGCACCGCGGTGGCGCCGCGGGCGTCGACGTCTTCGTCGATCTGCAGCGACGCGGGGATGTCGGCTTCCCGGCCGATGAAAGCGAAGCGGCCGCCGTCGATCACCAGGACGGCGTTTTCGTGCACGGTCAGCGTGCGCATGGCCGTCCCGCGGACGGCGGTGCGCCCCGCCGGGGTGGCGATCTGGGACAGGTTGCGGACTAACAGCACCATGCGCGCAATCTACAGGACAAAGGCACGATGGGACGAATAGGACCTATGGGACCTATAGGACGAATGGGACAAGGCAAATGACGGCTACACCGACCGCGAACGGAACAAGCTGGTGATCGGCTGTTCCGTGGCTTCCTGGTCCTCGTCGAGCTGCAGCATCTGCTGGATGTTGTCGATCGTGCCGCGCAGTTTGTGGCGGGCGGTCTTGCGCTCGTACTTGAGGTCCTGGATCGTGCGCTCCAGGTCGGAGACGCGTTGCGCCGCCTGGGAGATCAGCCGCTCGGAGAGCAGCTCGGCGTCCTTCACGATCAGCTCCGCTTCCTTGCGCGCATTCGCCGTCACATCCTCGGCCACCTTCTGCGCGGAGAGGAGCGTGTCCTTGAGGATGCGCTCGCGGTTCGAGTGGTCCTCGAGGTCCTCGCGGAGCATGAAGTTCTCGCGCTGGAGCCGGTCGTTCTCGCGGAGGAGCCGCTCGATCTCTTCGGCGACGAGGTGGAGGTAGGCGCGGACCTCGTCGGGGTTGTAGCCTTTCAGGCTGCGGGCAAATATCTGTTTCTGGATCTCGAGCGGAGTCAGGTCGTGCATGTCACCCTCCCGGCACACCCTTGGGGATTCGACTTCCGAACGCCGGAAATCGTTATTACGGAGTCAGTATAGTCTGCCAGAGCGCCACGACGAGGCCGCGGATGATGAAGATCGCCAGCAGCAGCAGGAGCGGCGACCAGTCGATGCCCGCCGTATCGAAGCGGCGGAGCATGCGCCGGAACGGGCGCAGCAGCGGGAGCGTCATGCGCTCGAAGATGTCGTTGAGCTGCTCCAGCACGTTGTAGAGGCCGCGCCGGCGCCAGCGGAACGACGACTGGCGCGTGAAGAAGAGGATCCACGACAACAGCACCCAGATGAACACCAGCCACTGGATCGCCGAAAGGATCCAGAGAATGGCCTGGAAAAAGACGTTCAGGAACGGCACATCTAACCTCTCGCTCCGAAGATCGCGCGTCCGACGCGCACCATCGTGGAGCCTTCCTCGATGGCGAGCTCGAAATCGTCGCTCATCCCCATCGAAAGCTGCTCCAGCCCCAGCGTATCGCGAATCGTCCGGAGCTCGCGGAAGAACGGGCGCACGTCGTCGACGTACGGCGGAATGGCCATGAGCCCCGCGAGACGCAGCGACGGGAGCAACGCAATCTGCTTCACCAGCGCATCGGTCTCTGCCGGATCGATGCCGCTCTTCTGCGGCTCGCGGCCAATGTTCACCTCGATGAACACCTCCTGCCGCATCCCGCTCCCCTCGGCCGCCCGGGCGAGCTTCTCGGCCAGCGCATACGAATCGACGGTCTGGATGACGTCGAACAGGCGTACCGCGTCTTTGGCTTTGTTCGACTGGAGGTGACCGATGAGGTGCCACCGCGCCGGCGCCACGACGCCCGGCTTCTTGTCGCGCGCTTCCTGCACGCGATTCTCGCCGACGTCGGTGATGCCGGCCGCGAGCGCGGCCTCGACGTCGGACGAGGGGAAGGTCTTGGTCACGGCGATGAGCTGCACTTCCTCCCGCCGCCGCCCCGCACGAGCGCAGGCCGCGGCGATGCGCGCCTCGAGCTCGGCGAGGTTCGCGCGGATCTCGTCCGCTCGAGTACCGTCAGCGGGGCTCATGCGCCGGGAGCCTCCGCACGGTGCGCGCGACGGCGTCGTCGATGCCGAGGTTGGCGAGGCGGTCCGCGTCTTTGTTGCCGGCGCGTAGCGTGTGGCGGATCGAGAAACGTCCGAAACGCCGCGCGAGCTGCTTGGCCTGCTGGTGCATCGGGATGAGGTTCGGGTGCTTGACCTTGTAGACGCCGAGCATCTGCTTCACGAGCAGCTCGGAATCCGACACGATCTCCACTTCCGTCGCCCCCTCGGCCGCCGCGACGTTCAGCGCTTCGAGGAGGCCTGCGTATTCGGCGACGTTGTTCGTCGTGCGGCCGATGTAGCCGCTGATCTCGAGGATGTCGCCGGTGTCGGACTTCATGTAGACGCCGTACCCGGCGGGTCCGGGGTTGCCGCGGCACGCGCCGTCGACGTGAGCTGTGATCTTCAGGATGCTTTCTCCCAGTAGAGGATTCGGTGACAGCCTTCGCACTGCACGAACTCGCCGCGGCGGAGCTGCTGCTGCAGGGCCGGACGGATCTTCGTCCGGCAGGAGCTGCAGGCGTCCATGGCCACGCCGACCATCGCCACGCCCTGCCGCTGCTTCAAGAGGCGGTTGAACTGGTCGCGCATGCGGGGGCTGACGGTTGTCTCGACGGCGGAGGCTTTCGCGCGCAGCTCTTCGGCTTCCTTCTTCAGGTCGCCCATCGAGCCCTGCCACGCCTCGTGCGCTTCGTCGTAGCGCGCCTTGAGCGGCGCGAAGCCTTCGCGCTTCTCGTCCAGCTTCTTCTGCACGTCGTCGGCGTCGGTCATCAGCTTGAGGACGGAGTCTTCGAGCTCCTTGACGTGCTTGCGTGTGGCGTCGATCTCTTTCCACGCGGCGGCGTACTGCTGCTGATTCTTCACCTGCATGAGCTGCCCCTGGTACTTCTTGAGGAGCTCCTGCTGGTCGGAGAGCTCACCGTCGACGCGGCGGCGATCCTTGCCGATCGTCTCGAGCTGCTCCTGGTACTTCGCCATTTCGGCATCGACGGCCTGGTACTCGCGCTCCATCTCGGCGAGCGGGCCCGGCTTGCTGGCCATCTGCCTCTCGCGATCGGCGAGATCCGAAAGGATGGACTGGAGCTGCCAGAGTTTCCTGATTTCGCTATCGCTCAACGACCCCTCCAAAAACAAAAAAGGCGTTCCGCGGTGGGAACGCCTTGACGGTGCGGGTATGCACGCGCAGGACAATTGCCAATGTGATTTTCTCTCTCGTTATGCATCAGCCTCTGGTGGGTCCACCAGGATTCGAACCTGGGACCTGCCGGTTATGAGCCGGTAGCTCTAACCGCTGAGCTATGGACCCCGGGGTGAGGGATTGTAGCAGGACGGAACGTTCTGGTGACGAAAAAGGGCAAGCCGGTGAGGCTTGCCCCTTGGAAACTCGCGGAGTGGAAGCGGCGACTACCGAAGCTCGACTCCGTCACCGATGTAAATCGTCCGGCGGATCTGGACGATCTTGGCGGTCGCGGTGCGTGCCTCGGTGGTGAGGATGCCGATCTCGCCGAGGACCTGACGCGGCTGGCCCGGGTAGGGGCTGTCGCGGAAGACGGTGAGGAAGTCGCCGGGCTGGACCTGATGGTCGCGGCCGAGGTCGATCTGGACGAGGTTGCCTTCGGCGAGGCCGAGGTCCCAGTCGAGGGAGTCGACGATGACGCCGGCGGTGCGGCCGCTCGGGGGATCGCACCATTCGGCCAGCTCGGGCACGCGGGCGATGGGGATCGGCAGCTGCGGCATCGGCTTGAGACGCGCGCCGACGTTGATCTCGCGGCAGGCCTGCGTGACGATCGCGCGGGCCTGGTTGTCCTCGGCGCAGAGGATGCGGATCTGCCCCTGATAGTTGTAGTGGCGGCCGATCAGCTCCTTGGTCTTCGGGTGATAGACCATCTCGCCCGGCTCGATGGCCATGTAGGTCTCGCCGGGAATGAGGCCGGTCGAGAGGCCGCCGGTGATGTAGATCATCTCGCCGGTGGCGACGCTGGCGCCGTGGTCGAAGTCGGCGCGCGGCAGGTACATGACCTCGACGTCCTCGATGGACGAGAAGTAGTTCGGCATCGGTTCGTTGGGATCGCCGATGTAGCCGTAGCAATAGATGTCGGACTCGGTGCCGAGCGGGACCGGCGGGCTGGAGGGGGCGATGATGGGAGTGCTGCCGCCGGTCGACGGAAGCTCCGGCTCGCCGGCGGGCGTGGTGCCGCCTCCGATGGTCGTGTCGGCGGTGGTGGTCGTCGCCGCTTCACCCTCGACGAGGAGCACGTCGCCCGGGTAGATCCAGTGGGCGTCGGTGATCCAGGTGTTCGACTCCCAGAGCTGCGGCCAGAGGTAGGCGTTGCCGTAGTACTGCTGCGCCAGAGCCCAGAGCGTGTCACCCCGTTTGATCGTATGGGTACGGGCACCGGCCGGATAGGTGGCGGGATCGGGTGGGTTGTACGCCGTCCAGTGGTCGCCGACGCGATGGAGCTCGCGCGGCGGAGTCGAAGATGAACGCGGCTGCGCCAGGATCGGCAGCGCGATCATCAGCAGGAGAACGGGAGCCACCCTACGCACACTAACCATTGTCCCCTCCCAGAAAACCAGGTACGGGAGAGAAGTTAGCGCAGGAAGGGGTAGTCCGTCAAAGGAATGAGGGGTGGCCGGGACCGGCGTGGCCGGTTTTGCCGGCCGGTTTTCGGTTTTCGGTTGTTGGTTTTCGGTGCTGGCGCTCGGGCAACATACCCCCCGCATACCCACCGAAAACCGAAAACCAACAACCAAAAACCAGTACCAACGAAAAACGGCGCCTTCCGGCGCCGCTTTTACCTGAGCCCTGGGCTCTGACCCCTGAGCACTTTATCGAAGCGTCAGCGTCCCATCCACCTCGGGGATCGACCCGCCGGTGGCTTTGCGCTGCTCCGTCTCGTACTTCTGGAGCTGCTTGGTCCGCTTGTCGTGGTTGTTCATGACTTTCTTGACGTACTGGCGGGTCTCGCGGAACGGCGGGACGCCGCCGTAGCGCTTCACGTTGCCCTCGCCGCCGTTGTACGCGGCGATCGTCAGCTTGATGTTGCCGTCGAAGCGCTTGTTCAGGTACTTGATGTATTTGACGCCGGCGTCGATGTTCTGCTCCGGGTCGTAGAGATCGCGGGCGCCCATCCAGCGTCCGGTGCGCGGCATGAGCTGCATGAGGCCGCGGGCGCCGACGGGCGAGATGGCGCGCTTGCGGAAGCGCGATTCCTGCTCGATGACGGCCGCGACGAGGATCGGGTCGACCTTGTACTTCTGCGACTTCTCGTAGATCAGGTCGCCGTACGGGATCTTCGTCTCGAAGAACTCGCGGCGGAGCGAGTCGTTGATGCGGCGCATCTCCGTGTAGAAGACGTCGCTCTTGCCCTTCTTGTCCTTGGCGGGCTCGAGGAGCTCGCCGCTCGGCAGCCAGGCCGAGTCGAAGAGGGAAAGCTCGCGCGTGACATAGCGCTCCGGCAGAGCCTGGGAGAGCTTGAACACGGTGTTGCCGGTGAAGCCATGGTCGATGCTGGCCATCACCTTCTCGGTCTCGCCGCGCTGACGCACGACCTTGACCGAGTCGAGGTCCTTCTGGACGAGGAAATGGACCCCATCCAGCGTCTGGGTCAGACCACCCACCGAGAGCGCGGCCCCGAGCACGAGGGTTGCGGCCCCGCGGCCGCCGAGCAGGCGGGCGATGGGACGCTTTTCAAAGTTGCGACGCGCCTTGGCGAGACGAACCGAGAACGAATCAGTCAGCGGACGTTTTGGCATTCACCTTCCTTGATCGTTGGAGTTCCAAATAAGTGGCTCTCGACCGAGCACACGCTAAAACGGCACCCCGGTATGGGTTATTGCCTGTTCAGCCTGTCGACGATGTCAAGTGCTGTGATGTCAATGAGTTATCAATGCAAAAGTTTCTGATGTCCGAGTCCGCTGATTGGCGGCGGGTGGTCAGTTTTTCCACGCATGCCAACATGGAGAGGACGAATGGGACAGATGGGACCAAATAACCGATGCAACGGTCCCGGCGTCGAGGTTGCGGCACTACAGCGTCACGATCCGCCACTTCGACCTTGGGGTGGCGTGACTTCGACGTTGAGGTGACGTGACTTCAACGTTGGGGTGCGCGACTTCAACGTTGGGTGACGCGACTTCAACGTTGAGGTGGTGCGACTTCAACGTCGGGGTGGCGTGACTTCGACGTTGAGGTGACGTGACTTCAACGTTGGGGTGCGCGACTTCAACGTTGAGGTGGTGCGACTTCAACGTTGGGGTGCGCGACTTCGCCGTTGGGGGGGTGCGGTAGCAGGGTCGGTGTGCCGTGAGGGAACGATAGGACCTATAGGACCATAGGACGAATGGGACCTCTATAAGACGGGGCATGCGATGCGCGTCCTGGCTCCGTGGTAGCCGTCCTATCCGTCCTATTCGTCCTATCGGTCCTATCGTTCCCTTACGCAGCCACCGCAGGCGTCCTATTCGCCGAAGACCTCGGCGGAGAACTTTTCGATCTGCACTCCCGGTGATCTCCACGCGTCCATCGGCAGGCCGGCCTTGCGGCAGGTCTGGGACAGGAACGCTTCGCGGTCCCAGCCGTAGTCGGTGGCCACCTGCGGCAGCAGCAGCCCGCGGTAGCCGCCGCGGCTGACGATGAGGCCGTCGCGGCCGACCAGGATGTCTTCCGGATTGGCCACGGGCTCGATCGGGCTCATCACGGAGATCTCGATCTCTACCTCTCTCAGCTCATCCTTGCGGACGGGCGGAAAGCGCGGGTCGCGGAAGGCGGCGTTGATGGCGCTGGACGAGACCGCCTCGTACAGCGGGGCGATGGGATGGATCGAGCCGATGCAGCCGCGGAGCTCGCCGTTCTTGTGCAGGGTCACGAACACCCCGCTCGGACGGCGGAGCTCCTCCTCGAAATCGTCGGCCGGCCACTCGCGGCGGAGGCCGTCGAGCATCGAGGCGATCGTCGTGCGGGCGACGTGGAGGAGGCGATTGCGCTGTTCGGGCGTGAGCATTGCCCGACAATAACTACGCTACTCGACCGGCTTATGCCGGTAAATCAACATCAGGTTGCGGGCGTACACGATCAGTCCGGCACACTGCCCGATGATGAACACCGGATCGCGCCGGTGGATGGCATAGATCGCCGTCACGATCCCGCCGCAGAGCGACAGGTACCAGAAGACGATGGGGATGTGGCTCTGCTTCTTCCGCTCCGAGGAGATCCACTGCACCACGAACCGCGAGCCGAACAGCATCTGCCCGCAGAGACCGAAGACGGTCCAGAGATCGAATTTCATTGGCCGGCATCCTCCCTGACCCGGTACTTCAGCATCCTCTTCCCCATCCAGCGCACGGCGAAGCAGTCGACGAGGCCGCGGAAGGCGCGGTTCATGGCCCCGTATTTCGACTGGCCGAACTGGCGGGGACGGTGGTTCACCGGCATCTCGACGACGCGGAAGCCGGCGTAGCGGACGAGCGTCGGGAGGAAGCGGTGCATGCCGGTGAAGAGGCGGACCGGCTCGATGGCTTCGCGTTTGGCCAGCTTCAGCGAGCAGCCGGTGTCGGTGATCCGGTCGCCGGTGATCCAGTTGCGCACGCCGTTGCCGATCTTCGACTGCAGCTTGCGGCTGAGCGTGTCCTGCCGGTTGACGCGGACGCCGATGACCATGTCGGCGCCGCTGTCGCCGAGGCGGCGGATCATGGCGGGGATGTCGGCTGGATCGTTCTGCAGGTCGGCGTCGAGCGAGACGATCATCCGCCCCTTCGCGCCGCGCCACGCCGCGTCGAGCGCGGCCGTCTGCCCGGTGTTCTTCTCCAGCGCCAGAATGCGCAGCGTGGGATGTTTGGCGCGCAGCTCGTGCAGCACTTCGCGGCTGCGGTCGGTCGAGCCGTCGTCCGCCGCCACGATCTCGTACGTCACGCCCGTACCGTCCAGAGCCTTCGCGATCTCGTCGAGAAGGAGGGGCAGATTCTCTTCCTCGTTGTACACGGGGAAGACGACGGAAAGGTCGGGCTGCGTCATTGGCGCGGCAGTTTAACTGAGAAGGCCCGCTCGAAATTTGCGGTGGTCTGCGCCGCGACCTGCTCCAGCGGCACATCCCACAGCTGGGCGAGCAGCTCCGCGATCTTGATGACGAAGGCGGGCTCGTTCTCCTTGCCGCGGAACGGCACGGGGGCGAGGTACGGCGTGTCGGTCTCGATGAGCACGCGGTCGTGCGGCAGCGCTTTGGCCACCCCGCGCAGCATCTCCGCGGTGCGGAACGTGACGATGCCGGAGAAGGAGATGTAGTAGCCGAGGTCGATGAGGCGGAGGGCCGGCTCGAGAGTCTCGGTGTAGGAGTGGAGGATGCCGCGCGCGCCTTTCGCGTCGTCCGAGGTGAGGAGCGCGAAGAGGTCGTCGGTCGATTCGCGGTTGTGGATGATCACCGGGAGGTCGAGCGACTTGGCGAGATCGATGTGCCGCAGCAGCACGTCGCGCTGCGTCTCCCGCGGCGAATGCATGTAGTGGTAGTCGAGGCCGCACTCGCCGATGGCGACGACGCGCGGCTCTTTCGCCAGGCGGGCGATCTCGGCGAACGCCGCGTCGTCGCAGTCCTTCGCCTCGTGCGGATGAAAGCCGACGGCGGCCCAGACATCGTCATGCTGCTGCGCGACGGCGACGCACTGCGGCGCGTCGTCGAGCTTCGTGGCCGGCACGACGAAGCCGCGCACGCCGAGCTCGCGCGCACGGCCCAGGTTGGCCGCGGCGTCGGACATGGTGAGGTGGCAGTGGGAGTCGGTGAAGGTCATAAAAGATGAATGCAGAACGCAGAACTCAGAATGAAGAATTTAGAACGTTGAGCGTTCCCATTTTTCATTCTGCGTTCTGCGTTCTGCGTTCGCCTTTTGTCCTCAAACTCTCTCCACCACCATCGATAGCCCCATCCCCCCGCTGATGCAGAGCGTGGCCAATCCGAGCCGGGCGTTGCGTGCGTGCATCGCGTGGAGCAGCGTCGTGGTGATGCGCGCGCCGGTCGCGCCGATCGGGTGGCCGAGGGAGATGGCGCCGCCGTGGACGTTGAGCTTTGCCGGGTCGAGGTGCAGCTCGCGGTCGCAGGCGATGACCTGCGCGGCGAACGCTTCGTTCAGCTCGATGAGGTCGATGTCGTCGAGCTTCACGCCCACTTCGTCGAGCAGCTTCTTCGTCGCCGGGACGGGGCCGATGCCCATGATCTTCGGGTCGACGCCGGCCTGCGCGTAGCCGACGATGCGCGCCATCGGTTTGAGATTGTGTTTCTTCACCGCGGCGGCGCTGGCGACGAGCATGCTCGACGCGCCGTCCGTCACGCCCGACGAATTCCCCGCGTGGACGGTGCCGCCTTTGCGGAAGACGGGCGGCAGCTTGGCCATGCTGCCGAGCTCCACGTCGAAGCGGGGATGCTCGTCGCGATCGAGGACCGTCTCCCCTTTTTTCCCGGGCACGCTCACCGCCACGATCTCCTCGGCGAACCGGTTCTCGTCGTACGCCCGTCCCGCCTTCTGCTGCGAAGCAATGGCGTAGCGGTCCTGCTCCTCGCGCGAGATCTCGTAGCGGTCGGCGAGCGTCTCCGCGGTCGACCCCATCATTTCGTCGGCGAGCGGGCACATGAAGCCGTCGCGCGTCATGCCGTCGACGACCTCCGCATCGCCCATGCGGTAGCCCCACCGCGCGCGCGGCAGAAGGTACGGCGTGTTCGACATCGACTCCGTCCCGCCGGCGAGGATCACCTCGGCGTGCCCGAGGCGAAGCTGATCGGCGGCGTTCATGATGGCGCGGAGGCCGGAGCCGCACGCCTGGTTGACCGTGTACGCCGGCACTTCGTGGCGCAGGCCGCTCTTGATGGCGATCTGCCGCGCCGCGTTCGGGCCGACGCCCGCCTGCCGCGCGTTGCCGAAGATCACTTCGTCGACCGCCGCCGGATCGATGCCGCTGCGCTCGAGTGTCGCTTTCGCGCTCGCCGTGCCGAGCTGCGGCGCGGTGAGGGAGGCGAGCGTCCCGCCGAACTTGCCGATGGGAGTGCGGAGTGCGGCGATGAGGTAGATGTCGTGGGTCAGTTTGGGCATCGTTGTTTTTTCGTTGTCCGTTTCGGTTGTCCGTTGTCCGTGCTCCGCTCCGCGACAGTCGTCGTGCAGCGCCAGCACGGACAACGGAAAACGGACTACGGACTACGGACAACGTTCTCTTACGAGACTTTTCCTTCCAGGAGCGAGATCACCATTGCTTCGTAAGTCTCCACCGCTTCCAACAGATCCTTCTTCCCGATCTTCTCCTTCGCGCCGTGCGCGTCGAGGATCGAGCCGGGGCCGAAGAGGAGCGGCTTGCCGAGGTTGCCGAGCCACGGGACGTCGGTGTTGAAGGCGACGACGGCGGAGCTGGCGCCTTCCGGAACCATCATGAACTGCGGAGGATTGCCGCGGGCCACGATCACCTTGCCACCGTACCTGGCGACGACGCCTTCGAGCTGCGCCTGCACCTCGTCCGGCGTCGAGACGTGGCGGAACATGATCTCGCACTCGGCCTCGGCGGCGATGATGTTCGGCTTGAACCCGCCGCGCAGGACGCCGACGTTGACGGTGGCTTTGCCGAGGATCTCGTGCGTGCCCCAGTCGGTGGCGTTGATGTCGGTGATGGCCGCGACCATGCGGTTGATGGCGGAGTCGCCGCGCTCCGGATAGGCGGAGTGCGCGGCGATCCCCTCGAAGCGGACGACCGCGGTGAACGCGCCTTTCGAGGCGCGCGCGAAGATCGATTCGGTGGGCTCGCCGACGACGACGTACTCGGAGCCGAGGTCCTTGAACTCCTCGTTCGCGGCCTTGGCGCCGACCGAGTCGGTCTCTTCCGCGACGACGAAGAGAAACGCGAAGCCGTTGATGTTGCGCGTGCGGAGGCGCTCCCCTGCCGCGAGCATCGCCGCGATGATCCCTTTCGTATCGCAGGCGCCGCGGCCGTAGAGGTAGTCGTCGTCCTCGTACGAGGCGAACCACGGCGGCACCGTGTCGATGTGCGTGTTCAGCACGACGCGGGGACGCCCGCCGGCGCTCGCGTAGACGTTGAAGCGCTGTTCGCTGACGTAATGGCGGCGGGTGGTGAACCCCATCGCCGTGAGCTGCGCGTCGAGAAACTCACCGACGGCGAATTCGCTTTCGGTCGGCGACGGAATGTCGATGAGCTGGCGCGCTAGCGCGAGTGGGTCGAGCGGCATCGGGGGCGGATTATAGGAGGGCGGCGATTGGTGACCGCGATTTCCGAGAGCCGTTGTCCGTTTTCCGTGCTGCGCTACGCGACGATTTTCGGCGAAGCGCAGCAGGGACAACGGAAAACGGACAACGGACAACGCGTCCCATCAGAAGGACGCTTCGTCATCCCCAGGCGCCAAACCATAGAAACGAAATAGCTTAACGACGGCGCCACGTTTCGCTTGTCGTGCGCAGACTTCTCCTTCTGCTGTTGCTGGCGCTGCCGCTGTCGGCGGCGAACGTCACGTTCGTCGCGCCGCTGCCGGGCGCGCAGGCCATCGGGCCGCAGGCGCTGGAGGTCACGACCGACGCCGCGAACGTCGACCGCGTCGAGTTCTACATCGACGGCGCGCTGGCCGGCGTGGCGCGCAAGGCGCCGTACCGGATCGCCGCCGACTTCGGCACCAGTCCCCTGCCGCGCGAAGTCGTAGCCAAGGTGTGGTCGAACGGGTTCCGCAACAGCGACACGGCGCGCGTCGTCACGGCCGCGCTGACCGCCGGCGAGAATCTCAACGTCGATCTGGTCGAGGTGCCGCTGCGCGTGCGCGCCTCGCGCCCCGTCAAAGCCTCCGACCTGCGGCTGCGCGAGAACGGGAAAGAGCAGGCGATCCGCGACGTCCGCGCTGAGCGTCCCGCCGCGCACTTCGTCTTCATCGTCGATCGCTCGCTGAGCATGCGCGACGGCCGCCTCACCGCCGCGCTGGCCGCGATCGATGCCGAACTGGGGCAACTCCGTCCCGGCGATACGTCGTCGGTGATCCTCTTCAACCACGTCGTGGCCAGGCCGCGCCGGATCGCCCGAGGTGAGAGGCTCGGGCGGCTTTTCGCCGAGGTGTCGCCGTCGGGCGGAACGTCGCTGCGCGATGCGGTGGCGTCGATCGCCTCGCACGAGCGCACGTACGCGATCGTCATCACGGACGGCGGCGACCGGAACTCGCTGCTGAACGACGAGAGTGCGCTGCGCCGCATCAGCAGCACGAAAACCATCCTCTCCGCCATCACCCTCGGCGACGCGAGCCCGTTCCTCGAGAAAGCAGCGTCCAACACCGGCGGCACGATCGCGGACGCCTCTGCTGGAACGATCCGCGTGGAGCTCGCGCGGATCCTGCAGGACATCAACAGCCGCTACCTGGTGGTCTACCAGAGCAGCAACGCCGCGGCGCAGGGCTGGCGCACGATCGCCATTGCGCCGGCGAAAGGCGTGACCGTGACGGCGGCGCGGAAGGGGTATTGGGCGGAATGATGGGCAGGGGAAACGATAGGACGGATAGGACTGATAGGACCAAACCCCGCGCCGCAGCGTGGATGGCAGGTGCCACTGCAATTCTGCTGTTCGGGCAACCCGCGTTCGCCCAGACGCGCATCGCCTCCGATTTTGAAATTGCCAAGATGGAACGGCAGCTGGCGTCTTCGCGCGACTTTCTGGCGCAGCTTTCCGGGCGGCTGAACCTCGGCGATCTGCGCGTCACGCGCAATGAACGCGCGCTGGCCCGGGCCGAATACACGAAGGCGCTGGACCTGGCGGCGAAGGAACGCCTCGCGGCGCGAGCCGCCTCCGATCTGACGCGCTACTCCACCGCCACCATGTATGCGGCGCTGGCGCAGGCGAAGCTCGGGCGCGATGCGGAGTCGTTTGCGCTGCTCGAAGAAGCGGCGCGCTACACGGCCGGCTCGGCGAAGACGTGGAACGTCTACGCCTCCGCCATGACGGTGCTCGGGCATCCGCGCAAAGCGGTGAGCGCCGCGCGCAACGCCGTCCTCCTCGCCGGAGACAATCCGCTCGACGTCGCCGTCTATCAGCACGCGCTGGCCACGTCGCTCATCGACGCCGGCGAGCGCGCCGAAGCGGAGCGACTCCTCGTCAGAGTCACGGCATCGCTTCGCTCGAAGTCGTTCGACGCGCTGCGGGAGTCGGTGGCGCGGCAGGAATCGTTCGAGATCCTCTCCAGCGCGCGCGGCGACGAAGCGGCGTATCTCGCGCTGCTCAATCGCGCACAGCTCCGGCTGGCGCGGCTCTACGAAGAGCGCGGCGCGACGGCCGAAGCGCGCGCGCAATACGAAGCGGTGCTCCGCGACCGCAGCGACGACGCCACCGCGCTGGCGGCGCTCGCGCGGCTCGACGCCGACGACGAGCGTTACGCCGAAGCGTTCGACGCGAACCCGTTCTCGCTCACCCTGATTCGCGATTACCAGCGTCACCTCGGACGCTCCGCGCCGGAGAGCGTCGACGCATCGACGACGGGCGGCAAGATGCGTCGCGCGCTGGTCCAGATGCAGCGCGGCGAGCTGCGTGCCGCACGGACGACGCTCGAAGCACTGGCGAAAGAGTTCCCGGCGAACGACACGCTCCGCGTGCTGCTGCAGGAGACGACTGCCGAAGCGGCGGTGCTCCCGAGTCCGACGCCCACGGGTGCCGAATTGCGCCGGCTGCTCAATGCTTTCGAGACGCTGACCCCCGAGCAGCGCGCGACGCTCGACGCCGCGCTCTACACGAGCACCATCCTCTTCGACGGCGAAGAGGGCGTCATCTTCGAGAGCGGCACCATCGACGGTGTCCCCTTCCGCTTCGCGGAGCCGACGCAGTTCAGCAGCCCGTGGCCCACACAGACGCCGCTGCGGTTGACCTACCGCATCCTCGGCGTGGGCCGCGGCGACGCACTGCTGGTTGAACCGCTGGGGGTAGCGCGATGAACGGCAAGGGGACCGATAGGACGAATGGGACAGATGGGACCTATAGGACCTATGAGCTGCGCACCGCGCGCAGAGGTCCCATCAGTCCCATTCGTCCTATTCGTCCTATAGGTCCTATCGTTCTTCTGTTGATGCTGGTGGTCCCGTCGTTGTGGGCGCAAACCATCGCCCAGACCCCACGCGGCATCCTGGCCGCGCACGACGGACGCATCCAACTGTTCGACGGCAGCCGCCGTCTGTGGAGCGCCGCAGGCGCCACCAACGCCACGGCGATCGTCGTCGGCGACCGCAAGGCGGCAGTGCTGGATGCGCTGGCCAACGAAGCGCACATCGTCGATCTCGCCACCGGGCGCGTCACGGTGGAGAAAACCGGCGAGACGCCGATCGACGGTGCTTTCGTCGGCGACGCGCTCTATGTCCTCGCTCGCGACGCGCGCACGCTGCAGAACGTGCGCGTCGCCGCCGACCCCGCCTTTCTCCGCAAAGCCAACGGCAAGCTGTATGTCTATGGACGCGCCGAGGGGACGGTCGAAGAATTTGATCCTGCGACGAAAACGATCGCGCGGAGAGTGAAGACGGCCGCCTCCGCCAGCGATTTCGAGGTCGCCGGCCGCTTCGGCTACCTCACGCTGCCGGCCGACGGGAAGATCGTCATGCTCGACCTCGAGACGATGCAGCCGCACGGCGAGATCGCCCTCGGCGCCGTGCCGGTCGATCTCTCCATCGCCAAATCGCCCACCATCGCGGTGGCCGATCCCTCGGCCAAGCGCGTCTGGATGGTCGAAGGGGCGCAATCGATGACGCAGGCCGTCACCCGCGGCTTCATCCGCGGCCTGCTCGGGCTCGGCCTGTACGCGAACCGCAACTCACAGTTCCCGACCGCCGTCGACCGCGTCTTCGTCCGCGGGAGTCAATGGATCGCCTACGACTCCAGCTCGGGGACGCTCTACCGCTTCACCAGGAGCGGGAGCACGATTCTGGCGAAACGTGTTGCACCCAAGGCATTTATCGTCACCGAGCAGGGCGCTTACGTCTGGCGCAACGACCGCGGTATGCCGGTTGCAGTTGGATCAGACCAACATGACCGATAGAAAAACTTGTGTCCGCTGCGGAAGGGGGATCGACGCCATTGCGACCATCTGCCCCTACTGCAACTGGGATCAGGCGGAGCCGGTCACGGCCGAAGCGGTAGAGCCGCAGGCTCCCGTGTACGTCCCGGCCGCCGAGCGAAGCCTGAAGAAGACCATCCTCATCGGCATCGGCCTCCTCGCCGTGCTGATCGCGTCGTTTGCCATCGGAATGGTGGTCAACCGCGACGGTACGCCCGACGATGCGCCGGAGCCGCTCACCGAACAGAAAGACACCACCAAGACCAGCGCGATGCCGTCGAACGCGGCGCCGCTCGTCGAGATGGGCACGACCATCGAGACGCCGATCACCAGCGCGCCCGTGCCGATCGCCGACGCCGGGGCCATTCCGAACGAGTACCAGCGCCACGACGCGACCGCGGTTTCGTCCGTCGAGTACACGCAGCTCGCGCAGCGCGCCGAAGCGGAGCGCAAGCGGCGCGAGCAGATGGCCGTCATGACCGATCCGCGGACGCTGACCTCGCCCGCCTATGCGCAGACGCCGCGTCCCGCGGTGCCGCGCCCGGCGCGCGCCACGCCGCCGCGGCCGGCGCAGACGCCGGAGCAGACGGCGCAGCAACAGGCCGAGGAGCAGCGGACGCCGCCGGCCCGTCGCGAGGCTCGCGGAGGCGGCATGCGCACCCGTCCGGTGCCGCGCTACACGCCGGTGCCGCGCCTTCCGGTCGACAGTGAGACCGTGGCGAAAGTCGACCTCGTCGTCGGCGCCGACGGTCACGTCCGCGACGTCAACATCCGCAACGGCATCCCCGGCCACACGGCCCGGCTGATCGCCGCGATCCAGACCTGGCGCTTCCAGCCGGCCACCGAGAACGGCGAGCCGGTCAGTGCCCAGTTCAGCGTTGACATATCATTCCGTGGAAATGAGTAAAGCAGTCTGCGTGGCGTGTCGCCACACGATCGATGCCGCGGCGCGCGCGTGCCCCTACTGCGGTGCGAATCCGCAGACGGGCGAGCGCATCGACACCCAGGCCATGCTGCAGGAGATCTTCCGTCCGCGCGACATGTCGACGGGCGAAAGCGTCCTCGAATACGCGCGTCAGCGGCAGGGCATCGTCATCGCCGTGACGGTCGGCGTCATTTTCCTGCTGCTCGTCGGCCTCCATCAGTTCGTCAACATGCGCAACGAGCGTGACGTGACGAACAACCCCGCCGTGCCGCTGACCGAGATCACCGACCTCTCGAACCAGCCGCAGGAAGGGCGCGCCGTGCCGATGCCGGACCTCGACTTCCAGTACGAGGGACGGCCGGAGGTGATGCGCACGTTCATCCTCGAGCAGGGAGCGACCACGCCGCCGGAGATCATCGCCGCGCAGCAGGAAGCCGCCGCCAAGCAGCAGGCCGAGGCGCAGGCCAAAGCCGCTGCCGCCGCCGCGAAGCTGCCGCCGGCGGCCACGCCGGGGACGCTCCCGCCGGGAGCGCCGCGTCCTGGTGTGGCGCCCGGCCCCGCGCGTCCCGCGGGCGTCCAGCCGCAACAACCGCAGCCGCGTCCTTTCGGCGCGCTGCCGCAACAGCCGCAATCTCAACCCCCTCGCCCGCGCTGATGAGCGTCTGGCTGCTGGTCCTCGTCGTCGCGCTCGCGCTGCTCGGCTGGCTCGTCGCGTACATGCTGGCGCAGAAGCCGGTCACGAAGGTCCAGAAGCTCATCCACCAGCATCGCTACGAGGAAGCCGCCGCGGATGCCGAACGCTCCGGCGAGCATCTCCACCGCGCCGAAGCCCTCAAGCTCCTCGGGCGCTTCGACGACGCCATCGCCTCCTACCGGCAGTCGAACGATCCCGCCGCGCGCGAAGGCATCGCGCTCTCGCTGGCGCACCTGGGGCGCGACCTCGACGAAGCGCTGCGCCTGATGCAGGAGCAGATCGCGCAGTTCCCGCAGATCCAGGAGTTCCAGCAGCTCGGCCTGGCGTACATCCAGTTGCGCGCCGGCGATCGCGAGTCGGCGCTGCGCACCTTCCGCGACAACATCGAGCTGCTGGAGACGCGCTTCCGCGACGACTACACCGACCCCGATCCACTGCTCGCGGAGACGCTGTACATGTTCGGCGTGCTGTGTGACGCGAACGGCGATCCCGGCGCGGCCACGCTGCTGCAGTCACGCGCGGCGGCGTGGGCTCCGGGGAGCTGGTTTGCGGGGCGTGCGTGAACGCGCCCTGGGTGTGCGGGGAATGGGAAATAGGACCTATAGGGCGAATAGGACCTATAGGCCTGGCGGACCCTGGGTGCCATGGTCGCGCGTGGGGTCAGGCGTAGCCGGACCCAAAAAAAGGACCGGCTTTCGCCGGTCCCCTACCACCAGCTTTTGTCTTCTTTACAGCAAGGGGCGGTACGTCGCCGCCATGTTGACCATGCGGTTCGCCTGGCCGGTCGTGAAGTTGTTCATGCAGGAGTCGTAGGTGTAGTCCATGAAGTTCGTGATCGGGTCGACGCCAGCGTAGCTGCAGGTGTCGCGGCCCGAGGGGCAGCCGGAGGCGGCGCTGGCTTCCGCAGCGGTGTCCGCGACGCGGTCGCCGCTGGTCGTGTTGTTGCCGGTGCCGCAGCCGCCCTGGAACGTGTGGTAAAGGCCGAGCCAGTGACCGACTTCGTGCACGCCGGTGTCGCCGAGGTTGTACGGCGTGGCGCTTCCGCCATTGACGGAGGAGTGCAGGACGACGACGCCGTCCATTCTCGCGTTGGCGGCGAGGTCCCACGGGAACGTCGCCCAGCCGAGGAGGCCGCCACCCGGCGCCGCGGTGTAGAAGTTGAGGACGTAGCTCGGGTTGTTCGCGGCGATGCCGGTGAAGTAGTTCTTCGCATTCAGCTCGGCGCTGGTGCCCGGCTGCATCGTGTACCACGTGCTGTTGTTCGTGCGGTCGGTCGTGCCGCGCACGAAGGTGAAGCCCTTGCCGTTGTACGCCGCGTTGAGCGTGGCGATCTGCGAGTTCAGGCGCGTGTCGGAAACGTCGCCCGCGCCCGTTCCGCTGCGGATGATGTGGAAGTTGACGGTGATCGAGACGGGGCTGCTGATCGACTCCACGCTGTAGCGCGGCGTCCGCATCAGCTCCTCGGTGAACCGCTCTTCGACGGCGGTCGCGCTCACCTCGTCGAGGTCCTTCGTGCCGCAGCGGCCGCGCGTCGCGAACGACGCGTGATCGAGCCATTCCGTTCCTTCGATCGTGAACGGATCGTTCTCGCCACCAACGACCTCGGGCTGCTGCGTCAACTGCGACCGCTTCACCGGTTCGTCAGCGATCGCGATACCCGCCACCATCACAGCCGCGCCAAAAACTGCCATTAACCGTCGGATCATTCGTTTCTTCTCCTCTAAGTTCGGTGGTCAGCCCTAGAGCGAGGCGAATGCCGTACACAGAATCAACAACTTAGCTTCGAAGTGGGTTAACGCATGATCCACTGAAGGGCTTAAGGACGGATCAAAATCCGATCCCTGGGTCAGAAACGAGTCAGCCGGTGGAACTCACCACGGATTTTCTGCATCCCGATCGGTGCCGCGCATGGATGTACACGATTCGTGAGCAGCACCGCGATGCGATCCCCGTCGGTCCACACTGACGTGCCGGTGAATCCCATGTGGCCGTACGAAGCGGACGAAAGCCCCGGCCCCGCGAGCTGCCACGCGAGTCCGCGCCCCGCCGCCTGCTCGCGCGTTGCCTCGTCCACGAGCTCGCGCGGCACGAGCTCTCCGCGTGCGAAGGCCTGCGCGATGCGGTAGACGTCGCGCGCCGTGGCGAAGAGCCCCGCGTTGCCCGCGGTACCGCCGGCGTGATGCGAGTTGCCGTCGTTCGTCTCTCCCCACATCAGTCCCTGACGGAAGCCGGTGAAGGCGATGGAGCGCGTGGCGCACATCCCCGCCTCGAAACGCTGTCCCCACTCCGTTCCCGCGATCCGCGACAGGAGCTGCTTCGGCGGATGAAAGTACGCATCGCGCAGATCGAGCGGCGCGAAGATGCGCTCCTTCGCGGCGGTGACGTAGTCGCCGAACAGCTCCTCGATCGCGTGATGGAGCAGGATGAAGTTCAGGTCCGAGTACATGACGCGCGTGCCGCGCTCCGCCTCGCGCCCATGCTGCTCGATCGCCTGGAGGTAATCCCCCATCGCGTAGAGCGGCAGCCATGCCTTCAGCCCGGAGGTGTGCGTCAGCAACTCCCGAAACGTCGAGCCGCGGTACTCATCCTCTAATGTAATGCGCCCCTCGGCCACCGCCTGCAGGATCAGCGTCCCGGTGACGAGCGGCTTCGTGATCGAGGCGCAGTCGTAGATCGTGCTCTCGGTCGCCGCGATACGCAGCGGCACCGCGACCGCATGCCCGTGGGCGCCGCTCTCCGTGATTCCGTCGAGGGTGCCGGCCGCCCAGGAGGCGCTGGCGAAGGAACCGACATTGATTTCTGCCTGCAGGTAGTCCGCGATCACCTGCGCATTATCCCCATGCGCATGGCTCTGATGGGACGAATAGGACAGAGGGGACAAAACAGGGCATCGGCGGTGCACGTCTGCACAGGAACCGTTGCGTGCCGTTCCTGTCAACCGCGAATTCCCCTTTGGTCTCAGCCGTTTACAGCCACCCGGAAATGCGGCTCGCGGGCCCGTCTTTTCCTGCTACGATCCGCCCCCAATCGTCCATGTTTCGCTTAGAAAAACTCGACATCCACGGCTTCAAGTCCTTCTACGATCCCGCCCATCTCACCTTCCCCGCTGCCATGACGGCGGTCGTCGGTCCGAACGGCTGCGGGAAGTCGAACATCTGCGACGCCATCATCTGGGTCCTCGGCGAGAACCGCGCCTCCCACATCCGTGGCGAGACGATGGAAGACGTCATCTTCCAGGGCTCCGCCCGCCGCCGGCCCCTCTCGATGGGTGAAGTCACGCTCACCCTCGGGACGATGAACGGCGACTCGAACCACCCGATGGCCGACGACGGCAAGATCACGATCCACCGCCGCGTCTTCCGCGACGGGCAGTCGGAGTTCCGCCTCAACGGCAAGCGCGTCCGGATGAAGGATATCTCCGACATCCTCATGGATACGGGCCTCGGGATCCGCAACTACTCCGTCATGGAGCAGGGGAAGATCGATCTCATCCTCTCCAACAAGCCGCAGGATCGCCGCCGCCTCATCGAAGAAGCCGCCGGCATCACGAAGTACAAGACGAAGCGCCGCGCCGCGGAGCTGAAGCTCGAGGAGACGCAGCAGAACCTGCTGCGCATCGACGACACGCTGTCCGAGGTCACGCGCAACCTGAACTCGCTGAAGCGGCAGGCGTCGAAGGCGCGCCGCCACAAGGAGCTCGCCGATCAGCTCTCGACGGCCAAGCGCTCGCTCTACAAGGGACGCATCGTCCTGGCGCAGCTCGAGGAAGAAGCTGCGAACGCCGCCGTCGCACACGCGCAGACGTCGGAGAGCGAGCTCTCCGCACAGCTCGGCGCCGACGAAGCGGAGCTCGCCGAGACGCGCACGCAGCACATCGCCTCTTCGCGCAGCGCCTCCACGGTGCGCGAGGAGATCGCCGGCCTTTCGGCTGACGTCGAGCGCCTCCGCTCCTTCCTCTCCCAGTCCGAACAGAACCTCGGCGACCTCGTGCAGCGCATCGAGAACGCCCGCAACCAGATCGGCACGCTCGAAGGCGAAGGCTCGGAACAGCAGGCCGCTCTGGAAGAGAAGACGCAGCAGCTCGAAGTCGCGCGCGCGGAGCGCAACCGCCTTCGCGAGATCGCCGACCAGGTCGAGCGCGAGCGCCAGGAGCGCTCCGACGCCGTCCGCCGCAACGAGAAAGCGCTCGCCGAGTCGCGCGAGCAGCTCATGCGCACCATCGCCAAGATCTCCGAGGCGCGCAACCAGGTGCACCAGATCGAGATCGCGGTCGAAAAGTGCGAGTTCTACCTCTCCAAGCTGACGGAGAGCGCGCGCAAGGCCGCGGAAAGCCGCGACGGCGCGCTCGCGCAGATGTACGAGTGGGAGCAGTCGGTGCGCGATGCGGAGCAGCAGCTTCTCGCCGCGCAGGCACATGCACGCGACGCGGTCGCCCGCCGCGATGAGCTGATCGCGCGCCGCGACGCGATGCGCAAGGAGCTCGCGTCGCACCGCGACACGATCTCGCAGACGACGTACAAGATCGATTCACTGCGCACGCTCCTCGCGTCGCTCGAAGCGCAGGACGAGGACGTGCGCCGCGCGATCCTCGAGCTGATCCCGAACGCCACTGCTGCCGCCGAATCGGTGCGCGCGGCGGAAGGATACGAAGCCGCGCTCGACACGCTGCTCCGCGAGGTGTCTAAGGCGACCGTCGTCGACCACGCGCAGACCGCCGTCGATGCGATCGGCCGTTTGCGCGAGCGCGGCGCCGGCCGCGGCGCCTTCATCACCCTCGATTACGAAGCACTCGGTGAAGGCTCCCGCCGCGGCGACGCCGCCAACTCGGTTCTCGGCGAAGGTCGCGCGGCCGACGCCGTGCGCATGGCCATCCCCGAGGCGTACATCGTCGACTCGCTGCAGGACGCGATGACGAACGCGAAGGAGCGCCCGAACGCCACGTTCGTCACGCGCGACGGCGACATCGTGCGCGGCCCGCTCGTCATCGGCGGCAAGACCGCCGGAGCCACGCCCGGCGTCTTCTCCGTCAAACGTGAAGTCGCCGACCTCCAGGCGCTCCTCGGCAGCGTCGAAACGCAGGCCAGCGGCCTCGCCACCGACCTGCAGAGCGTCGAGGAAGAGCTGCGCACCGCGGACGACACGCGCATCCTCGCCGAGGAGCGCGCGCGCACGGCGGAGCAGGAGCTGCGCGACCGCAAGGGACAGCGGGAGCGCGCCGGGCAGGAGCTGCAGCGCCTCGAGAAGGACCTCGCCGTCGCGTCGGAAGAGCAGACGCTCTATGCCGACGAGAAGGAAGGGCTGATCACGCGCAAGAAGGCGGCGATCGGCGAGCTCGACGTGCTGCAGGCGCGCGAGAACGAGCTGCACGAACAGATCCGCGGACACGAAGAGCAGTTGTCGGTCTCGCGCGGCGCGTTCGAAGAAATCACCGACATCGCCTCGAAGGCGCGCGTCGACGTCGAAGCAGCGTCGGGCAACGTGAACTCGATCCAGCGCGAGCACGAGAACCTCTCGCGCATCGTCGTCTCCCTCGGCTCCCGCGCCACGCAGCTGCAGCAGGAGATCGAGACGTTGCACCGCCGCCGCGACGAAACCGAGATCGCCGTCGAGCAGTCGCGCGGCCAGCTCGAAGAGACGCTGACGAAGCTGCACGAGCTGTCGGAAGTGCGCGTCGGCCTCGAAGCCGAGGTGGCGGACCTCACGGCGCGCGTGACGGAGCTGGAGTCGCGCGCGATCAGCTCGCGCTCGATGTGGAACACGGCGAAGGAAACGCTCTTCGAATCGGAGCGCCGCCTCGACCGCGCAAAGTCCGGCTTCGAGCTGCTGCGCGAGCAGATCGCGCTCGACCTGCACGCCGGTATCGACGCGCTGGCCGACGTCGAGCCTCCCACGGACGACGAGACGCGCCTCGCGCTGGAGTCGGAAGTGGCGAAGCTCGCGGATCAGGTCGAGAAGATCGGTCCCGTGAACGTGCTGGCCATCGACGAGCACACGGAGCTGGAGGGTCGCGAGTCGTTCCTGCGCACGCAGCGCGACGACCTCGTGCAATCGATCGAATCGCTGCGCCAGACGATCCGCAAGATCAACCTGACCTCGCGCGAGCTGTTCCGCGACGCCTACAACGCAGTCAACACCTCGTTCACCGAGATCTTCACCTCACTCTTCGGCGGCGGCACCGCGCGCATGCAGTTGCTCGATGAGGAAGACGTGCTGGAGAGCGGCATCGAGCTGGTGGCGCAGCCGCCGGGCAAGAAGAACCAGTCGATCGCCCTGCTGTCCGGCGGCGAGCGCGCCCTCACGGCGATCGCCCTCCTCTTCGCGATCTTCCGCTACAAACCGTCGCCGTTCTGCATCCTCGACGAGGTCGACGCCCCGCTCGACGAAGTGAACACGGAGCGTTTCGTCCGCCTCGTCCGCGACTTCAGCCGCGACACCCAGTTCATCGTCATCACCCACTCCCGCCGAACCATGGAAGCCGCGGACGTGCTCTACGGCGTGACGATGGAGGAGGCCGGGTGCTCGAGGCTGGTGTCGGTGCAGTTTGCGGATCTGGAAGCGTAGAGGGGACGACAGGACGACCAGGACCGATGGGACCTATTCGACGAATGGGATAGGCGTCAGTCGAGCCAGAGCGCGGCTAGCGGTAGCTCGATGGCGTCGAAAGGCTCTGCGCGAACCACTTCGTCTTCGGCGTGGGTTGCGATCGTCACCCACTGCCCGTGGCTCAGGCGAAAGACCTCCAGCGACTTCTGCACGGGGTCGATCAGCCAGGCGTACGCCACGGCATGCCGGGCGTAGACCGGCATCTTGCGGATGCGGTCGTGACGGCCGCTCGAAGGTGAAACCACTTCGCAGATCCAGTCGGGTGCAACATCGCACGCACCGGCATCAGGATACTCAGGCACGCGTTCACGGCGCCAGCCACCGATATCCGGCACTACAACGTCGCGCCCGAAGTGCAATTCAGGCTCGGTAACAATCCACCAGCCACCGGGACCGCCATCACCCCAATCAAATGCGCCGTTCAGCTTTCCGAGCAGCATCGAATGCGCGCGCGAATGCGGCTTGGCCGGCCGTGGAGTTGCATAAAGCTCACCGTCGATCAGCTCAGCGACCAGATGGTCCGGGACCTTCAGCAGGTCGTCATACGTGGCCGGCTTTCGCAGGGCTTTCGCCATGACGGAAATGATAACGCTGGATCGGTGACAAACCGGCTCCTACAGGTCCCATCCGTCCTATAGGTCCTATTCGTCCTCTCGGAATCGCCTACGCCGTCTTGATCAGGGGCACGATCACCACGTCGCCGTTGGCGTGGGTGATCAGACGGAAGACCGATGTATCGGTCATGTCGGCAAGCTCGGTGGTGGCGGCTCCGCAGCTTTTGCAGTCGCCCGTCGCCGGGGCGGCGCCCATGGGGACGAAGTGGAAGCGTTCCTTGCGGCAGTGGTCGCACAGCTCGCGAAGGACGTCGTAGTTGATGAGTGACAGGCGTTGAGACATGGTTCCTCCCCGGACAATCGCGGATTCTATGGAGCCGCGGGAGGATCGTGTGTGACTCGGGTCACGGCCCGGGTGAAGAGCGCCGCCGCGAGCAGGCCGAGGATGGCGGAGGCGGTGACGTCCGACGTCCAGTGGCGGAAGGCGAGGACGCGCGATGCGCCGACCGACGCGGCCAGCAGGAACGCCACGATGCGCAGCGGCCAGCTCGGCGAGGCGAACACCAGCACTCCCGCGAGCGCGAACGCGCCGACGGTATGGCCGCTCGGGAACGACGTCGCGGAGCCGGGCGCGTACTGGAAGGGGCCAAGCCACAGCTCCGGCCTGGCGCGCGCCACGACCGCCTTCACGAGCTGCGCGAGCACGCCGGCGCCGAGACCGGCGAAGGCCATGGCCACCGCGTAGGAGACCCACCTCTTTTCGCGGTACGCCACCCCGGCGAGCAGGAAGAAGAAGACGAGCATCGCCGGATTCATCCCGCCGCCGAGCCGATTCGCCAGCCGCGCCGCATCCTCGGTCCGCTCCGACTGGATCAGCTCCGCGAAGGCGAGCACGCGTGCGTCGACGTACAGCCAGATGAATGCGACGAGCAGCGCGCCCATAACCAGCAGGAGCGCGTGCCCGCGCGTGAAGCGCATCCGCACCGCACGCACCTGCCGCACGGCTTCGCCGAAGTCGAGCGACTCGGCGCCGCTCTGCACGATGAGCAGCGCGAAGAGTCCGGCCAGGCACCAGAAGACCACATCCCACGACGGCGCTTCGCGCCCGAGGAAGGAGAGCTCGTCGACGGCGAGCGGCTCGTTGAGCCAGAGCCGGTTCGACGAAACGACCGGCGACGGCCACAGCACCGACAGCAGGAGCAACGCGATGAACGCGGCAGCGGCGTAGCGGCGTTTGCGTGCGTTGGACATGGTCAGCAGAGAACGATGGGACGAATAGGACCTATAGGACGGATAGGACCAATGTCATCCCGAATCCCCGCCCACGACGCCGAAGGCGGCGCGGCGGGGTGACGGATCTGGGTGGAGGACACACGGCACAGCAGGCGCGTTGACTGTCGCCACCGCGGCGATCACACGAACGTGCGACATGCACCTGTCCTATATGTCCCATCCGTCCTATAGGTCCTATTCGTCCCATCGTTCGCTTTTCACTTCCGGTACACATCAAACCACTTCCCGATCATGCGGAACTCATCCACCTTGCGGTACGCGGGCAGCGTGGCGCTCAGCGACTGGGCGTCTTTGCGTCGCGTGACGATCACCGTGGGCTGCCACGTCCGCAGGTCGGGGGGATCGATGTGGCGCACGCGCTCGAGGTCGCGGGGCATGCCGCGCACCCAGACGTGCGGCGATGCGTGCAGTGCGATCTGCTCCGGCGGCACCTGCTGCTTCAGCAGCGCGCGCACGAGCGGCCGCGTCGACGCCATCTCATTCGCGGTGGGCACCAGCGCCAGGGCGAGGTAGACGAACATGACGACCGGCACCAGCCCCACCGCCAGCGTCGACGTCAGCAGCTTGCGCCCGAACACCAGCCCTGCCAGCGCGGCCGCAGCGAGCACGGCGAACAGTCCCTTCACCAGCGGCAGCGGCACGACGGCCGCGTCTTCCTTGAGCATCTCCGGTTTCAGCACGACCATGCCGGCCACTCCGAGGATGAGCAGGATCGCCAGCATCACGCGGTTGGCGTTCAGCCCCCACCTCGTCCAGCGATCCTCCGCGCCGCTGACGAAACGCGCGATGACGAGCGCCACGGGCGGCAGCAGCGCCATCATGTACACGTCGAGCTTCGACGACAGGATCGAGTACGGCACCAGCACCGCGAGGAGCCAGCTCACGCCGAACTTCGCCGTCTCGTCGCTGCGCTTGTACGCCGCGATGATCGCCACGACCAGCAGCAGGAACCACGGCGCGGTATCGCCCGGCGCATGCGTCAGGTAGAACCATGGCGGCGACTTGTGCACCCACGCGCCGACCGCGCGCCCCACCGTCTGCTTGTAGAAGACCTCGTTCCAGTACGCCTCCCCTGCCACGAGGATCGTCGGCACGAGCCACAGCAGCGGAATCACGATCAGCGCCGAGAGCGACGGCAGGTAGTTACCGCGCGGCCGCCGCCTGCGCCGCAGCCATTCGAAGGCGAACAGACACAAGCCGATGACGAGGGACATCGGCCCTTTGATCAGCAGCGCCACGGCCAGCGCGATCGCCGCGACGAGCAGCGCGCGGAAATCGTCTTCGTCGAAAAACTTCCGGATGCGAAACGCCGCGAACGCGATCAGCAGCGTGAACGAAAGATCCATGCGCGCCGTTTGTGCCGAGGCCCAGATCATCAGACACGTGCCGCAGACGAACGCCGCGAGCGGACCTTCGTGCTTCCACATCAGGCGCAAGAGCAGCGCAAACGCGAGGAGTGACGGAATCACGAACGGCCAGATCGAATAGACGCCGAACGGATACGTCAGCACGTCGATGAGCCAGAAGTGCACGGGCGGCTTGTGCGTGAATGGCGTGCCGTTGAGCGTGGGAACGAAAAACGAGCCGGCGCGCATCTCCCGGACGACCTGCGAGTACTTGGTCTCGTCGCCAACGTAAAGCTCGCGCCGGAGGGGAGTGAGGAGTGTGGCGATTCCGACGAAGAAAACCGCCGCGGCGAGGAGCCGCCTTGGCGGCCGATTGTCATTCAAGTCGTTGTGGCTCCGCGACTTACCGATGAGCAAAAACCTGCATCCCGTTGGCAGGCAGAGTGCTAGAATTTTCAGTGTGAATGGTACTTCGAAGGAGGAAGATCGATGTCGAATCGTACCGCAGATGTTCAACAGATTCTCACGGACGAAGACCCTCAGTTCCGCCTGCTCGCCGAGGAGCACCACCGATGTGAAGCGCGCCTCGGAGAACTGACCTCGAAGAACGAGATCAGCGAGCAGGAGGAAATCGAAGAGAAGACGTTGAAAAAGCAGAAACTCCGGTTGAAGGACCAGATGGCGGAGCGGATTCGCAGTTACGAGCACTCCCACGCCCTCGTTTGATTCAACGGTTTTAGTTCAGCGGCCCATTCACGATCCAAGGGGGTTCCCAACGGAACCCCCTTTGCATAAGATCGAGCGCATGAGCAGACGCGCCGCCGTTCGGCAGAACCTCCGCCGCGGCGTTTACGTGGTCCCGACGACGCTCACCGTCCTCAATCTCTTCTTCGGCTTCCGCTCGATCATCTACTCGACGCGGGCCCTCGAAGCGATCACCGCCGGCCAGCCCGACGCTGCCGTGCAGTTCTTCCAGACCGCCTGCCTCTCGCTGCTCTTCGCCGCGGTCTTCGACACGTTCGACGGCTTCGCCGCGCGCCAGCTCGGCGCCACGAGCGAGTTCGGGAAGGAGTACGACTCCCTCGCCGACGTCGTCACGTTCGGCGCCGCACCGGCGGTCCTCGTCTACGCATGGGGCCTTCACTCGTTCGAGAAGCTCGGCGGCGGCATCGCCTTCCTTTTCCTTGCCGCGGTGTCGCTCCGCCTCGCGCGCTTCAACGTGCAGACCGGCAAGACCGACTATCGCTACTTCGTCGGCCTCCCCAGTCCGGCCGGCGCGCTGACGCTGGCGTCGATGATCTTCTACGCGCCAGTGCCGGTGACCGACCGCCGCTTCGCGCTGATCGTCATGGTCGTCACGGTGGCCACCGCCTTCGCCATGGTCTCGCCGATCCGCTACCGCAGCCAGAAGGGGCTCAATCTTCAGAAAGAGCGCTCGCTGATGCACTTCCTGGTGCTCGCCCTCATCCTGGGCATCGCCTTCCGCTTCCCGCGCGAGCTCTTTTTCGTCACCGCCATCCTCTATCTCGTGAGCGGTCCGCTGATGAAGCTGTGGTCGATCGCGTTCCCGTCGGCGCGCACGGAAGCGCTGCCCGAGACCGTGGACGACGTTCCGGACGCCCCCGAAATCCACACGCCGCAAACGTGATACAACGCGCCGGATGGCGCACCCGAAATCACCCACCGGCTACAAGATCGGCATCGTTAATCCGTTGACGCTCGTCGGCAATGAGATCAAGACCATCTTCCGCGAGCGCTCCTTCCCCTACGGGAAAGTCGTGCTGCTCGACACCTCCGGCAAGGATGTCGGCGCACTGACGGAGGTCGGCGACGAGCCGGCCGTCGTCGCCGCCGCCACGCCGGACGATCTCGAGGACCTCGATCTCGTCTTCTTCTGCGGCAAGCCCGGTCCCAACCACGACCTCATCGCGCTCCATCGCGAGCGCGACTTCATCGCCGTCGACCTCTCGCAGCCGACCAGCAGCGAGGAAGGGAAGCTGACCGTCGCGGGGATCAACCTCGAGGAGCTCGATCCTTCCGACGTCCTCGTCTCACCGCACCCTGTAGCGATTCCGATCGCGCTGATCCTCCGTCAGCTCGCGCCGCTTTCCCCCATCGACGTCTGCACCGCCACCGTCGTGCAGCCCGCCTCGGAATACGAGCAGGAAGGCGTCGAGGAGCTGGCGCAGCAGACGATCAGCGTCCTCAACATCCAACCACTGCCGAAAACGGTCTTCGACCGCCAGGTTGCGTTCAACCTCTTCCCGTCGACGGAGCGGCACGAGGAGACGATCGTGGCGCAGATCAAGACGCTGACTGATGCGCGTATGGAGCTCGCGCTGCTCATCACGACCGGCACGATCTTCCACGGGCATACGTTCTCGTTGTTCCTCAAGACGCGCGAGGTGGTGGACGAGGCGAAGCTCATCGCCGCGCTGAAGGCGAACCCGATCTTCTCGTTCCCCGAAGGCGACCAGCAGTTCGGCACCGCCGACGCGGCCGGCAAGGACGAGATCCTCATCGCCGAAGTGCGCGCCGAGCCGTCGATCCGCGGCGGTTTCTGGGTGTGGGCCGTCTGCGATAATCTGCGCCGCAGCTCGGCGCTGAACGGCGTGCTGATCGCGGAGAAGGCGTTGTTCGGCGCTGGGATGGCAAACTGAATTCGAAGCGGCGACCAGCCGGAGGCAACCAATGCAGGACTATTTCGAACCACGCGAGGGCGACGTCGCCCCCGACTTCCGACTCCCCTCGACGCGAGGCAAAGAGGTCTCGCTGAAGGAGTTCAAGGGGAAGGACGTCATCCTCTACTTCTACCCGAAGGACGACACGCCGGGCTGCACGGCCGAGGCGTGCAGCTTCCGCGACCACGAAGCGGACCTGACGAAGCACCACGCCGTCGTGCTGGGCGTCTCCACGGACTCGCTGGAGAGCCACCAGAAGTTCCTCGACAAGCACCACCTCAACTTCCCGCTGCTGTCCGACCAGACGGCGGACGTGGCGAAGATGTACGGCGTGTGGAAAGAGAAGAACATGTACGGCCGCCGCACCTGGGGCGTAGCCCGCACGACCTACTGGATCGGCCCGGACGGCCGCGTGAAGAAGGTCTACAAGAAGGTGGACACATCCCGGCACGCCGAGGACATCCTGGCGGATCTGGCCGCGGCGCATAAGAAGTAGCGCGCGGTTGCGCGCCGCCACCCGGGGACGATAGGACGAATAGGACCTATAGGACCTATAGGACGAATGGGGACCCCGCCCTCCCGTGAGGGGGTGTGCATAGGTCCTATAGGTCCTATAGGTCCTATTCGTCCTATTGGTCCTATCGGTTTCCCCCGCCCTTCCGCGGCGTCCAACCGCTCATGAAGTACCTTGCGCTTTCCCTTCACGCAGATCCACCACGAGGCGATGGCGGAGCTCCCGGTCACACGTTGATGACCGCCCCCCGCCCGTCGTGGATTTCGTCCGTCGGCTCGGGGAACCAGATGCGCGTGAGGTAGTCGATGGCGATGGCCAGACCCTGGCGGTTGCGCATCGTCAGCGCGAGCGGGACGAACATCGCCAGAAAGAACGCGATGGCGATCGGCGTGGTCGTGGAGCGGAACCCGAAGTAGACCGCCACGATCCCGCCGAACACCGGCAGGCGGTCCATGATGATGACGTACATCCAGATGTCACCGTAGTTGCGCTGGTACAACACACCGCACGCGGGGCATCGGTCGTGCGCCTCGAGCCACCGCCGGAACAGCGCCCCCTCGCCGCAGCGCGGACAGCGCTTGCGCCAGCCGCGCTTCAGGACCACGCGCGCAAGCTGGCGCTTCGTCATGGTCCCGCGTCCCATTCGTCTCGACGTCCGATGACTACACGGCGGACTTCATCGCCACGATCCGCCCGCACGCCTCTTCCAGCGCGCCGAAATCCTTGGCGAAGCAGAAGCGCAGCAGCCGTTTCCCGCGGTCGCTGGCGTAGAACGCGGAGCCCGGCACCGACGCCACCCGCGCGTTGGCGATGAGAGCGTCGGCCGCTTCGCGGTCGTCGCGGAACTCCGCCGGGACCTCAGCGAGCATGTAGTACGCGCCCTGCGGCACATACGGCTTGAACCCGCTCTCCGTCAGTGCGCGCGCGAGCAGGTCGCGCTTCTTTTCGTAATCGGCAGCGAGGTTGCGGTAGTACTCGTCGCCGATCTCGAGCGCCCGGGCGATGCCCCACTGGAGCGGCGTCGGCGCGCAAACGTAGAACAGGTCGTTCACCAGACCGATCGGCCCCGCGATCTTCGCGTCCGCCGCGACGTAGCCGATGCGCCAGCCGGTCACGGAGAACGTCTTGGAGAAGCCGCTGATCGTGATCGTCACGTCGCGGCACGACTCGATCGACGCCATCGAGAGGTGGCGCCGTCCGTCGTAGACGATGTATTCGTAAATCTCGTCCGTGTATGCCCACGCGCCGAATTCGCGGCAGAGCGCGCCGATGCGTTCCAGCTCGTCGCGCGTGAACACCTTGCCGCATGGGTTCGACGGCGTACAGACGACGATGCCCTTCGTGCGCGGGCCGAACGCCTTGCGCAGCTCGTCGAAATCGATCGACCAGTCGGGCGTCCGCAGCGGCACGAACTTCGGCTCGATGCCGAGGATCTTGAGTGTGTTGAGGTGGTAGCCGTAGTAGGGCTCGAAGAGGATGACCTCATCGCCCGGATTGAGCGTGGCCATCGTCGCCGCGGCGAAGCCGCCGGTGGAGCCGACGGTCACGACGAGCTCGCGCGCGGGGTCGATCTCGACGCCGTTGAACGTCGCCATCTTCCGCGCAATGCGCTCGCGCAGGAGGTCGATGCCTTCGAATTTCGAGTACGTCGCTTTCGACGAGGAGATGGCTTCGCACGCGCCCTCGACGAGCTCCGGGATCGTGGGGAGATCGCAGATACCCTGGCCGAGGTTGATGCCTCCGACGCGCTCGCACTCGCGCGACATGCGGCGGATGTCGGACTGCACGAGGCCGCGCAGACGGTCGCTGATCTGATTCATGGACGCAGTGTAGCGTGCGGAGATCACACGGCGCACCGCGCGCGCGGCGGTGACGGCACGGTGAACGTGCTAAGTTCCTCGAATCATTGACGTTCCAAGCATGTTCCCCTGGATGGTCCGGCGGCATTTCACCTGCACTGGCCGAGGTCGCCGCATTACCCGAAAGGACGACACGAACGTGTTCAAAAAACTTCTGATCCCCACGCTGCTCTGCCTCTTCGCGCTGCCTCTCGCCGCGCAGATCAACGACACCTACGTCATCCCCGCCTCCGCGAACGTCCCGGGCGCTTTCGGGACGCGCTGGATGACGAACTTCAGCATCTTCAATCCGCAGCAGTACGAGCTCGAGGTCGCTGTCGTGTATCTCCCGACGGCCGCGAGCCAGCCGATCGAGCGCTCGGTCGTCGTGCCGTCGAACTCGGTCGCGTACTCGGACAACATCCTCGATGACCTGTTCGACACGAGCGGCGGCGGTGCTCTGCTGATCGCCACATTCCCCGAGGACAACCCGGGCGTGGAGGACAGCGTGGTGGCGCGTTCGTTCCTCGTCACCTCGAACACTTTCAACAACGCGTCCGGTGGCACGTTCGGCCAGACGATCCCGGGCACGTGGACCGGCCTGTTCGATTACGAGTACGACGGTGTCAGCTCGGTCGCGCATGGCATCCGCAACATCGACCGTCTCGGCTGGCGCACCAACGTCGGCGCCGCCAACCTCGGCCGCTGCAATGCGACGCTGCTCGTCAGCGTGTACGACGTGAACGGCCGCACGCTGCTCGACAAAGCGCGCTTCAACATCCCGCCGTTCGGTCACTTCCAGGACCGCCTCCCGGTGCAGGTCGACCGCGGCTCGGTGGAGTTCTTCGTCGAAGACCCGTGCGTCGAGCGCCCGGAGGATTCGGCGGTCGTCTTCCCCTACACCTCCCAGATCGACCAGCTCTCGGGTGACCCGACGTACCAGAACCCGACTCTCCTGGCGACGGCCGGCTTCCTCTACGGCAAGAAGGGCTTCGACCCGACGAACATCGGCAAACGCATCACCACCGTGAACGCCCGCAGCGCCCGCACCGTAGCCAAGAAGCTCGGCCGCGCGGAGCTGGAAAAGAGCGGCAACGGCTACAAGATCGTGAAGTAAAGGCTGAGACCGGAACGAATGGGACTCACCCGGGTCCCATTCGTCTCCGCGTTCAATACAATGCGCGGCCATGAGCAGCGCAGCCGTCACTTCCACGTCGCTTCCCTTCCCACTCGCCCGACGCGGCAAAGTCCGCGACGTCTACGACCTCGGCGATCGTTATCTATTCGTCGCCACTGACCGCATCTCCGCGTTCGACGTCGTGCTCTCGCCCGGCATCCCTGACAAAGGGGCCGTCCTCACGCAGATCTCGAACTGGTGGTTCCGCCGCTTCGCGGACGTGGAGAACCACATCCTGGAGAGCGATTTCGACCGCTTCACCGACGAGATCCGCCGCCACGAAGAGCTGCGCGGACGCAGCGTGCTGGTGAAGAAGTGCGAGGTCGTGCCGGTGGAGTGCGTCGCCCGCGGCTATCTCGTCGGCTCCGGTCTCAAGGAGTACAAGGAGACGGGCGAGGTGTGCGGCATCAAGCTCCCCGCCGGCCTGACGACGGCGAGCCGCCTCCCGGAGCCGATCTTCACGCCGGCGACGAAGGAAGACACCGGGCACGACATCAACATCTCCTTCGAGCGGATGGCCTCGATCGTCGGCGAAGAGCTGGCGTCGACGCTACGCGACCTGACGCTGCGGCTGTACAGCGACGCGGCGGAGATCGCGCTGAAGAAAGGGATCATCATCGCCGACACGAAGTTCGAGTTCGGGCTGATGGACGGGCGCATCGTCTGGATCGACGAAGCTCTGACCCCCGATTCGTCGCGCTTCTGGCCCGCCGATCAGTACGCGGTCGGCAAGAACCCGCCGTCGTACGACAAGCAGTTCGTCCGCGACTGGCTGGAGACGACCGGCTGGGACAAGAATCCCCCGGCACCGGAGCTGCCCACGGAGGTGGTACAGAACACGCGTGAAAAGTACCTGGAAGCCTACCGCCAGTTGACAGGATCGGCACTGGAGATCTGAGGGAAAGGGGGCTCTGGAATGACAAACTCCCAGCCGCAAGGGCCGGAGACCACTTGAACGCTTCCTTGAGCCTTACTGGGGAGGCGGAGAGCTTAACATAGGACCTGGAAGCAGTGCCACCACTATTCAATGAATAGAACGCAACGCCGTTTCACGATCGTCGCCGGGGCCCTTCTGGTCCTCGTGGCCGTCGGCGTGACCGGGTGGTTCATGCTCCGGTCGCTGCGGCGGACGGTCGAAACGGCGGTGCTGACGCCGCAGGAAAAGCTCGTCGACCTGACGGTCCTCGTGACCCAGGTCCGAGGGCTGAACCGGCTGGAGACGGCGTCGATGCGCGTGATGCACATCGGCACCGTCACCCAGACCTACAAGATGGTGCCGAACGCCCTCGCCGGCGACGAGCTGCAGTTCCTCGCCACGGGCGACGTGATCGCGGGCGTCGACATGTCGCAACTGAAACGGGAGGACATCTGGCGCGAGCCGGACGGGACGGTCGTGCTGCGGCTGCCTCCGGCGCAGATCCTGGTGTCGCGCGTCGACAACAAGGAATCGAAGGTGCTGAACCGCAAGACCGGCCTCCTGCGCCGGCACGATCCCGACCTGGAATCCCGCGCGCGCCAGCACGCCGAACAGCAGATCCGCAACGAAGCCGTCAAGCGCGGAATCATCCCCCTGGCACAGCAGAACGCGGAGAAACGCCTTGCGGAGCTGGTGCACCTGGTGGGCGCGGAAAAGGTGCGGTTTGTGACCGCGGCACCTGCACCGGCGGCCCGGTAAGAGTGCGGGGGGGTCGGCGCGCTGTGGGCGCTGTTGGATAGGACAAATAGGACCTATAGGACAGATAGGACCTATAGGACCCCGCACCACCCGGCACGTGGCCAGTTCTACTCGTAAAGGTTCAAGGGTGATTCCGTCCCATCTGTCCTATGGGCCCTATTCGTCCTATAGGTCCCATTCGTCCTATAGGTCCTATCGTCCCCTGTTGATGGCCTTCGCCACGCTGATGGCCCTGCGCAGGGCGGCGGATTTGTTCTCCGTTTCCACGTACTCGGTGGCTGGGTCGCTGTCGAAGACGATCCCCGCACCGGCCTGGACGTACGCCTTGTCGTTCACCAGCGTCACGGTGCGGATCGTGATGCACGAATCGAGGTTGCCGGAAAACCCGAAGTAGGCCACCGCTCCGGCGTAGGGGCCGCGGCGGGTGGGCTCGAAGCGGTCGATGAGCTCCATCGCGCGGATCTTCGGGGCGCCGCTGACGGTGCCGGCCGGGAAGCAACTGAGGAACGCGTCGAGCGGCGTACGTCCTTCGCGCAACGTCCCGGCGACGTCGGTGACGAGGTGCATGACGTGGCTGTAGCGCTCCACGTGGCAGAAGTCCGTCACCTCGACGGAGCCGCTGGCGCAGACGCGCCCGAGATCGTTGCGGCCGAGGTCGACGAGCATGAGGTGCTCGGCGTTCTCCTTCGGGTCAGCGAGCAGCGAGCGCTCGTGTTCCACATCTTCTTCGCGCGTCGCGCCGCGGGACCGCGTGCCGGCGATGGGGCGCGTCTCCGCGCGTTTGCCCGTCACACGCACGAGCATCTCCGGTGAGGCGCCGACCAGCGTGCACTCGTGCGTCCGCAGAAGAAACATGTACGGCGAGGGATTGATCGAGCGCAGGGTGCGGTAAAGCGTGAGCGCGTCCGCCGTGGGGTAGTCGGTTTCGTAGCGCTGGGAGAGGACGATCTGGAAGATCTCCCCGGCAACGATCTCCTCCTTCGCGTCGCGGATCATCTGCTCGTACGACTCGCGTGTGTGCGTGGAGGTGAACTCAGCCATCGGCACGTCAGGAAACGCGAGCGGCTCGAGCGACGCGCGGCGCAACATGGCCACGGCGCGATCCAGGCGCTGCTCGGCATCGGCAAGCGAACCGTCCTCCGTGAAGATGTTGGCGACGACGTACAGCTTCTGGCGGACGTGGTCGAAGACGACGACGTTGTCGAAGAAGAGGAGCTTCGCGTCGGGGATGCCGAAATCGTCGGCGTGCGTGTCGGGGATGCGCTCCGACCAGCCGCTGACGCCGTAGCCGAAGTAGCCGACGGCGCCGCCGAAGAACGGCGGGAGCTTTTCTTCGCCGTGGACGCGCAGCGGCACGAGCTCCTCATTGAGGGTGGCGATGGGTTCGGCCGCGACGCGATCGATGCGGAGGTTGCGGCGCGGCTCGAAGCCGACGAAGGAGTAGCGGCCGAGGTTCTCGCCGCGCTCGACCGACTCGAAGAGGAAGGCCTCGGCGCCCGCGGGACTGAGGGCGGAGAACGCGACGAGCGGCGTGAGCGTGTCGGCGGAGAGCTCGCGCACGACGGGGATGACGTCGTACTGCGAACGGAGGGTCTCGAATTCAGCGGGAGTCATGGGCAATCCTTCGAAAAAGCTCGTTCTGGCGCTGGGCCTGGGCGTGGAGGAGATCTTCGCCCGTATAGACGGTGACGCCGGCGCGTTGTGCATCGGCGGTTGCCGGTTGTCCGTACGCGGCTTCGATGAGCGTCATGCCGGGCTTCAGCGGCAACGGGATATCGGCGCCTTTCGACGCCGTATTGATGACGATCTCGCCGTCGAACGAGGACAGCTCGTCGAGCGGCCGCGCGCCGAGTTTGCCGGCGGTGCGGTTGTAGACCGTGACGTGCATCGCCTCGATGGCGGCGAGTGCGGCTCGGGCGGTGCCGCCGGCGCCGACGATGGCCACGCTCTTCCGGTCCTTTCCGCAGACGTCCTTCAGGATCGTGCGGAAGCCGTCCACGTCGGTGTTGTCGGCGTAGACGCCGTCTTGCCCGAAAAGAAGCGTGTTGACCGCGCCGCAGGCGACGGCGTTGGGGCCGATCTCAGCGTCGACGGATTGGGCGTAGCGGAACGCCTCTTCCTTGAAAGGCGCGGTGATGGAGATGCCTTTGAGCCGCGGCGTACCGAGGATCTCGTCGAAGCGGTCGAGGTGCGCGGCGGTGTAGATGGCGTTGAGGTTGTGCTCCCGGAAGAGCGGGTTGTGAATCGTCGGGGAGAGCGAATGCGCCACCGGGTTGCCCACGATGGCGAAGATCGCCGGGCCGTTGTACGTACGGCGGTCGCCGTAGATGGCCAGGGCGCGTTCCAGCGTCAACTGACCCGGCGCCGCGGTTTTGGCTTCATTAGGCGCCACGAACATGAATTCCGATCCCAGGAACGGCGCCAGGACGCGTGAATAGAGGCCGCAGTCCCCCATGCCGATGAGTGTGACGTTGGGGGGAACGATAGGACGAATAGGACGAACAGGACGGCTAGGACCAATAGGACTGAGGGGCTTCAGGAGCGCTTCGTTTTCTGCGAAGCTCCGCGGCGTGGCGGCCAGCTTCACGTGCGCGCAGCCGGTGGCGCGCATGTCGCGCAGCAGCGCGTCCACATCGGGCACGGCTTCGTAGTCGTGGTGCGACAGCACGACTTTCCCGCGCAGCGGCAGCTCATATTTCGGGGGCCACTCCACGTCGATCAGGTCGAAGCCGGCTTCGGCGCCGCGCACGATGATCTCGGGACTGATGGACATGCCGCGGTGCGTCAGCAGCAGCGGCTTCCGCGTGGCGTTCCGGATCGGCACCATGTCCCGCCCGGCGAAGCGCTCGGCACGCACTTCGATCCCGTCGTGGTCGTGCTTGACCGCACGAATGGCGTCGATGGTGGCGTCGACGCTGTCTTCGAGGATCGTGACGTAGATCTTCACGCGGTCAACTCGCACCGCTCTGCAACAGCTCCAGCCGCTCGCGCGCGGCGTTGGCTTTGCGGGTGTCGCCGGCGCGGCCCCACATGTTCTGGAGGTTGCTCAGCACGCGCATCAGAGTTTCGCGGCCGTTCCAGGCGCGGAGATGCTCGCGCTCGAGGCCGACGCGGCCGCCGCTGACCTGCGTGAGGAGCTCGCCGATCTCGCGCGTGGTCAACGTCGCGCCGCCGTGGAAGGGATCGACGTAGACCTCATTCAGCTCGAACTGCACCTTCACGATGTAGTGCCCCGGCAGCCCGACTCCCGAAGCGGTCAGGCCGATGCGTGAGGCGGCGTGCAGGAAGACGATCGACAGCATGATCGGCAGGCCGCGCTTGCGCGTCACGACCTCGTCGAGATACGCGTTGCGAGGGTCGTAGTAGTTGGAGTCGTCGCCGGTGTAGCCATCGACGTCGAACATCTCGGCGTGGAGATGCCCGAGGCGGAACACCGGGGGCTCGCCGTGCGAGCAGCGATGCATGACGCGCCTGGCGAGATCGTCGAGCTCCGCGAGTGACGCCGCGAGGTCGAGCCGTGGGTTGTCTTCGAGCGAGATGAGCAGGGCGCCGCGCGCGAGGTTGTCGTTGGTGATCTCCCCCGCCGCGTATTCACGAAACTGCCGCCGCGCCTCCGCGGGATGAATGAGCATGTCCGTGCGGAGTGTACCCTTGAGGGCGTGCGAATCGAGCGGACCGAAGCGATCATCCTCCATACCTACGCCGCCAGGGAGCGCGACAAGATGGTCGTGTTCCTCACGCCAGACCGCGGCAAGGTGAAGGGGTGGGCGTACGGCGCGCGCGGCATCCGCAGCCGCTTCGGCGCGTCGCTGGAGCCGCTGTCGAAGGTGCGCATCGGCTACGCGGAGAAAGAATCGGAGAACGTCGTCCGCATCGAGTCGATCGACCTGATCCGCTCCCTCTTCCCCGCGCAGCAGAACCTGCTCGCCAGCGTCTCCGCCACCTACATCGCGGAGATGATGGACACGTTCGCGGCGGAGCACGATCCGGCGGAGCTGATGTACCGCCTGCTCGACCGGACGACCGAGGCGCTGCTGGAGGGCAAACCAGCCATGCCCGTCGTCGCCTACGCCGAAATCTGGATCCTCCGCCTCGGCGGCATCCTGCCGTCGCTGCGGCAGTGCATGCAGTGCGGCGCGGATCTCGCGCGCCCGCTGCGGTTCGATCCAAAGCTCGAGGGCTTCGTCTGCGAAGAGTGCAAGGGACGGGAGACGTTCATCGTGCCGAACGAGGTGATCGACGAGATCGACGCCATCCTGCGGATGCCGGTGGCGGAGTTCGCCCTCAGGCGGATGCGCGTGGAGACGCTGTTCGAAGTGCGGTCGCTCGCGGGAACGCTACGGCGCAACTTTTTGGGACATGAGTTGAAGTCCTTCGAAGTGCTGGCCAGCGTCGTCTGAAGGAGTCCCGTAGGTCCTATCTGTCCTATAGGTCCCATGGTTGGTCACGCGATCCCGCCCCGCCCTTCCGCAATCAACTCCCTCGAGTGAAAGTGCAGTTCCTGTGACTGGTCCAGCATCAGGTGGCGGCGTTCGATGCGCTCTTCCTGGGCGCGCGTGTAGAGCGTGACTTCCAGGTACGCGGTGCCGTCCTCGCGCCACTCCGCGGCCGGCAGGAACGACGCGACCAGCGCACGGACGAGTTGCGGCTCCTGCATCTCCCGCAGTGCGGTGTCGTACTCCTCGGCTGTCGCAATCACGCGTGTCATGCGCCATGACGACGAGCCGTGCAGCTCCGACATGATCAGCCAGTACTCGAAGACGGCGGCCGGGGTGCGCTCGAGGACGACGCGCGGCACCTTCGCGGCGATGGTGGTGCCGCTGATCTCGTATGTGACGCGCTCGTTCGCCGGAAGATGCACCCCCTGCGCGGTCTCGAACATCGCGGCGGCGAGCAGCTCGAGGTACGCGGTCGCGGGGAGGTTCACCCCGGCGACGAAGCGCGCGTTCGCGAGCTGATGCGCACGCACCAGCGATTCGCGAATCCAGAGAACCTCGTCGAGCGTGATAATCGTCGTCATGCGGAAACTGCTGCCGATCCTACTGCTTTTCACGGCCTGCGCGACGACGACTCACCATACGGGTGATACGACCGCGGAGGTGAACCGCGTCGTCGACGCGTGGCATCGCGCCGCGGACCAGGCCGACGAGGCCAGCTACTTCGGAGCCATGGCCCCCGAGTTCGTCTTCCTCGGCACCGACGCAACCGAGCGGTGGGATCTCGCCGCGTTCCGCGAGTTCGCGCATCCTTACTTCGCGAAGGGGAAGGCGTGGACCTTCGTCCCACGCGAGCGGCACGTCATCCTCTCGCCCGACGGCAATGTGGCGTGGTTCGACGAGAAGCTCGACAGCGCCAGCTACGGTGAGTGCCGCGGCAGCGGCGTGTTGCGTCGCGACCGCGGCACCTGGAAGCTCGCGCATTACAACCTGACGATTCCGATTCCGAACGACCTCGCCAAAAGCGTCGTCGAGATGATCCGGAAAGCGCGGTGAAGCGGTTTTCGGTTGTTGGTTTTCGGTTTTCGGTGCTCTGCTGTGCGCTGCTCATCGTGTAGCGGAGCACCGACAACCAACAACCGGAAACCGAAAACCGGCCCCGGCAAGGCCTAATTAGCGCGGCAGTACGGTGTAGAAGTGCTGCGTGGCGTTGCTCGTCACGGAGAGGAACGCCCAGATCTTCGCGCCCGGCGTGAGCGGTTCGACGACGACGCGGACCTGCTGTCCCGGCGCGTAGTACTTCGAGAGGTCGCACTCCATATTGAACGTCGGGACCATCTCCAGCCCCTCGTTGTTGTAGCTCTGGTTGTACGGGTAGAGCGTGTAGACCATCTTCTGGTAGTCGAGCGGATGGTCGGAGCCCATCGGGAAGACGCGCACGCGCACGTCGACGGCCTTGTTGCCGTCGAGACCGTAAATGCGCAGCGTCTGGCGGAAGCCCTCATCGATGCGGACGCCGGGGAACTGCAGCTTGCCGGCGCGGAACTCACTCTCACGGACGATGGGGAGCTCGGTGAAGGAGCGCATCTCCGGCTTCGTACGATCGCTGCTCTCGACCAGCAGCGACAACTGCATGTTGGCCGCTTCGGAGCGGGGGATGTAGACGAACTCCGGAAGAGGAACGTGATCGATCTGCCCGAGGACGACGGCGGACGTGTCGGGAGCGACGCCGTCGACGGTGCGGCTGTTGCCGTTGTACTTCACGAGCTGCGTCTCGTAGCGTGAGTCGTAACCGCACATCACGACGGACGGCTTGATCGGCAACAGGATCTTTTCGTAATCAGCGGCACTGAGCGGAACGGCGACCAGGAGAGCGACGGCCACGAGCAGTTTCTTCATCACGCATCCTCCAAATCAGATCCACGAGGGGCGTGCAGTAAGCGTTCCCGCGTGGTTTACATCTGTCCCATACGGCGCATCGGTCGCATTCGTCCTAGTCGGCCATCCAATTGACGATCGTTTCCACCAACTGCCGTTCCTTCCCGCCGAACCCGTGATCCGCATCGGCCAGAACGGCCAGCTCTACGTTCGGTTTGGGACCCAGCGCATCCGCCAGGATGCCGACGCAGCGGGAGACGTCGCCGTAGAGGTATTCGTCCTCGTCGCCATAAAGGAACAGTGCCGGTTTGCGGATGCCTTTGACGTGGCGGAAGTGGGGGCGGCGGCCGGCGCGGAGGTTCTGCATCACCTCGTAGAAGGGGAAGACGTTGTAGTCGCCGTCCGGGTTGTTCATGTCGAGGAACGAGCGCCAGCTGATCGGCATCGACGACAGTCCTTTCGGGACGAGCTCGTCGCCACGTTTGGCTTTGATTCGCGCTTTCGCTTTCTCCAGCGCGGCGCGGGAGCGGCGCTCGCCGAGGTTGGCGAGTGTCATGCCGGTGTCGTCGCCGCCGGCGAGGAGGACGTAGCGCTTCACCGGATTGCGCGGCTTGTGGAAGTCGTAGACCGCGACCTTGTTCGCGCCGGTGGAGTGGCCGATGAGCGTGATGTCGCTGTAGCCGCGCGCACGCAGCTCGCGGAGGGCGCCGTCGATGTCCTTCACGCAATCGCGGATCAGCTCGTGCGCGGCGCCGCCGTTGATGGAGCGTTTGCGGCGGCGGAGGCGGCGCAGGACATGTGCGCCGCGGTTGTTGAACGGGAAGAAGGCCATGCCGTGCGCGAGGAGCTCCGCCGCGAGGACGTTCGTTCGCTTCGCGTCGAAGATCGACGAGCCGCCGGTGCCGTGAAGGAAGATCGCCGCGCGCTTCGTCTTGCGCTTCGGTTCATAGAGGAGGCCGACCAGCTCGACGCCGTCGGTCGCCTCGAACCTCACGAGACGAGTGAGAGGCTCACCACGATCCTGCGCTGCTTGTCGTCCCATCGCCACATCGTCTCCTTCGTCACATGAGCGCCGCCGAGCCAGACGTCGGGGTCGTTGATCCGCGTATCGTCGACGTCGCCGCGCAGCACGTTCTCCCCTGCTTCGGTCAGCGAGAAGATCGCTTTCGGCGGTGCTTCGCTCAGCGTGATGAGCGGCACCGCGCGATTCGCCAGCGAGCGCAGATGGCGCAGCACTTCGGTGTCGCCAAACCCGAGGCGCGGAGGCTCGCTGTCGAGGCGTGGGAAGAGCGAGGCCAGGTCGCTGATGCCCGCGCCGATCAGGTAGAGCGCGCGCGTTTCGACGATGCCGAGGCCGTTCTTCGTCGAGGGGAAGCGCATCGCGTGCAGCGTCAGCCCGTCGCGGAGGAACGGGAAGTCGCTGTGGCCGCGCTCGAGCCAGTCGTTGAGCGCGCGCGGATCGTGCGCGGTGTAATCGCGCCACGCGCCGAGCGCGTCGCTCAGCATCGGCGGCGTGACCGGCATGCGCGTCGTGTAGAGCTCGTACAGCTCGTGCTCCTCGAGCTGCCCGAGCGGCGTCGAGTGCCAGACGTAACTCAACGGCTTGCCGGGAAAGCGTTGCAGCAGATAGAGGAAGTTCGCCAGGCAGAAGAGATCGTGCTCGAACCAGAGAACGATCTCGCTGTCGTCCGTGGCGAGCGCGCTGAAGCGCTCTTCCTGCTGAAAGAGGTCGTTGCTGGCGCGCAGGACGTCCGTGCCGTAATGCTCGGCGATGAAGCGCGCGCGTGTGGCGAGGAAGTCGTCGCCGGGCGTGACGGGGCCGGCGGAGAGTACTTCGCGGAACGCGAGATGCTCGCCCGGGATGCCGGCGCGGATGGCGAGCTGCGCGACTACGTCGCCGTTGTGCAGGTGAACTATGGATGCCATCGGATGCTCAACCACCATTTCGTTTCGTCTTCGAGTGGGCCTGTGAGGATACGCGCAACGCCGAGGGTGAAGTCGAGGCCTGGCGTATTCAGGATGGGAAGCGGGTCGCTCCAGAGGGTCGCTTCGAGGCCGGCGAGCGTGAGGCTCTCGTCGCCGGTGCGGTGCTCGGTATAGAACAGCGTGGCCGGGAGGAACGGCGTGTCGAGCTCGAGGCGGCGGCGCTGGTAACGGTCGCCGGTGAGCGTCCCGGGCGGCAGCGCCGGATCGAGGACGCGTAGCGCCAGCGCGGTGCGCGGCAGGATCGACGGGAGGACGCCGCCGACGCTGAGCGCGTGCTCGTCGTCGATGGTGTCGTGGCGGAATTCGGCGCCGAGGCGCGTGCCGCCGAGCCGGAATTGCAGGCCGGCTTCAGCGGCGATGTGGGTGAAGTCGCCGAACTCGCCGGCGATGCGGAGGCTCTCCGCCGCGCCCCACGAGCGGCCGCGCTGGCGCCGCGTGTAGCTGCTGTCGAGGAAGCCGACGTTGCGGTCGCTGCCGCCGAGGGCGCCGCCCTCGACGTTGAAGTAATGGAACGCGCCGCGGTGGTCCCACAGTGCGCGCAGCTCGAGTCCCTGCAGGTCGTCGCGGCCATCATCAGCGGTGAACGCGTGTCCCTGCAGGTTGACGCGGGTGCCGCGCCAGCGGCTGACGATGGCGGCGCCGTCGAACGCGCTCTTGCTGCCGAGGGCACCGATGACCAGCGTATCGAGCCGGCCGACGACGTCTCCGAAGCGGACGCCGAGCTCGATGCCGCGCTGTTCGGGCGCGAGCTGCGAGCCGGTGAACCAGGCGAACTCCTGCCGGCCGATGCCGTAGGGGCGCGACGGCGGGAGCTCCGCGGCGGTGAACGGCGTGGCTTTCGGCGGCTCAGGGGGCAGCGCGGGAACGAGGGGACGGTCGAAGAGGCGCTCCGCCGGCGGCGTGTCGGCGGGGGTGATGACGCGGACGACGAAGCCATCGGGCTCGAGGCCCATGAAGAAGATGCGATCGCCGGCGGGTGCGGGCTCCACGGCGGCGCCGCTGCTCTGCGTGATCGGCGTGACGGCCTGCGTGGTGAGGTTGATGCGGTGGAGCTCCGCGAAGCCGCGCGAGGAGAGCGTGGCGATGATGGTGTCGTTGGTGGCCCACTCCGGCGAGGCGGCGTCGGCGGTGATCGCGGCGTTGCCGCCGTTGTCCGTTGTGCGGTGTCCGTTGTCCGTGCCGTGCTGCACGCCGGGCGCAGCACGGACAACGGACAACGGGAAACGGACGACGTCGCTCCCCTCGATGGTCGCGGTTTCCAGACGCCAGCGCCCCTCCCGGTGCACCACGTAGGCGATGCGCGTGGCGTCGGGGCTGACGCGGGGGTGTGAATAGACGGCGTCGATCGAGGCGTCGGTCAGGGGGGTTACGGCGCCGCTGTTCAGGTCGACGAGCACCAGCTCCGTGGCGCCGTAGCGGCTGCGCACGGCCACGGCGCGATTGGCGTCGATGGGATCGGCGTCGCGGACGTCGGCCAGCTCCGTGAGACGCACGTTTTCGCCGCCTTCGGGCGTCCAGCGAAAGAGATCGTGGTGCAGGAAGCCCTCGCTGTCGGGCATCCGGTGCGAGTAGATCAGCGAGCGGCCGTCGCGCGTCCAGCGGGGCGTCTGGAGGTCGCCGCCATCCGCCGGACTGAACGTGTGCAGCGGCTTACGCGGCAGCGGTTTCGTACGCACCGGCATCACGTCTTCCGGATCGCGCTCGCGAATCTTCGCCAGGCGCTTCTCGTACTCCTCTTCTTCTTTCGTGGGCGGCTCGGTCGACCAGATGACGAGTTGCGCCGGCTTCGCCTGCGGGCGCACGACCACGGCGATCTGTTTGCCGTCCGGCGAAACCGCGGGGTCGCCGCTGGCGCGCGTGGTCTCCTGCCACAGCTCCCCTTCACGCGCGTCGGCGCGGCTGACGACCACCGCCGCTTCGGTGAGCTCCGCCACGAAACGGCCGTAGAGGCGTTCCGGTGAGTCGCCGTACACGCCGGCGAATGCTTCCTCGAAGGAGCGTTGCTGGCGCGCCGTCATGCGCCGCCAGAGGTTGCGCAGGCTCTCCGGCCCGCCGCGCTGCTCGAGCCATTCGAGATACGCGGAGCCCATGAGGTACGCCATCGACATGCCGACGAAGCGCTGGTCGGAATCGAGCTGCTCGTAGCTGGGCAGACGGCCGTTCTGCGCCCACTTGCGCAGGATGATCGCGCGCATGGTGCTGCTCGGGCGGCCGGCGCCGGTGAGCCGTCCTTCGATGACGGTGGCGTAGCCCTCGAGCACCCAGCGGGGCGCTCCGAGGGTGATGGAGTTGAGCGGCAGAATGCTCTTTTCGAGCAGCCGCCGGAGCGGCCGGCGCGTGGGGCGGAGCATGTGCACGACGTGCGCGACCTCGTGCACGGCGAGGAGGTCGATCCAGTGCGAGTACGACCCGATCTGCTCTTCCGGCCCCGGCGGCTCCGTCCAGAACAGGATGCGCGGTGCGTCGAGCAGCGGCCACGCGCTCCCGTTCGGCTCCGCGACCGGATTGGAGATGAGGACATCGATCTTCTGCGGCGGCACGAAGCCGACTTCCGTCGACACGGCCGCGTGGATCGACTCGATGCGTGACGCGGCGCGCAGCGCCCACGCCTCGTACGGCTGCGGATAGTGGATGCGGAAATGCGCCGTTTCGACGGTCCGCCAATCGGCGGCCGGGCCTTGCGCGGCGGCCGGAATCGCGGGCAGCAACAGGAGCAGGGCGAGGAGCCAGGGTCGGGTCATGCGCGTGGTAGTGTACCGGCCATGATGAAACGCGCACTTCTCCTTCTGGCCGCGGCCGTAACGGCCACTACCGTGCTCGCCCAGTCCTCTTCCGCCACCATCACCATGCAGGTCCCGAACGCGCCCGCTGCGAAAGCAACGAGGCCGATCATGCTGGTGATTCACGGCGGCGCCGGGACGATCCTCAAGGCGAACATGACGGACGAGCAGGAGAAGCAGTATCGCGACGGCCTGACGCAGGCGCTGCGCGCCGGCCACGCGATCCTCGCGCGCGGCGGCACGAGCCTCGACGCGGTCGAAGCGACGATCCGCGTGCTCGAGGACAACCCCCTCTTCAACGCGGGCAAAGGCGCCGTGTTCACGCACGAGGGGCGCAACGAGCTCGACGCCTCGATCATGGAGGGGAAGACGCGCAAGGCGGGCTCGGTGGCCGGCGTCACGATCATCCGCAACCCGATCAGCGCCGCGCGCGCCGTGATGGAGAAGTCGCCGCACGTGATGATGGTCGGCCGCGGCGCGGAGCTGTTCGCCACGAAGATGGGGCTTGAGATCGTCGACCCGTCGTACTTCTGGACCGAGCGCCGCTGGAAGTCGCTGCAGCAGGAGCTGACGACTCCGCAGGCGTCGCTGGAGCCGGCCGGCGACAAGAAGTTCGGCACCGTCGGCGCGGTGGCGCTCGATCGCGACGGCAATCTCGCCGCCGGCACGTCGACGGGCGGCATGACCAACAAGCAGTTCGGCCGCGTCGGCGACGCCCCGATCATCGGTGCCGGCACCTTCGCGGAGAACGAGTCGTGCGCGGTCTCCGCCACGGGCCACGGCGAGTTCTTCATCCGCTGGACCGTCGCCTCCGACATCGCCGCCCTGGTCAAGTACCGCGGCCTCTCCGTGCAGCAGGCGGCGGACGAGGTGATCAACCGCAAGCTGAAGGACGTCGGCGGCGAAGGCGGCGTGATCGCGTTGGACGCCAAAGGGAACTTTGCCACGCCGTTCAACAGCGAAGGCATGTACCGCGGCTGGATCGGCGCCGATGGCGTGGCGCAGGTGCGGATCTACAAGGACTAGCCGGGGACGATAGGACAGATAGGACGAATAGGACCTATAGGACGAATGGGACGGCACCTGGTCGTTTCTGGCCTATTCGTCCTATTCGTTCTATAGGTCCTATCTGTCCTATCTGTCCTATTCGTCCTATCGTTCCTACTGCAGCCGGTTGTACTTTTTCAGCGCGGCCTTCAACCGGTCGTGCGGCAGCGCATGCACCACATTTCCGTTGAGGCCCGTCATCGTCTCTGCGGCGACCAGCGCGTTCACGATGGCCTCCTCCGTGGCGTTGACCGTGGCGCGCAGTAAGGGATTGATGCGCTCGTTCGGCAGCATGGTCAGGGTGGCCACACCCTCCTCTTTGGCGTTCTCCGGGTTGGCCGTCGAGAACGCGACGAAGATGTCACCCGAGGAGTTTTCTCCGCGGCCTCCGACGATGCCGATGCCGAGCGACGCGCGCTGGGCGATGCGTTTCAACTGGTGCGGGAGCAGCGGCGCATCAGTGGCGATGACCACGATGATGGAGCCCGCGCCGTCGCGGTTGCCGCGCTGCGGCAGCAGATCGGCGATCTCCCTGCCGACCGGCACGCCGGCGATGTGCAGCAGATCGCGGCGACCGTAGTTCGCCTGCACGAGCACGCCCACGGTGTAGCCTCCCTCCTCTTTCGTCAGCACGCGGGACGACGTGCCGATGCCGCCCTTGAACTGGTGCGCGACCATGCCGGTTCCGCCGCCGACGTTTCCCTCCGCCACGCGGCCGCCGCTGGCGCCGTCGAGCGCGGCGAAGGCGTGCTCCTTCTTCACGTGGAAGCCGTTGATGTCGTTGAGGTAGCCGTCCCACGTCTCCGTCACCAGCGGCAGGCTGAAGTCGCCGGAGTAGCCTTCGCCGGTGCCGCGGCGGGCGTTCCACTCGATCACCGCGTCGCGGACCACGCCGACGCTGTGCGTGTTCGTGATCAGGATAGGCGTGCCGAGGTGGCCCGATTCCTCGAGCCAGGCCGTGCCGGTCATCTCGCCGTTGCCGTTGAGCGTGTGCCACGCGGCGAACACACGATGCATCGACTGCTTCCCCGTCGGCAGCACGGCGGTGACGCCCGTGCGGATGGCTTTGGCGCCGCTGCCGGAGTTGAGGGTGACGTGGCCCACTTCGACGCCGCCGACGTCGGTGATGGCGTTCAGCGGACCGGGCGTGCCGTCGAACGGGACGGCGAGGTCACGGGCGCGCGGCCTGGTCTGCGCGGCAAGGGAGGCGGCGAACAACAGGGTCAGCAGGACGGGTGCGGTGGGATGCATGAGGGAATCATGGGCCGGATGAGGCCGATCCGACAATGGGCGCCGTCATCCCTTTTCCATGGAGAACGATCTGCCGGCCCGACAGATCGTTCCCCTCCACCGACAGATCTATCTGTCCGGCGAACAGATGGATCTGGTCCGCGACCCTATTGATCTGGTCCGCGACCATATCTTTCTGGTCCGCGACCAGATGTTTCTGTCGCGCGACCAGATCTTTCCGGTCCGCGACCAGATCTTTCCGGTCCGCGACCATATCTTTCCGGTCCGCGACCATATCTATCTGGTCCGCGACCAGATGTTTCTGTCGCGCGACCAGATCTTTCTCCTCCGCCCACAGATCTTTCTGTCCCGGCCGACAGATCTTTCTCTTCCGCGGACAGATCTTTCTCTCCGGCCGAGAGATCTTTCTCTTCCGCCGACAGATCTGTCTCTCCGGCCGACAGATCTTTCTCCTCCGCCGACAGATCGCTGCCTCGCGCGGACAGATCGCCGGCTCCAGCAACGGCAACCGTCCCTCCCGGTGACGATTCGGTGCCCTTCCCTTTTTGACTCTTGCCTGAAACGAACGTTCGTTCTATTTTGATGCAGACATTTCAAGGAGGCCGAATCCCATGGACCCTCTCCACGACGCGCTCAACCCGAAGTTCCTCTTCTTCTCCCCCGTCGGCAGCGACACCCTCGACAGCCGCGGACTCGCCGAGCACATCGACCGGGCCATCATTGCCCTCGACGGCCGCGCACCGCTCGCCGGCGATTGCGTTGCCGAGCTGATGAACGCGGTCCTCGGCCCCACCACCCTCCGCATCGACCTCTGGGTCGAGAGCCTCGACCGCTGGAGCTGCACCTACGGCTTCACCGTCTCGAACGAAGAGGGCACCTGCGCCTTCGCCCGCGGCGAGCGCACCGTCATCAACATCGACCCCCGCTCGCACCAGCCGGCGCCGTGGAGCCCCGCCTTCGTCGCCAGCCACGCCGAGCTGCAGAAGGACCTCCCCGCCCTCGCATGAAGGGTGACCGTACGCGGCAAAGCATCCTCGAGCGGGCGGTGGACATCGCCTCGCTCGAGGGACTCGAAGGGCTGACGATCGGGCGCCTCGCCGACGAGCTGAAGATGTCGAAGAGCGGACTCTTCGCCCACTTCGGCTCGAAGGAAGAGCTGCAGCTCGCCACCGTGCAATCCGCCTCGGAACGTTACATCGCGGAGATCTTCCGCCCCGCGTTAGCGCATCCCCGCGGTTATCCGCGGCTCGTCGCCGTCTGCGACGCGTGGCTCTCGTACATCCGCCGCGGCGTCTTTCCCGGCGGCTGCTTCTTCGCGGCGGCGTCGTTCGAGTTCGACAGCCGCCCGGGCGTCGTGCGCGACCTCATCGCCCGCCTCATGCGCAACTGGATCGACGCGCTGGAGAAGGCGATCCGCATGGCGCAGGAGGAAGGGCACTTCGACAAGAGCATCGATGCGGCGCAACTCGCCTTCGAGTTGAATTCGCTCTTCTTCGGCGCGAACTTCTCGTACGTGTTGCTGCACGACGAGGCTGCCATCACGAAGGCGGAAGCGGCCATCAAGGCGCGGCTGGAGGCGCTGCGGGTCACGTAGACGCGTCCTGGAGTGCGTTGTCCGTTGTCCGTTGTCCGCGCTGCGCTCCGCGCACAGCGGACCACGGATAAGGGACAACGGACAACGGACAACGCGGCCGTTCGTAGACGTGGGTTTGGATTTTGCCGTACTTCTGGTGTGACCCTCGTACTCCTCCTCGGACTCCTCTTCACCCCCATTCCCCGTACGCTCACTCCTCCGGTCGACATTGCTCCGGCCGCGCCCGTCACTCGCGTCATTGGTGGTCAGGTCGCCGTCGCCAGCGACGGCCAGCACTTTCTCGTTACCTCCGTTTCACTCAGTCAGCCTCAGTTCCGCTCGTCGGAAGTGGTGGCGATGCTCGTCGACGCCGCCGGCCAGCCACTCCTCCCCGCCTCCTGGAACCTCGGCACGACCATCGCCGACGAGGCAGGCGCCGGCTCGAGCGGCCGCACGTATCTCGTGGCGTGGGGCGCTCTCGGCCGCACCGACGCGGCACTCTTCGACAACAACGGCGAGCCGCTGCGGCCGGTCTTCCAGCTGCATCCCGCGACGCGCCCGATGCTCCTGCCTCGCGATGGCGGCGGCTCGCGCAACGTCGTCTGGGACGGCACGCAATACGTCGTGCTTTCCCGGCTGGAGGTCGTCAACGGCTCGCGCATCGACGCCTTCTCGGTCGCCACGTTCGTCGACGAGCAGGGAACGATTCTGCGCAACGACATCCCGGTCGCCGGCTTCAATCCGCCGGAGGCGGCAGCACGCAACGGACGGACAGTCCTCGCCTCGTTCGGCGTCGAAGGCGTATCGATCCAGTCGCTGCTCTCCAACGGCACGACGAGCAGCGTCCACACGATTCCGGTCAGTGGCGCGCTGAGCGTGGCGGTGGCCGCGTCGCCAGAGAGTTACGTGGTGGTCTGGACGACGTCCGCCGGCGTCTTCGTCCAGCCAATCAGCGCCAGCGGTGAGCCGGCAGGCGCGCCGTTCCGCATCAGCGACCAGGGCGGCCGCGAGGTCAGCGCAACCTGGAACGGTACCCACTACGTGATCGCGTGGGTGGCGGATCCGGCGCGTCTGGTGACGATGCGCCTCGCGGGCGCGACGCCGCTCGACCCGGCGCCAGTGCCGCAGGCGGAGGCGGTCGTGGCGCAGGAGACCGTCTCGAACGGCAGCGCTACGCTACTCGCGTGGAGCAGCAACCTGACGGTGGCGAAGCCGCTCGGGGGGTCCGATGCCGAGGCGACGCCGGTGCATCGCTACAACTTCGAGCGCCGCTCCCCCTTCCTGGCCGCGTACGGCGGCGACCTCGCGGCGATCTGGGTGGAGCGCGATCGCGACATCTTCCACCGGTCGCTCGTTCCGCAGCAGGCGCCGCGGATCATCCGCAGCGGCCTGCCTCTGGCGTTCGCAAGGGGAGCGGGCGGCACCATCGTCGTGTCCACGCAGCGTCCCGGCCTCAGCGCGCTAGTCAATGAGCAGTTCGATTTCTCGCTCAGCCCGGTCGTGCCGACGCACGCGCGCGCCGTCGCCATCGGCAACGAGTTCGCCGTCGCGTGGCACGCGAACGACGAGCTCGTGCTGGCGCGGGTGCGGTCCGACGGCACGATCGCCGACCGCCGCGTCGTCGCCACGTCGCCATTCGTGCGGGAGCTGGCCATCGCCGCGTCGCGCGACCGCGTGCTCGTCGGCTGGTATTCGGAAACGTCGGGCCTGAGCATCTCGATCGACGGCAACACGCCGGTGTCGCTCGGCGGCCCCGCGCTGCTGGCGAACCGCATGAGCATCGCCTCCGACGGGGAGGATTTCCTCGTCACCTGGATCTCCAAAGGGCACGAGGAGAACAACTTCGTCCAGGGGCAGCTCGTCTCCCCCGACGGCACGCCCCTCGGCGCAACGCATATCTACACGCTCGGTGGCGACTTCAAGGACTCGCTGCACACCTTCTGGACCGGGGAGAACTACCTGGCGATCTACGCCGCCGGCAACGACAACATCGAGGGCGTGCGCATCGACGGCGGCGGCAATCTGCTCGATTACCCACCGGTAGTGCTGGGCAACATCGGCACGCGCCTCTTCCAGGCGGCGCTGGTGTCGCCGACACGCATCGCCCTGACGCACATCATCACCAATGAGCCCTTTCCCAAGGCCGCCACGGAGCGCACCGTGCTGCGCTGGCTGGAAGTGGATACGGTAAGGCGGCGGTCGGCCTCGCGCTGATAGGACGAATAGGACCTATAGGACGAATAGGACAGCACCACCAGGCCTTCGTGCAGGCCCCGGTACCGCCACCACTCCCGACCACGGCACCCAGGGTCCGCCAGGCCTATAGGTCCTATCCGTCCTATTCGTCCTATAACCTATCCCCCGCACCCCCAGGCACGTTCCCGCGTTCCGCATTTACTTCCTTCCCACGAAACCCTTCCGTCACACGTCCGTAACTCACCAAACACGGGTTTCTTCGTTCAATCGTCAGCACACAAATTTTTGCCAGGAGGTTGTATGGCCGATCAGACCGGGTTTTCCCGTCGCACCTTCGTGGGTGCGGGCACCGCGGCGCTCGCCACTGTCGCTTTGTCGGATCTCTTCACGATGCCGCTCTTCGCCAAGCCGGGAGCGACCGAAGGGATCGGTTACTTCTCGCGCTTCGGCGTCACGGAGAAGCTGATCCAGAACACGCTGGCCTCGGCGCTCTCGAAGGGCGGCGAGTACGCGGACGTCTTCTTTCAGCATCGCGTCTCGAACAACATGATGCTCGAGGACGGCGCCGTGAACCGCGCATCGGCCAACGTCGCCCTCGGCGTCGGCGTCCGCGTCGTCCGCGGCGACCAGACCGGATACGGGTTCACCGAGGACCTCACGGAAGAGGGTCTCCGCCGTGCGGCGCTCACCGCCGCCGCCATCGCCGAAGGCCCGGCCAAAGCCGGTCCCACGAAGTTCAAGGTGATGGACTCCAAGCCGAACCGCTATCCGGTGAAGGTGAAGTGGGAAGACATCCGTCCGCAGCAGAAGCTGACGATCCTCAACTCGCTGAACGAGCAGACCTTCAAGTCCGACGCGCGCGTCAAGAAAGTCAGCCTCGGCTTCCAGGATCAGGGCAGCGTCATCCTCATCGCCGACTCCAACGGCCGCCTCGTCGAAGACGTGCAGCCGATGACGAGCATGTACCTCTCGATCGTCGCCGAGCAGGACGGGAAGCGCGAGAACAACAGCGTCAACCTCGCCGCCCGCTCCGACATGGGCTACTACACGAAGGACCGCCTCGACGCGATGGTCAAGCGCGGCATCGAGAAGACCATGATCCTCTTCGACGCCGTCCAGCCCCCCGCCGGCGAGATGCCGGTCGTCCTCGGGCCCGGCTCCTCCGGCATCCTCCTCCACGAGGCCATCGGCCACGGCATGGAAGCCGACTTCAACCGCAAGAACGTCTCGATCTTCTCCGACAAGATCGGCAAGCCGGTCGCGAAGCCGTTCGTCAGCATCGTCGACGAAGGAACGCAGGAAGGCGCCCGCGGCGCGATCAACGTGGACGACGAGGGCAACGCCGTCGGCCGCACGATGCTCGTCGAGAAGGGCGTCCTCACGACGTACCTCCACGACTCCATCTCGGCCAAGCACTACGGCGTGAAGCCGACGGGCAATGGCCGCCGCGACGGCTACGAGAACTCGCCACTGCCGCGCATGCGCTCCACCTACATGCTCCCCGGACCGCACAAGCCCGAAGAGATCATCGCCTCCGTCAAGAACGGCATCTACTGCGATCACTTCTCCAATGGGCAAGTACAGATCGGCGCCGGCGACTTCACCTTCTACGTCAAGAACGGCTACCTCATCGAAGACGGCAAGCTGACCAAGCCGATCAAGGACGTCAACATCATCGGCAACGGCCCGAAGGTGCTCGAGCTGATCGACATGGTCGCGGACGACCTCAAGATCGACGAAGGCGGCTGGACCTGCGGCAAGGACGGCCAGTCCGTCCCGGTCTCGCAGGGCATCCCCACGGTCCGCGTCTCGTCGATCACCGTCGGCGGCCGCGCGCAGCAGAAGAAAGCGTAAGGAGACCCCACCATGAGCAAGACCAAAGAACAGGACATGCTGGCGGTCTCGCAGTCGGCCGTGGCGATGGCGAAGGAAGCGGGAGCGAAGGATGCTTCCGCGCGCGCCTACCGCGTCCGCGACGTCTCCCTCGAATGGCGCGACGGAAAGCCGGAGAAGATCACGGAGTCGACCACGCGCGGTCTCGCGATCGCGCTGTACGTCGACGGCCGCTTCTCCAGCATCTCGACGAGCGACCTTCGTCCCGAGGCGCTCAAGACGTTCATCGCCGACGGCATCGCGCTGACGAAGAACCTCGCCGCCGATCCGTTCCGCGCCCTCCCCGATCCGGAGCTGTACAAGGGTCAGGCCGCGGCGAACCTGCAGCTCGAAGATCCGAAGTATCTCTCGATCAACGCCGACACCGCGCGCAAGCTGACGAAAGAGATGGAAGAAGCAGCGCGCTCGGTGAAAGGCTCGGAATCGATCCTCTCCGTCAGCACGTCGTTTTCCACGAACCTCGTCGAGCAGTGGATGGTGACGTCGAACGGCTTCACCGGCCAGACGCGCGCCACCGGCTTCTACCCCGGCGCGTACATCAGCGTGAAGGACAAGGACGGACGCCGGCCGGAAGATGGCGCCTTTGCCGGGGCGCGCATGTTCAGCGAGCTGCCGTCGGCCGCGGAGCTGGGGCGTCTCGCCTCGAGCCGCGCGCTCTCGCGCCTCGGCTCGAAGAAGGGTGAAACGGCGAACATGACGCTCGCCGTCGAGAACCGCGTCGCCGGACGCCTCGTCGGCTACCTCAACGGCGCGCTCTCGGCCGCCTCGATCCAGCAGAAGCGCTCCTTCTTCGAAGGGAAGCTCGGCCAGCCGGTGCTCAGCGACAAGATCAGCATCACGGACGATCCGCTCGTGCCGAAAGGCTTCGGCTCCCGCAAGTACGACGTTGAAGGGATCGCCGCGAAGCCGCGCACGATCTTCGAGAACGGCGTGCTCAAGAGCTACTACGTCGACACGTATTACGGCCGGAAGCTGAAGATGGCGCCGACCAGCGGCTCCGTGTCAAACCTCGCGTGGAAGCTGGGCGAGAAGAACGCGCAGCAGCTCCTCGCTGACATGAAGGAAGGCGTCCTGGTGACCGGCTTCATCGGCGGCAACTCCAACAGCGGCACCGGCGACTTCTCCCTCGGCATCACCGGCTTTCGCGTCCGCAACGGCGTCATCGCCGAACCGGTCGCCGAGATGAACATCTCCGGTAACCACCTCGAGTTCTGGAAGAAGCTCGCCGCGATCGGCAACGACCCGTACGCGTATTCTTCGCTGAGAACGCCGACGCTGGTGTTCGACAACGTGTCGGTCGCCGGCGCGTAACGCCGCAATCGGGTTGTGTTCAGCGCCGGCGAAAGCCGGCGCTTTTTTTGGGGAACGATAGGACCTATAGGACGTATGGGACAAAAGACGTCCTATTCGTCCTATTCGTCCTATAGGTCCTATTCGTCCTATCGCGTTTCGCACGACTCGGCGCGCACGTCCCCAAACTGCGCCATCGCCCGGTCCCGCGACTCTGCATCGCGGAAGGTGCCGAACAGCGTCGACCCCGATCCACTCATCGCCGCGAACGTCGCCCCCGCATCGATCAGCCGCTGCTTCAGCTCCCGCAACCGCGGCAGCTTCGCGAAGACCGGCTCCTCGAAGTCGTTGACGTAGCGCGCGTCCGCCCCTGCCGGCGCGGAGAACGATCGCAGCGAGGCGAACGCCTCGCCGGTCATGACGCGCTCCTCAGGCAACAGCAGCAACAGAGGCACCGCTGGTTCCGGCGGCAGCGGCGTCAACACTTCGCCGCGGCCGGTCGCATACGCGCGGCCGCCAACGAGAAAGAACGGCACGTCGGAGCCCAACTGCAGCGCGAGCGCCGGCAGATCGTCGCGGCCGAGGTCGAACATCTCGTTGAGCGCGACGAGCGTCGCCGCCGCGTCGGAGCTGCCGCCGCCGAGCCCTCCGCCGGCGGGGATGCGCTTGCGCAGGTCGATGGCCACCGGCGGCGCGCCGAGCAGTTGCGCCGCGCGCATGACCAGGTTGCGCTCGTCGACCGGGATCGTCGGCTCGTCGCACGTCAGCGACAGACGCTCCGCCGGGGTGAACGTCAGCTCGTCGTGCAGCGAGATCTCCTGGAAGATCGTTTCCAGGTCGTGAAAGCCGTCGCCGCGTTTCCCGGTGATGCGCAGCGACCAGTTGATCTTTGCGTACGCCCGGACCTGCATCAGTCGCCGACCACTTCCAGGTGTTCCAGCTCGATGCGATCGGCGCCCCGCGTGACGACGAGCGACTTCGCCGGGAACGACGGTGGATCGAACGTGACGGTGACGTCGCCGATGCTCGCTCGCGCCAATCCCGTCATCGTCGCCTCGGCCGTCACGTTCTCCGGCAGATACCCGAGCATCAGCAGCGACATCTGCGCGGGCGTCAGCGACGTGCCGAAGAAGCCGAACGTGCGCGCGAGCTCCGACGAGTCGCCCTGCCACTCGGTGTTCTCGAGGTGGTTGTCCACTTTGACGTCGTTGCCGTTCGCCGACATCGTCATCGCTGTCGTCCCAACGGGCGTGTACGCGATGAGCTCCATCCGATTCGCGTCGTGCACGGCGAGCTGCGCGCGGAACGACTGCGTCTTGCCGTTGACCGTGGCGCGCACGCGCATGAGGCTGCGCGCGCCGCGAAACGCCACGGTGCGCGCACGCAACTGCGACATGGCGTCATCCGGTGACGTGGCCAGTAGCGGCGCGATCGCCGCGCCCGTGGGACGCGGCGTGCGGCACCCGGTCAGCGCCAGCAACAGGGCCAACAGGACGAATCCATACGTCCTGTAGGTCCCATCGGTCCTGTCGACCAACTTACCGGCTGCCAACCGGCTCCCGCTCCAACTGGGCGATCTTGGTCTTCAGCTTGGCTTCGTCGGCCGGCTCCACGTCCAGCGCCAGCGCCTTCTTGTACAGCTCCAGGGCGCGGGCGTGGTCGCCGCGTTTGGCGTAGACGTCGCCGAGGTGCTCCTGCACCGTCGCGTCGCGCGGCAGCAGGCGTGCGGCTTCGCTGAGGTACTTCTCCGCCTGCGGCAGATTGCCGCGCTGGAAGTAAATCCAGCCGAGGGAGTCGAGATACGCGGCGTTGCCCGGCTCCTGCGCCAGCGCACGCTCGAGCATCTCCTGCGCGCGCTCCAGATTCACGCCCTTCTCGGCCCACATGTAGCCGAGATAGTTCAGCGTCGCGGCGTGGTCGGGGTGTTTCTCGAGGATGGCGAGGAACTGCTTCTCCGCCTCCGCGTTGTTCTCCGCGCGCTCGTAAGTGGAGGCGAGCTGGAACTGCAGGTCGAGCTCGTCCGGCTTCGCCTTCAGCCCTTCCTTGATCAGGCTGATCGCCGACGTGTTGTCCCCCGCGAGGATGTACGCCTCGGCCGTCGCAATCGTGTTGCGCGTCCCGAGCTTCACCTGCGTCGCGGCCAGCGCCTTCGCCTTCTCGGTCTCGCCGGAGCGCACGAGCGCTTCGAGGTAGCGCGAGCTGACAAGCGCGTCGTTCGGATACTTCTCCACGAGCGGCGCGAGCAGCTCCACCGCTTCCCGATACTTCTTCTGCTTCCGCAGCGCTTCGACGGCGATGTTCACCGCCTGCGAGTTCGGCTTGTCGCGGAACGAGAAGACCGTCTTCGCCGTCTCGATCGCCGAGTCGTACTGCCCCTGCTGCAGGTCGATGTACGCGAGCTGCGTACGCGCCAGCGCGGCGACGTTGTCGGGCACGCCCGGCTGGCGGAGCAGCTTGTCGAACGTCTGCTTCGCCGGGTCCCACTTCTGCTGGCCGGCCAGGCTGAGACCGTAGCTGAGCAGCAGGTCGAGATCGTCAGGCGTCTGCTGGAGCAGGCGCGCATAGATCTTCTCCGCCTCGGCGTGCTCGTTCAGGTCGTTCAGCGCCTCGGCCAGAAAGTACTGGGAGCGCTGGTCCTTCGGATCGATCTTCACGAGCTGCTCGAAGCCGGCGCGCGCCCTGGCGGCGTTGCCGGCGCGGAGCCAGTACGCTGCCTGCTGGCGCTGCAGCTCGACGTTCAGCGGATCCTCGTCGAGCAGCGGCTGGAGCACGTTCGCCGCTTTCTCGAACTCGTTCGCATCCTCGTAGAACTCGAGGAGCTGGAGGATCGCCGGACCGAACGTGGCGTCGAGCTGCACCGTCTTTTCGAGGTACTGCTTCGCCTCGGCGCGGCGGCCGAGCTTCGTCAGGATCTGCGCGTAGTTGTAGTTGAGCGTCCGCTGGTCGGGCGCCCGCTCGACGAGCGTCGCCAGGACGCGCTCCGCCTCGGCCGTGCGGCCCGCCGACAGCAGAAGCTGGGAGATCGCCACGCCGGTCGACAGGTCGTCCGGATTGATCTTGAACGCCGCCTGCAGGTGCTGGAGCGCCTCGTCGATCTTCGCCCGGTCGGTGCCGGCGCGATCGAGGAGGACACGCCCGAGGAAGCGCTGGGCGTCGTAAAACTCCGGATTGTCTTTGACGACGGCGCGCAACTCGCCTTCCGCGCGTTCCATGCGGCCGGCGTCGATCAGCATCATCGCCCGCTCGAACAGGAGCGTCGGCTCCTTCGGATGTTTGGCGATGACCTTGTCCATGAGCCCGAGAGCCTCGGCGTGGCGGCCGTCGGACGCGGCCAGCTTCGCAAGGATGAACTCGTACGGTTCGGAGGGGAAATCCTGCGCCTGCGCCACCCCGGAAAGGGAGAGCACTGCCGCCAGGATGAGCGAGCACATCTTCATTGTTTTCATCGTAGCACTCGGTAAATCGTCAACACCGACCGGCGCGGCGTCCATTCTTTCGACGTACAGCCGGCACCGTTCGTTTCCAGCCCGAAACGTGCCAAGGGAGGGCGCAGGGCCCACAGCTCAGGGCCCAGGGGGACACTTGCCGGTCTTTCCTGAGCCCTGAGCCCTGAGCTCTGAGCCCTTTCTCAAGAGACTTGTGTTAAAACCCTCCACTTACAGGGTGGATGCGTGAGCCTGGAGCGGATCGAGATCACACCGTTCGCGGTGATCGTCGGTGACATCGTTCAGAACCGGAGAACCGGCTCGCTCTCGATCATCAAAGCGCCGGTGAGGAAAAACCTCTACTGGTCGCAGGGCGAACTGGTGCTCATCACCTCCGTCGCCCCGGAAGACTCCCTCGGCGAGTTCCTCGTCCGCCGCGGCGTCATCACCGCCGACCGCGCCTTCGCCATCCTCGCCGACGAGCCGTCCGAAGTCGTCGCCAGGTTCCACGAAAGCGGCCTCCTCGACCTTTCGTCGCGGCAGACGCTGCTGCGCGAATGGATCGCCTCGCTCTTCATCCCTCTCTTCGCGCTCGATGAAGGAACGGCCGCGTTCACCGAGGAGGAGCCGCTGCCGCCGGAGCAGCGCATCTTCGTTCAGTCGACGGCGGCGCTCGTGCTCGAAGGGATCCGCGCCATCACCAACGGTCTCGTCCTCCGCCGCTCCCTCGGCGACCTGAAACGCGAGATCGCGCCGTCACGGAACAGCCGCTTCGACGTCGAGGCGGTGCCGCTCAACGACGCCGAACGCCGCATCGCCACCTCGCTGCACGAGCCGCAGCCGATCGACGTCTTCCTCAAGCACTTCGCGACCGACTCCGTCACCGCGGCGAAAGTCGTCATCGGAATGCTGACCCTCGGCATCTTCGGCATCGTCGAGTTCCGCGAGCAGGCGCCGCCGGCGGCGAGCTTCGACGACATGCAGCGCGACCTCGAGCTGCTCGCCGCGATCGGCTCGAACGACCAGCGCTCGCTCCGCGCCGTCGCCTTCTCGCGGCAGATCGGCTCGCTCGATCACTACCAGGTCATCGACGTGCCGCGCGCCGCGACGCGCCAGCAGATCATCACCGGCTCCGACCTCGTGAAGAAGAAGTACGACCCGAACACGTACCCGCCGATCGTGCGCGACGCCCTGCAGACGATCAATCGCCGCATCGACGAAGCGATGAACGTGCTCAAGGACGCCGGCCGCCGCGCGTCGTACGACAAGCTGCTGCAGCAGCGCGGCGGACGCGGCGCCGACGCTTCCATCCAGCAGCGCCTGACGCAGCGCTCGATCGCCGAACAGAACTACGCCCGCGCGAAAGAGCTGACCATCGACGGCGATTACTACGGCGCCATCGTGCTGCTGAAGCAGGCCGTCGCGTTCGCGCCCGACCATGCTCACGCGTGGTATCTCCTCGGCTCCTGCCAGGAGCGCAATCCGAAGTGGCGGCGCGAGGCGGCGGAGAGCTTCCAGATGGCGCTCTCCATCGATCCGAACTTCGTCGAAGCGCTCATCTCCCTCGGCGATCTCTACAAGCTCGAAGGCATGATCTCGCGCGCGCAGACCTGCTACGAGGATGTGCTGAAGATCGCCCCCGACAATCAGCAGGCCAAATCGCGGTTGTCCGGATTCAAGAAGCGCTGACGCATGATCAGCACGACGCTCTCCTGACCGCTGATCGGCGAGACATAGCGCGAGCGCGACATCTCCTCGAACCCGAGCGACCCCCAGAAACGCTGCCCGCGCAGGTTCTGTTCGAGGACGCCGAGGAGGATGGCCGTGCCCTGCTCCCGGCGAACGAGCTCCTCGCCCGCGCGATAGAGCCGCGTGCCGAGCCCCCGCGTCCGAGCGCCCGGATCCACCAGCAGAAACCCGATCCACCACTCCCCCGCCTTCGGATAGTCGCGGAACAGGTCGAGATACGCGATACAGGCGTCGCCGTCGAACACGCCGAACGAGAACTTGTCGTGAACCTCCCGATTGGGAGGGACGGCTTTGAGCTCCTCGACCGCTTCGAACGGCCGCGGATGCGCCCCGTCAGCCAGCAGAAAGTAGTCGGCACAACGCTCGAGTAGCGGCTGCAGACGCTCCGCGTCAGCAGGCGTCAACCGAACAGCCGTATAGCCAGCAACTTCCAGCATGAGGCGGACATGATAGTCCGTCGCCGGAAACAGATTGGACGAATAGGACCGATAGGACGGATAGGACCTATGGACAAATAGGACCTATGGGACTTAAAGGGGCAGAACACTGCTGTGTGAAACACACTCGTGTGAGCGCAACGCGCTCCGTCGTGTCATCCCGAACTCTCCGTATGGGGGGCAGGGCGGCGGAGGAGGGTGAGGGATCTGTGCGGGGGAACCACGGCATGGCAGCGCAGCCACCTTCCCCCACACAGGTCCCTCACCCTGCCGCGCCGCCTTCGGCGTCGAGCAGGGATCGGGATGACACATGAACAGCTGCGCCGCGCCGGACCAGCAGGTTACCGCCTCTGTCCCATTCGTCCTATAGGTCCCATTCGTCCTGTCGTCCCCGCCTACATCAAATCCCGCATGATCTCGTCGAGCGCTTCGCGCGAGGGCCGCGTCTGTTCCTGCGTCAACGAGTGCAGCGGCGCGTCGGTCATGTTGAGCAGCTGCATGAAGCTCTTCTTCTCCGGGCGCAGGTGCACGATGCCGGTCAGCATGTGACCGCTGTCGACGGCGCGGTGCAGCCGCTGCAGCGCGTCGATCTGGCTGGCCGGGTCGTAATCCTCTTCCAGCTTCTTCAGCACGATGCGGGAGCCGTCGTGGAGCTCCACTTCGCGCGTCGTGCCGGCCTCGTAGTCGATCTCGATCTGCTCGTAGGACGGCACGAAGCCGATCTGGTGCAGGATCTCGTCGTGCTCCTTGGCGTACGTGTAGCTCTTCGTCGAGGAGTCGTGGTTGTTGAACGTGACGCACGGGGAGATCACGTCGATCACCGCGAGGCCGTTGTGCGCGACCGCCGCCTTCAGGATGTTGATCATCTGCTTCGGATCGCCGGCGAAGCCGCGCGCGACGAAGCCGCACCCGAGCTCCACCGCGAGCGCGCAGAGATCCATCGGCGGCAGATCGTTGATCACGCCCGTCTTCAGGCGCGAGCCCTCATCGGCCGTTGCCGAGAACTGCCCCTTCGTGAGCCCGTACACGCCGTTGTTCTCGATGATGTAGATCATCGGGAGGTTGCGGCGGACGAGGTGCATGAACTGTCCGAGACCGATCGAGGCCGTGTCGCCGTCGCCGGAGACGCCGATGCCGATGAGCTGATGGTTCGCCAGGATCGCCCCCGTCGCGACGGCCGGCATGCGTCCGTGCACGCTGTTGAAGCCGTGCGAGCGCTGCATGAAGTACGCGGGCGTCTTCGACGAGCAGCCGATGCCGGAGAACTTCGCCACGCGCTCCGGCTTCACGTTCATCTCGTAGAACGCGCGGATGATCTGGTTGGAGACCGCATCGTGGCCGCAGCCGGCGCAGAGCGTCGACTTGCCGCCGCTGTAGTCCGTCGCCTTGAGGCCGAGGCGGTTTTCCTTGATCGCTTCGGTGGAGCCGAGTTTCAGTGTGCTGTCAGCCATCGATCAATCCTCCACACGCGCTTCGCGCTGCGGCGTCGCGCCCGGAATGTACGGAGCGGTTACGGCGGCGGTCATGCGCGCTTCGCCGCGGACGAGCAGCAGCGGCTCGGCCAGGTCGGCCGTCGCCTCCATCCGCAATACCGCGTCGCTGATCGTGCGCGCATCGCACGGCAGGCCGGTGTAGTGGAGGATCTTCCGCAGCTTCTGCTGGTCCCTGCCGACTTCGAGGCGCAGCAGATCGCCCATCTGTCCGTCGCGGTTCTGCTCGACGACGTAGACGCGATCGTGCGCGGCGACGAACGCCTTCACTTCGTCCGTGAACGGCAGCGCGCGCAAACGCAGGTAGCTCGTCTCGACGCCGCTCTCGCTGCGCAACTGATGGCGCGATTCTTCGAGCGCCCAGTGCGTCGTGCCGTACGCGATGAAGCCGATCTTCGCCCCTTCGCGCTGATCGACGATCGGCTTCGGCACGAACAGCTTCGCCGTCTCGTATTTCTTCGCGAGCCGGTCGACGGTGTTCTTGTAGTCCTCCGGTTTCTCGGAGTAGCGCGCGTACTCGTCGTGGCCGGAGCCGCGCGTGAAGTACGAGGCGAACGGATGATCGGTGCCGGGCAGCGTGCGCCACGGGATCCCGTCGCCGTCGACGTCGAGATAGCGACCCCACTTGCCGCCGAGGTCCTCGATCTGCTGCGCCGTCAGCACCTTGCCGCGCAGGATCGGCTTCTCCGGATATTCGAATGGATCCGACATCCAGTTGTTCATGCCGAGGTCGAGATCGGAGAGGACGAAGAGGGGAGTCTGGAACTGTTCCGCGAGATCGAGCGCTTCCTGTGCGAACACGTAGCACTCGTTGACGCTCGAAGGGATCAGCGTGATGTGTTGCGTGTCGCCGTGCGAGAGCGTCGCGACCTGCAGCACGTCGCCCTGCGCGGTGCGCGTCGGCAGGCCGGTGGAGGGACCGACGCGCTGGATGTCCCAGATCACGCCCGGCAGTTCGGCGAAGTAGCCGAGACCGACGAACTCGCCCATGAGCGAGATGCCGGGGCCCGCGGTGGCGGTCATCGAGCGCGCGCCTGCCCAGCCGGCGCCCAGCACCATCCCCACCGCCGCCAGCTCATCCTCGGCCTGCACGATCGCGAACGTCGCCTTGCCGTCGGGACCGATGCGGTACTCCTTCATGTACTCGATGAGCGACTCGCACACCGAGGAGGAGGGCGTGATCGGATACCACGTCACCACCGTGACGCCGCCGAACATCGCGCCGATCGCGGCGGCCGCGTTGCCGTCGATGATGATCTTGCCCGCGGTCGCGTTCATCCGCTCGATGCGCCACTTCTCCTGGCGCGGCAGATTCGCGGCGGCGTACTCGATCCCTTTGTCGATCGCGGCCACGTTCGCCGCAACCGCTTTGCTCTTCCCTTTGAACTGCTTCTCGATGGCGCGGATGATCTCATCGCGCTCGATGCCGAGGAGCTGGGCGACGACGCCGACGTAGATCATGTTCGTCAGCAGCTTGCGCAGCTTCGCTTCATCGGCGATCTCGCCGGCCAGCTTCGCGAACGGCACCTCGTAGAGCTCCAGGTCGTTGCGGTACTGACTGCACTTCAGCGGAGCGTCGTAGATGCAGAGCGAGCCCGATGGCAGCCCCTCGACGTCTTCCTTCGCGGTCTGCGCGTTCATGCAGACCATCAGATCGACTTCTTTCTTGCGGCCGATCCATCCGTCCTTGTTCGCACGGATGGTGAACCACGTCGGCAGTCCGGCGATGTTCGAGGGGAACATGTTCTTCCCACTCACCGGGACGCCCATCTGAAAGATGGAGCGCATCAGGACGTTGTTCGACGACTGCGAGCCGGAACCATTGACGGTTGCGACGTGAATGGTCAAATCGTTGACGAGTGCGGGCACGACGGGTCCTCCTTGTACGGCGGCCGTTAGCTATTCCATTTTTCGAGAGGTCCCGAATTTTACCCCTTTCTTTCCAAAACACGAGCAAACAGGGCTGTGCCAAAGCCCCACGCGCCATTGACGAGCAGCCCCATCAACGCCATTTTCATGTCGCCGCCGATGGGTAACCCTTTGAGCGGCGGGACGATGAAGGCGGCGACCAGCGTCGGCGCAATCGCGCCGAACAAAATGGCCACGATCCAGTACTTCGGACCGATCAAGCGGCGGAGCAGCAGCGCCAGGATCACCCCCCACACGCCGCCCCAGAACGACAGCGACACGACGGCCGGCACGCCGAACGGCTCCGTCGGCGTCATCGGGTAAGGCTTGCGCGTGGTGAGCCCGAGGATCGCGCAAAGCGCCAGCATCGGCTGATGCGCCAGCGGCACCGCCAGCGCGCCCGCGAAAAACCATTTCAGCCATTTCATGAGAACAGCTTACGCCTCTGCGAAAAGCGGCAGGACGGCTTAAATTGGCGCCATGCAAGAAGTCATCGACGCCCTGCGCCACTACCCCGCTACCGTAGCCCTGACCATCCGCGACCTCGCGGAGCCCGACCTCCGCCGCCCGGAACGCGAAGGCAAATGGTCCATCGCGGACGTCGTGTCGCACCTGGCCGACTTCGAATTGATCATCGCCGTGCGCATCCGCGCGATGCTGGCCAGCGAACATCCGGCACTGGTGCCGATGGAACAGGAAAAGTGGGTGGCCAACATTCACCGCGGCGAGCCCGTCGCGGAGCTCCTCGAGCAGTTCTCCTTCGTGCGGCAGCTCAACGTCCGCCTGCTCGAACGGCTGCGCGACGACGAATGGTCCCGCACCGGGGAGCATCCGCAGGCAGGATCGATCACGCTGGCCGCCATCTGCGAACGCCTGTCCCGCCACGACGGAAAGCACCTGGGGCAGCTGCAGCGGATCATCACCGCGGTCAACGACAAATAGGACCTATAGGACCGATAGGACAGATGGGACCTATGGGATCTGCACCACGCACATCGGTCCCATAGGTCCTATCCGTCCTATCTGTCCTATAGGTCCTATCGTCCCCCCCACCCCACCCCACCGCGCCCGTCTTCTATCCGGCGACGTCACGTGACAAAATCGCCGCCTCATGCGTTCGTTGTACATCGTTACCGTCGCGGTCATCGCGACGCTGTTCTACGGGTCGCTCGTGCTGCTGATCGCGGCGGTCCGCTCCACGTCGCCGCTCATCGAGCCGCTGATCCGCCGGTGGGCGCGCACGCTCGTCCGGGCGGCGGGGATCGACGTGCAGGGCGAGAACCTCGAGATCCTCGACCCGAACAAGCGCTACATCCTCGTCGCGAATCACTACAGCTACTTCGACATCCCGTGCATCTTCGCGGCGGTCAACCAGCCGATCCGCTTCATGGCCAAGGCCAGCCTCTTCCAGATCCCGATCTTCGGCTGGGCCATCGGCCGCGCCGGGTTCATCCCCATCGACCGCAAGAACCGCCGCAGCGCGGTGAAGTCGTTCGACCTCGCCGCGGACCGCATCCGCAAGGGCAACACGATCGTGATCTTTCCGGAGGAAGGACGCTCCCGCACCCGCGAGATGCGCCCCTTCCAGCGCGGCGCGTTCCTGCTGGCGATCAAGTCGCAGCAGACGATGGTGCCGATCGCCGTCGACGGCACCTTCGACGCCTTCCCCGTCGGCGCGCGCCGCGTGACGCCGGGCCGCGTCACCGTGCGAGCCGGCACGCCCATCGAGACGGCCGGCTGCACGTTGCGCGACAAAGACCGCCTGGCCGAAGCCTCCCGCACGGAAATCGCCAGGATGCTGCGGCTGCCGTAGTCGTCCTACCGCACCCCGCGCCGCCGCGGCGATTCCAGTGCGTAGCGCGCCACCATCTGCATGCGCTGCTCCGTGATCGACTGCGGCGGACGTTTCCACACCACCAGCGTCTTCGGCGCGCCGGCCAGCAGCGTCGCCGGCATGCCCGGCGGCACGAACGGATACGTCACGCGCGCCTTGCTGATCTCCGCGCCCGTCACGTCGAAGGTGTACGCGCCGGCGCCCACCAGATAGCCATCCCCACGAGCCACCACGCCGGAGATCTCCGTCGTGCGTGCATCCACCGCGGCGGACAGCACGTGCACGCCGGCCAGCGACCAGCGGACCACGTGCAGGATGCCCTCCTCGATCGCCGCGATGGCCACTTCGTTCGCCCCTTCGGCACCACGCGGCGCCGAGAACTTACCGCGGACGAGCGTGAGCGTCTCCCCCTGCGGCACGAGCGCCTTCGTCCTCACGAGCCCGCGGAGCGCCTCGTTGTCGTTCCAGGCGAACAGCAGGCGGTCCTGGTGACGGAGCACGATCGGCGCGGCGTTCGTCGTCATCGTCGAGAGCACGACCGGCTGCGTGTCGAGCCCCACGCGCATCGCCGAGATGCCCTGCGGCGTTCCCCAGGTCACGACGTAGTTGCTGCCGCTCCAGATCGCGGTCGGCGCGGTCGTGCCGGCAGGGGCGAGGTCTTTCGTCTCCAGCACGTTCTGGTCGGCGTCGAGCAGGACCGTCTGCAACCGGCCGCCGGCGTTGAAGGCGATGAGCGCCTGCGTCCCATCCGTGGCGATGGAGGGATCGCTGGTCACATTCAATGGCCCCACGTTGCCGCCGCGCACGACGGTCGGATCCTCCGGTGCCAGGCGGCCGGTGACGAGCCGCGCGCCGTCGCCGAAGATCTCACGCCAGACGAGGAGGTGGTGATTGCCGCGCCAGACCGCCACCGGGAGCGCCTGCTTCGGCAGGCCGGCCGAGAGGACGAAGCGCGTGCGCGACGTCTCGTCGTTCGCCAGCAGCTCCGCCTCGACGACAGTACCCGTGGGGTAATCGCGCGTCGACGCCACGAACGTGGTCGAGCCGACCGAGGTCACCGCGATGGATGTCGCTTCGCCGCCGGGGAGCTCGTGCACCTTCGCCGTCGCGCTGCCGCCCGGCTTGGTGAACTTCACGCGCACGCCGCCGGCGCCGCCGGCGGGCGCGCCCCAGGCGGTCACGAACGCCTCGCCGTTCCACGCCGCGGCGGGGCGTACGTACGGCAGGTTGTCCGATTCATCGTTGACGAGCTGCTGCGTGAACGTCGAGTACTGGCTGCTGCCGTCGTGGTAGATGCCGCGGACGACGTTCTTGCCGTTGTTGTGAATGACGCGCGCGATGTAGTAATCGGGTGTCCCATCCCGTCCCACTGTTTCGAACAGCACCTGCGGCCGCACCTCCGGTGCCGAGCCGTGCACCACCAGGCGGGTGGCGGTGCCGTCGAGCAGTTTCGCCGGCTCCAGCATGTGGCTGCGCAGACCGCCGAACTTGTCGTCGAACCATTGCAGGCGGAAGCGGCCGTTGACCAGGACCGCTTCGACCTCGGCCAGGGCAAAGATCGATTCGATCAGCGACACCGGCTGCATCAGCGCGTTCCCCTCGCGATCGAGGAGGAGCACGTGGATCTGCCCGCCGCCGAATGGCCCGCCGGTGGTGCGGCTGGCGGCGAGGAAGATCTGCTCTCCATTGAAGGAGAGTGCGACGTCGTCGACCGGAACGTGGATGGTCGTGACCGGGGCGATCTCGCCGGCAGCCGAGATGCGCACGATGCGCACGCGGCTGTGCTGTTCGGTCCACGCCACGAGGAAGTTCGATCCCTCGGAGACGACGGCGTAGTCCGAGTCCTGCTCCAGCGCCGTGATGTTGAAGCCGGTGCCGTCGACGCCGATGCCGCTGGCGGTGACGCGCGAGGCCCAGAGGCGCGGGTCGGCGGGCGAGATCCGCTCATCGCGCCAGATCGCGAGATAGGTGCTGCGGCTTGCGGCGACGACGATGCCGTCGCGGCGTCCGGGCGCCAACCCGATCGGCGGCTGCCCAAAGCGGATTTCCTGAGCGTACGCGGCCCCTGCCGCGAGGAGAAGGATGATGCTGGCTACCAGTTTTCGCACGGTTCCCTCCGAAGAGGGGCCATTCGACGCCCTGAGCGATCGCCCGGTCGCTGTCAGGAATGGGAACTGACGACGTCGAATGGCCCCCGCGATAAGTTTATGCTAATTACGCATAAACGCAACCGCTCATCGGTCGGACACTCCCCTCAACGAGGCAGGCAGACCATGCCACGCAAGCATAAACCCAACGGTTGGGTCGCCGCTCGCGGCCGCTCGCGCGAACCGTCCTGTTCGCCGCTCTGCCTGCCATTGAACATGGAGATTCCATCGAAGGAGATGGAAATTCGATCGTCGGAGGTGGAGGCGTCCGTATGCAGAGACGGATTTTCGGCCTCGAGAGATGGAGATTCCGTATCGAGAGACGGAGATTCCTCAACCAGAGGTGGAGGGATTCCCTCTCCCGAAACGGATTTTCCGTCTCGCGAGACCGAAATTCCGTCGCCAGAGGTGGAGGATGCCTCGTCCCGAGGCTGATTTTCCGTGTCGGGAGGTAGATTTTCCGTATCCAGCGGTGGACGGCTCCGTCTTCAAAGACGGATTTTCCGTATCGCGAGGTGGAGATTCCATATCGAAAGATGGATTTTCCACCGCCGCAAGCGGACATCCCGGCCCGTTCAGCAGCTGGCCGGCGAAAGGCGCCGCGCCGGCAGCGGCGGCCGAGGAGCGGCGATTACCGGCGCTTCTCGAACGGCCGAATCAGCTCGCCCGGCGAGATGTCCAGCCCCTCGGCCAGCTTCACGATGTCGAAGAGGCACGGGTTGCGGCGGCCCCGCTCCACATCGGAGACGTAGTTGCGATTCAGGCCCCGGATGTGGACTGCGGCGCTGGTCTGGGGGACGGCAGCGGGGTCAGGGACGGCAGCGGGGTCAGAGCTTTGCTCTGAGGGGTCGGCAGCGGGGTCAGAGCTTTGCCCTGCGTGTGAAACCGGCGCCGTCTACATTTGGTAGAGCCAGCCGGCCGAACCGAAAGGCAAAGCTCTGACCCTCGACCAGCGCTCCGAGATCACGTCCAAACGCTTCCCTTGTCTGGAAGCGACGATCCCCGGCTTCCCCGCGGCTATGGCGTCGTGGTGGATGAAGTCGATGTATCAGCCGCCGGACGATGAGGACTAGAGGAGGCGCTGAACCGTCGCGGAGCACGTACAGGATCGCACTGGCGACGCAGAGTGGAGGACAGACACTCTTTGTCTGTCCCGCGCAGGAGCTCCTACGGAGCGCGGTGCATCGTCCAGCGAGAAACGGAGTTCCCGCCGGGTGGCGGAGGAGCATCGTCATCGCGTCATTCATCGCGGGACAGACAAGAGTGTCTGTCCTCCACTCGGTGTCGCGAGTGCGAAGCGCTGCGTGCTCGGCGGACCGCGTGAATGACTCCTCGTCGTCAGGGAAGCGCGGCCGGGTCAGCGGACCAGCGCTACTTCCGCGCCGGAACGCGCCCGCCAGCGCTGGGGGCAGCGGGGTCAGAGCTTTGCTCTGCGTGTGAAACCGGCGCCGTCTACATTAGGTAGAACAGTCGACTGAACCGAAATGCAAAGCTCTGACCCCACCGGCTCGAAATGCAAAGCTCTGACCCCACCGGCACTTAGTGCCCCAGCCACGCCACGACAAATCGCTCCTAGTCAGCAGTTCGACTGCCGGCGGAGTTGGTACGCACGTGCGCGGTCGCCGTCCGCTGTCCGATGACGCCGATGGCTTTCAGCCACGCTTCCGCGAGCTGAGGCCACGCCGTCGCGGACAACTCCGTGCGACGCAGGCCGAAGGCATGCCCCCCTTTCGCGTAGAGGTGAATCTCGGCGGGGACTCCGGCCTTGCGCAGCGCCGCGGCGTAGAGAAGCGAATTTTCCACGGGGTTCAAAGAATCGTCATATGCGTGGACGAGGAAGGTCGGCGGCGTACGGCCGGTCACCCGAATGTCAGGATTGGGGGCGAAATTCGTACTGCGGTACGCCACGCGTCCCGGATAGAGAACGAGCGCAAAGTCCGGCCGCGAGCTCACGCGGTCCGCTTCGTCGACAGCGGCGTACAGGCGATCGAAACGCGTGCTGCTCATGATCGCCATGTGTGCGCCGGCCGAAAATCCCATGACGCCGATCCTGTTCGGGTCGATGCGCCACTCGGCCGCGCGCGAGCGGACGATGCTCATGGCTCGCTGCGCATCCTGGTGCGCCTGTGGACACTCGCGGTACGCCCCTTCATGCTCGCAGGGAACGCGATACTTCAGCAGTACGCAGGAGATCCCGATCGACGTCAGCCAGTCGCACGCTTCCGTCCCTTCAATGTCCATGGCGAGCACATTGAAGCCGCCGCCCGGGTAGACGATGACCGCGGCTCCGGTGTCGTGCTTCGCCGGCGAGTAGACCGTGATCGTCGGCTGCGTCACATTCTCGATGTACGAGTACGGCTTGCCGCCGACCAGCTTTTTCTTCCCCGTGGCGCGATCCAACGCGTTGTGCACCGCCTCCGGGCCAAGCCCGGAACGCGGGTTCGGCGGACCGTCGGGCCAGAGTGGAATCTGTGTGTGGCCCGCAACCGGTTGCCAGCCCGATTGCGCGTCACAATCCTGAGTGACGCCGGCGATCAGGACGAGTGCGAGCATCACCGCTGACGAGCGCGACGAAAGATGTGCCATTGCTCCTCCGGTCTCCCGGGAGGGTGTCGCAACCTTCACACCACTTTCCGCGGCTACTTTCCCGCTGGAGCGTGCCCGCCACCAGCCGCGTGATGCGGCGCCTCGGCATAGTGCCGCGCCAGCAGGTCGTCGCCAAAGTCGCCCTGCGGATTCCGCCAGACGGTGTGAATGTGGTTCCCGCTGTTCTCTGTGTTGTCGTACTCGATCAGCACCGTCGGACCGTGAATCCGGTAGTAATGCCGCTGCCCCGGCTGAGCGCCGCCTGCCCATGCGAAGTGCAGCTTCTCGATTCCGGCGCGCCGGAGCTTCGCGAGCTCGGCGTCTGCCGCCGGCTGCGGCGCATTGCGCACGTACAGGGCCACGAGCGCGAGCAGCGCCTGTCGCTGCCGCTCGGTCATCGCCGCGGCGGCGAGGCCTTCGAACCTTTGCAGGCGCAGCGCGCGATCCGTTCCGGTGACGATGTCGGCCGGCGCACGCGCGCTGATGACCGCCTGCGCGCGCTGCCCGGCATCGAGCGACTGCAGAAACGCGCGCGCGTGGTGCTCCTCGTCGTGCAGCAGCTGCCATCCGGCGCGAGCACCGCTCGGCACGCGAGCGGGGTTCGCGCCGATGAACATCGGCGTGTACGACGTACCGCGCTGCGTCCGCGTCACGTTGAGCGAGAGGTGGTGCCCTTCGAACCGCCAGCCCCACGGCAGCGCGGCAGCATCGCCGAACAGCGAGAAGTAGTACCGCGCCGGATCGCGGAAGCGGCTTCCTTCCAGCCGGCCGAGGATCGGTTCGAGCTCGACGACGCCCGCCGCCTTCCGGTATCCGGCGGCCCCGAGGTTTGCGCGCAGGAACGAATGAAGCAGCGCTGTCTGATCTTTGTTCAGGTCGCCGAGGGGAAGGCCGCCGCGTGACCGCGGAACGTAATGCCAGTCGAAGCGCTCCTCATCGCTGAAGCGCATCGCCGCCTTCTGGCGCATTCCCGGAGAGAGCGACGAGAGAAACGTGCGAAGCGGATCGACCGTCGCCGCCGCGGCGATCAGCAACAGCGACGCGGCAGCGATGACGGATCTCATGGCTCTTCCTTCGTCCTATAGGTCCTATAGGTCCTATAAGTCCTATACCTCTCCGCTACGGCGTGGCGAGCGCAGCCCCCGCGACTGTCAACGCAATGAGATGTGCATCGACGCCCGTTGGGGCAGGAAGCGCATTGATGATGACCGCTACGGCCATGTCGCGATCGGGGAAGTAGAGGAGAGAAGTCTGGAAGCCGGGGATACCTCCGGTGTGCCACACGGCCGTACGCCCCAACTGGTTCTGCAGAAACTGGCCGAGCCCATAAGGCGCGACGGCATTGTTGGTCAGCCGTGTGGGGGTGGTCATCGTCGCGTACGAGCCGGGCAGCACGACGCCGCCGGTGGCGAGGAGGTGCGACCAGCGAACGAGATCGGCTGTGGTGGAGCAAATCGCACCGGCCGCGAACGGAACCGACATGTGGATCGCCGGGATTCGCGTCGCGGTCCCCTGGAATGCGGCGTAGCCGTCCGGCAGCGGCAGGCCGGACGTTCCGCACACGCCTGTGTCGAGGAGTCCGAGCGGCAACGCGAGCTCATGATGGACGACATCGGCGAACGACTTGCCCGAAATTGACTCGATCGCATAGCCGAGCAGCCTGTAGCCGGTGTTGCTGTAGCTGAACTTGCTCCCGGGCGTGAATTGAAACGGTAGCGCGTTGACGAGCTTGAGGCACTGCTCGCGCGTGAGCGGCGCGTAGTCGTTGGCGGAGATCGCCCCCACTCCCGACGTGTGGGTGAGGAGGTGCCGCAGCGTGATCGTGGCTCCTCGTGGGTTGAACTCCGGTACGTGCTTTTCGATGCGATCGTCGAGCGACAGCGCCCCGCGCTCCGCGAGCCGGAGAATCGCCGCTGCCGTGAATTGCTTCGTGATCGAGCCGACCTGCAGCACCGATCGCGGTGTTGCGGCAGTCGCGCTCTCGCGATCGCTCACGCCGAATGCCGCGGAGTAGATGATGCGGCCGCGGTCCGACACCGCGATCTGCACCGCCGGAGCGCCGGCCTTCAATGCAGCTTCGGCGGCGTCCTGTGCCGCTGTCGTGATGGCCGCCGGGGCGACGGGCGGTACCGGATGCTGCGCGGCTCGCCTGCGCGGCGCCGCGTCGGCCGCAAAGTGGGACAGCACGAGAAGCAGGGCGAGGAGTGCTCGAGTCATAGGGTCGTCCTCTATATCGCAGCGCCGGATGCGCGCCCTGACGTTTGGTGTGCGTTCACGATACAGAAATTCAGACTGAGCGCAGGCGGTCCTGGAGCCGCGAATTCCAGATGTAACGCAACGGTGACTCGGCCGGCTGTGTTTGCTCAGCCCGGCGTCGCGATGTCAGCGATTCGCGAAGCGCTACGACTTCGTCTTCTCCTGCAGCACCTTCCCGAGGGGCCGCCATTTGGTCAACTGCCGTATGTCTCAGGACTGATTGATCGCGAGGTGAGCTACTACTGACTGCACACATCCAACAGGAGCCTAACGAGCGATGATTCGAACGAGGTCTACGATCCCGGAGGGGTTGAATTGGGGTCACAGCTTCGTTTTCGTTTGCGCTGAAAACGAAGACCGAAGGCCTGACCCCATCTCCCCGGCCAAGGGTACGATGACGGGATGCGTTCCCTATCCCTCGCACTGACCCTCCTCTTCGCCTCCTCGGGTTACGCTGGAAACTATCTCGTCGGTGTGTCGAGCGTGGATATCACGCCCGACGTGCCGATGGCGGTGATGGGGGATCCCAACTCCGATCGCTTCGCAGAGGCCGGTCCATACGCCGACGGTCTTGGGATCACTGTGCGTGCCGTGTACATCGCCAGACCGGATCAGAGCGAGCCGGTGGTCCTCGTCGCGTGCGACCTGGTGAACTTCGCGCCGTTCGATACGGACTTCGCGCGCGATCCGGACAACTACCCGATCATCCCTGGGCTCACGCGTGCCCGGATCATGATCAACCTGACGCACACGCACAACGCCCCCTCGAGCTCCGAGTCCTCGGTGCGCGTGATGGCCCCCTCACTGCAGGTGGACGCTGCACAGGACAGCCACTGGCGCGCGGACATCCTGCGCCCGCACCTGGTGCAGGCCATCCAAGCTGCATACGACAACCGGGTCGAGGGGAACCTCCGCTTCCACCGGAACAAGCTCGCCATCGGCACGAACCGCCGGAGCGGTCTCACCGCCGATCTCACCGACGCGAACGGCACGGCGGTGGCGGAGATCGGCGGCTACGATCACACGCTCGACGTGGTGGAGATCCGTCGCGACGATCAGGTGCGCGTCGGGACGCTGCTGTTCTACGGTGCGCATCCGGTGGTCCTCGGCCTGGCTCCCTTTCCCGACGGCAAGCACTATCACCATCCCGATTTTCCCGGCTACGCGCGCAGGCGCATCGAGGAGGAGACGCCGGAGAACGACATCGCCATCTTCTTCCAGGCCGCCGGCGGCGACGTGAACTCGTTCCCGGGCGGCGGCGTCGGTCAGGCGAAGATCGAAGGGGACAAGCTAGGCGACCGCGCGCTGGCGATGATGGACGACCCGGTCTTGTCGGGGAACGTGATCAGCGAGGAGATCCTTCCGTCGCAGGGAGCGAGCACCGCCTTCAGCCGCGTGTGGAACGCCCCCTTCGAGACCGCCTCCGGCAATCACCGCCTCGGCGGCGGACCCGGTCAGCCGTGGGACAGGAACATCATGAGGTTTCCGGCGCCGGGCCCTGGACAACCGGCCACGTTCGATTGGTTCCGCTGGGCCGACCGCTACTGCAAGGGGCTCACCGGACATGGCGGCGAGAATCCGCCCTGCAGCCTGAAGGCGGGGGTGATCCCCGACCGCTCCTGGGACGTCGAGATGCAGACCGTCACCGTCGGCAGGTGGCGCATCGCCGGCCTTTCGCACGAGCCGGTCAGTCAGCAGGGGCTCAAGCTGCGGCAGCGCTGGCCGGGCGACTGGGTCTCCGTCATGGGATACGTCGGCCGCACACAGAACTACCTGCCCGTATCCGCGCAACTCGCGCAGGATGCAACGTGTTCGTCCGGCATTTGTTATGAGGGGCAGATCGCGCAGCTCTGGAACGGCCACCCCGCGCCATGGGCGACGTACGCGACCACCGGCGGCCTCTACGACCTCGATGCCGAGCTTCAGCACGTCCTGAAAGCGGAGACGCCGCTGCGCGTGAATTACGCGAACGCCATCGAGGGTGCGACTGCGAGCGCGTCGTCGACACTCGACGCTGGCCGTGCGCCGGTTGCGGCGATCAACGGAGATCGCCGCGGCATCCACTGGGGCTCCGATCCGTCGACTGGCAGCGGCTGGCACGACGCGACCCTCGACGACTTCACGAACGACCGGCTGGAGATCGACTTCCACGCGCCGCGGACGATCGACGAGATCGATGTCTTCTCGGTGCAGAACGACTTCATGAATCCCGCCGAGCCGGCGTCATCAATGACGGCGACGCTGTACGGACTGATCGACTTCAAGGTCGAGGTCCTGACGAGTGCGGGATGGACGACCGTGAAAAACGGCGCGATCAGCGGCAACAGTCTCGTGTGGCGCAGGTTCGCGTTCGCGCCGCTCACCGCGACGAAGATCGCGGTGACCGTCACGGGCGGTGGCGCCGGGCATAGCCGGATCGTGGAGGTGGAGGCGTGGGGCGATGCGACGTCGCGGCCGAACGTCGCCCTGGCGTCGAAAGGCGCGACAGCGTCGGCTTCGTCCACGCTCGACGGCCGCACGGCCGCCGCCGCGATCAACGGCGATCGCAAAGGCGTGCACTGGGGCTCCGATCCCGCCACCGGCAGCGGATGGCACGATGCGACATCGGCGTTGTATCCCGACACGCTGGAGATCGACTTCGGCGCATCGAAGACCATCAACGGCGTGAATGTCTACAGCGTTCAGGACGACTTCACGAACCCGTCCGAGCCCACGCCCACGATGACGTTCACGCAGTACGGCCTCGTGTCGTTCGCAGTGGAGTGGTGGAACGGGACGCAGTGGACCACGCTCCCGGGTGGCACGATCGAGAACAACAACCTGGTGCGCCGCAGCATCGCCTTCGCCCCCGTGACGACGCAGAAGATCCGCATCGAGGCGACAGGCGGCGGGGGCGGCTACAGCCGCATCGTGGAAGTGGAGGCGTTGACGCCGTACGACTTTCTCTCGAGCGTAACGCCGTAACCTAAGTCCCCTCTCCTCGCGGTAGCGGCGCGGGCTGACGTGGCAGTTAGGGCTGGGGCGTTTCGTTCTTCGCAGAAAAGTAAAGCTCTGAACATCCCTCTCGGATTTGCAAGCGATTTGTTTAGGTAATCGAGTTCTTGGAGACGTAGTCGCGCTGATGGGTGATCATCAACCAGATCACGCGGATGAGATGACGTCCGAGCGCGCGCACCGCCTGGTTGTGAGTCTTTCCCTGAGCAACCTTCTTGTCGTAGAAGGCTTTCGACTCTCATACGTTGTTGATGTGACGGGCTGCTGATGTCAGCATTGCTGTTCTGGCGTGGGTATTGACCTGTCGGGTGTTCTGGTACCGATGTATTTCCCGAGCTGTTATCCAACCGGGTCATGCCCGTGTATAGCGCCAAGCTGGCTTCGGAGCCGAATCGGTCCAGAGTGCCAATCTCTCCTGCAAGCGTTGCTGTACAGATCAGACCGAAGCCGATGATGGTCCGTATCCAGGTGGCGATCTCAGAGCTCGCCGAGATCGTTTCGAGCCGCTGCTCCAGCGCTTCGCTGGTGCAGCGGGTCAGAGCTTTGCTCTGCGTGTGAATCGACGCCACCTGCATTTAGTAGAGCGCCGTAATACGATACGAGAAGCTCTGACCTCGCCAACGGCGGCCATCTGTCCTATAGGTCCTATCCGTCCTATTTCGCCTCAATCGTGGCAAGCGGCGCCACCGCCGAAGCCACCGGTCGCGAAAAACTGATGACCGCCTCCGCCATCATGAGATTGGGAATCCAGCAAAGCCACGACACGACGCGATAAGCGTCCAGGAAGCCCAGATACGACGACAGCAGCGGCAACTCGAGCCGCAGCGCCACGGCAGCGAACATGAGCGCGTAACTACGGACCATCCAGTGCCGGTGCTGCTCGACGGCCCCGCGTCTGATTGTGAGAAATCCCATGACCGTCGTAAACACGAGCAGAGCACCGAGCGTCCCGAAGCCGAGGTGTGTGATCCACCCGCCATACGAGTACGCCGCCATGTACATACCGGCCAGGCCCGTGACGACGCAGGAGACCACGTAGACGCGGCCGAGCAGACGGTGAACGCGTATGGCGCGGCGTAGCCTGGGGAAGAACTGGAAGGCGCCGGCGAGCAGGCCGACTCCTCCGAACAACGCGTGGGGGTTGATGCCCCACGGCCGGCTCAGAAACGAAGCCGCGAGTGCCGACGGATACATCGCCTTGCCCACGATCACATAGGCAAAAGCGTAGAGAGCAATGGGGAGGGCGAAGAACAGGAGCACCGCCCACCCAAACTTTCCAAAGCCGTCCGGCGATCGTTCCATCTGAACCTCCACGTTCTGACCGATGTTGATGAGCGAAACAACACTGCCTCGTCGCCACAGATACGGCGAAAGAGGGGCTCAGGTTAACGATTCGGCCGGACCGCTCCGCCTGCATAGGACGGCGGTAGTCCCATCTGTCCTATAGGTCCGTATTCGTCCTGTCGCGGTGTCCCTGCGTCATCTCCTTCGGAATAGGGGGCGACGGGGTCGCGTTCCCCCGCGAACATCCACCCATAAGTCTTTCCACCATCCAAGGAGAACTCCCCGCATGACTTCGTCCCGTCACTGTGACGCGCACGGTGTAGATACCGCCACGTCACGTCGTTTCCGCAAAGCAGCAGCGCGTGCATTCAGCGTCGCCGCTCTCTTCCTCGGCCTGAGCCTCGGCTCCACGGAGGCACAGGCGCAAGCCTGGAACCTCACCATGAGCCAGCGCCAGGCTTACCTCAATTACTACGCGCCGGTCATCCTCAAGCGCAGCGACGAGAACGACGGCAAAACGGGCCGCGACTGGCTCGCAAACTTCGACTACGACCGCGACGGCAATTTCTCGAACAACCGCGTCAACTGGGCGAGCATCGGCAATTACATCACCGCGGCGCGCAACAAGACCGGTGCCTACAGCCACTGGCGCATCCGCCCGACGCTCTACACCTCGCTCATCGAATACATGAACGGCGGCAGTAAGTCTCTGGTGCTGCTGTATCACGTGTACAACCCGGCCGACAAAGAGCTCAGCGAGATCCACGACTGGGAGCGCGTCGAGATCGTCGTCCACGGCGTCAGCGGCACGCCCGGTTCTTACGGCGAGTCCGTCAATCACGTCACGGTCACGCTCCACAAGGAGCACCACATGCGCCGCTCCTACGACTGGGAGCTGAACTTCATGCAGACCGCATCGGGCAAGCACGTGCTTCTGTGGCAGGCCGACGAAAAAAATTGGGACGCGACGCACTGGGGCCCTCACGGCCACGAGCTGCGCTTCGTCACGAATACCTACAGCTGGATCGCCAGCCGGATCAGCGCGTCCGGACAGGCGGAAGTGAACATCACCAACAAGGACGACAAGCGCAACGTCCATTACGTGTTCGCGCCGGAAGGCTCGGCCGCCGCGGCGACGTGGAACGCGAAGGCACTGAGCTACGCCACCGCGCCGACGCTGTACAGCGGCGTCGATGACGACAACACGCTGGCCTGGTACTCGGTCAAGCGCCTGACGTACGAGCTCCAGGATCTGGCCGACATTCTCCCGACCCACTGGCAGTACAACGCCTGGTACGTGAACTGGTTGTCGTCCCGGTACGAGGACATTCTGCTGGAGAGCCCGGTCGTCAATGAGGCCGGCGTGGCCGAGGTGGGCACGGGGCTGCAGCGCTTCTACACGCAGTCGCGGGACAGCGGGAAATCCGATCTGACCGACGGTCGTGAGGGCTATCTGTCCAAGCGGTGGTTCTACGGCTCCTATTCGGCCGAGCTCAATCCGGAAAACCCCTCTAGCTCCGAGGACTTCGGCGGCTTCGAAGGGATCGGCCTCGATAGCTACGGCTACAGCCGCGGCGCGGCCAGCGGGTATTACAACTCGCACAATGCGTTCTGGTGGCAGCACGATTACTTCGTCCATTCGGGCGTGATCAATTCCGACGCCAGCCGCGAGGAAGGGATGTGGCTCCGCGGCGCGTGGTACACGGCCGCCAACGGCGGATTCGACGGACGCTGGGTGCAGCTCTTCGACGACCGTCCGGCGTACGAGGCGGCCCCGCCGCCCACGACCACGCCCACCTGTTCCAGCACGGACCAGATGTACTGCGAGATGAACGGCGGCACCTGGAACTCGGTCGCGTGCACGTGCCGCGCGCTCTGCTCCGGCTGTCAGATTCCGTGATCCATTCGTAACGGCGTGACTTCGGCCCGCCCGTCCCAACGAATGGGCGGGCCGAAGGACGCGCCGCTGCTGCGACCCTCCCGGTCGTGGCACCGCGGAGAGATCGACGGGGAACGATTGGACCTATAGGACGAATAGGACCTGTAGGACAGCGGTAGTCCCATCTGTCCTGTTTGTCCCATGCAGGAAGCGCCGGACGCCTGACGTCAGCCGCGCCGCGCGGCTTCGATCTCGGCGACGTCGATTTTCTGCATCGTCATCATGGCGTCGAAGGCTCGTTTGGCTTCATCGCCGCCGGCAGCCAACGCATCGGTCAGCACGCGCGGGGTGATCTGCCAGTTGAGGCCCCAGCGGTCCTTGCACCAGCCGCATTCGCTTTCCTGTCCGCCGTTGCCCACGATCGCGTTCCAGTAGCGGTCCGTCTCTTCCTGATCGTCGGTGGCGATCTGGAACGAAAAGGCTTCGCTGTGCTTGAACGCCGGACCGCCGTTGAGACCGAGGCACGGAATGCCGAAGACGGTGAACTCCACCGTCAGGACGTCCCCCTTCTTCCCGCTGGGGAAGTCTCCCGGGGCATGGTGAACGGCGGTCACTTTGCTGTCCGGGAAGGTAGCCTCGTAGAAGCGGGCGGCGTCGAGGGCGTCTTTGTCGTACCAGAGGCAGATGGTGTTCTTTGGCGTCATGCTGTGTGCTCCTTCGTAATCTATCGGTCCTATAGGTCCTATTCGTCCTATCGGTCCTATTCGTCCTATTCGTCCTATCGGTCCTATCGGTTCCCTGTCACCACCGCCCTCAGCACCGGCAGATCATCCGGCTGCAGCGTCCGCACGTCGACGGTATAGCGGTCCTCCACGATCCGGCCGACGATCCCCGCGCGGAGGAAACGCGCCTGGGTTTCGTTCGGGTCACCTGGGGCGGCGATGGCGACCGAGGGGATGGTCTCGGTGGGAGTGGTGCCGCCGCCGAGGGCGGAGTGGCTCTGGGTGAGGCTCCACGCGGTGCCTTGCACGAGCTCCTCGGCGCGGGCGCGCAGCGCCTCCGGCGTCAGGGACAACATCTGATAGATGGGGACCAGCGTCTCGTGGCGGCCGGTGGCGAAGGCGCGCAGCGTCGCGGCCACGATCGCGTAGGTCTCTTTGCCGACCCGTAAGGCTCGCATCAGGGGATGCCGGCGGCACTGCTCGACCAGCTCGCGGCGGCCGAGGATCAGGCCGCCCTGGGTGGCGCCGAGGAGCTTGTCGGTGGAGCAGGTGACGACGTGGACACCGGCGGAGAGCAGCTCGCGGATCGTTTCGCCCCCGGCGAAGCCGTACTTGCGGAGGTCGACGACGCGGCCGGAGCCCTCGTCGTAGAGTAGCGGACGCTTCTTGGCCCGCGCGACCTCCACCAGTTCGGCGATCGTGGGTGTCTCGGTGAAACCGACGATCTCGAAGTTGGAGCGGTGCACCCGCAGCAGCGCCGCGGTCCGTCTCGTCACTGCCTCGGCGTAGTCCGCCGCGCGCGTGCGGTTGGTGGTCCCGACCTCGCGCAGCCTTGCGCCTCCCTGCTGGATGACGTCGGGGACGCGGAACGCGCCGCCGATCTCGACCAGCTCCCCACGGGAGACGAGCACGTCCTTGCCGGCCGCTGTCGCCGCCAGCAGCAGCAGCGTCGCCGCGGCGTTGTTGTTCGTCAGGATCGCCGCTTCCGCCCCGAAGACGGTGGCGCAGAGCGAGGCCAGATGCTCGTCGCGCTTCCCCCGGCCGCCTTCATCCAGGTCGAACTCGAGGTTCGTGTAGCCGGAGACGAGCGACTCGGCCTCGCGCCACAGCTCGGGGTTGACGGGGCAACGGCCGAGATTGGTATGGATCAGGACGCCCGTTCCGTTGATGACCCTGCGGAGCGACGAGCCCACCGCCGTCGAGAGCCGGCCGCGGACCTCGGCCAGGAGGGCGGCTTCGTCGAACGCGGCGCCCGAGCGGCGCAGTAGAGAGAGGTGGGCGACGACAGCCTCCTTCACCTGCTCACGCCCGAACTCCGCGGTCAGCGGCGCCAGCGCGGACGAGGAGAGAATTCGCTCGACCGAAGGAATCGTACGCAGTGTCTCGGCATTCACCATATCGCTTCAGAACGGCGTATTGTAGGCCTCCGTGATCAAACAGGACGACGAGCTCGACAAGCTCGAAGAAGACATCCGCAAGCTGAAGAACAAGTACGACCAGTTCTTCGCGGGCATCTCGAAATGGCAACCGACGCAGGAGCGCCGGAACATCGAGGTCTTCATTCACGAGTTCAGCAAGCAGAAGATGCGCGACAACACGCGCCGCTTCCGCTTCAACACGATCCTGTCCCGCTTCAACCAGCTCCGCGAAATGTGGGCCCGTAAGATGCGCGAGCGCGAGGAAGGTCCTCTCGACTTCCGACGCCGCCAGGCCGCATTCACGGCGCCGGCCCCCGCTCCGCCTCCCCCTCAGGATCCAACCCCCGCCGAGCGGCGCGTAACGTCCAGCGGTGCTGATCCGTATGTGAAGATGGCCCCGGGCACCAACGGCGAAGAGCTCCGCAAACTGTACAGCCAGCTCGAACAGGAACATTCGAAGATCGGCAAGGCGCCGAACCTGTCGTTCGACCAGCTCGCGGCCATGATCGAGAAACAGAGCGAGACAATTCGCTCGCGCTACAACGTGAATACCGTCGCCTTCCGCGTCGAGACCGTCGACGGGAAGGTGAAGCTGAAAGCGAAACCACTCCAGGACTGATGATGAAACGACTGCTCCTCGCCAGCCTCACCGCCCTCGCGGTCATGGGCTGCAGCCTCCTCCCCGACCGTAACGAAAACCCGTACGAGAACCCGTTCTGGGCGAAGTACCTGAACACCGGCAGCGCGCTCGACCAGCAGATCACGCAGACGCTGACGTCGCTCCGCGCCACGCCCAACTCGGCCCCGCTGCACAACCAGCTCGGCATGCTGCTGCTGCAGAAAGGCTTCCCCAAGGATGCCGAGGTGGAGTTCGAGCGCGCGGTGGAAGCGGACGGTGACTTCCACGCCGCCTGGTACAACCTCGGGCTCATCCGCGCGGCGAACGGCAACGACGCCGGCGCGCGCCGCGCCTTCGCCCGCACCGTCGACGAGAAGCCCGGCCACGCCGCGGCGCACTTTCAGCTCGGCCTCATCGAAGAGCAGAACGGCGACGAAGCGGACGCCATCCACCACTACGCGAAGGCCTACTCGATCAACGGGTCGCTGCTCGACGTACGGGTGAATCCGCGCATCCTCGACTCGAAGCTGACGCACCTGGCGCTGCTGAAGATGTACAAGACGACGCACACGCGCCAGACGCTGCAGTTCCAGCCGGCGCCGAACGGCTACGTCGACCCGAACGCGCCGACCGAGGCGCCGTCGCCGCAGCCGGACGCGAAGGACATCGTCACGCCGAGCGCGCCGCTGACCGACCCGTCGCGCCAGCCGCGCCCGAGCACGGCGCCGCCTCCGGCGCCGGCGCCGACGCCGCGGCCCGGGCAGTAACCGCACCGCCACCCGACACCGCTGGAAACGACGGGGTCGGGTGGAAATGGGTCCCATTCGTCCTATAGGTCCTATAGGTCCCATCGTTCCCTGTACCTTCCAGGCCAAGGTCGACGGGGGAACGATGGGACAAATAGGACCTATAGGACCTATAGGACCCATTTCCACCCGACCCCGTGGCTTTCAGGCGCGTCGGGTTTGGGTGCGGCCGGTTGCAGAGGGACTGGTGGTATGGGCAACCGTGTCGGTTTTCGGGACTGGTGATCCTATAGAATCCGCCCCGCTTGACCACCATCACCACGCCAGCACCCGCATCCCGCGCCTCCCTCCTCGGCTTCTCGGACATCGTCAAGATCCGCAACCGCGTGCTCGAGATGAAAGGCCGCGGCGAGAACGTCCTCCAACTGGAGGGCGGTGAGCCCTTCATGCCGACGCCCGACTTCGTGAAGCAGGCGATGAAGGACGCGCTCGACGCCAACCAGACCCGCTACGCCGCCTCCTCCGGCATCGCGCCGCTCCTCGACGGACTGCGCGCCAAGCTGGAGACGCGCAACCGCATCCGCGCCACCGACAAACAGATCATCGTCACCTCCGGCGGCGCGCACGGCCTCTTCTGCGCGTTCCAGGCGACCGTGAACCCCGGCGACGAAGTGATCTTCTTCGCCCCCTACTGGACGCCGATCAAGGACCAGGTCAGCTACTCCGGCGGCGTCGCGGTTCGCGTGCCGTGGACGGAGGTGCGCGGCGTCGACGACCTGACGGCCGTGCTCGACGCGCGCCTCAGCGACAAGACCCGCGTCCTCTACGTCAACTCCCCCGCCAACCCGACGGGCGATGTGCTCACCCGCGCGCAGCTCGAATCGATCGCGCGCTTCGCCATCGCGAACAACCTCACGGTGATCGCCGACGAAGCCTACGAAGACCTCCTCTGGGACGGCGAGCATGTCTCCATCGCCTCGCTGCCGGGGATGTTCGAGCGCACCCTCACCGTCTACACCTTCAGCAAGAGCTTCGCGATGACCGGCTTCCGCATCGGCTACGTCGTCGCCGACGAGCCGTTCATGGCCTTCCTGCGCAAGCTCGTGCTGAACAGCGTCAACGGCGTCTCGACGCCCACGCAGTACGCCGCCGTCGCCGCGCTGGAGAACCACGCCGGCTACTTCGCGCCGCTGCGCGACGAATACCGCCGCCGCCGCGACCTGCTCGTGGGCGCGTTCCGCGAGGCGGGCTTCGACACGCTCACCCCTCCGGGCGCCTTCTATCTCTTCCCCAACGTCGAGCGCCGCCTCGGACGCGACTCCTGGAAAGCGATGGAAACGCTGCTCGAGCGGACCTCCATCGCCTCCGTCCCCGGCGTCGTCTTCGGGCCGGAAGGTGAAGGGCACCTGCGCATGTCGTTCTCGACGTCGATGGAAGTGCTCGACCAGGTCGTCGAGGCGCTGAGGAAGCTATGAGCGAGACACCGAAGCAGGGGGAGACTCCCGCCGCCGCTGAAGTCCCGGAATCGGAGCTGATCCGCGTTCGCCGCGAGAAGCTCGAGCGCATCGTCGCCCTCGGCTACGACGCCTATCCGACGAAGGCCGACGTCGACACGACCATCGCCGACCTCGTCGCCACGTACGAAAGCAAAGAGGCGGCGGAGCTCGACGCCAATCCGGCGCGCGTGAAGATCGCCGGGCGCATCCTCGCCGTGCGCGAGTTCGGCAAGACGGCGTTCGTCGTCCTCTCCGAGCGCACCGCGCGCATCCAGGTCTACTGCCGCAAGGACACGCTCTCCGAGCGCGAGTGGAACCTCTACAAGAACCTCGACGCCGGCGACTGGATCTCGGCCGAGGGGAACGTCTTCCGCACGAAGACGAACGAGCTCTCCGTGAAGGCGGAGAAGATCGACTTCCTCGTCAAAGCCATCCGTCCGCTGCCGTCCAAGTGGCACGGCCTGACGGACCTCGAGCAGCGTTACCGGCAGCGCTACGTCGACCTGATCGTCAACGACGACGTGAAGGAGACGTTCATCACGCGCGCGCGGATCGTCACGTACATCCGCCACTGGTTCGACACGCACGGCTTCATCGAGGTCGAGACGCCGATGATGCAGCCGATCGCCGGCGGCGCCGCGGCGCGTCCGTTCATCACGCATCACAACGCGCTCGACCTCGACCTCTTCCTCCGCATCGCGCCGGAGCTCTACCTGAAGCGCCTCATCGTCGGCGGCCTGTCGCGCGTCTACGAGATCAACCGCAACTTCCGCAACGAGGGCATCTCGGTCCGGCACAACCCCGAGTTCACGATGCTCGAGTTCTACCAGGCCTACGCCGACTACGAGGTGCTGATCGAGGAATCGGAAGATCTGCTCAGTGGCCTCGTGCAGGCGGTGAAGGGAACGGACACGCTCACCTTCCGCGGCCAGGAGCTGCGCTTCTCGCGCCCCTTCGCGCGCTTCACGATGAAGGAGGCGATCGCGCACTTCTCCGACGGCGCCATCGACCCGAACGACCTCGATGACCGCACGAAGCTCGTGCAGCTCGTCCTGAAACACGGCGAGCACCGCCCCGTCAAAGGCGACGCCACGCACGGCACCTCGATGACGCCGCAGCAGCAGATCGAGCAGATGAACGACGGCAAGCTGATCGCGGAGCTGTTCGAGTCGATCGCCGAGGAGCATCTGATCCAGCCGACGTTCATCACGGACTTTCCGGTGGAAGTGTCGCCGCTCTCCAAGCAGCGCAAGGACGATCCCCGCTACGTCGAGCGCTTCGAGCTCTACGTCGGTGGGATGGAAGTGGCCAACGCCTTCTCCGAGCTGAACGACGCCGATGAACAGCGCGCCCGCTTCGAACAGCAGCTCACGGAGCGCGAGCGCGGCGACGACGAAGCGCACCAGATGGACGAGGACTACGTCCGCGCCCTCGAATACGCCATGCCGCCGACCGGCGGCGAAGGGATCGGCATCGACCGCCTGGCGATGATCCTCACGGACTCCGCGTCGATCCGCGACGTGATCCTGTTCCCGCTGATGAGGCCTCAGAAGTGACGCGTTGTCCGTTGTCCGTTGTCCGTGATCCGGCCGCGAACGTGTCCTCACGGACAACGGACAACGGACAACGGACAACGCCCCTCCCATGATCGCGACCCGCATCGCCCGCCGCTACCTCTGGGCCGCGCGCAAACGCGCGCATACCGCGGTGCTGTCGCTGATCTCGATGCTCGGTCTCGCTGTCGGCGTGGCCGCGCTCCTCATCTCCATCGCCCTCCTCTCCGGCCTGCAGGGGCAGATCAAGCAGCGCCTCATCGCGTCGAGCCCGCAGATCCTCGTCGAGCCGCTCGACTCCAACACCATCGCCAACTTCCAGGCCATCGTGGCGGAGGGAAAGCGGCTGGGGATGGCGGACGTGCGGCCGCTCGTCAGCGGGATCGGCTACGGCGGCAACATCGTCGAAGAGCGCGGCCGCCCGATCCGGCTTCGCTCCTACGAAGCGGGCCGCGAGCCGCGCGCCGACAGCGTCCGCGGAAGCACCGCGCCGCTGCCCGAGGGGGAGTCGCCGATCTTCGTGCGCCGCGACTATGCCGCGGGGCTCGGGCTCACCACCGGCGACGAGCTGACCGTCATCGCGCCGCGCACGCGACTCACGCCGTTCGGTCCCGTGCCGGTGATCCGCACGTATCGCATCACCCGTCTGCTGCCGGCAACGAGCGAAGAGCGCCCCGCCGACGCGTACCTCGAGTTCACCGAAGCCTCCAGCCTCCTCGGCACCGGCGGCGAACCGACGTCGATCGAGATGTACGGCGACACGACGCGCGCCGACGCCGTGCACGCGGGGCTCGCGGCGAAGTTCCCCGGCGCGCTGGTGAAGACGTGGCAGGACATCAACCGGCCGCTCGTGCTGGCGTTGCGGCTGGAGAAGATCGTCATGTTCGTGGCGATCTCGCTCATCATCTTCGTCGCGGCGCTGAATCTCATCTCCTCCCTCTCCATGCTGATCATGGAGAAGCGTCCCTCGGTCGGCGTGCTCCGGACGCTCGGCGCCACCGAGCGCGAGATCCTCTCCGTCTTCATGCAGGTCGGGCTGATGATCGGCCTCATCGGCACGTTCATCGGCAACGTCCTCGGGCTCGGGTTCGCGTGGGCCGCCAACCGCTGGCGCCTCGTCCCGCTGCCGACCGACTTGTACTTCGTCAGTTACCTCCCGTTCGAGCTGGACGTCCAAGATGTCGTCTGGGTGAACGCCATCGCCGTCGTGCTGTCGATCCTCGCCACGTGGTATCCGGCGCGGATCGCTTCGCGTCTCGATCCGATCACCGCGATCAAGGAGGATTAGTGAAGCGACCGCTTGCGCTGCTGCTGGTGCTGCTCGTCTTCGTGACGTGCAAACGCGAGTTGCCCGTCCAGGACGAGGTGACGCTCGACTTCGAGGAGGATGGCTCGATCGCCCTCACCGCGCAGACCTCGTTCGGCAGCGACTCGAACGATAAAGCCCTGCAGGCGCGGGCCGAGGCAGGACGGCAGTCGGCGCTTGCCGGGACGGATGCGTGGAGCGCGCGCTTCAACCGCATCGATCCCAAGGACGAGCGCCTGACGTGGGATCGCCGCCGCGGCGAGTTGCAGCGCGTGACGCGCTCCACGGTCATTCAGTTCGACGACCTCCAGCAGTTCTTCGCCGACACGCCGCTCATGTTTCAGCTCCTGCGGCGCGACGGCTATAACGAGCTGACCATCTACCCCGGCACCAGCACGCGCGCCACGCGCGACCAGAACGACCACTTCCGCCGCGCACTCGCCGATTGGTCGAAAGCAGTGCAGCGCTACTTCGTCGCCGTCGACCACATGTACGACTATCTCGAGGAGCAGCCGCAGCGCGCGGAGTTCGTCTTCGCCGCGCTGCTGGATGAGAAGGACGCCGCCGGTGCTCCCGTGCAGGTCACGGAAAAAGAGCTCGCGCTGGTCGAAGGAGTCGGCAACAGCATGGGCGACATCGCGGACCGCCTCGATGCCGTCGACGGCTATCCGCTGAGCGAAGAGGCAGACCTCATCTACAACCCCTTCCCCGCCAAGCTGACGATCCGCGTCGAGGGCGACATCAGCGCCGCCGAGGGTTTCGACAAGAAGAGCGAGCGCGAGGTCGTCGTGCCGCAGATCGAGCTGCTCGACGCCGTGACGCGGCTCGAGGGTCGCTGGATCACCCCCGACCCGCTGGCGGTGGTCATGCGCGACAACGTCACCCGCGCCGCCGATCTGGCCCGCCTGCCGAGACGGTCGACGGATGTGATGTTCTCCGATGAGATCGAAAAAGCGCTGGTGGATCAGTTCAAGCGGCCCAGCCGGTACGTGCTGCGCTGGAAGGACTGAAGGGAACGATAGGACGAATAGGACCTATAGGACGAATAGGACCTATGGGACGAATAGGACCGATGGGACCAAGGCTGGACGGCCTCAATCGCGGCGCGCCGCGCCCTTTCGTGTCATCCCGAATCCCCCGTATGGGGGCGTGGGCGGCGCCCCCCGTGTCATCCCGAATCCCCCCGTATGGGCGCGTGGGCAGCGCCCCCAGTGTCATCCCGAATCCCCCGTATGGGGCGTGGGGGGCGCCCCCGTGTCATCCCGAATCCCCCCGTATGGGGGCGTGGGCGGCGCCCCCAGTGTCATCCCGAATCCCCCCGTATGGGGGCGTGGGCGGCGCCCCCAGTGTCATCCCGAATCCCCCCGTATGGGGGCGTGGGCGGCGGAGGGGGGTGAGGGACCTGGGTGGGGGAATCACCGCATACCCGCCTGGCCAGTTTCCCCCACCCAGATCCCTCCCCGCCGCGCCGCCTTCGGCGTCGTAGGCGGGGATTCGGGATGACACATGGATCCGCCGCGCCGGTTGTCCTATAGGTCCTATCCGTCCTATCCGTCCTATCGGCCTATCCGTCCTATCTGTCCTATCCGTCCTATCCGTCCTATCGGTCCTATCCGTCCTATCTGTCCTATTCGTCCCATCCGTCCCATCGTTTTCCCCGCAAGAACCGGAGTGCATGCACCCGCGCCAATCCGTCACACTGCGCGGCGCATGGAACACACGTTAGACCCCGCTGACTGGACCGCTTTCCGCGCGCTGGCGCATCGCATGGTGGACGACACGCTCGACCACCTGGCCTCTCTCCGGGACCAACCGGCGTGGCGGCCGATGCCGGAGGAAGTGCGTACCGCGCTTTCGGGGCCGCTCGCGGAGCCGCAGGGCGCCACCGCCGCGTACGAAGACTTCCTCACCTATGTACGCCCGTATCCCAACGGCAACCTCGGGCCGCGCTTCTGGGGGTGGGTGCAGGGCAACGGCACGCCGCTGGCGATGATGGCGGACATGCTCGCCTCGGCGCTGAATCCCCACATGGCGGGCTTCAATCAGGCGCCGGCGCTCGTCGAGCTGCAGGTGCTGGAGTGGCTCGCGGAGCTGATGCAGATGCCGAAAGGGACGAGCGGCATCCTCACGAGCGGCGGCACTGTCGCGAACCTCATCGGCCTCGCCGTCGCCCGCCACGCGAAAGCCGGCTTCGATGTCCGCGAGCTCGGCCTGCAGGGACACGCGCAGCCGCTGCTCACCGTCTATTGCTCGACCGAGGCCCACGGCTGGGCGCGACGCGCGGTGGAGCTCCTCGGCCTCGGCAACGCCGCGCTGCGCCGCATCCGCGTGGACGGCGATTTCCGCATGAATGTCGACGAGCTGCGCGACGCTGTCGCGCGCGACCGCCGCGACGGGCATCGCCCGATCTGCGTCATCGCCTCCGCCGGCACCGTCAACACCGGGGCCATCGACGACCTCCCGGCGATCGCCGATCTCTGTCGCGAGGAAGACGTCTGGTTCCACGTCGACGGCGCATTCGGCGCGCTGGCGATGCTCTCGCCCAATCTGCGCTCCCGCGTGGCCGGCGTCGAGCGCGCCGACTCCCTCGCCTTCGACCTGCACAAGTGGGGCTACCTCCCCTTCGAGGTCGGCTGCGCGTTGGTCCGCGATGCGGAGGCGCACCGTGCGGCGTTCGAGCTGAAGGGGAGCTACATCAGCGCCCTCGATCGCGGCGTCATCGCCGGCGGGCTCCCGCTCGCCGAGCGCGGTCTCGAGCTGACGCGCGGCTTCAAAGCCCTCAAAGTGTGGCTGTCGCTGAAGGCGCACGGCGCCGAGGCCATCGCCACGCTCATCGACCAGAACGTGGCCCAGGCCGAATACCTGGCCCGCCGCATCAAAGCCGAAGAGAATCTGGAGCTCGCCGCGCCGCTGGCGCTGAACATCGTCTGCTTCCGCCACCGCGGCAGCGACGCCCTCAACCGCGAGATCCTCATGCGCCTGCAGGAGGAAGGGGTGGCCGTGCCGTCCGGGACCACCATCGACGGCCGCTTCGCGTTGCGCGTGGCCATCACCAATCACCGCAGCCGGCTGGAAGACTTTGATGTGCTGGTGGACGCGGTCAAGCGGATCGGGGCGCAATGACCGGGGCTACGCGGCTCCGTCCTATAGGTCCTATTCGTCCTATAGGTCCTATTTGTCCCATCGTGCCCCTACACCGCGCGTAACATGACCACGGCCGCTTCACCGTCGGGGTAGTACCGCGGCCGCACGTACGTGGCCTTGAAGCCCAGCTTGCGGTAGAAGGCCTGTGCGCCGCTGTTCGACTGGCGGACCTCCAGGGAGATGCTTTCCACGGAGTTCTTCCGGGCGAAGTCGAGGCAGCGGGCCATGAGGGCGTCGGCGATGCCGAGGCGGCGCGCTCTCTCCGTGACGGCGATCTTGTTCACGTGCATCTCGTCGAAGAGCCACATCGAGAAGAGGTAGCCGATCACGACGCCGTCGCGCCGTGCGACGAGGTTCAGGCGGCCGGGTACCTGTAGCTCGCCCTCGAAGAACTCGCGGCGCCAGGGGGCGGGGAAACACTCCTGTTCGATGCGGTGGATGGCCGGCACGTCCGCCAGCGTTGCCGCGGCGATCGTGACGCCCTCAACGTCCATACGAACGTCGCATCAGCATCACCGCGAGCGACGCCACGACGAAGCCGACGACGATGCTCGTGATGCTCGATTCCGAGCCCTTCGAGTAGTTGATCGCCGCCACCACCACGAGGACCAGCGCGCCGATCAGCAGCGCCAGCGACATGCCGAACAGGGGGTTGTTCCGTCCCATCACGATCCCTTCTGCTGGAGCTTCACTTCCGCTTCCGCCAGCCGCACGTAGATGGGCGTGACGTCGCGGTACCGCGCGCCTTCGCCGCTCCGCTCCAGCTCCGCCGCGCGGCGCGCGCAACGCAGCGCGAGATTGTCGCGCTGGATGAGGTCGGGAATCCAGACGAGCTGCTCGATCGACGCCGTCAGCTCGTCGCGCTCCGCCGCCGTGGCCAGGCGCGGCGCCACGGTCTCGCGGCCATCCTGGAAGACGGAGAGGTAGTACTCAGCGCGGCCGGCGTCGTCGTAGACGAGCACGCGCCCCTCGCTTCCGTGCGCCGCCGCCTCGTGCGTGGAGATCGCGCAGACCGGCTTCCGCAGCGCCAGCGCCATCCCCTGCAGCGTGGCGAGGCCGATGCGCACGCCGGTGAACGAGCCCGGGCCGCGCGTGACGGCGAAGAGGTCGATCGCCTGCCGCTCGACGCCGTTCTCCGCGAGGAGGAAGTCGATGGCCGGCAGCAGCTTCTCGTTCCGCGAGCCCTTCCCCTCCAGCGCCATCGCCCCGACGAGTTGATCGTCGTCGAGCAAGGCGACCGAAAGGATGGCGAGCGAGGTATCGGCGGCGAGAACGAGCACGGGCGGATTCTAAGCGTTAACGGGAGCGGGCATCCCGAGGTCGATCAGCTCGATGCCGATTTCCTGCGCGACCTGGCGGGAACGCTCGTCGCGGTAGAACTCCCCGTAGTAGATGCGGCGGATCCCGGAGTTCGCGATGAGTTTGAAGCAGTTCCAGCAGGGCGAGGCGGTCGTGTAAAGCTCACTCCCCTCGATCGACACGCCGTTCTTGGCCGCCTGCAGGATCGCGTTGGCCTCGGCGTGCACGGTCGTGACGCAATGGCCGTCCTCGATGACGCAGCCGATGTCCTCGCAGTGAGGGAGGCCGCGCACCGAGCCGTTGTAGCCGGTCGAGAGGACCGTCCGGTCGCGGACGATCACCGCGCCGACGTGTTTCCGGGGACAGGTGGCCCGGGTCGCCGCCTGATGGGCGATCCCCATGAAGTATTGGTTCCAGTCAGCTCGCATAGCGGCGGGATTGTAGCCGGTGGGGGGTGGGGCTGTGCGCTTCGTGGGGAGGATCGGACCGTCCTATCTGTCCCATCCGTCCTATTCGTCCCATCGTTCCCTGCCGCCGGGCGATGAGAAATCCAATTCACCGTATCGCGATCTTCGGTTTTCCGTTCCGGCGGACGCTGCCGTCGATTTATTTGCATTTATGCACGAGAACATGGGAGCTATTCGCACCAAATATGCTGATCGCACATAAAACAGGCCTCTAAGTGCTCAGTTTCCCAGCACTTAGATGTCACCGCACTCATTCCAATAATGCTCGGTTTGGGGTCAGTTTTTCGTTGACTCCCCTGCCTCTCTTCCACAGAATACGCGGGCACCAACGGCCCATAATTTTATAAAAAGTTCAGTCTGCAGGAGCAAGCATGAATAAACGCTATTCAACGATCATCTTTGTCCCGCACGCGCGGGCCAAGTTCCGAAAGTTGAAGGTGTCGCATCGCGTGCTCTTCTCGATCATCTCGCTGGTCACCTCCTCTCTTTGTCTTTCGACCTTCTTCTCGGTGCAGTACTTCACCTCCCTTTCCCAGACGCACGAGCTGTCGAAACTGCGCCGCGAAAACAAGGAGCTGCAGGTAGCCAACGAGCAGTTCAGCAATTCGGTCGAATCCCTCCGCACGCAGCTCCGGACCGTCGAGGACCGGACTCGCAAGCTGGCGATCATCGCCGGGATCACGACGCTGGACGAGAAGAGTCAGGGTGGTTCCGGCGGTGTCCGCAATGACGAGATCGCAAACCCGTACCGTGACGACGTCGACAAGATGAGCTTCCGTTCCTCCCGTCTGGCCAAAGACCTGACGATGCTCGAGCAGAAGTTCGTCGCCCAGTCGCAGCTTCTTTCGTCCACCCCCTCCATCGCCCCGGTCCGCGGCATCCTCACGGATGGTTTCGGTGGCCGCTCCGACCCCTTCACCGGTGAGTCGGGCCAGCACAACGCCATCGACATCTCGGCCGCCGTCGGCGCTCCGATCCGCTCCCCGGCCGACGGCATCGTCGTCAAGGCCGAGTGGGCCAACGGTTACGGCAACGTCGTCTACCTCTCCCACGGCTACGGCTACTCGACCCGCTACGGTCACCTCAGCCAGTTCGGCGTCCGCCCTGGACAGCGCGTCAAGCGCGGCGACGTGATCGGCTACGTCGGTTCGACAGGCCGCTCCACCGGCCCTCACCTGCACTACGAAGTGCGCGTGAACAACAACGCCGTCAATCCGCTGGAGTACATCCTCAACGCGTTTTAATTCGGCACCCCCCGCCGGTAAAACGAAAAGGCCGCCCTCACGGGCGGCTTTTTTGTTTTCTGCGTTGTCCGTTTTCCGTTTTCCGTTTTCCGTGCTGCGCAGCACGATCGCGTAGCGCAGCACGGACAACGGACAACGGAAAACGGACAACGCACACGTCGTCAACGGACAACGGACAATGTCGTCAGAACAACCGGTGCCCAACCATCCCCTGCTCGTCGATCTCCGTGGTGAACAACCAACCCACCACGTCGCCCGGAACGAACTTGTCGCTGGGGTACTTCGTCAGGTCGAATGCCGCGGAGCCATGCGTGGCGATGTCCGGCCGCGACTTGGCCACGGCGGCGATGCGCTTGACCCACACCTCGAAGTTCTCGCGGCGCAGGTCGACCCAGCCGGTACGGGCGTACTTATCCACCGTGTCCGCGTCCAGCGGCACGTGCGGCAGCGGCGGGATGTTCACGCGGGGGCCGCGCGTCAGCGTCAGCTTCCCGTCCGCCTCGCGCAGCATCGGAATCCCGATCGTGATGATCGTGCTCGCCACCCGTGGGTTGCGCGCCAGGTATGACTCCACGCGCGACTGCCACTCCTCGGCGTCGAACGCCACCATGTCGTCGAGGTACTTCGTCCCGCCGGCCTGCAACAGCAGGTACGCCTCGGCCAGCAGCTTCGAGAGCTTCGGCGGGCCGAGATGGCCGACCGCGATCGAGGGGAGCACTTCCCCTTCGAGCGCCTGTTCCAGGTCCTTCATCTGCCGGATGGCGCGCTCGCGCAGGACGCCGGCGCGGTAGCTCGGCTCCGTGATCGCGCCGTCGATGGCCGAGAGCACGTCGCGCCCCGTCGAGGCGCCGAGGATCTCGAGGACGGCGGTGCGCGCCACTTCTTCCGGCGTCACGTACTCCATCTGCCGCGGATAGGTGATCGCCTGAAACTCGCCGATCGAGAAGAAGCCGTTCTCGCCCGTGTCCGCGCCGATGATCTCCAGCGGCACGTCGCGCCCGTCGAAGCGCTCGTAGGCGTCCGGCGGCTGCTGCGTCACGAGCGTCTCGCCGAGCGGCTCCTGCTTCGGGCTGACGAGATACGCCGGCTGGCGGCCGCCCTTCCCGGACAGCTTCACGTGCGTGCGCCCGAGGCGCTTGAACCCGATCATGGCGCCCGGCTTCACTTCCTTGATGATCGTGCCGTGGTTGTCGGACGACGGCGTGCGCGCGAGGAGGAACAGCAGCCCCGTATGCGCGAACCCGATCGCCGACTTCGCCAGCAACTGCAGCGACGGTTTGTCCTCGCTGTGGGTGTACGGAATGTTGATGCCCATGCCGCCGGTGCCGGTCGTGCCGACCTTCACGTAGACGCGCACGGACGTCGCTTCCAGCGTGCGTTGCAGGAAGAGGAGGTGCCGCGTGATCTGCGGTACGCCCTGCGAGACGAGCAGCTCGCGCACGGAGCGGATGAGGTCCGGCAGCTTCTCCGGCTCGCCGCCTTCCACCGCATCGAGCAGTGCTTTCGTCCGCCGCGCGCTGTTGAATTCGTCCGCGCCCGCCTGGTAGCTGATGGCGGTCGCGGTGTTGATGCAGTCGACGATGACGTCGGGCTTGTAGCGGTCGACGACCTGGAACAGCGCCGACGCCCGGAAGTCGATCGTCGGCGAGAACACCTCGGCGAACAGCTCGTCGAAGTACTCCTTCTTCGAGATCAGCTCGTCGCGCGCGATCCCCTGCAGCGACTGCGGCAGGAAGATGTTGCCCGGCGCGGCGACCAGCTCCACGCCGATGTCGTCGAGACGCGTGATGGCCTCGTCGACTTCAGCCTTCGAGAGGGCGGCGATGACGATCCGTTTCGGACGCAGTTCGCGCGCTGCTTCGCGCGCCACCTGCTCGCCGACCATGCCGGCGCCGCCGAGGATCAGCAGAGTCTCGGCCGCGCGGCTACGAGTCAATGCGCTCCTCCTCACCCTTCTCCAGATCCCACCGCTCGGTGATGCGCTCGTGCGTCAGCCAGCGCTCGGTATCGAGCGCCGCCTGGCAGCCGCTGCCCGCCGCGGTGATGGCCTGGCGATAGATGTGATCGACGACGTCGCCGCAGGCGAAGACGCCCTGGATGTTCGTGATCGTCGAGTGGCGATGCGGCAGCACGATGTAGCCACGCTCGTCGAGCGTGAGCTGCCCTTCGTATGGCTTCGTGTTCGGCGTGTGGCCGATGGCGACGAACAGCCCCTGCGCCGCGAGCTCCGTCACCTCGTTCGTCTGCAGGTTCCGCAGCTTCAGCGCCGTGACGCCGCCTTCTTTCGTGCCGATGACTTCGTCGACGGTGCTGTTGAGGATGAACTCGATCTTCGGATTCGACCGCGCGCGATCCTGCATGATCTTGGAGGCGCGGAGCTCCTCGCGGCGATGGACGACCGTGACCTTCCTGGCGAACTTCGTGAGGAAGGTCGCTTCCTCCATCGCGGAGTCACCGCCGCCGACGACGACGATGTCGCGCTCCTTGAAGAAGAAGCCGTCGCAGGTCGCGCAGTACGAAACGCCGAAGCCCTGCAGCTCCTTCTCCGTCGGGATGCCGAGCTGCATCGCCGAGGCGCCGCTGGCGATGATGACCGCGTCGGCTTCGTAGATGCGCTGGTCGGTGCGAACTTCGAGCGGATGTTTGCGGAAGTCGACGCTCTCGACCTGTTCGAGCGCGCGGAAGACGGCGCCGAACCGCTCCGCCTGCTGGCGCATCAACTCCATCAGCTTCGGCCCGAGGATCCCCTCGGGGAAACCAGGATAGTTTTCGACTTCGGTCGTGATCGTGAGCTGCCCGCCAGGCTGCATGCCTTCGAGCACGAGGGGGATGATGTTTGCGCGTGAAAGGTAGAGGGCGGCGGTGCAGCCGGCCGGCCCCGACCCGATCACGACGACTTTGTAGGTTCTGTCGCGTTCCATGACGGCGCGCATTGTATCTCGCGGCGCCGGAGCGTCTCTTCCTTGCTCGGGATGGGGGTCCCGTACGACTTCTCGTACGCCTTCCGCATGGCCTCGACCTGCTCGATCATGTCCGCATGCTCGGGCTGCTTCGCCAGCTCCTCGGCCGCGTAATAGATGTCGAGCGACTTCTCGAACAGCCGCTCCTGAGCCTCCCTGGCAATGGCGCCCACCTCATCAGCCAGGCTGGAGAGCGCGTCCGCTACCGCGAGCGCCTCGAAGTCCTCTTCATCGATGGCATCAACGCGCATCGAAGCCTCCTCCCGCGGCACGGGCGGCGCCTCCGCCCCGGCCCGCTTCGGCAACGACTTCCGGATCTTGGCCAAAGTAGCCAGCACGGCCTCAGCATCGAGTTTCTTGTTCATGAGGGACATTATCGCCCGAGGGGCGGGATGAGGACGAATGGGACCGATGGGACGAATGGGACCGATGGGACGAATAGGACCGATGGGACCTATAGGACCGATAGGACGGATAGGACGGATAGGACGGATGGGACGGATGGGACGGATAGGACAGGTGACGCGCCCGGGGTGGCAGTGTCAATCGGCGGTCAATCAGCAGGTGCCCGCCGCCCGGACCGCTCGACGGCGAAGCTCTTCCAGCACGCGGGCGAAAGGCACCGTTTGGCCGCGCTCACATTGGGCGATCGATTCGAGAAGCATCCGTTCCGTCGCCTCGTCGGCTTCGAACGTTTCATCGCCCTCAGACAGCAGCACGGTGACGGCTGCCCCTTCCGGGAGCTCAGCTTCCAGCAATTCCACGCGCCCGTCTATGACACGACCGGTAGCGACTCGCATGAGGTCATTCTAAGGCAAACGTTCAGGCAGGAAAGGTCGCCAGGACGTCCCATTCGTCCTATCCGTCCTATAGGTCCTATCCGTCCTATCTGTCCTATTCGTCCTATCGTCCCCTGCCGCTAGAACAGCTTCGGCTGCGCTGGCGGCGGGCTCAGGGCGGCGATCAGGGCCTCTCCCATGAGCTTCTTCTGCCATTCGCGCATCGCGGGAACCTGGTCCAGCTCGGCGACGGATTTGGGCTCCAGCGCGGCGATGGACGTCAGCACGTGGCGGGGGCCCAGCATGGAGCCGTCGATCTTGAGCTCGGCGGCGAATTTGTCGCGCACCTTCTTCAGCTTTTCGACGCGTGCTTCCAGCGCTTTGTCGCGGAGCCAGGCACGCGGTTCGTTCTTTTCGGGGAGCTGCTCTTCCGGGAGCTCCATCGCTTTGCGGACGCGGGCGACGATGTCGCGGCCGTAGCGGTCGGCGTGGTAGCGGGAGACGGCCTTGATGCGGCCGAGGTCGCGGACGTTCTCTGGTTTTTCGCGGCCGATGTCGACCAGCGCATCGTTGCCGATCACCTTGAACGGTGGCCGGTCCGCCTTGCGGGCCAGCCCGTCGCGCCATTCGTGAAGGTCGCGCACGATGGCCATCGAACGGCGGTCGAGCGCGCCAAGGTTCTTGAGGCGGCGCCACGGCTCGTCGTCTTCATCCTTTTCGATGAAGCGGATGTTCTCGAGCCGCGAGAACTCTTCCAGCGCCCACTCCCAGCGCCCGAGCGCTTCGAGCTCCTCGCGGAGCTTCGCCGCCAGGCCGATGAGGTAGTGCGTGTCCATCGCCGCGTACGCGAGCATGTCCGCCGGCAGCGGACGCATGGCCCAGTCGGCACGCTGGTGCGCCTTGTTCAGCTTCACCCCGAAATGGCGCTCGAGCAGCGCCGCCAGTCCGAAGGCCGGATAGCCGAGGAGCTGCGCGCAGATCGACGTGTCGATCAGGTTGCGGAAGCTGAAGCCGAAGTCGCGGTTGAGGATGCGGACGTCGTAGTCGCCGCCGTGGAGGATCTTCGTGACCGACGGCTCGCCGAGGAGCTGGCCGAAGCGGGCCAGATCGACCGGGGCGAGCGGATCGACGATGAAATCCTCCTCCCCCGCCGTGATCTGCACGAGGCAGACTTTGTCGAAGTAGGAGTGGAGCGAGTCGGCTTCGGTGTCGACAGCCACGATCGGCTGTGCGGCGATGTGATCGATGGCAGCGTCAAGTGCATCCTGACGATCGACCCATTTCATTCAGGGACCACCATTCCCCCGAGTCCGATCGACGCGAGTCTGGAGTTGTACGCGTGACGGTTGAACTCAGGCAGGCGAATCAGCATCTCACGGTCATGCAACGACTCGGCATCCTCGGCCACCGCGAGCATCAGCGCCAGATCCTCCGGCGCCGCGACACGCAGCACGCGCTCGCCGAGCTGCGACTCGCGCCCGCCGCGGACCATGTGGCTGTAGAGCGCATTGGAAGCCACGAGCACGTGCACGCGCACATCCCCCTCGGCATCCACATAGTTCAGCGGAACGAGGTCGAGCTCCTCGCTGGCCTCGATCTCCTCACGCTCCACCCGGAATCCGCGGTTGCTCGCCATCATGGCCACTTGCTCTTTCTGCTGCGGCCCCATCAGGGCAATGACGTCCACCGAGCCCGATGCGATCTCGCTGCCCAGCCACGCCGCGCGAGCGACGTTCCCGACGAAAATCGACTCGAGCCGGAGTTTGGCGAGGAGCTCGGCCACGGCCTCAATGGCCCGGCGATGGCGCCCTGCGGCGCGAAGGGCTGTCATTGGCGTTGTGGTTCATAACACACGTGGGGGATCGGGGCCTAGGGGGCCAAGGGCCCGGGCTCAGGGCTCAGCGCCCGGGGCTCAGGGAAAGGCGCTCCGCTCCGCTGGGCTCTCCCTGAGCCCTGCGCCCTGGGCCCTGAGCCCTCCCCTGATACCATCCGGCCGTGCGCGACGCCCTTCTATCGGTCATCCAGAAGCACTGGGGTTACGACTCCCTGCGGCCGCTCCAGGAAGAGGCCATGCTGGCGACGCTGGCGCGCCGCGATTCGGTCGTCGTCCTGCCGACGGGCGGCGGCAAGTCGCTCTGTTATCAGGCGCCGGCTCTGCTGGTCGACGGGGTGACGGTCGTCGTTTCGCCGCTCATCTCCTTGATGAAGGATCAGGTGGACGGACTGCGCGAGTGCGGCGTGCCGGCGGCGCAGTTCAACAGCTCGATGTCGCTGGCGGAGCTGCGCGAATCGGAGCGCGAGCTGTTCGCCAGGCGCACCAAACTGCTGTTCGTCTCCCCTGAGCGTCTGGCATTGCAGCCGTTCCGCGAGATGCTGAAACGCATGGGCGTGCACACGTTTGCCATCGACGAGGCACACTGCATCAGCCACTGGGGGCACGACTTCCGCCCGGAGTACCGGCAGCTCAGCAAGCTGCACGATGAGTTCCCCGAGGCGGCGATCCACGCGTACACGGCGACGGCGACGCCGCGCGTGCGGCGCGACATCGCCCAGCAGCTGGCCCTCCGCGATCCGCTGGTGCTCGTCGGCGATTTCGATCGCCCCAACCTCTCGTTCCGCGTCCTGCCGCGCCACGATGAATGGCGCCAGGTCCTCGACGTCCTCGAGCGGCACCGCGGCGACGCCGGCATCATCTACTGCTCGCGGCGGAAGGACGTGGACTCGCTCGCGGAGAAGCTGCGCAAGAAGAACATCGACGCGGTGGCGTATCACGCCGGGCTGTCGCCCGAGGAGCGGCGGGAAGCGCAGGACAAGTTCGTCACGGAGAAGTGCGACCTCGTCGTGGCGACGGTGGCGTTCGGGATGGGGATCGATCGCTCGAACGTCCGCTTCGTGCTGCATACCGCCATGCCGAAGTCGATCGAGCACTACCAGCAGGAATCGGGACGCGCGGGCCGCGACGGCCTCGAAGCGGATTGCGTCCTCCTCTACTCCGCCGGCGACGTGATGCAGTGGAAGTCGATGCTCGCATCCGGCGAAGGCGTCACGGCGGAGTATCTGGAATCCGCGACGCAGCATCTGCGCGACATGGACCGCTACTGCTCCGGCACGACGTGCCGCCACCGCGCGCTCGTGGAGTACTTCGGCCAGACCTACCCCTCCGACACCTGCAACGCCTGCGACATCTGCCTCGGCGAAACGGAAGAAGTGCCGGACGCCCTCGTGGTCGCGCAGAAGATCGTCTCCTGCGTCTACCGGCTGCGCGAGATGTGGGGCGTCGGTCACGTGATCGCCGTGCTGCGCTGCGAAGACACGGAGAAGATCCGCGAGCGCCAGCACGATCAGCTCTCGACCTACGGGCTGCTCAAAGGGCAGCCGCGGCACGAGGTGCGCGAGTGGATCTACCAACTGATCGCGCAAGGCTTCCTGCTGCAGACCGACGCGGAGTATCCGGTGGTGAAGCTCGGCCCCCGGTCGCGTGAGGTGCTGAAGGGCTACGCCGAGGTGCGGTTGCGGCAGCCGGCGGTGCGGAAGAAGGATCCAGGTGCACCGTCCACGTCGCAGGGACGCCGTCCGGTCGTCGACGACGGCCCGTACGATCGCACGCTGTTCGATGCACTGCGCAAGTGGCGCCGCGGCGAAGCAGAGGAGCGCGGCGTCCCGCCGTACGTCATCTTCAGCGACAAGACGCTCCGCGAACTGGCGCGAGTCCGCCCGACGACCCTCTACGAGCTGCGCGGCATCTACGGCATCGGCGACGCCAAACTGGAAGCCTTCGGCAGCGCTCTGGTGGAACAAATCCGCGAAGCGACGTCGTAAGAGAGGGCCCAGAGCTCAGGGGCTGCGCTCAGGTAGCAATGGCGCGCGAGCGCAGCCTCCTGAGCCCTGGGCCCCGAGCCCTGAGCCCTTCTTAGATCAGTTCCAGAATCTTCGCCACGTGCCGCCACTCCGTGGCGCCGTTGCCGATCGCCACGCGAATCCCGTAGCGCCCATTCAGCTTCGTGTGCGACACGAACAGCGCGCCGCTGGCGTTCATCTTTTCGAGGAGGGCCATGTTCTCTTCGTCGCTCCCCTTCCTGCGGAAGACGACGACACTGAACATCTGCGGCGCCAGCAGCTCGATGTCGTCGCGCTGCTGCAGCTCCGCGGCGAGGCGGGCGGCGAAGGCGACGTGTTCGCGGATCACGTTGCGCAGCCGTTCGAGGCCGTAGTGCTCGAGCACCATCCACAGCTTCAGCGCGCGGAAGCGGCGGCCGAGCTGCAGGCCGTAATCCATGTAGTTGATCTCCGCCGTGTCGGTCGTCTTGAGGTACTCGGGGACGAGGGAGAACGTTTCGCGCAGAACGTCCGGCTTGCGCGTGTAGAGGACGCTGCAGTCGATCGGCGTGAAGAGCCACTTGTGCGGATTCGTGACGATCGAGTCGGCGTACTCGATGCCGTCCCAGAGGAAGCGAAACTCGGGCGCGATGGCGGCGCTGCCGGCGTACGCGGCATCGACATGGAGCCAGAGGTTCTCGCGCTGCGCGATCTCGCCGATGCCGCGCACGGGATCGACCGAGGCGGTCGACGTCGTGCCGGTCGTGGCCACGACGCAGACCGGCAGCGCGCCGTTCGCGCGGTCGTGCGCGATCGCCGCTTCGAGCGCGTCGGGCCTCATGCGGAACGCGTCGTCGCTGGCGATCTTCACCACACCCTGCTGTCCGAAACCCAGCGCGAGCGCGCCCTTCTCGATGGAGGAGTGCGCGTGCTCGGAGCAGTACACGCGCATCGGCGGCGTCCCGCTCATCCCGTTGCGCCGGATGCCGAGCCCCGTCGCTTCGCGCGCGGCGGCCAGGGCGAGGAAGGAGTTGATCGACGCCGTGTCGTTGATGATGCCGAAGAGGTCCGAAGGCAGGCCGAGCGCATCGCGCAGCCAGCGCAAGGCGAGCGTCTCCAGCTCCGTCAGCGCCGGCGATGTCTTCCACAGCATCCCGTTGGCGTTGAGCGCGGCGGAGAGCAGCTCGCCGAGGATGCCGGCCTGCGAGCCGGTGATGCTGAAGTAGGCGAAGAACGCCGGATGGTTCCAGTGCGTGATCCCGGGGAGGATCTTCTGCTGGAACTCCTCGAACAGCGCGCCATAGGAACGCCCGCCGTCACTCGGCGCTGCGGCAAAGCTTTTCTCGATGTCCCCCGGCTGCACGCGCGAGAGCACCGGATGCTGGTCGATGTCGTCGAGGTAATCGGCGATCCAGTCGACGAGTTGATGCCCGGCAGCACGAAAGTCAGCGGAAGTCGGATCCAGCTTCATGCGCGGATGCTAGCGCAGGAACGCGTCCGGCGCCGCGAGTGTCGCAGCCGGCGCCGGGAGGATCCGGTCGGGCGCGCGAGGTGTCCGGTCGGGCGCTCGAGGTGCCCGGTCGGGCGCTCGAGGTGCCCGGTCGGACGCTCAAGGTGCCCAGTCGGGCGCTCGAGGTGCCCAGCCGGGCGCTCGAGGTGCCCGGGTCGGGCGCTCGCGGTGCCCGGTCGGGCGCTCGCGGTGCCCGGTGGGGCGCTCGAGGTGCCCGGGCGGGCGCTCGAGGTGCCGAGTCGCGCGCTCGAGGTGCCCGGTCGGGCGCTCGAGGTGCCCGGTCGGGCGCTCGAGGTGTCCAGTCGGGCGCTCGAGGGGTCCGGTGGGGCGCTCGAGGTGCCCGGTCGGGCGCTCGAGCCCGGTCGGGCGCTCGAGGTGCCCGGTGCGGCGCTCGAGGTGCCCGGTCGGGCGCTCCAGGTGCCCGATCGGGCGCTCGAGGTGCCCGGTCGGGCGCTCGAGGTGCCCGGTCGGGCGCTCAAGGTGCCCAGTCGGGCGCTCGAGGTGCCCGGTCGGGCGCTCGAGGTGCCCGGTTGGGCGCTCGAGGTGCCCGGTCGGGCGCTCGAGGTGCCCGGTCGGGCGCTCGAGGTGCCCGGTCGGGCGCTCGATCGGTGTTCTTCGGCACGGCCCCTCGTGGGGAGAGCAAACGAACCTCTCAGCAGGGCAGTTGCGCGGCGTCGGCCTCCGGCCACGCCAGCGCGTCCGCGAACCCGGCCACGATCGACGAAAGCTCGTCCGCGTGCGCGCTGGCCACCCCGTCCAGCTCCCGAGCCAGGACGGTGCTGACCGTGGTCTGCTCGCGCTCCGCAAAATGGGCGAGCATCGCCACCTGATGCCGCGGCAGCCGCACGTGCAGATCGATGAGCCGCACCGCCTCCGGCAACACCCCGTCCGCGTCAGCCCCGAGCGCCTCCTCGATCGTCTCCGGCGACCAGAGCTCCAGCGCCTTCGCCATCAGCTCCTCGCGCCAGAGCCACTTCCCGACGGAGGACGACGTGACCTCCACTTCCCCCGCCGCAATCGCCCGCGACATTTCCCCGCGGGACCACCCGAGGAGTACCGTAGCCTCGGCGACCGTGACGTGCGGGCGCTGGTGGAGGAAAATGGTCCGGATGCGGTCGATGAGGTCCTGGTCGGGCATGGGTTCGCTCCTCCTGCTGATGGTCTATCGACTATCTCCACTAAGCGTGAATTGCAAGAGGTTTGTGCTCGGATGACGCGCCAGCTGCAGGCTGAGGGCGAGGTGTTCGGGCAGCGGCTGCGCGAGATTCGACAACGACGCGCGCTCACGCAGGACGTCCTCGCCGAGACGGCGGGCCTGACGAAGGCGTACATCAGCGACATGGAGCGGGGGCTGAAGGTACCGAGCCTGACAACCATCCTTCGTCTCGCGCTCGCTCTCGACTGCAAGGTGGTGGAACTGGTGAGCGTCTTTGACAAGACGGACCTGCGGGAGCTGCTGGAGACGTAACGGTACCAGGAAGCTCTGCCCACGACGACCCGCGCACGTTCATCCTGTCATGCGGTCGATCATCCTAGCGGTAGAGGCGCACAGAGTGCGCCGGCACCCCCGTCCGCACGTGCCACCGCGACGCCGCCCCCAACGAACGAGCCGCACGAGGTAGTTTGGAGTGCGGCGGCGCCAGCCGCCGCTTTTGTACACACCCAGCGAGGAGGTGTCGCTGTCCGAGGCTGCAGCCGAGCTGCATACACGACTGCGCTGTATAACCAGCTACAAAGCGCGATGGAGCCGTATATCCAGCTACACAGCTCGCACTTGCGCCGGTCGCCCGGCAACCCCGTGCGCTGATCTGGTGCTCAGTGCCAGTGCGTCCGGCGAGGCACGCCGCGCGCCGGCGCCGGCCTCTTGTTTGAAGACGCCTCTTGCGTTCTTCGCCGATCCGAGGGAGCCTCGGATGCATGGCTGAACCGCCGAAATTGCTCGAGCGCGTGCGACACGCCATTCGTGTCCATCATTACAGTCGCCGGACCGAAGAAGCGTACGTCATGTGGATCAGGCGCTACATCCTCTTCCACGGCAAGAGACATCCGTCGTCGATGGGTGCGGCGGAGGCGAACGCGTTCCTGACGCACCTTGCCGTTGCCGATGCCGTCAGCGCCTCGACTCAGAACCAGGCTCTCAGCGCGCTGCTGTTCCTCTACCGTGAGGTGTTGCAGGCGCCGTTGCCGTGGCTGGACGAGCTCGTACGTGCGCAGAGGCCGCAGCGCCTCCCGACGGTGCTGACGATCGACGAAGTCGGGACGTGATTGACCGGATACCTGCGCCGGCGCAACTCGTGCTCGAGCTCCTGTACGGTTCTGGTCTGCGACTGCTGGAAGCGCTGATGCTCAGAATCAAGGACGTCGACTTCGTGCGCGGGCAGATCACTGTGCGCGACCCGAAGTGGAAGCACGATCGTATGACGATGCTTCCTCGTGCGGTCGAAGGCGAGTTGCGCGAGCAGGTATTGCACGCGAAAGCGATCCATCAGGAGGACCTCGCGTGCGGGTGGGGCCGCGTGTGGCTACCGGAAGCGCTGGCGAAGAAGTTCCCCTCCGCACCGGCCGATCCGAGGTGGCAATGGGTATTCCCCGCCGGATCACGCTGGAAGGATCGTGAGGGCCGCGAAGGACGCCATCACCTTCACGAGACCGTCGTGCAGCGCGCCGTGACCCGGGCTGCACGCGAATCCGAGGTCGACAAGCGGGTCACCTGCCACACGTTTCGCCACAGCTTCGCCACGCATCTCCTCGAGCGAGGCCAGGACATCCGCACCGTCCAGGAACTCCTCGGTCACCGTGACGTCTCGACGACCATGATCTATACGCACGTCCTGCGCAACGGCGCCCGCGGCGTCCGCAGCCCTCTCGATCCATGAAGCACGCGACCAACAGCGCATCAGCCGCGCTGCCCCGCCGTCTTTCTCCGCATCGGCGGGCGACGCGGGCGGCGATACACGGCGCAACAGCGGCTGGCTGCGCTGTCTACGTCAAGTTGGGCGGACGTGGAACTCCAGATCCCGTAAGCTGTGCGTGAGTCATGCGCGCTTTCATCGACACTCGAGACCTTCTCAACATCTTCAATCACTCGCGACCAATCTCCGCGAGCGGGCTGGGCGAACTGTTCGTCCGCAGAGGTCACCAGCTCGTAATTCCATTCTCCCTGATCTCGGAACTGATACCGGCCGACAACAATCCCATCGTTGTAGCTCGACGCTTCGTCAAAATCGAAGAAGACATCCCGCACGTCTTCCTCCAGCAGAAATCTCTACCAGACGAAGAGATCAAGCGAGCGGCGATTGACGTGTCGAGTGGTCGGGCCCCAGCCGCCTACGAACCATATGTTCAAAACTTCCGTGATCTGTGGAGTGAAGGCTTCGACCCGATCTTCCTTATGGATCTCGATCGAACGATCGGCAAACGCAAGATGTCCTTTCAGATCGACCTGCTCGTGCAGCAAAAGCCTCAGATCTTCCACTGGAGCCAAGCCGAGGCCGAACAGGCAGTTCGAGCGCTTGAGCAGGAGCAACAAGCCATCAAGAGCGGTCCAGCTAAGCAGGCGTTTCGCGATGCGGTCGCACGGTGGCTCATCCGTGCTGGTCTGCAGGGCTCCGATTCATCGATCAATCAGTTCGCGGACCTGCTTCGCCGCAATCCCCGCATCGCTCCTGGCTGGCGGCTCTACGAAGAGGTGTTCGACCAACTAGCTCGAGATAAGCAGTTCAAACCAACGGTGAACGACGTCTGGGACCTCGCCCACGTCGCTATGTTGCCCTACGTCGACGCTTTAACGCTTGATAAGAATAAAGTCAATCTCGTCCAGCAAGCCACGCGCCGCTTACGAGAGTTCGATGGAGCACTCGACTATCCATCCCGCGTCTTCGCAAGTGTGAATGAACTGCTTGCTGAACTCGACGCCTGAATCGCGCCGCCCAACTTCACGCTGAAGCTGGTGCGGCCCGGCTTCGGCCCGGCAGCCGAGCTGCCTGCGTCGTCGCCAGCGCGTGGCGTCACGCCGGTTGCAGCTCGCCACTCGGTTCTGCGAACGTCATTGGCGGCAACCGGCGCGCCGCTCCGGCTTCGGCACGCGAGACCGGCCGCACAGCTTAGCGTGAGATCCGTTAGCCCGACCGGAGTCCATAGCCGTTGGTCGTTGTAAGATTCACCGTCAATGCAAACGCTCGCGAACTATCTCCTCGTCGCGGAAAACGCTGATTCTGCACGGGTTACAGGGATTCGCACGTCGTCATTCAACGTGATCGATAGCTGGCTTCGAGAGAAAGGCGTCGCCGACCCGTCCGTCGAGTCCGGCACCTTCGCTTCGCTGACTCCCGGCGCGACGGGAACATATGAAAGGCGACTCTCCTCGGGAGAGGGAGCGACGTTGACGCAGATTCGGCTTGAGGAGCCCGCAAGAACCGGGCAGACCTTCCTCACCATGGTCACGGTCGTGGCGGCCGCCACGAAGATTTCGATCTACGTGCGCTTGACCGTGAGGAACTCTGAAGCTGTCATCGCGCCTGTGGTTACCGACCCGAAATGTCCATGGGTGGTGCGTCGACTCTTCGAAGTGACAGACCTCTGGACATTTGGCGGAAGAGAGTTGCCGCTCCCTTTGCCGCGAGCAATGAACGGCGAAACTGGAGGTACGGCCTTAGCTGACCTCATTCTCTCACCCAATCGCAACATACCCTTGCTCGTAGTTTCGGAAATCGAGGGGCAGGCGGTATGGCCTCGCATCGCGAACGATTTGGCGGTGGACCTCACAGCTCTCGCGGCGGTGGTGACCGTTGATGAGGACGGCGCATGGGCGCTGACCAACAAACTCGGACGCGCACAATCATGTTTCAACGCCGGAATCCGCCTCTACTGGCCTGTCAGGGAGGAAACTAGCGGAGCTTATACGCACGGCCGCTTGTGGACCGCATCCACGCTGTTGTCTAACGACCGGGACGGCCGCGGCGCACTGCGGTTACGAACAACGGTCCGGCGGATGGTGATGGCGGTTGCAGCACTAACGATCGAGCCTCCACCGGAGATCGATACAATTTTGAGCTACGCCGCTCGCCAGCGGCTGAGAGAACTTGAGGCGCGAGACGCCTCGCATAGCGAAGAGCTGGAGATCGCCCGGCTATTCTTGTCCGACAACGAACAGTTGAGAAACGAACTTGCTGAAACGAAGCGCGAGCTCGCGCATTGGAGCAGTCGTGCGGAGGCGGCGGAGTACGCACTCGATCAACGGAGTGACGCCGTTGACGCTTTGGAAGGCGCTGACGACAACGCGGAGCCATCGCCGCCGATGGCAGGTGAGATTCGGTTCTATAAGAAACTCGGGAGCACGCCGAATCATGACGTGTTCGTCCAAGTAACGAGTTGCGGTCACAGCGCGTGGCAGGCGTCGAACAAAGCTGAAAAGGCCAAAAAAGGTCTTCGCAAGCTGCTCGGTGACGAAGACTGGAAAGCCTTACACCATTGCGGAACATGCACGGGTGGTGGAATGTGGCGCGTGCGGTGGTAGATTGACTGCCGGAGGGGCGGGCTAACTTTACGCTGAAGCTGGTGCGGCCCGGCTTCGACCCGCCGGCCGAGCCGGCTCGGTTTTCGTTAGCCTGACGGCGGCTTCGGCACGCGGGCCCTGGCCGCACAGCTTAGCGTAAGGACGTTAGACCGACGAAACAACGCTCACCGCGGCGACACGCTTTCCATGAGGCTCCGCGTACCTGAACGTTCAATGCTTCCGGTCGGGCGGCTGGGCGTCTCCGTCACCTCGATCCTTTAGGCCCACGTCAGATCGCCGGCGGCCACTTGTTTCGGCGAGCGGCGCTCGGCGCAATGCTACAATCTCTGCCAAATCTCTTGCATCGATCCGTCACGCATGGAAGCTGAGGTTCTGAATGCTCGAACGCGTCGCTCCTGCCCTCATAGCTGCATTCGCGACAATCGTGGCGGCATGGATCGCCCGGAAGCAGCCCACCACCGATGGACGCACATCTGGGAAAGGACGTGCGGCGTGGGCACTAACAGTCCTGTTTGCCGCCGCCGCGCTTGCCTTCACGTTTGTTTACGTCAGGGACTGGCTAGCCGCTCAAGGCCCGATCAAAGAAGACACGCCTCTCACCGCCAATTTTGAAGCGACGCCGCACACATACCAGACGCTCAAGTACATCGGCTTTGTAAGTCAATAAGGTACGGTGTTTCCGAGAGGATTGTTCGTTGACTCACATGATCAATCAGCGAGCGTCGTGACCTATCGCATACCGGCTGGTGCGCGGTCCTTTAAAACAGTTGTTACCGCACGAAACGCAAAGTGTGATCGCAGCGGCGGTGGTGTGAACGGCTGGGACGTTGTGATCACGGCACCGGGCGTTGAGCCCAAAGGCTACAATATGACGCCTGAGTCATCTGACCAGCAGGTGGAGATTCCGCTCGATAGGATTCCTCCGGGCGCACCACGAGAATTCACAATCGCCGTTAACCCGAATGGCTCGAGGACTTGCGATCACCCAGGCTTCGGAAACCCACACTTTACTCCAACCAGTACGTAGCGCCCGCACCGCAATAGCGCCTGCACCGCACCGCAGTGATGAGGTATTCCCTCAGCGATCGTAGCGAGCTGTCGTCGATCCAACGCTATACATCGAGCGCGGTCTTACTTCACGCTGAAGCTGGTGCGGCCCGGCTGTGGTCCGCCGGCCGAGCCGGCTACGTCCTCGCCAGCGCGGTGGCGTCACGGCGGTTGCAGTTCGGCAGGCGTTGCACGCAACTTCTCGCCGGCAACCGCCGTGCCGCTCGGGCTTCGGCACGTGGGCCTTGGCCGCACAGCTTAGCGTGCGATCCGTTAGCCCGACGCTGGCACGACGCTCCGCGCCCGCGATGGTTCTGGCATACGCAGGGTCCTCGTGCCTCGGCGCATTTCGTGGAGTCATCCGCTGCCTCCCAACATAGCGGATAATGAACTCATGTCGGAAAGCGATGCGGACGACGCGGAGGTGTTCGGCGATGAATTTGCGAATGCCCTCGAAAACCTGATCGCGAGCTACGAGCGAGATGTCGATCTACCCCGACCGGACGAGACCGCGGCCGTCACGTTTACTGCGCCCAAGACCGCCGCACTTTGCTACGACCGCGTCTGGGCTGGCATAAGGTATGACATCCCGGCTGGCGTCGGGTTTCGCGGAGCCAGCTCAAAAGAGAAATACGTCATGGCGACCGGCGATCTCCTCGACATGTTCGCCGATCTACGCGCAAACGGCGATGCAGACACGCGAGAACTAGCCGCGAAGGTGTCGAGCATTGCTGCTGCCTCATTCTTTGACACCGTATCACCCGGTGACGCTGAACCATCAAAGGTGCTCGAACACATCACCCGTGGAATCGCTGACGGTTTGATCGCCGAGTACGGCATAGCGGTCGTGCCGCTTTACGATTCGCGCGAATCTCGCAATGCTGACTATCAGGCGGGCGATCGGTCTGTGGTTGTCGCGACCCTTTCGAACGTGGCATTGGTCGAGGAGGAGGCACTCACGTGGGAGCAGATCGTCGAACTTCGCCGGGACGCCACCATGCTTCGCCACTTTCGTCGACTCATGCACTGGCTCGACGCTGAACTTGTGGGCAAGAGCTCGTCCTTCATTCAGGATGAGATCGCGAATCGGCTTGAGGAATATGAGGCAGTGATCAAAAAGCACGGCTTCACGACAAGGCTCGGGATGCTTGAGTCGGTTCTCGATAGCAATACGTTGCTTGGTGGTTCCGCCGCAGTTGCCTCATTAAGTTACGCTGCAGACTTCAATTGGGCTCTGATTGGCGGCGGAGCCGTCCTAGTTGGCCGCGCAGCGGTGTCTATCGCGAAGGCTACGATCAACGCCCGAGAGCTCCGGCGCACAACACATCCAGAAATCGCATTCGTCGCGGAAGTCAAGAATCGAATTAACCGCGGCGCGGGCTAACTTTGGTGTGAAGCTGGCACGGCCCGGCTTCGGCCCGGCAGCCGAGCTGCCTACTTCATCACCAGCGTCACGGCGTCACGGCGGTTGCAGTTCGCCACTCGGTGCTTTGCACGTCATCGGTGGCAACCGCCGCGCCGCTTCGGCTTCGACACGCGGGACCGGCCGTGCAGCTTACACCAAGGACGTTCTATGAAAGCGATTGTCAAGGGCGGACCTCTTCTTTGCTGATTGCTTTTCCGTCTTCTCCTTTGCAATCAGCCCTGACCGTCCGTTTCGCGACGACCGTGAGGACATCCGGGTGGGCGGAGCAGTCTTACGCTTCTGAGCCATCTTCGTCATCTCCGTCGATCCATGTTGGGACGATCTCAAGCGGCCAGGCCGATCACTCTCCGAGAGTGTCGATCATGGTTCTATCTGAGACTCACGCGCGCTCGCGCTTCGCGTGGCCTATCGCTTCTTCTGGCCGTACGAGGGGGCCTGTGGTTAGGCGAGGGCCTCGACGTGACTGCTGTCGGGCAAAACGTGCTTGCTGAGACTCACCCTCGCTTCGCCGCGCGAACGGAACCTTCGTCCCGGAGCAGACGACGACATCGAAGTGGCGCTCCCGCCTCGACGATCGCCGGCCGTTCCAAGCGCTATGTCGCTTGCATCGTCAGTTTCTCAGCATGGGACGGGATCAGGGGCCAGACCTTTCTTTTTGAACGGACCCCTCAGCTCCACAAGCCGTAGAGCAAACCTACCAACAGCATCGCACGAAGCAGGCGGATTCACCGATCGTAGAGTCAGGAGCGCTGCGAGGCAAAAGAAAGGTCTGATCGTGCCCACTGGGCAATTCGCATATGAGCCGTATCCGTTCGCCGAGCGGCTCTATGCAAACATCAAGAAAAAGTCGGATCGGTACGGAGGTGCTACCCACCAAGGTATCGTTCTTCTGACGTATTCGACGCATTGGCAGTTCGCGCTTTCTAACACCGCCATCTGGTTGCTAGCAGATAAGCTTCACCGAGAGCGCGCCATCTTCGAGTCCGTTTACCACGTCGCTTTGGCTGACCTTCAATCGCCCGAGGTCACGCTCCTCTTCCCAACAAACGTCGACTTCAGGAACTTCGACCCCGAAAGATTCCGCGACAATCGGGACATTCTTCTCGATCCGTCAGGTTTCAAGATCGAGCGGCGGTGATCGGCGGGTTAACTTTGGTGTGAAGCTGATGCGGCCCGGCGTTGGCCCGGCAGCCGAGTTGCCTAAATAGTCGTCGGCGTCACGGCGGTTGCAAGTCGCGACTCGTCGCGTGCAACTCATTCGCGGCAACTCCCGCGCCGCGCGGGCTTCGGCACGCGGAACTGGCCGTGCAGCTTACACCAGGGACGTTAGGCCGACCGACGCACGCGTTCTAGATCGTGACGATATCGGTGATCGTCCAGCTCGCGCTTCTGCTGCCATCATCCGCCAAGTGATCTGCTGGACGTGTCCAGTTGAGTTGCGCGTTCATTCGATCGATCAGAAGTGTTTGCGTCGCTTCATCGAGCCCGTCCCACCATGCAGGTGACCAGAACGCATTCTCAAAGCACTCCAACGTGAACTGAACTAGTCGATGAGGCAGCACGTCTCGCGGGATACGGTTGATTGATGAAACGAAACGGTTCACCGCTGGTCGATCGCCTGTCCAAACGAAAGTCGCCGCCCCGGCACCGTTTCCGTCGCCAATCACGGAAAACGCCAATACGTCCGCCGTGATCGTGCGATCGTTCAAATCCTGCAGTACGTTTCCGTCAAAGTCGAACTCCGGCGTGAACGGTGAGCTTGCGAGCATCGCAGGCGTGCGGTCGAACCAGCAGACGAGCGCATGAACGTCGGAGTAGTCATGAGAAACGATCGCCGCTTCGAGCCGATCCTTCGCAGTCTCGAGATCGCTGATCGCAAGTGCGTTACCGCCCTCGTGTTCCAGCATTTGTCTCTGCCATAGCACTTGTCGGGCGACATTTAGGCCGCGATCGCCAGTATTCTTCAAGAACGGATTGAGCGCGAGAGCAGAGCGCTTCGCCATGAGGTCTCGACAGATTGCCCGAAAGCCGAGAAGTGCGAGCTGTTCGCAAGTGGCGTGAAACGGCGAGACCTCAAGCGCGCGGAATAGCTCTGCGTCATGAACGTCGCAGAATCCGGTGAACGTCGACGCGTCATTCACACCAACCAGCTTCGGCATCACGCGTCCACCACTCTTCTCAAATAACGAGAAATCTGACCGGTAGCCGTAAACGTGTCCTTTGCTCGCGATTGCAGCAAGGCCGCCGCCAGACCGCTGAATTGAGTGCGCGCCAATCACGGCACCACAGGCGTCGCTGGACGCGTACGGATGAAAGCACGTCTTCTCTTTGCGGGCGCGACGAGAAGCGTCGAGCGCGTCCTGTTTCCGAACGCGCGGCTCGTCTGCGCGGCCGAGGTGGCACTTCTTGTACTTCTTACCCGATCGGCACCAGCACGGATCGTTTCTTTCGAGCTTCATGTCAGCGACAACGCAATGAGCCGAAGTCTCCTTCCGGGCGGCCTAACTTCCCACGGCAGGCGACCGCGGGCCGTTTGCTCGGGCGGGCGCCAGGGCAAGAGCTTTCGTGTTCGTTCCGAGACGATCCGCTTGACCTATCGTGGAGTCTATCGGGCGAATCACTACGCATTGTAGAGACCTGGTGCTCAGGGGCGCGCCAGCGCGTTGCCGTCTAAAAAACAGACGCGTATGCGCGTCATAATACGTTAACTCGGGCTGTCTGTTTACTGCATGCAGTCGGCAGTGCTACCTTTCCGGCCGTGACGCCTTTGCCAGACCCGCCGCACGACTCCGAAGCTTTGTACGATCTTTACGTGCCGCAACTGATCAAGTACGCGGTCGAGGAGCTGCATCTTTCGCGTCGCGTAGCGGAGTCGCTCGCGCACGGAGTGCTGCTCGCGTCGTTGCATCAGCTCCCCACAGTCACTGATGTTACGTCGTGGCTCAAAGGTGCGATGGGCGTTGCCGCACGGAGTCGTCAATGATCAGGCGGTATCGCCCAGGTCGCGGACGCCACGACGAGTACGCCGCGACGGTAAGGCGAGTGCGTGCCGAGCGCGCAGCGGCCGCGATCACCGTGGAGCGACTCTTGCGCTCGACACCGCGCGACCAGTGGCCGCTCCTCGCAGCGCATCCTGAGCTGACGAACTTCGGCGCGTTGGAGCGACTCGGTAACCTCTTCAACGACGTGCAGGGACGCGATCCTCGATACGCTCTCGATCTCACACAGCTCGCCGTCATGGTGGCCGAGGGCGTCCGTGAGAACAGCTACCCGCGTCCCATCGTGCCGCAACTCCTCGCGGGCGCCTGGCGAGACCTCGGGCGAGCCTACCGCGATCTGGCGAGGAACAATGAATCGGTCGAGGCCTTTCAGCGTGCCGATACGTACCTGCACGATGAGATCGCACTCGGTCACGACCGCGCTCTCGTGCGATTCAATCTCGCCATCACCTTGCAGGAGCTGGAGCGTTACAGTGAGGCACTCGAGCTACTCGCCACGTCGGAGGCAGTGTTCCGCGAGCACGGAGACATCAAGCGGCTCGTTCGCTGCGGCATCTTCCGAGGCGTACTCCTGCAGCGTCTGAAACGGTTCAGGGAGGCGCGGGAGACCTATCTGCTCCTCCTCTCCTCGGCCCGGAACGTGGACCTGGAGAGCCTCGCCGCGCTCCATCAGGCGATCGGCTTCTGCTCGATCGATCTCGGCGACTATGTGACCGCAGAGGCGAACCTGGACAAAGCGCTCTCCATCAATCGCGAGCTCGGCAAGCCCATCGAAGTCATGAAGGTAGAGCTCGGGCGGGGGCGACTCCTGACTCGCACCGGCAGGCACCAGGAAGCGATCGACCACCTCCGGCCGGTGCGAAGGCAGTTCCTCGCCGCCGGCATATCAGAAGAAGCGGGACTCTGCGGTCTCGAGGTGGTCGAGGCGATGCTCGCCCTCGACAAGACGACTCAAGCGGAAAGCCTCGCCAGGCGGATCATCGCCGAGTTCACCAAGGCCGGGCTGAACAAGCGGGCCATCACCGCCCTGGGCTACCTCACCGAAGCGATCGCGAGTCGGAGTGTGCCTCCCGACCTGGTCACCCACGTGAGGGAGTACATCGTCTCGCTCCGGACCGCGCCGGAGCGAGATTTCGTCTACGTGGCCAGCTAGGGCTTGGATGTCTTCGACCCCGGAATCGTCAGCCCATCCCCGAGCACGCCGACGAGTTTCACGAACCTCTTCATGAGCGCGCTCACCCGCTCACGCGGGCCAGCCTCTCGACCTTCTCGCGGAGCACCATAGAGTCCGCCTCCCACCACGCACGACAGCACGAGAGCTACGACCGCCAACTTACGCATACGCTTCCTCCTGTGCCCGGCCGAGCCGGGTCCTGATTCACCCTCAGAGGGGCGATTCAGGTTGGAGGGAAGCGCTTGCGAAGTAAAGGATAGGTGTCTGATCGCGACAGCCGATGGCATCGCGTCAAAAGCGGAAGCCGGAGACGCAGGTGCTCCGCGATGAATGCTCAACGCGAAACGCAGAAGGCCGTATCATTTTCGGATACAGGAGCGCCCGCCAGCCCTGCCAAGGCTCTCAAGCGGCTCATGGCGAACTCCTTTGGAGGTGGACCTCTGCGAGCCATAGGAGGTGATCGATATTCCTCGCATCCGCGGGCCTGGCGATTTCGACGAAGCGCGTGGGGCTGCCTAGCCTTGCCCCTGATATGGACCCTGCCGGTGCTCGCGAGGTTCTGGTGGCTCTTCGCCGTTGCACTTCTATGGATCCTGCACAGCGAAGGCGTGAGCTGGAAAGCGAATGTGTCGATCGTAGTACCTGCTACTGCGGTCTATTGGTTGTTCGTCGCCCCCGCATTGATGAATGTCTGGGCGATGATCGCCTTGGCAGTCGGCCCGCTCACCTGGCCGCCACGGGAAAGACATGTCAGTGCGTCTCGACCCCCTCAGCCGCCCGGGCTCGGTTCGTTTGTACTCTCCTTCCCAGTTCCGCTCTACCTCGGGGCATCTTTGGGTTCTATCGCAGCCGTAGGTCATTTCGTTTCCGACCGCAGCTCGTGGTGGAAGACCGTCGCATACGTTGTCGCCGTTACAGTAAGCAACGCGCTCATCCGATTGACGATGTTGACTCTGCACGGCGCTGCAGAGCAGCGACGATCGTTGGCCCTGTTCTGGAGGTTCCACGCGGATAACGCATCCGTGATCAAGAACTATCTAACGCCAGTCTTAGCAGCTTACGGTCGCGTTCAACTCATTGACGATCGCGCGCGGCGGGTCTTCGCGGAGGCGCGAAACGACGTGCCCGACGGCGCTCCCGTTGGCCACGTAGAGAGAATCGACGGTGAGGATGATAGCTGGCGGGAGGCCGCCCGCGACTTGATTCGCACAGTGGACATCGCGGTTATTGACGTGACCGATCTCGGTTATTGGGTACCATGGGAGATCCTCGAGTGCCTCGACTCGCCGAAGCGGCCAATAGTCATTTTGATCGGCAGAATCGAATTCCTGTTCCCTCGCCATGAATTCGTCGATCAGCTGCGAGATGGACTGCTGCAACATACCGATGCTGCGAAGACGGCTACGGCAATCGCTTGTCTGGAGCCGCCCTTGCCATATAGCACGGACCTTTCCCACGTAATCTTCAAATGGCGGTTCTTCCGTCGCTTGCAGCGGTTGAGCGGCTTCTAAGCGGGGATCAGGATCGGTGTCAGAGTAGGGTCCGGGGTCGGGCCTTCGTTCTTTCATCCCTTCAGCGTCAGACAGGCAGCCGTCTACTGGCGGTCCTCGTGGGACTCTACGATCGATTGAGCGCCATCGCCGTCCCGCGGAGAAGGAAGATCTGACCCCGATTGACCCCCTGCCCGATGGCCCCCCTGCCGCGGTCCAAACTATGGCCAGGGGCCTCGGCTTGGTGTGGGAACGGCGTTGTGGATGGGACGGACTTGTGGGACCTATAGGACCGATGGGAGGCTGCGTCTCGCGTTGGCGACGACGCTGCGGCGATGGCCGCCGAGGTGACCGGGGGTCGGTTTTTTGTTGACGTCGTGCCTGACCGGTGCTGTCATCATTCCATCTTGCCATCTTAAGGAGGAACAGATGTCTCGCCTGGTACGGATCGCTCTCATCGCCCTTCTCGCAGCAGCCACTGTCGCTCCCCCTTCTTACGCCGTCGACGGTCCGCAAACCGACATTTACTACTATCCGGAGGACTGCGGTGACGAGGTTGGCCACAAATGGAAAGAGTGTGGCAACTCGGGGTGGCAGATGACCGGAACGACGGGGCCCTGGATGCTGGTAGTCACGTTCAATTGCGAAACGTCGGACTATCAGCGACGGTATTACTACGGTTGCCTTACAGGCTCGTGCGAAATTTCCGAGGCAGCATGGATCGCCCGCTGGGAAAGTTGTGCGTAGAGCCACTGGGGTCACACCTTCTTTCCGTGCACACCTTATCTGCCAGGCACCTCGCGTAGAGGTTCGCCTGGAGTGATTCCACGATCGGTCAGACCATCGGTTGCCGCGCGGCGACCGATGGTCTGATCCCCGACGCGCGCCGGACCTCGGACGCGCGAGATCCTGTCGCGGCTTCCGAGCCGGCGAAAAAGGCACTTGACAAACGCCGGGCTCAGCCCTAACTTTGTCTTGCGGCTAACGACGATACGTCGATTCTGGAAAGAATTGGGCAGTTCGTATCGGGTGCGGGAGTTTGAGCTTAGCTCCTCCTGTCGCGGGCAATCGAGGTGTGCGCACATCTCGACAATCATCAACCGGAACGATCGGCATGTGCCGACTCTTCCAGCCGGTGGCCGCCTCGCACTCGTATACGGGTCTTGACGTCACCTCCGGCCTTGATCGCCCGATGGGCAAGGAGTGTGTGTGATGTCGAACAATCAAAAAGTAGTTGCTCCGAACACGGTTTCCGTAGTCGATCCGCAGCCGGCGGTCATGCTGGATCCCGAGACACTCGTGGAGCAGATCCGGCTGCTCCGC
>DASVEE010000034.1:0-86490 GCA_036380735.1 Thermoanaerobaculia bacterium | reverse complement strand
CGCCGCGGAGGCGGTTTTTCAGCTCGCGGAGGCGGTTTTTTCGGCTCGCGTGGGCGGTTTTTCCGCTCGCGTGGGCGGTTTTTCCGCTCGCGCGAGCGGATTTTTCGATCACGCGGCGTTCCCAGCCGCTCGCGCGGCGATCCAAACCGCTCGCGCGGCGGTCGAAACCGCTCACGCGTTAAACGGATAGGACGAATAGGACCGATAGGACAGATACGACAGACAGGACGGATCGATCAGCCGTCGTCTACGTCCTATCCGTCCTATAGGTCCTGTTCGTCCTATCGGCGTTACTTGCTGCGGGCCACGACGTCGCGCTCGAACTCGACGGAAACGGCCTGCCGGATCAACGAGATCTGCACGATCAGCCGGTCGCGCCCCTTTTCCCGCAGCACCACCCCCGAGTAACCGCTGAACGCCCCTTCCTGCACCTGCACCGCATCCCCCACGGCCAGCTCCAGCTCCGTCCGGAACGAGGCGCCCGCCAACTGCAGCTGGCGGATCTGCTGGAGCTCGCGCCCGAGGAGCTCCTGGTCCGGCACGTCGATGACGTTCGCCGCGACGTTGCTCCGCCAGACGAGGTCGCGCTGCCCCGGCTGAGGCCGGAAAAAGACGTAGCCGGGAAACAGCGGCACGTACGACGTGAGCTGCCGGCCGCCGCTCTTGCGCCGCGTCTCCATCAGCGGCAGGTAGAACGCGATCTCGTGCCGCACCAGATGCCGGGCCAGCACCTTCTCCTGCCGGCTCCGCACGTGCGCGACGTTCCAGGGGTGAGAATCGTATGAAAGAGAAAAGATCCCGTCCGGCAGGATGTCGATCTCTTTAGGAAGTAGCGGCATGCCGCGCGGGTTTACCCGCTCCACTGGAGCCTTTATTCCGTCACGTCGTCGCCTTGACTCTGTGCGACGCGGCTGAGATCCTGTGCGCCGCAGAAGGATATTTGGAGAAAGAATGGCAGATCACCACGAGCCTGTAGCAGCCGAGTCCGTCGAGACTCCTGTTTCCATCAGTCACCTGTTCCACACGCTGCGGGCTTATTTCCCAGTCATCGCCCTGACGATGCTGTCGGTCGTCGTGGGCTACCTCATCCTGGCCATCGCTCTTTACCTGCTGGCGCCGTCCAAACGGGTCTCCTCCCAGAACTTCCGCCTGGAGTTCCAGGGCGCCACCGAAGGCAAGTATCCCAACGGCACGAAGTTCTCCCCCGCCGAGATCATCACCACCCCTGTTCTGACGAAGGCGTTCAACGACAACGAGCTGGAGAAATTCACGACGTTTGCCGACTTCAGCCGTTCGATCTACGTCCTCGAAGCGAACGCGGAGTACGAAGCGCTCGCCGCCGAGTACCAGGCGCGGCTCTCCGACCCGAAACTGACCGCGGTCGACCGCGAGCGCATCCAGCGTGAGTTCGAGCTGAAGCGCGTCAGCATCAGTAAGAGCGACTACTCGGTCAACTACGTGCGCACCCGCCGCACCGCCAACATCCCCGAACAACTCGTCCGGAAAGTGCTGGTCGACATCCTCACGGCCTGGTCCCACATCGCGGTGAACGATCAGCACGTGCTCTCGTACCGCGTCGCGGTTCTCTCGCCGAAGATCGTCGACCCGACCCCCCTGGAAACGCTCGAGCCGATCATCTCGATCCAGATCCTCCGCTCGAAGATCACCCACCTCCTCCGCAACGTGGAGCAGATCGGCGCCCTCCCCTCGGCAGAGCTCGTCCGCACCGGCGACGCGGAAAACGACTCGCTCGAAGAAATCCGCCTCCGCCTGGAGGAAACGCTCCGCTTCCGTATCGATCCCCTCGTCCCCCTCATCCGCGCCTCCGGTGTCACCAACCCGACGGCCGCCGTCCGCTTCTTCGAAACCCAGCTGGACTACGACCAGCGGCAGCTCGAAGCGCAGATCGCCAAAGCGGAAGCGATGCGCCAGTCGCTGGCGGTCTACTCGCGTCCCCAGCTCGACGGCGGCACCGCCGCACCGAACACCGCCCGGACTTCCGAAAACGAGACGGTGATGCCGCAGCTCAGCGACAGCTTCCTCGACCGCCTCGTCACCCTCACCTCGGAATCGGGCGACACCCGCTTCCGCCAGTCGCTCGTCGAGCAGTACCAGCGCGCGTCGCTGGAGATCATCCCGCTGCAGCAGGCCGTGGCCTACGACCGCACGGTGCTCGACCAGGTGCGCGGCGCCACCGCCGGCGGCAACGGCGCGGCCTCGGAAGCGCTCCGCAAGCAGATCGAAGACACGCGCGCCGAAGTCCGCAAGCTCGTCGGCAAGCTGAACCTCCTCCACAAACGTCTGTCGGAGCAGAACCTCAACCCTCCGACGCAGCTCTACACCACGACCGGCACACCGGTGACGCGCGTGCAGCGCGCGCAAAGCCTGAAGGACCTCGCGCTCTACGGCGCCCTCCTCCTGCTGCTGGCGCTGCCCGTGACGCTGGCGGCCTGCCTCATCCACAACCGGATGAGGGAAGAAGACCGCGCCGAAGCCGCCGCCCACGACCCGTACGTCGCGGCGCAACCCGAAACGGCTTCCTGAGCGCGTAGGGTCAACAAGAAACGATAGGACGAATAGAACCGATAGGACAGAGGGGACAGACCCATCGGTCCTATTTGTCCTATCGGTCTATCGTCCCTTCGCGCGAAACCACTCCACCGTCTGGCGCAGCCCTTCACGCAACGTGACCGGTTCCCCTACTGCCGCCGCGCGGCGGAGTCGGGTGCCGTCGAGGACACTGCGCAGCTGTTCGCCTGGCTTGGGGGGGCCGTGGAATGGCGGCCGGGGATCGCCGAGGACGTTGGCCAGGGTGGCGTGGAGCTGGTTGACGGAGGTCTCCACGCCAGTCCCCACGTTGAAGGCGCCGGTCAGCTCGTCCTGGTGGCTGGCGGCCATGTTCGCGGCCACCACGTCGCCCACGAAGACGAAGTCGCGCGTCTGCTCGCCGGTGCCGTGAATCGTCACCTCGTCGCCGCGGAGCATGCGGTCGGTGAAGAGCGCCACGACGCCCGCCTCCCCTCTCGTGCTCTGCCGCGGCCCGTAGACGTTCGCGTAGCGCAACGCGACGTACGGCAGCGCATGCACGACGCGGAAGCATTCGAGGTAATGCTCCACCGCGAGCTTCGCGCAGCCGTACGGCGACATCGGCCGCGTCGGATGGGTTTCGTCCTGCGGCACCGACACCGGATCGCCGTAGATCGCGCCGCCGCTGGAGGCGAAGAGGAACTTCTGCACGTGCAGCTCGACCGCGGCATGCAGCAGGCGCAGCGTCGCGACGACGTTCGTCTCGGCGTCCGCCGCGGGATCGGCCACGGAGACGCGCACGTCCACCTGCGCCGCCTGGTGATTGATCACGTGCGGCCGCAGCTTGCGCACGAGGTCCATCGTCGCGGGATCGCGCAGATCGGCCTCGTGGAACTCGACGCGCGGATCGACGTTGCCGCGGTCGCCCGTCTCGAGATCGTCGATGACGCTGACGCGCCACCCGCGCTCGAGATAGGCCTCCGCGAGCTGCGAGCCGATGAACCCGGCGCCGCCGGTGACGAGTACATGTCGAGTTGCCGCTGTCATGACCTCTCCATTGTCGTCCGCGGCCGCGTGAGGCGGAAGAGCACAGCCATCAGCGCGCCGAACACGAAGCCGCCGACGTGCGCCCACCACGCGATCCCCGCCACCTCCGTCGTGGCCTGCGCCGCCGCGATCGAAAGAAATCCGTTGAAGAATTGCATGAAGAACCAGACCGGCAGGAACACCAGCGCCGGGATCTCCGCCATCGCCCAGTACACGACGAGCGGGAACAACGTGATGATCCGCGCCTGCGGGACGAGCACGAGGAACGCGCCGAGGACGCCGGCGATGCTGCCGGACGCGCCGATCGACGGGATCGACGACTCGGGGAAGAGCATCGTGTGCGTCAGGCTCCCCATCGCGCCACACGCGACGTAGAACAGCAGGTAGCGCCCATGCCCCAGCGCATCCTCGACCGCGCCGCCGAACACCCAGAGGTAGATCATGTTGCCGGCGAGATGCACGAACCCGCCGTGCAGGAAGAGCGACGTGACGAGCGTGATCGCCACTTCCCACGGCGCGTACGAGTACAGCGCGGGGCTCATCAGCCGCGCCGGGATGTAGCCGAACGTCTGGATGATCCGCTCCGTCATCGGCCCGAGCAGCAACTGCACGATGAACAGCACGACGTTCGCCCCCACCAACCCGCGGTTGATGTACGGCACCTCGCGCCGCTCCAGCGTGTGACGAAGAGGGATCATTGGGTATGGCTCAGGGCTCGGGGCTCAGGGCTCGGGGCTCAGGGGGAGCCCGTCACCCTGAACGCCTACAGGCCGGCAACCACTTCTCTAACTACTTCGGCGAGCTGCTCTTCGCGCAGTTCGGGGAAGACGGGGATGGCCAGCGTTTGATCGGCCGCGAGCTCGCTGTTGGCGAAGCGCTCCGACGCCCCCGGCAGATGCTGGAAGCACTCCTGCTGCGGCAGCGTCAGCGGGTAGTACACCTCGCAGCCGATCTGCCTGCTCTTGAGGTGCTCCATCACGCGGTCGCGCGCCTCGCGCCCTTCGGTGAAGCGGAGGACGTACTGGTTGTAGATGTGGCGGCGCCCCGGCATCTCGGATGGCAGGACGATGCGCTCCCCCGCTCCCGACTGCGCGAACAGCTCGCGGTAACGCTCCGCATTGCGGCGGCGCCCCTCGTGCCACTCCTCGAGGTACCGCAGCTTGATGTGGAGAATCGCGGCCTGCAGCGCGTCGATGCGGAAGTTGCCGCCGACGTATTTGTGAAAGTACTTGGGCCGCATGCCGTGCACGCGGAAGTCGACGAGCTTCTGCCCGAGCTCCGCGTCGTTCGTCGTGATCGCCCCCGCATCGCCGAACGCGCCGAGGTTCTTGGAGGGGAAGAAGGAGAACGCGCCCATGGTGCCGATGGAGCCCGCGCGCCGTCCGCCGTACTCACAGCCGACCGCTTGCGCCGCATCCTCGACCACCGCGATGCCATGCTTCTCGGCGATGGCCATGATCTCCGTCATCGGCGCCATCTGTCCGTACAGATGCACCGGCATGATGGCTTTGGTGCGCGTGGTGATGCGCTCCTCGATCAGCGAAGGATCGATGTTGTAGTCCTCGAGGTCGATGTCGACGAACACCGGCCGCGCACCGAGCCGGTCGACCACACCGGCCGTGGCGAAAAACGAATACGCCGGCACGATGACGTCATCGCCCGGACCGACACCGAGCACCATCAACGCTTCGAGCAGCGCATCGGTCCCCGACGAAACGGCGATGCAATGTTGGGAGTGGCAGTACCCGGCGAAGTCGCGCTCGAAGTCGTCGACGCGCTTGCCGAGGATGAACATCTGCGATTCGTAAACTTCCTCCGTCACGCGCATGGCTTCATCGCGGATGGATGCGTACTGCAGCTTCAGATCAAGTAGAGGTATGGCCATAGCGGCGCGCAGTGTATCGCTTTCGGGGCCCAGGGCTCAGGGCCCAGGGCCCAGGGCTTCGCGACGCGGCGACCCAAGCGCGCAGCCCCACCCTGAGCCCTGCGCCCCGAGCCCTGGGCCCTTGTCCCCGTTGGACGAACGCGCACATCCGTGCGTACTTATGCACGTCGGTCGAGAACGATGAGTTCTCCCAGAAAAGCCAAAACGGTTTCTGTGCCCGACGTGTGTTCAAACGACAAGGAGACCCTATGAAACTGAAGAACCTCATTGCTGCAACTTCCATCGCGCTGCTTCCGCTTGCGGCCAGCGCGGCAACCATCGTCGTCCCCGCCGCCGGCAGCGGTCCAGGCGCGAACAACAGCCGCTGGCAGTCGGAGCTGACGATCCACAACACCGGCTCGACGCAGGCCATCGTCATGCTCACGTTCCATGAAGCGAAGTCGTCGACATCGCCGCAGGCGCTCACCATCGGCGCGAAGTCGACGGTGTCGCTCGACGACGTGGTGCGCACGCGCTTCGGCAAGGACGTGGCGACGGGCGGCATCCTCATCGGCGTCGCCGACGCCGACCTGCGACGGCTCGCCGTCAACTCGCGCACCTTCAATGAATCGGCCGAAGGAGAGTTCGGTCAGGACATCCCGGGCGTGCGCTCGACCGATGCCGCGACGAGCGGTGACGTGATCGTCCTCGCCGCTCCGTCATCGGTTGGCGCGACGCGCTTCAACTTCGGTGTCTTCGCCATCGAAACGACGAGCGTGCGCTGGCATCTGCTCCGCGCCGACGGCACGGTCGTGGCGACGAAAGACGTGACGTACGCCGCCGGCGAGCACAATCAGTACAACAGCGGCGTCCAGACCTTCCTCGGCGCCACCGCGCAGAACGACGACACGGTGCACGCGCGCGTCCTCAGCGGCCGCGCCGTCTTCTACGGCAGCGCGATCAACCAGCGCAGCAACGACCCGACGTTCGTTCCGGGTATCCGCACGCGCGAAGACATCCGCATCAACTTCGCCGGCATCGACCTCGATGAGAACGGCACGGTCGACGTTGCCGACGCCGACGGCGACGGCGTCCTCGACCAGGCGCTCGCGCTGCCGACGTCCTCCTTCCCCGCGTTCTTCCGCGTGGTGGCGACGGGCGAGCACGGCGAAGCGGTGACGTACGAGCTCATCTCGTCGAGTGCCGACGCCGCCATCGTCGGCGACATCATGCAGGTCGCCGCGACCGGTGAGCTGAAGAACACCAGCAGCGCGATCGTGCTGCGGGCGACGGCGGGCAGCAGTTCGTCGCTGCTGACGATCCCGGTGAACTACAAATAGGACCTACGGTAATAATGGGACCTATGGGGCTGACATCCGTCCCATAGGTCCTATAGGTCCTATCCGTCCTCTTGGTCCTATCTTCATTGCTACTCGAACGTGATCCGCGCGAATCGGCGCTTCCCCACCTTCAGCAGGTAGGTCTTCCCCGCCGCGGCGTCCAGCGCGTACTTGGATCCCTCGGCTTTCACATCGTCCACCAGCACGCCGCCCTGCGCGATCAGGCGCTGGGCGTCCTTGTTCGATTCGGCGAGGCCCGCCGACGTGATCACCTTGCTGAGGAGCTGCGGCTCCGCGGACGCGGGCAGCGTCTTCTCCTCGATGTCGGTCGGCGCCTGCTTCTCCGAGAAGATGCGGCGGAACTCGGCGTCCGCGGCGTCGGCCGCATCGGCGCTGTGGAAGTCGCGGATGATCGATTTCGCCAGCTCCTTCTTCGCGTCCATCGGGTGCATCTCCCCCGCTTCGACGCGCGCGCGGCGTGCGTTGATCTCGTCCGGCGTGAGGTCGGTCGAGAGGAGGTAGTACTTCCACATCAGCGCGTCGGAGATCGACATGACCTTGCCGTAGATCTGCGACGGCGCTTCGTCGATGCCGATGTAGTTGCCGAGCGACTTGGACATCTTCTCGATGCCGTCGAGCCCTTCGAGCAGCGGCATCGTCAGCACGACCTGCGGCTCGAGGCCGTACTCGCGCATCAGATCGCGGCCGACCAGGAGGTTGAAGAGCTGGTCGGTGCCGCCCATCTCGACGTCCGCCTTCAGGGCGACGGAGTCGTAGCCCTGCGCGAGCGGATAGAGCAGCTCGTGCATCGCGATCGGCTGATGCGCTTCGAAACGCTTGCGGAAGTCGTCGCGCTCGAGGATGCGCGCCAGCGTGTACTTCGCGGCGAGGCGCACCATCCCTTCGGAGCCGAGCTCGCCGAGCCACTCGCGGTTGAAGCGGATTTCGGTCTTCTCCGGATCGAGGATCTTGAAGACCTGCCGCTTGTACGTCTCGGCGTTCTGCTCGATCTCTTCACGCGTGAGCGCCGGGCGCGTCGCCTTCTTCCCGGTCGGGTCGCCGATCATCCCGGTGAAGTCGCCGATGAGGAAGATGACGCGATGGCCGAGCTGCTGGAAGTGCTTCATCTTGCGGATGACGACCGTGTGCCCGAGGTGAATGTCGGGGGCGGTGGGATCGAAGCCGACCTTGACGGTGAGCGGCTTGCCGCGCTGCAGCTTCGCCTTGAGGTCGTTCTTTTCGATCAGATCGACCGCACCCTTCCCCAGAAATGCCAGTTGTTCGTCGAGGGTCATGGGGCGCGATTCTAATAGGACAAATAGGACAGATGGGACGAATAGGACAGAAGGGACGCACGAAGAATCCGTCCTATCGGTCCCATTCGTCCTATTTGTCCCACTCATCCCATCGGCGCACCCTGACTTGCCGCGGCGGGCGCACACCCGCTACACTGTTCCGGTAATGACGGCTCGGACCCAGCACCATCTGCACCACCATCATCATTCGATGACCTAGGGGTGCGTGTGTAATATTCGAGTGCCCCGCCGCAAGGAAGGGGCCCGTCAGACAGACAGCCATCAACCACGAGACCTCTTCCTCTCACGCGGGGGAAGAGGTCTTTGGCGTTTATGGCGACTCAATACAGATACCCGACCGGCGCACGGCCGCTCCTCATCGAGGAGACGGCGCGGCGCAGACGCATCGAGGCGCGCATCACCGGCGTGCTCGAGCAGCGCGGCTTCGCGGAAGTCGTGCTCCCCATCATCGATTTCGCCGAGCCCTATGCCGGCGTCATCGAGCGCGCCGCGGTGCGGCAGAGCTACCGCTTCGTCGACCGCGAGGGTGAGCTCGTGGCGATCCGCTCCGACTTCACCCCGATGCTGGCGCGCGCGCTGGCACCGTCGCTGACGGCCGAGGGGCTCCCGTTGCGCGTGTGGTACCGCGGCGATGTGATTCGCTGTGAGGCGACGCGGCTCGGCGCGAATCGCGAGCTGTTCCAGATCGGCGCGGAGGTCGTCGGCGACGCGAGCGTCGAGGCGGACATCGAGGCGATGGAGCTGGCCGCCTCGTTCGTCACGGAGCCGCTCGTCGTCTACACCGACATGTCGATCGTCGAAGCGTTCGACGGCGACGTGCGCGAGGCGCTGGTGACGAAGCGCCTCCGTCCCGGGCTGCCGCCGCTGGCGGAAAAGATGATCGCCGGGACGGTGACCCTCGACGATCTGCCGGCAGCGACAGCGGCGCGGCTGCAGCGCATCGGCAGCGCGCTCGATCCGAAGCGCTTCGTGCTGCATCTCGACGACGTCGACGCCACGAGCGGCTACTACACCGGCCTCCGCTTCCGCGTGTACGGCCGCGATTCCCGCACGCGGCTGGCCGAAGGCGGCCGCTACGACACCTTGTACGAACGCTTCGGCACGCGTGCCGCGGCGGTCGGATTCACCTTCACCATCGACGACCTGGAAGCCAACTGACATGCGCATCGCCATCCCCAAAGGACGCCTGCAGGACGAAGTGCTCGCCGTCTTCGCCGCTGCCGGCTACGACACCCCCACCCCCGCCGACCTCCGCACGCGGAAGCTCGTCTTCGCGCGCGGCGGCATCGAATGGATCTTCGTGAAGGACTGCGACGTGCCGGTCTACGTGGAGCACGGCGCGGCCGACGCCGGCATCGCCGGGCTCGATCAGATCCTGGAGCACGAATGCACCGCGTATCAGCCGGTGGAGCTGCCATTCGGTCGCTGCCGGATGATGCTCATCGCCGCGCCGGGCGCGCCGCCGCTGACGAAGGTGGCGACGAAGTACCCCCGCATCTCACGGCAGTGGCTCGACGGCAAAGCGATCCGCGCCGAGATCGTGCCGCTCGGCGGCAGCGTCGAGCTGGCGGCGGTGCTCAACCTCACGTCACACGTCATTGACCTCGTCGAGACCGGCGAGACGGTGCGCGTGCACAAGCTCGAAATGCTCGACACGGTCGCGGAGGTCTCGCCGCGGCTGATCGTCGGCAAGAACGTCTACCGCACCGAGCCCCAACGAATCCGCGAGCTCATCGCCCGCATCGAGGAAGCGAAAAATGCAATCGTTCAGAACGAAGTCGCCTGAAGCCGAAGCCGCGCTGCGCGAGCTGGAAGAGCGCCGCAATGCCGCGAACGACAACGCCTGGCGCGTGGCCGGAGAGATGATCGAAGGAGTGCGCACCCGCGGCGATGCGTTCGTCGCCGAGCAGGTCGCGCGCTTCGACGGCGTGGATGTGCAGAACGCGCTGCTCGCGATCCCTGACGCCGAGGATTGCCCGTCCGCGTCCGCGATCGACGAGGCCATCGCGCGCGTCGAAGCGTTCCACCTGCAGCAGAAGCCGCAGCCTTACCGCTGGACGTCGGGGGGCACGGAGGTGCTGCACCGCGTGCGGCCGCTGGCGCGTGCGGGGATCTACGTGCCGGGCGGACGTGCGGTCTACGTCTCCACACTGATCATGTGCGCCGTCCCGGCGCGCATCGCCGGCGTGCGCGAGCTCGTCGTGGCCACGACGCCCGCCGCCGCGGCGACGCCGGAGCTGCAGTACGCCTGCAGGAAGCTCGGCGTCGGCGAGATCTACCGCTCCGGCGGCGCCGCCGGCATCGCGGCGATGGCGCTCGGCACCGAGTCGCTGCGCCGCGTCGATAAGATCGCCGGCCCCGGCAACGCTTACGTCACCGCGGCGAAAGCGCGCCTCGTCGGCACCGTCGGCATCGACATGACCGCGGGGCCGACAGAGCTCGTCATCATCGCCGACGACACGGCCGATCCCGCGCTGGTGCAGGCGGACCTCGACGCGCAACAGGAGCACGGCGACGACTCCGCCGTGATCCTCATCTGCATCGGCAAGCCGCTCGAAGGCATCCGCGCGACGCTCATCCTGCTGGCGGACGACGCCGACGACGCCCTCGCCGTTGCCGACCGCATCGCCCCCGAGCACCTCGGCATTCACGCGCGCGACGCGGCCTCGATCGCCGAGAAAGCGGAGAACTGCGCCGCGATCTACTGCGGTCCGTATTCACCGCCGGCCGCGGGCGATTACGCCGTCGGCTCCAACCACGTCCTCCCGACGTCGGGCAGTGCACGCTTCTTCTCCCCGCTCGGCGTGTACGACTTCGTCAAGCGCTCGAACGTGGTGACGCTGACGAAGGAAGCGCTCGAGGAGATCGGGCCGACGGCCACGCGCCTCGCGTACTTCGAGGGGCTGCCGCAACACGCAAAGTCGATCGAGGCGCGAACGGGGGTGCTGGCATGAGCCGCAATGCGATCGCCGCGATGGCCGCGTACACGCTGGAGCTGCGCGCCGCGGACATCAAGCTGAATCAGAACGAAAGCCCCTTCGACTTTCCGCAGGAGCTGAAGGCCGAAGTCTTCCGGCGCATCGAGGCGCGCGGCTGGAACCTCTATCCCGATTTCGAGACGCAGGCGCTGCGCGAGGCGCTGGCGAAGGCGTACGGCCTCGCGGCGGAGAACATCCTCACCGGCAACGGCTCGAACGAGCTGCTCGCGGCGGCCATCGGTGCGTTCGTCGCGCCGGGTACGCCGGTGATCTTCCCGCGGCCCACGTTCTCGCTCTACGAGAAGCTCGTCACGATTGCCGGCGGCCTCGCCGTGCCGGTCGACTTCGAGCCCGACTCAGGTGCGCTGCCGCTCGCGCGCATGCTCGAAGCAGCGACACCCGGCTCCGTCGTCATCGTCTGCTCGCCGAACAATCCGACCGGCGGCGTGCTCGCAGAGGGTGGGCTCGATGCGCTTCTCGCGACCGGCGCCACCATCTTCTTCGACCGCGCGTACGGCGATTTCGCCGACGACGCGCTGCCGCCGCTGCACGACCGCCTCGTCACCTTCTCCACCTTCTCCAAGTCGTACAGCCTCGCCGGCCTCCGCCTCGGGTGGATCGCCTCCACCGCGAAAACGTGCACGGAGATCCGCAAAGTGAAGCTGCCGTACAGCCTCAACATCTTCAGCGAAGCCGCGGCGATCGTGGCGCTGGAGAACCCGTGGATCCGCGAGCGCAACGTGGCGCAGCTGGTCACGGAGCGCGAGCGCGTGCTGCGCGCGATGGCGGAGCTGCCGCGCCTCACGCTCTTCCCCACGCGCGCGAACTTCATCGCGTTCCGTCCGCAGCGCAACTGCCTGGAGCTGTTCGAGGAGCTGATCGCGCGGGGCATCCTGATCCGTAACGTCTCCGCCTACCCGCAGATGCAGAACTGCCTGCGCGTGTCGATCGGCACGCCGGAGCAGAACGACCGTTTCCTGGCCGCACTGAAGGAGCTCGCATGACGCGCACCGCCACCGTCACCCGTTCGACGAAAGAAACCTCCGTCGCCGTCACGCTCGATCTCGACGGCACCGGCCGCTCGCGCATCGAAACGCCGGTCGGCTTCCTCTCGCACATGCTGGAGGTGATCGCACGCCACGGGCAGATCGACCTCGACGTCGTCGCCACGGGCGACACGTTCATCGATTACCACCACACCGTCGAAGACGTGGGCCTCGTCCTCGGCGAAGCCTTCGCCCAGGCGCTCGGCGACAAGCGCGGCATCCGCCGCTTCGGCCACGCCTACGTGCCGCTCGATGAAGCGCTCGCGCGCGTCGTCGTCGACTTCGCGGGGCGGCCGTTCCTCGTCTTCGAGGCGCCGATCGACCGCGAGATGCTGCTCATCCACAAGGATTTCCCGTTCGCACTCGTGGAGGAGTTCTTCAAGTCGTTCGCGAACAAATGCAACGCGACCGTGCACGTCGACCTGATCCGCGGCCGCAACGGCCACCACGCCGCGGAGTCGATCTTCAAGGCGTTCGCAGTGGCGCTGCGTGAGGCCAAGGCCGTGATCCGCGCGGATGTGCCCAGCACGAAGGGGGTGATCTGATGTGGGTGCAGGGCAACGACGGGACGAATGGGACGGCATCGTGCGCGTGACCTTGATTGATTCACCCGTGGCCAATGTGGCCAACATTGCGCGCGCGTTGCGCGCGGCGGGTGCGGACCTGGACGTTACGGCCGATCCTGCGCGCGTTGCCACTGCCGCGAAGCTGGTCCTGCCGGGCGTGGGCACCTTCCCCGCGGCGATGCGGTGGCTGAATGACACGCGCATCGCTGGCGCCATTCGCGGCGCCGCCGCCAACGGCGCATCGCTGCTGGGCATCTGCGTGGGGCATCAGCTTCTTTTCGACAGTTCGGAAGAGATCACCGCCACGCCGGGTCTTGGGCTCATCGGCGGTACGATCACAAAGTTCGACGGCACGCTGCCGGTGCCGCAGATCGGCTGGAACAAGCTGACGGTGCAGCACTCGCCGTTGTTCGACGGCATCGAGAGCGGTACCGCGTTCTACTTCGTCAACTCGTACGCGGCCGGTGCGACGGCGGACACGATCGCCACCGCCGACTACGACGGTCCGTTCACGGCCGCGGTGCAGCGCGATCGCGTCTTCGGCGTGCAGTTCCACCCGGAGAAATCGTCGACCGCCGGTCTGGTCGTGCTCAGGAACTTCATCACATGGAACTGATCCCCTCCCTCGATCTCCTCGGCGGCCAGGTCGTGCGCCTCACGCGCGGGGAGTTCGCGTCGGCGCGAAGCTACGGTGAGCCCGAGGCGGTACTCGATGCGCTGGCGGTACCGAAGGGGGCGCGGCTGCACCTCGTCGACCTCGAAGCATCGCGCAGCGGCAGCCCCGTGGAGACCGACCTCGTTCGTCGTCTCGCGCGGCGCGATCTCATCGTGCAGGTCGGCGGCGGCATCCGCTCCGTCGACGATGCCCGCCGCTGGGTCGACTGCGGTGCCACGCGGCTCGTCGTCGGCACCGTCGCTGCCGAGTCGCCGCGCCTGCTCGCGTCGCTGGTGGAGGCGTTCGGCGCCGCGCGCATCGTCCCGGCCATCGACGTCCGGGATGGCGTCGTGCGCGTCGACGGCTGGACGCGCTCCTCCACCACGCCGATGAGCGACGTCTTCGCGAATCTCGAAGCGCTCGGAATCCGCGAAGCGCTCGTCACCGACATCGCCCGCGACGGTGTCCTGCGCGGCCCCTCGTTCGGGTTGTATCGCGAGCTGCAGCAACTGACGCGCGTCCGCCTCATCGCGTCTGGTGGCGTGTCCACGCTGAGCGACGTCGTGTCGCTCGCGCGTCTCGGCAACGTCAGCGGCTGCGTGATCGGCAAGGCGCTGCTCGAACGGCGCATCGATCTCGGCGAAGCATGCACGCGGATCGCACGGCCGAACGCGATTCCGGAGCGCGTCATCCCCTGCCTCGATGTGCGCGACGGCCGTGTGGTGAAAGGCGTGTCGTTCACCAACATCCGCGACGCCGGCGATCCGGTTGAATGCGCCATGCGGTATGAGGCCGAGGGCGCGGACGAGCTGGTGATCCTCGACATCTCCGCGACCGATGCGAACCGCGAGACCGCGTACGACACGATCCGCCGCGTGGCCGAGGCCATCTTCATCCCGCTGACGGTGGGCGGCGGCGTGCGCACGCTGGAAGACTTCCGCGCGCTGCTGCGCGCCGGCGCCGACCGCGTCGCCATCAATACGGCTGCGCTGCGCCGGCCGGAGCTGATTCGCGAATGCGCCGCCGAATTCGGCGTGCAGGCGGTGGTGCTTTCGTGCGATGCGAAGCGCGTGGAAGACGGCTGGCGCGCCACCGTTCGCAGCGGCAAAGAGGTGACGGATGTCGACGCCGTGCAATGGTGCCGCGACGCCGAGGCGCTGGGCGCCGGGGAGATCCTCCTCACGTCGGTCGACCGCGACGGCACGAACCGTGGCTTCGACGTCGAGCTGCTGCGCGCGGCGACCAGCCGGCTGAAGATCGGCGTCATCGCCTCCGGCGGCGCCGGTGCGCGCGAGCACTTCCGCGACGCCATCGAAGCCGGAGGCGCGCGCGCCGTCCTCGCGGCTTCCCTTTTTCACGATCGCGTGCTCAGCGTCGGCGACGTGAAGCTCTATCTTGCGAACGAAGGGATTCCCGTACGATGAACGATCTGGTCTTCAAGGATGGCCTCATCCCCGCGATCGTCCGCGACGCCCGCACCGGCGCCGTGCTGACGCTGGCGTACATGAACGAAGAGTCGCTGCGCCGCACGGAGGAAACGGGCGAGACGTGGTTCTGGAGCCGCAGCCGCAACGAGCTGTGGCACAAGGGCGCGACGTCCGGCCACACGCAGCGCGTCGTCCACATCGCCGCCGACTGCGACCGCGACGCGCTCGTCGTGACCGTCGAGCCGACGGGCCCCGCCTGCCACACCGGTGCGACGTCGTGCTTCCCCGAGGTGCCGGAGCTGCCGCTCGAAAGGCTGATGACGGTGCTGCGCTCGCGCTACGCGGAACGCCCGGAGGGCTCGTACTCCACGTACCTCTTCACTGAAGGCCGCGACAAGATCCTCAAGAAGATCGGCGAAGAAGCCACGGAGGTCGTCATCGCCGCCAAAGGCCCCAGCCGTGACCGCCTCACCAGCGAAATCGCCGACCTGCTGTTTCACCTGTCGGTGCTGATGGTCGACGAAGGGCTCGGGTGGGATGACGTGAACGCGGAGCTGGCGCAAAGGGCGCGGTAGAAGGGAACGATAGGACGGATAGGACCTCTAGGACGAATGGGACGGATGGGACAGAGGCGTTACGCCGGCGGCGGGCCCCAGATCGAGGCCAGATCGATTTCGATGGCGTCGAATGGTTCCATTCGCACCACGTCGTCGCCGCCGTGCGTCGCCAGAATCGTCCACTTGCCGTCGTTGGAGTGCAGCACCTGCAACGTCTGCTCGAGTGGATCGACCAGCCAGAGGTAGGGCACGCCGTTCGCCGCATAGATCGGCAGCTTGCGTGACCGGTCGAGGCGGCCCGTCGATGGAGAAACGACTTCGCACACCCAATCCGGCGGAACGCTGAAGATGTGATTGCGTGGAATCTCCGGCATGCGCTCGCGGCGCCACCCGGCGAGATCGGGCACCAGTACGTTCTCATACAGATGCAGTTCCGGCTCGTCGAGAATCCACCAGCCGCCCGGACCGCCGCGGCCACGGTCGTAGGCACTGCCGACATCCATTCCCAGCGCCGACGCGAAACGCGCATGCGGCCCCGAAGGACGCGGCGATGTATAGAGTTCCCCGTCGATCAGTTCGGCAACCAGGTGATCCGGTACCCTCAACAGGTCGTCGTAGGTCGCGCGCAGGCGCATCCGTGCTGCCACGAAGTGATTATAGGCCGGTGACTGCCTCGTCCTATTCGTCCTATCGGTTCCCCCCCTCCACCCCTGTGCTAACGTACGCCTCGACTATGAAGACGCTTCTTGCGCTTTTCGTTTCGTTTGTTGCGGTTGCGGCTGATGCGCATCAGGTGGACCTCGTCATTACCGGCGGGACCGTCGTCACGATGGCGGGGCCGAACCTGGAGAATGCCTCGGTGGCCATCGATGACGGGAAGATCGTCGCCGTCGGGCCTTCGGCCGAGATCGACAAGAAGTATCAGGGGAAGACGACGATCAGTGCCAAAGGGAAGGCGGTGCTGCCGGGGTTCGTCAACGCGCACACGCATGTGCCGATGACGCTCTTCCGCGGGATCGCCGATGACCTCGACCTGATGGACTGGCTGCAGAACTACATCTTCCCGGCCGAGGCGAAGAACGTCGACCGGGAGTTCGTGAAGTGGGGGACGCGGCTGGCGGCCGCGGAGATGATCCGCTCCGGCACGACGACGTTCGCCGACATGTACTACTTCGAGTCCGACATCGCCCGCGAGACGAAGGCCGCCGGCCTGCGCGCCGTCCTCGGCGAAACCGTCATCGACTTCCCCGCTCCCGACAACAAGACGTGGGACGAGGCGATGACGTACATGACGCAGTTCGTCAAAGAGTGGAAGGGCGACCGCCTCATCACGCCCGCTTTCGCGCCGCACGCGCCGTTCACGGTCTCGACGGAGCATCTCCAGGACGTGCGACGCCGCGCGACGGAGCTCGGCGTCCCGATCCTCATCCACGTCTCCGAAACGCGCGACGAGCTGCGCCAGGTCGCCGCGAAGGCGAACGGCCAGACGCCCGGCGCCTACCTCGACTCCATCGGCTTCCTCGGCGATGACGTCGTGGCGAATCACGGCGTGTGGCTCACGGCCGACGAGATCCGCACGTTCGCCGCGAAGAAAGTCGGCGTCGCGCACTGCCCGGAGAGCAACATGATGCTCGCCTCAGGCGTCGCGCCCGTCGTGGAGATGCTCGCCGCCGGCGTCGATCTCGGCCTCGGTACCGACGGCCCCGCCGGGTCGAACAACAATCTCGACATGATGGAAGAAGCAGCCAGCGCGGCGCGCCTGCAGAAGGTGACGAAGCTCGACCCGAAAGCGATCAGCGCGCGCAAGGTGCTGGAGATGGCCACCATCGGCGGCGCCCGCGCCCTGAACCTCGGCGACAAGATCGGCACGCTCGAAGCCGGCAAGCAGGCCGACGTCATCATCGTCGACCTGCAGCAGCCGAAGACGCAGCCGGTCTACTCCGTCGAATCAGCCATCGTCTACGCCGCCTCGGGCAACTCCGTGACCGACACGATCGTCGACGGCCGCATCCTCATGCGCAACTCGAAAGTGCTGACCGTGAACGTCACCGAAACGATGGCGAAAGCGAAGACGCTGCGCGACAAAATTCTGCAGAGCCTGCGCAAGTAACAAACCAGGAAGTCAGAACGCAGAACGAAGAGCTGAGCAACGCGCCTGAGATAAACCCAACCATGCCCCATCGTTCCCCTTCTCAATTCAACGTTCTGCGTTCTGCGTTCTGCGTTCTCCTGATTCTCACCGCCTGCGCCCCGGCCACACCGCCGCCGCGCATGGCGCCACCACCAGCCGCTGCTGGCGCGCAGCCCTTCACGCCGTCAGCGACGGCGCAACGTGTCGTGCTGATGTCGCTGGACGGGCTCGGCGCGGATGCGCTCGCGCATCACGCGGACCTCGGTGCCTTTGCGCGGCTGGCGGAGGGGACGCAGGTGCGGCGGGTGATCCCGATCAATCCGACGGTGACCGCGAGCGCGCACGTCTCGATCCTCACCGGCGCGCCGGCGGAGCGGCACGGCATCGTCTCGAATCGCTTTCATCTCCCCGGCACGCCGCGCACGCAGGCCACGCTCGGCATGGACGCGGCGATCGACGCGGAGACGCTCATCGAAGCGGCGAAGCGGCAGGGGAAGCGCGTCGGCTGCCTCCCCTTCCCCACGTGTGACTTCAAGTCGCCGCGGCGCAGCGCCGATTTCGGGATGGTGTGGACGAACGAGCTGACGGACTCGCGCGTGATTCAGCTCGCGCGCAGCGACTTCAAGGCGGAGTGGGTGCCGCCCGGCTGGACGCCGCGCGAGCAGCGCCGCCAGTCGTTCAGTCCCATCCTGCGCGTGCGCCTGGAGTGGAGCGTGCCGAATGTGACGCGCAGCGACGTCGACGTCGTGCTGTACGACACGACTGACGATCGCGTGCAGAACCATGACCTCCTCTTCATCGAGCTCGATGGCGACGAGCTGGTGCCCGACAACAAAGGATGGTTCCCGCTCGCGCGGCGCGCGAACGGCGGGCTGTATGGCGCGTGGTCGAAGGTGATGCGCTTCGACGCGAACGGCGTCACGCTCTATTGGGGCTCGGTGCATCGGACGGAGGCGTATCCGGAGTCGTTCCGCACGCTGCTCGACGATGCGATCGGCTTCTGGCCCGGCGCGCCTGACGAGAGTCTCGCGTCCGCCGCCATGGCCGGAAGGCCGGGCATCGACGCGCAGACGTTCATCGAGCAGCTCGACCGCTTCTCCGACTTTCTGACGCGTACGCAGCAGCTTGCGATTCAGCGGGAGCCGTTCGATCTGCTGCTCGCGTATCAGCCGCAGATCGACGAGGCGACGCATCAGTTCAACATGACCACCGGACCGCACGTCGAAGCCGGCGCGCGCGTGCGGCGCGCGGCGCACGTCGCGGCCGACCGCGGGCTCGCCACGCTGATGCACGCGCTCGATCCGGCGCGCGATGCGCTCGTCGTCACCGGCGACCACGGCCTCGCCACGATCGACACGGAAGTGCGCGTGAATCGACTGCTGGCCGACCGAGGCTTCACGAACTGGACGGCGTTCGCCTCAGGCAACGTCGCGCACCTCTATCGTTTCGCCGAGACAGCGGACACGGACGCGCTGATCGCGATGCTGAACGGGTCAGGTCATTTCGATCTCGTGGAGCGCAAGGCAGCGACCGCGCACGTCAATGCCGGCGACGTCATCGCCATCGCCAAACCGAACGTGGCGCTCAGCAGCTCCGAGCGCACGCCTGCCGTCGGCACGCCCGGCTACTCCGGCCAGCACGGCGGGCTGAATACGTACCCGCAGTTCCACACGACGCTGTTCGCATGGGGTGCCGGCGTGCGGCGTGAAACCATCGACGAGCTGCCGCAGACGCGCATCGCGCGTTATGTGGCAGGGCTGATAGGAATGCAGGCGCCGGCGAAAGCAGAGTGACGGCGCCGGACCTATTTCGCGGCCAGTTCGTCTTCGCGTGTACGCGCACGAAACTGGTCGGGGGTCTCCCCTTTGACGCGGCGATAGACGCGGAAGAAGGTCCTGCGGGTTCCAAAGGCGGCTTTATAGGCAATCTGCGTCACGGTGAGACGCGTATCGCGCAGCAGCCTTTCGGCGTGCTCCACCTGATGCTTCTTGAGGTAATCGGAGACGTTGCCGCCGAAGAGCTTGCGGTACAGACGGCCGAGCTGCGCCACCGTAATGCCCAGGCGATCGGCAAGCTCGGTGACACGGGGAGGGCTCTCCGCGCGATAGCACGCCTCGAGATACTCCCTCACCTTCTTTTCGAACCGGTCTCGCGAGCGGAACATTGGCACAGCCAATGATACGGGACTGTGCGGCAGACGCTAGTATTGAATCGTACGGGCCGTGCCCCGCTCCCCTCAATATTCGTCCATGACCTGAGGAAACTTCCAGCGCGCGTCGCGCATCTCCTCTTCAATGATCTCTTTTTCGGGCGCTTCGGCCAGTTGCGGCGCGTCCCAGTTCGACAGCCACATGGGGCTCATATAAGGGAGCACCGCAATGTGCTCGAGGCGGTATGGCAGGCCGCGCGCCTCCATCCGCTCATTGAGATAGACGACGACGTCGCGCGATGTAGGGATCTTCTCACTCATCGATCTGCAGCTCTTTCATTTTCGCGGCCAGCGTGCGGGGGGCGATGCCGAGGAGGTCGGCGGCTTCATTGCGGGTCTGGGTGCGGCGGAGCGCGTCGACGATCTTCAGGCGCTCCAGGATGCGCGTGGCGCGCTCGGTGACCTCCGACAGTGAGCCGGAGAGATCGAGCGCGTCGCGGAAAAGCTCGTCGGCGGCGCGGTCGCTCGGCGTCACATTGACGTCGCGAGGTTCGATCGTATTGCGGTCGCAGAGGATCGCCGCACGCTCGATGCAGTTCTGCAGCTCGCGGATGTTGCCCGGCCAGTCGTATTGCTGCAGCAGCGCGCGCGCCGCATCGGATATGCGCAACCCCGGGCGGCCGAGCTCGCGCGCGAAGCGCTGCAGGAAGAACTCCGTCAGCGCGTCGAGGTCTTCTTTGCGCGCGCGCAGCGGCGGGATCGTCACGGGAAACACATTGATGCGGAAGTAGAGGTCCTCGCGGAAGCGTCCCTGCTTCACGACCTCGATGAGATTGCGGTTGGTCGCGCAGATGATGCGCACGTCCGCTTCAATGGTGGCGGTGCCGCCGATGCGCTCGAAGCGGCGCTCCTGCAGGACGCGCAGGATCTTCGACTGCACCCCGATCCCGAGCTCCCCGATCTCGTCGAGGAAGACGGTTCCGGTATCGGCCATCTCGAACTTGCCGAGTTGCCGGGCCGACGCGCCGGTGAAGGAGCCCTTCTCGTGGCCGAACAGCTCGTTCTCGATGAGCGTGTCCGGAATTGCCGCGCAGTTGATCGCCACGAAGGGGCGGTCGCGCCGCGGCGACAGTTGATGGATCGCGCGCGCGAACAGCTCCTTCCCCGTTCCCGACTCACCCTGCAGCAGCACGGTCGAGTCGGTCGGTGCGACTTTCTGGATCGCCTGCGAGACCTCGACGATGCGCGGCGACTCGCCGACGATCGCGGGCAGCCGGTGCTGCTTCTGGAACTCCTCGCGCAGGAGGAGGTTCTCGTGGCGCAGCTCCCGGTGCTCGCGGCAGCGGCGCAGCATCATCACGAGCACGTCGACGTCGACCGGCTTTTGTAGAAAATCGTACGCGCCGAGCTTCATCGCCTCGACGGCGTTCTCGATCGTGCCGTATGCGGTCATGACGATCACCGGGCAATCGGGATCGCTCTCCTTCGCCTGACGCAGCACCTGAATGCCGTCGGCGCCCGGCAGCCGCAGATCCGTCAGCACCACCAGATACCGCCGCCCCTCGGCCAGCCGGCGCATGGCGTCTTTGCCGTTGCCGAGGACGTCCGCTTCGAGGCCCTCGGCCTCGACCGTCTCGCGCAGCATCTGCGCGAGCGATTCTTTGTCTTCGACGATGAGGAGGCGCTTCATGGGGCGCCACCGATAGAGAAAGGCAGAAGACGAGAAACTGAACGCAGAACGCAGAACGCAGAACGCAGAACGTAGAAGAGCTCCGCGCGGCGCACACTTCTCAATTCTTCGTTCTGCGTTCTGCGTTCTGCGTTCATGACTACAGTCCAAAGTACTGCCGAATGCGTGAAAGGACCGTCTGGTGCGCCTCTTCTTTCGAGCCGGTGCGCAGGTCGTCCAGGGTGCCGCGGCGCTCGGAGACTTTCGCGGAGATCGTCTCGACGAGCTCCGGGTTGTCCTGCAGGACCGATTGCAGCGCATTCTTGGCGATCTCGATGGCGGTGACGTCGGTGGCCGCGACGATGTCGGCGGTGCGGGCGGCGCCGGTCAGCAGCGCCATTTCGCCGAAGACCTGTCCCGGGCCGAGCGACGCCACCTCGCGCCATCCCTGCGGGGTCTCCTCCGGCACGCGGACGGAGACGGTGCCCTGATGGACGACGAACATCGAATCGCCGGCGGTCTCGTGCCGGAGGATCGTTTCGCCGCGCGAGTAGAAGTGGACGCGTGCGGCGAAGGCGATCGCTTCGCGCGCGGCGTTGCCGAGGGGCTGCAGGATGTCGACGTCGTGGAGGCGTTGCAGCAGCACGTCGGGCGGGATGCGGTGCGTCTCCCCTTTCGGCGGCGGCTCGTAGACCGAGTACTGGCTGATGGGGAACGAGAGCGAGATGTGGTTGCGCCGTAGCGCGTACCAGACGGCTTTGCGGATGTCGGCGTCGATGCGGTCGCGCTGCGTGTAGTCGCGGGTGAAGTACTTGATCTCGTACGTGACCCAGGACATGTCGAAGCGCGCGACGCGGGCGAAGCACGGGATGTCGCGCACGACGCCGTCGACGTTCGCCGCCGCCTGCGTCAGGATCGCGATCACCGTCGCCGGCGCCGCGTGCGGATCGATCCCGAGGCTGAGGATCTCCGCGGCGAGTGTCTGTTGCGCGAAGACCTCGAAGCGCTCGCGCGCGAGAACGGAGTTCGGGATGATGAGGATGCTGTTGTGCGCGAACGTGCGGATTCGCGTGCCGCGCCAGCGGACGCCCTCGACGACGCCGATGAACTCACCGGTGCGGATGACATCTCCCACTTCGAAGCTGTCCTCGAGGTGGAGCGCGATGCCGGCGAACAGGTTGCCGAGCGTCTCCTGCAGCGCCAGCCCGAGGACCGCGGCGAGCACCGTACCGGTGGCGAGCCAGCCCGTGACCGAGTAATGGAGGATCCCGGCCAGCGCCGTCGCGAAGAGGACGAAGTAGAGAACGATCGAAACGATCTCGCGCAGCAGCGCCGGCGCCGCGACCTGGCGCCGCTTCGACATGAAGACGTCGAACGTGAGCGCGTCGATCCCGCGCACGAGCACGAAGATCAGCGGGATGAACGCGGCGAACAGCAGCCGCTGCAGGTTCTTCCCGAAGATCGTGTAGCGCACGTCGCCGAACCCGCTGATGTAGAGCGGGTTGACCGAGAAAAACCAGTAAAGGCCGAAGAGGCCGATGCTGACGATGAGGGGAAAAACGATCCGCGAGCGGCGTGGCGTCACTGAGGACTGCTCCGCCGGCGGGCGCGCGTCAGCCGGACGATGTCATTGATCCCGATCAGGAGGTGGATCACGCCGAAGCCGGAGACGAAGCCGCGCACGAAAGGATTATCGGCGAACGCGCTGAGCCCCTCGAAGTGATGCAGCAGCGGATTCATCGTCCAGACCCGCGTCCAGGGAACGACCGTGAAGAACAACCCCGCCTCTATGCAATAGAGGGCGAAGAAGAGGGGGATCGACATTGCGGGGGGATTGTAGTGAATTCAGGCCGCCGAGGGCAGCATGGGTGAATGGGACCTATGGGAAATGGGACCTATAGGACAGATGGGACCTATGGAACACCGGGAGTCCCGTGGGGAAGCTCTCTGAAGGGTTGGGTGGGGTCCTATTCGTCCTATAGGTCCTATTCGTCCTATTTGTCCTATCGTTCCCCGTGAACCACCAACCAAAAGGCCCCCTTTTCGGGGGCCTTTCCAGTTGTTAGTCGTTACCGCGCTGCACGCGCCCTTCACTCTTCGGCGCGCTGCTGCTGGACCGGGAACCGCCCGAGTTGGACGACCCCGACGAGCCCGACGACGAGCGTGCGCTGCCGCCATCCGAGCGCGGCGCGGGTGCGCTGCGGGTCGATTCGCCGCTGCCGCGCGAGCTTCTGCCGCTGCCGGAGCTCCGGCTGCCGCCGTCGTTGCTGCGGACGCGGGGACGGTCGCTGCCGCTGCTGCTGCCCGAGCTGCTGTCCTTCGGCGGCGAGACGCGTGCGCCGCCGATGCCGTTGATCACCCGGCGCGGGGCGTCGTTGCCGCCACCGGTCGAGGTCGAGGAGCCGCGGTTGCGGCTACCCGTATCGGCCTTGTCGTCGCTGCCGCCACGAACCGCACGTCCGCGCCACGAGCTGTCGCTGCCGCGCGAGTCCGTCGACGGCGCGGCTGCTGCCGGCGTCTCGGATGGAGTCGTCGCGGCACGGCCGCCGAGGCGGTCACGCCAGGTGTTCGTGGCCGCGCCCTTGTCGTCGCCACCGCGGTTGATGCGGCCGGCGTCGGCAGGTTTCGGCGTGGTCGTCACGGTGCCTTCGTTGCTGCCGGTGTCACCGCGGCCGATGCGCCCTTCGATGCGGCCGCTGCTGCCGGCCGAAGCGTCGATCACACGTCCCTGACCTTCATCGGTGCGGCCGAGGCGGCCGGTCACGACGCCGTCCATCGGCGCGGGACCACGGCTCTGGATCCCGCCCGGGGTCTGGCCGGCCTCGGACGGCGGCTGAACGCGCGCGATGCGATCGCGAACGTTGCCGCTGAGGTCCGGGTCCCGGCGGATGAATGGGGTGACATCCGCCGGGGACCCGACGCCTCTATCGCCGGTACCACTTCCGATTCCGCGGCGTTGGATCACCGCGGCCGGATCCTTGAATTCTTCACGGGTGAAACGGGCGGGCGAGGACGTGATCGTGGCCAGGCCGCCGTTGGAGCGTCCGAGGCGGGCACGAACCGCGTCCGTCGTCAGGGCCGCGCGGTCGACGCGCGTCGAGATGATGGTGTTCGAGTCGAGGAACGTCCAGGGACGCAGGTCGAAGTCATCGGTACGCACGCGGCCATAGAAGCCCCAGCCGAAATGCGCGCGCTGGTTCGGGCTGTAGGCCCAGCCGTGGTACGGACGGTAGCAGTCCCAGTAGCCGGCGGGCGCCCAGCCGATGTAGCCCGGGCCGTACATCCAGTACACCCACGCCGGGGAGTAGCCGCTGCCCGGTACCCACAGCCAGCCGTAGCCGGGGTCGTACGCCCAGCGGCCGTAGTGGTACGGCAGCCAGCCCCACGGCTCGTAGGAGATCCAGGTCAGCGAGCCCCAGCGGCTGTGGCCCCAGTAACCGTTGTAGTACGGACGCCAGCCGGCGCTGACGTACGGGCGCCACGACCAGCCGATGCCGGTGAGGAAGACCCAGCGGCCGTGGTCATTGAGCTCGTCGTCGTAGTAGGCGAAGCGGCTGTCGAGGTATTTGCTCTCGCGCTTGTCGTAGCGGTCGGCGCGCTTGAGGAACCAGCGCTCGAAGTCATCGGCGGAGTCGAGGTTGTCGCTGACCACATCGTAGAGACCGCGGTCGTCGACCGAAGCCATCTCGCCGTCGCGGAGACGGGTCGTGCGCGACGGGGTGCGCACCTCGATGGAGCCCTCGAAGACGCTGACGCGGTCGTTGCCGCGCGCATCGGTGGAGATCGAGTAGATCGCCTCGCGCGTCGCGACGTAGCTGGCCTTCGCCGTGTCGACGCGGACGAACTCGCGTCCACGGTCGGTGCGGTAGACGATCAGCTTGCCGTAGCTCAGCTCGGCGATCGTTTCGTCGCCCTCGCCCTCGAAGCTGTCGAGGATGGCGCTGAAGCGGACGGCCGTGGCGCGATCGATGCCCACGATGTTGCCGTCCGACAGCCGCACCTCGGAGCGTCCGCGGCGGTTGGTGACCACCTCGTCGCCCGGGTACAGCGGCATGTTGACGCGGACCTCGACTTCGCGGCCGTCGTCGTTCTGGCGGAGGACCGTGCCTCCGTCGTCATACGAAAAGTAAGACTGGTGTTTGTCCACTGCGTACAGCGGACTCGCGAGAAGAGTGAAAAGGATCAGGGTCAGCGTAGCTCTTCGCATTGGGATCTCTCCTGACAACGACCACCTCCGGTGCGGGCGACGTGCCACGGCACGGATGAGTATTCCGCTAATGAATTCAGTGACTTACGTCGAATGAAGGCGGCGGTGCGTACAGCGCGTGTCCTCGAATGAGGAGCGTGCGTCCGAAACGGGTGACGACGCGCAGGGATTCCTGGGAGGAAGGCGGACCACCGAGGAACGCTGTTAGGATGTCCAAGTTGGGAAAGTTGGGAAATTCGCCGATTCCGACACCGTTCTCATGAGGTGTACATGACTGACTTCAGCGTGAGAGAACTCGAAGCAATCGCGGGGAAACACACGACGCGGCCAGCGTCGGACGTGAAGTCCAACTGGCGCGCCATCGTGGAAGAGGCGCGCGAGCGCGAAGTGATCGTGACGAACTACAACCGCCCTGAGGCCGTCGTGATGTCGGCGCAGCGGTACGCGCAACTTCAGGCGGCAGCGCGTGCGAACGATCCGCTGCAGCGGCTGCGTGAGGACTTCAACCGCGAGCTTGCCGCGCTCCGCACGGACGGCGGCGCCGATCGCCTGCGCGAGGTGTTCGCGGCCAGCCCGCAGGACCTTGCCGACGCCGCAAACGCGGCGGCCGACGACGACGAGTGAAGCCGGTTCTCTTTGTTCTGGCCGGCGTGAACGGGGCCGGCAAGAGCTCAGTGGGCGGCGCGACGCTTCGCAGCCGGAGCCTCGACTATTTCAACCCCGATGAAGCGGCGTCCCGCATTCGTGCGGTCCTCGGCTGTCCCGTCGAGGAGGCGAATGCGCGCGCATGGAACGAGGGGCGCCTGCTTCTCGAAAACGCCATCCGAGAGCGCACCAGTCACGCCTTCGAAACGACGCTCGGCGGCAGGACGATCGCGCGCCTCATCGCCCAGGCGGCCCTCACCGGCTTCGACGTTCGTATGTGGTACGTCGGCGTCGCGACGGTCGAGCAGCACATCGCACGAGTCCGCGCACGCGTCGCGGCCGGCGGTCACGACATTCCCGAGGAAAAGATCCGCGAACGGTGGGATGGCGCGCGTCGCAACCTGATTGCGCTGAAGGCATACCTCACAGAGTTGCGCCTCTTCGATAACAGCGCGGAGCGCGCCGTCGGCGGAAAAATCCCTGCTCCCACACTCCTCCTGCACTGGGATCGCGGTTCCGTCATCTACCCGTCGGCAACAGCGGTCGAACAGCTCGAGGCGACTCCCGAATGGGCGAAGCCGATCGTCGCCGCGGCACTGCAACTTGCGCGAGGCGATGATAGGGAACGATAGGACGAATAGAACCCCGCCCACCCGAGCGCGGGTGCGTCCCATAGGTCCTATCCGTCCCATAGGTCCTATTTGTCCGATCGTCCCTCTACGTCCCGTGCGACAGACGTTCTGCCAGGATGGGGGGCAACCCGGCCTTCAAAATCGACGATTGGGTCTTGCCGATGTCGTACTCCACGCGGAAGAACTGCACGGTCATCTTGGTGGAGTCGAAGATCATGAAGGAGGCGTGGGGGTTGCGGTCGCGGGGCTGGCCGACGGAGCCGGGGTTGATGAGGTAGCGTCGGGTGCGGTCGAGGCGGATGATGGCCTCCCCTCGCACGGACCAGCCGCCGACGCGGAACTCGTTGTCCATGGAGAAGACCACCGGCAGGTGCGTGTGGCCGTAGAGGATGACCGGGGCGTTGTAGACGGCCAGGACCTGCGCCGCGTGGTACTCGTTGAAGACGTATTCGTCCTCGTCGTGCGGGGAGCCGTGGCAGAGCAGCGCTTCGCGGTATTCGAGCGGCCCTAACGGCAGCTCGCGGAGGAAGTGGCGGTTCGGGGCGCTGAGGTGGTCGCGCGTCCAGAGCGCCGCGTACTTCGCGGCCGAGTTGAAGCCGCTGCCGTCGTCGAGGCCGGCCGCCACGCGGTCGTGGTTGCCGCGGATGAACACCTTCTTCGCGCGGACGCCGCGCATGAGGTCGAGGACCTGGTTCGGCTGCGCGCCGTAGCCGACGAAGTCGCCGAGGCAGATGACGTGGTCGAACTTCTTGCGGCGGACGTGGTTGAGGACCGCGCGGAGGGCTTCGAGGTTCGAGTGGAGGTCGCTGACGACGAGTGCCCTCACGCGCGGCGCCCTCCGGTGGAGCGGCGTGCCGATTCGAGGACGCTCTTCGGCAGCTCGAGCAGCAGCCGCTCGACGATCTCGTTGGGCGTCTCTTCTTCGCGGATTTCGAGGGTGATGTCGGACATTCGGTAATAGCGGATGCGATTTGCGTACAACTCGTGGGTGGAGAGGTCGTCGCGAAAGAGCGGACGGTCGCCGGCCTTCTCCGCGATGCGCGCCCGCAGGAGCGCATACGGGGCCGATAGATACACCGAAAGTCCTTCCGACTGAATGAATTGGATGTTTTCGTCGAAGGTGAAGGTGCCGCCGCCGGTGGCGACCACGGCCGCGTCGAGATATTTCGTCGAGCGCAGCAGATCGCGCTCCCGCTTGCGGAAGTGCGGCTCGCCGAACTGGGCGAACACGTTCTTGATCGTCATCTTCTCCGCGGCTTCGATCAGCTCGTCCAGGTCGAAGAAGGGGGCGTCGATCCGCGCCGCCAGCTCACGCCCGATGGTCGTCTTTCCGGCACCCATGAACCCGACCATGTAGATCTTCATCTGCCGGACAAGCATAACCGTTACGTCTGACGATTTGCCGTTTCGGCTGTGGGAATGTTGGGAAACGACGATCCCAACGTCGGGATCACGGACCTCGACGTTGGGGTCGCGGACTTCAACGTTGGGGTCGCGGGACTTCAACGTTGGGGTCGCGGGCTTCAACGTTGGGGTCGCGGGACTTCAACGTTGGAGTCGCGGACTTCAGCGTTGGAGTCGCGCACTTCAACGTTGGAGTCGCGCACTTCAACGTTGGGGTCGTGGGACTTCAACGTTGGAGTCGCGGACTTCAACGTTGGAGTCGCGCACTCCAACGTTGGGGTCGTGGGACTTCAACGTTGGGGTCGCGGACTTCAACGTTGAGGTGGGCGGACCTCAACGTCGGGATGGACGGACTCCAACGTCGAGATACGCGATCTCGACGCTGAAGTGACTCAGAGGCCGGGGTTTATCGTCCGACGCCGTCGAACGAGAAGCTCTCCATGAACCTGGTGGAGATGTCTCCGCTGACGAAGCGGGGGTCGTTGAGCACGGCGCGATGGAGGGGGATCGTCGTCTTGACGCCTTCGACGACGAACTGCTCGAGCGCGCGTTTGGCCCGGGCGATCGTCTCCATACGGTCCTTGCCGCGCACGATCAGCTTCGCGATCAGCGAGTCGTAATGCGGCGGGACGACGTAGTCGCGGTAGACGTGCGTATCGACGCGCACGCCCGGACCGCCGGGGAGGTGCAGCTCGCGGATCTTGCCCGGGTGCGGCGCGAACGTCACCGGATCCTCGGCGTTCACGCGGAACTCCATGGCGTGGCCGCGCAGGCGGAACTCACCCTGCGGCACGGACAGGTGCTCGCCGGCGGCCACCCGGATCTGCTCCTTCACGAGATCGATGCCGGTGACTTCCTCGGTCACGGGGTGCTCGACCTGGATGCGCGTGTTCATTTCCATGAAGTAGAACTCGCCGTCCTGGAAGAGGAACTCGATGGTGCCGGCGTTGACGTAGTCGACGGCCTTGCACAACCGCACGGCCGCTTCTTCCATCCGCTTGCGCAGCTCGGGGGTCAGGGCCGGCGACGGCGACTCCTCGATGAGTTTCTGGTGGCGGCGCTGGATGGAGCATTCGCGCTCGCCCAAGGCGACGACGCGGCCGTGGGTGTCGCCGAAGACCTGGATCTCGATGTGGCGCGGCCGCTCGAGGTACTTCTCGAGATAGACGGCGGCATCGCCGAAGGCGCGCTCCGCCTCGTTGCGCGCGGTGTCGTAGGCGTTCTGTAGGTCGACGTCGTTCCAGACGATGCGCATCCCGCGCCCGCCGCCGCCAGCCGAGGCCTTGAGGATCACGGGGAAACCGATCGCACGGGCGACGTCCATCGCCTCTTCGATGCTGGTGACCGGACCGTCGCTGCCGGGGACGATCGGCACGCCGGCCTTCTTCGCCGTCTCGCGCGCGACCGACTTATTGCCCATGAGGCGGATCGATTCAGGGGTGGGGCCGATGAAGGTGAGCTGGCACTCCCCCACGATCTCGGCAAAATGGGAGTTCTCGGAGAGGAAGCCGTAGCCGGGATGGATGGCATCGGCGCCGGTGATCTCGGCGGCGGCGATGATGCTGGAGATCGAGAGGTAGCTCTGCTTCGACGCGGCCGGTCCGATGCAGACGTCATCGTCGGCATAGCGCACGTGCAGCGAGTCGCGATCGGCCTCCGAATGCACGGCGACCGTCTTGAGCCCCATTTCCTTGCAGGCGGCAATGATGCGGAGAGCGATCTCTCCGCGGTTGGCGATCAGTACTTTGGTGATCATTCGGTTTTCGGTTTTTGGTTGTCGGTTGTCGGTCGGAGTTTCACGGCGCGTACACCGAAAACCAACAACCGAAAACCGAAAACGGGTGTGCGGCGGTCATACCTTGATGGCGAAGAGCTTCTCGCCGTACTCGATGGGCTGGCCGTTCTGCGGATAGATCACGGCAACGACGCCGTCGACGTCGCTCTCGATCTCGTTCATCAGCTTCATCGCCTCGATGATGCAGAGCACCTTCCCCTTCGTCACGCGGTCGCCCACGTTGACGAAGAACGACGCCTCCGGATTCGGGGCGCGGTAGAACGTGCCGACGATCGGCGAGGTGATGATGTGCAGCCCCGCTTCGGTCTCTTCGAGCGCCTGCTGCGCCGCGGTTGCGGCGGCGGACGAAGCGCTGGGCGCGGCGGCCGGCGCAGACGCCGGCGAGGGCGCCGCCTCCGGTGCGGCGTAGGAGGTGATGACGTGCTGCGGTTGCTGCGGCTTGCCGTCGATCCGGATCTTCGTTCCGGCCTGCTCGATCTCCACACCGGAGATGCCGCGCTCGGCCACCTTGTCGATGAGCTCGAGAATCTCTTCGAATTTCAAGTTCGCTACCTCTCTCAGATCAGCTCATCGCGAAGCAGATGCTTCACTCTGGCGAGCTCGAACCGCGCACGCCCATAGTTGCCGTCCGGGCGCAGCACGAGGAGCACATAGTACTCGGGCGTGACAGCCGAGAGAAACGTGACGTATTTTTCGGTCACCAGCGAGAACTGCAGGACCTCGCCGGTGTTGAGGTCTGTGTTGGACACGCGGATCGATTTGACGAAGCCGCCCAGCTCCGCGCCGAGCAGGTCGAGGGGGATGTGATCGCGGTTGATCGTCTCGATGGCGATGCCGTCGAGTCCGATGAGCGTGACGGCCACGGCGCCGTCGACGCGCTCCATGACGCCCGTGAGCGCTTCTCTAAACACTCCCCACCTCACGCCGCGAGACCTTCGCCAGCCATTCCTCGAGTCTCCGGATCTTGCGCACGCGCGGATCGCCTCCGGTGAGCGCGTTGAACTTCGCGCGCACCGCTTCGTTGCCCGGGTCGCGCGCCAGGATGTTCTCGTAGATATGGCTCGCCTCGGCCACGAGGCCCTGCCGCTCGTAGATGTCGGCCATCGTCAGGGTGTTCGTGACGGTCTCCGGCGCCGCAGCGGCCGGCGGAGGCTCGACGGCGAAGGGGTCGGCGGCGAACGGGCCGCCAAACGGCTCCGCGGCATCCGCTTCGGGGAGGAGCTCCTGGACCGGGGTCGGCACCTCGGCGGTCAGCGGCGCCGGCTCGACGTGCATCCCGAGCGGCGCTTCGATCGCCAGCGAGGCGGCGGTGTACGCCTCCGTCGCCGGCTCCTCGAACGGACTTTCCTCGTGCGCGACGGACATCGGCTCGAGGTCGCGCGTCTCTTCTTCGACCTGCCGATCGTGCAGCAGGATGTGGCCGCCGGTCTCGTCGAACACGCGGCCGCTCGCATCGTCGAACGCGTCCTCCGGCTCGTCCGGAGTGACGTACGACTGCGGCTCGGGGATGGCAGCCGGAGGCGGCTCCGGCGCGGGCTCCTGGAAGACCGGAGGCGGCGGCCCGAGCTCGCGCTCCATCGTATGAATCAATGCGGCGAGCTCCTGATCGGAGGGGAGCAGCGCGTGCACGAGCTTGTACTTTTTGATCGCCTCGACCTTCTCGCCGAGGGCGAGATAAGCGTCCGCGAGAAGCCGCGCGGCGACGACGTTGCCGGGATCGAGCTGCAACGCGGTGTTCAGTGCGTCGACCGCCTCCGCCTCTTTCTTCTGGTCGCGGAGGACGCGCCCGAGGCTGACCCACGCGGAGAGATAGGTGGGGTGGGAGCCGAGACCGCCGCGGAGGACGGATTCGGCCTCCGTCACCTGCCCCGCTTTGCGCAGCTCCTCGGCCAGCGGATAGAAAAGCCGGCTCTTCGGATCCGTCTTCAGACGGAACCGGAGCTCTTCGATTTTCGGGTGACTCGCCGGCTGGGCCATTGCTGAAACTCGAATTCTGCCACAGACACGAACCGCTCCCGCGTGAGCGGGAGCGGCTCGCTGAAAAGGAGTTGCTACCGGGAGATCAGGGACCGGGCGCCGTCGACGTCCCTTCGACGCAGACGGTGAGCGACGGATTGGCCGGATCGTTGGTGCCGAAAGTGATCTGGGCGTTGACGTCAGCGGCGGGCGCGCCGGTCGGGGTGTACGTGACGGTGAAATTCGCCACCTGTCCCGGAGCGGCCGTGGCGTTCGCCGGCGTCACGGTGAACTGCGTGTTGTTGCTGCCGGTCACCGAGAGCGCCAGCGTCTGCGCGCCACCGGCGGCGGTGTTGCGGATCGAGATCGTGCCGCTGATCGGCGTACCGACCGGGGTCGAGCCGAGCTCCAGCTCCGCCGGGCACTGACCGGCGGGGTTCGTGACCTGAGCCGACGGCGGCGGAGGGATCACGCACGACGTGTCGGTCGGCGTGATGGTGAGCGCGCCGGTGAGCGTCGTTGCGCAGTCCGTGATCGAGTTGGTGATGATGAGATCGATCGGCGTCGGGACGTTGCGGACACCGGCCACTCCACCCGTGGTGCACGCTTCCGTTGCGAAGCGGAACGAGGTCGGGATGGTGAAGGTGAACGCGCCCGTCGAGCCGTCCGGAGCGAGCAGCACGGTCGTCGGGAACAGCGTCTGAGAGCCGAACTGGAACGTATTGAGACCCGTTCCCGGATTCAGCACAGTGACGATGACCGGATCGCCGGGGTTCGGCTCACGGTCGCTGATGGCGGTCACCAGCGGCGGCGAAACGATGTACGTGAAGGTCGGGCCAGACGCGGTTGCGCCGCTCTCGACGTTCGTGACGACGATCGGCCCCTGGACGTCGGCGCAGCCCGGCGGAATCACGCCGCTCGTTCTGGCGAGGATCTGCGTGCCGTTGACGCGGATGACGGTTGCGGCGACACCGGCGATCGTCACCGCCACCGGATCATCGAAGCCCGTGCCGTCGATGCGCACTTCGGTACCGCCCGTGAACGGTCCCTGTGTCGGGCCGGCGGCCGTGATCTGCACGCCCGGCGCGTAACGGTAGATGTCCGGAGCGATGATCTCCGTGTTGGAATTGATGTTGATGACGCGGAGGTCGACCGGGCCGGAGAGCGGCAGGTTGCCGGAGGGCGACACGTCGCGGCCGGCCGGGGTGATGACGCGGATCTGATTGAACGTGACGTCGACGACCTGCGCCTGCGTCCACGAAGGCACGTCGGAAAGGCCGAAGAAGACCTGCACCGGAGCCTGGAAGCCCTGGCCGAAGATGGTGCTGATCGTGCCGCCTTCGAGAGGACCGGTCGAGGGACTCATGGTCGTGACGACCGGGGTGAGAATGTCGAGCTGGTAGGTGAACTGCGCCGAGGCCGTGACCTCGAGCTCGTTCGCCGTGCCCGGATCGAAGACGAGGATGATCGTGGCGGCCTGCTGCTGCGCCTCGGTCGTCAGGTTGATCGCCGGGGTGAAGACCTCGATCGCGGTCTCGGTGACGCTGCGGACGAGTGCCTCACGGCGCTGGCCGGCGATGTCGAAGAAGACGCGGACCGGGCTGCGGAAGTTGCGGCCGGTGATGCGGACGATCTCGCCGCCGGCGGGGCGGCCGGTGGTCGGCGCGACGCCCGTCACGACCGGGGTCGTATTGGGCGGCGGCGGGATGGTCGGACGCTGCACGAACGTGATCGTGATCGAGCGGCTGGCGTTGCCGACGAAGGCATTCACCGTCGCCGTGCCGAGCGCGCTCGCCGTCAGGCCGACCGTCGCGACGCCGTTGACGGTCGTCTTGAGCGTCGCCGCGGTATTCGTGTCCGTGAAGATGGCGGAGTCGAGCCCCGTCACCGTGAACTCGACGGCGGTGCCGTCGGGAACCGGATTGCCGCCCTGCGTGACGGTGGCCGTCACGGTGGTCGTGCTGGAAACGAAAGGCGTAGCGTTCGTCGTGGCGAGCGCGATGCTCACGCCGGATGCCGGCGGAGTGCCGCCGCCCGGCGGGGTGCCGCCTCCGGTCGTCGGCGGCGGTGCCGTCGGCGAATCGCCTTTGCACGCCACGAACATGACCAGGATGGCCAGCAGCGCGAACAGAACTTTACGCTGTCTCAGTGTAATCATTGAAGTACTCCCCCGCCCTTAGAAGCAGCCGCAGCTGACGCAGAAATCGAGTGAAAAACGAGTGGTGGTCTTGACGTTGTCGCCGCCCAGCGTCTCACCGAAGAACTCGATGATGACGTCCATGCGAACGAAAGGCTGGCGGGTGACCGGATCGCGTCCGTCGCCCGTCTGCAGAGCGGCGAACGGCGACTGGAAGTACGCGCCCGGCTGGACGATGAGAAAGCTGCTGAAGCTCTGCGGTCCGCCGCCGGCGGTGACCAGCGTGTCCGCCGAACGGGTGAACGACGCCGGAACGGCGGTTCCTCCGTCCGTGCGCACGTACGAGACGCGGTAGCGCTGCACGCGCACGTCGAGGAAGTCGCCGGTGGACGTCGGGTTCTTCGGGATGGCGAGGAACTCCACCGTGCCCACCGGCTGCTCGCAGCCGTCGCCGCCGTTGATGCTGAGCTGGTGGAGATTCTGGCTCGTGTTGGCCACGAGCTCCACCGGTGAGGCGTTGTCGGTGAGCTCACCGCCGCTGCAACCGAATACCGCTGCCGCCGTCATGGCGACCAGTAATGTCTTGATCGTTTTCATCTGGTTCATGTTCATACGCCCTCCAGCCCCCCCGCTCATCATCCGCGCACGATCTTCGGCGTGATGAAGATCAGCAGCTCATCGTGCCGCGTCTGCACATTGTGCGACTTGAACAGGTTCCCGATGATGGGAATCTGGTGAATGAACGGCACCCGGAATTGTGCATTGTTGTCCGTGGCCTGATAGATGCCGGCGATCACGGCCGTGCCGCCGTCGCGCACCATCAGGCGTGTCCTGGCCTGACGCGTCGTGAGAGGCGTACCGGCCGCGCCTTCGATTGCGAGACCGGTGGCCGGCTCGTTCTTCTGCAGCGAGATGTCCATGATGACCGTGCCGGCCTCGGTGATCTGCGGCGTGACCGAAAGGCGCAGCGTCGCGTCGAGGTAGACGACCGTCGTCGTGAAGTTGATGCGTGTCTGATACGGAATCTGGAAACCGCTCTGGATCTCGGCCGCGGTGTTGTCCTGCGTCGTGACGCGCGGTGCCGAGATGACCTTCACGAGACCTTCCTGCTCGAACGCGTTGAGCGCGAAGTCGAGGTTGAAGGTGCCGAGGACGTCGGAGAAGGAGAAGGAGATGACCGGATCGCCGGGACCGAACTCGAACGGACCGCCCACGAAGCTGATGCGGTTCGGGAAGACGAGACCGGTGCCGGTGCCGACCGTCGGATCGAGCAGTCCGTCGAAGCCCCAGTTGAAGCCGTACTGCTGCTGGAAGAGCTTCGACGTCTCGACGATGCGCGCCTCGATGACGACCTGCCGGGTCGGCACGTCGAGCGTCTCGATGAGGTTGCGCATCGTCTGCAGGTACTGCGGGATCTCACTGATGATGAGCTGGTTGGTGCGGGCGTCGACGATGATGCGCGCTCGCGGCGAAGCCATCGAGCCGAGCACCGCCGCCACTTCCGCCGCGCGGGCGTAGGAGAGCTTGAAGCTCAGCGTCGTCAGCGGAACGTTGATGCGCTCCTGCTCCTGCAGGTCCTGCATCTCGCGTGCTTCCTGGCGGATGCGCTCGATGCGGCCGACGCGCATCACGTTGCCCTCGAGGACGTACGTGAGGCCGTTCTGGCGGAGGATGAGATCGAGCGCCTGGTCCCACGGCACTTCGACGAAGTCGACCGTGACCTGACCGGTGACGCCCGGATCGACGGCGATGTTCAGACCGGTGAGCTGCGCGAAGGTGCGGAGGACGTCCTTGATGTCGGCGTCCTTGAGCGCGAGCGAGATCGGCTCACCCGTGAACTGACGGCCCGTGCCGCTGAGCTGCCGGCCCGGCTGGTTCATCGAACCGGCGAGCTGCTGTTGCTGCTGCGCATCCTGGAAGACGTCTTCGTTATTGCGGCGCGTATCGGGCGGTGCCTGATCGAGCGGCGAGTTGATGACCGAGCGCGCACCCTTCGGCGCGGGCGAGGCGAGCGGCGTGATCGTGGTGTTGCCGTTCGACGTCGGCACCTGCCAGCCGGTGGCGTTCTCGGCGACGACGGGGATCTGCGACGGGATGTCGGCCCGCATCTGCGAGTCCGGCGTCCGCGGCGTCACTTTCGGCGCTGCGGCCGCCGTCTCGTCGATGATCTCGATCTTCGTCATCGCCGGCTTCGGCACGTCGCTGGTGCGAGCGGCCACCGGAGCCGGTTTGGCTTCGGCGACGCGGACCGGCGGCTCGGCGGCACGAATCGGCTGCGACGCGCGCACCGGCTCGGAAGCCTTGAACTGCGCGGCGCCGAACGAGACGCGGACCGAGTCACCAACGTTCCGGATCGTGTATTCGCTCTTGCTGGAGAGGTCGATGACGACGCGCGTCACCGGCTCCGGTGCGGTCTTGAACTGCGCGACACGCACGCGCTTCACGATGTCGTCGTCCACGGCGACGTTGCTCTTCGCCACGGCGTTCTTCACACCGGTCAGGTCGACCACGAGACGCGACGGGCTCTCCAGGCGGAAAGCTTTGTACGTCATCGAGCCGTCGCCGGAGATGCGGACCTCCACGTCACCATCGACAGTGGCCGTCTCGACCCGGCGGACATTCTTTGCTTTCTGCAGCGGCTCGGCAGGCGCTTCCTCGACGATCGCCGCAACCTGCGTCGCCGCGGGTGCGAGCGTCTCGACGACCGGCTCCGGTGCCGGCTCGGCGACCGTCTGCATCACCGGCTCGCTCACAGCCGGGACACTGATGACCGCATCGGGCTGCCGGTCCGCGGCCGCAACGGCTGTTGCCGCGGATGCAGGCAGCGTGACCATGACCGCGCCGTCGATCGCTGACGCCTGCGGGGCGAAGCTCTCGGTGAGGCGGAACGTCACGCGTGTCAGGCGGCTGCCCATCTCCACTACTTCCTCGGCGGTGAGCGACGCCAGCGACGCGGGAAGCGTCGTCGGAATGCTCAGCGCCGCCGGCCGTCCGGTCCCGGTCAGATCGACCACGAACACGTTCGGTGACGGACTGTAGGAGGTATAGGCCGGTGCGCCGCTGGTCTGCAACAGAACGCGCGAGCCATAGAGCTCGATCGCGGTCAGTGACATCGGCGCCGCCGCGGCCTGGACGGGCTTATCCGCCTTCCGCTTGAACAGCCCCGCGTCCGCAGATCCCACACTCGCGACGAGCACGCTCGCTACCAGCAGGATTCGCTTGGCTCTTCTCATACTTCCTACCTTCACCATCTCGCCCTCCACACGCCCAGGCACGGCACGCTATTTCTTCTCCGGCGGATTCAGATCCTTGACGACCTCACGGTACCGCTCGATGCGCGTGGGATCGTTCACCTCCTGGCGGAAAACCACCGAGGAGGTAGTAATGCGAATGACCTCGCCGTCGAGGACCTTGTCACCGACCTTCATCAGATAGCCCTTGTTGTCCGGACCGTTGATCATCGCGACCAGACCGCTGTTGCGGGTCCGGACGATGCCCTGCAGCTTCATCTCGTCGATCATGAAGCCCGGCAGCCCCGGCGGGCGCTGCCCCGGCTCGAGCTTCGGAGCCGGTCCGACGAGAGAGCGGAACGGATCGCGCCGTCCCTGAGGATCGTAGCGGTACGTATCGGCGGTCGCCGGCTCCTCGAGGATCTCCTCGAGGGTCTGCTGCACGTTGGTGCCGGCCGTGTCGCCCGTCGACGTCCCGGTCGTGCCGGTCGTCGTCTGCGCCACGGTCGTGGCCACGGCCGCGACCACCAGCAGCAGCGACACCGCGAACTGGATCTTCATGCGCCTCATCCTTCGCCCCCGTCGGCCGCCGCGCCGTCAGTCTTCTTCTCGCCCGGCTTCTTGGTGTCCTCTTCCTCTTCTTCAGGCTCGACGTAGACGAACGTCTTGGCGATGAAGCTCGAGCTGATCGTGCGCTCGACCTGCGCCGGGAGGGCGCGGATCTCGATGTTCTCCACGTTCATGATGCGCGAGAAGTTGCCGAGGCGATTGAAGAGGATGGCGAGGTCGTGATAGCGGCCGTCGACCTGCACCGACACCGGCCATTCCGCGTACGGATCGGACGTGGCCTTTCGGTCGCCGAGCTTCGGGAAGCTCAGGCGGCGCAGCACGAACTCGCCCTGATCGACGAGAGATTTGATCTTCTTGATGATTTCCTCGGTGTTGCGGGTGGAAGGCAGGATGCGGCGGAGCTTCTCGAGCTCCAGCTCGAGGCGCTTCACTTCTTCACGGAACTGCGGGAGCTTCTGCTCGGCAGCCCGTCCCTGCTGAATCTTCTTGTCCAGTTCTTCGATCTGCGATTCGGCACCGCGAATCTCTTCCTTGATATCGGAGACGACCGCGTACTCCACCCCGAACACGCAGGCGGCGGCCAGGACCAGGCCTATTGCCAGCCCAACCCACCATGGTTTGTCGTCGAGCGTCACTGCCATCGGGATCTCCTGCGGTTACGGCGTTGGGGCGGTCGTGGTGCCGGTCGTGGTGGTGGTCGTCGTCGTCGTGGCGGCCGTGTCCGTCGCCGCGGAGCCGTCTGCGGCACCCTTCGGCGTGTAAGCGAACGCGAACTCCATGTTGAACGAGTAGACCAGCGGCGCCGCGCTGACCTGCGACACCTCACCGACTTCCGGCTCCTCGAAATACGGATCGTTCTTAATGTTCTCGATGAAGTTGGCGATCGCGTTCGGGTTGAGACCGCGGCCGGTGACCGCGACCCTCCCCTCGTTGATCGACATCTGGTCGAGCCAGACGAGGTCCGGAAGGTTCCGGCTGATCTGGTCCATGATGCGGACGGGACCTTTCTGGTTCTTCTTCAGCTCATTGATGAGATCGATGCGCTTCTGAAGGTTGTCCTTCCGCTTCTGGTAGTCGTCGACTTCCTTGATGATCGACTCGAGCTTGGCGGCGATCTCCTGCCGCTGCGCGACCTCGCCCTGTTTGCGGGTGAGCTCGCCTCTGGTCCAGAGCCAGTAGCCGGCCGCGGCGAGGACGCCGAGGACCAGGAACCCTAGGAGGAGAATGTTGTTGATGTTGGCGGGGGCCGACGAGATCCCGGCCGCCGTGGGAGCTGCGCCCCCTCCGCGAACCGCCCGCCCTTCCCGCACTAAGTTGATCTTGATCAAGCGTCCCCCAACTTCCGCATGGCCAGGCCGACGGCGATCGCCATGCTCGGCGCAATCTCAGCCAGTTCCTCGGGGTTGAATTGGCTCTCGTCGACGGTGATTTTCCGGAAGGGGTCCATGATCGTCACGGGGATGCCGAACTTGTCGCGCAGCGTGGCGTCGAGGTTCAGCACCCCGGAGCCTCCGCCGGCGAGGACGATCTCGTCGACGCGCTCGGCACCGGACGTCGCGGTGAAGAAGTCGAGGGTTTTCCTCAGCTCGCCCGCAAAGTCTTCGGAGACCGAGTTGAGGATCGGGATGACCTGCTGAATGCTGTAGTCGGCGACCTGACGGCCCCGCTTGAGCTCTTCCGCCTGCTCGAAGGAGAGGCTGAGCTCGCGCTGGATCGCGTCGGTGTACTGGTTGCCGCCGAACGTGATGTCGCGCCAGAAGAGCGACGTGCCGCCCGAGAGGACGTTCACGTTCGTGACCGAGGCGCCGACGTTGACCAGCGCCAGCACCTTGCCGTCGTCGATGTCGTAGTTGATCTCGTACGCGTTCTGCAACGCGAACGCGTCGACGTCGACGAGAACCGCGACCTTGCCGGTCTGGCTGATCACCGACGTGTAGTCGTTGATCTTCTCCTTCTTGACCGCGACGAGGATGACATCGATGTTGTCACCGGTACCCGGCGCCGTCAGAGGGACGTAGTCGAGGTTCACGTCGTTGATGTCGAAGGGAATGTACTGCTCGGCTTCCCATTGAATCGACTCGGCAAGCTCCTCCGGCGACATGGCCGGAAGAGTGATTTTCTTGATGATGACGGAATGTCCGGACAAAGACGTCGCGAAGTTGGAATTCTTGACGTTTTGGTCGGAGTTCAATTTCTGGATCGTCTCGACAACGAGAGACGAGTCCATGATCGATCCGTCGACGATGGCCTCCGGGGACAGGCGTTCGGCACCCAGCTTGACAAGCTGGTACGCGCCGCCTTTTTTCTCCTTCAGCTCAACTAATTTGATTGCCGAGGAGCCAATATCAAGGCCTACGACGTTTTTGCTCTTTGAGAAGAACACCGCTCACCCCATCCATCTCACTCACCACTCGCGGCTCCGGATGTCTCGAAAGGTGAAGCGAAATTACAACGTTTAATTTTCGGTGTCAACTACACCTGAATTCGATAAGTGGCGCTACTGCCCGCGTTTGCCGTGACCCGGTTGCGCGAAAGCGCCCTGATGATTACAATCCACACCTTTCGCGTTATTCAAGGGAGTAATTCATGGCAAAAATGTGCGAAGTCTGCGGCAAGGCACCGGTTTTCGGAAACCGGATCAGCCACGCCCACAACGTTTCGAGCCGTCGCTGGATGCCGAATCTGCAGCGCGTCCGCGTCATGGTCGGATCGTCGGTGAAGCGGATGCAGGTCTGCACCCGTTGCATCCGCTCGGGCGCCATCAAGAAAGCGGCCCGCTAGCTCGTCGGCGGTTGGGGCTTCCCAACCGCCGATTCCTTTTGGAATGAACAGTTTGCGGGTGGCCAGAGCGGTCTCGATCGCGGCCCATCCGCTCGTCCTCATCCCCCTCACCGTCGCCCTGCTCACCCGTCACTGGATGTGGGCTCTGATGCTGGTCGCGACGACGCTGATTCCGCTCACGATCGTCATCCTTTTTCAGATGCGCCGCGGCACCTGGAGCGACTTCGATGTGTCGCGCCCGGAGCAGCGGCGCTGGCTGTATGTGGCGGCCGTTCCGCTGCTCGTCGCGGCGGTTTTCGTGCTGCGCTCGGCAGGGGCTCCCCCCCACCTTTTGCGCGGGCCGGCCGTCTCAGCCGTGATGATGCTGATCGGAATTTTGCTGTCCCGCTGGCTGAAAGTTTCTTTGCATTTGCTGTTCGGAACCTTCTGCGCGGTCGCCCTGACGGACGCTTTTCCCCTGGCGCTGCCCCTCGCCGCGGCCGTGCTGCTGGCCCTGGCGTGGTCCCGCACCCGCCTGAAACGCCACACCTGGGCCGAGGTAGCGGCCGGTTTCACGATCGGCCTGGGCGGTGGGTTGTGGGCGGTTTGGGCCTAGAAAAATAGGACGACTAGGACAGGATCAAACCGTCCTATTTGTCCCATCTGTCCTATTGGTCCTATTCGTCCTATCGTTCCCCGCCCCTCAGCACGCGCTGGCCTTGAGCGTCATCTTTTCCACTTCATCCACCAGGCGGAAGGGATCGATCGGTTTGGTCAGGTAGCCGTTGAAGCCGCTGGCTTCGCCGCCGGCGGGGAACGCCGAGAGGGCCAGGATCTTCAGCCCGGGGCCGTATTCGCGGCTTCGCAGAGTTCGCAGGAGGGCGTAGCCGTCCATTTCGGGCATGGCGATGTCCGTGATGACCAGCTCGGGGCGGTGCTGGTCGATCGAGCTCAGAGCCGCCGGGGCGGAATCGACCGCCACCAGGCTCGCCCCGGCCGCGCGGAGCACCGCCGAGACCATCTTGCGCGTCTCGTGGTCGTCATCGACGAGCACGATCTCCACGCCGCGCAGCCGGGCGCCGTGCATGAAGGTCTCGCCGAGGGAGTTCTTGATCGGGGAATCGCCGGTGGCGAGCGCGCGCACCGGCAGCGTCACGGTGAACGTCGAGCCCTTCCCCTTCCCCTCGCTCTCCGCCGACACCGTTCCTCCATGCGCCTCCGCGATGAAGCGCACGATGGAAAGTCCCAGGCCGAGACCGCCATGGGTGCGCGTCTGCGGCGTCTCCGCCTGACGGAACGGCTCGAAGACGTGCGGGAGAAACTGGGGGTCGATCCCTTCGCCGCTGTCGCGCACGGCGATCTGCACGTGCGAGGCGGTCCGTCGCCCCGCGACGTTCACGGCACCACCCTTCGGCGTGAACTTCACCGCGTTCGAGAGGAGGTTCCAGATCACCTGCTGGATGCGGGTGCCGTCGACGATCATCGATCCCAGCGCCGGTGAGAACGACGTGGTGAGCTCGATCTCCTTCGCCATCGCCGTCGGACTGACGGCGTCGACCGCGTTCATGATCAGCCGCGCGATGTCGACCGTCTCCGGCGCGAGGCGCAGCTTCCCGGCGACGATCCGGGAAACGTCGAGGATGTCGTCGATGAGGCGTGCCTGCAGTTGCGCGCCGCCGGCGATCGATTCGATGGCCTCGTTGAAGAGCGGATCGCCGGGAGCGATGGACGGCAGGATGCGCGCCCAGCCGAGGATGGCGGTCATCGGCGTGCGCAGCTCGTGCGAGAGCGTCATCAGGAACTCGTCCTTGGCGCGGTTCGCCTCCTGTGCCACGCGGTACGACGTCTCCGCGCGCCGCCGCTCCTCTTCCGCCTGCAGCCGCGCTTCCCGCTGTTCCAGGAGCGCGCGCTGCGTCTCCTCGGCGATCTTCCGATCGGTCATGTCACGGGTGACCTTGGTGAAACCGCGCAGCTCGCCGGTGCTGTCGTAAACCGCGGTGATGACCACGTTCGCCCAGAAGCGCGTGCCGTCCTTGCGGAGGCGCCACCCTTCGTCCTCGACCGCCCCCTCGGCACGGGCGATCTCGAGCTCGCGCTCCGGCTTGCCGTTCCGGATGTCTTCCTCGCCGTAGAAGGTGGAGAAGTGCCGCCCGATGATCTCTTCCGGCGTGTAGCCCTTGATGCTCTGCGCGCCGTTGTTCCAGGTGGCGACGTTGCCATCGGGATCGAGCATGAAGATCGCGTAGTCGCGCACGGCCGAGACGAGGAGCCGGAAAATCTCGCTGCTGTGGCGAAGCTGTTCTTCGGCTTCACGGCGCTCGCTCATGTCGCGCGTGACCTTGGCAAAGCCGCGCACGCCGCCCGACTCGTTGCGCAGGAGCGTGATGATCGTGTTCGCCCAGAAGCGGCGGCCATCCTTGCGGATCCGCCATCCTTCATCCTCGACGCGGCCGTCGCGCGTGGCGATCTCGAGCTCCATCTGCGGTTTCCTGGCTTCCAGGTCCTCAGGACCGTAGAAGGTGGAGAAATGGCGCCCGACAATCTCTTCTTCGTCGTAGCCCATGATGCGCGCGGCGCCGCGGTTCCACGACCGGATCTTCCCTTCGGGACTCAGCAGGAAGATGGCGTAATCCTGAACGGCGTCCACGAGCTGGGCGAACTCTTCCTGAGACGAAGAGACCTCTTTGTCGAACGACATGCGTCGGCATTCTCCTAACCGGGGGAGAAGCTCATGCAAATATCATGGCGACGTCAAGTGCTGCGGCCACAGCGGGCAGCGAATGCTCAGGCGGTGGCGTGCCGGATGTTGTACTTGCGGTCGACGCGCAGCACGCCGTCGAGGCCGGTCAGAGAGCGGATTACCTTCTCGAGGTGCTTCAGATCGGCGATCTCGATGACCAGCTCCGTCGTGGCCTTCCCCTCGTGGACGCGGCTCTCCATCTGGCGGATGTTCGTCTTGAGGTTGGAGATGGTGGAGATGGCCTTGGCGAGGATCCCCTGCCGGTCTTCCATGACGATCTCCAGCTCGACGTGGAACGCGGCGGAGCGCTGCTCGGCCCATTCGACGGCGATCTCGCGATCGGGGTTGAACATCAGGTTGCGCACGTTCGGACAGTTGCGGCTGTGTACCGCCACGCCCTTGCCGCGGGTGACGTAGCCGACGATCGGCTCGCCGGGAAGCGGATTGCAGCACTTGGCGAGATACGTCAGGAGGTCGTCGTAGCCTTTGACCTTGATGGTCGCGGCGCTGGAGGAGGCGAAGGGGAAGATCTTGCGGACGGCCTGCTGGATGACGCCCGGGCTGTCGGCCTTCTGCTCGTCGGTGACGAAGCGCTCGACGATCGAGCGCGCCGAGATCTTGCCGTAGCCGACGTCGGCGTAGAGGTCGTCGATGCGCGCGAGGCCGTTCTCGGTGAGCACGCCGTCGAGGGCGTTCTCGGCGACGAGCTTGCGCCACTGCACCTTGTAGCGCTTCGCCTCGCGCTCGATCAGCTTCTTCCCCAGCTCGATGGAGCGATGCTTCTGCTCCGTGTTCAGCCAGTGCCGGATCTTGTGCCGCGCGCGCGAGGTGGTGACCATGTTCAGCCACTCGCGGCTGGGCGTCTGCGCGGGGCCGGTGAGCACCTCGACGATGTCGCCGTTCTTGAGCGGCGTGCGCAGCGGCACGAGCTTCCCGTTCACGCGCGCGCCGACGCAATGGCTGCCGACGTCGGTATGGATGCGGAACGCGAAGTCGAGCGGCGTCGCCCCGCGCGGAAACGCGAAGACGTCGCCCTTCGGCGTGAAGGTGTAGACCTCGTCGGGGTAGAGATCGATCTTCAGCGAGTTCATGAAAACCCGCGGGTCCTTGATCTCGTGCTGCCACTCGACGAGCTGCCGCAGCCAGAGGAAGTTGGTGTCGTCGGGATGCGCGCCGACGCGCCCTTCCTTGTACTTCCAGTGCGCGGCGATCCCCTGCTCGGCGATGAGGTCCATCTCGCGCGTGCGGATCTGCACCTCGAAGGGCTGCCCCTTCTCGGCGACGACCGTCGTATGCAGCGACTGGTAGAAGTTCGGCTTCGGCATCGCGATGTAGTCCTTGATCCGTCCGGGGACGGGGCGCCACATCTGGTGAATGATGCCGAGGGCGGCGTAGCAGTCTTTGACGCTGGGGGTGGTGATGCGGAAGGCGAGGTAATCGTAGAGCTGACCGATGTCGAGCTCCTGCCGGCGCATCTTGGAGAAGATCGAGTACATCGACTTGACCCGCCCCGTGACTTCCCCTTCGATCTCGTTCTCTTTGAGCTTCTGCTGGAGCGTGGCCTTGATGCGATCGACGATGTCGCCCGACACCGACAGCTTCGCCTTCATCGACTTGTCGAGCTCTTCCCACTCGCGCTGATGGAGGTGGCTGAACGAGAGGTCCTCGAGCTCCGCCTTGATGCGTCCCATGCCGAGGCGGTTGGCGATGGGGGCGTAGATCTCCATCGTCTCCTTGGCCACGGAGAGGCGCTTCTCCTCCGGGAGGAACTGGAGGGTGCGCATGTTGTGGAGGCGGTCGGCGAGCTTGACGAGGACGACGCGAAGGTCCGACACCATCGCCAGCAGCATCTTGCGGAACGTCTCGGCCTGCTGCTCTTCCTTGGAGACGTAGGCGTAGCGGGAGATCTTGGTCAGGCCGTCGACGAGCTCGGCGACTTCTGCGCCGAAGACCTCGTGCAGCGTCTCCTTGGTCGTGAGGGTGTCCTCGATGACGTCGTGGAGGAGGCCGACGGCGATGGAGGTCTCGTCGAGCCGCATGTCGGCCAGGATGTAGGCGACGTTGAGGGGGTGGACGAGGTACGGCTCGCCGGAGCTGCGGACCTGCCCGCGATGCTCGCGGGCCGAGAAGATGTAGGCCCGCTGCAGGAGCTCTTCGTCAAAGTCCGGCTTGTAGGTTTCGACCTTGTCGAGGATGTCTTCGAAGCGGATCATCGCGGGGCGGCGAGTATAACGCCGGGGCGGGGGCGGGGCGTTCCAGGGGCGGGGCTGGGGCTGTGGCGTCTGTGGGTGCAATAGGACGAATAGGACCTATAGGACGGATAGGACAGAACCACGGCAGCCACCCACCCGAGCCAGTGGCGGCGTTGTCGGTGGGCGGGCGGCTGCGGTGGTGTTGTCCTATCCGTCCTGTAGGTTCTATTCGTCCTGTTGCCGCCACAGGCGCCACCCTTCCCCTACCACCGGGCGCGTTCTTTGCTCCCTGCGACCAACCGAACCCAAAAGGCTGGCAGTCCTGCCCGAGCGGGGCTGCACGCCAGGGCAAAGGGAAAAGGAGGTTGTCGTGTCCAAACGTCTCTCGATTCTGTTCGTACTCGCTCTCGTAATTCTCTCCGTCCCCGCCTTCGCCGGTCCGGTACCGTCCAAGACGGCCGATCTGCAAAGCCTCGACTCCCGTGAGGCCGATCTCTCCAGCATCCGCAACGTCGCGGCGCAGGAAGAAGTCGCCAAAGTGCTCGCACAGCACGGCTTCACCCAGGAAGAGGTCAATCAGCGTCTTGCTGATCTGTCCGACCAGGACCTTCAGCAGCTCTCGCAGAATCTCGATCAGCTCCAGGCCGCGGGTCTCACCCGTCAGGAGTGGATCTGGATTCTCATCGGCGCGGTCGCCGCGCTCGTGCTGATCATCGCCCTCTCCTGATGTACCGTTCGGGCGGGTCCTCGGGGGACTCGCCCGATCCTTTTTCTCGGAACGCATGAAAAAACTCGCGCTCGCCGCTTCGCTCCTCCTCTGCACCTCGTGCGTCTACTGGACGCCCAATTCGCGCCAGACTTCCAACGCCGCGACGGTCATCCCCGACGTCCCGATGCAGAAGTGGGACATCAAATCGTGCGGCCCCGGCTCCCTCACCGCCGTCCTGCAGCGCTACGGCGACAAGACGACGATGGAAGAATGGGATGCGAAGCTGCGCAAGACGCGCGGCGGCGTGATGTCGATCGATCTGGTCCTCGCCGCACGGCAGCAGGGCTTCGACGCCCGCCTCGTCACCGGCAACGAAGCGCTGGTGCGCGACGAAGTGACGGCCGATCGCCCCGTGATCCTGATGCTGCAGGTGATCGACTACCCCGGCAAGAGCCTCGACTTCTTCCACTACATCGTCGTCGACGGCTACGACCCGGAGCGCAAGCTCTACCGCACCCAGTTCGGCGACGGGAAAGCGCGCTGGGTGAAGTTCCCCCGCGTCGAGAAGGCGTGGGAAGGCGGCGCCCATACGGCCGTCCTCATCCGCCCGAAAGATGCACTCACCGATTCGCTGCGCGCGGCGGTGGCGCTCGAAGAAGCCGGCAAGTTCGCGCTGGCCGCCGACGCCTACCGCTCCATCCTCGAGCAACACCCCGACTCCGTCATCGCCTGGACCAACCTCGGTAACACGGAGCAGCGTCTCGGACGCCGTCCGGCAGCCGAGGAGGCATATCGCAAGGCGCTGGCCGTGAAGGCGGATGCGGCGGATGCGCTGAACAACCTCGCCTGGATGCTCTACGAGGAGAAACGCCTCGACGAAGCGGAGGTGCTGGCCCGCGCGGCCGTAGCCTCCCCGGCACCCGACGGCTGGACGCGGCTCGACACGCTGGCGCGCATCCAGGCGGCGAAGGGAAACTGTTCCGATGCACGGACGACGTTCCGCTCCGCGGTGGACAGCGTGCCGGCCAAGCACAAGGCAGAGCTGGAACAGGGCTTCGCGCAGCTTTGCGCGAATTGATCGGCGGGGACCGATAGGACCTATAGGACGAATAGGACCTATAGGACTCATGGGAGCTGCGCTGCGCTGAGTCAGTCCTATCCGTCCCATCTGTCCTATTCGTCCCATCTGTCCTATCGTGCCGCGGTGTTCTCCACGCGCGGTCACTGGAACGCGGCCACCAATCGCCTGACGCTGGCGCGTGAGGCGCGGCGCGCCCAAGGCCTGGAAATTCTCGACCTGACGGAATCCAACCCGACGCGTGCCGGGCTCCCCTACCCGCTGGAGGAAATCGCCGAGGCACTCGCGCGCGGGGCGCACGCCTCGTATGATCCCGAACCGCTGGGGATCCGCTCGGCGCGTGAGGCGGTTGCGGCGTATCTGCGCTGTCCCGTCGACGAGCTGATGCTCACGGCCTCGACGAGCGAGGCGTACTCCTTCCTCTTCAAGCTCCTGACCGATCCGGGTGACGTAGTGCTGACGGCGACGCCGTCGTATCCGCTGCTGGAGCACCTCGCCTCGCTGGAGCTGGTGCAGCTACGCACGTTTCCGTTGGAGTTTCACCGCCGCTGGGAGCTGCACAACGTGCCCGTCGATGCGGCGACGAAGGCGATCATGGTGGTGAACCCGAACAACCCGACCGGCTCCTTCGTCACGCCCGCGGAGCAGGACTCGCTCGCGTCGCGCGGCGTCCCGATCATCTCGGACGAGGTGTTCCTCGACTATGCGCTGGAAGGCAGCGGGACGACTTTCGTGCGCGACGACGTCCTCACGTTCACGCTCGGCGGTCTGTCGAAAGCGGCGGGGCTGCCGCACCTGAAGCTGGGGTGGATTCGCGTGAGCGGGCCGGGGCGGCGCGAAGCGCTGGCGGCGCTGGAGTTGATCGCCGACAACTTTCTCTCCGTGTCGACGCCGGTGCAGGTCGCGCTGCCCACACTGCTGGAGCTGGCGCCGCGCATCCGCGGCCTGATCTCTGCCCGAACGCGAACGAATCTGGCTTCGCTGCGCGCCGCATTCGCGGAGCTGCCGTCGACGCGCGTGCTGCCGGTGGAAGGAGGCTGGTCCGCGGTGATCCGCGTGCCGCGCACACGTTCCGACGAGGAGCTCGCGCTGGAGCTGCTCGACCGCGGCGTGGTGGTGCACCCGGGTTACTTTTTCGACTTTGCCACCGAGGGATACGTGGTGGTGTCGCTGTTGACACCGGAAGACACGTTCGCCGAAGGGATTCGGCGCATCACCGAGGAAATCTGGCACGGCGCGTAAGTTTCATCGGTCCCATTACCATGGCGGCGTGAAACAGCACTGGCTCCTCGACCCGCACGTTTCGTTTCTGAACCACGGTTCCTTCGGCGCCACGCCGAAGCACGTCCTGGCGAAGCAGGACGAATACCGGCACCGGATGGAGAACGAGCCGGTCCGCTTCTTCGTGCGCGAGCTGGAAGCGCTGCTCGACGAGGCGCGTGACGACGTCGCGCGTTTTCTGAACGCGGAACCGGAGGGGCTCGCGTTCGTCCCCAACGCCACGGCGGGCGTGAACGCCGTCCTCCGCTCGCTCGATCTCGACAAACACGACGAGCTGCTCGTCACCGACCACGAGTACGGCGCCAGCCGTAACGCGCTCGAGTACGTCGCCGGCGTCGCCGGCGCCAAAGTGGTCGTGGTCGAGATCCCCTTCCCCATCGCCAGCGCCGAGGAGATCGTCGAGCGCATCATGGCCAGGGTCACGGAGCGCACGCGGCTCCTCCTCATCGACCATGTCACCAGCCAGACCGCGCTGATCTTTCCGGTCGAGGAGCTCGTGCAGAAGCTGGGCGAAAAAGGGATCGACGTGCTGATCGATGGCGCCCATGCGCCCGGCTTTCTGCCTCTCGATCTTCAGGCGCTCGGCGCCGCCTACTACACCGGGAATCTGCACAAATGGGTCTGCGCGCCGAAGGGCGCCGCGTTCCTGTACGTGCGGAAGAACCGGCGCGCATCGATCCGCCCGGTCTCGATCAGCCACGGCGCCAGCGCGACGCGCAGCGACCGCTCGCGCTTCCATCTCGAGTTCGACTGGACCGGCACGTTCGATCCGAGCGCGTGGCTGGCCAGCCCCGACGCGCTCCGCTACGTCGGCTCGCTCGTCGACGGCGGCTGGTCGGCGATCATGCGCGTGAACCGCGAGCTGGCGCTGCGCGGACGCGATCTGATCCTCGCACAGCTCGGCATCGAGCGCCCGGCGCCGAACAGCATGCTCGGCGCGATGGCGGCGATCCCGCTGCCCGACGGCAGTGCGCTGACCGCGCCGTCGCTGTACGGCGACGCGCTGCAGGACGCGCTCTTCTTCGACCACCACATCGAGGTGCCGGTCGTGCCTTGGCCGAACCCGCCGAAGCGGGTGCTGCGTATTTCCGCGCACCTGCACAACACGATCGAAGAGTACGAACGGCTGGCGGCAATTCTGCCGACCCTGCTCTAGCGGCAGGGAGACGATGGGACGGTAGGACGACAGGACTCATTGGACTGCTTCCTGCACGAACCTGCTTGCATGAAGCTGAAGATCTACGTTCTGCTGCTCGTTGTTGCGATCTCGGCCTGTAAGCGGGCCAATGAAGGCGTGGAGGAGAACACCCAGGTCTCCACGACGGCGGCGGACGGCGGCACCGTAACCGACACCGCCTCGGTGACCACGACCGCCGCGACGGGCGGTACGACGTCGAACATGCCGGGCCCCGACAAGGAGTTCGCCATGAAGGCCGGTCAGGCGGGGATGGCGGAGGTGACGATGGGCAACCTCGCCCTGCAGAAGGCCACGAACCCCGACGTCAAAGCGTTCGCCCAGCGCATGGTCACCGAGCACACCGCGGGCAACACGGAGCTGATCCAGCTGGTGACGACGAAGGGGCTGGCGCTGGGAACGGCCCTCTCCGACGAGCAGAAGAAGGGCGCGGAGCACCTGCAGTCTCTGTCCGGCGCGGAGTTCGACAAGGCCTACATGCAGCACATGGTCAGCGACCACCAGAAGGTGATCGCCGAGTTCCAGGCCGCCACCGCGAACCTCACGGACGTCGACCTGCGCGCCTACGCGACCAAGAACCTGCCGCTGTTGCAGCAGCACCTGACCCAGGCGCAGGAGATCAGCGCGAAGCTGCAGTAATTGCGGTTGTTGGTTTCTGGTTGTCGGTTGTTGGTGCTGCGCGCGGCGGACATCACCGTGCAGCGCAGCACCGAAAACCAAAAACCGACAACCAACAACCGGCGAATTACTCCGCCGCGGCCAGTTCCTTTTCGCCTTTGAACTTGGCGGCGATGTAGTCGCGGTTCATGCGGGCGATCACGTTGATGGAGATCTCCTTGGGGCACACGGCTTCGCACTCGCCGAACATGGTGCAGCTGCCGAAGTAGTGCTCCATGACCTGGACCATCTTCACGACGCGCTCGTAGCGCTCCGGCTGGCCCTGCGGCAGCAGGCCGAGGTGCGCGATCTTGGCTCCGGTGAAGAGGTTGGCCGCGCCGTTGGGGCACTGCGCGACGCAGGCGCCGCACTGGATGCACTCGGCGGCGTCCATGGAGTGCTCCTGGACCGTTTTGGGGATCAGGAGCTGGTTTGCCTCCGGCGCGGAGCCGGTGTTCACCGAGATATAGCCGCCGGCCTGGATGATCTTGTCGAGCGGGCTGCGGTCGACGATGAGGTCCTTGATGACCGGGAACGAGCGGGCGCGCCACGGCTCGATCCAGACCTCGTCGCCGTCCTTGAAGTGGCGCATGTGCAACTGGCAGGCGGCGGCGCCGGCCATCGGGCCGTGCGCGACGCCGTTGATCATCATGCCGCACGAGCCGCAGATGCCTTCGCGGCAGTCGTGCTCGAAGTGGACCGGCTCTTCGCCCTTCTCGATCAGCCCTTCGTTGAGGACGTCGAGCATCTCGAGGAACGAAGCGTCGGGAGAGATCGAGGTCTTGTACGTCACGAAGCGGCCGTTGGCTTCGCGCGACTTTTGACGCCAGACGTGCAGTGTCAGGTCCATTACTTGTAGCTCCTGGTCGCCAGCTTCACTTCCTCGTAGACGAGCGGCTCCTTGTGCAGGACCGGCTCGTTGCCGTCGCCCTTGTACTCCCAGGCGGCGACGTAGAGGAACTTGTCGTCGTTGCGCTCTGCTTCACCGTCCGCCGTCTGGTACTCGACGCGGAAGTGGCCGCCGGCGGATTCCTCGCGGTGCAGCGCGTCGATGCACATGAGCTCCGCCAGCTCGAAGAAGTCGGCGACGCGCGCCGCCCGTTCGAGCGCCTGGTTCGGCTCTTCGTTGGTGCCGAGGACCCGGACGTCGCGCCAGTACTGCCCCTTGAGGTCGCGCACCAGCCCGAGCGCCTTCTTCAGCCCCTCGGCACTGCGCGCCATGCCGCAGTACTCCCACATGACGCTGCCGAGCTCGCGGTGATACGAGTCGACGCTCCGCTTGCCGTTCGCACCGACGAGCCGCGAGACGCGGTCGTTGACGCTCGCCGCCGCGGCCGCGAACTCGGGTGCGTCGACCGGGACCTTCTTGCCGAACTGCGTGGCGAGATAGTCGCCGATCGTGACCGGCAGGACGAAGTAGCCGTCGGCGAGGCCCTGCATCAGGGCGCTGGCGCCGAGACGGTTCGCGCCGTGATCGGAGAAGTTGGCTTCGCCGATGACGTAGAGGCCCGGCACCGTCGACATGAGGTTGTAATCGACCCAGAGTCCGCCCATCGAGTAGTGCGGCGCCGGGTAGATGCGCATCGGCACCTCGTACGGATCCTCCGCCGTGATGTCGTGGTACATCTCGAAGAGGTTGCCGTAGCGCTCTTCGATGACCTTGCGCCCGAGGCGCTTGATGGCGTCGGCGAAATCGAGGAAGACGCCGCGGCCACCGGGACCGATGCCGCGCCCGTCGTCGCACGCTTCTTTCGCCGCGCGCGATGCGATGTCACGCGGCGCGAGGTTGCCGAAGCTGGGGTACTTGCGCTCGAGGTAGTAGTCGCGCTCCCCTTCCGGGATCTCCTTGGGACCGCGCTTGTCGCCCTGCGCCTTCGGCACCCAGATGCGGCCGTCGTTGCGCAGCGACTCGGACATGAGCGTGAGCTTCGACTGGTAGTCGCCGCTCTGCGGGATGCACGTGGGGTGGATCTGCGTGTAGCAGGGATTGGCGAACGCGGCGCCACGGCGGTGCGCGCGCCAGATGGCGGTCGCGTTCGAGGCCTTGGCGTTCGTCGAGAGGTAGAAGACGTTGACGTAGCCGCCGGTGCCGAGGACGACGGCGTCGGCGGCGTGCGCCTCGATCTTCCCGGTGCGCAGGTCGCGCGTGATGATGCCTTTGGCGTGGCCGTCGACGACGACCAGGTCGAGCATGTCGTGGCGGTTGTACTGCTTCACCGTGCCGAGGGCGATCTGCCGCTCGAGCGCCTGGAACGCGCCGAGGAGGAGCTGCTGCCCTGTCTGGCCGCGGGCGTAGAACGTGCGCGAGACCTGCACGCCGCCGAACGAGCGGTTCTCGAGGAGGCCGGCGTATTCGCGCGCGAGCGGCACGCCCTGCGCGACGGCCTGATCGATGATGTTGACCGACAGCTCGGCGAGACGGTGCACGTTGGCTTCACGCGCGCGGTAATCGCCGCCTTTGATGGTGTCGTAGAAGAGGCGGTAGATGCTGTCGCCGTCGTTGCGGTAGTTCTTGGCGGCGTTGATGCCGCCCTGCGCCGCGATGGAGTGCGCGCGGCGCGGCGAGTCGTGGTAGACGAAGCACTTGACGTTGTAGCCAAGCTCGCCGAGGGTGGCGGCGGCGGAGGCGCCGGCGAGACCGGCTCCGACGACGATGATGTCGTACTTCCGCTTGTTCGCCGGGTTCACCAGCTTGTAGTGGGCCTTCGCGTCCGACCACTTGTTCGGAAGAGGGCCCGCGGGGATCTTGCTATCGAGCTGCATCGGTGGCTTACCTCACAATTCCGATGAGGACGGCGAGAGGAAACGAGACGTTGCCGACCGTGATGATCACCGCGAACGCGGTCGCGAACGTGCGCTTCCACGCGTTGAACTTCGGGTGGTTCAGGCCGAGCGAATTGAACATGCTCCAGACACCGTGGTAGAGGTGCAGCCCGAGCGCGAGGTTCGCGAGGATGTAGAACGCCGACACCCACCACACCCTGAAGCCGACGACGAAGTTGTGGTACGGATCGCCGTGGATGAAGTCGGGGTGCGCCTGTCCGGTGGTGAAGTGGAGGATGTGGTAGATGATGAAGAGGAGGAGGATCACCCCTCCCCAGCGCATCGTCCGCGAGGCATACGACGCCTCCACGAACTGGCGGCCGTGATAGGCGATCGGCCGCGCCGCGCGGCTCATCATCGTCACCTGGTACGCGGCCCAGATGTGCAGGACCACGGCGGCGAGCAGGATGAGGCGAGCGACCCAGAGCAGACTCTCATGCGGGACCAGCGGCGCTCCGACTTCGCGCAGAAACGCGCCGTACTCATTGAGGGGCCACACCATCACGGTCGGATCCTTGGCACTTTCGTGCTTGGGGAAATAGACCTTGAGGTTGCCCAGCATATGAATCAGGACGAAGCCGAAGAGGATCACGCCGGTGACCGCCATGACCGCCTTCTTGCCGATGGCAGAGCGGTAGAAGTTCCCGAACCACGTCATTTCGGAGTTCACCTCGCGATGGGGGGGTGGCAGTGTGGGTGCGACGGAAGAGGCGCGCGTCGAAGCGCGCGAAGACTCCATAACGGGCGCATGATATCCATGAGGTGAGGTTTGAGCTAGGGGGGCATCACCTCCCGGAGAGGGAGACGAGTGGGCGGAGGGGAACGTGACAGGGGGTGGGAAGGCGGAAGAATTAAGAATTTCGACTTTCGAATTTCGAATTCGCACTTGGACGCCGAAGGCGCCTGGCGCGGCGATGTCGACGTTCAACATTCGAAATTCGAAATTCGAAATTCTTAATTCTTCGCCCCCCCGTTGCGCCCTCACAGGCCAAACTGCCCCTTCCCACCTGACAAACGTCACCCCCTCCCGCTGACGTTCTGCAATCCCCAACCGGCGCGGCGCAACCCATCCTTACTCCATGAGCGCCCTGCCTCTCCCCTTCCCCACCATCCCCGACACTCCCCTCCCCGCGCACCTCGGGCGGGTCACCAAGACCTACGGGCGGGTCACGGCTCTCCGTGACTTCACGCTTTCCATCCAGCCCGGTGAGCTGCTCGCCCTCCTCGGGGCGAACGGCGCCGGGAAGACGACGGCGGTGCGGCTCCTCCTCGGGCTCGGCAAGCCCGACAGCGGGATGGTGCGCGTCTTCGGCGCGGATCCTCGCGATGCGGTCAATCGCGTGCGCACCGGGGCGATGCTGCAGGCGGCGCAGGTGCCGGAGACGTTGCGCGTCCGGGAGCACATCCATCTCTTCTCCAGCTACTACCCGAAACCGCTGTCGATGGACGAGATCCTCGACGCGGCCGGGCTGCACGGCCTCGAGGAGCGCAAGTTCGGCGGCCTCTCCGGGGGCCAGAAGCAGCGGGTGCTGTTCGCGCTGGCGATCTGCGGCAACCCCGACCTGCTGATCCTCGACGAGCCGACCGTCGGCCTCGACGTCGAGGCGCGCCGCGCGCTCTGGCGGCAGATCCGTGCCTTCGTCGCCCGCGGCAAGTCGGTGCTGCTGACGACGCACTACCTCGCCGAGGCGGAGGCGCTGGCGAACCGCATCGCCGTGATCCATCGGGGAGAGATGCTCGCCGAGGGCACCCCGGCGGAGATCAAAGGCAACGCGGCGTCGCTGGAAGACGCATTCGTGGCCATGACCGAAGACCGTGAAGGAGAAGTCTGATGCTGCGCATCCACCTGCTCGAGATCAAATACGAATTCCTCAAACTGCTGCGGACGCCGGCGTACTCGCTGCCGACGATCCTCTTCCCCATCCTCTTCTATCTGTTCTTCGGCGTGGCGATGGGGCAGCGGCAGATCGGTTCGGTGACGATGGCCGCGTACATGGTGGCCACGTACGGCGCGTTCGGCGTCATCGGGGCGTCGCTCTTCGGCTTCGGCGTGACCGTGGCGCTCGAGCGCGGCCAGGGGCTGCTCGAGGCGAAGCGGACGACGCCGATGCCGATCAGCGCCTACTTCGTGGCGAAGATCGCCATGGCGATGATCTTCAGCGCCGCGGTGGTGCTCGGGCTGATGGCCACCGGCATCCTCGCTGCCGGCGTGACGCTGACGCTCGGGCAGGGGCTCCGGCTGTTCGCGGTGCTCATCGCCGGCTCCTCCACCTTCTGCGCCTTCGGACTCGCCCTCGGTTACTTCACGAGTGAAAAGTCCGCCGTGCCGCTCGTGAACCTCATCTACTTGCCGCTGTCGTTTCTCTCCGGCCTGTGGGTCCCGATCGCTTTCCTCCCGAAGCCGCTGCAGACGCTGGCGTTCTTCCTGCCGCCGTACCACCTCTCGCAACTAGCGCTGCGCGCGATCGGCGGCGGGCGCCCGAGCCTGGCCACTTCGACCCACGTGCTGGCGCTGGTCGCGTCCACGGCGCTCTTCATCGCGCTGGCGTATCTGGGCTACCGCAGAGATGAGGGGAAGCGGTTCGCGTAAGGACGAATGGGACGAATAGGACCGATGGGACCAATGCAACAATAGAGAGACCGCATGCCACTGATCCCGAAAAACCACCAGCTCGGCTGGACGCCCTACGCGTGGTTGATCTACGTCGTGCCGTTCGCACTGACGCCGGTGATGGCCTCGCGCCAGGGCGTGGAGCAGTGGCTGCTGTACCTCGGCGCCACCGCCGCTTTCACCGTCCTCTACCTGCGCGGCTACTGGGCGCGCGGGCTCGAGAACGATCTGATCATCGCGGCGATCACGGCGATGGGCGTCGCGTTCTGGCCGGTCTCCTATGGCGCGGGCGCGTTCTTCATCTACGCCGCGGGGCACGCCGGCTACATGGCCCGCCCCTCGCGCGCGGTGCGGGCGATCGCGCTCATCACCGCCGTCGCCGCGGTTGAAGCGATCGTCCTGCAGCGCGACTGGTTCAGCGCCTCGTGGCCGCTGATCTTCACGGTGCTGGTGGGCGGCATCAACGTGCACTTCTCGCAGGTCGGCCGCTCCAACGCGCGCCTGAAGATGGCGCAGGAGGAGATCGAGCATCTGGCAAAAGTCGCGGAGCGCGAGCGCATCGCCCGCGACCTTCACGACCTCCTCGGGCACACGCTCTCCGTCATCATCCTGAAATCGGAGCTGGCCTCGAAGCTCGATCCGGAGCGCGCCCGCAGCGAGATCAAGGACGTGGAGCGGATCTCGCGCGATGCGCTCATGCAGGTCCGTGCCGCCGTCCGCGGCTATCGCAGCGGCGGGCTGCAGGCGGAGCTGGAGGAGACGCGCGCGACGCTCACCACCGCCGGTGTGGCGCTCGAAGCGCAGCTCGACAACATCGCCCTGCCGCCCTCGCACGAGGTGGTCCTCGCGCTGGCGATGCGCGAAGCGGTGACGAACATCGTGCGCCACGCGAGCGCGAAGCACTGCCGCATCGCGCTGCGCCACCAGGGCGAAGAAATCGTGATGACGATCGCCGACGACGGCCGCGGCACGAGCGCGCCGTTCGGCGACGGCCTCACCGGCATGCGGGAGCGGCTGCAGGCGCTCGGCGGGAAACTGACGCGCGACAACTCCGTGGGCACCGTGCTGACGATGACGCTGCCGCTGACGTTCGTCGCCGCGCAGATCCGGGAGACGGCGTGATTCGCGTCGTCATCGCCGAAGATCAGGCGATGGTGCTGGGCGCGCTCGCGGCGCTGCTGGAGATCGAAGGCGACATCGAGGTCGTCGGCCGCGCACACGACGGCGAAGCGGCGCTCGCGCTCTGCGAGACGCACAAACCCGACGTGCTGCTGACCGACATCGAGATGCCGAAGATGACCGGCCTCGAACTGGCCGCGGCCGTGCGCCGCGTGCAACTCCCAACGCGCGTGATCATCCTGACGACGTTCGCCCGCGGCGGTTACCTGCGCCGCGCGCTCGAAGCGGGAGCATCGGGCTACCTGCTGAAAGACTCCCCCGCCGAGCAGCTCGCGAACGCGGTCCGCCGCGTGCGCCAGGGAGGCCGCGTCGTCGACCCGGAGCTGGCCGCCGAAGCGTGGAGCGAGCCGGATCCGCTGACCGACCGCGAACGCCAGGTCCTGCGCATGGCCGGCGAAGGCCAGACCAGCGCCGACATCGCCGGCACGCTGCATCTATCCGAGGGGACGGTGCGCAATTACCTGTCCGAGGCGATCAACAAGCTGGGTGCGGGGAACCGGGTGGAGGCGGCGCGGATTGCGCGGGAGAAGGGGTGGTTGTGACAGCGAACGATGGGACGAATAGGACAAACAGGACCTATAGGACTCATAGGACGGTCACGGCTGATCTATTCGTCCTGTAGGACAGATGGAACGACGGCCGTGTGCCTTCCGCGCGGCCATTCATGGCTTGCGCGTGCCATTCATGGCTTGCGCGATGCCATTCACGGCTTGCGCGTGCCGTTCATGGCTTGCGCGATGCCATTCATGGGTTGCGCGATCCCATTCATGGGTTGCGCGATGCCATTCATGGGTCGCGCGATGTCATTCATGGGATGCGCGATGCCATTCATGGGTTGCGCGATCCCATTCATGGGTTGCGCGATCCCATTCATGGGTTGCGCGATCCCATTCATGGGTTGCGCGATGCCATTCATGGGTCGCGCGATGTCATTCATGGGATGCGCGATGCCATTCATGGGTCGCGCGATGCCATTCATGGCTTGCGCGATGCCATTCATGGCTTCCTTCCTATTCGTCCTATCTGTCCTATCGGTCCAATTCGTCCTATTCGTCCTATCGTTCCTTCCCCGTCCACACCCCCCGCACCTTCTTCCCCGTATCTTCCGGCTTGCACGTGAACTTGTACGCCACGTGCGCGGCGTAGTCGGTGGTGGCCACACGATAGGTGCGGTCATCGCGGATGCTGGCCGGCCCATCCACGTACGCGTCACCCTGCGCCAGCACGCGGCGCAATTCGGCGCCCCCCATCGTGCAGACCACCAGCGCGTTGTCGTACGGCAGCGCGGCCATCAGCATGTCCATGGTAATGACACCGGCCGGGAGCGGCTGGCGGAAGCTGCTCGTCGTGGAGAGGGCCACGTCCGCCTGCGCGGATTCGCGCATCAGCTTCACGGTGCGCGCGCCGAGCGCCTCGACGGTCAGCGCCGATGGCAGCGTGAAGAGCGGCACGAAGAGCTCGCGGTAGCGGGGATCGGTTTCGAGGTCGCTCTGCATCCGCGCCACTTTGCGTGCGACCTCTTCGTCTTCGCCGAGGGTGGCGTCGACGGGGACCAACCCGCCGGTGACGGCGGTGAGGCGGCCTTCGGCGAAGGTCAGCTCGACGCGGCTGATGTACGTGAGGTACTGGAACGGGGCGATGAACCAGGTGCGCGTGCCGGGGATCTGCGTCAGCGTCTGCTTGTGGTGGCTGTGCGAGCCGAAGATGACGTCGATCCCTTCGACCGCCTGGGCGAGCTCGTAGTCCTGCTCCGTGTGCTGGTGGCCGATCATGACGATCGCATCCACTCCGGCGGCACGCAGCTCGCGCACGGTCTCGCGCGCGGCGGCAACGGGGTCGCTGAAAACGAGGCCCGGCTGCTTCACGAGTTGAGGGAAGTCGTCACCGGCGACGGCGAAGACGCCGAGCTTGACGCCTCGCGTCTCGATGATGCGCGCGCGGCGGAAGCCGGTCGTGTTGGCGCTGAGCACCGGATACGTGAGGCGGTCCGCGCAGCGCTCGTAGGCTTCGAGGCCGTAATCCGCCTCATGGTTGCCGAAGGCCATGGCGTCGACGAGGTTGTTCAGCCACGGCCACTCCGCGCACGTGTAGCGGTCGGACCACGCCGGCGAGCCCTTGTTGATCATGTCGCCGCCGCTGAAGACGAGCGCCCCCTTCGCCTTCTCCCGTTTCAGGTAAGCGACGGCACGCGCGATTCCCCCCTGCGACTCCCGCCCCTCGGAGTAGAACGGCAGCGCATGGGAGTGGTAGTCGGAAAAGTGCAGCACGGGGACGGTCTGGGCGTGGGCGGCCGTGGTGGTGAACAGCAGTGCCAGCAGAAGCTTGCGCATCGCGGGGAGTGTACAGGGGGACGATAGGACGAAATGGGACCTACAGGACGGATAGGACGAATAGGACTGCAACGGAGGTCCTATTCGTCCTATAGGTCCCATTCGTCCTATTGGTCCTATCGTTCCCTCTACGGCTGCAGCGCCTGATCCCGATTCCCCGCGGCGGTGATCACCACTTCACGCACGTTGGGCAGCCGCCGCAGCGTGCCGGTCACCGAGGCGCGGATCGCCTGCGCGGCGCAGGAGCCGCCCACGTTGCGCAGCCTCTCGTTGAAATCGACCGTGACGACTCCATCGCGCAGGTTCACCGACTGCACGCGCGAGCCTTTGGGGAACGGCGACGGCTCAGCGATCAGCGCCTCGACCAGCACGCGTGCCATCGACACGGTCCTGGGGAGCTCGCGCTTCACGAGGCGGGTCTTCGTGCAGTCGCTCTGCGGACTGCTCGGCAGCGCCAGTTCCACGGCGATCGGCGCGAGGTTGAACGGCTCCTTCCTGGCGACGAGGGAGCGCTCCGAACCGTCTTTCGCCGAGTACTCCAGCGCTTCGACGGTGATGGCGTTGCCGGGATGGCGCGTCAGCCAGACGCTCGCGCGGTACGGGTTGTGGTTGCCCATGTCGCCGTTCGCGGTGGTGAACGTCTCGGTGAGGAGCTTGCCGCGCGCGTCGCGCACGCGAACCACCACGTTGTTCTCGAACGTGCGCGCGCGGCCGGTGATGACCACCGGATTCGCGATCTGCACGCTCTCGATCGTGATCTCCCGCTGCGTCGGGGCAGGAGGCTGGGTCGTCGTCTGCGGAGTTGTCGCCGATGTCGTGGTCGACGTCGGTGGGGCCGTCGTGGATGGCGTGGTGGCGGTGGAGGGCGCATCCGGCGGCTCCGTCCCATCCGCCCAGACCGTCTCCTCGTTCGCCGTGGTCCCCTCGGCCACGGTCGACGACGGCGGCACCGTCCCCTCCACGGGCCTTTCCTTCTGCGGGGACGTGCACCCGAACGTCACGAGCACGAGACAGATGACAAAACGACGCAATGTTATTCTCCTTCCGGCCATGCGACTCCTGACCCTCGTGCTCATCCTTTTCACGTCTCTTGCCGCCCTCGGCAATGAGGCCGGTGCGAACCTTTACAAAGGGAAGGCTTGCATCACCTGCCACGGCGCCGACGGCAGCGGCAACACGCCGACCGGAAAGTCGCTGAAAGCGGGCGATCTGCGCAGCGACACCGTGCAGAAGCAGACGGACGAGCAGCTGGAGGCCACCATCGCCAACGGCAAGGGAAAGATGCCGTCGTACAAGAGCGCCATGAACGCCGCGCAGATCAAGGACGTGGTGACGTACCTCCGCTCTTTTGCAAAGAAACCGTAACCGAGTGAGCGGCGTCACGCGACGGTTCGGCAAGAGCACCCGTACTTATGGCGTGTCAGCATTTCGACGGGTGGTTTGCTCGGGAATCACCCTCCGGAAACTGAGCTGATACGCCACTTGTGTGCAGTAACTGACGAGGTGTAATTCGTGAAACGAACTGTCTTATTGATACTCCTGCTTCTGGTTTCTCTCTCCACGCTCGCGCAGCTCCCCGATCCCTACCCCAACCCGGTCATCACCAGCATCGTCCCCTCCTCCGGCCCGGCTGCCGGCGCCACGGAGGTCACCATCACCGGCGAGAAGTTCGGCCTCCCGCCGAACTTCTCCTGCGTGCTCCCCTGCCCCGCGCGCGTCTACTTCGGCGGCCGGCTGGCGACGCTGACGGTCGAGTCGGATGACCGGCTCGTCGTCCTGACGCCGGCTCACGAGCCGGGTGTCGTCGACGTGACGATCACCACCGGCGACGGCCGCAGCGTCGTCGGAGACGACCTCTTCACCTTCACCGGCCCGTCCTCCGCCAACTACGAAACGGTGCTCGTGCCGATCTACACCGACGGCGTGGTCAACGGCGCCGAGGGGTCGAAGTGGGCGACGGAGTTCTGGCTGCGCAACAACGGGACGACGCCGGTGCAGATCGCGCCGTGGGTCTGCCCGCCAAACATGGCCTGCCCGGCGCAGGTGCCGCTGTGGCACACCGTGCAGCCGAAGGAGTCGATTCACAACCTGCCGGCGTTCTTCGTCGTGCCGACGCAGAACGTCTCGCGTCTGCTGTACGTGACGAGCGACGATCCGTCGAAAGTGTCGTACAGCCTCCGCGCGCTCGATACGTCACGGCAGAACCTCAACGCGGGCACCGCCATCCCGGTCGTCCGTGAGAAAGACTTCCTGACGACGACGGCGAGCCTGCTCGACGTGCCGTGGGCGCCGGAGTTCCGCATCGCGCTCCGCGTCTATGACGCCGCGCTGACCGAAGCCCGGTTCCGGGTGCGTGTGTACTCGCTCGACGAAGGCGTCAGCGACGGCGAAGTCATCGCGACGTACGACGTGACCGCCTCGACGACGGATCAGGGCCCGTACCGCGCCCGGGCCGCGTACGCACAGCAGAACATCGAGCTCGCGCGCTCCGCGTCGGCACCGCTGCGTCTGCGCATCGAGGTCGAGCCGCTCTCGCCGGGCAGCCGCTTCTGGGCCTTGGCCAGCGTCACGAACAACAGTACGCAGTTGATTACGGTGATCGCGCCGCAGTAAGGCGCCGCGCCGGGGGAGTTTCACAAGTTCGGATTTACGGATCTTGTGGAGCGGTATTCACCCGCCACTGCAATTCATTAGCAAAAGCAAAAAGGCCGGCATCGCTGCCGGCCTTTTTCTTTGATGCTGTAGGTATTTTACTTCTTCAGTAGTCCGCTCATTTCTTTGATGGCGGCTTCGCGGCCCTGCTCCTTGGCGATCCTGGCGTACTGTGCGCGCTTGTTGGCGGGGAAGCGCCGCACCAGTGCGAGATAGCGGCCCTGGAGCTGACGCGACTGCAACTGCTCGGGAGTGATCGCCGACTGGCGCCGGCGGCGGCGTCCGGCTGGGGCGGCGGCCGATTCACCACTGCTGCTCTGATCGCCGGATGCGGCTGCGGCTTTCGACGGACGGCCGCGGCGGCGTCCTGTCGGGGCGGCCGCGGCGCGCTTGCCGCTGCCGGGCGGACGGCCGCGGCGGGCACCCCCACGAGCCGGCGCGCCGCTGGCGGAACTGCCGCCGGACTCACCGCCGTGTGCTGCGCGGAGACGCGCGAGCTGCTGTTCGAGCTCGGAAATCTCGTTCCGCATCTCACTGACATAGCGTGAAACTTCGCCGCTGGAAATCCGGCGGTCGCGGATCAGGCGTTCTATGACATAGCTCGCCTGTCCCGGGGAAAGCGGACCCGCTGATTGTCTCGGTCTTGCCATCTACTTCTCCTCCTCACAAATAAGAGCACTCGCAACGAGTTTTGTGCATCACACGGCGCGGTGTCAAACAAAAAAGCGGGCAATTGCCCGCTTTTCGATTGTGAGTGACGCTATTGAGCGACGGCTTAGTAACGGTAGTGGTCCGATTTGTAAGGCCCCTCGACCGGCATGCCGAGGTACTTCGACTGATCGGCCGTGAGCGTGGTCAGCTCGACGCCGAGGTGGGCCAGATGCAGACGCGCCACCTCTTCGTCCAGCTTCTTCGGCAGCACATAGACCTGCTTGCCGTATTCACCGTTGTTCTGCCACAGAGCGAGTTGTGCAAGAACCTGATTGGTGAACGACGCCGACATCACGAACGACGGATGTCCGGTCGCGCAGCCGAGGTTCATCAGACGCCCTTCGGCGAGGATGAGCACAGAGTGGCCGTCGGAGAACGTCCACTCGTCGTACTGCGGGCGGATGTTGTTGCGCTTCACGCCCGGGTACTTCTTGAGGCCGGCCATGTCGATTTCATTATCGAAGTGGCCGATGTTGCTGACGATCGCGTTGTGCTTCATACGCGCCATGTGGTCGGCGGTAATGATGTCTTTATTACCGGTGGCGGTGACGAAGATGTCGGCCTTTTCGAGCACGCTTTCGAGCTGGCGCACTTCGAAGCCTTCCATTGCAGCCTGCAGCGCGCAGATGGGGTCGATTTCGGTGACGACGACGCGCGCGCCCTGGCCGCGCAGTGCCTGCGCGCAACCTTTGCCGACTTCGCCGAAGCCGCAGACGACCGCGAGCTTGCCGGCAATCATGACGTCGGTGGCGCGATTGAGGCCGTCGATGACCGAGTGGCGGCAGCCGTAGATGTTGTCGAACTTCGACTTGGTGACGGAGTCATTGACGTTGATCGCCGGGAAGAGGAGGTCGCCCGCTTCCTGCATCTGATAGAGGCGGTGGACGCCGGTGGTCGTCTCTTCGGAAACGCCGCGAACGTCTTTGGCCACACGCGTCCAGCGCTGCGGATCGCGCGCGAGCTCGCTGCGCAGGAGGTCGAGGATGACGCCCCACTCTTCCGGCTCGTCGGAAGGATTGAACTCGGGGACGTGGCCGTGGCCTTCGTACTCGACGCCTTTATGGAGGAGGAGGGTCGCGTCGCCGCCGTCATCGACGATGAGCGTCGGGCCGCTGCCGTCCGGCCACATCAGCGCCTCGGACGTGCACCACCAGTACTCCTCGAGGGTCTCGCCTTTCCACGCGAACACCGGGATGCCGCGGGGATTCTCGATGGTGCCGCCGTTCTCCGGGCGGCCGACGACGACCGCGGCCGCGGCGTGGTCCTGGGTCGAGAAGATGTTGCAGCTGACCCAGCGCACGTCGGCGCCGAGGAGATTGAGCGTTTCGATCAGCACGGCGGTCTGAATCGTCATGTGCAGCGAGCCCATGACTTTCGCGCCGGCGAGCGGCTTCTGCCCCTCGTACTGGGCGCGCAGCGCCATCAGGCCGGGCATTTCGTGCTCGGCGAGGCGGATCTCGGCGCGGCCGAGCGTGGCCTGCGAGAGATCTTTGACTTTGAACGGTTCGCGCCCGGCACTGGCCGCGGCGTCGAATTGATGCGTGACTTCGAGAGTGGCAGTCATCCTGATCCTTTACTCCTGTCGGGTTCTGCTGGCGCGCCGAGGTAGGGAGTCGTGAGTCGGCCGGCACACCGGAAGGGCGAATTCTAACTTACCGACCGGTATTCCCGCACGCCGTGGGGAGATCATCTAAAATCGGTGTCAAATCGTCCAGGCAGCACCAACATTCGGGGACCGTCCTCGTAAGGAACCGGTACACCATGAACATGTTCGAGAGTGTCAAATCGGGGCCTCGCTTCAAAGCGGGCTTCCGGGTGAATCTCCCCTCTTTCTCCTCACGCGGTGGCGGGTTCTTCAAGCTGCTGCTGAAGGTGCTGCTCGTCCTTTCTCCGCTCTTCTTCATCCGCGGCTGCCTCATCACCTATGTCGCTCCTGACGAGATCGGTCTGCGCCAGGTTTCGTTCGGCCCGAGCAAGGGCCTGCAGAAGTCGATCGTCTCGCCCGGCTACCGGCGCCAGATCCGCGGCTACGAGACGATCCGCACGTTCCGCCGCAACCTGCAGGCGCTGGAGTTCACGAACAACCAGGCGGAGCGCTCCGCGTCGCAGCGCTCGCTGGCGGCGATCAACGTGCCGACCGTCGACGGCTATCCCGTCGCCGTCGACGTGACGGTGCTCTATCGGATTGCGGATCCGTTCCTCGTGGTGTCGAAATTCGGGTTCGGCCGAGCGTACGAAGACAACGTCGTCATCCGCTTCACCGATCCCGCCGTCAAGCAGCACCTCGGCGAGTTGCGCGCCGAGGAGTTCTATCGCGACCGGCGTCTCCTCAAGGCGCGCGACATGAAGAACGAGCTGGCGCAGCGCTTCCGCGAAAACGGACTGCAGCTCGCCGACATCGTCATCCGTCAATACGACTATCCCGACACGTTCCAGCAGCTCACGGAACAGAAGAAGATTCAGGACCAGTCGGTATTGACGAACCGTGCACTGGCGAAGCAGGCGGAGGTCGAGACGCGCCTCAAGCGCGCCGCCGCCGAAGGTGAGAACGCGATCAACCTGCGCACGGCCGAGTTCCAGGCGCAGATCACCGGTCTGCGGGCCGAGCGCGATCTGTATGAGCGCTCCCGCCGCGCCGAGGCCGATCTGATCGTGAAGACGGCAGAGACGCAGGGGCTCGAAGCCATCAACCGCGCCATGGAAGGCGCCGGCTCCGACAAGCTGCTGAAGCTGCGCAAAGGACTCGCTCTCCTCAACGGCATCAAAGGACCGATCTACATCAGCGAGGATCCGACCGACCTTGGACGTCTGTCGGCGAACAAGCCATGAGAACTGCACTGGCACTACTGCTTCTGCTCTCACTCGCCGCCTGCACTCCGCATACGACGGAGGCAACGCAGGTCGGCGTCCGCTTCAACAAGATCACCGGCTCGAAAGAGCTCGCCGATCCCGGCGCGACGTATTTCTTCGCGCCGTTCATCAATGACTGGGCGACGTTCGACATCTCCACCCAGTCGCTGATCATGACCGCGAAGAAACGGAGCGAGGGCGCCGAGAAGGACGACCTCCGCTTCAAGACGCGCGACGGCAACGACATCGAGACCGACGTGACGGTGCGCTGGCGCGTCGAGCCCACCAAGGCGATGCACATCTGGCAGTTCGTGGCGCCGACGACCGTCGAGCTCGAGGAAAGGCTCGTCCGTCCGAATGCGCGCGCCTATGTCCGCGACGTGCTCAATCGCCTCGATTCCGAGGAGTACTACAACCCCGATCTCCGCTTCGCCGCCGCACGCGACGCCACACGCGTCCTGGACGCACAACTGAAGCCGCACGGCATCATCGTCGAGCAGGTCATCCTCGGCGACTTCTCGTTCAAGCCCGACTATCAGACGCTGATCAATCAGCGCAAAGAAGCGGAGAAGCAGGCCGAGAAGCTCGAAGCGCAGATCCTCGCGACGCAGGAGGCGAACATCGCCAACCTGCAGAACAAGATGTCGGAGCTGACCGAGCAGCTCACGCGCGCCCAGGGTGAGCTCGTGCAGGCGCAGCGTGCATCGGATGCGTATCTGGTCCGCCGCAAGCAGGAAGCGCAGGCGGTGCTGACGGAGAAGCAGGCGGTCGCCGAGGGCATTCGCAAGGAGCGCCAGGCGCTCAACAGCAGCGCCGGCGATGCGTACGTCAGCCTGCAGCTCATCGACGCGCTGCAGAAGAAGGAGATCCGCCAGATCCCGAAGATGCCGAACGGCAGCAACGTGATCATCGACGGCAACAAGCTGCTGCAGCAGCTCGGCGTCATTCAGTACCAGCAGGCGAAGGAGCAGCCGTAACTTGCTGAACATCGCCGGACCGGAGTACGACTTCGGCAGCGTGGTGTTCGTCGTGCTCGAAGAATGCGAGCACCGGCGGCGCGGCGTGGACGACGAGATGCAGCTCGTCGACATCGCCGAGAAGAAGCTGCAGCAGATCCGGAAGACGTACGACGAGTTCGGCGGCTCCGCGGCCTACTGGCAGGCGCTGACGACGGAGGTGATGGATACGGTGGTGCCGCAGTACATCCTGGCGGCGCAGGAGATGAACGCGCTGGAGCGGAGCTCGTTCGGCGTCTGGCGCAGCGGCGACCCCGCCGCGCGCGGAGCGTTCGCGCTGGGCGGCCTGTTCCTCGGCGGCTTCATCAAAGTGGCGCTGCCGTTCGTCCCGACGTTCGAGAACCTCTTCGTCTTCGCCCTGGCCGGCGCCGGCGCGCTGTACCCGGACCTCAAACGATTCGTGCACGAGCGCCGGCACGTGAAGCTGCTGAACCGCCTGGTGACCGACGCCTCCGCGTACCAACAGAACGCGCGGCTGCACTACATGAGCACCACGGACATCCGCGAATCCTTCACCCCCGCCCCGCCGCCGGAGATCGGGGGAAGGGTGGAGGAGAGGGAGTAGAATCATCGCGATGCGAATCGCCTCAGGACGTGTGGAAGCCGGACAGATCGTGATCGACGGAGACCAGTTCCCCGACGGCACCATCGTGACCGTGCTGGCCCGCGAAGGTGATGAAACCTTCGAGCTCGACGCGGCCACCGAAGGCGAGCTTCTGGAATCGATCGCGGAAGCCGACCGTGGTGAGCTGATTCCAGCGGCGCGCGTGATGCGCGAAGGGTAGCGGCCGGCCGCGCATCAGCATCACGGCCGCCCAGGAGAACGATAGGACCTATAGGACGAATGGGACGAATGGGACCTATGGGACGAGGCGCGATGCGATCAATCAGCGCGCGTCGATCTCAGGTTGTTGTCGGGTTCCGATGCCGCGCGTTGCGATATTCAGCGGGCAACGCAGCACCAAACGCCCAAACGAACACTCTGTCCCATCTGTCCTATTTGTCCCATAGGTCCTATTCGTCCTATCACCACCCCACTCCATTCCTGCTGCCTCCCCTTCCCGCGCCTGTTACTATCGCCGCTTCATGGCAGAGCTCGAAAAGCGGGGTGTTCCTCTTCACACCAAGATCCTGATCGGCCTCGTGGCGGGGGCGGTGGTCGGGGGGACGATGAATCACCTGATGGGCGCCAAGGCTCCCACGCTGGTGTTCCTCGCGGAGCAGGTCACGAATCCCATTGGGCAGCTGTTCCTGCGCCTGCTGCTGCTGCTCGTCGTGCCGCTCGTCTTCTCCAGCCTGCTCCTCGGCGTCGCCGGGCTCGGAGACCTGCGCCGGATCGGGCGCATCGGCGTGAAGTCGCTCGTGTACACGCTGATCATTTCCGCGATCAGCGTCGTCATCGGGCTGACGCTCGCCAACACGATCAAGCCGGGGAAACGCGTCAGTCCCGAGGTGCGCGACCAACTCGCGGCGCAGTACAGCACCGACGCGCAGAAGACCGTGGAGAGCGCGATCGGCGGCCCGAAAGTGGCCGACGCGCCGATGCTGAAGCTCGTGAAGACGCTGGTGCCGACGAACATCATCTATTCGCTCGGCGGCCGCGAGACCCCGGACATGCTCGCGCTGATGTTCTTCACGCTGTTCCTCGGCATCGCGCTGACGCTCGTCCCCGGCGACAAGGCCGCGCCGCTGCTCGCTGCCGTCGAGGGGCTGTACCAGGCGGTCGAGAAGGGGATCCAGCTCATCATGCGGCTGGCGCCGATCGCCGTCTTCTGCCTGCTCTTCACGATGACGGCGCGCTTCGGCTTCGGCCTGCTCGTCAGCCTCGGGTGGTTCGTGCTGACGGTGCTCCTCGGCCTCGCGCTGCACATGTTCGGCGTCTACTCGCTGTCGGTGGCGCTGCTCTCGCGCATCAATCCGATCGAGTTCTTCCGCCGCATCAAGACGGTGATGATCACCGCGTTCTCGACCTCATCGTCGAACGCCACGCTCCCCACGGCGCTGAAGGTGTCGGAAGAAAACCTCGGCGTGCCGCGCGACATCAACTCGTTCGTGCTCACCGTGGGTGCGACCGCGAATCAGAACGGCACGGCCCTCTATGAAGGCGTGACGGTACTGTTCCTCGCGCAGCTCGCCGGCGTCGACCTCACCGTCGCTCAGCAGTTGATGGTCGTTTACCTCGCGATTCTCGGCGGCATCGGCACGGCCGGCGTACCGTCGGGCTCGATTCCATTCATCATCGTCGTACTTGCGCAAATTGGTGTGAATCCGGCGCTCATTGCGATTATCCTCGGCGTCGATCGAATCCTCGACATGTGCCGCACCACGCTCAACGTCACAGGCGATCTCACGATCGCCACGTACGTCGCGCGTTCCGAAGGCGTGGAATTGATGAAACAAACTCCGACACCGGCAGCAGTCGACCTCTAAAAAGATGACCATTTTCGCCACCGAACCCTCGACTCAGCTCACCACCACCCCTGTCGAACGCACCTTTACGCCCGAGGACTGTCCGTACGAGACCGTCATCGTCGACGTCACGCACAAGTGCAACATGGGATGTAAGAACTGCTACATCCCGAACCGCACGATTCCTGATCTCGATGCGAAGTGGCTCAGCGGGATCTTCGCGCGCCTGCCGCGCGGCCGCTTCGTACGGCTCGTCGGCGCGGAGCCGACGATGCGCGACGACCTCCCGGAGCTGATCGCCGATATCCGCCGCCACGGCCATCATCCCGTGCTCGTCTCGAACGGGTTGAAGCTCGCCGACCGTGCGTATCTGCGCACGCTGAAGGCGGCGGGTCTGAAGATCGCCTACCTCTCCTTCAACGGCGGCTTCGACGATGACCTCTACCACGCCATCGACGGCATGCGCTGCGCCGACCGGAAGGCGCAGGCCTTCGAGAACCTGACGAGCGAGCACATGTTCGTTTCGATCGGCATGATCGTCGTACGCGGCGCGAACGAGCACGAGGTGCCGCGCGTCGTCCAGGAGGTGCGGAAGCGCCGCGCCGTCCGCGAGCTCCACCTGCGTGCGCAGGGTGAGATGGGGCGCTACATGAAGAACCCGCCGTTCACGCTCGACGAACTGCTGACGATCTTCACCAGCGCCGCCGGTGTCGATGCGAAGCAGCTGAACCGGCACGCGCGGACCGACTACTCCCACGATTTCAACTATGGCCGTCTCCGCGTCCAGCTCACCTGCTGGCCGGACCTCGGCAGCACGTTCCGCGGCCGCCTCACCCCCGAAGGCATGGTCGCGCCGTTCATGGAGCATGTGATTGCCAATGAAGGCGGCTACTGATTTCGCCACGCAGCTCGTCGATGCCGCGCGTCCCGCGGACGTCACCGAGAACCCATTCGTCCATCGCCTGCGCGACGGGATTCCGCCCGACGCGCTGAAGCGCTACGGCGTCGCGACGTACTCGATCGCCTATAACTTCCCACGCATCCTTTCGTCGGTCCTCGCCGTCTGCGACAACCAGAACGTCCGCCGCTCCCTCATCGGCAATCTGCTCGAGGAAGAGGGCGTGACGGAGTATGTCCGCGCGCAAGGCGTGACGATCACGGAGGAGCGGCGTCACGGAGTCCTCGGCCGCCGCTTCGCCTACGCCACCGGCGCGACGGACGAAGAGCTCGCGGCGGCGCCGTTCGTCGTCCCCCGCTGGTTCACGCAGGAACTGCGCGAAGGCAACTGGCTCGGACCGTTCGCCTACTTCGCCGTCGGCCAGGAAGCGAACGTGCCGCCGCTCTACCGCACGGTGATCCCGCTGCTGCGCGAACGGTATGGTTTCAGCGACGAAGCGCTCGAGTTCCTGACGGAGCACGTCACCGCCGACGACCGTCACGGTCTCGAGGCGGCGATGATGATCGCGGAGATCGCCACGACCGAAGAGTCGCGGCGGAAGGCGCTCGAAGGAGCGCGCCGCGGCGGACGCGCGTGGTGGGAACTGCATCGCGTGCATGCGCGCGGTGCATGAACCTCGTCTTCCGATTCGCGCTCGGCGTCACTCCCCTCATCGCACGTACTCTCGGGCCGCTGCTCCTGCGGCGACCCGGCCTCTATGCCTGTACCGCGCGCTACGATGAGTCGCTGCGCACCACGCTGCATGCATTGATGTACGCGCGTGTCCCGTTCACGCCGGAGCTCGTCTACGACGGTCCCGGCGATCTGCGGGAGACGATCGCACGCGAGGGTGCCCTGTTCGTCAGCGCCCACTTCCCGCTGAACGTGCTGACGACGCGCTGGCTGTACGACCAGCGCATCCCCATAACCACCGTGCGTGCCCTAGCGGAGCCGGAGCCGCTGATCTGGGGCACGCGCATTCACACGACGACGCTGCTCCGCTCACCGAACCTGTTTCTCCAGATCCGGACGAAGCTGGCGGAGAAAGGCGTCGTGCTGCTGCTGGTCGACAATGCGCTCGACCAGGCGGACGCGGTGAAAGTGGAGACGGTGTTCGGCACTTTCTTGATTTCCCCCGCGACCTTCGCCTTCGCGAAGCGGATCGGTGCCCCCATCTTCTTTACCTGCGTGCGCCTCGATGAGAGCGGACGGACGCGGCAGATCGTCCGCCGGCTGCAGCCGGATCTGCAGGACTACGTACGCGTACTGCAGGAACAGACCGCGGCTGTACGGCGGTGAACCGGGAACGATAGGACGAATAGGAACGATAGGACGGATGGGACCTAGGAGGCCTGTCTTTGCCCCCTTGGTCATATTCGTCCCATTGCGCGACAGTCCGGTAAGCTCTGCCCTATGCATCGCGAGATGATTCTGCAGATGGAATGGGCGGACGCCCAGCTCTGGCGGGCCGTCCTGGCCGCCGCCGACCGGATCGATGACCGCACGCGTGAGCTGGTGGTCCACGTGCATCAGGTTCAGCACGCCTTTCTCGGCGTCTGGCGCGGCGAGCCGCTCGACCTGCGCGATCCCTCCTCCTTCGGCTCGCTGGAGGCGATCCGCGACTGGGGGCGCGCCGCGCACCTCGGGATTCAGGCGTTCCTCGACTCGGCCGATGACGACGCGAAACAGCGTCCCGTGGTCATGCCGTGGGCCACGCCGGAGATGGCCGTGCCGACGCTCGGCGAGACGTTCGTGCAGGTGCCGATGCACTCCATGTATCACCGCGGCCAGGTGAATGCGCGGCTCAGAACCCTTGGCGGGGAGCCGCCGCTGGTCGATTTCATCTTCTGGGTCTGGAGCGGGAAGCCGCGGGCCGCCTGGGACTGAATAGGCCGTTCGCCCCATCTCCGTTAGAATAGCTGGTCCGATCGGTACTTCGGGTATGGGCATGAGAGCGGGCAACATCGATCGCGTCAAACGCCGGCTGCTGGCGGAAGCCGTCGCCGACAATCTGGACACGATCCGAGGACTTCCTCCGCGGGCGCTTCGGAAGGAGCGGCGCTGGGGACGCGTTGCCGTGCGCGCCGCCTCGTTCCTCCTCGTCCCTGCCGGCCTCGCCGGGGCCACGTGGCTCTCCCTGGCCGGCGGTGAGCCGTCCGCTTCACCGCTTCCTCAGGCCGTCGCGCAGGTGATCCCGGTGCGCGGCTCGATCCTGGGCAGCACGCCGCGGCCGCCTGCCGCGCCGCCGAGCACCGAGCGTGTCACGTCTGCCGCGTTCCCTCTCGCCGTCCGCCGCGTCGTCCTCGACGCCGGTCACGGCGGCAGCGACCCCGGCGCCACCGCCGCCTCACTCCACGAAAAGGAAATCACGCTCGACGTCGGCCACCGGCTGCGCGGACTGCTCGAGGCCAGCGGCTTCGAGGTCGTCGTCACGCGTCCGGACGACCGCACCGTGGCGCTCAGCGAGCGCGCGAAGCTGGCGAACGAGTCGAAGAGCGACATCTTCATCTCGATCCACGTGAACACCATCATCAAGCACACGGCCAGCCGCGGCATCGAGACCTACTACCTCGGCGCCACGAGCGATCCGTCGCTCACCGAGTTGGCGGCGGCCGAGAACCGCGTTTCCGGCTACTCGATCTCCGACATGCGGAAGCTGCTCGACGGCGTCTACGCCGACGCGCGGCGCGACGAGTCGCAGCAGCTCGCGACCCACATCCAGCAGAAGCTGTACGGCACGTTGCGCACGTCCGATCCGGGGCTGGAAGACTGGGGCGTGAAGCGCGCCCCGTTCCTCGTTCTCGTGGCGACGGACATGCCGGCCATCCTGGCGGAAGTCGGCTGCATGTCGAACCCCAAAGAGGCGGAGATGCTCGGCCGCCCCGAGTACCGCCAGAAGATCGCACAGGCATTGTTCGAAGGAATCCGGTCGTACGCGAGCGCGAATGGATAGACGCATTCCGCTGGAACGCCTGCGCAACCGGTTCCGCCCCGCGCGTGAGACGCGGGTGTCGCTGAGCCATGCGGCCCGGTCGCTGCGGCCGCGCATCGCTCGCGAAATCGAAGTGATTGAGGAAGAAGTCGCACCAGTAGCAGAGGAAGAGGAAAGGAACGAAATCATGGCTGAGCTCCTCCACGTCGGCATCGACCTCGGGACCTCGAGAAGCGCGATCTCCGCATCCAACGGCGAGCGCTTCGTCGTCGACAGCTTCGTCGGCTGGCCCGTCGACATGGTCGCGCGCAAGGTGCTGAAGCGCGAAGTGCTGATCGGTCACGAGGCGGTCTCGAACCGCACGATGCTCGACCTCCACCGTCCGCTCGAGCGCGGACTGCTGAAGGAAGGTTCGGACAAGGACGTCGAAGCGGTCCGCGAGTTGCTCAAGCATCTCCTGCGGCTCGTCGGCGTCAGCTCCAACGGGCGCGTCAACGCGTCGGACGTGCGCGCGGTCGTCGGCGTCCCCGCCGCGGCGCTGCGCACCAACAAGCAGTACCTGCGCAACTCGATGAAGGGTATCGTCGACAGCCTGCTGATCGTCTCGGAGCCGTTCGCCGTGGCCTACGGCCTCGACGCGCTGCTGCACACGATGATCGTCGACATCGGCGCCGGCACCACCGACTTCTGCGTGATGAAGGGGCGCTATCCGACGGAAGAGGATCAGCGCACGCTCACCATCGCCGGCGATTCGATCGACACGCAGCTCCTCAAGCTGATCGAGGAGCGCTATCCGCAGGCGAACGTCACGATCTTCATGGTCCGCGAGTGGAAGGAGAAGTTCAGCTTCGTCAACGATTCGCGCGAGCGGATCATCGTCACGGCGCCGGTGCGCGGCGTCCCGACGGAGCTCGACATCACCGCGGAGATGAAGACGGCGTGCGAGACGCTGCTCGCGCCGGTGATCGAGACGATGCTCGACCTGCTCGCGCGCGTCGAGCCCGAGTTCCAGGAACGCGTCCGCAACAACATCATCCTCAGCGGCGGCGGTGGCCTCATTCGCGGCCTCGGCGTCGCCCTCGAAAACGCCCTCCGCAGCGTCGGCGGCGGCAAAGTGCGCTACATGGAAGACCCCGTCTTTGTCGGCTCCGACGGCGGCCTGGCCCTGGCGATGGATGCGCCCGAAGGGGACTGGGAGAAGTTGACCGCGTAGGTCACGATAGGACGAATAGGACTATGGGACCTATAGGCCGGATGGGATAAACCTGTCTGTCCTATAGGTCCTATCTTTTACCGCCCACCAGAATCAACTCTTCCTGGGGCGGCATCAGGTACTCCGCGCCAGTCGCCGTGACCACGGCCATTTCCTCCACCGAGATGGTCTTCGTTTCCGTGTCATTGAGCTTCCACGCGTAGAAACCGTCGAAGGCGAAGGTCTGGCCGGGCTCGAGCTGGCGGAGCGAATCGCCGGCGGGGGGTGTGGTGCGCTGCGCGCCGCCGAGGGAGGGGCCCATGTCGTGAGCCCAGTAGCCGACGGGGTGGCCGGTCGCCCATGGCACCGGCTCCGAGCCCTGCTCCTTCATCCACTGCCGCTGGGCGGCGTCGACGTCGTAGCCGCGGACGCCCGGCTTCATCGCGGCGAGGGCGATGCGGTTCCCCCGCTTGCCGTTCTCCCAGCGCGCGAGCATCTCGGCGGGCGGCGCGGTCTCGCCGTCGCGGAGGACGTAGGCGAAGCGCTGGATGTCGGTGCACCAGACGCCGCCGACCTTCACACCGAAGTCGGTCTGGATGATGTCGCCCGGCTGGATGACGCGATCGGTGGCGTGCGAGTGGCCGCGGTCGGGGCCGGAGTTGACGTTGGGGTTCTGCTCGGGCGCCCAGGCGTCCTCGTAGCCGAGCTCGCGCATGCGACGCTTGAGGTACGCCGCGACGTCGGAGTCGCGCGTCACGCCTGGGACGATCGTGCGGTACGCCTCCTCCTCGAGCTGCGCCGTGACGATCGCCGCGCGGCGCATGATCTCGACTTCCTCCGGCAGCTTCACCGAGAGCCAGCGCACGACCAGCTCCTCCGAGGGGACGAGACGGGAGGTGTCGCCGAGCGCTGCCTCGAAGGCGCGGCGCTGCGTGTACGACAGACCGTCGGCCGCCGCGCGCGAGCCGGAGTTGATCGCGATGCGGCGCGCGCCACGCAGCTCCGCCGCGGCCAGCGCGAAGACATCCGCCGTGCGGTCGATCGCGTCGACACGATCGTGCAGCCCGACGTCGCGCAACGCCGTGGCCTCCCCTGCCGGCGAAAGCGCGACCGAGCGTACGCGATCGCCGTCGAGGAAGAAGAGGATCGCCGCGGTGCCACCGGCGTTCTCCCCGCCGACGTGCGTCGCCAGCGGATCGTTCGCGTTTTCGCGGACGAAGATCACCCAGGCATCGACCTCCGCGGCGCGCATGGCCCGCGGCAGAAGGGTGGTGACCCGTTCTTTCCGGATGCGCCGCCAGGTAGAGGCGTCGACGTCGTTTTTCGCCACCGGAGCCGGGGCGATGGTGCGGCAGGCGGACAGCAGCAGAAGTGCGGCAATGGCTGCGCGTTTCACGCGCCGGATTGTAGCCGCGCGGAAGGAACGATAGGACGAATAGGACCAATAGGACCTAGAGGACGAATGGGACAAAGAAACACGGCCACTCTACCCGGCGTAGAGTGGCCGTGGGATGGTGCACATCCCTGTGGATTCCCCGGGGCCGGGACTTCAGCGCGGCGCGGTCGAACCGGCCACTCTACGCGGCGTAGAGTGGCCGTGGGTGGTGCACTTTTCCGGTGGGTTCCGTGTCCTATCCGTCCTATAGGTCCTATTCGTCCTATAGGTCCTATCGTTCCCCGTCCCTCAGCGCGGGGCTGTCTCCACGCCCAAAGTGGACCAGCTATCCCCTGTCACGTTGTCCACGGACGACATGTACGCCAGCCAGAAAGTCCCACGTCCGCCGCCCGGCTGCGGCAGCACTTCGACTTCCACGCGCAGCTCGGGGTCGGGGGTCGGCCACTGGATGCCCGACTGCGACATCGACATCGGCGGCAGCGTCACGTCGAAGATCACCGGCACCAGCGTCGGGATGGATCCGCTCACGGTCACGCGGAAGGTCTGCGTGGTCGTCGCGTCGAAGTTCGCGATGCCGACGTTGTTGCGGTACTGCTCGAGCTGGCGGTGGCCGACGAAGACGATCTTCGTGTGGTTCACCTCCGACTGCGGCAGCACCGGCATCGACTGCGACGTCGTCCCCGCGCCGTCCGGCGGCTGCGGCGTCCAGATACGCGAGGTCGCGTAGAGCTTGCCGTTCGGATCGAGGTTGCCGTTCGCGTCGACCGCGAGGATCGTCATCGCGCCGAGACCGCTGGCGCCGAGGACGTCGGCGACGAAGTTCTCGGAGGAGATGATGCTGAGCGGCGCGAGCGTCAGCGTCCGCCGCGGCGGATTGACGGAGCCGCCCTGCGGGGCGAAGCGCAGCTCCACGCGCTGCGAGGCGTCGCCGCGCAGGTTGTACAGCGTGATGTCGGAGCGGAAGTGCGTCCCGTTGCCGCCGACCACGTCACCGGCGGCCGGCACGACGAGATAGTTGGACGACTGCGCGCTCGCGACGGAGGCGGCGAGCAGCAGGACGAGCGAAAACAGACCGAGTTTCGTCTTCATCGGCTTAATCTACTCCCTCTGCGCATGCTCCGGATTCTGATTTTCGTCGCCGTAGCCATGGTCGCGTTCGTCGCGCTCGCCCAGTTGCTGCGCCGCACCGGGATGTTCTTCCCTGACAGCCACGGCGACTGGAACCACCCAGGCGTGGAAAATGTCACGTTCACCACCAGCGACGGCGTCAAGCTGCACGGCTGGTACTTCCGCGCCACCGACGCCAACGCGCCGCTCCTCGTCTGGTTCCACGGCAACGGCGGCAACCTCACGTATCGCGTCGAGCCCGCCGAGAAGCTCGCGCGCCGCGGCATCAGCGTCTTCCTCTTCGACTGGCGCGGCTACGGGAAGAGCGAGGGACGCCCCACGGAGCGCACGCTCTTCCACGATGCGCTCGCCGCCTACGACTTCGCCGTCACCCGCGCGAAGCCGGAGAACATCGTCCTCTACGGCGAATCGCTCGGCGGCCCCTACGCCGCCTGGGTGGCGAAGAAGAAGAAGGCGCGCTGCGTCATCCTCGAGAACAGCTTCCCCTCGCTCAAAGACCTCGGCAACGCCCTCTACGCTCCCCTCCCCCTCGGCTGGACCGCTCCGCGCGCCCTCCGCACGACCGACTGGCTCAACGACGCCGGCATCCCCGTCCTCGTGATGCACGGCCGCCGCGACAGCATCATTCCGTATCGTCTCGGTGAACAAATTTTCAACGAGCTCCGCGTCCCGAAGGAGATGTTGACGGCCGACACAGCGGATCACGCCGCCATTCCCTATGTTGAGCCCCGCTACTACGAGGCGGTCGTCCGCTTCGTGAACCGCTAAACTTCAACTTACACACATGCCTTTCCACTGCACCCGCTGCCACGCCGAAATCGAGCGGACCTACCGCGCCTGCCCTCATTGCGGCGAGCCGGTCACCGATTTTGCGCGCCGCTACACGACCGAGCTGCTCGACGGCAAGTACCGCATCCTCGAGCGCCTCGGCGCCGGCGGCATGGGTGAGGTCTACAAAGCCGAGCACACCTACCTCGGCGCGATGCGCGTCATCAAAGTCATCCGCGCGCAGATCTCCGAGAGCCGCGACGCGCACGACCGCTTCCTGCGCGAAGCGCGCTCGGCGACGAAGGTGCAGCACGCGAACGTCGCCACGCTGCACGACTTCTCCGCGCTGCCCGACGGCTCGCATTACATGGTGTGGGAGTACCTCGACGGCGAGAACCTCGCGCAGCGTCTGCGCTACCGCGGCACGCTGCCGCCGCGCCTCGCCCTGCGCATCGCCATCCAGGCACTGCACGGCCTCGACGCCATCCATCGCGCGGGCATCATCCATCGCGACGTCAGTCCCGAGAACCTCATGATCGTCGAGGACGACGTCGTGAAGATCATCGACCTCGGCGTCGCGAAGATCTCCGATCCGTCCGAGGTGTCGGCAACGCGGACCGGCATCTTCGTCGGCAAGCTGCGCTATGCCTCCCCCGAGCACCTCGGCTTCCTCGGCGAGAACGAGCACATCGACGGCCGCGCCGACCTCTACTCGCTGGCGATGGTGCTGTACGAGATGCTCTCCGGACGGCCGCCGTTCGCGGCGAAATCGCCGCACGAGTACGTCCTGATCCACTCGCGCGAGACGCAGTTCAAGCCGCTCGAGCTGCCGCCGGAGCTGCCCGGCGGCGAGGCGTTGCAGCGGGTGCTGCGCCGGGCGCTGGAGCGCGACCGCACCAAGCGCTACAACACGGCGCGTGAGTTCGCGCAGGCGCTCGAGGAAGTGGAGCGGCTGCTGCCGGATCAGTCGTCGATGAAGACGCTGGCGCTGCCGTTCGACGGCGACGCCACGATGCGCGTGACGCCGGCGCCAGTGCCGATGGCCACGGCCGCGGGGAACGTTGCGCAGACGCTGGTTTCGGAGCCGCGGTACGACGCGCCGCAGACGGTGCGCACCGATGTGGGAGCGGCGCGCGCCGAAGCGACGCATCGTCCGTATGGGACCCACGCGCCGAGCGCACCGCCCGTGGCAGTGCCTCAGGCTGCGCCACTGCCGCAGCCTCCGCGAGCGCCCCATGCTGCGCCGGCACCGCGCCCGCGTTCGAAGGCACCGCTGATCATCGCGTTGGTTCTGGTGCTGTTCCTGGCGGCCGGCGCCGTGGGCGCGTGGCTGATGCTGTCGGAGGAAGAGGCACCGGCGCAGGTCGCCGCGGTGACGGCGACGTCCACCGCTGCGCCGACGGCGACGTCTCCGTCGCAGACGACGCTCGACGTCGTCGACGATACGCCGACGGCCACCGCGCCGCCCGTGCTCTCGACCACTTCACCGGCGCCGGTGGTGACGCAGGCACCGGCCGTGACGCAGACCGCTACACCGCGTCCGGCACCTGCCGTGGTCCAGCAGCAGCCGGCTCCCGCACCGACCGTACAGGAACCGGTCGCCGAGCCGGAGCCTGCCCCAGCGCCGGTGCCCTCCAGCGGCAAGGCGTACGTCGACGGTGGCGGAGACGACGACGTCAACGACGAGATGATCGAGTCGGCGCACGCCGCGCTGACCGGCGTGAAGACGATCGCCGTCCACGGTGGCGGGATGCAGCGCGAGGTCACCGCCGCCCTCCGCGAGGCGCTACCGTTCGCCACGATCAACGACGGCGGCAACGCCGACATCCGCGTCGAGTTCCGCGGAACGTTCGAGCGCCTCGGCCGCGGCAAGAAGCTGCGCGAGGCCCACGCCACCGTCATCCGCAACGGCCGTGTCGTCTTCCGCTACGAGCTGCCGCGCCAGGAGTACCGCGCCGGCATGCATCCGGCCGCCGCCTTCGCGCGCATCATGAGCGACATCGTGACGGAGTAAGAAACTTCGCCCGTCACGGCCGCGAAAACACCGCTTCGACGGCCGTAACGCGACGGAAACCCGTATTTCCGGCGCTTTCCACCGTTCATCCCTTCATCTTCTCCATCTCTCCCGAAGAACGCGCCAGTGGTCACAACGAGGCGGACACTCGCTTCACCGCGCGGAACCGATTCTCAGGAGGTTTTATGGTGAAGTGGATCGTGGCACTGCTGCTGTTTACTGTTTCTCTTTCGGCCGAGCCGTCCAAAGCCCAGCGCAAGCGCATCGTCGTGCTGCGCCCCGCGGCCGACGCCGAGGTCGTGGCAAAAGTTCATGTCATCGAATGGTCGGATGGACGGCGTGAGGTCGTCCGGTCGCTGGCGGAGGCGACGAATCGCACCGACGAGATCCAGTCCGTCCAGTGGACGTACGACCTGGCCAAGGGAACGTACACGTCGAAACGTGTACCACCGACCCAGGCGATGCTCGATCGCGTCGCGGCACACCGGCGGAAATACGGAGCGCGCTTTCGGACCGCAACCGAGGACGCAACGGGACTGATGCAGCATTCGTTTCTCTACGCCGTCGAGACCTGGGAGCCGGGCGCGTACGTCGGCTTCGCGGGACTCAACCGCACCGAAATGGACATGGCCTGGAGCGAATGCTCGGACGGGTGGTCGATGCAGCTCGACCGCTTCGCGGGACGGTGCCGCGCGAATCCGGACACGTTCGTGAATACCACCTGGTATGTGGACAGTTGCTACGAAGCGCCGCCGACCTCGCGCGCGGGAGCGTTCTATGGATCGGTGACCGGCAGCTACCACAACGACGATTTCTACGACGACACGCAACGGACGTGGGCCTCCCAGCAACTGAACGTCTACGTCACGCGTGGGCTGTCTGCATACGTTTCCCATATCCCCAGCTTCAACGGGGAAGGTTCGTCGCTGCTCAGCTCCCACGAGGAGTACGCGCCATACAGCTCGCCGGGAAGCAGTTGCTACACGCCGCCCGGCGGTGGGGGTGGCGGCGGCGGCACTGATCCCGGCGATGGAGGAGGCGGCGGTGGCGGTGGCGGTGGCGGTGAGGGCGGCGGTGGTGACGATGACGCCACCTGCGTCCTGGTGACGGATGGCTCCACCGGAGAGCTGCTGGGGATCTGCTGCTCCAACACGACCGAAGGGCTGATCAACTGTGCGGGCGCGTTGCTGAACTGATCTGGAAGTTCGTCCGCATGCGCGGCCGCGCATGCGGACGGCTTCAACGGCCCGATAGGACGAATAGGACCTATGGGACGGATGGGACGCACCGCGCGGCTGTTACGCCTGTGGCACCCGTCCTATTCGTCCTATTCGTCCCATCCGTCCCCTCGTTCCCCCCTCGAACGGCGCAAAACCGTTGTGCTAACGTTCGCCGCCGATGTCGTCCCGTCTCGAACAGTTGCTCGTTGCCGGCGGTGTGTTCGTCGCTGCGCTGGTCGTCTATTCGGTCACGCTGACGCCGACGGTGGGTCTAGTCGACAGCGGTGCGCTCACCGTCGCCGCGTGGTCGCTCGGCAATGCGCACCCGCCCGGTTTCCCGCTCTACCTGCTGCTGACGAAGCTGTTCATGTTCGTGCCGTTTGGTTCGATCGCCGTACGGGCGAACTTCGCCAGCGCATTCTTTGGTGCGCTCGCATGCGCGATGGTGGCGCTCACGATCGCGGAGCTCCTCCTCTACCGCGGCACACCGAAGCCGAAGGACGCGAAGAAGAAAGTTTCGCAGAAGAAAGAGCCGGAGCCGCAGATCCCGATCGTGATGGCGTTCGGCGGCCTGCTCTTCACGTTCGCGCGGACGTTGTGGGGCTACGCGACGGTTGCCGAGGTTTACGCGCTGAATACGTTCCTCATCGTGACGATCTTCTGGCTGCTGCTGTCGTGGCGGCGGACGCAGGAGACGTGGCGCATCGTCGCCGCTGCCCTCGTCTTCGGCCTCGCCCTCGGCGTCCATCACGTCACAGTCGGCCTGACGATTGCCGCCATGGCGGTGCTCGTGTTCCGCACGGGCATCAACGTGAAGACGTTCGTTGTTTGCGCGCTCGTCGCCATCGTGGCCGTCGCGGCGATCTACGCGTATCTGCCGCTCGCCGCGTCGCACGGTGCCTCGCTCAACTGGGGCAATCCGGACAATGCGGAGCGTTTCATTCGTCATGTGACGGCGAAGCAATACCGCTCGTATGTGTCGACGGGGCAGCAGTCATCGCAATTCGCCGGCATCATGAGCTACGTGACGCGCGAGCTCGGGCCGCGCTGGCTGCCGCTCGCGCTGCTCGTCGCGCTGGCGGGGCTGTGGCAGGCGCTGCGCCGCGACGTTTCGCTCTTCTGGTTTCTCGCGCTGACGATCGCCGGCAATGTCGCCTGGGCGCTCGTTTATCCGATCGCGAACGACAAGGACGCCTATCTGCTGCCGACCTTCGTGGCGCTGACGCTCGCCGCGGCGTATGCGCTGTCGCGCGTGTCGCGCACTATCGCGGCGGCGATGCTGATCCTGCCGCTCGTTGCCGCGGTGGTGCACTGGCCGTATCGCGACCGCAGCGACTTCGGCGTCACGCGCGAATACGTCGACAACGCCTTCCGGGCGATGGAGCCGAACGCGCTGCTGATGACGAACAACTGGCAGCTCTACGCGCCCATGCGCTACTTCCTCGACGTCGAGAAGCAGCGCCCCGACGTGAAGGTCATCGAGCACGGGATGCTCATCCGCGGCTGGTACGTCGACTCGCTCGTGCAGCGCTACCCGGAGCTGATGCGCGGCGTCTCGTACGAGTTCGCCGCCTTCCGCCCCTACCTCGATCACTTCGAAGCGGACGACGAGATCTGGCGCAACGATCCGACGATGAGCGCCACGATGAACGCGCGCCTCGACGATCTGATCCTGGCGATGGTGCGCACGCAACTCGAGTCGGGCGGCCATGTGTACGCGACGCCGGACGTGGCGCTGAGCCGCGAGGCCGTCGACGCCAACCTCGTGCAGCGCTTCGCGCAGGAGTACGACACGGTGCCGCGCGGCGTGTTGATGGAGCTCCTCCGCGGCCATGCGATTCGCAACGTGCCAACCGTTCCCATCGAGATGAAAAGCGCGCTGAGCGGCCGCTACGAGTCCGACGATGTCGTGGTCACGGAAGTGCGCCCCGCGTATCGCCAGGCGCTGCTGCTGCGCGGCCGCTACCTCGGCCTGTCGGCCAACTACGACGAAGCCATCCGCGCCTACGAACAAGCGTTGGCGCTGGATCCCACGGACGTTGCGGTCCAGCAGGAATTGCAGCAGGCACGCGCGGCGAAGGCGCAACGCGGCGGATAGAACCTATGGGACGGTGTTCATTCGTCCCATAGGTCTCATTCGCCCCATCTACCCGCGCGACTCCAGCGCTTTCAAAATACGCAGCGTGGTGCGGTCGATGTGGGCGCCCAGCGCGAACAGCCCCAGTACGACGATCGTGTAGCTGGCCACCGTGGCCAGCAAGAGCAGCACGTGCAGCCGGTTGGAGAAGTCGGCCAGCATGACGAAGCCGACGACGAATGCTGCTTCGACGATCGCGGCGAGAATGATCATGAGGAAGAAGTTGCGGCGGCTGCGGTCGATGCGGTCGAGCGCCGCTCCGCGTACGCGGTCGAGATCTGCAGTGGTGGACATGACGCCTCCTTATTTGCGCATGGCGATGTAGATGATCAGTGGGATGAGCACGCACGCTTCGACGATGGCGAAGGCGATCACGGCGCTCCGGAACCACCGCTCGTCTTCGTTCATGGCCTTCCTCCTTCGGTGGCGCGACGGAGCGTGCGCAGCCCGTACGCGAGCCTTGATTTGACGGTGCCGACGGCGATGCCGAGGATGCCGGCGATTTCGTCGAAGGTAAGGCCATCGAGATAGTGCAGCACGAGCACGGCACGGCTGGCCGGCGACGCTTCGCCGATGAGGCGCGTCAGCTCGCCGTCGTCGACTTTCACCGGCGGCGCGGCGATCGTGGCGAGGACTTCATCGTCCCTCACCTGCTCGCGCCACTTGCGTTCGCGCTCGAGGTGGCGGAACGCCTCGCGCGATGCGATGCGGTACACCCACGGCCGGAACAGCGCGGGATCGTGCAGCCACCCGAGCTTGCGCCAGATACGCACGAACACATCCTGCAGGATGTCCTCCGCCGCGGCCCGCGTGCCGACGATGTGCACGACGTACCGGTACAGCGGTTCCTGGATCGTCCGCAGCAGCGTATCCAATGCGGCGCGGTCGCCGCTTTGGGCTCGCAGGACCAGGAAGGTGTCGTCGTGCTTCACGCTGATGAAGAGCGTCGCACAGAGGGAAAAGGTTCGAAGGAAAAATGAGGAAGGGGGACGATGGGACGAATAGGACCTATAGAACGGATAGGACAAAGAAAACGGCCACTCTGCGTGGCGCAGAGTGGCCGTAGGCGTTGCAGGTTTGGTTTACGATTCCACCAGGACGCGCAACTGGCGGCTGGCTACCGTCAACATCGCCAGGTCCACGGTGGACGCGCCGCGCACGTCGTTCATGGTGGCGTCGACGCGCTCCACGAGGCGGGGGCGTGACGCCAGCCAGCTCTCGACCGGGTCCTTCGCGCTGTCGGTTTCGCTGATCACGCGGGAGGCCAGGGTGCTCTGGTAGCTGAAGAGATCTTCGACCAGGGCGGCCAGGGCGTTCTTCTGCCACTGCGTCTCGGCGACGATGGACGCGCTCTGCGCGCGCAGCTTGTCCAGGCCGAAGCGGGCGCCGACGCCGAAGTAGACGCGGGCGACGTCCTCGACGCCGTGTGCGGCGTCGGCGCGCGAGATGCGCACGATGTCCATCGCCGAGGTCATCACGTCGAGGCTCGCCACGCGACGCGCCAGCGCCTCGGGGATGCCATCCTCCATGAGCTCCGCCTGGCGCACGCGGACGGTGCCGAGGACCGACGCCGGGAGAATGTCGTTGAGATGCTCCTGCATCGCGGCGATGCGCGGCCGCAGCTCCGCGACGTACTTCGCCGCGTCGAGCTTCTCGGTCGTGTTCAGCAGCAGCCAGAGGATCGCGCGCTCGAGCAGCCGGGCGACGGCGTTCATCATGTCGAGCTGCACGGCCGCCGGGAGTTTGTTGTCGAGCGCTTCGATGTCGGCCCACATGGTCCGGAGGTCGAACGAGTCGCGAATGATGGTGAACGCGCGCGCCACGTCGCTCGGCGGGCGGTTCGTCTCGTCGGTGACGCTCCAGACGAACGACGGCCGCACGCGGTTGACGATCGTGTTGTTCACGACCGTGGCGATGATCTCGCGGCGTAGACGGTGCCGCTCGATCGCGGGGCGGAAGCGCTCGCGCAGCAACGGCGGGAAGTAGAGCAGCAGGTCGTCGATGAGCTGCGGGTCGTCCGGAAGATCGGACTTGAGGAGGTCCTCGTACAGCACGATCTTCGCGTACGCGAGCAGCACGGCCGCTTCCGGACGGGTGAGCCCGAGGTGCGCGGCGTGGCGCTCGGCGATGGCTTCGTCGTCGGGCAGCCCTTCGATGGTGCGGTTGAGCTTCCCGGCTTTCTCCAGCGCGCGCATGAAGCGCGCCTGCGTGTCGAGCAGCGGCTCGCCGATGGCGGTGGTGATCGAGATCGACTGCGTCTGTTCGTAGTTGTCGCGCAGGACGAGCTGCGCGACGTCGTCGGTCATCTCGACGAGGATGCGGTTGCGCTCCTCGAGACCGCTCAGCTCTCCGCGCGCGATGGCGTCGTAGAGGAGGATCTTGATGTTGACCTCGTGGTCGGACGTGTCGACGCCGGCGGAGTTGTCGATGGCGTCGGTGTTGATGCGGACGCCGGCGAGGTTCGCTTCGATGCGCCCGCGCTGGGTGAAGCCGAGGTTGGCGCCTTCGCCCACGACCTTGACGCGCAGCTCGCTCGCGTCGATGCGCAAGGCATCGTTCGAGCGGTCGCGCGCCGCGGCCTGATCTTCATAGCTGGCTTTGACGTACGTGCCGATGCCGCCGAGCCAGAGCAGGTCGGCGCGCGCGCGCAGGATCGCCTTCATCACGTCCACCGGCGAGAGCGTGCGCGCCGGGAGGTCGAGCAGTTGCTGCGCTTCCTCCGAGATGGTGATGGTCTTCGCGCTGCGCTCGTACACGCCGCCGCCTTCGGAGATCAGCGACGCGTCGTACTCGTTCCAGTTGAGGCGGTTGTCGAACAGGCGCTGGCGCTCTTCCCAACTGCGGAGTGCATCGGGATTGGGATCGATGAAGATGTGCGAGTAGTTGAACGCGGCGATGAGCCGGATGTGCTGCGAGAGCAGCATCGCGTTGCCGAAGACGTCGCCGGCCATGTCGCCGACGCCGACGCACGTGAAGTCTTCGCTCTGCGTGTCGGTGCCGAGCTCGCGGAAGTGGCGCTTGACGGCTTCCCAGCCGCCGCGCGCGGTGATGCCCATCTTCTTGTGGTCGTAGCCGACCGAGCCGCCGGAGGCGAAGGCGTCGCCCATCCAGAAGCCGTAGTCGGCGGAGATGCCGTTGGCGATGTCGGAGAACGTCGCCGTTCCCTTGTCGGCCGCGACGACGAGATACGGATCGTCGGGATCGCGGCGCACGACGTCGCGCGGCGGGACCACTTCGTCGCCGCGGAGGTTGTCGGTGATGTCGAGCATGCCGCGCAGCAGCGTCTTGTACGACTCGACGCCTTCCTGCTGGAACGTTGCACGGTCGCTCGACGGGTTCTTGACGACGAAGCCGCCCTTCGAGCCGACCGGCACGATGACGACGTTCTTCACCATCTGCGCCTTCATGAGGCCGAGGATCTCGGTGCGGAAGTCTTCGCGCCGGTCCGACCAGCGCAGCCCGCCGCGCGCGACCGGACCGTAACGCAGGTGCACGCCTTCGAAGCGGGGCGAGTACACGAAGATCTCGAACTTCGGGCGGGGTGCCGGCAGGTCCGGGATCGCCTGCGGGTCGAGCTTGAACGCGATGTACGACTTGGGGCGCTGGTCGTTGCCGCGCTGGAAGAAGGAGGTGCGCAGCGTGGCCTGGATCAGCGTGAGGTACGAGCGCAGGATGCGGTCCTGGTCGAGACTCTCCACCGCGTCGAGCTGCTTGCCGATCTCCTCG
>DASVEE010000033.1:0-345733 GCA_036380735.1 Thermoanaerobaculia bacterium | reverse complement strand
ACCGCCAGCTTTGGGACGCACGTTTCGACGAGTTGGACAAGGTCGTCGAGGAATTGCAACAGAAGGAGAAAGTCGATGGACGTAAGAAAAGACAGTGAGCGCACCGCCATGAAGAACCGCACGACGGTGGAACGGAAGTCGGATCGAGAGGTCGTCGTGACGCGAACCTTCAACGCCCCGGCGCGCATCGTGTTCGAGGCCTGGACCAGGCCCGAGCTGTTCAAGCAGTGGTGGGTGCCGAAGTCGATGGGCATGGTTCTGCGGTCCTGCGAGATGGATGTTCGTACAGGGGGTAAGTACCGTCTCGTGTTCGAGCCCGATGGGTTCGCGTTCTTCGGTACCTACCGCGAAGTCACACCGCCCTCGCGCCTGGTGTGGACCAACGAGGAAGGTGGTGAGGATGGGTCGGTCACCACGGTGACCTTCGAGGAAAAAGACGGCAAGACCTTGCTGGTCCTGAACGAGCTCTATCCCTCGAGCGAAGCTCTCGACGCTGCCGGCACCGGGGCGCAGGACGCACTGGTGGAGACGTTCGAGCAACTGGACGAGCTACTCGTCAATCTGGACGCGAGCGTGCGGGCACGATAGGACGGATGGGACGAATGGGACTCATGGGACGGATGGGACAAAGCGCTGACGCCCGGCGGCAAAGCAAAGCTCTGCCCCCGCCCTGACCTCGCGGCTCCCGGCTCCGAGATCGAGAAAATCTCGGACGCCGGGAGCAGCGGCTGCACACGCTATTTTGTCGCCGCCCGGCGACGCGCCCGGTCGTCGTCGAGGATCGTCAACGTGCTCACGATGTGGGTGCCGAGGAGGGAGCCGCCGGTCGGACTGGCCAGCGTGATCGTGACGGTCTTCGGGTCGCCGGTTGCGGCGTTGTTGAAGACCGGAACCGTAAACGTCTTGCTGGCGGTGTCACCATCACTCCAGCTCAGGACACCGCTCACACTCTGATAGTCGGGACCATCGATCGCGGTGCCGCCCGTGACGGTATACGCCACGCTCACCGCGCCGTCGGAGCCGTCGGTTCGCTGTACCTCGATGGTGGCGCTGCCGGCGCTCTCGACGACGCTGAACGCCGGTAAGGAAAAGGACAGCGTCCCCGGTACGGCCAATGCGACCGCCGGCCGGTACACCTGGTTCATCGTGCTGCCGGAGCTGCCCCCGATATGGATGCCGCCACCGGTGGCCCAGATCAGACCGTCCACGAAGGCGGAGCCGACGATGCCATGAACCGGCATCGGCATGTCGGGGAGCTCTGTCCAGGTGTTGGTCTGAGGGTTGTAGTAGTCGTGGTCGGGGAACATGCCGGCCGGCCCCTCGCCGCCCCAGACGTGGAACAAACCGCGCGCCATGACCGAGTTCATGCCGCTGCGCGGGCGCAGCATGGGGGCGGCCGTCGTCCAGGTCTTCGTTTGAGGGTCGTAAACTTCGTGCACGGTCGTCATGAGGGGGGACAATCCGTTGCCTTGCCGCCCGCCGACGTAGTGGATGCGGCCGTTGATCGCCGCGCCGTTGAAGTGGTTGCGCTGCGTGGGCAGGTTCGGCAGCACCTCCCAGGTATTGGCCGCCGGGTCGTAGACGGCAAAGTCGGATCCGCGCGGCAATCGTCCACCGGCGACGTAGATCTTGCCGTCGTGCGCGACGGCAAAGCCGGAGCTGCGCGCCGTGGGCATCGGGGCCTTCGTGACCCAGACACCGACCGCGGGATCCAGCTCGTAGACGGTGTTCACGTAGCTGTTGCTGTTCGGGGGGTCGTCGGCGTTCAACTGGCCGCCGATGAGGTAGATCTTCCCGTTCACGCTGGCCGCCATCCCGTGGTTGTTCCTCATGGGGAGCGGTGGACCGTAGGCCCAGGTGTCGGTGGCGATGTCGTAGACCTGGACCGTAGTGGCGGTCACCCGACTCGCCGGATAGCCGCCCATGAGGTAGAGCTTGCCGTTCGCTTCCGCGAGCGCCAACTCGGAGAGGGGCTCGAGCGTCGGGGCCCGCATCCCCCATTCGCCGGGGGCCGGCCCCTGCATCTGCGCGGTCGCCGCCGTGGCGAGCACGAGCAGGGCGAGGCAGGGAGCGATGCGGAGGAGAAGCTTCGCAAAGCGAGATGCGTCGATCGAGACAGCAGCAAACATGTGGGTCCAGCTGGCCATTCTGCGCATGGAAGGTCGCCTCAGGAGTGATCGTTTTGGATTTCGACGCATTATGAATGCGTCAAATGTGGTCACCGGTCACAGAGCAGACACGAAGCATCGAGAGGGGGGCGCGTAGGCATTGGCGGTGGTGTGGAAGACGGTCGCGACCGGCGATGTCCGGAGTTACACGAGCTCATCCGCGAATGTCGCGACCGAGGCTCCTACAGAGGCCGGCGTGGAGGGTCAGAGCCAATGGCCTTAAGTTAAGCGACAATAGCTAAACCTCTGACTGGAGTGGGTATGGGCGTGAAGCGTGGTCCGGTCGTGACTCTTGGTGCGGTCATGCGGTTCTTCCCTCTGGAGGAGATTCAGCGGATCCTCGCTGCCACAGGGCGACAGAGCCAACGGATTCGGAAGCTGCCGGCGGAGTTGATGGTCTACTGGACCGTCGCGTGCGGCCTTTTCGTCAGCGCTGGCGGCCGCGAGGTGTTGCGGCGCGTCCTGAAGCGAAAGTCGGCCGGCTGGATCGATGAGCTCGAGGATCTGGCAACCGATTCGGCGCTGAGCCAGGCGCGGACGCGACTCGGCAGCGCTGCAATCGAGCGGATCTACAGCACCATCGTGCGACCGCTCGCCACGCGAGCGACTCCGGGCGCGTGGTTTCGGCGCTGGCGGGTTGTGGCGATCGACGCGACGACGCTCGACGTGGCCGATAGTGCGGCCAATGCGCGCGTGTTTCGCCGGCCCGGCGTATCTTTCGGTAACGCGGCGTATCCGCAGGTGCGCCTCGTCTCGCTGCTCGAGAACGGGACACACGTTCTGTTCGGCGCGAAGATCGCCAGTTGCCGAGTGCATGAAGCGAAGCTGGCGCGCAAAGTCGTCGATTCATTGCCGAAGGATGCGATCTGCCTGGCCGATCGAGCATTCTTCGGCTATCCCCTTTGGCAGCAGGCACGTGCGACAGGAGCGGAGTTGCTCTGGCGTGTCAGGAGCGACGCCAATCTGCCGAAGCTCAAGAAGCTCAGCGATGGCTCCTACTTGACGACGATCTACCCCTCGGTCAAAGCACGAGAGCGAGATCTCGACGGCATCCCGGCACGGTTGATCGAGTTCACCATACGAACACGTCAGGGCAAGGAGCAATACCGCCTGCTCTGCTCGATCATGGACTGCCGTAAAGCACCGGCCATTCAGCTGGCGCACCTCTACCACCGCCGTTGGACCATCGAGACCGTGTTCGGCGAGTTGAAGACCACCTTACGCGGCAGCGGCATTGTGCTGCGAGGGCAAACTCCCGATCACGTCCGGCAGGAGATCTTCGGCATTCTGATGGCCCACTTCGGCGTCCGTGCGTTCATGTTCGACGCTGCCATGGCCGAAGGGATCGAGCCCACGGAGCTGTCGTTTCTGCATGCGCTCCGCGTGGTGCACCGATACCTGCCGATCTACGTTTCTTTTTCCCCCTCGATCCGCCTCGTCGATCTACCGCAGCGCATGCCTCGAGGTTCTCCAGCAACGCCTCCGACGACGACCCCATCGCCACTCTCCTCATGCGCTCAAGAGGAAGACGATCTACAACTACCCCGCCCTCAAACGCACTTACCGGAAGCACCTCACCACGCGGTATGAAGTCGTAGTCGGCTTAACTTAAGGCCATTGGGGTCAGAGCTTTGCTGGTTGGCCGGCCACTCTACAGAACGTAGATCCCTCTGCCTCCTGTCGACGCAGCGATGCCGTCGCCACAAGCCTGGCCCCTGGCGATCGTTTGGACTGCGGCAGCGGACGAGCTGCCGCTTTTGTACACGCGCAGCGACGCTGTGCCTACAGGCGTTGGCGCTCGCGTTGTGCTTCGTTGCACTCTGGCTGCTCCGCCGCGGGCGAGGGCGGAGGCTCGTCCGCCTCCGCTGAGGGAAAGCGGCAGCTCGTCCGCTGCCGCAGTCCAAACGCGCGCCGAAGGCCAAGTGGGATGCGAACGGTCGCGGTCGAAGGAACAGGGTGGCGCACGTTGCGCCCTACTTCTCCTCCGGCATGTCCGGAGACGCCATCGACAGGTGGTGGCTTGTCGTCAGACGCGTGAGTGAAAGAAGGTGTGATCCCGATGGGTTGGGCCTGCAACCACCACATGCGTAACCCGCCAGACCTGCGACCGCCTGCGGACGGACTAATGGCCGAATAACAGCACAATTAACGTCGTTGAGCCACCGAGTTCCGTACGATCGACAATTGCCATTCATCCCAGGAGGTGCTCCCAAGCCCCGCCCGTTCCCGGCAGTGGCGAAACTGCACTCCATGTATGATCCGAGCGACCAAATGGCCAAAAGATCCCCTGCCGCAGCCGTAAAGGCCGTCAAGCCGTGCCGAGCGTGCGGCAAGCCGATACCACGCACCGCGAAACTATGCGCGCACTGCGACTCTCATCAGTCACGATGGTTGCGCCCACTGCAGATCGCCGCTTCGATGGTTGGACTTCTCACGATCGTTGGTCTGGTTTCGGGATACGCCGAGAAGCTCATTCCTGCGGCACGAAAGGCGATCCATTGGCGATCGAAGCTGGAAGTGATTGGCCTCCACTCAGGGCGGCAAGAAGTTACAGTAATGAATGTAGGTGACGGCCCCGTGTTCCTATCACACGTCCAAATAGTGCTTCCGGGTGTCGGCGTGTCACTAATCCCGATAAAGAAGCGAGCCGATGTGAACCAGGTTGTTATGACTTCGCCGGCACCGCCGAACGCGCGACAGACAGATAGAATACTCATAAATCACGCCTCACCAGAGGAGTGGATGCGCGCTATATCCGCAACACATTGGGATGATGGCGAGAACTGCGTTCAAACGGTTGTGTACGCTGACAACGACGCGTCATATGGCGTTTATCTGCAGGCGGATCGTGAGGATCCACACGACATGCCGCAGTTGGAGGCCACGGCTGTACTTCACTACCATGACCTTAAGACCGGGCCCGGAACCCAGCGTATCCCCGCCCATGCGCTGCTGTTTGTTCGGAGAGACTGCCTTAATCGGTTGGGATTGCGATCGATGCAGCCGCGCCAACACTAGCCGGCGTTTCGTTCGTGTGAAACCATTTCGCAACAACTAACCTTCACCTGCGGCTCGCTCGTAAGGAGGCGATCCGCCTCATCGGCGCAGCATCTCTTGAGTTTCTCTAGCAACGCCTTCGATGACGAGCCATTGTCAGTCCCCCCGCCGCCCCTCTCACCGCTCCAGTAACGCCACCAAGTCCGCCTGATCAAACGCCGCCATCAGTTTCGCCGGCTTGCAATTCAACGCCACCGCCAGCCGCAGCAGCGTGACCATGTTCGGGAGCTTGATGCCGCGCTCCATCGCGCTGACATGGGTCTGAGGGAGGCCGGCGCGGTCGGCGAGGTCGGCCTGGGTGTAGCCGCGGGCGAGGCGCAGGTCGCGGAGGTGCGCGCCGAACAGGTCGCCGAGCTCGGAGCGGCCAGTCACCAGGCGGCGTTCTCCTTGACGGAAGGGCGCTGCGTCGCTAATATGTTTGTATCTAAGCGGAGGTCAGCAATCATGCCCCAAAACTCCCGTTCCGACATTCGCCACATCTTTCTCTCTCCTCGTCCTTCCTTCGCTCTTTTGACGGCGGCGGGGCTCCTGGGGCTGACGTTGCCGGAGTTGCGACAGGGCATTGCTGACGGCTCGATTGTAGCGGTTTCGACCGGGATGGGGCAGCGCGTGGCTCGCGAGGAGATGATGGCTCTGGCGATGGAGCGGTGGGGGCTGCCGGTCATCGAGGCGGCGCTCGGGGAGGACGCGGCGCGGGTGCTGCCGGAGGCGGTGCGGCTCGTGGAGCTGCGCGCCCGGGTGCCGCGCTACCTGCGCGACATGCTCGGCTTCATGGCACGGCGCGAAGGCACCTCGGTCGATGCAGTGCTGACCCGGGAGTTGGAGGGCGTGGCCTCCGCGCAGGCGGAGGAGCTCGGGCGGCAGGTCCCCGGGTTTGCCGCGGCGTTGCAGTGGCCGTGAGCGGTCACGCCGGCGGGGCCTCGGCCGCAGGCCAGCGGGCTGTCACCTTCCCCCGACCCTCTGCTGCACGAGCCGGGAGGTCCGCTTGCGGACGCAGAAAATCTGCCTCTCGATCCAGATTGTCTACCTCTCGATGCAGAAAATCTGTCTCTCGACGCAGAATTTCTACCTCTCGATCCAGAAAATCTGCCTCTGGATGCAGAGGCGGTTACCTCGCGAAGCAGAATTTCTTCTTCCGGATGGGAAAAATCTACCGCGGGATACAGACGCCTCTGCCTCTCGACGCAGAATTTCTGCCTCGTGATGCGGAAAATCTACCTCTGGATGCAGACGCCTCTACCTCTGGAAGCAGAATTTCGGGTTCCTGAGGCAGAAAATCTGTCTCGGGATGCAGAATCTCTGACTCTGGATGACTCGTGGTAACCGGCGATCCGCGCGAAGAGCAAATGCTTGTCCTCAGGCGTCGTTGCATTGAATAACGTCATACGTTGACGCCATTGAGGCTGAGGGCGCGCGTGCGCGCGTTGTGATGCGCCGTCCGAACTGCGCGGCGGAAGTGGCAGGGGGAACGATAGGACGAATGGGACGAATAGGACCTATAGGACAGATGGGAGAAGGAAGTCGTCCTATTCGTCCCATACGTCCTATAGGTCCTATTGGTCCCATCGTTCCCACATGGACGTCGATGGCGTGTGGGCGCACCCCTCGGTGGCGCAAGTGACACACGCCCGGTGCGGTGCCGCGCGCACCCGTGGTGACAGGCCGGCGTGCTCCGCATCCGCACCCTGAACTTCCCCTGAATTTCTCCAGAAGTTCTCCCGAAATGGTCTCCGGGCTTCCTTCACTACCCAGGCGAAAGGAAGCTGAACTGATGAAACGTCATATGTTTTTGTTGTGTGCTGCAGTGCTGCTCGCGGCGGCCTTGCCGGCTGCTGCTGCCAATGACCGCGAGGCGAAGGTTTACGCGATCACCAACTGGCCGGCCTCCGGCGCGTGCACGGGCAACGATGTCGGCGCCTGGGACGACATGGCCCTGGCCTGGTACGACGAGATCGCCGCCGGTCCCGTGTTCTTCAAGGACGGGACCTGGATCAACAACAACCTCCGCCGGGAGATCCTCTGCGATCCCGACGCGCAGTCGCCGTGCGACGACGACGCGAGGATCGACGATGCCGACGCCGCGCTGATCGCGGTGCACGGCTTCGACATGGGCAAACACTGGGGCGGCCTGCTGCTGCAGGCGACCGACGGCGACTGCGCGATCCACGCGCCCGAGGGCGCGGCCACGGATGCGATGTTCCTCGGCGACGTCGACCTCGAGTTCCTCCACCTGTCGTCGTGCAACAGCATGGACGACGACAACATCAACTGGACGCGGCGCATGTTCGCGGACGTCGACTCGGCCACCAACGGCGCGCGGCTGCACATCGCCACCGGCTTCCACGGTGTGATGGCGATCAGCGCGGGACGCGCCGACGACTACGAGGACTTTGCCGACGACGCGCACGACGTCAGCATCTCCGACGCCTGGCTCGACAACCTGTACGACAGCGACGTCTCGTACAACAACGGGACGAACGGCGCGCAGTGCCCGGTGTCGTTCGCCGTCAGCAACACGCGCAGCAACGCGCTCTCGCGGCTGCTCGGCGAGCGCTACACGAACATCTACTCCGATCCCACCGCCAGCGGCGCCTTCGCGTACGGGTTCTACGACGGCTGCAATCCGGTCGGCGACGACGCATTCAACGATCCGAACCTCTAAACGATCCGAATCTCTGAAGGAGACGACCATGAACACGATTCGAAAATTTGCCGCTCTGGCTCTCTCGGTCATTGCCGCCGCCACCGTAAACGCCCAGGAGACCGCGTGTGATCTGCAGGCGCGCATGGTGCGCGAGGCGATCCCGGTTTCCGTCGGCAGCCCCTCCGCGATGGAGAAGCTGCTCAATCCCACCGTCGACGCGCAGTTGAGCGCGACGTTCGATCCGGCGCGCGCGGCAGGCATCGTCCGCGACTCGCTCGCGCCCGACACCCGCTGTACCGCGTACCGCAAGGGCGACCTCGGCTACGACTGCCGCTACAACGGCGCCGCCTCGGTGCTGAAGGTCGAGATGGAGCGCGGCCGCATCGCGTACCTCAACCGCACGCGCAGCGAGCAGAAAGCCGCGGCCAAGATCTCCGAGACCGATGCCATCGCGCTCGCTCGCCAGGCCGCGGAAGCCGTCGGCATGCCGCTGCGCGAGCTCGGCACGCGCGCCGACGTGCGCACGCTCCGCGTGACCGCCGCTTCCGAGGAGGGAAGGGTGATCACGGGCGAGGCGATGGGGAGCGAGGTCCACGTGCGCTACCAGCGCCACATCGGCGGCGTGCCGGTGGCCTTCTCGCGCTTCCACGCGGCCATCGACGCGCGCGGAGAGATCGCACGCATGCATGTCCGCTGGCCGGACTTCCGCCTCGCGCGCGGACTGAGCGCCGCGAACACGGCCTCGCGCGAGCAGGTCGTCGCGCAGGTGCTCGACCAGCTCGGGCGCGACAACCGCTGCGGTTCGCTGTCGCACGTCGTCGCCAACGTCGTCTATGCCCGCACCGCGGTCATCGACGGAGGCGAAGGCGCGAGCACCGAGGCGAGCGAGACCGAGTCGGGTCCGTCGGAGTTCGTCCCGGCGCTCATGGTGACGGTCTTCCCCGTCGCCCAGAAGGAGGATTCCGGCGTGCCGCAGATGCCGGTGCAGAACTACGTGTTCCCGCTGCTGCGCGGCGCGGACGGCACGGAAGGGCAGTAAGTCGAGGTGGATCGGGCTGGGTGGCGCGTACGCCACCAGCCCGGTCCCGGCGCGCGGGGGTGTCGTTCCCGGGCGAGAACAGACGAAAACGGCCGCTCTTGCGAGCGGCCGTTTGATTGATGTCGGTGTTGGTTGCGGGGACAGGATTTGAACCTGCGACCTTTGGGTTATGAGCCAGCTTATTAGTAGTAACGCGATGCGACGCGACGACAGTTAACGCAAATCGAAGGAGGTGGTTAGCCCTACGACATCCTTCGTTGATTTTCGTCGAGTTTCGCCTATTTTCAGGCCCCTTAGTGGCAGACTCGGTGGCAATTTCGGCGACTGACCGTTTGGGCGCGTTGCTCTCTTTGACGCGTCCCATTGACCGTCGTCGAGCGCCGCGACCGCGGCATCCTCTGCCACGCGAGCACGAGCTACGGCAGTTACGTCGACGGCGTTCGGCTGCACGTTTTCTTCCCGCGTCGCGATGTGTCGAGATGTGATCCTCGCGGCGATTCACGGGGACGAGTCGGAGACGACGGTGGTCGTGTCAGAGGTGATGTGGTGCCAGCCGGCGGAGGACCAGCAGGTGGCGGTGATCCTCTGCTGCAATCCCGACGGCCTGCTGCGCGGCACGCGCGGCAACGCGCGCGGGATCGATCTCAACCGCAACTTCCCGACGTCGAAGTGGAAGCCGGAAGCCGCTTTCTACAAGAGCCGCGCGAACGACGCGCGCAACATCGCGCTGAGCTCCGGCGCTGAGTCGTCGTCCGAACCAGAAACGAAGGCGCTGCTCGCGCTGATCAACGAGCTGAGGCCGCGCGCGGTCGTCAGCCTCTACTCCGCGCTTGCCTCTCGATGACTCTGGCGCGTCGCAACTCGGCAAACAGCTCGCCGATCGCTGCGCCGCAACGGAGCGGTTCACGAGTCGGAGGTAGACATCGTGACGCGGTACGCACTGCCCGCGACGGCGATCGAGGCGCTCGCGTTTTCTCTCGGTGACGTTTCGCCAAAGACCGTCGCGGCGATGCAGAACTTCAATCAGGTGTCGGGTTTGTTCTGACCCACGCGTCAGCGCGCCGAGTGTCTCTCGAGACACACATGTGTTCGGAGGTTCCCATGCGCAGCCGGCGGATTTGTTTGTGGATCGTTGCGGGCGCAGTGCTTTTCTTTGTGCTTCTCGTCGCCGCCGGCGCAGTGGTGGCAACGGTCGCGTCCAGAACATCGACCGCAAAACCGGTTGGGGGTGCACGCTCTCAAACTCCTCGCGGATACGTGTCGTCACCGGAGGCGGAGGAGTTCGTCACGCTTCAGGCGGCTCCACTTCCGCCCGTGCCCATGGAATCAGTGCGCGCAGCGATCCCGATCTACAAGCGAATCATCGCGACGCGCAGCAAGCTCGGAGAAACAGCCAACCTCGCCCTCGGCTATGGCTATCTCGCCACTCTTCACGCCGCGCTGAGCGAGTACGACGAAGCGGAACGTCTTTTCTCGAAAGCGGACGCAATCCTCGCGAAAAAGAACGGGCCGGCCGTCAATCGCGCCTGGCTTCACAACAACCGCGGTCTCGCCCGCCTGAAGTACGGCCAGTATGCCGGCGCTCTCGAGTCGTTTCGCCTGGCCACCGCCGCACTGTCGCTTCAGAAGGAGCAGAAAGGATCGCAGTGGCGCTTCCTCACCTTGCAGAACACGGCATCGGCCTACGTGGCACTTGGCAATCCGGCCGAAGCGGAGAGTGCGTTTCTCGAGACGCTGGATGTGCTCGAGTCGAGTGGAAGACGCGGAAGCGATGCGCATCAAGCGGCCTGTGCGAATCTCGCGATTTTTTACGCGCGCCTCGGTGATCTCGAAACGTCGCGAGTCGCTCTCGAGAAACTCCTGGCGGAACGTGCTCTCAGCCGTTCTAACCGCCGTCTGGCGCTGTACAACCTGGGCCATGTCCTCTCCGCGCGGCGCGAGTTCGCGAAAGCAGAGGCTCGGATGCGCGAGGCGCAGGCGCTTACGCGGAAGGGGACCGAGTGGTACACCACGATCCTCGTTAATCGCGCCGCGCTGTACAACCGATCGGGACGTTTCGACTTAGCCGCCGTCATCGGGGAGGAGGCGTATCGTCGCGTCGGGTTGCGATATGGCGAGGACAGCGCCGCCACCGCCGCGATCCTCCACGAGCTCGCGGTGACCGCCTTGAACCGCAACGATCTGGCGGAAGCCGAGCGCCTGCTCATGCGGGCGACGTCGATTCTTGCGAAGGACAGCAGCAAAGAGGAGGCGTTCGTCACTGCGACGAGAACGCTGGCGCTCGTGCTGCAGCGGCGGGGAGAGCATGATCGAGCCGTCGCGCTGAGTCGTGAGGCGCTGGAAGTCGCGAAGAAGCATCTCGCGCGAATGCTCGCATTCGGTTCCGAGGCGCAGCGTCTCGCGTATCTGAGCGAAGCGGCGCCATATGACCAGTTGGCGGCACTTGGGGAGCCAAATCTGCTCGCGGAAGCCGTGCTCACGATGAAGGGGGCCGTGCTCGAGTCGCTCCTCGCCGAGCGAGCGCTCGTTCGCGCGAGCTCTCGTACGCAACAGGTACGTCTCGACCGTATCAATGAGCTCAAAGTCGCGATCATGGAAAAGATCGGCCGCGGCGAGGGCAAGACGGAGACTCTCGAACGTGCCTTGAAGGCCGAGCAAACCACGCTTGCGAGAACGCTCGCTCCGCGGCTGCGCCAAGCGGAGGCGCCCGCGCGACTGCAGGACGTGCAGGCGGAGCTCGATCACGATCAAGTGCTGGTCGAGATCATTCGTTATCAGCACCAGGGGAAGGGCGGTGCACTCGTATCTGCGTACGGAGGATTGGTCATTCCGCGCACCGGCACTCCGACTTGGATTCCGCTAGGCGACGGGCGAACGATCGACGACGGCGTCGAGCGCATCGTCGGTCGATTCGGCGGCGGCCGAGGCCCGGCTGCGGTGGGACCTGATGCCAGCGTGGCCGATGCGGTTCGCGATCTGCACGATCGGGTCTGGAAGCCGCTCGCTCGCGCATTCAGTCCGGCCACGCGCAAGGTTCTCCTCAGTCCGGATGGATCGACTGCGTTCGTCCCGTGGGCGGCTTTGCTCGATGACGAGGGGCGATTCGTCGCGGAGCGTTGGGAGCTCGCCCAAATCGGCTCAGGGCGCGATGTGCTGCGCGCGAAGACGACGACTCCCGCGCCGGTGAATACGTTCGTGGGACTGGGCGACGGCGCGGACGATCTCACATTTAGCCGCCAGGAGGTGGAGTACGCCGGCGCCGTCGCAAGGAAGAACGGGCTGAGCCCGATGATCCTCCTCGGCGAGTGCGCCTCCGAGCGCGCGTTGTTCCGCCACCCGAGGCCGCGGATTCTTCACGTCGCAACACACGGCGATCGGTTGCGCGGCGGCGTCGACAAGGCCGTCCATGACCGCCTCAGTCGGAACCCGATGTATCGCGCTTATCTCCTCCTGGGTGGCGGGACGATCACACTCGATGCGTGGAGGCGAGGCTCGGTTGTGCCGTTCGCCGCGGACGGAATCCTGACCGCCGAGGAGGCGAGTACCCTCGATCTGCGCGACACGTGGCTGACGGTCCTGTCGGCGTGTCATACCGGCGACGGCGACGTGCGGACCGGAGAAGGAGTCATCGGTCTCCGCCGCGGGTTTACGCTGGCTGGAACCGAGAATCTGGTGCTGTCGCTCTGGGCGGTGGACGACCGCGCTACGTCCGAGTTCATGAAGGCGTTTTATGATCGCTTATTCAAGAGCGATGATCCGTCTCACGCGTTTCATACGACGCAGAGAGCAGAGCTCCTCCGCTGGAAACGCGAGCTCGGCGTGGACGACGCGGTTCATCGCGCGGGCGCGTTCGTATTGACGCGGTGAATGGCGTGTGCTTTGTGTCCGTGATCGTTCGCTCGACGCTGGGGCTCGCTGTCTCGCTTCTGGCCGCGAGCAACGTAGGGGCAGCAGATCGCCCGTCGCAGCCTGTATTCATCTACGGGTCGCTCTCCGGCCGACCCACTCTCGATCGTGACGCGCAGGGCGGCAATCCGTTCGCGACGGCATTCGTCCAGTCGCTGGCGCTGGAGTCTGCTTCTTTTGGTGCGTTCGCCGAGGAGCTGATTCGGCGGACCGGCGGCGCCAGTCGTGGGATTCAACATCCTGAAGTTCTGGGGGGCGGTCATCTCCCGCGGTGGCAGTTCCTGCCGAGGCAGAAGGGGCAGATGCGCGTTGCGCTGGTGGTGACGTTCTCCGGTTATGCGGGATCGGACGTCGGTCCCTCCCTGCCGGGCGTCATCAGGGATCGTGAACGGGTCTCGAAGGCGCTGACGAATGCGGGATTCGCGGTAACACGCATCGACGACCCGGATGCGGCGGCGCTTACCCGCGCGATCGCGAGTTTTCAGCGGAACTCGGCCGCTGCCGACGTCGCGCTGATCTACACGACCGGTCACGGTGTCGAGATCGACGGCGTGCCGCGTGTGCTCCTGCCTTACTCGAGGTCTGATGGCACGATCGCGATGACCGTCACCGAACTGGCGCGTGCGGCCAGGGCACGAGAGGCCAACCTGATCTTCTACGCAGCACGCCGAAACCGAGGCTGACGAGAGCTCACGCCGGTCGCTGCGATTGCGCAAGCCAGATCACATAGGTCGCGATCGGCTCCGAACCGTCGTCTCCGAAAAGCGCGAGCTCATAACTCGAAGCCGTCAGGAACGTCCGCGGGATCTCCACTGAAAACGTGCCGTCCGCGCCGCGGCTGACGGTGCTTTGCCAGAGCGTTTTGGGCTGTTCGTCGTTCAGGTCGAGCAATTCCACGCGGAACGAGCGGGCACGCACTTCCTCATCGAGGACCAGCGCGAGCAGCACGTACTTTGTCGAAGGCTGGAGAACGATCGGCTTCGGCGTGGCAGGACCGCGCGGCACCGTCGCGTGGAGCTCCACGCGCTCGACGTTTGCCCGCGGTTTTTCCAACTCGGTTCGAAGTCGACCGATCCGCCACAAGGAATGCAGAAACAACCCGGCGAAGAGCAAAGTCGTCGCGAACGGTACGACCGTGGCCCACCGCCACTGGCTTCGGGGAGCCGTTGCTGCCGCGGCGACGTGCGGACCGACGCCTGGACTCGACCGCTGCTGAATCCGCTCCCAGTCCATGGCAAGCTGCTCCCGCGTGAGGAGCGGCGATTCATCATCCGCAGGGTCGTCGTCCGAAAGTGCCGCTGCGAGCTCGGGATAGTAAGAAAGCCGCTCCCGCATCCGCTCCGCCTCAGGGCTGTCCTCCGGAATCTCGCCCCGCGACCAGGCGACGAGCTCCCCCGGCGCCGGCGGGTCACCCACGCGCAGGCGGCCGCGCTCGAACGCCTCGCGGTACCCGTTCTGCCATTCGTTGTTGTCCACCATCATCCACCCCCCGGCCGCATCCGGTTCACGAGGAGCTTCCTCGCATCGCGCAGCCGCGTCCTGACGGCGTCGACAGTGAGGCGCAGCGCCGTCCCGATCTCTTCATAAGACGCCCCTTCCAGCCACAAGCGGAGACTCGGCCGCAGCGACGCGGGCAACTGCTCGATCTCGTCGTGCAATCGCGCCGCCTGCTCGCTGAGCGTCGCGAGATTCTCCGGCGACGGCGGCGTCTCGCCGTTCCAGAAGTCGTGCAGGAGCATTTCCGCGAGATGCGGAATCGCGTCCGAAGATCCGCTCTCCGTTTTCCGGTGGATCGAGCGGCTGCGAATCTCATTCACGGCGCGATGGTGCGCCGCGGTCTTCAAAAAGAGCCAAGGTGCAGCGATCGGCTTCTGCTCCATATGCCTGAAGACACTTACGAAGACATCTTGTGCGAGATCGCGTGCCTCATCCACCGTGAATTCGAACTTCTTCACAAGATACCCGACTACCCGCGGGTAGTAGTCTTCATAAAGCGCGCGTCGATCCGTGGGCATCGACTCCTTCCGAGAATGGGAAAGGCATCTTAGATCACGTGGGCGTTCTTCCGCCCAGATATCATGATGGCGTTCTCCCGAAAACCTCGGACGCGTCCTGAGAGAGGGTCATGACCGATTTCGCTGCCAGGCGGACGGCTCTTGCCGTCATTGTCGCCATAGTTCTGCTGTTGCTCGTTGCGATCCTCCGGAACGAAACCACGACCCCGTCGGAGCCGAAGGTCGCCGCGCTTTCAGAGTCGCGCATCATCGAGCCACGCCTGACGTCCGCGACGTTCTGGGCGCCTTGCAAGCGCTTCCTCGAGAAAGGACGCGTCGTCGAGCAGTCCGACTGCGGACCTCCCTACCTTTCGAGGCGTCGCGCGTCTCTTCGTAGTAACGAAGCGTGTGAAAAAGTGATGACCGATCATGGCGAAACTCTCCGGCTACTGATCAAGGAGCCGGTCTGCATCAATGCGGCCATTGACTGGCTCGGCGAAGAAGCGGACAGAACGCGCAGCCCGCGCATTCTGAGCGACCTCGGCGCCGCGCTGTTCATCCGCGCTCAGGAAGAGGATCGCCCTTCCGACCTGCTGCGCTCTCACGACGCGGCGCGGCGCGCCGTCGAAGCCAATCCACATCTGCCGGAAGGCTGGTTCAATCTGGCGCTGGCGCAGGAGGCGCTCGGATTTCCCGAGAAGGCGCGCCTGGCCTGGGCGCGCGCGGCGCAGCTCGATCAGACAGCATGGGCTGACGAGGCGAAGACGCGGATCACCGCTCTCGAAAAAGCAGCGGACCGGAGTCTGGCGCTGCGATGGTCCACGAACCAGCCACGCCTGCCGCAAGCTGCGGCCGACGGAGACCGCCGCTCCGTTGCCGTCTTCGTCCGCCCCTATCCCGCGGCCGCGCAGAAGTACCTCGAAGAGGAGGTTCTGCACGATTGGGCAAGCGCCGCCGCCGGTTCCGCCGATGCCGCGAAACGATTGCACGAAGCCGCCGTGATTGCCGACGAGCTCGAGGATGCTACGGAAGACCCCTACCTGCGCGACGTCGTTGCAGCGATCAGGAAGGCGAAACCTGCGGAACTTCGATCGTTGCGTCGCGCTCATTTGCTGCTGGCGGAGGCGCGCACCGCGGATCGGGCCTTCAATCTCAAGATTGCGGAGCCCGCGTATGCCGAGGCCGCGGAGCGGTTTGCTCGTGCCGGCAGCCCGCTGCGCTTCGGCGCGGAAATCGGGCGCGCCATTCAGATTTCGTGGCGCAGTGACGACAAGAGCGAGGCGAAACAGAAACTCGCCGCAGTCGCGGCTGAGAGCCGCCAGGCCGGCTATCTGAATGTGTTCGGCCGTGCCAAAGGCAATATCGCGAACATTCTGCAGACGGAAGGTCAATACCTCGAAGCCATTGCGCTGTATGACGAGATTCTGCCCGTGTACGGCCAGATGAACGACGACGAAAACGTCGCCAATGCCCACATGCGCAAGGCCGGCATCTTCCGCGTCCTCGGACAAGAGGACGCAGCATTGCGCGAAGCCTTTCTCGCACAGCGGCGCATAGGGAAAGTGGTCGAGATGCGATCGCGTCATCTTCTCGCCGGCGAGACTGCGGCGACGGCGCTGGCGCTCGACCTGCCGGAAATCGCGTTCGACTACCAGACCACACTCATCGAGGCGCTCGAGCGCGAACGCGACAATGCCACGAGTCAGGCCGCGAAAGACGCGCTCCTCGTGAATCGCGCCATTGCATTGCGTGCGCGCGCGGCGATCCGCCTTCGGCTCAATGACCGCGAAGGCGCGCAGAAGGAGATCAACGAGGCCGTCGAGATCAGCGCCGGCATGGTCAGCGAGAAGACGCAGAACGCACTGCGCGCCCGAATCGCGGAGGCAGACGGCGATGCGGCTCTTCCCGGCGATCCGAAACGGGCGATCAAGGCCTTCACGGACGCGCTGAATCTCTCCGGCACGGTCCGCTACCGCACTTTTCACGCGATTCTTCTGGCGCGGCGTGCCGCGGCGTACAGACTGGACGGACAGCCGGTTGAGGCGGAGAAAGATCTCGTTACAGCCATCGCAGAGCTCAATAAAGAGGAGACCGAGCTCCTGGCCGGCACGCCGCGCGGACAAGGCGAGGCGCTCTGGACCGGCTACTTCTCGCGTTTTCAGGAAACGTACGACCGCCTGATCGGCCTTTTGCTCGCCGACAGACGCAAAGAGGACGCGTTTGCATATGCCGAAAAGTCGCGGGCTTTCGAGCCATTGAGTCTCGTGCTCGAGCTTCCGGTCGCGCAGAATACGCTGCGCCGCATCGATCCGAAAGCGATTGCGCCGGACAGCCTCGAGTCGATACAGGCGGCGCTGCCGGTAGGAACGTTCGTTCTCGAATACCAGGTCACGGACGAGCAGACACACGTCTGGGTCGTCTCACGCGACGACATCGAGGTCCGGACGCTGCGCGTCAAGCGGAAGGACATCAAGTCGTGGATCCGGACGATCCAACGCGAGGCGGTGACGGAAGACGCCCCGCGGTTCGACGCGGCATTGGCCGGCCCGTCGATGGCGCTCTTCGCGGAGCCGCTGCAACTGATCGCGACTCTGAAGAATGGAAGGCTGCCGAACCGCCGGCTCGTGATCGTTCCCGACCGGTACATGCACGGCCTTCCGTTTGCGACGTTGAAGAACCCTGTCGGAAATTATCTCGTCGAGGATTTCACCATCGCGACGGCGGCGAGTGCGACGCTGTACGTGCATTCACTACGACGCGATCAGAAGCTCGCGGCACGGGGCGGCACTCCCACAGCGTTGCTGGTCGGAAATCCGGCGTTCGACAAGCAGCTCGAAGTCGCAAGGGATCTGAAGCCGCTGCGATTTGCCGAGATCGAGGCGCGCGCCGCCGGTGCACTTTATGCGCCGCACGCAACCGTGCTCGTGCAGGAACAGGCGACGGTTCCGGCTTTTCTCGCGAGCGCGAAAGACAGTGTCATCGTTCATGTAGCCGGTCACGCCATTGTGAACCGCCACCCTCCGTTCGGCACGTTGCTGCTCCTGGCACCGGTCAACGGTCATGACGGCTTGTTGTACACCGACGAACTGCTGAAGAAGCTCGAACTGGACAGGGCCCGTCTCGTCGTGCTTGCCGCATGCAGCAGCGCGGGCGGTGTTCCCGTAGGTCCTGAAGGTCTGGCGCCGCTGGTGCGCCCGATCGTGGCCGCAGGCGTTCCGGGCATCGTCGGAAGTCTGTGGACCATTGACGACCAGCGCTCGCAAAAGGTTTTGAGCGAGTTTCACCGCCACTACAGAGACGGGCACGATGCTGCTCGCGCGCTGCAGTTGGCACAGATACGTTTTCTGAGGGAGAAGAAGATTCCAGTGCTGGCCGTCGCTCCGTTTCAGGTGGTCGGCCATGCCTCGTCGCCATTCCCCCTCAATTACCAGCCCAGTCAATAGGGGGTCAAGCCGATGTTCATTCTGAGGATATTTTTTAGCGGACTCATTGCGTTCGTTCCCAGTGAAGATGGGAAGGAGCTGACCGTGCTCCTGCTGAACGCACCGCATGCCCATCACAGCACGATGCACCCCGGAATTCCGGAGCACAAACCGGTTCTTCTCGCCCGCGCCGCCGACTGTGCGCCGGAATGTCCGCGCACCGAGGCGTCCGTGGCGGCGTTTCTGTATCCCGACATCACGTCCCGCGATGCATCGTCCCGGGCTCTCGCCGATGCCGTCCACAAAGGCGTGGTCTGGCCGCTCTCCGGCTCCAAGCTTTCCCTCGGCATTCCGAACGACGGCGTGAAGCTGGTCCGGTCCGCCTCGCCGTCGAAGTCGGTGCCCGACAACCATGCCGAGCGCGCCGACTTCGGGTGGGTTGCCAACCTGCGGGACATCCACCCGTCGATCGGCGATCTCGACCCGGCTGTCTTTTCGGACAATCCTCCCAAGGAACTGATCGTCGCGCGACTGACGTTGAAGAGCGGCAAGGTGTCGACGCGGTCGGTCATTCAGGTGAACGGCAAGGTCGTACCGATCGACTTCCGCCCGCCTTCGGGCAAAGGCAAGCCGTATGCGCGTGCCGTGGCCAGTTGGGTCCAGGCCGAGATCCAGGTGCCGGGCGATTCACTGGAAGTCGTCGAAGAGCGTTTCTCGGACGGCCGCAAACGCACTATCTCGCTCAAGCCACTCGACGGCGTGATCGATATGGCCATCCTGAACATCTCGCGGCCCGTGCGTCCGGCAGGTACGAGGCAGCCGCAGCGCGGCATGCACTTCACGCGGTTCTGGGATCTCGCGGCGCGTCCGCCGGCGGCGAACGACCGGCCGATCCCGCAGGCTCCGGCGGCCGGAGGGCAGGCGCGTAACTTCGCCGCCTTGCACGCCGACGGAGATCGGCGCAAGTCGGATCTGCTGAAGGCGATCTTCGTCGACGAGCGCGGTCCGTACGACCAGCTCCTCTGTCCGATGTCCCAGTACCCGAGACCCTGAAGCACTCATTCATGAATCGAGCGCCGGTGACGAGCCGGCGCTCATCACGGGCACTGCGTTCGGCAGGCGCCGCGGGAGGATGTATGCGCATTCGCGCGCGTGCTGCGTTTCATGTTCCGTTGATCCTGCTGCTGCTCCTCTCGTGCGGGAAAGGGGTTCCTGCAACCACACAAGCACAGCCCACGAAGCCGGAACCTGTCGTGCCGCTGCCGCGGCGGGCGCTGCTCATCGGCATCGATGACTACTCGGCCGTAGGTCTCCGGCCCCAAAGCGACCAGCAGCCCGCGGCAGGTCGTGCGTGGCCTGCACTGCGCGGCGCGACGCGGGACGTCGATCTGCTACGGGAGATGCTGATCGCCCGGTATGGCTTCGAGCCGAAGTCGATCCTGACGCTGAAGAACCAGCAGGCGACGCGCGACGGGATCATTCGCGCGATCGAGAACCATCTGATCGAGCCCGCGGCGAAGGACGACGTCGTGCTCTTTTATTTCGCCGGGCACGGCTCTCAGGTCGAGAACTCGCTCTCCAGCGAGCTCGATCGGCTGGACGAGTCGATCGTCCCGGCGGATTCGAAACTCGGCGCGCCGGACATCCGCGACAAAGAACTCGCCGTGCTCTTCAACCGGATGCTCGACCGCAACGTGCGGCTGACGGTCATGTTCGACAGTTGCCACAGCGGCTCGGCCTCGCGCGCGCTTTCCGCCGATGCGGCCTCGCGCGTCATCGCAACGGACTCGCGTGATGCGCGCGACGCATCCGAGCCGGCCGCTCCGGAGACGCGTGGGGCGCTGGTGATGTCGGCCTCGAAGGATTTTGCGCGCGCTTTCGAGACCGTGGCCGAGGATGGCAAGTATCACGGCGTGTTCTCGTGGGCGCTGCTGCGGGCGATGCGCGATGCGGTTCGCGATGAGCCGGCCGCGGACACGTTCCTGCGCATCCAGGCCATGATGCGGTCCGACTCGCCGTATCAGGATCCTGTGTTCGGCGGGACTGAGGCGATGCAGTCGCTGCCGCTGTTCTCAGCCGGCCAGGCCGCGCCGAGCAGGATGTCGATCGCGATCGAATCCGTGAAGCCGGACGGCACTATCGTCCTCGGCGGCGGCTGGGCGCACGGTCTGACCGTCGGATCGGTTTTGCAGCCGCGCCGCGGCGGAGTCAGCGCCCAGATCCGCATCATCGGGATGCTCGGCCTCGGCCGCAGCGAAGGGCGTTTCGTGCACAGCGGCATGCGATCGAGCCGAAATTCTGCAGGGAGCGGGGAGCTGCTCGACGTCGTCACCTGGGCTGCGCCGCGCGGCCGTACGCTGCGCATCTGGATGCCGCAAAGTTCCGAGTCCGATGAGGCGGTGGCGTTCGCGCGCCAGGTTCGCAGTGAAGCCAGAGCCGCCCGCGTGCACTGGGTCGACGACCCGACGAAAACGACGCCCGATCACGTTCTCCGCTGGCGCGATGCTTCATGGGAGTTGCTCGATGGCCGCCGCAACCGGCAGGAAGTGACGTCTTCGACATTTGTTCGAACGCTTCCGGCAAGATCGACGCTCTTCGTGCAATTGCCTGCTCCTGTGGCACTGCCCACAGCGATCGCCGTCGGGCCGGGGACTGACTACGACAACATCGAGCCGGTATCCGATCCTGCTCGTGCTGATTACATCCTTACCGGAAGACTGACGGACGCTGCGGTCGACTACGCGTGGATCCGGCCTGAAGTTCATCAGGATGACGCGCGCAATACTGCATTGCCGCCGCGCACGGATTGGTTTGCAGCCGAGCCGCTCGATGACGCATCCATCGTGCTCCGCCGCGCGATTCTTCGCCTCAACGCCATTCTCGGCTGGCTGCACCTCTCAGCCCCTGCGGATGTGGCGTCGCCGTACCGGCTCGCGCTGCACGACGATGAGAAGAACACCGAAGTCGTGGACAAGATCGTCCGCGGCGGCCAGCGGTACAAGCTCCGCCTGCACGCGAAGTCACCCGGGACAACAGTCGAGCGCCGCCATTACTACGTCTTCGGCATCGACAGCTACGGCCGCAGCGTGCTGCTGTTTCCGCTGCGCGGATCCGTCGAGAATTGTTTCCCCGTCGAGCGCGATGGCGCAGCTGCGGCGCCGGTCATCGACGTCGGCGGTCTCAGAATTACCGAGCCTTACGGACTCGACACGTACTTCCTCATCTCGACCGACGAGTCGCTGCCGAATCCGCGCGTGCTCGAGTCATCGGGCGTCCGGACGCGTGGACCGCATGGAGGGACGGCGCTCGAGGAGTTGCTGTCGCGAACGGGCGGCTCGTCGCGAGCGTCCGAGTCGGTCGGTGTCCCGCCGCTCTGGTCCATCGATCGCCTCTTCATTCGGTCGGTGCCGGCGAAATGAGCCGGGCTGGCGAGCCAGCCCAGCCATCTCTCAACGGCGACGCTTCTGAAGCGTGACGACCGAGCGGTACGACGAGCCGTTCGTCATCCCGAACTGCGTGTCGTTTACGTTCGCCCCCATCGCCGAACTGGTCCGCTGCACCATCGACAGAACCGGCGGGCTCTGCGAGAAATCGATGGTGCCGGTGACGATGGACTGCGTGCCGGCGCTGTAGCCCATCTGATAGCCGCCGCTCGCACGAAACTCCACCTTTTTGCCTTTGACGGCGTAGGTGCCGCGGAGCGTGCCGGTGGCGCTGTCCGGCACGTGATACGAGAGCTGCCCGTTCGCACCGAATGTCCACTGGGCGCTCCGCAGGCGCTCGAGCGCCGCGTCCTTCCAGGCGGACTGACCGGCGAGTTGTTCGAAGCGAACGACCTTGCCGACGACGTACGTCTGAGCCGAGGCGCTGCACGTGAAAAGCGCGAAACCGGTGAAAACTACGGTTGCGAGTGTTGCTGCTCGAAAGCTCATGCTCTGCTCCTTTGTCATCAATCAACGTTCGCGATAGACCTCGACCGGCTCGCTCACTTCGCAATCCGGCGGCACCTCGGTGAGCTCGTCGCCCTCCGTGAAGCGGTCCGGCGACTCACAGGCGTAGACGTAGAGCTTGAACCACTGTCTCGCGCCGTGGTGGGATTCGCCGAGGTAGACGAGACCGCTAAAGGTGCCGTTGGGACTGACCGGGCCGACGGCGGGCTGTATCCACTTCCGAGGCGATGCCTTGACGGGGCCGACGACGAAGAAGGGCGTTCGGCCGGTCGGGACCCATCCTTCCGCGCGGATCCGCGAGCAGGGTTCTTTCGGCTCGCATTCGACGTCGCCCGGTTTGCCGACCCGATCGCCACTCATTGGCGAGCGGATCTCCGGTTGAGACGTGGCCGCGGCGCGTTGCGCGGGCACGGCGCACACGCTCGCAAGCAGGATGACTGCGGCGACTTTCATCATTTGTTTCCTCCCTTTCGTGTGGGGTTGCGGGTGACCTCGACGGGATCGCACCAATGGACCCGCCGATTGGCGTCTTGCGACGAGGGGATGCCGGCAGGCTCGCGTTGGCCGCGCAGGAACTCGCGGTCGGCAGTCAGCGCGGCGTGAACGGTGAAGCGTCCGGGGCCGCCGTATCGCACGGCGAGCTCGGTGATCTCGCCCTTGCGTGTGCGCCGCGGCTCGGCGTTGGGATTCTGGTTGTAGCAGACGTTGTTCGCGGAGGCGCAGACGAGCACCGTCGCGTAGAGCTCCGGCTGATCGATCCGAACGCGTACGAATCCTCGTGAGCCGACGAGCTCTCCATCTTTCGGCTCGACGATCTCACCCGCGGCCGATGGATCGGCGCAGTTGACCAGAGACAATGGACCGAGCCCGCCGATGCGGCTTTCCGCTTGCTGATGCTCGTCGCTGACGTAGGTCGCAAGATCGTTCAACGTCACGGACCCATCGGCTTGCCGCGGAGCGTTGCAGCGCAAGCCGTCGAGGATCGCTCGCGTGAAGTAGCCGTTCCCGTCGCCGGATAGCGCGGTCGTTCCCGGCGTTGCAGAAGCCAGCGCCGCATACGAGAGCCGCAGGTCGACGTCCTCCAGCAACGTCTCCGGCAACCGCGGCTGCCAGACGGACGACGCGTAGCTCGCGCCATCGCGCGGCGCGTTGCGGCAGGCATCGATGAGCAGCAGCAGCCGCTGCGGCCGCTCTTCCCTGATGGCGTCGACCATTCGCGCGAGCACGACTCCGCGCGGGCTGCTGCTCGATGCGTCGGCGGTGAGCAGCCTGTGCTCTCCCTTGTGCGAGAGCCCATGCGTCGCGAACGACACGATCAGGAGTCCGTCCGGACCGACTTTGCGCGCCTGCTCGCGCACGATGGACACGAGCGTGTCCGCATTCAGGCAGGCGTGCCGTTCATCCTCGACGAGCTGTACTGCGTGGCGCAGCGCCGCAAAATTTCTGCGCGAGCTCTCTTTGGCCGGCCGTCCGGCTACGAGCAGCGCCACCTGTTTTGGCGCGAGCAGTTTCGTTTCGTGCGTGAAGAGCCACGCCAGATCGACAGCGTCGTCGGCGGCGAAACGAACTTCGAGATCGCTGTCAGCGTGAAACGTCTGGATGCCGATGAACACACCGGCGGAACGTGACCAGTCGATTGGTCTTGCCGGCAACTGCGCCGGGGGCGGCGGGTCCGGCTCGATGCTGCGCGACGGTGTTTGTGAGTGCCGAACCGGTGGTTGCACTTTTTCGCTGCAACTCAGCGCGACGAGCAGGAGCAGGACGAGAACGATTCCAGGCCGGCGCATTGAAGCCTCTCGAACAGGGGACACGCGGCGCCACCAGGCGTAGGCCCACGAACGCCGGCGTGAGCTGTCCCCTGTGCACGGAGGACGTATGCATACGAACGCGCACGGCGAGAGCGGCACGATAGCCTTGCGTCTGCTCCTCGCGGTTGCGCTCGCCGCGGCCGCGGTAACTGCGTGTGCGGAAGATCCCGCCGGGTCCGGACTCGATCTCCTGCTGCTCGTCGACCGTTCCGGCAGCATGGCGGCGCATTCGCCGGCGTCGATCGTCGACGCGCTGCCGCTGACGTTGAACGTCCTCACCTGGAGCTCGCGCAGCGCTCGCGCGAATCACCGCTTCGGAATCGTGAGCTTCGGCTCGCGCGCGCGGATCGACGTCCCGCTGACGCTCGTACTCGCCGAGAGCGTTCCCGCATTGCGCCGCGGGATAGGCGCGTTGCCGTCACGATCGCTCGGCCACACTAATCTCGTCGCGGCATTCGAGGGTGCAGCGGAAGCATTTCGTTCGTTGCCCGGCGACCCGCGGCGCCGTCGCGCGATTCTGCTGCTCACCGACGGGCACCTCGACGTGCCCGAACTGCGTGAGCGCGCCGCGCTCGCGGAATTGGAACGTCTCGTCGACTCCGCGTTCACGAACCCTCCCGTCTCGATCGACGTGCTGCTCCTCGGCGCCCGCGAGACGTTTCCGTGGGCGCGCGTCCCGCCGGAACGCGTGCACCGCGTTCGAAGCGGCCGCGCGGAGCTGCTCGCCGGGCTGCATCAGGTCGTCAGTCAGTTGCTCGGCGCGCGAAGCATGCAGAAGGAGCTCGCCGGCGCCGCCGATACGCTCGTGTTGCCTCCGTATCTCGAGCTGGTCGTATTCGACATCTATCGCGGCGGCGCCGCGCAACAGGTGTGGGTGTTGCCGCCTGGTTCCTCAGGAGCGCTGACGGCGCAGACACCGGGCGTCGAAGAGGTTCATACCGGCGACACGATGGCGACGATCGTCGTGCGGCGTCCCGCCGCGGGAACGTGGACGTTCCGCAAATCGAATCCGTCCGCACGAGCGAAAGTTCTCTCGCAGCAGTTCTTCCCGCGCGGTGTCCTCGTGTCACCGGGCGCCGCGCCACCGGTGCGGCGACACGATGCGGTGGCCATCGGCTACAGGCTCGACGATGGGATGGACCGTCCGCTGCAGGAACTGCCGGGATATCCATTGTCCGTGGACGTGTCTCTCGGAAAACCGGACGGCGAACGCGTGATGCTGCCGATGGCACGCAACCCTGCTTCGCGAGCTTCGCTGTACGAGTCGTCTTCGATCGCGTGCAGTGCCGAGGGGCGGTACTGGACGGAGGTGCTGGTGACGACGGCGGACAGCAATGGAGAGCCGGTGCGGGTTTTCGAAGACCGCTGGTCCGGCTTCACGGTTGCTCGCGATGAGCGCCGTCCTGTTCGCGCGTCCGTGCTCGCTATCAATCCGGATCGACAGCGGTTTCAGAACCCGTCGCTCGACCTGCTTCCCCTCGTGATGATCGCAGTGCCGGTCGCGGTGCTGATGCTCCTCGTGCGACGGAGGAAATGAAATGTCGGTCGCCGATGTCCTCGGTTTCCCCGAAACGGTCCGAACGACAGTGCTGCTGCTGTCGATCGCGCTCGCACTCGCGCCGCTTTTGGCCGGCGTGAAATTCGCCGGCATCGAGATTCCGAAACTCGATCCGCGCCGCCGGCGCGCTCTCCGCTGGATCGGCCCGATCGGCGTCGTTGTAGCGATTGCGCTGGCCGTGCCGCTGCCGGCGCTGCAACGTCCATCCACACAGCTGCGCCTGCTGGCGGCCGACGCAATGGAAAACGGCGCGATCGACGTCGCGGTCTCGAACTCCGGCACCGCGAATGCGCTGCTCACAGGGATCGAGCTGCAGGTGGGCCGTGAGCGAACCATTGATCCGCGCCCCGTGCTCGAAACCTCGGCGACGTATCACGTTCCGATCGGCGAGCTGGCGGTGGGACAGCGGAATCGAGTCGCGATCCGGCATCTGATCGCCGCAGGCGCGACGGAGCGGTTTTCGATTCATCCCGAAACGACGCGCGCGGCGACGGTTCAGTTGTCGCTGTTCGATGCGGACGGCGTAGTGCTGAGGACGTCCGTGAATCTCGAGTCGAACGATCGTTAGCGAGATCCACTCATGAGCAATCCTCGGTACCAGGTTTTCGTCAGCTCCACGTTCCGGGATCTGAAGAAGGAGCGACAGGCCGTTGTCGAAGCCATCCTCAGCGTCGGGCATTTCCCGGTCGGCATGGAGCTCTTCCCCGCGTCCGACTCGACGCCATGGGAGGTCATCGAGCGCGTCATCGACGACTCCGACTACTACATCGTCGTCGTGGGCGGCATGTACGGCTCGGTGGACAGCGATGGGATCAGCTACACCGAGCGTGAATACGACTACGCGAAAAAATCGAAAAAGCGGGTCCTGACGTTTCTCCACGAAGATCCAAGCATGATTCCGTCCGGCAACGTCGAGTCGTCCGACGTCGCGCGGAGGAAGCTCTCCGCGTTCCGAGCGAAACTTCAGTCGGCACATACCTTCAAATACTGGTGCGATGCGAAGGATCTTCGATACCAGGTTGCGGTCAGCCTGACCTCGGAAATCAACCTGAACCCGGCGACCGGCTGGGTCCGCGCAAGCGATGGCAAGGAACGAGGCGTGGCGATGGCACGCAAAGACGTTCGCGAAGCCGTGGAGGAAGCGAAACAGCAGCGCGGCCTTCGCGAGGCAGCGGAGCAACGCGCGCAGGAACTTGAGACCGAGCTCGCCGCTCTGAAGAAGGATGAGGCGGCGGCCCGAGCGGAAGCCGAAACCGCCGCGGCGCGCGCGTCTGCGGCACTTGCGCGTGGTCGCGCGGCCCGGGAGGTCCTTATGGAGCTGAACGCTGACACGCGGCAAGACGTTCGGCGGAATGATGGCGTGCCGATGGGCTTTGTCGCCCCCGCGGCGAAGGACGTGCTCGCGGGATCTGCAGACAGAGTCGCGTCGTTAGTTGTCTGGTCCGACACACCGCAAGGCCACGTCTTCTGGAGCGAGCAAAAGAAGCGGATGGAGAACGGCCTCGGACTCACTTACGACGCACGGCAGGCGATCGTTAAGTGGCTCGAAGAGGCGGGGCAGTCCGACTGATCGACTACGGCGCGCTTTTCCAGTTTCCGCGCGGATCGCCGGTCAGCGTGAATGCAGCCCACAGGGCTGGATCTGCGTGCACCTTGCTGCGCAGCATCGAGAGTTGTGCTTCTCGAAGTGCTTCGGCGGCCGGTGTTCCGGTGCGCAGTCGACGATAGAGCTCGGCCATCAACACGGCTGAGGAGGCATCGTCGATATCCCAAAGCGTCGAGATTACTCCGGGACTGCCGGCGTACAGAATCGCGCGCGTGAGGCCGACCACGTCATCGCCTCCGCCTCGCTGTCCGGCCGCCGTCTGGCACGCGGACAGGACCACCAGATTCACACCGCCGAGGTCGAGATCCGACAGGATCTCCTGCACTTCCAGTTTCCCGTCGTGCGTGGCGCTCTTTGCGAGCGCGAGGTGGCTGCGCAGCGGCTTCACCGCATCAAACTGGCCATGCGCGGCGACGTGCAGAAGATCGATCTGTCCGCCGAGGCGGTACAGCAGGTCTTCGGAGGCTTGGGAGCCGATGATGGGAGTGGTGCCGAATTCGCGTGCGACCGTCGTCGCCTCACGCGCGCTGCCCGGAAGGGCCGGAAGGCCGGAGTCGGGATTGCCGATGACGAGCGCCCGTCCCTCGACCGGCGTCTCCTTCGCCTCGAGAAAACGAAGCGCGCTCGCGCTCGGGCTGTAGATGAGTACGTAATCCTCGACGAGATACCGGTCGCGTGCTTTGTCCCGCAGTGCCGCGAACGGCACGTAATGCAGATCGCCATGCGGAACGACGAGCAACCGCGGATTGCGGATGTATTTTCGCAGCGGCTCGATCAGCAGCGAGAACGCTTCCTCGGCAGTCCCGATCGGAGGTACAGATGGGCCGTCAGGAGTCATTCCGCGTGCCGCGGCCGCGCGAAAGCTCGTTGCCCACTCGACCATGCGCTCCAGCGACAAGCGGTCGAATGGAAGCGCGGCGTAGTTCAGCTGTTCACGGTCGATGACGAATGCCCGCACGCCGTACGTCGAGACGAAGTAGACGATCAGCGTCGTGTCTTCCGGCAGCTCGCGACGGACATCGTCGAGACGCACCGGCTGGATCGTCGACAGAGAGGCGTACTCCGCATTCGATCTCTGGCGCTGGCCGCGCAGGCAGTCATTGCCGACCATCTGCAGGAACGCGCGGGCTCGCGACCGCTCGCTGTAATCGAACGCCTCCTCCGGGCGGTTGTTCTTCAGGAGCGTGTCGATCGTGATGTCGTAGTACCAGCGGCGCTCGCTGCCGATGTAGCTGGTCACGAGATCAGGATTCTTGATTCCCTGCAGCGGTTCCTCCGCGGAATCGGCGGCGAGCTTGAACCAGCGGATCGCCTCATCGTGGTTCCCTTCCTTGAAATATGTTGCGCCGATCCCTGCCTGAAAGCCGCTGCGCAGGTCGCTGTTGATCGACTTGTCCAACCCCATTTTCCAGACGTCGCGCGCCATGCTGAGCTTTCCCTCCGCGAAGCGATCGCGACCCTCCATCAGCGCAAGCAGGTCCAGCATCCGCCGCCGCGACATGTACGAACGCGTGCTTGCGGTTTCGGTGGTGGTGAGACTTCCGTTGATCGTGATCTCCGATAAGGCGTCGAACATCGGCCAGAAGTGATCGAACATCAATGCGCCGCCGGGAAAGAGCTCGAGCTCGTCGTCGAAGGAACGCAGGAATGCGGACGATGGGCCGCCCTTCGACGCTATGTTCGACGTTTTGAATACCTCCAGACCTGCCAGGCCCGTGGCCGAGTCGGTTGCGTTGTTGAGTGCCAAGGCCTTCCGGAATGCAGCCTCGCCTTTCTCGTGCGCGCCGAGGGCCGTGTAGACCTGGCTGAGCATGGTCCAGGCGACCGATTCCTCGAACGGGTCCTTCAGCTTCTGATAGTGACCGATCGCTTTCTCGAGCGTGACCGCTGCGGCGCCGTGATTGCCGCGGTCCATCTGCTCGGATGCAGTTGCGATCAGCCGCTCGGCCTCCGCCTTCAGCTCGGCATTGTTGGACTGAGCAGGGGCCTCGGCGCGCGGTGCTCCGCACGCCACCAGCAGCAACAGCGCAGCGGCCATCTTCATGGGTGGTCTCCTCTCGTCGAGGGACACGGCACGACGCCAGTCGTGTCGCCACACGAATCGCTGTGTCGATTGTCCCTTGCCGGTAAGGGGAGACAAAACCGGTGCACAAATTAGCCACGGCGGTTTTGCTGGCGTTGCTGCTTGCTCGGTCTGCGTACGCGGACGGCAAACACGTGATTCTGCTGATCGACGACAGCAAGGACATGCGCGGTTGGCGCGACGCGCTCGAGGCGCGGCTTCCCGGCTGGCTCTTCCGCGGCCCGGATCCTTCCGATCCTGCCACGCCGCGGTTCGATCCGGCGTCGGACACGCTGTCGGTCGCCTACTTCTCGCTTCGCAATGAAGGTCCCTCCGACGACTGCAAGCGTGCTCGCGGTGATGTCATCTCGCCCGACACGCTGTTGCAGATCGAGAAGGTCGACGCAGCGGACGAAGAGTCGTTCCGCCGCGGACTGCGTGAGTCGCTGAACCGGCCCTGTCGCTTCGACGGACATCTGTCACCGATCATCACGTCGCCGATTCTGGCGTTGCCGTATCTCCAGCAGCACCTCCCTCCCGACGCGCTTTTCTCGCGCGTGTTCATCGCGATGGCGACGAACGACGAGTTCAACTTCAAGGCGTCGTCGCCTGCGGCGGAGATGTCGTATCTCGTCAAAACGTTTCCCGAGCTCAACGTGCAGGCGCCAGCCGATACGCTCAACCTCGTGGAGTCGGTCACATCCCGATTCAACTTCGACACGAACATGCGATGGCACGACGACCGGATCGGTTTGCGCTATCGCGTGATCGAGGCCGTTGCGCGCAGCCGGGCGCCCGAGGCAGCGATGGTCTTCAACCGCCGCCTGCAGATCGATCGCGTCGCGGCGGACTCGAACAGCGTCTTCGGCACTCCGAAGATCCCGGGCGCGGGTGACATCCGGATTCCCGCCAGCGAGCTGACGCCGCTGACGCTCGAATGGAAGTTATCTGACAACGGCGGAATCACTGGAGCTCTCGATCTGACGCAATGCCAGCAGCCTGCGTGCTCCGCCGGCGACGACGGCATGCGGATCGACCTCTTTCATCCCGAGCTCAATCCGCTGAAACAGAGCTCGGCGGACGGCGCACTGAGCCCGAACACGCTGTCGTTTCGCGTCTGGTTTCGTCTGAACACCGGAGGGATCTATGACCACCTGCTGATGCAGAGCGCGTGGCAGCAGATGGAGCTGATGCCCGTTCCGCCGGTCTCGGCGTGGCTGCTCGCGTATCCGCTGCTCCTCGACAACTCGCTGCTCACGAAGTTGTGGTCCGGCGGCGACGGCGCTCCTCCCTCGGGAGGTCTGACGCACGATGAGGGCGTCACGCGTCTGTCGCGGCTGAACTTCGCCGCCTGGTGCGCGACGATTCTGTTGCTGATCCTTGTCATCGCACGCGCGGCCCGGCGCTCGCGCGTCTATACGTTCATCCCGGACATCGAGTGGGCTCCGGCCGGTGAGGTGATTCTCGACTTCGACCGCCCCGGCCACAGTCGTGTGCTGGTCGGCAGCCTGGTCGTTCGCAATCGCGGCAAGGTCGGCTGGCTCGGCCGCCACCTCGGCGGCGTCGAACAGCCGACGCGCAACGCCGCGGTGTCTCTCGATGCCGACGTCGCCGAAGTGCTGACGAAGGCCGGCTTTCAACTCACGGACGGTGTCTCAATCGGCTTCTTCGACGAGCACAGCGTCCTGACCGATGCCGTGAAAGATGCGGTATCCGAGGGGCGGCAGATCCACGTCTTCCTCGCGGAGGATGCGATTTCTGATTTCCTCGCCGACGGCGAGATCAAGGAACAGCCCGTTCAGTTACGCGTTCCGGCGAAGCTCGAATTCGCCGCGAACGACGTCGTGGATGCGCAGTACGCGACGATCCGGACGGAGATCAAGATCGAGGTGCGCGTGAAGCCGGAGACGCCGCGCACGCCGTCAGTCGTGTACGAGAGCGCCCCGCATCGCGAGCTGTATTACGGACACCACGCGCATCTCGCCATAGGGCGCTTTCTCTTCCACAGCGAGGCGAAACACCGGTTCGCGCAGCCGTTCCAGAAGTCCTATGCACTCAGCGCCGCATGCGAGCGCAGGCCGCTCGCCGGCGCGCCGTTACGGCTCGTTCCGGACTCGATCACGCTCGACGCGCATCGTGACACGCAGGTCGCGGTCGAGCTGTGGTGTGACGAGGCGGAGGTGCGCAATCCCGATCCCGTGTCGCACAACTATGCCTTCGTGCTTCACGGCGAGCACACCGCCGCGTACCGCGCGGACGACCTGACGTTCGATCTTCGACGCGATCCGACGAAATCCGAGATTGAGCTGCACTTCGTCTACCACTCGAGACGTGTCGAAGTGCATTGGGACGCGAAGCGAAAAGCGTGGGCGTGCCGTCCGGAAGCGGGCCTCGACGTGACGGTCGACGGAGCCACGATGCGTTTCAAGAAGCCGTCGCACTACGCCTTCGAGGCTCAGGAAGCGACGCGCATCGCCCTCGGCATCGAAGTCGGCAACTCGGCGAAGAGCGGGAAAGGTGCGGTGGGCGTTCGTGTGAACGGAAAGCTGGCCCTGGCGGCGGACGTCGCGGGCATGCTGCACATGCGGCCGGAGTGGGAGCCGAACGACATCCTCGACGTTCCGCCGCATCCGCTCGTCGTTCGTGAGGGTGAGGCGCCGATCTTCGCCGACGTCTACCTGCGCTCGACACCGATCGCGTCGATTGATGGAGGCGAGATCGCGCCCGAGAAATGTTCGGTGCAGATCGCCCTGGCGGTGGAGGTCACGACCGACACGGGCGAGCTCGAGAAGCGTCCCCTGAGCGTGCAGTTCCCGCTGCATCTCGAGCAACTCCCCGGCGCAAACGTCGTCGTCATCGACTTCGGTACGTCATCGATTGCAGCAGCCGTCGGCACTGCCGGCGAGCGGAATGACAACCCGCTGCTCGATCTGCAGCACGTCAAGGTCTATCAGAACGAAAGCGTTGCGACAGTCGATCCGCACGGCCCCGAAGTCGGCACTCCGTTCCTTCCGAGCGCGATCGTGTGCGACGCGGATGAGCGGCAGAAGATCGACATGTACGGCCGGAACCTGCCGCCCGGGTTCCCGCGGCATACGGGAATCAACGGCGCCTCGCTGGTTCCGAGTGCGCCGTCGTTCATCACGCTGCCCGCGCGCAGGCAGGACTTCGACGAGCGCCCCGGCCGCGTACTCCTTTCGCTCAAGACGTGGCTCGGCATGAACGCCCAGCATGTGCCGCTGCCTGCGGGGAACGTGCGGTTCCTCGACGGCACGAAGATGCGCAACGAGCCGGCGTTGCCGCTCGACGATCTGCTCGAGGCGAGCTACGCCGCGCTCGCGCAGGCCTATCTCAAGCCGCATGGACGCCTCGGCGCGGGGCAGGTCGTCATCTGCCATCCGAATACGTTCTCGGAGCTGCATCGCGAGCGGCTGCGCCGCATCGCGTGGAACGCCCTCGCCGGCCCGCTCGAGATCATCTCCCCCAAGCACCTGCATCTGATGAGCGAGTCCGATGCAGTCGCGTACGCGTACTGCTGGGATCGAATGCGGGAGACGGCGCCCAAAGGCATCGAGCGCGTCCTCGTGTACGACCTCGGCGCCGGAACGCTCGATCTGTCGGTGATCACGATCGAGTGGAACGCCGATCCCATCTATCCGACGTTTCGGTCGCGCCATCACCTCGGCGTGCCGGTCGCGGGCAATTACTTCGACGAGACGCTCGCGCGAATCGTTCATGACCTGCTCTCGGATGCAGAGGTTCTAGGCACCGAAAAGCTGAAGTACGTGCATCCGGTCGTGACGCGCGAGAAGCATACGAACGACCATCCGAGTGCGTCTCGCGCGTTTTGGGCTGCAATCCGGAGCGCGAAGCAGCAATGGGGCGACGACAAAGACTTTGAGGTCTTGGTCGGCAAAGTGGGGCGCGGCCATGGTCTTCTCTCGTATTTCGCAGGCATGCCAGGCCCCGACGTTCCGTCGAAAGTGCATGGTCGCGCGGGTGTGGCTTTGCGGGACAGCCCGGACGGCCAACTACTCGTCCTCACGGTTCCCGGTGCGCAGATCCATTCGCATCCGCGTATCGATCGTCTCGTCGAGTTCCTGACGCGCGACGTCGTCCGCGAAATGCTCGGCGTTGCCGGCGTTTGTGCCGAGGAGATCGATACGCTGATCGTGTCCGGCCGCGGCGCGCTGTGGCCGGGGTTGAAGAAGGCCGTCGAACGGGAGCTGCCCAACGCCCGCTCTTCGTCATTCACGTCGAGCGAGAGAATGAAGGCTGCGGTCGCGCGCGGAGCGATCGCGTGGCGCTATTTCATCCGTGAGAACGCCATCGAGTCCGACAACGGCATTCGTGGGCGGCTCGCCGTCGTGTACGGCCATGACGCGAGCACTTGCGCGGTCTTCGAAGATCAATGGGATCGGCCGATCCGGATTCCGGTCGCGCGGTTTCGCATCGTCGACGTCGGTCTCAGCAAACCCGACCCCGCCCGCGACCTCGGCAATGGCTCGCTGCGGAAGCACTTCTACGTCGGCGTCGGCCGCCATGAGTACGCGACGCAACAGGTCGGCGGCAGCCTGCTCCGGTTCAGGAAAGTCGGCGGCGGCGAAATCGTGATCACCAACGAGGACGGAGACCAGTACCGCATCGGCCGGCGCGACACCGTTCATCACGCCGCCGCGGCCTGGCCGATCGGTCACCCATTCCTGAGTCCGGACGAGGAGCAGGCCTGATGCGCATGCGAGCCCTTGCTGTCGTTGTCTTTCTTGCCGCTTTCGCGACGGGCAGTCGTGGGAACACGGTGCGCCTGCTGCGGTACGACGCGACGTACGACAACGCCACGCACAGCGCGCTGTGCGTGGTGCCGCCGGCGACCATTGCGCCGGAGCGGGCGCGGTTCGTCTGCTTCTACGCGATTCCGAACGAGTCGAGAAAGCGCGACGACACGGGCCGAAGCGGCAAGCCACCGCGCACGGTGGTCGGTCCCGATACCAACTTCAACGTATGGCTCTCCAACAGCCTGTCGGGTGCAGCGAAATGCACGATCGGCCAGACGCTGACTGATACCGGTTTGCCTTCCGAGCAAGCGCTCAGAGATGCGTGTCGCGGTGCCACCTATGAGGCCGGTACCGTCGCCGGCACGGCTGCGACGTTCGTCAACGACGTACGAAAAGCCGTCACGGCGAAGCTGCCGCCGCTACCGGCGCCCGCACCCGCAGCGGCCTCGGTTCCGGTCCAACCTGCAACGCAGACGGTGCCGCCGCCTGCGGAAACGGCAACTACCACTACGCCGCCAGCGACGGACACCGAAATGTCTGCCGCAGTCATCGATCCAAACACGACCACGCATGTCGCCTCTGAGGTACAGCAGCAGAACGCCCCGCCGAAGGTGGAAGAGAAACAGGACAAGAACCCATGGACGGCCGACGGGACGGAGCTCGGCCTGCTCATTCTCATCGCGGTTCTGGCGGCTGCATTGTTTCTCGACAGGCTCGCGCAGATCCGGCGCCGCCGGCAGTTCTGGAAGTCGCAGCTCGCTGAGGAGACCGACCTCGAGCCGGCGCCCGATTTCGAATCGGCTGCGGTTCATTTCAAAGCGCAGCGGAACGCCCTGAGCGACGAGCTCGCGGACGCACGGAATCGGTACGAGTCCGTCGCGGACGATCTCGACAACATCGACAAGCTTCTCAAGGCGGGAAAAGGCGAGAACCGCAACAGCCGCATCGCAACGCTGATCGCCGCCGAAGCGGCGATGCTTCGGCTCTCCTCTTCCGACTCCGTCGGTCTTGCGGCGAAGGATATCGAGACGCGGCTGAAAGAGCACAAGTCGATCGTCGATCTCACCCGGGCACAAAAGGGTGCAGCCAACGCGCTCGAGTACGTGCGCGAGTCCCTCGATCTCGTGAAGGCGTTCGAAAAGCCTTTCTTCGATAGCGTCGACGGCCCTGAGGATGCACGCCGCGTGACGAAGGAGATCGCGACGGCCGTACACGGTCTTTACACGACCGTCGCCGCGCCGGGAGCGAGCGCAAAGCCGGCGCACGAGGAAATCGCGGCGATCCGGCAGGAGTTCACGACGCTGCGCGACCAGGCCAACGAGCGGCAGTCCGTCATCGATCGGCAAGACCGCGCGCTCGACGCCGCCCGCAGTTTCCTCTCCGAGCAGTGGCCGGACATCGTCCGCGCCGATCTCGGCACCACGATCCCGACCCTCTCCGCGCGTATGCGGGTAGCGCGCGACCTCGCGGGTAGCGTGGGATGCGCAACCGGTGGCGGCGCCGACGCGGTCGTGATCGAACTGGCGACGCTCGTCGACCGGGAGAGGAGCTCGTCGCGACAGACGCAGGCGATTCTCGAGCGTCTTCGCGCGTACCTCGACCTGCCGGACCGCGATGCAACGGAATTGAACGACATCATCGCGTCGGAGCTCGGAAAGCCGACGCGCATTCTGCGCCTCGCTCTTTCGGCGACGGTTCCGGTGTTGCGGGCGAAGCTCGCGTTAGTGACGACCGAGGAGGATGGGAGCGTCCTCAGCATGCTCCAGCTCGGCGAGATCGTGAACGAGCTCGAAGCGTTTCTCGCCCACCTTTGGGAATGCGACGGCGACCGATTGTGGACGGTTGGCATCCAGCCCGGCTTTGCGCGGAACTGGCTGCACAGACTCTTCCGCGCAGAAGCGGTGCTGCGGACCTACTTCATGGCCTCTCGTCTCGCGGAGCTGGGCGAGATGCTGTCCGTCGTCGCGTGGGCATTCCGGCATGGGAGTGCCGTCTCGGGCTACGAAGTCGACCGCGTGCATCTCCTTGCGCCTCCATCGTCGACGATGGCCTGGAGCCAGGACAGCCCGCGCGAATTCAGAACGTGTCCGGACATCCGCGTGCGGGTCCAGTCCGTCCTCCGAACGGAGCGTGACGGTGGATTCGCCATCGACGTCGATGCAGTCAGAGTCCGCGGCACGAACTCGATCATCGAGCAAGGCGCCGTCGTGCTCGCCAAACGGGCCGACTGGGAGGACTGATGAAGCGCTTCGTATTTTTCGGCACTCTCAGCGCGCTGGCCGTGGTGCTTTTCCTGGTGCTGCGTCCGGCGATGTCCGTATTCGGCAGCTCGGCCGTGCCGGATACGGCGGGTCGCGCGAAGGAACTGCTGCCCGAGGAACTCGCGGGTGGAACGGAGGCGGGAACCGCGACGGTGGCGAGAAAGCCCAGATCCGTTGCCGGCGCACCCCTCGATGCAATCGAGCAGCAGATCATCACGCTGACCAACGAGCAGCGCACCGAAGCCGGTCTGCGGCCGCTCGTGTTCGATGACTCGCTGCGCCGTGCCGCGAGGAGTCACGGCCGCGACATGATCGAGCGCAGCTTCGAGGATCCGATCAACCCCGACGGACTGAGTGCGGAGGATCGCGTTGCGCGCGAGAACCGGCGCGCCGTGGCCGTCGTTGGCGAGAACATCAGCAGCGCCTCGGCGAACGATGCCGAGCTGGCGCGGCGCATCGTCGCGGACTGGCTCGCCGATCCCGGCAAGCGCGAGAAAGTACTCCGGCCCGAATACACCGAGATCGGCGTCGGCGTCGTTCCTTCGTCAACCGAAATTCGCGCTGTGCAGGTCCTCGCCCGCACGATCGCGCTCACCGACGCGCCGATTCCTGCGACCGTCGCGGCGCGTGCAAACGTCCGCATTGTTCCGGCGCCGCGCTCGGCCGCCAATTGCACCGCGGTCGACGTCTTCTCCCCCGGCACCGGCCTCGCCGTCCTCGGACCCGTGCCGTTCGGCGACATAGCGATGAACGTCGAGCCCGGCGTCTACCGTCTGCGGTTCCACTGCACCGACGGCGGCTCGCGGATCTTCACCGGCCCGCGGTTCGAGGTGACGCGATGACCGATGAGCTGACCCGCAGCCAGCGCGCGCAGGTGCTCAGGCACAGCCCGCGTGCCGAAGACCGCGAGGAGAGCGAGCGGATCTTTCGCGAGCTGCGCGAGAGCGCTCAAACGGACATCGCTCATCTGGCAGTCGAGCTTTCAAGTACGGCGATGACTGAAAAACCGAACCGGAAAGACCCGGAGCTGGAGGCGATGAAAACGGAGTGGATGAGCCTCCGCAGTCCGATGGACGGCAAAGAGCTCGATCGCCGCTTCGAGCGCTGGTTCGCCGAGGTGGAGCGCAAGGTCGAGCTTCTCGAAAACCTCGCGCCGAAGATGGTGGCCTCCGCAAGCGACTGGCTCGGTGAATACGAACGAGTCTCCTGCGGCCTCACGTGCGGTAACGACCCGGGCCTGCGGCAGTTCGACGCGTGGGCGAATCTCGCCCGACAGTTTCGACGCGTCGCGGCAGCCTTGGAGAGCGTTCTCGCGCGTTGGTCGGAGATCAGGTCGGAACGAATGATCGCGATTCACACGCGCGACGTTCACGCAGCCATCGTCGAGGGCGACATCACCGCTGCGCTGAACGAACTGCGAGAGCTCGAGGGCGTGGTGGACGTGCCCGAGGAGACGATCAACGAGCTTCGCGAATCGATCGATGACCTCCTGAAGCGACAAGTCGAGATCGACGCGTGGCGAAAAGAGCTGGCCGGTACCCCGAGCTCATGGCGTGACGTCGTGCGCATGTACGACGTCTGGGCGAAGGGACGAGTACTCATCCACAAGAGCAGGACGCCGCGAGAGTGGGTCGAAGGCGTCGGTCGCTTAATGGAGCATCTCCGCGCCGAAGCCTCGGAGTTCGTCGCGCGCCGCGCTGCGGGCTGGGTCGCCCTCGATGAAGTCCGGGCGGAAATCGAAGCCATCCGCGCAGCCTGGGGCGCGCGCGAGTCGCTGCTCGACGAGACATGGCTCGAGCCGCTCTCCTCGGCCATGGTGTATCTGATCGACAAGAACGTCGCCGTCGCCGAGGAGATCGAAATCCTGCGCGGTCTGTCTGCGACCGTGGCGCCGCTTGCGGCCGCGTTGCCGTCGGGCGGTGGTGCGCACGTTCAGGCTGCACTCGCCCGCATCGCGACCATCATCGCGACGTGGGAATCCGTCGAGTCGGATGCCGTTCCGGCGCTTCTGCCGGAAGGCGTTCTGCCGCCGCGTTTCATTGAACGCCTCGAACGTACCCGACTCCTCGGCGGGCGTGTTGCTGCCGCAGAAGCGGCGATGCATCGCGGCAGCACGACGGCGGAACGCGCCGCTGCGTGTCGCGACACCGTTGCAACACTCGAGGACATTCTCGAAGACGCCCCGCATCACGCGTCCGCGCGTGCGCTGCTGGATCGTGCGCAGGCGAGACTCCGCAATCTCCAGCTCGAGGAGTTGATCGAGCGGTGGGACGTTGTGGGATTACGGAAGGCGCTCGCGGCGACTCGCGATTCCGACTACACGTCGCTTGCGGAGGCGATGCCGGTTTTCGAAACGCTCGCCGCGCTGCGACAGCGCAAGCCGGCGGCGAGCCTGAGCGAGCTCGCAAGTTGGTGGCAATCGTGGCGCGATCTCGTGGCCCAACTCCGGGTGCCGCGGCCGGAGTCGCTGCAGGCGGTGCTGGATCTCGTCCGGCGCGACACCGCCGCGGCCGTGCGTGTCCTCGCCACCGACCACCGCAATCGCATGACCACGATCGACGAAGATCGCGCCGCGGAAGCTGCGGTCGCGGCCATGACGGCGGAGCTCAACCTGCGGGATGAGCTCTTTGCGCTGACGCAGCGGCGAACGATTCATGCTGCCGTGGTCGCCGCGCGCGCTGCGGGTATTGCGGATCTCGCCGTTCTGATTCGCGACTCCTGGGGCACGATCGAACGCCATCTTCCCGGGTCCGCCGCGATCCTCGTCGAAGCCTTCGAGCGCGCGTGGGACGAGGCGAATGACGAGGCGCTCGACGCCTTGCGTGACGTCGCACTGCGCGACGCGCAGGTGCAGCGCGGGACCGAACGCTTTCATCGCTGGCTCGAATGGCTCGATCTCGAACGGAGCCTTTCCGCCTCTTCGGCGTCGGACGTGTTGCGGCGCCTGCACGGTTTTCTGCAACGTGACGGTGCGTCCGAGGCGCCGATCATGCGGCGTCTCGCGCGGCTCGTCGCCGAGTGGCGGACAAATGGGGACGACGTGGCCTTGGTCTGGGCCCGGCGCGCGTTCGCGCACCTCGATCCGCCGCTCTTTGCCGGAGTCGACCCGCTGCTCGCGCTGACGCGCCGCACGAAAGACGAGAGCGCAGCCGTGCTGAGGGGGTGTCGCGAGGCCGCAGCCGTCGACGAGGAGTTTCTCGCCGTGATGAACGCGAGGCTGAGTCTGATTGAAGAGATTTGGTTGCGGCTCGAGCAGTTGCTGCGTGAAGTGCCGGTGCTGCAGAGCCACGATCCGTGGCCCGTGCCGCCGCCCGAGCTCGGGCAGGCAAAAGCCCTTGTCGGCTCGTTCGAGCGCGTCGTCTCGACGATCGCTGGCTGGACCGAGGCCGATCTGCGGAAGCTCGGCGTGGAATGCGACGGGGTGCGGCGCGTGATCCTGCGCGACCTCGCCGCGTACCCGGCGGCGGAAGCGCTGGAGGCGATGCGTCGGAAGCTCGAGCCGCTTACACGCCTCGAATTGCTCGAACAGCGTTTCCGTGACGCGAGCCGTCGCTGCAACTCTGAAGCGCCTCCCGATGTGTCGCGGCGCGATCAGTTCTCGCAGGCCGCACGGTGCCTGGAAGCCGTCGTGGAAACATTGCGTGCGACGTTGCCCGAGGGCGCGCACACGCTGCAGGTCGTCAGCGAGGAGTACTGGCGCGACATCCCGCCGCTCGCGGGCGACCTGCTCCCGCCGCATGCGACCGGCGGCCTCGACGCGTTGCGCCGGCGGTTCGATGAGCTACAGGAGAACGATGCGCTGTACGCGAATGCGATCGACGCACTGTGGCGCGAGCAACCGAACATCGGTGCGGCGGGCGAGCTCGATCCTGCCGCTCACCTCGACTACATCGCGCTCTATCCGACTGTCCCGCCTGCGTCCGCTCGCGTGCGGCGGCGCTTCGAGGATTTCGCCGCACGCGCCGCGCAGCGCGTGATCCTGCGCAAGAGCCGTGCGGTCCTGCCGGAGTGGCTGCAGACCTACGTCGACAACATCTCGAGAGGAGTGTTCCCATGGTGACTGCTCGCGCTGCGGCTGCCGGCGCGTTCGTCGCGCTGCTCGCCCTCGTCGCCTTTCCGCAGGCCGCGGCCGGCATCGATCTCGTCGTCGCGGTCGACCAGTCGGGAAGCATGTGGGGCAATCCGTCCGTCCATCCCGGCAAGAACGATCCGTGGCAGCACCGCATCGGCGCGACGAAGCACATCGTTTTCCGGCTCATTCAAAACGCCGTCGACTCCGGTGAGGTTCATCGCTTCTCCGTCGTCGAGTTCGCCGATGCAGCGGAAGTCGCGCTGTCCGGACAGGTGATCCGGTTCGACAAGTCTGAGCCGACGTCGGCCGATCGTATTCGGGCGTTGCTGGAGTCCGCCGTCTCGGCAAAGGACTGGGGCAACACCAACACCGCGGCGGCGATCGATGCGGCGCGGGGCGAGTTGCGCAACATGCGCCGCTCCGATCCGCCGGGACCGCGGCGCCGCGTCGTGCTTCTAATCACCGACGGCCGTCCGACCGTTCCTGGCATCGACAACGCGGAACTGCGCTCGCGCATCCGCTCGCATGCCTCGAGCCTGGCCGCCGAGGGGGTGGAGTTGTGGGTGATCGGCCTCAATGATGCCGACAACTACTGGACGGCTGGGGAAGGAACGTTCTGGGAAGAGCTCGCAGGAAAGAAGCGCGCGCGTCTCGCGGAAAACGCCTCCGCCGCGATGCCCTCGATCTTCCAGGACGTCGTCGACGACTGGCTCGGCGTGCGGAGTACGGTCGTGCGCGGCAATCAGTACGACTGCCCGCCGTACCTGCGGCGCATCGTCTTCAACGTCACGTTCGGGCGCCCCGGCGGCGACGTGAGGATCGTCGATCCCAACGGCAACCCCGTGCCGCGGAACGCAGGTGGACCGGCCGTGACGCCGGGAACGTTCGCGCTCTTCGCGGTCGACGATCCGAAGCCCGGGATGTACACGATCGAGCGCGACTCCTCGCGCGCGGAAACCATTCACGTCGAGGAACTGTCGGCTGCCGTCGAACGGCTCGAGCCGCGCGGTGAAGGTGACGCCGGCGTCGAAACGCCGCTCGTGTTTCTCGCGCGCAAGGCATCGGGCGATCCGATCCAGCCGATCGCCGAATATCCGATCGATGCGAGCATCGTCGTCACCGACGCGCTCGGAAATCGCGCCGAACTTCCCGCGACAGTCCGTCCCGGCGGCCGCTTTGCCGCGGTGTGGAAGCCTGCGAAGCCCGGCCGCTACAACGCCGTGCTCCACGGTTTGGTGCGGCGCAAGGACGGCAGTCAATACGACGTATTCGCGAACGCCGGCGGCTCCTACTCGCCGCTCATCGACGTCGGCAAGCGGCAGCCGTATTCGTTGCGCGTCCTCGCGCCCGATCCCGCGAAAGGGCTGCGCACCGTGCCGTGGAGCAGCGAGGCGACGCTGCAATTCGAGCTCGTTGAGCCCGACGGCGACGCCGTCACCAAGTTGCCCGGACTCGTTGTGCAGCCCGACAAGTGGCTGTCGATTCAATCGCTCGACAGCGCAGGCGCCGCGCTGGGCGCCCCAGTCGCGCTGCGTCCCGATGAAAGCGGTCGATTCAACGCCACCGTGCCGGTGAGCGTCGCATGGCGCAAAGGCGAAGGCACGTGGTCAAAGGTGGGCGCGTTGTCATTCCGCGTCGCGGCGATCCCGGGCGGGCTCACGGGCGACCGCTATCTCCGCTCGATCGCGTTGCCGGACGGGCTCGAGGAGCGGCGCATCGCAGGTGATCCACTGTCGGCGGGACCCATCGACGTGCGTCTCGCGATCTGGATGTGGGCCGTCATCGCACTCGTCGCCGCGGTCTGCCTTGCGCTGCTCGGATGGATGCTGTTCGGCCGCTGGCTTCCCTCGTCGTGGATCGACAAGTGGGACCGCGATCATCGGCGCACTATCTCTCTGAAGGTTTACGACGAGCTGAAAGACCCAACCGGCAGCTCGGCGGTCGACTTCGGTCTGAACGGCAGGCGCGTCGCCGACCTTCCGCTGAACGTCGACATCGACGGCAACTTCGTTGGCGCGGACCGCTTCCGCTTCGTGCGTGAGCTGAACGAGCGCCGGCCGCGCGGGACGCTGCAGTACCGCTGGCGGGGCAGCAAACGAACGTTTTCAACACGGCTCTCGGCGGGCGATGCGAAGTCGCTGGATGGTCTGCCGGGCGGAAATTACGTCGCGATGCTCATCGAGCAATCGCAACAGTGAGGAGACAGACATGGCCAAGGCAGCACTCATACTCGGATTCGGCGGCAGCGGCGCGCAGACCCTCACCTTCATCAAGGAGATCGCGGTCTGGAAAGAAGGGCGGGCGCCAGAAGAGCTGAGCTTCCTGCTCTTCGACACGATCGAAGGGTGGAAGGCTGGCAAGACGGTGCAGTTCCTCGGCGGCCGCGGCACGGAGACGCTCGCGCAGAGCCGGGACAAAGCGGCAAACCTCGACGAGAACTCCGAGTACTTTCACCTCGGCGATCAGGACCCGAATCTCAATCGCCGCGTCACCGACGCGCAGTTGCCGGCGCATCTGTCGAACTGGCTGCACGCGCAGTGGCTCGCGCTGCACGTGCCGGAGGCGGCGCGCTCGATCAAGGACGGCGCGGCGCAGCAGCGGCAGATTGGCCGTTTCGCGATTTTTCAGAACGCGATGCGCATGCGCGCGAAGCTGGCCGAGGTCTTCCGCAAGACGAAAGCAGCGGACGTCTGGCTGGTCGGATCCGCGGCGGGCGGCACGGGCGCGGGCGCCCTGCTCGACGCCGCTCTGCTCGTGCGGCTCGCCGGCCGCGACGCGGGGATCAGCGTGCGCCGCATCGGCGGTGTGGTCGTGCTGCCGAACGTCTACGCAGACAAGTCCGGAATCAGCAAGGCCCGCGCGTACGCGTTGTTGCGGGAGCTCGAACGCCTGCAGGAAAACGGCTTCGACGCGGGCGAAGACGCGTTCCGCGCGGACGACGGCAACATCACTCTGCGCGTGAAGTACGACAGCGCCGACCGGATCACCGCGACACGCAACCTCGGCGGTCTCTTCGACTGCGTCTTCTACGTCAGCGATCAATGCCAGGACGACGCGGCGCGCGAGTCGTTCTTCTCGTCGCTCGCGAATGCGATCGATCCGTACCTCGACCCGCACGCCGGCGAGAGCCTGCTGCAGGGCTCGATCAACGAGGGCGGGAAGCTGCCGTCGTCGTTCGGCGCGAGCCGCATCTACCTGCCAATGCAGACGCTCGCCGATCTGTACGGGTGGGAGGAAGTGCAGACGTATATCGACGACATCACGGCGCCAAAGCTCGCTGAAGAGCGGGTGGTGGACGTCGAAGCCGGCGCCAGCACGGATCTCTCGGCGAAGGCCCGCGAGACCGTGGCGCAACTCCTGCCGTTCTTCGGCTACCTCGACAACGTCGCGATGTCCGTGCAGCAGGAGAAGTGGCGCGAGGCCGGGCTGTCGCTGATGCCGCTTCGCGTCGTCGAGGAGCACTTGCAGTTCGCGAATCCGCAGCAGGCGGGATTGACGCTGGCTGGCGGTGAAGCGCAGCTGGTAGGCCACACGTATCGCAACCCGTACATTTCGCTCAATCAGCCGGAGGACGCGACGAAGCTCGATGCGTGGCAGCTCAAGACGCACGAGCAGATGCGCAAGACCGGCCAGAAGGAGACGCTCGAAGAATCGCAGCAGCGATTCCAGCGCCAGCTCGAGAACATAACCAGCACGTACCGCAGCTCGCAGCCCGGCGACAAGAGCTTCACCAAAGGGGCGGAGGTCGTCCGCCAGAAGCTCACCGCGCGGCTCCAGGAGCGCGTCGATGACCTGGTGACGGCCGCGTTTAAAGCGGACGCGATCGGCAAGCGCGGCGGTGGCGACGGCACGGTACTGACTCGGCTCTTCAAGCTCCTCGAGGAGACACTCGCCGACGGCGGCCCGATTCGCAACGCGAGGGCCGTCTTGAACGCGATGCGCGAGGCCGTCCGCGAGCAGGAATCGCGCATCGGCCAGAAACTGCAGCAGGTTCAGGCGGACCTCAAGCAGTGGAACCGCAACGAGTGGTGGAAAGGCGGCATGTTCACCAACGCCTCATCGCTCTCGGACATGCAGTCCGACGTTGCCTCGATGGCAGGCAAGGCAGCCGAGGCGTTTCAACGGTACCGGCTGCTCGAGCTCGTCGCCGATCTCCTCGATCTGACCGAACAGCGGCTGACCGCGTGGCATGCGCAGGCGAAGTCGATGCTCAACGGGCTGCTCCTGCAACCGGGAACGGGCGCGGCGTTCGGACGCGCCCGCGGAGCCATCGGCGAGCTGCAGACCCGCCTCGGACGCCAAGCCGCGAATCGGCTCGCCGTGATCGATCCGGTGAACGCGAAAAGCGAGCTGCCGGGTGATCCGGAGCTTCACGGTTACCGCAGAATTCTCAAGCGCGACCTGACGACGCTGCCGGGCGGCGCGACGCTCGCCGAAGAGGCGGTGACGCGCTCACGCTGGGAGGCGCTCGTCGACGCCGGCAACCGTCCGCGCCTCGTGTTGAAGACCGACGCGGGTACGTACGACGAGATGCAGCTCGCGAACTTCGCGCTCGATCTCCACCGCAACTTCCGCCGCCACATCGAGCAGGTCGTGAGGACGAAGGACATCTTCGACTACCTCCGCTTCTGCCAGTCGACGAAGAGCCTCGAGCCCGAGGACATCGGGCGCATTCTCGATCAGCGCGCGAAGGCGCTGATCAACCTGCCGAACGCGCGCGAAGAGAAGTACCTGACGTATGCCACGCCGCAAGGTGCCGAGGCGGCAGAGAACTCGAACTTCGGCCAGGCGATTCGCAGCCATGTCGCGGGATTGCAGTACTACGCGCATGCGGATCGTTTCTCGATCTGCCTGCTGAAGGTCAAGAAGCCGGCCGATTCGACCGAGATCCAGGACGTGCAGGAATGCCTGCAGGCGTACCTGAGACTGCAGACCGAGAAGCTCAAAGACGTGCAGTTGAGCGACTACGAGCTGCGGCGCGCCGAGGTCTACCACATCTTCCGCGCGGAGCTCGAAGCCTGGTACATCGAGCGCGAGGCGCTGCTGAACCGCCGCATTCAGGCGACGGCCGACAGCCACATTCCGCCGCGCATCGTGCGCCTGCTCGACGATCCGGAGCGGATGAGCGCATTCGTGAAGTGCCTCGCCACCGGCACGGTCTGGGAGGACGACGCCGGCTGGTGGTGGCGCGCGCCGAACGGCGACAAGGTGCCGCTCAACGATCCTGCGGAAGGGAAGACGACGATCGTCCGCGCCGCGGTGAACTTCGTGCTCCGCGGTGAGGCCGGCACGGTCATGGGCTCGCAGACGATTCCGATTCAGGACATCCATCGCAGCGTCGCCCAAGCCGTCGCGAAAGCGCAGAGAAGCGAGCCCGATCTGCTCAAGGAGTTCGCGGCCCCGGAGAATCTCGACGCCTTCCTCGACCGCAGCTTCGCCAACCTGAGGCAGGCGCCGGACAAGCAGTACCAGCGCCAGCGCGCGGGCCTGAAGACCGTGTTCGAGTTCTACGCCACGCCTGGACGTTCCACCGATCTCGTGAAGCGAATGCTGCCCTGAGCCGAGGTTCGCGATGACGACGCAAGCGAAGCGGAAAAGCAGTTGGTGGGCCGGCACGCTCCTCCTCCTCGGCCTGCCGACGGCGGCGGTCGCTGCGTTGGCGGTGTACGTCTACACCGTCAACGCCCGGCCGCAGAAGGAGCCGCTGCATGTGCGCGTGCAGCCGCAGGTGGTCTTCCCGTGGCAGGAGGCGCACTTCCTCGTCACCGTCGCCGGCGAGCCGAAAGCCGATCCGAAGAAACCGAAAGAGCCACCGCTCGACATCGCGTTTCTCGTCGACGTCTCCGGCTCGATGACCGAGTCGATTCCGACGATGGCGAACGCCGTTCGCGAGATGGCGCGCGAGCTGTCCGCGGTGAAAGGGCAGGACGTGCGGTTCGCGCTCGTTCGTTTCGATACCGAGGCCGGAGTGTCCGTGCCGTGGACGAACGATCTGGCGGCGCTCGACCGCGGCCTCAGCATGCTTCGGCCGTTCAGCGGAGGCAACGATCCGCGAGCCGTGTTCGAGCAAGTCCAGAAACTGTCGTCCGACGCGCGCAAAGATGCGAAGCGGGCGATGGTCTTCTACACCGACGGCTATATCGCGACCGACTGCCACCCATTTCTCAAGCAGTTCGGCCTCTGCGACGGGATGACCTACGACGAAGTCCCCGCCGTTGCGAAACGCGTGCGGTCACAGGCCGTCGATCTCTTCTGCGTCGGAAGACCGGGCGGCCAGGTGCATCCGGTGATGCTCGAGATCACCGGCTCGTCGTCGCGGATTTTTCTCCCGGCGAACATTCGCGATCTCGCGGCGAACTTCTCCGCGCTCGCGGATGTGGTGGCGAAGAAGAGAGTCCAGGCTGGAACGCAGATCGCGCACGCCATCGACGGCCGGCATTTCCGCGCCCCGCTCGAAGGGACGTCGTGGGTACGCGAGCCGGGCGGAGTCCTCCGTCTCGACATCGGACGTCTGCCGCGCACGCCGAAGACGTTCGGGCATCCACTCGCGCCGACGCACGCGGGGCTGTGGCGGGCCGGCGCGGAGCCGTTGCGGTTGACCTACGCCGACGGCGCGGGACAGGTCGTCGAAATCCAGGCGGATACGCGGCCGCGCGTGCTCGTTCTCACGTGGGCCGTGCTGTTGTTGCCGCTGCTGCCGTGGCTTCTGTGGCTGCTGTTCCGCAGCGTTCCGACGCGGCCGCCGGCGGTCATCGAACCGCCTTCCGTTCCGGTGCGTGCGCCGCCGTTGCCAACGGGTCTGCCGCCGCTGCCCGAGCCGGAGTCGCCCGCGCCGCCGCTGCCGACGCTGTTCGTCGGAATCGGAGGTGCAGGCCTCGAAGCCCTCCACGCGATCCGTGCCGATCTCGAGCAGCTCCATCTCGGCGCCGGCATGGACGTTTATCGATTTTTGGCGCTCGATCTCGATCAGCGCGCCCCGTTGCCGTCGAAGTTCATGTCGACCGCGAACGCTCCGATCGAGCGTCTCGTGCCGCAGCGCGACGTCGTGCAGTTGCGCGACTTCGTGCCGCGGCCCGGCGAGGTGCCGGCGCATCTCTCATGGTTCGACGCGGCGCGCTACGAACATGCGGCGCGCGAAGAGTTGAACCTCGCCGATGGCTCGAAAGGCGATCGCACGCTGGCGCGTCTGGCGCTTTTCCGATGGCTCGCCGTTCCGCACTGCCCGCTCGTCGAACGACTCGGTCAGGCGGTGGGCGAAGTGATGAAGGCGCAGTCGCCGGTGAAGCAGATCGTCGTCGTCGGCTCGCCCGCCGGTGGCGTCGGCGGTGGCTGGTTCGCGGATGTCTGCCGGCTGCTGCGCCGTCTCACCAGGGCGCGGCAGCAGGGCTTGGACGTCCTGCCGGAGATCGTTGGTGTGCTCGTCTCGACGTCGGAGACGGATCCGACGTCGACGGCGAACCGCACCGCCCTCGGCGGCGAGCTCGAGTCAATCGCGCTGACCGGACACTTTCCTCGCCGCGTGGTGATGTGCCCGGACGACGAACTGCTCGATCGCACCGACACCGAGTGCCCGTTCGACTGGGCGATCGAAGTGGGCGATGCGGATCCGCGCTCGGCGTCGGCGCAAAGCGGCGCGCTCGCGGCGCTGCTCTGCCAGAAGCCGGTTCGGCGCGAACTGCTGCGCGATGTGGGGCAGTCGCCGGTTCCTGCGACGGTCATGACGACCGGCGTGCACATTCTCTCCACGCTCACGCGCGATCAGGTGCGGGCCGATCTCCTTCTCCGCCTCCTCGGTCCCGACGTGCTGCTCGACATCGAGCCTGTTCGCGGCGGGTATGCACCGCGGAAAGTCGATGACGCGGACGCGCAGCAGGCGCTCGACGCGTGGGCTGCGGAGGAGCCGCCGCGCACGTCCGTTCGCCAACTGCTCACCGGCGCCGCGGTGACTCAGGATGACGGTCTCGTGCAGGCGCTGCGCATGTCGATCAACCGTCGGCTGCGTCAGTGGCAGCCGGTGCTCGCCGCGGCGACGTTGCGACTGCTCGCGAGTCGCGCCGGCGAATCGTCTCCCGCGGGGCGATTCGCGACGGACGTCGCAGATGCTCTCGACCGATGGGTGCTCGATCTCTCGACGTTTGCGGCCACCGCTGCGGACCAGCAGCGATCGGCGACGGCGCGGCTCGACTTCGCCAGGACTCTGAACCGCCGGCAATACCTCGATGCGGCGGCGGAACCGACGGCGATCGAAGACGCGAGCCGGACGTCGCTCGAACGATGGCTCGGCACTCGCGACACGCTGTCCCCGCTCCGTGAGCGGCTGTTCTTCAGCGCAGAAGCGAACGGCTCGGTGGTGCTGCGCTCGCACATCGCGAATCCGGTCGTGCTGCGCTCGTCGCATGACGCGACGGCGGCGCTCGACGAAATGGCGCGTGCACTCGCGGCGACCGTGCCGTCGCTTCATCTGTCGACAGTCATCGATCGGCTCGATGAAGCCGAGCAGCGTCCGTTCGCTGATGCGTTGCTCCACACCGGCGTGCGCTCCGAATCGGTGATCGTCGCCGCGCCGCCGGACCTCGGCAAGTTCCGCGACGCCATCGGACAACCGGCCAGCGACGGCGTCCGCCGCGACTGCGTTGCGCACGACATTTCGTCGCTGCGCCGCGCAGCCATCGCACCTCCGTCGACGAAACCGGCCACCGTCGCGAAGCCGCCGTACGTCGAGACCGCCGAGCGCGAGAGCGATCGCATTCGCGTGCGCATCAGCGAGCGCTTTCGCATTCGCGTTCCGTCGCTCCCGCCGGAGCTGCGTGTCGCTGCGGCGCACCCGTCGCGCTTCCGTTCGTTCGCGCAAGCGTACGAGACCGGCGGGATCGTGCGCCGCCAGGACGAAAGCGGCGCCAATCGCTGGTACGCACTCGACCGCCAGGAGTTCCTCGGCGTCGAGGAACAGGACGCGCTCGCGCAGGCTGCGGCCAACTACGTCTATTCCGAATCGTCGCTGGCCGCGACGCCGACGCGGCGCGAGCCGGGAGACTTCTCCGCGCTCGACGACGGAATCGCGCGCGGCGGCAATCTGAACGAAGAAGGTCTCGTGCAGGCGGCCATCCGCGTCGCCGAGGAAAGCTGAGAGAACGACCATGCTCCTTTTCGCCGTTATTGCACTCTTGATCTGGATCGGAGCGGGTGTGGCTCTGTTCCGCTGGTATGCGCGGCCGAGCGGCTCGGATTTCAAACGAGCCGCTGATCGCGCGCTGGTACCGGTCGGCGGCAACGTGCGCGTTTCGCTGCAACTGACTCCGCCGTCGGCGACGGCACCCACGACTGTCGATCCGCACGACGTCGTGCTGCTGCTCGATCACTCACCGAGCATGGGTGATGGTCCCGGCAGCGCGCTTTCGGCGGCGGTGAGGGCTGCGGAGAATTTCGTGCGCCGTTGTCCGAAGCCGATTCGCGTCGGCCTGATCATCTTCGACAGCTCGGCGACGACTCTCAGTCCGATCACGGGCGATCGCGCGGCGCTGCTGCAGGGCCTCGAGTCGATCACGGCAGGAAACGGGACGTCGATCGACGCGGCACTTGCCGCCGCGACGGAGCTCATCGAGCAAACGTCCGATCGCGCCGCCCGTACGACGGCCATCCTTCTCTCCGACGGCGGAAGCGCACATGCACCAGCGATCGACGAGGCGTCGCGTCTCCGCGAGCACGCGCACATCATCACGATCGGATTCGGCGATTCGGCGGACGCGAACCTGCTCAAAGCGATCGCAACGGACGAAGGCCGCTACTGCCACGTTGCCGACGTCGGCGAGCTGGCGGAGCTGTTCACCAAGCTGGCCGCGATGGTCAGCTCGGCAGCGCTCACCGGAATCATCGAAGAGCCGCCGTGTGCGCCGCGGCCGTTCCAGCTCGCGCACACCGGCACGTTCCATCCGGTCGGGGTACAGGGCGACCGCGACTCGACGATCGCGTGGTCCGTGCCGGTCATGGATTCGCGATCAGTGAGCCTCGCGTACGACCTCGTTCCGGAGCACGCCGGATGGCATCCCGTCGCGCGGCGCGGTGGCCGCGCCGTATGGGAGATGCCGGACGGCACGCAGCAGGTGATGCCGGCGCCGGAGGGCCCCCGCGTGCTCGTGCTGCCGACGATACTGTTGTGGAGCTGGCCGATTCTCAACCCGCTGTTCTGGATGCTCTTCGGCTGGCTGTTCCGTCGCTCGCGGCGCGATGCTCGCGTCGAGATTCCGGTGGAAGAGCCGGAGCTGCTGACGATTCCGACGCTTCCCGCGCCGCTGGATCCGCCGCAGCCCGCGCTGTACGAAACCCAGGTGCGCCCTGCCGTCGTCGTAGGCCTCGGCGATGCCGGCGAATGGGCTGTGACCCATCTCGGCCACCTGCTCGCCGATCGCGGAATCGCAGCGAACGCGGTGACGCTGCTCGCCGTTCGCGCATCCTTCGATCCGAGCGAGGAGAGCGTGCGCTCCGGCGCGTTCGAACTGGCGCCGGCGGATCGAATCGAGCTGCGACAGGACCTGCGTCCGTACCTCGAGACTCTGCGCGCCGGCGCACCGCCGGTGCGGCGATGGATTCCGGCGCGTGAATGGCTTGGTCGCGGCGGCCCGCGAACGACGGACTGGGTTCACGATCGTCGTGAGGCTCGACTGGCGCTGCTGCAGCGTCCCGAGGAGCTGGAGACGCGGATCGCCGCCGCGGTCGCGGCGTTGAAGGGGCGGAACGTCGATGAGACGGCGTTGGTCCTCGGCTCGGCGCGCGATCCCGAATGCAGCGGGATGCTCGCTGAAGTGGCGCACATGCTGTCCGTCGCCGGTGCGCAGACCACTGCCGTGATCTCAAAGCCACGCATTTCCGACGGCCGCGGGACCAATGAGCTGGATGCGCTGGCGCACGAGCTCGAGCGGATGCTGCTCATGCGCGGCGACGAGGTGTTGTCCGATCGCCACGATCCTCCCGCCGCGGCGAGGCAGTTGCTCGACCGGTTGGTCGTGCTGCGTGACGATGCGACCACCCCGAAAGACCTCGGCCGCGGCGTTGCTGACACGGTGTGGCAACTGCTGGCGTATCCCGAGCTGCTGCGCAGAGTGCCGATGGCGAAGCCGGATGCGGCGCGGCGCCAGATTGAGTGCTGCGCCGTCGAACAGACGACGACGCATCTGCCCGCGGAGTCGCTCTGGCGCTGGGTTCGTTCAAGAACGCTTGCGCGCGCGGTGAACGGTGTGTGGCTCGGAACGACCGACGTCGACGAGGCAGTGCAGGTCCCGGCGCCACGTCACGAGGTCGTGGCAAAGTGGGTGAACGCGTTCTGGATGCCGTCCGGTCTTCCGCGGCCGCAGGGATTGTTGCTCCGCAGCGGCGCAGGCTTGCTCGCGGATGCTAAGAACACGAGCGTGCTCGCGTTGTGCGGCCGGCTGCCCGTCGAGGCACTGTACGAAGAGCAGGCTGCATTCGCCGATCGCGAACGCAAGACGGTCGGGCATTTTGTCGAGGCGTGGTGTCAGGGGCTGCTCGATGAGGCATACGCGCAGAGGCAGTGCGGTTTGCCCGTGCTGCTCGCCGCGCTTCGCGAGATCGAAAACGGATTCGCCGGGATTCAGCGGCGCCTCGCCGAATCCGCCGCCGATCAGCATCTCGCCACGGCCGCGCGCCTCGGCACCGCGTTCTACAGGGACCTTGCGGCATACGTGGACCGATTCCGCCAGAACGTCGAAACCCGCCTTGCACGGCTCACCGGAAGTCAAGTCGCGCTTGGCGTCATCAGTCCGGAGCGCGATGCAGTGTGTGCGCGTATCGATCGCATGCGTCGCGATGCGGAACTGGACGTGATCTTTCCGACGCAAGCCGTGCGCGATGACGCGGAAGGGCGCGAGGGCGCTTGGTACCAGCAGTACGGCGCGGCGCTTCTCGATCAGCTTCGCGTTCGCTTCGTCATCAATGGCATGCGGCCCGACGTGGCGTTGGAGCTTGCGGGCCAATCCGCCGGAGATGACTTCATGGGTGCACTCGAAGAGTTCTTCGCACCGTACCGGGCGGAGGTGCTGTCGTGGCCACTCGCGGGTGCGATGGAACCCGCGCCGGTGGATCAGCCTGGCCGCCGGTCCCGCGTCGGAGCGGCGTCCGCGCATCGGCACCCGGACGTCGCAGACGTCGCGGATGATCGCGATCCGTACATCGTGGGGACGTTGCTCGTCGACCGTATCTCCGTCAACGAGGCGTTGCGTGTGTCGCAAGCCGGTGTGCGGCGGCTTCCGTATGCCTGGCCTGAAGAGGCGAATGCGGTTCGCATCGCCGCGCTCGTGAATAACATTCTTTCGCGCAGAGCCAGGCCGTTCTCACCCGCGGCGGTTCATCTCCTTCGGGACACCAGCACGCTGCACGGTTTCTTGGCTGATCTCGCGGAGCGGCGGATTTCGGTCCGCAACGGACGCTGCTGGGTATCCCGCGACGGTGGTGAGTACTGGATCGGCGAGCCGGCGTTGACGGCGACACCGCTCGAGGCGATCGCGAATTTCGAGAAGATGGCGTGGCAGACGGCCGTCGCGCAACGATCGCTCGATGGCCGGGAGATCCCGCTGCGCGGCGACGCATGTGAAGCCGCGCCCGAGGACGTGGTCGCGCGAATCGAGTCCAACTCACTCGTGCAATCCGCGATGGCCTCGGAACAGTGGGAGATGTGGAAGGATGTCGTGCGAGGCGTGGTGCTGGACGCGGAAGCGCAGCGGCGGCGCAGCGAGGCGGGCGCGAACTAAGCGCCATGAAGATCTGGGCGATGTTCGGCGCCGCCGAACATCGCCTTGTCGAAGGTGAGGGGATCGCGTTCGGCGCGTCGGCAAGCTCGCGCGGCGCGAGAGGGATGGTGATGCGCGAGGATCAGCGTTTCTGCGCGCCGCCGGCCGACGGCGTCGCGGTTTCCACAGTTCTCCAACCTCGTCCCGCCGTCCTGGCGGATGTTGCCCAGCATGTCCTGCGGGTCGTCGTCGCTCGAGTAGTGGACGTCGATCTCGATCGCGAAGTTCACGACGTGGCCGAAGCCGAGGTCCTGGAGGCAGGGGTGGGCGGCGATCGACGTGATAGTGGTCGAGTCGTTGCTCAGCGAGGTGTCGTTCAGTTCTGCGGCGGGGTTCGGGTCGAACATCAGTCCGCTGCCCGTTGCGCGGCGGACGAGATCGAAGCGCTTGACGATCGAGCCGTCGCGCGCGCCGGATCGTCCGCGCGCCGCTCGGCTTCGTGTCATGCACGATCACTTTCAGCACAATCGCCTCGTCCTGCCGACTGGGTAATGCAGCAAATTCGTGCGAGCTCGTTAGCGGAGCTGTGGAGCGTCATCGCGGCCCTCGAAACGTCGTCAGATGTGTCTCCTGGAGCAAATGCACGACACGTGTGGATCCGAGGGCGACATGACGGGCGAGAAGGCGATTATCGCGGCGATTCTCGGAGAGCTGATTCCGGAGCTGAAGTACGCGGCGCCGCGGCTTCTGGAGCGATTCGACCGCGGCGACGCGCTGATCCATGCGACGCCTCCCAAAGACGTCGGTTTCGAAGGCGGTGCCGTCGACTCGGTCTTGCTGGAGTGTTTCAAAGCGCTGGTTCCGTACGTTCAGATGGTTCTCGGTTGGGGTGTCATCGGTGCGTTCAACATTTGGCAGGCATCGAAACGCGACTCACGCCACCATGCCGAGCTGGTCGCGCTCCTCACGGCGCAGTTGGACCAAAGCGTAAAGATGCAGCAAGGCGTGGCGGGCCTCTCGAGAACGGTGAGCCGGATGGACAAAGAACCGTTTTCGACAATGCAAGTTGTCGAGTCGATCGCCGCGGCCCTCGAGCGCGTGGGCCGGCCGGAGGATTCTCGTTCACGCATGTGAGGTCCTGCCGTGACGCAGAAGGTGCTGATCTTCGTGGCGATCGCGGGCATCGTGACCGCCTTTGCCGCGAACCGCCCCGAGCGGAGGCCCGGCAATCTCACTCCCATTCAGCTCATCAGCGCGCTTGGTGTGTGGGCGCTCACCCTGGCCAACGCCTCGGCGATGGCAATCGCGATTCGCGATGGTTCGCTTTTCCTCTTCTGCACGGTCGCCTTGACGCTTGCGACGGCGCTGATCCTGTTCGTCCACGATGACGTCACGGAGATTTCTGACCGCCAGATGCCCGGGCCGGTGAAGGTGGTCATCGACGACGTGAGGCAACTGCTCGGCGAGGCGCCGCGCCTCGGCATGGACATTCTCGATGCGGTCGTCGTGACCGGAAATTGTCCCGGCATCGGTGTGAGCGTGCCGCAGCAGGGCCGCGTCGTCGTGCGCCTCCGGTGGGACGTCGTGCAATGGCTGGAGCGACATCAACAAGCCGGCGGCGCGGGCGCCAGCGTGGTGGCGAGCTTCGCGCGGTTCACCGTGCTGCACGAGCTGGCGCATGTGCTCAACGGCGATCACCGCACGTTTCGTTTCGTGCGCAGCGTACTGATTGCACATCTCTTCTGGTGTGCCGCGCTGCTGGCGGCGTGCTCGCGGAGCGTCATTGACCGTGAGGCATCGGCGACACCGCTGGTTGTCGCCACGTCGATCGTGGTCATGTTCGGCGCACAGAGTCTTGTCGCACGACGATTCATTTCAGAACGCGAGCGACTCGCGGACTGGCGAGCCATGCAGACCCTCGATCCCGCGGATGCCGCGCGGTTGCTCGAGCGCGGAGGCCGGCGGCGAGCAACGACGAATCCGACGGAGCTCGAGAAGCTCATGATCGATCTGAAGGCGCAGGCGCCTGCGGATGGCAGTCGAGGTCCGTTCACGCGACTCATGCTTTTCGTCTGGCCGGAGGGGGACGCCGTTCACCGGCGGGCGGAGATGGCTGCCGATCGTGCGGCGGGAGAGCCGCAGGCCGTGCGGTGGGCGGCGTTGATGGGCATGCAGTCGGGATTGCTGTCGATGTCACTGATGCAAGCGGCAATGTGCGCATCGGCGCCATGGATCGGGTGGGGGCGCGTCGTTCCGGAACCGGTGATCATGGCGGTTGCGCTGTGGATTAGCGGGCCGGCTGTCACGTTCTGCGCCAGCTGGGTCGATCCGGGCCGCATGAGCGTGCGCGCGCCCCAGCGGCGCGGCTTGCGTACCCTCGTCGGAACTGTCTTCTTCTGCACATTCGCCACGTCGGTCGTCGTGCTGCGTCTGTTCCACATCCATCTCGAGGCTGCTGTGCTGCCGCCGCTTCACTTCGCTCTGCTGCTCCTGCTGGCTGCTGCAGTGGTCATTTTGTGCACCTGGATGACGGGAGTTCTGGGCAGCCGCGATGGTGGCGGCGAACTGCGACACGCGCCACGTTCGCCGTGGGTACAGATGTATCCGGTCCTCGCCGGGCTTGTGCTGGTCCTCGTTCCGCTGAGCATCGCCGTGACGTACTGGCTGGCCATCGGCTCATTTCGCAGCGGCCACTGGTTTGCTCTGAGCTCGCTTTCGTTCTCGGCATTCACGGTCAGCACCGCCATGGCGAGAAGTACGAGCGCCGCGTTACGTGTCATCGCTCCAATGGCGCTGCTCGACACGCCGTCTCCCGTATACGGATTCCGTATTTTCTGGCGTGACTTCTACGTTGACCTCTCACGAGTGAGCCTGGCGCGCGCTGCTGCGATGTCGATGGCGTTCCAGGTGGTGGGCATACCGTTTTTCGTGCTCATCCTCGGTCTGATCGTACAGCAGTCACGCGCGGTCCTGTCAGCAGAAGCAAGCTACAACGTCATGTTCTTCGGGTCGTTCGCCGCGATGATGCTCATCGTCATCATTCCTGATCGCTATGGCGCCTTTGGCGACCCATCGTTGCGTCTCGCCGACGCGAACCGCATCAAGCTCTTCGAGAAACTTCTTGCAGCCATACATGTCGTGAATCCGCGCACGGCAGAGCGCTTGAAAAACGTGCTCTCGCAGTGGCTTCGAAATGACCGTCTCGTGCACGTGCTACTGCCGGACGCCCGCTCCCTCTGGATGTTGGAGCCGCTGCTGATTCTCGTGCGCCTCGCCCGCGCAACGGGCGAAACGGCACTCCTTCCGCGATGGCGAGATCCGATCGAACGCTCGCTGCGACAGGTCGTCTCGAATGCCGCCGTCGCCGTTGCGGCAGGCCAGCCGCCGTCGCTGCATTGGACGGCGCTTGCGGTGACGATCATCGATGAGATGGGTCTTCATCAGACGTTTCCGTTCGAGCGGATGCTTGATCGGATCGAGACCCTGCTCGGGGAACGTCTGACGCACGGAATGGACAACCTTGTGGCCGACATCGTGCTGGCCACCCGGTTATTGCGACGGTGCGGACGAACCGGTCCCGAGGCGCAGAGCATTCATCGCTTCGCGCGATCCGCATCGATCGTTTCGCGGCCGCTGTTGCGGCAGTCGCTCGCGGAGCTTTGCGAGCTCGCAGAGCTGACGGGCGATGAGGAGTTTCGCGTGAAGCTCCGGCCCATCGTCCGGTCGCGAGCGTGGGAAGTTCTCCAGTTGAATCCGCGCAAAGACGTGTTGCTGCTGCTCGATTGCTGTCTCGCTCTTGCGCGCCTGGGAGAACCGGAGCCGCACGAGGGTGCGGCCGCGTTGGTCGTCGACGAGCTGGCGAACCGCATGGCGGGGGAGCTCACGATGGTCGTGAACCGTTGAAACCCGCGAGATCAGGCAGCCGCGAAACTCAGGCGGCGCAGGAGGGCCTCATCGTCCTCGAGCAGAAGCTCGCAAACCCGTTCCTCGGCTGCCGCCCACAGCGACGTTTCGCCCTCGCCGAGCTGGTTGCCCGCATCGATGATGTCGAGCAGGACGCGCAACTGGCGGCGCTAGTTGGCGTGGAGCTCCAGCCAGAGGCGTGATCGCGCGGTGTGTTGCAAGGTGATGAGCGCGTCGCCTTCGACGAACGGCGCAAACGCGGCGAGGTCGCTCAATGAGTCGGTGGCGCGAAGCAGGCGGCGGATCGTCATCGAATGCATTACTTTCCTGGTGACTTCGGTTCCGGCCAGGCGTGCAGCGGTCGACGCGATGACGACCCCGCGCACCTGGTCCCACCGCGCCGGCAGATTGTTTGCCGCACATTCCGCAAGCGAACGTGCCATCGCCTCCTCGCCGATCGCGGCGGCGAGCCGCGCCGCCCATGCCATCCAGTATGGCGATGGTTGCGCGCCCGACCATAGGCGGACGACACCGTCTGCTACATGCTCACGAAGAGCGCTTTGCGCGGCAGGCGTCCACATCGCGACGACGTCCCATGCAGTGACGGCCCTCGCGAGCTCCAGTCTTTCCGTCGCGCGGCGAAGATCCTCCACGTCTCGGGGTCCGTCCGGATCGAGCAGTGGCGCATTGCGCAGTTTCGCTGCAATGAACGGCTTCACACTCTTCTGCAAGGTCTTCAGCGGGCCGGCGCACCGGCACTGAAAGAGTGGCAGCAGCATGTTCAGGTTGCGCTCGAGCGCCGGGCTCGTGGGTGGCTTCGACTTAGGCCAGAGGGCCACAGCAATGAGTGCGAGGAAGCTACCGAAGAAGGCGCTGGCCATGGTCTCGTCGGCGGAATTGAAGGGCAGTAGCAGAGCAATGGTGGCCGCGACGGCGCCGAATGCAATCGCGAATTGGCTCGCCCAGGTGAACGTCAGCCGGACGAAGAGAGCGTGCCGGCGTATGTCGTTCAGGTCCACCCTGGCGTCAGTCGTCAAGATCCGGGCCGTGGTGACGTCACCACTGCGATCCACGCCGAGCGGTAAAAGGCGCCGGAACAACTTCTGTTTGCTACGCAGTGCTACGCAGCCCAGGGTGAATACCGCGAACGTCGGCAGCAAAAGCAGAGATATTGGGCGCTACTTGCTGCTGACGGAAGATTCGAGAAGCAGGCTCAATGGAAAGAACACCGACAACCCGAGAAGAAAGGGAACGACGTTCATCGTGAGGTCGCCGCGTAACCGCAACCATGCAGGTCCGCGGTCCGTCGCTACCCCGACCATGAACGTCATCCCGCCCATGAAAATCATCGGAATCACGACCACCGCTCCCGACGGAACGTGTTGAAGTGGCCTCAGTGGTGGTGCGGCATGGAGGAAGAGATAGCCGCTGATCACGCTGCTCACGTAGCATGCGGCATAGGTGGCAGCAGCGGCGACGAGACGGTCCCACAAGCGGTGCCCATTGTTGACGGGATCCGTCGGATCGGCGCGCCCGATGAGCATTGCACTCGAGACCGTCACCAGAACCATCGACGTTGCTAGTGCTGCATGCTCCACGGCACGCTTGCCCCACGAGTGAACGAGAGGCGCAGAGAGTGAGACGGTCAGCACAACCAGGCCACCCATGTTCAAGCCTGCAAGAGCAGACCAGAGGAACGGCCGGTGTCGTCCCTGAAACTCGCCGGTGATGAGCTCGCGCACGCGCGCGCCGATTGGTCCCGCCTGCGGCCACGTCAGCGTGAGCAGTGCCGTGAGTGCCGGCATCATCGGCGGCGGCTTCAGTGCACTCAATGCCTTCTCGAGAAATGAGCAATCGTCCGGCGCAGCGTGCAGCAGGCGCTCGGTCTCGGCGTTGGTGAGCGTGATGGTGGCGCGCCAGTCCGCGAGCCGCTCGCGAGCCGACGCGAAGTCGCTCGCAATCGTCCGTTGAAAGGACACGATCATGGTCGTAGAAAACAGGAGGAGTCCCATTCCGATGATCGCTCCCACCTCTTCCGGATGCGCACCGCCCGTCATCACTGCGACCGCGACCACTCCGAAGCCGGCGAGCGGCGCGAGATACCAGAGTTGTGCGAGCAGCGTTGCGCGCGTGAGCTGATACGCGAGGTGGTCGCCGTTGAGCAGATGCCCGAGCTCGTGAAGGACCATGAACCGGATCAGAGTCCGCACGCGATCAGAGCCGCCCGACGAGTGCCGTTTGAACTGCGAGAGCTTCTTCGGTAAGCCGCCGCCCACGCGGATTCCTGCACCATCCGGTGTCTGGAACGCCTCAACCTCTGTGCCATTGGCGCTGCCGCGGTAGAGGTGGATTGCGTTGATGCCATGGCCGCCACGAACGAGTGGCTCGAGCGCATCGACTTCGGCCTGCATCCATGAAACGACGTCGGACGAAGCCGGACGACGCCGCCGGAGAACACCGCGGGAAAAGACGCCGCAGGTCGTGATCACAGCGAGCGCCGCGGCAATGAGATAGACGAGCGCCAGTCCTGCTGCAAGTCCTGCCGGCAATACCAGCCACCAGTACAATGCGGCGACGGCGCTCGCGATTTGCAGCAGTGCCAGCGCCATCGTCCCGGTGAGCGTGATGAGTTGAATCGGCGCGAGCGTGTCAGGACTGCGCCGAGGGAGGTCGGTGAGTCCGATGAGCACGATAATCGCCACCGGGATGATGAAGAAATTCTCCACTGCAGGGCCTCGCTCAGTCGCCCAAGTCGCAATCCTTGGTTGCCGCAATCCTTTCCGGCACTTCCGCGATGATCTGGAGGAGCTTCGCTTCCGTCAGATGCCGATCGCCGGTGGCGTTGTAGCGGAGGAGCAGCTCGACCATCCGTTCCATCGACTGCCGGAACGCCTGGAGCTGACTCCTCATCAATTCGAGCTCCTGCAGCCGGCGCTGCAGCTCGGCAGCCGCCTGCTGCTGCTGTTTCGTCGTGCTGCGGTGGCGGATCCATTCGGCGATCAGGGTCATCCCTCCGCCGGCAAGGAGCGCCTGCACCGTTGGGACACAAGCCTTGAACGCTTCGAGGAGTACATGATCGACGACGCCCGTCTCGAATCCGAGGGTGCTTGGTACGTGCGTGCTGTCGAGACGCTCGCCGGCGCTCACGCTCACGTACAAATCCTCGGCCGCGAGATCCAGCGGAGGGAAAAGGCGGCCGAGAATGGCGCCTGCGAGCGCGGCCTCGTGAGCACCATTCTTCTGTGCAGCGCCCATCAATAATTTCCCATGCCGCACGAAAGCATCAGGGGCGCCGCGATGAACGGGGACTGGTGAATGCTTTCTTTGATGATCTCGCGCTGGAAGTAACGCTGATCGATATCCGGAAACACGCCTCGCAGGTTCTCCGCGATGCACTGACACTGCTTCGCGTTGTACCGCCCCCCATAGAACTCCACGCATCCGGCGACGAACCGCGAGTTGGCCGATGTCCGCCTGAGGTAGTTGACGATGCCTCGCGACAACAGCGCTGCCTCGGGGCCCTTGCAGCCGACGTCTTCCATCAGCGCCTTCCCGGCAGCGAACGCCGCGACGCTCGCGGACATCCAGCTCAGCGCCGTGCCGAGCGGCGCATCGGCTGTCAAATAGGAGAACGCCAGCGTCGAGGCATTGGTAAAGCGCTCCACGGCCGCACGCCCGTCGCGATCGCGTGGCAGCTTGCAACTTACAAGCAACGCCTGAGCGATGCCGGCGACGAAGAACTGCTCGTGCTGCGTCAGGCTCCGGCTGCAGCCTTCTTCAATCGCGAAGCGCACGTCGCCAAACTCCACGTCCCGGTATTTCGCGGGTGTTGCGGGACACGGTTTTTGGGCGGCGGCAGCGAAGGCCGACAGAGCCGCCACGGCGACGACCAAACCGCGCAGCCGGTGAGAGATCGTCATTGCTGCACTCCTTGCTGGACATCACGCGGCTGCAGAACGACAGCGTTGCGGATGAGAACGTCGTCGATGTGTTTCACCGCATTGTCGAGATCCCACAAGCAACGCTCTGCCCGGGCGGTTTCCTGAAACAGCGCGCAATTTCCGGGCGACAACGACTCCGGACATCTCGTCGCGCACCAGAAATTGGCGGTCGACAGGAATCGGTTCGTCTCTGTTTCCTGCGCGGCGCGTTGCGGGAGCCGGTCGTCGAGGTCGCGCAGGACGCTGACGCACCCGTCCCGCCAGCCGATGTAAGTGGTCACGAAATGATCGGCAGACTGTGAGTCGTACAGCTCGAGCAGGCTCGTCCCGTTTCTGCGGCAGGTTTCGAGGAACGGCTGAAGAGAAGGGCGGCCGACGGAGGGGAGTGGCGCAGACGGGCCGGCAACCTCCGGCTCCGGCGGCGGAAGATCGGAGGGCGGAGGATTCGAGCAAACCGCGAGAGGCATCATGCGCGCCGCGCCGTCGATGCTTGCCTGCGTCGCATTACGAATGAGCGGATCGCGATTCGTGCGAATCCAGGTCAGCACGCGCCGCTCGACGGTCGCAGACAAAGCGTCAACGGTCACCATGCCGCTGCGATCGTTACCGGTCCGACATTGCAGACCTTCGAGAACGGCGCTCGTGAAGACGCCGTTCTGCCGTGCATCGTCGTCATACGCCCATTTGCCGGCGGCGGCGGCGTACAGGACCACCTGTCCCTCCGTGAGTCCCATCCGGCGAATCAGAGGTGCGGCCGAGAGTCCTTCCGCTGGTCCCGAGCGATGCTTGCGAACGCGCTCCCGGCACGCATCGATGAGGATCAGCGACCGCGAAGCGTCGGACTTCGATACGAGGTCGAAGATCCTCGCGGCAGGAATCGCGGTGTTGCGCTCCTGGAAGAGCGAATTTGACGCGAGCAGATACTGGGCGCCGTCTTCGCTGAAGCCGTGACTGGCGAAGGACACGATGAAGATTCCGCCAGCCCCGACGGTGCCTGCCTGCTGCGCCAGCAGTTTCAGGATCTGCGAATGTGTGGCCGGCGCAACGACGGCGCCTCGTCGTCTCAACTCCGCGAGCCGCCGCTTCGACATCTCTTTGCGCGGCGCTTCATCGGATAGCGCAAGCACCACCCGCTTCGGCTGAACGAGTGCCACGCGAGGATCTAGGGCGAAGGTGTACGCGAGATCGACGGCGTCGTCCACAGCGTACGGCACCTTCTCCAAGGAGCTATCGTCATTGAACGTCCGCGCCCCGACGAACAGTGCCACCGACTGCGCAGGGTCGAACCCGCTGCGAGCACGGGTCATCGCAGGATCCTCGGGCACCACGGACCGCGTGCCTCGCCCCTTCGACACGATGGCCATCACAACGGCGACCCCGACGAACGGGATGAGCAGCAACCTCTTCATCGAATCCAGCTGTCATGATTGGGGACACGTGAGGCGGGGTGACGTGGGGAGTCCGCAAACAAAAACGGCCACCTTGCGGTGGCCGTCAATCATTTGCATTTGGTTGCGGGGACAGGGTTTGAACCTGCGACCTTGGGTTGTGAGCCTGCTTATTAGTAGTACTGAGATGCGACCAGACGAGAGTCAACGTAAATAGAATGAAGTTGTTAACGCTACGACATCCTTCGTTGATTCGTGCCGAGTTTCGCCTATTTTCGGGCCGCTTAGTGGCAAAACCGGTGGCAAATTTCGGTGGTTGACCGTTTGGGTCCTTTGCCGCCGTGCGCCTCTTCCTTTGCCACCGAAATCCCCGATGGAGGGGCCCATTCCGCGGTCGACGGTCGAAGCACTCACTCGCTCGTAGCACGACAGAACGCCGGCTATCTGTCAAGACAACGATCGAGTAGGCGACTGTCGCCGATACCGCCCGCCGCGCCCACGGACTCCTTTCTTGGTTTTGGTTACGGCGAGGTAGGGAACTTCTCTCCAGACGACACTCCTTCATCATCAGAGAGAGCCTTCAGCGATGCTGTCGCCGGGAATTGGCTGTCGGTGTCTCTCTAACCTTCTACAAAGGAACGGGATGAGCGGAGACGTTCGCGGTACCGGGATCTACATCTATAAGCTTCCTGCCGGTGGCGGCGAAGACCCGGGTAAGCTCGTCAAGCGCCTGAAAGCTGCCAACGTCGCGCGCATCTATGTCAAGGTCGCTGATGGGGCCGACGTCTTCCCGCGGATCAAGCCGGACTACAACAAGGCCGTTATCGCCGAGGCGCGCAAGCAGGGGCTGTCGGTCTGGGGCTGGCACTACATCTACGGCAACTTTCCGGAGGCCGAGGCGGATCGGGCGGCGGAGCTCGTGACGAAGTTCGGCCTACAGTTCTACATTTACAACGCCGAGAAACATCACTACGGCCGCGCGAAGCAGGCGAAGACGTTCATCGAGCGCCTGCGCAAGAACCTCCCCAACACAAAGCTCGGCTTCAGCTCGTTTAAGTATCCGACCTACCATCCCGAGCTGCCGTGGAAGACTTTCGCTGCGGCGGCCCACTTCCTCATGCCGCAGGTGTACTGGGTCGAGGCGCACAACCCGGAGAAGCAGTACGACCGCTCGTGGAAGGAATGGTCGGTCCTAAATCCAAAAGCAGTGATGCTTCCGACCGGCGCCGCGTATTCCGACGATCCGGAGAAGTGGGTGCCGAATGCGGACGAGATGTCGCGATTTCTGAGACACGTCCACGCGAAAGGCTGCGCCGGTGCCGACTTCTGGGTGTGGGATTACGTTGCGAAGCCCGCAAATGCGGAGCTGCTCGCCGCCATCACTGCATTCACATGGGCGGCGGCCGAAAATGCGACTGCGGCCGCTCCGGCCGCGGTCCTTGCCACCGCGCCATCCGGTGCGGATCTCAAGCCCGACGAGCACATCCCAGCCAAACGCGAAAGCGCGGTCTGCGGGCCGATCGCGAAGCGCATCACCCGCGCCGATCCCGAGTTCGCGTTACTCGTCCGCAACGACAACCCGCAGATCGTCTTCAAGAATGAGGAAAGCACGGCCGCGGACCGCACGATGACTGCCAATCTGAGGGCGAAGCTCGACGCGCTCGCGGCGCTCGTGCAGGCGGAGTGGAAGAACACGAAGCTACGCGTCACCGAGGCATGGGACGAGAACGACCTCCATACGCCGCGCAGTCTTCATTTCGAAGGCCGCGCCGCCGATCTCACCACCCATCCCCGCAACACCGCGAGGCTCGGCCGCCTCGGCCGCCTCGCCGTCGACGCCGGATGCGACTGGGTGCTGCACGAGGGAGATCACATTCACGTCTCGGTGAAGAAGTAAGTGCGAGGAGGGTCGATGCCACTCAAGTTCGCGGATCTCCGGAACAACTATCCTACTGAGGATCCACCCGACCTCTTCCGCAACCTCGGCGGGGGGTGGCCGGCGCTGATCTCGAACCCGAGCTATGCCAATACATGCACGATCCGCCTCTCCGTTGCTCTGAACCGCGTCGGCTATCCCGTTCCCGCCGATCTCGCTGCGATCGACGGAAATCATAAAGACGGTGCCGGGAACCACATCGCCATCCGCGTCCCGACCGGCGAGCAACTGATGATCCGCCACTTCGGCGCATCCACCTGGGGCATGAGCCGTACGCCCGGCACGCCGATCGACCTCTCGACCGTCCCCGCGAAGACCGGTGTCCTCGTCTACCTCGTCACCGGTGCGACGAACGCCAACGGCCACATCGACTTGTGGGACGGGAGCACGTGCCTGATCGATTGCCACGTGAGTTTCGCCAAGGAATCGCACGCAATCCAGCTCTGGGAGTTTCCGTAGGCGGTCGGGAAGAGGTACTCGAGGCAAATCATGCAAACGCTCAGAAAGATATGTGATCGCGCCGGCGAACGGCCTCGCGTCATCGATCTTCACACGCACACGTTCAACGCTCTTTACCTTCCGGTCCAGGGCATCTTCTGGAGTTGGTGTGCGCACTTTCACGTGCCGCGCGCGATCGGCCTGGCCGTGGGCGTGGTGGTGGAGTTGATCACGATCGGCCGGTCCGGCGTGCGGCGCCCCGCGCCGACGAGTGTGCGCGAGGAGGAGATCCATGCTGAGGAACTCCTCCGTGAACTGGTTGAAGACGTTCCCGAAGCGGTGTTGTACGACGACCGGGTGCAGGAGGGGCTCAGGGAGGCAGGCGGTGAGGCGGAACTGGAAGCGCTCCGCGCGTCGCGAGTGCCGCATCGCGAGCTCGTCGATCGCGCCCTGACTCGTCTCTTCGAGAGATTCCGCGACGCGGTTCCTCCGTCGATTTTTCTGGAAGAGGAGGATCTGCGCGGCATGGACGAGGGTGCCGTGCGCGATGCGGCATGGCGGCGCTGGCTGCGCTGGATTGCGCTCATGACCTCGCGCGACACGAATATCGCCGGCACGTTGTGCGATGTCAGTCCCGGCGTCGGTCTCTTCATTCATCACATGATGGACATGGAGAACTGGTACCGCTTCCGATCGTTCTACAGCGTCCGTCCCGTCCAGCTCTCGCTCGTGCGCGACCTTCTCGTCGGCAGTGACGGACGGCTCGTCCCGTTCGTGGCCTTCGATCCGAAGCGCGGCACCGGCCTGAAGGAAGTCAAGGCGGGCATCGAGCTCGGTTGTGCGGGCGTGAAATTCTATCCGGCCAACGGTTACAAGCCTTCGAGCAACGGCACGAAGATCCAGAAAGCCGTCGACGCGCTGTTCGAGTGGTGCGAGGCAGAGGGCGTACCGATCTTCACGCATTGCACGCCGTCCGGATTCGAAGCGAAGATCGGCAAGAGCGGTTGCAACGCCGATCCCGAGCTGTGGACGCCGGTGCTGAAACGATGGCCAGGCTTGCGCCTCTGCTTCGGGCACGCCGGGGGACACAAGGGATGGGTCGGCGAGACTGACGACAAGTGTGGGAAGGGAAAGAAAGCATTCGCCGAAAAAGTCATCGAGCTTTGCAGCGACCCGAATCTGCAGGTCTACTGCGAGATCGGCTATCTCAGCACGCTCTTCCAGGACGGGCCGCGTGACAAATTCACGAAGCAACTGCTCATCTGGACCGGTCCTTCGGAGACGCTAAGGAGGCGCATCTGCTTCGGGACCGACTGGCACATGCCGTCGATGGTCGTGCGGTATTCGCCCGACGAGTACCACCGCCTGTTCGATGAGATCTTCCTCAACGACGCGCTGAAGACGTGGCGCGACGACTTCTTTGCCGGAAATGCGGCTCGCTTTCTCGGCCTGCGTGCGTACGCACGGCGGATGGCGAACGTTTTATCTGCTCAGGCGGTGGCGTACCTCGAAAGCCTGGATGGCAAGGAAGGTAACGCGGAATCGACGATCTGACGCGGTGCGACAAAGAACGGCGGCGGCATGCAAGAAATCGACGACATAGGATCGCAGCGCGAATGTGATTCCCGTGTCTCTCTCTCTCATCTTCATCGCAGGCACGTAAGGAGAGGTTGTCATGGCCGACAAGGACGAGCCGAAATGGTGGACCGATGTACAGAGTGCCGCCGAGGATTCGGTCGCTTTCTGGAACGACTTTCTGGGCCTGCGCCATGGAGCAAAAAACGATCAGACGCTCGGCTCTGCTGAAGTCGCGAAGATCGAACGCATCGTTCGCGCGGTGTCGTGGGTCGAGAGCCGCCATGGCCACGGAAGCGGCGCGTCCGCTGTGATCGATCCGATGCAATGCGGCAATCCGGCCGATGCGTGGTGGAAGACGCTCACCAATCAGCTCGGCAAAGGCGACCGCTTTGTTCGGGGGCCGGGCCTGACGAACCTCGATGCGCGCGACCTTCCCACCGAGGCGGCGAAGGATGCCGGATTCCCGGCGGCGGCCAAACTGTCCTCGCTCAAGCAAACAACCGACGGCCACAAGGACGCGAACTTCCAGGAAGTGATGAGCTTCTTCTGGGGCATTCCGTATCTGATCCACCGCACGAATACGAAGGCTGGCGACCGGACGTTTCAATGCGGCGACTTGAGCGACGCGCGCCTTATCAACGGAGCCGTCGAATACAACGGCGGCGGGATCAAGGACTACCGGAAGAGAATCGAAGACGCGCTCGCGCTGATCGACAAGCCCGTCACCATCCGGCTTGAAGCCGAGTCCATCGATGCTGCGAATGCGGCGACTGCCGCTGCCGCGGCCGAGCGGCTCTTCGCCCGTCTGATGTCCACGGTGCGCGAGGAAGGTGGAACGGGCGTTGGAAAGCTCGAGGTCTTTCCGCACGGCCTGACGTCGATCGAGTTCAAGGTCGAGGTCGGCGTCTTCAAGGCCGAACTGACGCTGACGGGGCCGTCCGCGAAGTCGCCGGAAGCGAGCAAGAGCAATGGCTGACCATTCGCACATTGCTCTCATCGCGCTGCGCATGGCGCCGGGGAAGGACACGGCCGAGCCGCAGGCCATCGTTATTGGCACCATGCCGAAGACGGGACCGTGGAACGAAGGCGACTGGCGCTACGCCGGTTACACTCTGAGCGACCTCGAGACGATCCTTCGCGAAGGTGTCGATCCGCTCGTTCAGGCGGGAATTGCGAACAGCCTTGCCGCACGCGCCGTCTTCGCCACCGCGGCCGAGGTGACTCAGGCCGTGACGGACAACAAGCCGCACGGTCGCCTGTCGCAATCGGAATTCGACATACTGATCGACAAGGTCAAGGACTCTGACGGGAACTCCACGACGCGGCCCGACGCCGACGCGAAGACCTTCTTCGACGCCCGCAAGTTCCAAGTTTTCCCTCTGCGCGACATCGAGCGCGTTTACTTCTATTCGCACGACGGCGGAGACTTCAGTGTTGCGGAGAAGCGACTCACGAATCCGTTCGCCGCGTTCGACGTCGCACGCGTAATCGACGACGACGGTGGCAGCGATGTTCTCGGCTTCGGCGCGATCCAGCCGGAGCAGGGCGACGACCGCGGCTCGCACGTCATCCTCGTGCCCGACTTCGCGAAACCGCCGGGCGCACTAGCCGCTATCGCGATACACCTCGAGATCAAAACCGCGGTGAACGGGCATCGCGGCGGCAATCAACTCGATCCGCGCATGCTGGTCGACGCGCGGGCGATTCGGAGCGGCGTATCGCAGCTCTGGATGCTCGACAACGCCGGTGCCATCGATCGGCATCGAGGCCTAGCCTTCGACCGCGTGCGGCTGCGCTGCACTCTCTCCGCCGGCACGAACGAGCTGACGGATCGTTCGATCGGCATCACGATCCGGGACCGGATAGATCTCATCGGAATCGCCGGTGATCCGGCGCTGCGAGCGTCGATCACGATCGATACAGCGAAGCAGACCGTCGTCGACGGCAACGCGGCGATCGGCAATCTCGCGCGCTATGAGATCGATCGTGTGCCCGCGCTGCAGGCTCTCGGGCTGCCACCGCGCGGCGCGAACGACGATCACGCGCACCGTAGATACGGCTTCCGCGTGCTCGAGCGTGACGGGAACAAGGTCCGGCGCATCGGGTGGCGTTTCGAACTGCGCCTCTTTTTCTACACGCGCAGATTTGCAGGAGCGGTGTTCCCGCGGCTCGTGCCGTCATGGACGCAGGTCGCGACGAACACGATCACCAACGATGGCCGGGCGTTTTTCGCCGAGGAGCAGCGTGTCGACGACGTTCGCTTCGATCCGCGGCGGCGCGCCTTGCGGACCAGTGTCACCGTCGAGCTGACCGGCGACACCGCGGCCATTCAGGAAGAACTCGAGGAGAAACTCTCCGAGCACATCATCAAAGAGCTGAACGCGGCGATCGGGAACGTGCAGACGGGTCTCAAACGCGTTCGCGATGGACGGCCGATCAGTCTCCTGCCGCAGATCGCGCTGCCCGGGCGCGTCCGTTGGCGCACCGCCGGATTTCTGCTCGATGAGGCGCCGGGACGCCGGTTCACCGCCGCCGGCTCCAGTCTCTCGGGTGCACTGTTGTCCGTCGAGCCGTGTCCGGCGCGCGACGTGTGGGCTAGCAATCCTGCGCCGCTCGAGGTCCTGTGCAGGGCCACGCTGCAAAATCTCCTCACCGAGGACCGGCGCATGCCGCAGTTCGACGCGCGCATCGTCGCGCCGCATCGCTCAAGCGTCGAGGCGATCGACGCGTTGCAGCCGCTGGTGTCGGTGGATACGAGCAACGCGAGGCGAGGAACGGTCTTCGGGCTCAAGCTACTCAACTGGATAGATCCGCCGCCTCCGCCGGATCCCATCACTCCGCAGAAACTCGCCAGGCAGCGCCGCGTCCTGATCGGAGCGCTCGAGCTCACCCTCGGCAAGGAGTTCAATCCAGAGGACGGTTTCGAGACGATCGGCGAGATCGCGCTGCTGCCGCTCGCCGACGACGCGGCAGGCCAGCCGCATCCCAATCAGCTCCGCGGCGCGGTCGCCGCGACGATCGTCCTGGCCGTCGATCGCGTCGATCCGGGCGGCCAGGACGAATCGGAGCGGGACGTGCTCGTGAGCGCGCGTCAGCGTAAGGGACGCGATCTCGCGCTGGGGGCTCCGGACAGGTTTGCGCCGCTCCTTCTTCCGCTGCGCGAGCCGCAAGTCGCGAGCGACAAGACGGCGCTGAAGCTCACCGCCGAGGAAGTCGTCACGCGCGATCGCGATCACACGCTCGGTCTCTCGCTACGCGCAGTGAAAGACGCGACGCGTGTCTCGACGACCGGCCGCGTGTTGATCATCGATCCGCGACCGTTCCGCATCGCGTCCGTCGACTATCAGGCCATCACCGCCGCGGCCAGCAGCGAGAGCAACGAAGTCGCGGTGTGGAATGCGGAAGGGGAGGGCGGCCTCTCGTGGCGTGTTCGCGACGAGGGGCAGTCGGTCGCGGTCGAGTTGCCGCCACAGGTCATTGGCGAGGCGCTGGAGAAGAATCGCTCCGACCACGCCGGCATGCCGCGCGACGTCCAGCCGGGCAAACCGGCGGCGGCGCGGTTCGGATCGACGACGCGCATGCGCATCGATCCGACGTTCGCGGACACGCGATTCCGCGAGCCAGGCTGGAACCTCCGCCGCATCCTCGGCAACGCGCTGCAGCGGCTGCCGGGCGCGCGCATGCTCGATCTCCGCCTCGAGCTCCTCTACGGTCTGCTCACACGCGTGCGGTCGGAAGGTCTCTTCGTCACCGAGCTTGCCGGCGCGATCGGCGAGCCGGCGCTTCCGCTGCTCGATTCCCTCGAGCAGGCCGCCAGTCATCTCGAGCGCCACAAGAACATCATCGAAGACGTGCTCGAGGCGGAGCGATTCCGCCTCGCCATCGACAAGCCGTATCGCGTGCGCCCGGACGAGTACCTGCGGCTCGAGGAAGGTGCGTCCTTCAAGCTGCGTCTGCGCGAGACCGACGAGAGCGGCGCGTCGCGCGGCGGCCCGGCAACGCCGCTCCGCTGGCCCATTGCAGGCGGGATCCCGGAAGACACGGGCGGCCTCGTGCGCCGTGAAGTGCTCGAGCGGACGTTCTCCACGAGCGACCGCGATCAGGACTCTTTCCCCGGCGGTCTCTCGTGGGCGTTCGAAAGCGCGAACATCCTGATGGCCGTCTATGGCCGCCCGCAGGGCGATGGCGGCAGCATCGGCGGCATCTACCTCGGGCCGCAAGGCGGTTACGGCGCGCAGCGCGCGCTCTTCGACGAGCGGAAGTCGATCGTCGATACCGAAACGACGCAGGGCCGCGTGCAGCGCTACCGGCTCGAGCGCGTCGGACGCATCGGTTGTCTCTGGCATGCGGCCAAGCACGTGATCGTCTACGAGCGCACCGTCGTGCCGTCGGCGCAGTTCTACAACGACCCGCCGATCGGCCTGCGGCAGGACGAGCACGCGGGCCGCGCAATCACGCGCAAGGTCGAGGAGTACGTCGAGATCGTCAAGCCGAAGCGGCACTATCCCGAGGACGGGACGTCGGTTCGTGCGTCCGGTTGTCTCGTCGCCGCGGAGTTCAAGTCGACCAAGATCCGCGTCGACACCTCGTGGGGCTCGGACGTTCGCCGCGAGGGATGGCAGGTCCCGCTCTGGAACAGCGACTTCGAAGGGCTACCGCCGGACCCCGTCGATCCCGACGCTCCGGCGAATCTCTATCCGAAGCCGCAGATCGAACTCACGTTCGCCGGCCGCGAGGGCCCGGTCACTACCGAGATCGACGAGCCGCAGAAGCTCGTCTTCTACACCTCGGTGGTTCGCGGTGAGGACGACCGCACCGATCTCTGGAAGCCGGTGCGCGACGTCGATTTCTGCGACGTGCCGAAAGTCAGCGCCGGCCGCGTTCAGACCTCCAGCGCCGATCTCACGGACGCGGTGCTGCCGCCGGAGCCGGAGCATGTACCTGGCTACGAGAAGTTCACGATCGGACTGGTGGCGAGCAAGAAGGCGGTCGCGCTCGCGCATGGTCGTGTGGAGGACGGTCCGGTCGCGGCTTTGCGCAACGTCACCATCGCCCGTGCCGTCCCGCTGACGACCGGTCCGCAAGGCGCGGCCGTTCCGGAGTTCGGCCGTGCCGTTGCGGCGAAAGCCGCGAACGTGCGAGCGGAGCTCGACCGGCAGGTAGGACGCGTCATCGGCGCGCTCGATCAGCTCGACCGCGTCAGCGATCCGATCGCTCTGCAAAACCAGGCGAACGCACTGATCACCGAGGCACTCGGGAAACTCGACGTCAAGATCGCCGAGATCAACGACACCGTGCGCGACGTGCAGAACCTCTCCATAGTGCCCGATTGCAAGGCCCTCGGCGAGCGTGCACGGGCGGAGATCAACGGACAGCTGGCGCGGTTCATGACCATCGCGAACGAGTTCCTCAAAGCGACGGTGAATGAGATCGACGACCGCGTCGACGCCGCGGGCGGGGTGATCGAGTCCGACATCCAGCGCCTCGACGCATTCATCGCCGAGGCCCAGGAGCTCGCGGCCACCATCAAGTTTGTCGCCGAGGCGACCGAGCCGGTTCTCGACGAGGAAAACCGTCGCCTCCTCCAGGAAGCGCGCCGTTTCAAGAACGACGTGGACACGCGGCTGACGGATTTCGAAGAGACCGCGAAAGACCGGATGGCCGAGCGCATAGACCGCGCAAACGCCGATCTCGACCGCATCATCGCCGAGCAGCGTGCCGATCTCGACGCCATTCGCAAACGGACGCGGGCCAGTCTGGCCGTGGCGCGCCAGCTCGTCGGCGCGTCGGTAAAAAGCGAGCTCGATGCGCTGGTCACGCCGGTTGCCAATCTCGAAGCGACGCTCGCTGATTTCATCGCCAGGCTCGTCGCTGCCGGCAACACCGTCGACGTCGCCTCGCGTAATGCCGCGAACGCCGCTCTGCCGCAAATCGCGGACGCGCGCAAGAAGCTACAGCCCGTGCTCGAGCGCGCGGCCGCGGAGTCCTCGAAGATTCCGGGCGGCGTGCTGCAGCTGCTCGAGCGCATCGACGCCGGACTGCGCAAGGCGGAGCAGCTCGCGAAGCAGATAGCCGCGGCAGAGGTCGGGACCACCCTGGCCGAACCGCTGCGCGAGGCTGCTCGCGCGTTGCACGGTGCCGTGGTGCTCGTGAAGGCCGAGCTCACGGAGCTCAACACGAACATCGTCGGCAACATCGCCGACGTCCTCACGACCATCGAGAATGAATTGAACGGCGCGCTCGAAGCCGCACTCGGGGTTGCCGACAAGCTGCTCGACGAAACCAGGAACGGGTTCGATCAGATCAAGGACGCGCTCGACGCGATGAAATTGGAGCTCGACGTCGCCATCGGAGACGTCGTCAAGTCGGTTCGCGACGCGCTCGCGACGATTGTGATTCCGAACCCGGGGCCAGTGCAGATTCCGGCCGATCTCGACGATCAGGTCGCGGCGTTCGCCGTCACCGTGTTCAACGCCACGGACCTCATGCGGACCACGCTCGACGCCGCGCAACGACAAGTCACGGTATTCCGCGAGGCGTTCAAAGCGGTGATCGAGGTGCAGGCGACGGCGCTCAGGGTCGAGCTCGAGAAGATCGCCGCGACGATCAACAAACACGCGGACACGGTCGTCTCCACGATCACGGCAAAGTGCGAGAAGCTCGTCGGCGACGCCAGCAAGCTATTCGCGGACGCGAAGAACGAGATCGACCGCCGCATGCGGGAAGCGCTCGATCTCGAGTTCTACCGCGGCGAGCTCGAACGTCAGTTGCGTCAGGCCGTTACGGACGCGACGCATACGATCGCCGGGATCAAAGCCGCCGTGGCCGCGGAAGCGGCCAGAGTCACACGCGCCGTGGAGGAGCGTGTCCGCGCCGTGTCAGGAGCGGTGCAACAGACGGTGCGCGACGTCGTGGGCACCGACCTGGCGGACCTCGCGCGGCGTGCCGACGGCATCTATCAGAAAGGCGACAACGCGTTGCGGCTGATCCGTGCGGTCGGCGATCCGCCGAAGTCCGACAGCCTCGGCTTCAACCGTCCCGAGGTTGCGTACGTGTTCGGCGAGGCGAAGGAGCTCGGCATCGACATGACGCCGGCGCTCGCGCTCGTGAATCGCGCGTCCGATCAGGTCGCGGCTGTCGACCGCGCGGGCCGCGCCGTCGGCGAACTGCTCGACAGCTTTGGCGTCCGTCTTCCGGTCAACCAGATCGCCGATCAGCTGATCCCGGAGAAACTGAAGAATCTCTCCGTTTCCGACCTGCTCCCGGACATGGGCGGGATCGATTTCAAGGGCCTGCTGCAGCGCGTCGGATTCCCCGATCTGGACGACTCCGATGCGATGAAGGTGCGCCACGGCTTCGACAAGGCGACGCGCCGCGTGTGGATGGAGGCCGACATCAACGTGCCGTTCGGCGAGTCGGTGCCGCTGCTGTCGTTCGGCCCCGTGCAACTCTTGATCGACACGGCGAAGTTCGAATCACACGCGCGCCTCTCCGCGGGAGGAGGCGGCGGTATCGAACGCAAGATGAACGGACGGATCTTCGGCGACTGGCGTGTCGTCTGCGCCGGCCAATCCATTCTCACGTTCCGCCAGAGTGAGCTGCGCTTCAACGACTCCGGCCAGATCGACTTCCAGATCCAGCCGGAGCGGGTCGAGATCGCGGAGGCCCTTCGCTTCATCACCGACGTCATGCGCGCGACGGGACAGAAGGGCGGCCTGCGCGTCGAGCCGTTCATGCGCGGTGGAGTGCCGTCCGGCGTCGCGGCCACACTCGACATGGTGCTGCCGCCGATTCAGACGGGTGCCTTCGGTGTCTCCGACCTGTCGCTGCACATCCTGTTCGGCGTCTCGGCCATCCCGCAATTCGAGATCGTTTCGGAGCTCGCCGTCGGCTCGCGGATGATGCCGTTCAGCCTCAGCGTCTGGATCCTCAACGGCGGCGGCTATCTGATCCAGCAGTTGCGGTACGCACCGGCAGTGAAGCCCAGGCCGCTGCTCACGTACACACTCGACATCGCCATCGTGGCCGGACTGGGGATCGGGTTCTCGGCCGGCCTCGTCAGCGGTGGCGTCTATGTGCAGGTCGGCTGCGGCATCGCGCTCACCTGGACGACGGGTGCTGGCGGCAACACGACGACGATGCGGGTCTTCCTGCTCGCGCGCGGCAATGTCGACGTAGCCGGCATCGTGACGGCGTCGATCGCGCTGCTCTTCGAGGTGAGTTACGACGGGGAGCGGATGATCGGCGCCGGCACACTGACCATCCGCATCAAGATCAGCGAGTTCTTCAAGCTCTCGGTCGACGAGCACGTCGAGTACGTCTTTGCAGGTCCGAAGAAACAACAACAGGTGAGCGAGGACAGCTCGGCGGCGTTCTGCTGATCGCCGCCAGCGCTCGAAACGAGGAGACTGGATGGACCGCAGCATCAAAGTTCACGTGCAGGCCGACCGGCTGCCGGACGTCGACGGCTTCGTCATGCTCGGGCTGCGCGTCAGCGGCGCGATCGTGCCGGGGGTGACCGGCGAGAACGTCGACGATCCCGCACAGGCGGCCGACGACAAACTGATTCTGCCGTGGTTGTGGCTCAAAGCGGATCAGTCGCCGTGGACGGCGCACGACGCGAAGTCATGGAAGCTGTATCACCTTCGTGCCGACGGCTCGATCGACGAGATCGTGGCGCCTGTGACGGTGCTTTCGGCAGCCGGCGCGGGTGTTCCTGCGTTCGATCCGAAGGGGCGCTTACGCACACGCATCGACCAGGAAGTGAAGAACATTCTCGACACCTTCGGGCCGCGCCAGGCGTTCGAAGTTCCCGCGCAACCAGGCGTGCTCTCCGGACGGACGGCATATGGTCTCGCCGAGAGCCTCACGTCGTTGCCCAACCCCGTGCCCGCGGCCATGAACGTGTGGACGGCGGCGTGGTTCGAGAAGGCGAAGCTGACGAACTTCGGCGAGGAGGATCAGTTCCTCGCCGCGCCCGTATTTGCGGTCACCGGCACGTCGTACGAGCCGCAGAAGCCGGCGCTGGTCAACGGCACCTGGACGTCGGCGATGGCAAATGGTGGTGCCGGCCTGGACGCATTTGCCGCGATCGTCCCGAGTCTGCAGCTCAGTCGCCTGCAGATCATCGATAATCCCGAGCGGCTCATCGACCTGTCGATGCTCACCATCCGTTCGTTGAACGGCAAAGGCTTCGAGGGATCGGACTGGATCGGCACGCTAGGGCATCGCCTGGCCGAGGCGATCGATCCGGCGGCGCGCACGATGGCGGTGCTCGACACGACGATCCAGGACGCGGCGGAGGATCCGCAATTCCGCGAGGCGCTCGTCGCCGACATGACGCCGCCGCCCAAGAAAGATCCGGCGGACGCGGACAAACCGCCCGCCGATCTGCTGCGAACGGCACTGCGCGAGCTCCATCGTCCGATCGTCGCGCCACGTGCGCGCCGTTCCGAGGCGGCGATGGCTCCCGCCGCGGCCCTGCTGGAATCGCTGGCGAGCCAGATGCCACAGCTCTGGCCTTCGATCGTGCCGCTGCTCCTCGCGCAGGCAGGCGCGGAGACCGGCGCGAATACGCCGGCGACACCGCGCTTCGAAGCAACATCATGCGCTCGAATCCTCGGCGCCGCCGGCATTACGCCCTCGCCCGAGCTCGTAACCGCGGACCGCTTCGGCACGAATGCCGGCTCAGCGGCCGATCGGGTACCGCTGCTCGATTCGGAAGCGGACTTCGCCGGATGGCTCTTTCGCCACTGGACCTCCTTCCCTCCGGCGGTGAGCACTGCTGATGCTCGCACGTACGAAGGCACGTCACGCCGTTTCATCCGCGGCGACGTCGCGACCAACAAGACGAGACAGGAGTTCGATGCGACCGGCATCGTCGACTTTTCGCGCGTTCCGGCCGGCATCGTCGTGGTCCCGATTCTCTTCTCCGCGATCGACGCACAACTGCCCGCCACGGCGAGGGTCGTCTGGAAAACGCCGCAGGCCGATCGTAAGGGAAGCACGATCACCGTCGAGCTGACGTTCGCCGCGGATAGAACGACGCTCGTGGTGAACGGCAATGCCGAAGGCGGGGATTTCGGGAAGCTGGTGCAGTCTCGCCTGTTTTTCGAAGTCGCGCCGGGTGCGTCCGAAATCACCGTCCGCTATCACGACGGCACAAAGCAGCATTCCGTCGACGTCCCGATCTCCTCCGGCGGCCGCGTCGGCATCACCGTCACCACGCCGAGCGCGATCACCGCGGGGATCGATCCGGCCGTCGCGAGTGTGCCGCCGCTCGATCGCGAACGGCTCGCCACGCAGTCGCACACGCTCCGGGCGGCATTGTCGTGGGCCTATGCAGCGCCGATCGTGCCGGAGCTGGTGAAAGGATGGGCGCCGGTCGTCGATGCATTCGTGCCGGGCACGTCGGAACGTGAGCCACTCGACAAAAGGCTGCGGATCGAGTCGGAACGCTTCATCACCGGGGCGTTCACCAGGGCGTTCGAGAAAGCGGCGGGCGGTCTGACCGGCGTCCTGCTCGGTTTCTTCATGGAGAAGCTTCTGCCGGCAGCCATCCAGGACGGCAGTCGCCTGGCCACATCGGTCGTCCCGCCGCCGCTCGGCGAGGCCGATCGCGTCACCGAGGACGCGTTGCCGCTCGCGTTTCTCGTGTCCAATCTGCAGGACTTCGACGAGACGGACGACCTGTGGGGACGCCTCGCAGGCGTGGGCGTGCTGATCTCGCGCGATGCGCAGTTGGCGGCGGACGAGTGGTGGAGCCTCAACGCCGCGTCGCTGCACGTGACGATGGAGCAGAACCAGCAGCGGCTGCCGTTGACGAGCGAGACCGCGGTATTGACGGCGGCTGACGGCGGCGGCGCGGATGACTGGAAGCGCGCCAGCCGTGTCGATCCCGTTCCTCTCAGTGTCGGAGACGTCGGCGGTGTGCGGTCGGCGCTGATCCGTTACGAGAATCATTCGATCGTCGGCGAAGTCGAGGGCGCGCCGCAGCTCGATCCCGCGGGACGGCCTGTCGGGCCGCGGCGTCCCGAGGCGTTTCTGTTCCCGCCGTCGCAGTACCGCATGCCGGCGCTGACGTTCGGGCGGCGCTACGGCATCCTGCCGTACCTGATCGGCCACGGCGGCGCGCTCCCGCTGGCGTTGCGCAAGGAGCGGTTCAATCCGGTCATTCGCCACGATGGCGATGCGGTCGACAAATTCAAGATCGATCGGGCGAAGCTCGGCGACGCCGGCGCGGACTACGTGCACGTCCGCAAAACGTCTTATCCGCGCACGGTGCCGGTGAGTGCGCCGCGCTTGTCGGAGGCGCAGTGGCCGGCGCCGTTTCCCGGCGTAGATTCGATCGCCGATGAACTGCCTCTGCGCCTGCCGCCCATCACCATCGTTCAGGACGCGAGCGCGAGCTTTTTCATCCAGAAGGAGCGCCTCACCGGTTTGTTGAGCGGGCGTGAAGCGGCGATCCGTTTCGAGCTCGGCGCGATCCATTCGAAAGCTGAAAACGCGGCGACGCTCACGGTCCGCGTGAAGACGGCCGCGACAGTGATCGCCGAAATCGTCGTGCCGCTCGCGACGCTGCGCACGGCGGTCGGCGCCGGCGCGGAGTACGGCCTGCGCATCGAGATGAGGCGCACCATGATCCCGGAGCTCTGGGCGCTGAAACGGCGGGAGAACGTCACGGCCGATCACGAGCCGGCGGCCACCAAACTCCAGATCGTCCCGGACGCGATTGCGATCGCGGTGAAGGACTGGGACTCGGCGTTCGTCGAGGTGTCGGCAAGCGGCGGCACGATCGACCTCGAGCCTCCGACGATTCGCTGGGCCAGCCTGGGAGAAGACGGCGCATTCCTGCTTTCGGGCGACCGGCCGCTCCCGCCGCCCGAACTCGCGCATGCGGCACGCAAGGTCGCAGTGCTCGACGGCATCAAAGTCGGTGCAAAGACCGGGACCGATACGATCACGCTGAAAATCCGGAGACCCTCGACGCCCGTCGCGACGTACGAGCGCTGGATCAACGGACCGACCGGTCTGGAGGGCAACGTCGCACATCTCGAGACGATTCGTCGCGCGATCAATGCCGCGCGCAATCACACGACGACGCTTTCAAAGGGCGACCGCTCCGTCGATGACCCGGCCGTGGAAGCGATCCTCGTCGAGGTGTTGCAGCTCTTCCCCCAAAGAGTGGCCCGGGCGATCTCCGGCAAGCGCGGTCCGATCGTGATCAGCCGCGTCACGCCGGCCATCGAGAACGTCATCGGCTTGAAAAAAGCCATCAAGCCACAGGACGACGTGATGGTGAGCGAGGAGCTCGCGACGATCGTCGTCAACGTGAACCGCGACCTCCTCCCCGATCAACCGCCGGAGCAGGCCGACATCGGCACTCACGACGGTCGGAACCTCACGCTCAAATTTGCGCCGGGCTGCGTCTACGAGATTCGCATCTACGGTGCCGTGCCGACGCTGCAGTCCGACCTGTTCAGCAAGAATACGAAGATGCGTTTCTCGCCTGCCGTCGCCGCGAGCTGGCGCGACGTGCACGCCGACGGTCAGGACTGGCACCTCGGCACGCCGATGACGCTGACGGTCGAAGTCGCGACCGAGATCATGCCGGAGTGCTGGCCCGTCGATCACGCCAACTTCTCACGCCCCTCGTTCGCGCTCGACGTCGCCCGGCCGCCTGTCGTCGTCGACGAGGGGGCACTGGTGCGTCTCGTGCCGGAAAACCTCGGTCCGCCGATCATCGCGGGTGCTGCGAACGCCGGCCTGCGCTATCCGGCGCTGCGCTACGTCAATCGCGCGGCGCTGATGACGCAGCGATGGAGCTGGCGCGGACGTCCGCATCCCGAAGTTGTCCTCGAGGGCGAGCCGTCGTACGGGACGAAGGGGAAAGTCATCAATACCAAGCTCGGCGAGTTCATCGACGCCGCCTTCCTTGGCCGTGCCGACGACGACATCGGCGCCGTACGCGAGGTCTCGTTCACCCGCGCGCACGCCCTCGGCGGCAAGTCCGAAGTGGTAACGTCGAGCACCGAAGGCAGCCGGCCGGTTCTGCTGGAGCACGACTTCGACCGCCGTGCGGGTGCGCACCTGTGGCGATTCGCGCTGCGACTCAAGAGCCGCTACGCCGCTATGCGTCCGAATCATCCCGACCTGCTGCGTTTCTCGCATCGCGTTCGGGGCGACAACACGACGCACTGGTGGCGCATGGTCGTGCCGGAGCGGTTGCATCCGGAACGGCCGGTGCGTCTGCTCGAGCGTCCGGCGTTGATGCTCGTCCTCCCTCTGACCGAGCCTTTGATGACCGAAGGCTCGGTGCCGCCGCTGCTCGCCGTGTTCAACGAGGAATTGTTTCCGCAGTTCAACGCCACCGACGGAATCGAGACCGTCATCGACGTCGCGCGCCATCCGCTGCCCGGCCACGCCCGTATCAGCCGCGGCCGGACGCCGGAGGGATCGAACCAAACGTTCGGCGAGCTGTTCGACGCGGCGTGGAAGGAAGTCGAAGAGGCTCGCGCAAAGCTCGACGAAGCCAACGCGAAATTCGCCGAAGGTTTTACTCTGGGTGCCACGCTGACGGCGCAGCAGCAAACGAATCTCGAGACCGATCGCAAGGTAGCGGCGGGTGTCGTTGCCGCGAAGGAGCTTGCGTTCAACAACGTGCAAGCGCAGGCCGCCGCGTGGGGTGTGGTCGACGAATGGACGAAGATCCACAAGACGCTCGACGATCAGATCCGGGCTGCGGAGGCGGTGATCGCGGACGGAGCCGCGTCGGCCGAAGCCAAGGCTGCGGCGCAGAAAATCATCGACCGTCTCACGCTTCCTCGCAAGAACGCCGCGGCGCAGATTGGCACGGCCACAGCGATCGCTGAAGCCATGGAGAAAAAGCCGGTTTCTCCGGCGGGCGCGCCGGTGAACCCGCAGCGCAAGTACTTCCAGGAAATCGCGCCCGATCCGATCCGCGAGGCGACACCGGCCGCTGATCGCCCTGTCGCGGTTCGCATCGACGGGCCGGTCGGATATACGTTCGACGCCGGGGTCGAAGCCGGCCGTTTCGGTCACGCGGCGCTGCTCGTCTCGCCGGTGGCGGAGGGGGTGCGCCCCGGCTCGTTCGTGCGGCTGCGATTCCGCCGTTTCGAGTCGCCCGGACTGCTCGTGTCGCCGCCGCTTGTCGTCGACGAACAGGAAGATCCGCCCGATCAGTGGCCCGATGAGGCGCCCGCGGGCATGAAGATGAAGATCCCGGGAGACGGCGCGCGGTTTCTCATCGCCCGTCCGACCCCTGACGGCAAGTTGGACGCCGACGCGCAGGTGCACCGCTTCGCGACCGCGTACGAAGGGCTGGCGTTCGACATCGCCGATCTCGCGGCCGCGGGTGCAATCGCGCCCCGCTTCACGTTCGTTCCCTCAAAAGGCGACATCGCGTGCGATGCGCTCGAGGACGGGACGATGTTTCTCGCCGCGACCCAAGACTCAAAGGTCACAATCTCCGCGAAAACGAATCTCGGCGACAGCGCGAACTGGGCGCTGCCGCTGTCCCGCGGCGCGAAAGTGGCGTTGCGCGCGGTGGTATCGCTGCGTCCGCGGCCGATCCCGCAGTCAGGCGAACTGCCCAAAGAGTATTCGCCGGCCGGCGATCTTTCGATTCGGGTGAGGATCACTCCCGATCCGAACGATCCGATCCGGCGGCCCTACGAGAATGTCTGGCTGTCGATTCTCTGCATGCCGATCAACACCGGCAGAAAGCTCAGCGGCAGCGCGGCGATCCGCGTCTGCCCGAAGAGCGAGCTGGAGACCACCGTGCTACCGCTTCGACTGTCGGACTTCGCGCCGCCGGTGTGGTGTCAGTTCGCCGCGACAATGTCCCGCTTCGTGGTCCACGCGAAGACGTCGGCAAACCGTCAGATTCGCGAAGTCCTGCCCGTGACGTCCCTGAAGGCGAAGCTCGCCGGAGCTACGACGTTCGAGCTCGGGCTCGAGGACCTGCGCCAGGGAGAAACGCTGACGGCGCTCACGCTCACCACTGAAGGCGCGCCCGCCGAGGACGCGCAAATCGAGGAGCCGATCTATGCGGTCGTGACGCGGTTCGTTTACGACGCCTTCGATCGTCTGCGTGAGCGCGCAATCGGCATCCATCCGCTCAGACCTGGCTCGGTCAGACTGCTCGACCGCATCTGGCCCGGCAAGGAAGAGAAGGATCGCGAGGCCTACGAGCCGGCCATGCGCGGCCGCATCCGGCTGCTGCGCGTCGTGCGTGGCAAGATCCGCGAGGCCGGCGGTTTCGAAACGCGAACGCAGGAGTTCCCGGGCGATTTCTTCGGGAAGGAAACCGACGAGTCTCTCGACGCCAACCCGTTCGATGCGGCCGGCATGGCACTCGGCATTTCCGCGCCGATCGACTGGGGTGCGCCGGACTGATGGAGGACGAATGGCAAGTTGGAAATCACGGGCGAATCCGCAGTCGGTCGACGTCACGCGTTTGCCCGCTGGCCATCACGCAGTTCTGCTCCCGTCCCGCATCTGGGCGTTCGAGCGATCAGTCCGCGCTGCTCCCAGAATGTCCGTAGTGAGCGAGTCTTTAGCGAGCTGTGTCAACCACCGGGACGACTGACGACCGGCGTCATCGGACCCGGCAGGTAGGGAAAGCTGCTCCGGCGTCACTCCCTTCATGAGGGTCCGAGTCAGCTTCGGAGGCGTTACCGTTCCCGTCTGGTATCTCTTCGCTCGATCATCGTCGAGAGGAGAGTTGAATGGGAGCAGTCACGTACCAGGTACGGAATTCGGAATACCACCTCACGCCCGCCGAGCTCGCGCAGCTCATCAGCCGGGCGAGGACGGAGCGGGATCGTTTGATGGTGGAAGTGCTGGCGTACACCGGAATGCGCAGGGCAGAGCTTCGCTCGTTGCGGCAAGACGACATCGATGTCGAGCGGGAACGCCTCATCATTCGACGCGGCAAGGGAAACAAGCAGCGCGTTGTGTTCGTGCCCCGGAACGTCGCGGAGAAGTTGGCGACGCATGCCGCGCGACACCTCTCGGAATATGTCTTCGAGGGACGACGTGGCCGACCCATGTCACTTCGAAACATCAACTACATTCTTACGCGCGTCGGACGAGAGGCAGGCGTCTGCACGCCAAACCCGCGGTACGTGGGCGTAGGTCCGCACTTGATTCGGCACTCCTTCGCGAGAAACTGGAAGAGGAGCGGCGGATCGATCGAGTCCCTTCAGAAGATTCTGGGCCACGCCAGCGTGAAAACAACTCTCGACTGCTACGGCACTGAAGATCAGCGCGAAGTCGAGGCGAACTATCGGCAGCGGCACTCGGCGCTCGTCGCGCCCGATTGCGCAGTTTAGCCAGAGTGGGAAAACCAGAATGACGCCATTACTCGTTGGACTGTTTCTCATCGGGCTGATGGTGCTCGCGAACTTCTGGTCGAGCGCGCGCACGTTCGACGAAGCGCGTCCGCTCGATGTTGACGACGACCTACCATGGCCTGAGGCGGCGCAGGCCAGTTCGGTCTTCTCGTTGACGGCGCTCTACACGGCTTACCTGTCGGTCGCGCTCCTGATCGGCCTTCCAGCCCTGACGGGCGTTGCCATCGGAACCGTCCTTGTTCTGGTGCTTCTTCGACGTGCCATCGAACGCTCCGGCGCGACGAACTTCGAACAATTCGTCGATGCGCGACTCGGCACGCAGGCTGGCTTCCAGCCGATCGCACTCGCCTACCTGCTCGTCGCCATGCAACTTGGGCTCGCGATATCTGAATTTGTGGTCTTGCGGGAAGTTGCCGTTGCTGGGCTCGGAATGATGCAACGGCACGCGCTCCTCATCGTGCTCGCCGGGGCCGTGGTGGCCTATTACTACTGCCTCGTCGGAGGCTACCGGACGCTCTTCCGAGCCGATGTCGTGCAGTTCCTGGCGGTGGGCATCATGTGTGGCGTTCTCGCGTACAACGGTATTCAGCGCATGCTGAGCGGCGCCTCACTCACCGTCGCATCGCGTCTCGTTGCCAATCCTCTGTTCTGGAACACAGGTGCGCCACTACGCACGCCGTGGGACACAGTTGCTCTCACCGTAACTCACGTAGCTATTGGGTTCGTGATGGGGGCGGCGTACGTCGCTGCGAGTCCCGACACGTGGAAACGCGTCTTCGTTGCAGTGCGAAAGTGTCCAACGGCAGGAGCCTTCTGGCGGCTGGTCGTTGCTGGAGCGCTTCCATTCGTTGCACTGCTCCCGTTCCTGATCGCGTCGCCAACGCCCGATGCTGGACGCTTCATACCGGTCGTCTTTTTCTTTCAAGCGCAGCAGCTGACGTTGGCTAACAGCTCCGTGGTCGTCGGTATCCTTGGAACGTTCCTCTCATCGTTCGCGGGAGCGCTACTTTCCGTCGCACAGCTGATGCTCCTCATTCGGCGAGCGCGCGGGCAGCGGTCCGATCTTCGAACTTTTCGGAACACGCTCGGCAGCACGTTTCTCATCGCCCTCGCAGCCGGACTGGCATTCAGCACGCGCGGGAATCCCTTTTTCGTCGGGCACATCCTGATCGGAGCGTACTCGATCGCTGGTGGCGTCCTGCTGGGAACGAAGGGCGCGGCACGGCTCATGATCGCGCAGCGCCTCCGAGTCGTCCTGACGGTACTCGGGTTCGCATGGCTTTGGTATCTGCTCCGTGACGCCGCCATGGTCAACGAGTGGTCAGCGGCTCGGGAGGCGCAAGCCATCGGCGTCGGATGCATCATGTTCTTGTTGGCACTAGCTGCGACAAAGTTCATCGCGCCGAGGTCGCTTGTAACACCACCGGAGGAGGGCCCGCTGAATGTTTGATTTCCAACGTGTCGTCGATGAGATCCTCAACGCCACACCTGAGAAGAAGGCATGGGTGTTCGCGCATTTGGTCGTACCCGCGATCGTGGTGGCGGTACTTCTCGGATTGGTGACAGTGCCAGGGCTCGTTGATGAAGACACCACGTTCGCGGTTATCCCACTCGAAAGCGTTTACCGCGCCGATCGCACATGTACTCCTCGTAGGGGAGTAGCAATCATCCTCGAGCCCGGTGAAGGCTCCCTCAGTATCCCGTGGGGATATGGATCCGCCACGGAGATCTGGACGTCGCTCCCCCGTGAAGCGCACGTCGCGAATGCCGATCGGCTCCGTATCGATGTGGATCGAATCGCCGCAGATCTACCGCTTCTCGGCCCTCCAGAGCCCGTGCTGCTCGTTGCAGAAGGGACATCAAAAGGGGACATTTCGATTCGTAGAAACACGACCGCACTCGCAGCCGCACGGCTGCGACCCCGCCAGTCCGGTGCGTTGGCCACCTGGGCAATGGTTGTCTCGCTGTTCGGCGCCGCACTCACCAGTGTTTCGAGCGTGAATCGCCCCGCTCCCAACTGAGGACCGAGGACGATACGAAAGTGCAGATCGCGACGAACCAGATCTCATTCAATGGGACCGCGTAGAGGCGCGGACCTGAATCGATAGAAGCCCAGACGCCCGCGGCGATAGCGTAGGCATTCCAAGGATACGCAATCAAAATGCTGATGACGGTAGCAAACACACATGCTCGGAGCTGACGTCGCGAGCGAATGAAGAGTGCTGAAACTGGTAACGCGAGCGACGCGAACAGGAGATTGAAGGCGGAGTACGAAGTCATCGACCTCGCTCCTGGCGTAGTGCATGAGTCACCAGCATCTGACAAAGCACCGCGTGCGTGAAGAGCATCACGTACTCCTAGACGGGAAGACCGAAGAGTCGAACGGGGAGCGTGCCCAGACCCGGGTAATACCAGATCCCGAGGGCGACGCCGAGTTGCTCGACGCCGAGCCACGCCAGCGACAGAAATCCCGTTCGCACCAGGAAGCGCTTGCTGGTCAACACCCGTAGATCCGCTGTATCGAACGTGAACATGTAGATCGTCAGAAGCACCGCGATCTGCATGAGTAAGTAGCTTCCCGACACGGACACACCATTTCCCACTCTGGCTAAAGTGAGAAATCCCTGCGCGACGCCTCCGCCCGTACTCCGTGACTAATCGGCGAGTACGATCCGTACCGCTCCGTCGCAAGCCTCGTTTCCACAGGGGCAGACCGGTCTGTCGTCCTCGGGGCATCATGAGTCGCAGCAGTGAATCGGATGCTCGCGGTCCGCGTGGTGAGGTTGCGTGAGTTGGCCGTCGTCGGTTATTCTCCGCACTGCATGAAGAGCTGACCTCTCAATCTCGAGAGGTCACACCAACCCGAAGTCATCACTGCCGGGTGGTCACAACCGAGAAGGTTGCATGCGCGACTCGAAGGAGCCGAAGCGTGATGAAACGATCCACCAAGCCCGACGACATCAGGCCGCCACTCGATGAGCTTCAGCGAGCTGCGCGAGAAGCGGGAGAGGCCCTCTCCCGTGCGCGTGGACGCGATCCGCAGTCTTTCTTCCACGGCCTGCCAAGCTGGTACTCGATGCTGCCTCTGGCGTTCGCTGCGCTCTTCGCTCGTGATGAGGCGCTCTGGTCACAGATCGCTGCCCACCACGGCATGACGATCGACGAATGGCGCGACAGCTTCCTCGACCTGTTCGAGCCGATGTCAACCCTCACCCGGTGCTTCCGGTGCACGGGATGCGGCGCTACGGATCGCACCGTCTGGAACAAGAAGGGTGTTCAGCACTGGCGGCGAGGCGGTGATGGAGAAGTGTTCGAGGTGATCTGCGGTGAATGGGAATTGTGTCCACCCGGAGCTGACGGGTGATTGCGCGATGACGAGCTACAGAGACAGACGACTGCTCGACGCTCTTGAGAAGGCTGTGAAGAGCAACGTCACGCCGCTCGAGTCACCAGAACCAGGGGTGTGCGGCGTTTGCGAAAGTGAGATCGAAGCGGGCGCAGACGCGGTGGCGCTCCCGGGTCCGAAGCAGAGCACCTTCATCGTGTGCGGCGACTGCTTCGAGCTGTTCCGGTTATGCCCAGGTCCGCGTCCGATGGTGTGAGAAAGAGAAAACGTGAGGAGTAAACGAGTGGCCGAAACGATCCTGGAGCAACTCGGTGGTAATCGGTTCGTCGTGATGACTGGCGCGCGTAGCTTCCTCGCCGATGGCAATGCTCTTCGGTTCCGCTTGCCGTCAAACTTCGCGAGTCACGGAATCAACGCCGTGAGCGTGACGCTGAACGGCGCCGATACCTACGATCTCGTCTTCTCAAAGGTGCGTGGCTCGAGCGTGACCGAAGTCGCAGCGGTGACGCATGTCTACGCCGATCAGCTTCGTGACGTGTTCCAATCGGAAACGGGCCTGGATACGACACTGTGATGGCGACGAACCACGTTGGTGAGCTCATTGCTGCAGAGCGCATCCGCCGAGGTTGGCGGTTCGGAGATCTCGCTCGCGCTTGCGGTGCAACGACAGCCCGGCAGACGTCGCGCATCGCGCAACGACTCGTGCTCTTCGAACGTGAAAGCGTTCGCGACCGAGCGCTCCTGCAGAGAGTTGTCGTCGCGCTCGATCTCGATCCCGTCGTCGTGAACGAGCTACTGCGCCGTCAACACGACGAGGAGCTTGCGGAGTGGAATGCGTGGGCCGATGAGCCGGTGCCGATGAAGGTGCACATTCGGCCCTTCGCAGGTTTCTGGTATGGGCAATCTCTGCCCGACGAGATCGAGGGCGATGAGCTGCGGGCCATCGAGTACGTCCGAGCGATGACGGTGGGACGCCAGGACATGCGCGTGGTGCTGGCGCTCAGTCGTCGCAGATCGATCACGTTCGCACGTGGTGAGATGGTGGGCACGACGGAAGCGAAGCCGAACGTCACCGTGACGCCGCATGTGAAGATCGGCGGGAAGAGCGTTGTGTTCGAAGCGGCCGATCACGGAGGTGAGCAACGATGAACGAAGCCGGACGTGACAACACCAACCCGCAAGTGTTCGGCTCAGGGCTGCTCGAGCTCCTGCTGAAGCTGTGGCTCATGCTGATGGTCCTCTTCTTGGGGCTGTGGGTGCTCGGCGTAATCTTGATGTACTGGTACGTCATCATCCCGGCGGGCATAGTCGTAGTGGCATGGGCGTCCAGGTCGGGTTCACCGCAAGACTGTCAGGCAGGCGTCACGTGCCAAATCAGCGGGTGGGCTTGCGACGAACCTTCTTCTGAAGACGGTCGATAATGGCATGCGCATCGAGATCGAGCAGGTCCGCCCACACGAGCAACTCGATCAGGTCGAGCCGACGTTCACCTAGCTCGATCTTGCTGACGAATGTCTGTGCTCGACCGAGCTTTGTGGCGAGCTTCTCCTGGGACCATCCGGCGGAACGGCGGGCGGTGACGAGGATCTCCCTCAGCTCCGAGTAGGCGTCGTCACAGCCTGTCTTCTTCATCGAAAGCCGAGGCTAGAGACCGCTCGGTCCTAGCCCAATTTGGGGTAAGATTACTCGCTCCACAACACCGCCCTGGGCGTCTCGAACTATGTCGAAGCCGGAGTACCGGTAGAAGGGTCGTGAAATCATGGCTAAGTACCTCATCGCACGAAACGACAAGCTCACGGGTCGCAAGGGACTGATGGGAATCCTCCGCATCGATAATGAGGTGAAACCGCGGCGGAACGCCGCCGAGGTGTCGACGCTGTTCCCACGTCGCATCGCAACTCGCGCTGCCTTGTTCAGCGTTGTCGAGGCCATGGATCTCGATGCTCTCGTCGCGAAGTACGGTCCAGAGATCTGACCACGGTGCCCCCCTCAGCTCCTCCGCATTGGCTTGGGGGTTTGATGGGGAGGCGGCCAGTCCCGTCCTCAGCCGAAGCCTTCCCCGCCAAGTCATCATCACCTGATGCTTTCTCTCCGCAGAATACGTCATTCAGGTGAGCGGGTAGTCTGGTCGATGTGATGCGGCCCGGCTTCTCGGCGGATGTAGCGCGGCGCTTAAGCGTTCGGAGGCGAAGCCACGTTCTGCAACGCATCGATGTCGGCGGAGTCGGTGGCGGCCGCAACTTCGGGGCCAGCATTGCCCGTTGCGAACGACCAGCCAAAACAAACGGACGCGTTGAACTTTTGACCTGAGAATCTCATTAAAACCCCTAACGTGGGTAGCACTGTTCTCCCAAGACTTCATCCCGACGTGGTGCCGTGGGTCGAAGCTGGAGATCACGGCCGATAAGACGGGTAGAAGGCGAAGGCAAAGATTGCAGGCCGCAACGCTTCATGACGCCAATGTCGGCGCGTCCGAGGTGGCGGCGACTGGGGTCTGCAGAAGCTCCGCACCTTCACCTGGCAGCCTCAACCGAAGCGTGTGACAGTTGCTCGTGTTGGCGGTGAATTTGATGCGCAGTCGGCTTCTAGGGGGCGAGCGCTCGCGGCGGCGCAGAGTGCAGCAATCGTTCATCGCCCGGAATGTCCTGATTTCTGGCTGCAGATGGGCTTTATACACATAGAGAGGAGTGCTTTCGTGCGCCTTAATGGCGAAGCCACGCTCAAAGGCAAGCCTGATTTTGGCGGAACGGGGGGCGCGTGTCACAGATTTGTGTCGTGCCACGGAAGCAAGGTCGAAGCTCGAAAACGAAGCCGTTAATCAAAACAGAACCAATCGGAAAGGAACGAACTGAGTGAGGGTAGAAACGAGCGACGAGCAGTTGCGCCGACTTGCGCTGAGCGCCGGCGCCATCACGGAGCTGGAGGTGCGCACCCTCGAAGGGGGGATCTTGCAACTCGTGAACGTGGTCCGCGACATCGCAAATGCGGAGGCCCAGCCGACTGAGTTGCGTGGGGTGAAGGTGTGAGAGAGCTCGTGCCAGGGCCGTGCATCATCTACGAGCGCGTCTCCACGTCGCGACAGGTCACGAGCCATGTCCAAGCGGAGGTGGACTTTTGCATCGCCATGGCAGCCGAGCATGCCCTGCCGGTGATGGAAGTTTTCGTGGACGAGGGTGCGACGGGCTTCAACGGGGACCGCCGAGAGTACAACCGGATGCTCGCCTACGTCCATGGTCACTCCGGAACGCTGCGGTACATCCTCGTTCCTGATCTCTCGCGGCTTTGGCGGAACCCGGCGGAGTACCTCTCTCTTCATCTCGCGGCTGCGAAACACGGAGTCCTGATCGTTTCGGCGAGGGAGCAAGCGGTGGACGATTCCCGCGAGGGCTTGCTCATCGCAACCGCGCTCGTGTGGAACGCCGCCGATGAGGTATCCGAGAAGAAGAAAAAAGCGAAGTCCGCGATCGAACGCCTTGTTGCGGATGGCTTATGGCCATTCCGGCCCCCGTTCGGCTACATCCAGGGCAAGCCGAAGGGATACTTGGAGGCCGATCCGGAAGTTGCACCGGCGGTCACGCAGCTGTACGACTGGGTCGCGGCAGAGGGTCTAACGCTCGACGCCGTGTGCCAGCGGGCGCACGAACGCGACATTCGCACGCCTGAAGGCCACCGACTCACCCGGCAAGCCCTCCGTCGCATTCTGACGAACCCCCTCTACGCAGGGAGGATCGAGCTCGAATCAGGAACCCGAGGGGCGGCCGCATTCGGGCCTCTTGTATCTCCGACGGTTTTCGAGGCCGTGCAGGCCCTCCTCGGTGCCAGAGGCGGCGTCCAGCGGAGCCACGTGCCTAAGTTCGCGCTAGGTGGGTTCGTGACCTGCGACGAGTGTGGGTACGCCCTGTCGGGAAGTTATGCGAAACGAACGTACGGTTGGTATCGATGCCGGAAAGGCTGCTCGAAAGTGCGAGCGGAGGACCTGCACGCACTGTTCGTGCAGTTCGCCAATGAGCTCGCTTCCACAGAGTCTTCGAGAGCCATGTTTCTTACGGTCGCAGTAGCACTCACATCTGCCGACACAGCGCAGGAAAGAAAGCAGGTGGCGCGCGATCTCGACGTGGTCAGGGCGCGGAAGCAGAAGCTGATCGACTGGCGACAGGAAGGGTCGATCACACAAGACGAGTGGCAGCGAAGTATGAATCGGAAACGAGACGAGGAGCGCCTGCTGGAAAAGCGACTCGATGCGGTCCACGCTCTACGCAACACCAGCGCGGAGGACGTAGCGGCAGTCACAGAGCGGGTGTTGGAGCGCGCCGGTGACGTGTGGGCCGGGCTCGACATCGAGCTGCAGCGGCGGCTGCAGGAGGCGCTCTTTCCGGAGCGCGTCGTCTTCGCGACCGGGGAGCTTAGAACGTATGCGTTCAACCCTGTTTTCAGCAACTTGCGCGGTTCGTCGCTTCAGAGCCGAACATTCGGGTGCCCTTCTGATCCGAAGTTAGAACACGCACCCAGCCGATGGCTTCGGGTGCCCCGAGAAGAGCGAGAACGTATGGCAAATCAATATCTGGGAGGTATGGAGACCCTTGGGACATCGAAGGAAGGAGGATGCGACACGGCATCGGTTGCGGCGTGAGCGGTAGCTTATGGTGTTAGAACTCCCTCTCACCGAACCCACAGGTACATCACTGCGCTACGATCCATACCATGTCGAGCTCACGTACACATCCACCGCAGTCATCGACAAGCTCACCGCTGGAACTCCTCGGTCATACCGTGCGGGAAATCCGCACCGAGAAGGGGATCACTCAGCAAGAGGTGGCTGATCGATGTGGGGTGAACCGAACATTCATCATCGCTGTGGAGAAGGGCAGACAGAACGCCTCGACGATGAGTCTCATTAAGATTTCAGCGGCTCTCGGCGTGTTACCCGCTGAACTCTTCCGCGCCTTCTCTAAAGCAGCCATGCGGAACGTGACAGTTTCGTAGCTGATCTCAGCGGATTCTTCCTGTCGCCTGCCTCAGTACATTGGACTCCGAGTGTTCATCGTTGCTCCGTCGATTTCGGAAAACTTTGATTGTTGTTCGCGCTGATTTCTCAGCGTTTAGAACACACAAAACAGAGAGCGGGCCCTTATTTAGGACAGAGGACACCTGTCTATGCACCCAAAGCACTGCAACACCGGCACAACGTTCGCGTCCGCTCTGCAAGAGCAATTCGATGCAATCGATGCCGCCTATGCGCGAGGTGAATTCGGTAGCAGTCGGCGCGACGAGTACATCAGCGCTTCGTTTTTCAGGACGTTGGAAGACTACTACCTCGGTTCAGACCGGGCTCCCGCGCCTCTCAACAACGCGACGCAAAGCAAGCGATCAAGGCGAATCCTTCACTACAGAGTGATGCTCATTACGGGAGCAGAGACGATGCTGGTGAAGCGAGGAAGGCAGGAACTTGAGCTCGGCCTATGTTCGGTGCGGGTCCCGGTGCGTTTGCAAGATAGGGTCGCTGCGGCGCTTTGTGAGCTGCTGCAATTCGAGCGGGTGAGGATCCGAATCTGCTGCCGGGATACAACCGGTCTGCTGCGCGGCGTCGTCGAGAAGGTCGATCACACGCCTGATGGCAAGACAGTAAATGCCACGTTGATTGCCGCGGGGCTGGGTCACGCTGAGGCGAGTTGCCGCAAGTGCGAGATCAGCGAGTCTGTCCCGGAACCGATGGCGCGAGCCGGCCTGGAGCGTTGGTTGGCAACCGTTGACGAGCAGGCCGAACGTCGATTCGCGTACCTCCTGCAGTAGATGCTGCGACTCAATTGGAGAATCTTCGGATTCTCTGCGTTAGATGGAAGTAGACACTGGAGAAATCAAAGAATGGACACTACAAGCAACCAGCAGCTAATGACGCTGGATGATCTGTGCAGCCGCTGGAAGGTTCCTCGGGCGTGGGTTTATCGACAGACGCACCGCGGCTGCAGCAATCCGCTCCCTGTCGTACGTCTGGGAAGGCTACTGCGTTTCCGGGAGCATGAGGTGGAGGCGTGGCTCGCCGACAACCAGCGTAGCGACAGGGACTAACACTGTGACGACACTTTCGGATGTAGCAAACACCGCGCGGTGGTTTCAGCCGGGTGAAGTGCTGTCGGTGGCGGGCCGCACGATCCGGACCGGGTTCGTTTACGGTGGCTGGAAAACTTCAAGTTCTGACGAGCCGTCGCTGATTGATCCCCGCATTCCGGTGACCGAACCCGGACAAAAGCCGGTCGAACGTTTTAGCAGTGGAACATCGTATTCAGAGTTCTCACCATCGTATCGCGGCGCGTATCTCGACTGGCTCGCGCGCGGCAGGACTGGTGAGGTGTTCCCAGCGGCGCTCTACCTGTTTCTGATGGGGATCGAGCGGCGCTGGGCCGAGGAGGGCGTTTGCAGCCTCGAGGAGTTGGCCGGCCTTGCGGACGAGTGTCGGCGTATCGCGGACGTGTACGTCGGCGTTGAAGCCGCAACGACTTGGGCAGCTGACTTGTCGGATGCCATCCGGTTGTGGATGGATGGGACCGCTCCCTCCGATCTGCCCGTCGATTTCAATCGCGGCAGCGGCGTTCGGACCTGGACGGGGCTCAGGCTGTTCTCTGGCCTGCGCCTGCCGCTACCCGCGGATTTGGCTCTGCTACTGGCTTATCAGCATCCACACGGTGCATGCCTGAGAGACTTTCTGCGGCACGACGAATTTCGCGCGCTCTTTGCAATCCGCTACCGGGTAACACATGGCGAAGGTATCACGCTGCCTTTGGGGTACCCAGCCCCTCATCAGATGTCGCTCCGAAACCCGACGCTTCCCCAGGCCGTTCGATTTTTGGCGCTGCCATTCGAGCCGCAGGCGCACGTGGAATTTGCGGGACCTGATGCCGCTGCGCTACTGGATCTGGCAGTCAAAATCAAGTCGGAGGTGCAGCCTTACCTGAGACATAAGCGAGCCTCAGCGCCGACGAATGTCGGTCTACTGCCCGAGGTACTCGTTGAACAATTCGGCAAACGCGAAACAGAGGAGCTGGTGGAGATCGTTGAGGCGGCCCTTCGGGAGCGTAGGTATGCCCACGTCACATGGGCGGACATTCTTTCAAAATGGCGTGCGCCCGACTTCCAGTTCGGGCTCCCGCACCGGCTGACAAACGTTCTCACACGCTACGGTCTCGGATTCGAGCCGCACCCGGAGTACTCGACCAGGACCTGGCTCAGTCCTGACTTGGGAGTCGTGTTCTTTCGTGCCCACGATGCTCCTACGCCACGTGTTTCGGCGGTTGCGGGCGTTCTGGATCTCATCATTCCGGCGCTCAAGGAAGCGGGCCTTCCTGCCCAGCGGGCGGCGGAATCGCTTTTTGAGTCTGCTGAAGTATCCGATGCGGAAGTGCATCGTCTGGACGCGCGAGTCGTTTGGCATGGCCGGTACAACGCGCGCCCTTCATTCGACCGGTCGATTGCCGGAGACGATTATCCGACACGGCGATGGCTGTATGAGCTGTGGTCAAAACCGATTTACGACGCTCGGCCGCTGTCGGAAATCGTCCCGGAGCGAACGTACCAAACGCATCGCGCCGGAGCTTTGACGGTTGACGTAGATCTGCCGCCGCGTACATTCAGACAGGCAGAACGCAGGGAGCGCATTCCGGAAAGCGTCATAACGAAAACTCCTGTATCAACCAATCCCGAGCCGGAGTTCATCATCGACGAAGTGGCCGCTGAGGTGAGCCTGCAGGAGTCAGATCGTGCCACTGCGTACGTAGAGGGATTGCGCCGTCGCCGTGATCCGTCGCTGTCACGGCAGCTAACGGAGCCCAGGCTATCCACTCGTGAACTTGCAGTTCTCTCCAACATCATCAGCTCGCAGCCGACAACTCGGCCTGCACTCGATTCGTTATGCCGCGCGGAGAACATCTACATGCTCGCGCTGATCGAAAGCGTCAATCAAATCGCGTTCGGGCTTACTGGTGAGCCGGCCATCGAAGTTGCGAGCGATGTCCACCTTGAAATCGACGTACTGAAAACAATTCATGAAAGGGAACACACACCAGATGACACAGACTGCAACAGCCACGGAACTCATTCGACCGCGAACGCGGGATAGCGTGATCAACGCTCTTCGTAGCGGCGTCGTTCCGAGCGTCGGGCTTCACCACATTCATGTTGGCCGCGAGAGCGAACTGCGCGCCTTCTCAGAAGATCTGCGAACCGTTGCCGACGGCGGAAGTGCTTACCGGATCATCGTCGGGCCAGTGGGCGCAGGGAAGACGGAGACGGTCCAGATGATCGGCGGGATTGCGCGGGACACGTTCAATCTCGTCACGGCGAAAGTTGATCTCGACGTGCGATGCCGGTTGTATGCGACGGGTGGCGAGGCAGCCGAGTTTTACCGTCGCCTGACCGCGAGCCTGGCCATTCAGTCGAAGCCGGAGGGCGACGCCATCGAGACGGTTCTGAACCGCTTCATTCATCGAGTGGAGGAGGAAGCAGGCCAGTCGGGCGAGACAGCGGATGACGTGATGTCGCGGCTCCTCGAGCCACTCGTCCAACTAGTAGGCGCTTTCGATCTTCTCGATGTCCTGCGGACGTACCGGCGAGCGCACATCGATGGCAACGAGGGAACGAAGCTCGCCGTCGTGCGCTGGCTCCGCGGAGGATTCAGCACGAAGACGGACGCGAAGGAAGCGCTTGGCGTCCGGACCATTCCCAACGACGCGAACATGTATTCGTTCGTGAAGCTGCTCGGCGCGTTCTGTCGTGCAGCCGGTTATGGAGGTCTCGTGATCTTCATCGATGAAGCCGCTGCACTGTGTGCAATTGCCAACGCGGGCGCGCGCCAGCGCAACTACGACATGGTGCTATCCATCGTGAACGACCTGCTGCAGAACAATGTGCAGGGCGTTGGAATGATCTTCGCGGGTACACCAGACCTGATCGATGCGAAGAAGGGCCTTCATAGCAACGAAGCGCTGAAGAGTCGCATCGGTGCGGCTGGTCCGTCCTCGTCGCGCTTTTCCGATCTCGCCGCGCCTACCCTGACGCTGTCGCCGCTATCGACGCACGATCTGAAAGCACTCCTCGTGAAGACTCAGCGCGTCTACGCGTACGGCGACGACGCGAAGTGCACCTTGAGCGGCGACGACATCACACAGATTCTCCAGACGCACTTCAAAAGCCTCGGCAGCGAGCTGGTCCGCCGGACGCGGGATGTCGTCAAGAGCTTCGTTCACCTCCTTGATGCCCTCCAGCAACAGCCGGATCTCCACTGGAGAGACGTGCTTGCCAAGACCGCCACGGTTTGACAAACACGATGCTACTCACGAACGTCACTGCATTCGAGTCACTCCACGACTCCGTAAGAACATGGATTGCCGCCAAGGAGTGGCAGGCACTGCGACCCATGCAGGAGCAGGCGATCAACATCGTTCTCGGTACTGAATGTGATCTTTTGATCGCAGCGCCGACGGCCAGCGGGAAAACGGAGGCGGCGATGCTTCCAATTGCCTCCACGCTTGCGGAGAAGCCGACGGACGGGCTGGCGTGTCTCTACATATCGCCGCTGAAGGCCCTCATCAACGACCAGTTTCCACGCGCAGAGAGTCTTTTCGGTGCGTGCGACGTGCCGGTCACCGCATGGCACGGTGACGTCCCGCGGTCGCAGAAAACCGCGTTTCTGAAGCAGCCGAAGGGCACCCTGCTCATCACGCCAGAGTCTCTCGAGGCGCTGCTGATGACACGGGGTGCGATTACCGCGGAGCTTTTCAGTCCGACCCGATTCGTTGTGCTGGATGAAGTTCACGCCTTCGCCGGTACCGAGCGCGGGGCTCAGGTGCAATCGCTCCTCGCGCGGATTGAGCGTGCCTCCGGACGCAGAATGCGGCGCATCGGGCTCAGTGCGACCGCCGGAGATCTCCGCACCGTGGCGGAGTTTCTCAGGCCACAGGCTGAAGGCGAGATCGTCACGATCATTGACCGCGAGAGCCGGCCCAGCGTCAAGCGCATCCGTGGAGTGATCGATGAAGGCTGTGGCCAGGAGGAGGTCGTAGAGTGGCTGTATCACAGCCTTCGCGGCTCGAACAATCTCGTATTCGCCAACCGTCGCTCGGACGTCGAGACGTACGCCGACGCGCTGCGGGAGCTGTGTGATGCCGAGGGAACGAGGCCTGAATTCGAGGCGCACCACGGCAGCCTTTCGCGTGAACACCGGGAGGAGGTCGAGTACGTGCTCAAGCACTCCACGGAGAGCACGACCGTAGTGGCGTCATCGACGTTGGAGCTCGGAATCGACGTCGGAACGATTGAGCGGGTCGTTCAAATCGGTGCGCCGCCGTCTGTGGCAAGCCTCCAACAGCGCCTCGGCCGCTCGGGCAGACGGTGCGAGCCGCCGGTGCTAGACGCGATCATCATCGCACCCGCCACGCCTAGCGTGCTCGAAGATCAGCTACGCGCGGAACTGGTACAAACGGTTGCTACCGTGGAGTTGATCAATCGCCGCTGGTACGAACCGCCGATCACTACGGCGCTCCATCTCTCGACGCTCGTACAGCAATTCTTGTCGCTCGTTGTGCAATGCAGCGGAACCACGCAAGAGGAAGCGTTCTCGGTCCTCTGCTCTACCGGCCCTTTCGCGCAAACGACACGCACGCAGTTTCACAGTGTGACGTCGCATCTGATCGAGATAGACATTTTGTATCGCTATGACAGCGGGTTGCTCGTCCTCGGCGAGCGAGGCGATAAACTCGTGAAGGCGCAAACGTTCTATGCCGCGTTCGCGACGCCGGTGGAGTATTCCATCGTCGCCGACGACCGGGTGTTGGGAACCCTGCCGCTCACCGACTCCATCGAGTCCACGGACAGTTTGACGTTCGCTGCGCGCCGCTGGCGAATCCTGCGTATCGATCATGATCGCAAGAGGATTCATGTAGGGCCTACTGATTCTGCTGAAGCCGCGCAGTTCCTCGGCAGCAGTATTTCTGTTCACGACGAAGTCCGGCGCGAAATGCTTCGGATCTACATGTCCGATGCGATACCTGAGCATCTTGATGAGGTCGCGTCGCGCCTCCTCCAAGAGGGCCGTGAGTCCTTCGCGAAGCTAGGCCTTGAATCGAGCCGCATCATCGCTGTGAAAGAAGACTGTCTTTTGATTCCGTGGGTCGGCGACCGGGTCATGAACACGATGCGCCTGCAGCTTCTCGAGCGAGGGATGAGTGTGAAGAAGTCCCCGCTGACGCTTCGAGTGCGCAAGTGTTCTCCAGACCGGGTTCTCGATCTCTTGCCTGCATTGGAGATCGACGATACACCCGCGGCGGTCCTCGCACAGCACGCACGGAGCATGGCAGTCCACAAACACCATCGGCGTCTACCAGTAGACCTGCTGGCCCTCGACTACGCGTCGGAGTTTCTTCATGTCGACGGCGCGGCGCAGGCGTGGTCCGCTCTACGTGCCGCCGCGTGAATCGTCTCCAATCGAAATCAAGGAAATTCCAATGAACAACACCAATCGTGTGATTGCGAGTATTGCGCATCCGCAAGTGGAGTATGCGCTCGAAACTCGGACTGCCGCAGGAGCTCATTTCGATTCGGCGGCAATGTGTAACTACTGCCGCCAGGTCGCCGCTGGCGACGAATCTGAAGACATTGGTGAGAACGTCGTCGGTATCTTTTCCAGCTGCCGTCGATGGAACGGCTGCATGGTCTGCGCGTTTTGCGGTTTCGCCATGCTCAATCCGTTCGTGGAGCACTGCGCATCGGGAGCGGGCAGCCGCGAATGCCCGAAGTGCGGTGCTGTCGCAGTCACTGCTGCGTCGCGGTTCATGGAAGACGTCGACGAACGCACGAAAGAGTGTCGCCGTGTGTGGGTGGAGTGGCAGCGAAGAATTCGCTGCCTGGAGCTCTTCGGCATGGCCGCCGGGATCGCTGTCTTCCACGCACGAGTACAGGGCGACCCGCTCGCCGAAGAAGACATCGAGCAATTCTTCGGATCCGCCCTGGCTGTGCTGCGCTTGGACGAGACCGAGGAGTGCGTGAACCGCTTCTTCGACCGCCTGCGCGACGCAATCTCGCTCGCCGACGAACTGTCGTTGCCCGCCCTTGCTCCGGTTCGGGCCATAGCAGCACTGGCTGCGAGCGAGGCACCTGACGAACCGACCGTTGGGTGAAAAACCTCAAGGTTTTCGCTCGTACCGCATGAGCTATCTATCTCATTCGACAGTTCGACGTATACTAAAAGCGACATTACTGCCACCGTGTTTGCCACCGGAGGGTCCAGAAACCATGAGTGAAACGACAAAATCGCCTTCCAAGAAGCCGAAGAAGCGCACCCGCGGCCACATTCGGAAGCGCGGTGACAAGTACTACATCGTCTACTCCGTCGCCGGGCGGAAGAAGGAAGAGGTCGGCGGAGCAACGGCCGAACAGGCCAAGCGGTTGCTCACCCAACGCCTGTTCGAGGCGGACCGCGGTTTCGTACGCAGCGGCAAGCCGATGACGTTTCGCGAATTCATCGAGGTCTGGCGGACGGACCATGTCGCGGCGCAGGAACTGAAGCCCGCCACGATTCGAGGGTACGACTCCCTGATCGACAGGCATCTCCTTCCGGCATTCGGTGACCAGCGGATGGACCGCATCAGCGCCGAGCACATCCGCCGCTTCTTCAAAGAGAAGCAGGAGGCGACGTCCGAGAAGACCAGCCGATCCCTCAGCAAGAAAACGCTGGTGAACACGCTGCGTCTGCTGAACAGCATCTTCAACTTCGCGATGCTCATCGAGCTTCTGGTGAAAAATCCGTGCAAAGGCATCAAGCTGCCGCGCGCGCCGAAGCGGGAGATGGACTTCCTGCGGCCGGAAGAGGTCCGCGGATTTCTTGGAGTGTTCACGGACGAGGAGATGCGGTGTCTCTTCACCACCGCCGTCATGACCGGCATGCGTCGTGGTGAGATTCTTGGTCTGCAGTGGGACGACATCGACTTCAAGGGCAGCGTGATCCGCGTCCGGCGGTCGATCTCGAACGGCGAGATCCAACTGCCGAAGACGGAGAAGTCTCGCCGTGCCATCCAGGTCGGCCCGGCACTTCTGAAGACCCTACGCGCTCACAAACTGCGAACGGGTGCTCGCAGCTCATTCGTATTCACGACGAAAAGCGGCACGCTGCTCGATCCGGACAATCTCGTGAAGCGCGTCTTCGAGCCGACACTTTTTGCCGCCGGCATCGAGCGCCATATCCGCTTTCACGACCTCCGGCATACCTTCGCCTCGATCCTCATTAACGAGGGCGCAAACCTGAAGTTCGTGAGCGAGCAGCTCGGCCACGCGTCGATCATCATCACGCTCGACCGCTACTCGCACCTGATCGCCGAGCGCCACGACGATACCGTGTCGAAGTTCGAAAAGCTGCTGCTCGCTGAAGCTGACGTTGAGTGACATCATCGGTCAGCGTGATTCGCTTCGCCTGGATCCGGACTGCGGATCCGGGCTTCATGTCGGCAGCAGAATCGTCCCTGAACGGCGCGGCGCGTCATCGACTGTGGCTGGACCAGGACTCGTTCCGAAATCGTCTCCCGCGCAATCGAAGCATTGCTGACGTCGCTTTCATGGATGCGCCGCAGTTCGCCGTTTCCGTGATTCGCACGAGCATTCGAGGCACCCATGCTCGGCGCACGTGCCGCACGAGGTATGAACAGGCCAAGCTCGCGCTCGATCCTTTCCGCCGCGAATCCGATCCGCACGCCGCCTTCGAGGGTGTAGACCATGGTCGTGGAGCCCGGGCTGCAGGGGGGCGGCGCGCGCAAATTTCACGTCGGAGAGGCGCGGAGTGGGTGTTTCATCGGGAGCTCCTTTGAGATTGCTGTCCCCGCGTGTGCCGGGCCGGCATCCGCGTGAACTGTGGACGAAAGGGAGGACGCGGCGCGAGTCTCAGCGATCAGCGATCCGTAATCCCGGCCCGGTCGACGACATCGACATGAATGCGCCGTGGCAGTGGGGCAATCCGTTCGCGTGGGACCGCGAGGGGCGGTACCATGCGCCGAAGGCGAGATCGCGCGGGACGGTGAATGAGCGGCCCGCGCGTGCATCGTCCCAGAATGCTCCGGGCTCGATCGGGCGCGCAAAGTTGAGGAAGCCGAGTAGGCGGTCGCTGCTCGTGATGTCGGTGTCCGGTGAGAGATAGAAGCGGATCTGGACGTCACTCACGGCCACGCTGCCGACGTTCTCGAAGCCGAAGTTCCGGATCGTGATCGTGTCACCCGGCCGTGCCGCCCTCGAAATCTCCACCGGCGTCGTAGCAGCGTAGTCGGTGAGCTCCGGATCGAAGTGAAACGGGTACACAGCGAGGTCGACCACTTGCCGCGCCTGCGCCGGATACGCGCGCCGTGCTTCCTCAGCGTCGGAGGCGGCGATGTACCGCGCGGCGAAATCCTCATAGAGGTTCATCGCGGCGATATTGCCGACGTTGTGCTGAAATCCGAGTGCATGCCCTAGCTCGTGCACGGCGGTCGCGTCATAAAGTGCCGGTCCCACGTCGGCAAAGTCGGGTGGTCCCGCTGCTTTGAATCCGCGGATGAACTGCCGGTTCATGATCACATCCGCCTCGGCACGCGAGTGGCATCAGCGCCGGCTGCGACGATCAACGCGCAGAGCGCGGCCACCAGAATGCGCTGGGACATGGATTTCAAATAATACCTGAGCCGCGCCGTGGACCGCGAAATGAGATCACGCCAGGGCGAACGCCTCCATCTGCCGAAACCACGTTTCTACGTGGGGACACTCTTCCCGGATTCGCGCTAGGCCGATCCGCTGTGCGGTCAGAGGCCCGTGGAGTGTTTTGCGGTACGTCGGAAACAGCGCTTCGATCCGCTTCGAGGGGGCGGTCGTCGGGCCGTCGTTGATGGCCTCCGGTGTATCGACCGCGTCGCGAATAGCCTGAAAATCCGGCTGCTTCTCCGCCACCGATACCGTTCGCGGGAGCTCGTCGTCCGATGAGAACAGCCAAGCCTCGAACTCGTGCAGTGCGAGAAACGGAATGAACCGTGGTGACCCACCGAGGTCATCGTGGATCGCCTCCTCGACGTGCTGCACGCGCTTGAGCGGCGAGCCGGGAGGACGGTCCGCCATGCCGGGGAAATCGGCGGGCAAAGCGTAGTAGTCGAGGAGCGTCGTCACCAGCACATCATCAGGGCTGTGGAGCAGGCGCACGCGTCTTTCCGGAATTTCTGGTAGTTGGAGACTCCGCCTTTGAAATTCGGCCCGTCCTTGACGACCTTCGTGACCAGGATCGTGGGGGCAAAATAGAGCTCGAGCGGCACGAACTCCGGTGCGAGGACGTTCTTGACGAATCGTTCCTCGGTGTAGCCTTCCACCAGAATCAGCGCGCGCTTCGTCACGGTCGAGCACCGAGGACGCCTTTCTCCCAGAGCTCGCCGAGCGCATAGTCGTCCAGCCAATCCGTCATGTCCGCATCGTCGAGGTGTGAGAAGACGCTCTGGCCGTCCGCGCGATCGACGGTCCACACCTGTTCGGGAGAGAGCTGGTTCACCAGCGTCACCGACTGCGTGGCCACGATCACCTGCGTCTGTTCGGCCGCAGAGGTGAGCAGCGCCGCGAGGAGCGTGATGGCTGCCGGGTGCAGACCCAATTCAGGTTCATCCAGCAGCACGAGCTGCGGCAGCGTCGGTTGCAGCAGAAGGGTGGCCAGGCAGATGAAGCGCAGCGTGCCGTCGGAGAGCGCGGACGCGTTAAAGTACGCGTCCGTCCCTTTCTCCTGCCACTCGAGGCGGATCTTCGACTCGTTCAAGCGTGACGGAGCGAGGCGGAAATCGTCGAAGAACGGCGCGATCTGGCGCACGGCGTCACGGATGTTCGCCATGTGCTCCGGCTTCGTCTCCTGCAGCCAGTAGAGGAATGCGGCCAGGTTCTCCGCGTGAGGCCGGAGCACGCGATTGTCATCGACGTCTGCCGTCCCTTTGACCGGCGCGTGATCGCTCGTATCGTGGAAGTGGTAGACGCGATACCCCTCGAGATCCTTCGCGATCTGGCGCGCGGAAATGTGCGTGTCGCTCTTGAGCCTCGATTCGCGCGCGTGCGACGAGATGCCGTGGTCGTACGGAACCGGATAGCGTTTCTTCTCGTGGTAGTACGCGATGTCCGAGTCGATGATGAGCTCGTCCGCATCCGTGGCGCTCAGCGTGACTGAGTAGGCGTTCGAAGTATCACCTTCCCCGAACTCCAGCTGCAGGCGCATCGTGGGCGACGCACGTCGCCCGAAGTGAAGCAGCGCGTCCGCGCCTCCCTTCTTCGCGGTGTATCCGGCGAGGTTCTGATTCACGATCTCGCGCAGGAATCGGAACACCTCGATCAGATTCGATTTCCCGGAGCCGTTGCTGCCGATGAAGACGTTCAGCGCATCCAGCTGCAGCTTCTGCTCGCGGATGGATTTGAAGTTCTGGATGGTCAGTGTCTCAAGCTTGCGCATCGCCTGTTCGGCAATCGTACGCTACGCCATCGATCGGGGCGCGCGTTAGCCGGCCGGCACGCGCCCAATGCCGATCCGGCTCCCCTCCGGCGCGCTGTCCCAGCGTACGACCGTTCCGAGCGCACCGCCGGACATCAGCAAGCTGCCGTCGGCGGAGAAAGTCAGCGTGGTCACGCCGGGGTGCAAGTCGCGGGCGTGCGCGTAGAACGTCACGGTCGGCAGCCTGGAGGCCACGTTCCAGAACCGTATCAGACCATCCTGTCCGCCGGACACGAGGGTCTTTCCGTCGGGGGAGAACGTCACCGCCGCCACAGTCTGCGAGTGCCCGCTGAGCGTTGTTTGCAGGGCTCCTGTGTCCAAATCCCATAACGCGATCGTGCGGTCCGAACCGGCGGTGGCGAAATCTTCACCACCCGGTGAAAGGGCCACGGCACGGACGACACCCCTGTGGGCCGCAACCACGAAGGCAAGGCGTCCCGTTCTCACGTCGAAGCGCATCACTCGGCCATCCGCCGTACCGGCGAGCACGAACCGGCCATCCGGACTCATCACCAGGGAACTGACGTCCACCTCGTCTGTGCCCGGCTCGAGTGGAACGGAGAGCACGCGCTTCGGCCGCGGTCCCGTCGGTCCAACAACGAGCGAGTGTCCATCGGGACCCACGTACGCGAATACAGCCCCATCGGCGGAAGAGGCGAGCGGCGCCCAGCCTTTGAACTGTCCGAGATCGCTCCCATCCGCCGCTCGTAGAAGACGAATAGTGTCGCCGTCGGCGATGGCCACATCCGTACCGTGGAACGCCATCGAGCCCCAGGGCAGTCTCTCGGCGATCCGTCGTTTCCAATGCTGCCCGAGGTTCCCGGCGTTCCACCGGCGAAGCCATCCTCGCCCGTCCATGGAGAGGACGTCATTCGTCCCCGGGACGAATAGCACGGCGCCGATGTCTCCCGGCTGCTCCCGCACCATACGACTGCCGATCTGTGCGAGATCCCAGACCTTCAGATCTCCGGCCAGCGACCCGGCTACCAGCCATGTGGAGCGAGGGACGAAATGGATGTCATTGAGCCAGCCGCGGTAGCCTTTCACCGAACCGAGCTCGCGCCAGTCTTCCGCATCACGAATGACGACTGCCCCGTCCGACGGGTCTCCGGCGGCAAGCATCCTCCCGCCGGGGTCCACCGCTACGCCCGCGATGATCGTGCCGTTGACGAGACGCGGCGACGACTTCATCTCGCCGGTGGCCAGATCGACCGCCGTGAGGTGATCGTCGGTCACCACGAACGCGCGCTTGGCGCTGACGGCGAAGCCCACGTCGGAGCGAAGCTCAGCCACCTTTACCGTGCGGAGCCGGACACGGCCGGCCCCATCCGCGATATGGACCGCCGCCCCGCCAAGGCCAACCAAGAACCTGCCGCCGCCGCTGAAGGCGAGTCGAAGTTCTTTCTCCCTCGGAAACAGTAACCGTGTGCTGAGCACGAGCCGGTCCCCGGCAACGGAGTAGATCGTGCCGTCCTCGTCGACGACCGCACACCGCGGCTGCTGCGGATGGCAGGCGGCTGCGAGGGCACGTCTTGGCGGCTTGAGCCGGATGACGTTGTCCTTCCGTGTCCGCGCATCCCAGATCAGCACATCGCCAGCGGCGACGCCGATCAACCGCGAACCGTCCGCCATGAACGCCAGAGAGCCCGCTCCTGCGGTCGCCTGGAGTCGTGCCACCGTCTTTCGGTTCTGCACATCAAAGATGGTGATCGGCGTCCGCTCCGCCGAAAACGCGACCCACGAGGCGGCCGGCGAAACGGTCAGCGCCCTCACCGGTCCTCCGTCCTGATCGAAGGCGAAGCGCTCTGCCTTCACGAGGAAGTTGTAACTCGACCACTCGAAGGAGCGCGGATCGGGATCGGCGGCGGCGTCGTAACGGCGCAGGATCGCGACAGCCTGATCGACGTGACCGTCCGACCATGCCCGCTGCACGGCGGTCATGTCTGCCGCATACCGCTGATGCACAGCGAGGACGCGTGCAGCCTCCCTCTTCCTGTACTCGCGCACCCCGATCGCCGAGGAGACGATCAGGCCTGCGGCGATGGCGACGGCACCGCCGCGCCAGAGCTTCTGGCGGCGGCGGTCGATCGCGAAGCGGTCTCGGACCCGGCGCAACGGAACGTTCCAGACACGGGCGGCGATTTTCGCCGCCTCCAGCTCGACGCGCCGTTGCCAATCGCCACGGTCCGCACAGCCCTCCGGTGACAGGTCCGCCGCGTGAGTGCCGGGTGCGAAGATGGATGGAAATGCACCCGCGGGCTCCACATCGACGAGCGCACCCAGCAAAGGATGCGCATTCCCTCTTTTCGCCGCATGTGCGATCTCGAACGCTACGTAGTCGCTGTTTGCCGCATTCGAGGTGCTCAGGAAAAGCACGGCGGTCGAACGCTCGATGTGGCCGGTGATCGCGCCGCGTATCTCGGCATCGAGCTCGAAGTCTTCGTCATAGGTGCACACCCGGAAGCGCTGGTTCGTCTCGGGATGCCGGTAGCGCTCGAGGGCCCCCTTGAGTTCCGCGACCAGGTCAATGGAACGCCCGAACCAAGGCTTCCGGCGATCTTCGGTGGCAAAACTGAGGAATGCGTCGAAGCGATCGAACTTCACCCCGGCAGCATCAGTGGTCACCGCGGCAGTTTATCGTTGCCCACGAAATGCAGCACCGGACGCCCAGTCCTCCCTTTGCCGCTGGAACGGCAGCGCGCGGACGGCTCGGTCTCGTTTGGAGGGCAGCAGGTCGCGACGTTCTGACGCGCCGTTGCGGGGAGGAAGAGACGCCTCTTCGCGGCTCTCGCGAGCGGAGACCGCCCCGTCAACTTCCGTGACACTTCTTGTACTTCTGGCCGCTCCCGCACGGACATGGCGCATTCCGCCCGATCTTTCCTTCAGCGGCGACACGCAATCGGTACGTCGCTTCGGCCAGCTCATCGATCCGAGGACGGTCGGCCGGATCGATCGAATCAGGCCGCAACCATTCGAAGGCGATATCGACGAGCGATCCCTCTGCGTCGAACATCAGCTCGAAGAGCAGCCGGCTCTCCTCGCCCGCGAGCGAAGCGAGGCCCAGCGTCATCTCGCGTGCGTAGGTTCGATCGCGTGCGATGACGCCATCTCGCCAGCAAAAGACCGTCACCGCCACGTTTCCATACACCGACGCGGGGGCGGGAGGACCGCCGGCGCGTTGCCGGGCGATGGCGTGATCGAGCAGCATCGAGAGCTGCTGCCTCGACGAAGAATCCAGATCGAGCAATGCCGCAGCCGCCCGTGCCCGTCCGCGGCTTTGCTGCGTTGCCAATCGGTCCACGATGTGCTGAAGGACAGGCGGTAGTTTCTGCCCCGGACGCGTGGCTGTGCCGTCGAGGAGCAGCGCGTGGTAGTACTGATCGATCGGCTCTTTGTACCCACGCCACATCGTCGGCTCGCTGGAGCTGATGCCCAGCGCCGCCTGCAGGTAGTCGTTGTGCGTGAAGTAGAGCCCGAGATGATCCAGCTCGTCGTCCACCTTGATCGCCGAAGTTTGGGCGACCGCGCGGCGACGCTGACGCAAGTAGTGAAGGAAGATCAGCGGATTCGGGAGCACGTCCCGCATCACGCGCAGATCGTCGATCGAAACCGACCATACCGGCGTGGTGCCGACGTCCACTCCCATCGGCTTCAGATGCTCCGCCTGCGCCGCAAGCTCCGTGAGTGCGTCCAACGTGACACCACAAATGGTGACGACCTCGAACTGGTCGCGACGAAGGCGCTTCAGTTCGTGATGCTGACGGTCGAACACCGCCACTTCGTCCGCGCTGTTCACGTAGTCGAGGAACCGTCGCCCCTGGCTGAGCGGCTTGTCGATGAGGCTCTTCGCGGAGGCGATGTGTGCCCGGAAGTCATCGGCTGGCGCGGTGTAGGTGAAAGCGCCCGCTTTCACCTCGACGATGAACAGATGTTCATCGATCTCCGCCACCACCACGCCGTCGCACTCACACCAGTTCTTCGCGGGACTCTTCGTCGGTGGCCACTGGTAGTACGCAGGTGCGTAGGCTTGTGCTCCGTTGAGCAGGCCGGAGATCAGCGACACCGCCACGGCTTCCGAAGCTTCGCGTTGCCGGTCTTCCCACTGCTGCTTCAGATCGGGTCGTATCCGGAAGACCGTACGCGAGACGATGCGGTACAGATGATCGCGAACGGCGTAGATGTCGAAGCAGTAGAAACGGTCTCCAACATAGAGAAACGGCCGGCGATGGATCGGCCACTCGCGCAGCGGCCACCCCTTCATTTCCGGGCCGCCGAAGAATGAAGTCTCTTCGCCCGGTGCCCACGTCAGCTCGCGCAGGAACGCAGTAGGCAGCGTCGTGATCTTCTGAAGGTCGAACAGGCCGAAGTGGTACAGGCGATCGAACACATCGTCACGGCGTTCCGACCATCCGCGCTTCTCCACCGAGTACTTGCCGAGCTCCTGCGGGTCGCGGAACTCTACGCCGGCCGCAACATCCTCTTCCATCGCGGCGAGGCAGTCTTTGTGGAAGGCCGCGAAATCGTCCTTCGCTTTGTTGATGCCGAGGGTGAGGCTGAACTCGATGGCCTCCGCCGCGGTGACGATCTCCTCGGCTGAAACGCCGAACACCTCGCGAAGGAGGTCATCCTGCGGCGTGAGAAAGTCGCGTAGTTGTTCGATGAGATGAACGGGATACCGATCGCCTCGGACGGTCGTCCAGTGGAGCTGCGATTTGAAGTAGAGCTCCTCATGCTGTTCGTCGTAGGACGGATCGTTCAGCTTCCGCTCCGCCGTACGCGCCGCCATGTAGGGGCCGTTCACCAGCGTGAAGAGCTCATCCACATTCTTCTTCAGCTCTTCCCATACGGCCGCGGTTGGCTGGGCCTGCTCGGGCGCGGGAGGCACCGCTGCGATGACGCTCTGGACGTAGTCGATCATCCGCATCGACAGAACGTGGTCGCTTCCGATGTCGCTCTCCGCTTCCACGGTCAGATGTTGCACCGCAAACAACCACCACGCGCGGTGCAGCAGTTCGTCGGGCTGGGTGGTACGGACGATGTCTCGGATGCGTTCTACGCGAGCATCGATCTCGGCCGCGACGCTCGGAACCTGCTGCGCGAGATGCTCGAGGTGCGCGCGAAACTCCTCGGGAGTCATGAGGTTCCGCGCGTAAGCGGTGCGCCCGAACCTCGCCATCTCGAAAGGACCCCAGCGAAGGACGTCGTCGGGGATCCGGTTGCCTTTGTTCTTCCTGCGCTTCATGCCTCCGCGTGATCAACACAGACCGATGGACGATTGGTTCCCGCGGTACGACTCAGGCGGACGCGGCGCGCCCGCGCCCGCCTGAGAGGCGCTTAGTGCAGATAGATCCACGTCGCCACCGACGGTACGCCGCTGCCGTTGACGGCGAACATCATGTAGTACCCCTGCTGCGCGAGCGAATGCGGATGTCCTCCGTGCGGCGCGGTCAGGGTCAGACGCGTCGGACTCGTATGAACGACCGGCATGTCGATGACCTTCTGCTCGGTATCCGTTTGGTGCGTGACCGCCATCGGCCTGACCAGGACGACCTTGGTGATCGCAGGCGCGTTGGGGGAATCGATGTCGAAGCTTTGCCCATGATGGACGAGTGAAGGAGCCGCCGAGATCACCGGTCGTGGTCCTGCGAACATGTAGGGCGGGCTGTAGATCTCGATGGTCGTGTTGTTCCAGCCCGCCATCGCCACTTGTCCGCTCGGCAGGAGCAGCGCGACCGAGTGGTAATCGCGGATCGACGGCAGCGCGGCCATGCCCGACCAGGTATTCGTCTGGGGATTGAACGTTGCGCACGCGGAGTTCGTCGTTGCGATCCCGCCGCAGACAAACACGTTGCCGTCGGGAAGCAGCACGGCGCTGGCCAGACTCCGATGCTGACCGTCCGGGAACGTCGCGGCCGGTGCCCAGTTCGTTGCCGGAGAAAGAGCGGTTGCGTCGATGATCTCGTAGGTGTTGTTGGTCGAAGCGTCCGAACCGCCGACGACCATCACCTGAACGTAGGGTGGCGTGTTGCTCAACAACATCACCGACATCCCTTTGGTCCGGTCGGGCATCGTCGGTGTCACCGGCGCGACGTCGTTCCATACTCCGGTATCGGCTCCGGTCAACACGAAGTATCCGGACTGGTCGTCGCCGCCGAAAGGACCACCGCCCGCACCCGCCGAGGCCCATCCCGTTCTCGAGTAGAAGACGCCGTGGTTCGGCAGCAGGTGCAGGCCGGGGTAGAGGCTGGGGAACGTCTTGTCGTCGCCCGCCGTCACTTCCACGAACGTATCGGAGCTCTCGTCGTAGATCTCGATGTCACCGCCGCCGTGGCCGCAGACGACCATCAGCTCGTGGCTGTTGCCCATGCGCTGGTCCCCGAGCGTGAGTACGGTCGGATACCAGCGAGCGTGGGCCATGCTGCCCGCCGTGCGCGACCACGACTTCGCCACCGGGTCGAACTTGTAGCCCCACCGCGCCAGCGAATGCGGCCCGTATCCGCCGCCACCGGCGACCAGGAGACGCCCGTCGGACATGAACGAGGGCCGCCGCACAGCACCGAGTAGCCCGTCGCAGGCGTCGGGATGAGGTGCGGTTGATTGACCGGATCCTCGAACGTTGCCGGCGTCGTGTCGTTCGGATTCCACAGCAGCGTTGTTTCATCCGCCGTGATGAACAGAACCTGCCCGGTGTGCAGCAGCGCGGCATGGACGACGCCGTCGTATCCTCCCGGTCCGCGGCGCGGAATGGGCTGCGGGAAATTCGACCAGCTTCCGTAGAAGGCGCTGCTGAAGTGATGGAGCAGGACGTCCAGCCACTTCCGATTGAAGACCCGCAGAGTGGCCACTTCACGGAGGTTTCGGAAGCCGAACGGGTACTCGCGATCGCGCGCCTCCATCACCTCGCGCGCCACGTCGAAGTCGAGAATCTTCCGGCGCTTCTGCCGCCGCTCGTCGGGATTGTCGCAGCCGCCTCGAGCGCGGCGATCTGGTGGGCGGGCAAGCGAACCGTGAGCTCCTTCAGCCTGACGAGCGGCGGAAGAAGGGAAGCTTCAGCGCCCAACGCTCGCTCGATCGCTTCGTACGACCAGTCCGCAAACGCGAGCACCGCGATCGCGAACGCAGGGACGGGCCGCACCAACCATTCGTCTATGTCGGTGACGAACTGCGAGCTCAGCTCCGCCGCAAGTTCCTCGCTCGTCCACCCGAGCAGCGTCGCCGCGTCGTCGAGCGAGTAGTTCGCGGTCGTCCCGAGGAAAAGCTGTTTGATCGCGCTTGGCTGGTTCATGTCGCCTCCCACTATTGTTTGATGCAAGGTATCAAACAATAGTGTGATAGTGCAACGACGATGCGACGGCCGGAAGCGAAGATCTTCGGGGAGAGGTTACGCGAATACCGGATGCTCCGCGAGATGTCCCAGGCCGATTTGGCCGCGGCAGTGACCGATCGCGGCGGACGCCTAACTTCGAACTACGTGAGCGATCTCGAGCGCGGTCTGAAAGCACCTACGCTCACGATGATCCTGAAGCTGAGTCGTGTACTCGACGTCAGCGTCGCCGATCTCCTGCGCGACTTCACACCCGAGGTCGTACGCAAGCTCCGTCTCGAGTAACGGGCGGTTCAGCGTGTCATCGCAACGCGAGCGATCACCATTGATGATCCTACTCGATCCGCAGTCGCTTCTGAGGTACCGGAGTGTCTGCACAAGAGGGACGGCAAAGTGGAGTCCGGCCGCGCCCCACTGATCGTAACGACGTCCAGTTCGGGACTTATCCGCCACGTTTTCCGCAGGTTCTGCGGAAAATGGCCGCGCGAGCCGCCCGACGAGAGAGCGTGATCGGCCGCGACGGGATCCGCCCACGGCGGGCGATCAAGCAGCGATCGCGATCCCGCGTCGGCGGTCGGATTCACTTCATCCATGTCCACACTCGTCGTCACAGCGTTCCCCTCGGATTCACTGTCCTCCAGGCGAGATTCATCTGATCGCGGATCACTTTTAAGTGACCGCGCGTCGGATTCACTGTCCTCCAGATGAGATTCATCCGACCGCGGATCACTTTTAAGTGACCGCGGCTCGAGTGCAACTGTCCTCCAGACGAGATTCATCCGATCGCCGATCGAATGAAAGCGGCCGCGGATCACTTAAAAGTGATCCCGCGTCGCATGAAAGCGTCAGCGCATCGCTTCGATGGCGTCCCACATCGCCGTGACCTCGGGCGGAAGCAGATCGCGGTCGTTGCGTGCCGCTGCCCGCTCGTCGTGCTTCGACACCTCCACGCCCGGCGTTCCATCGGCCGACACCGTGACCGAGAGCCGGAAGCCGAAACCGCCGCCCACGGCAGCGCCACCCATGTCCGAGCACCACCGACACGCGCCATCGGCTTCCGGTGCGCTCGTGCCTCCGCCGAGAGATGTCGTGGGGCGGCCGCACTGCGGACAAATCATCATCCGTGTGGCTCGAATCGCGCCGTGGAGCGCACCACGTGCGGCGCTCAGCGTCTCGAGCGTCGCCGCATCGGCCCACCGCGGCATCGAGAAAATCACCGTCCAGAGAACGAGCCCCACTTCGTACAGCAGGTTCCCGGTCTGCACGCGACACGCCTCGCCCCAGATCGTGAAGTAGTTGTCGGCCTTGCGCGCACCCGGCGGCGTGTAGCAGAACACGCACGTGGCGTCATAGCGGAGCGCCGAAGAGTCGCGACGCGTCAGATGGGAAACGAACTCGGTACGTGTGCGCCCGGCGAACGACTCGCTGGCACTCCAGAACCGCTCGAGCTCCCGCTTCACCTTCTTCGTCGGCCAGCCGCCGGTGCGGTCGAACACCTCGAGGAGCGCGGCGCTCGTGGTCTCGAGAAGATCCGCCACCAACGCCCGATCCGCAACTCGCCATCCCGCGAGATACGACCGGAGCGGCACCGCACCGGGCGCGCTGCCGCATAACGGACAGCGGAAATGAAACATCCAGAGCTGCGCGCGTTCGCTGCTCATCAGCCGCAGTCTACTGAACTACTCGACGCGCCACGCGAAGGGCCGGGGTAAGGGGGCGTGAACCGCCGTTCAGCACGTCCGCGCTTCGCGCGGTGTCGGCCTCTTCCACCATTCGGTTCAGATGTACTGGTGCTCGATCTGATGATGCACGCGTGAATGAGTGGGATCTGATGCGTTGGATGGGACTCTCACCCGGAGCATCGGGACGGCGCCACATGCTGACGGCTTGAGTCATGACGAGTTGCCGCGGGTGCAGTGGCAGAAGGACGGGCATTTTTGCGCCCGCCCCTCTGCGTGGTGCATTACTGGACCAGGAACGTTAGGGTATCGGTGTCTCGGGCGGTGCGGCCCGACGAGGTGACACCTTCAATCGAAAGCTGCAGTTTGTTCGAGCCGGGCTGCAGCTCGAACTGCACCGCCTGCAGCGCGCCGGGAACCGGCGTGAAGCGCGAACGAACGTCGACGCCGTTGAACGTCGCCGTGAAGGAGGCGGGATCGGTTGTTGTACCGAACGCCACGACCACCCACGTGGAGCTAGTGCCGGCTGGAAGTTTCGTGCGGGTGTCAGTCGGCGCGACGTAGCGGAGGAAAGGATTGACCTCGGCTGGACTCTGGCCGCCGCCGTTGAAGAGTTGCGACAGGTCCGGATCACTCGGCGCGACGGTCGTAATCTTCAGCGAATAGTCACGGCTGTCGGCCGGAGGATCCAACTCGCCTTCCGGGTGCGTTCTGAGGATCGTCCGCCAGACCTCGGTCGACGGGCGAATCTCCGCGTTGCGAACTCCGGGCGGGAGCTTACTTTCGATGACGAAGCCACCAAGGCTGGCACCAGGGAGCACGCCAGCGCCGTCACGATTTGTGCTGAAGAACACGCGGCCACCAGCACCGACACCGCCGCTCCAGAACGAAGCAGTGGTAGGAACGGTGATGCCCACGGGGATCGTCGTCGCCGGTTGATCGGCGCCCACACGCGTAACGTTCTCATTCAGTGCTGGATCGGTCTGCGGACGAGCCACGCGCCCGGAGATGTCGATCTGCACGGCGCGAATCGAAGCGCGATTCGTCGCTGCGGAGTTGATCGTGTACTCGTAGCGGTAGACCTGACGCGCAGGATCGTACGTGACGTTCGTTGCGAGCGTGGAGCCGGTCAGAGTGAGCGGCGGGAGCTCGACCTCGAACGTGGCGCCCCCGGCGAGTGGATACACGGTGTGCTTCGTCGACTCCTGCGCCGTGATGGCCGGAGCCGTAAGCAGAAGCAGTGAAACAACGATCGCCAAGTGTCTCATCGCGTCCCCCTCAACAGAATGTCGGCCACCATGTATTCAGGCACCTGCACGTGCATGCGATCGCCGCTTTCGGGCAGGAAGACTCCGTCGAGCTTCGTCTCGACGGCATCTTCGATCACCGCCTGATCGGCGAAAACGAACGTGCCGTCCGAGCGTTGTACGAAGCGGTCGATGTCAGCGTCCGTGCCGAAGCGATGGCGGACGTGGCTCGGTGACCATCCGCCGGCGATGTCGAATAGCCCTCCACGCTCGAGACTCATGTCGTTGATGCCGATGGTCCCCTTCACCGAATCAGCAGCGAGGAGGTTGTAGTACGTGGCCATTTTGCGCACGAATACGTGCAACTCGCCGGAGCCGAAGTGATTGCTCGGATGATCGGTCGTCTGGCCCGTGTAGCGGATGACGCCCGAGCTGTCGACGCCCGGATCGACGAGACCCGCAAAGCCGACCGAGACGTCGGCGGTCTTGAGGAAGAGTTTCCCTTCGATGTTGCCGATCGCGGTGAGGCGAAGTTTGGATGCGACGCGGCCGGTGGTGATGTTGCCCGACCACTGCCCGTTCGCGTCGGTCGGACCGGCGCTGCCTGGCGTCGTTGCGACATCGCTCAGCGATGGCGTATTGGTGTGGGCGTGGCCGGACGTGCCAGGCAGGAAGTCCGTGCTGATCGAGGCCGAAATACCGGGAACCGGGCCGCAGTCGTATGCGGAGAGTGTGACTTTCCCTGTCGCTGGAGCGACCGTGGGCGCGGCGGTGGGATAGCCGGTTCCCGCTTCGATCTTCGGATGGAGCGGCCCGCCGACGCCGAAGCTCACGGCGTTCTCGCCCATGTCCATTTCCCAGTTGCGGGTGAAGATCACTTTACCGGGCTTCGCTAACCGCGTCGCCGTGGCCGGGACAGTGGCAGGCTCCCATTCGCTCGCGCCCGATGGAATCGTGTCGGTGATTTTGTAGCGCGAGTATTGGTAGAAGATCTGCGCCTTATAGCCGGGGCCGCGCTTGTGCGCGCAACTTGGCTGGAAGCCGCGCACCGACCCGGTGATGTAATCGAGATCGATGCCGTACGTGTTGCAGTAGTACGAGTAGAACGTGAAACAGCGACGGCCAGCGCTCGTCTCGCGAACCCAGGTCAGCGAGTCGTCGCTGATGAAGCCGCCGAACTCGTTCGGAAAGCCGACGAGAGTTTCAACAGCGTTGGGATTCGTGGGATCGATGTAGCTCATGCGGAACGTCCAGATCTCGCGCTGCTTCCAGACGATTCGCGTGCCGCCGAAACCGTCAGGCTCGGTGAGGCACGGTGATGCCGGGTCGGCCGGGTTGGCGGGAAAACACCCTCCGCCGTTGATCCAGCCCGTTTCGATGCCGACGGCAGAATCGCTGCGCGGAACTGAGCCGTTCTCGGGAACCTCGATGCCGTTGCCGTCCCACCCGGCGTTGTAGTCAGGGTAGTCGGAACGGTTCCGGTAGCGCATGACCTTCGCGTCGTCGACGATCTCGTAATTCGGCGTCGGCTTCAGCCGGCCACGCGAAGCGCTTGGCGCCGAAGCGGATGGGGTGGCAACGCGGTACTGAGAGACGCCATTGGCGTTCCAGCGGAGCCGCGTCCGGTACGAGCCGTCGCTCTCCTGCTCTTCGATGAGCTGTTGTTCACGTGCGACAGGACGCACATCCTCTTGTCCAACCGCGCTGAGCGCGGCCAGACAGAGGGCTAGTATCAAACTGGACCTCATGAGATAGACCTCTCCTTTGATGGTGATACTGGGGAGTGACCGAAGTCCGGAAATCCCTACCCTTGACGCCGGAGGCGTTTTATGGCTGGCGAAGCCGCTAGCGGGGAGCCGCGAGAGGACACCGGTGTGGTCAGGTGCCGCGAATGTCGCGGATAAACATGACGTGCGGTGATGTAGTGGTCAGGAGGACGTCTGGTACCTCGTAGGGTTGGTACCCGAGGTCCAGCCCTGCGGTCATCAGAGCATCGGCCGCGTGCCACAAGGCTATGAACTCGCCGAAGTCGAGGTGACCGAAGCGGCGGCAGAAGTGGTCGTAGTTGATGAGGAGCTGCGGGGCGAATGGGTCGGCGTTCAAGAGGAAACTCTAAGTGACGGTCGACGTGAACGGTACACTGCTACCAGTGTTGGACGAAAATAGTTGTTCTTAGTTGATCCGTGGTGGTGTGAATGGCCGCTTGGGGTCGTCCGCGGTGACGTATGCGCGGATGTATTCGATGAGGTCCGACGTGGCCGCGTTGGCTTCGACTGCGAGGCGAAGGTAGTTGATCGCCTCCACGCTTGCGAGGGTGACGCCGGCGCGAGCGAACAGCGGCACGAGCTCCCGAGCCGTGGCAGCGGCCGCAACGGAGTCTTCACGGCGTAGCAGCTCCTCGGTGATGTCGAGCCGCACGAAACCGGCATCGAGAATCATCCCGAGCGTGTCGAACGTCTGCGCGGTGAGGTCGAGTTGATGGAGCGCGGCTGGATCGCCGGTGCGAAGGCGTGCGACTGCAAGCGTCCAGGCGCTGCGGTTGCTTTCGGCCTCCATCCGCAGCGAGTCATAACGGGCGATCGCGCTGAGAGCGTCTGTGATGGCCTGCTCGTAGTTAAGGAGCCGGAGGTTGCAGTCGGCGAGGTTCGCCAGGATGCGCGCTTCTTCTGCTGGATCCGGGGACGTCTGCAGGAGCTTGAGCGCTTGACGGTAGATGTCAACACCGGAAGCTGTGTCGCCCTGTTCAACAACGATGTTGCCGTGGAGGAGCAGTGAGCGGATGTACGGAGTGTTCACACCGAAGGCGCGCAATTTCGGGATGATCGTTGCGAGGATCGAGAGAGCACGCTTGTACTCCGTCATTTTGAAGAGCGTAATGGCGGACGTCAGGTGCGCTTGCAGGATGTCGTAATCGCCAGCGAGCAGGGTGCTGTAAAAGTCGATTGCGAGGTCGCACTGTGTTAGGGAGTCGTCGTACTGGCCCAGATGACGATACGCATTCGCCCGCTGCTTGCAAACATCACCAGAGAGCGCGGCGGAATCGTCGCCGGTGAGATGCGACGAGATGTGTTCGGCGGCGCCGAGCAGTTGCAAGGCGAACTTCGGACGGCGATTCATTTCGACGTCGACTTCGCGAAGAATGCGGCGCGCGAGACCTTCTGTGCATTGCGCTGGAACGTCGCCGAGCATCGATTTCCAGTGGTGGACGGGACGTGTCATCAGCTCGTTGAAGAAGGCGTCGGCGATCTCGCGGTCGACGTGACGGCGATCCATGTCACCGAGAAACATCGACTGTAAGGCTGCGGCCGTGCGCGTTGGCTGTGCGAGATAGTCAGCAAAGTCGATGTCGCGGAGGGTGGTCTCGAAGAGCTGAAGGTCTTCTGCTTCCTGCGAGCAGTGGCCGCACATCTCGATGTGCGTGCGAATGCGGGCGCGATCGGCCGGGCCGACCGACGGGTCGTTGGTGACGTACAGGTATAACTCGTCGCGCAGAGGATGATCGGTCAAGCGCGCCTCCGCGCCGTGAGGTAAGCGTCGCGGAATGCCTTGAGGCAGCGATACACGAGTTTGCGGCCGTATCCAGCGGAGTTAGAGCCGGCGCATGTCCGAGCGATTTGCTCGGCGGTTTCGTCTTCGATGATTCGCTGCCAGAGGACTGTGCGGCAGCGCGGCGTGATCAGGTCGAGCGCGCGTAAGAGATCGACGCGAGCGGCGACGTCAGGCGATGCCTGGAGCAACGTGTCGGGCAATGGATCGGAAGGACGATGGCGGCGCCACCAGGTGACGCAAGCGTTGCGCATGGACGTGGTGAGCCAAGCGGCATCGTCAGCGACGGTGCGGTGATGGCGCATGAAGGCGAGGAACACGTCCTGGACGAGTTCGGCCGCGTCGTCCTGGGGGATGCTGAACTGACGTTCCGCGATGTATCGGAGCGGCCCTGCGAGCTTCTCGTAGGCCGTCTCGACGCGTGCGCGGGAGTTGGTGTCGGTCAGCACTGTTGCGGGAACTGAGCAGCAAGTATACCGATCCGTGGGGTCACGTTCGGGACGCAGCAGCGTCCTTGTTGATGGAAGAGAGGCCTCTCCGACAAATCGCCGGCTCCGATGGAGCGCGGAAGGAGGAGAGTCCATGTTTCTCACGACGGTAGCGATCATCACGTGGTTTGTTCTGGAGAGTCGTCTGTCCGTACCAAACGGCTAGACGCGCGGGGCGAGGTCGGGCCCGGTCTCGGCCTCGTCCATATCGGTGAACGGTGCTGGCGTGCACGGTGCCTCGAGCTGGCGAAGTGCGGCGCGCACGTCAGCCAGCACTGCACGGCGATCACGAGCAACAGCGATGCGCTTTAGTTGGTCGAGAGCGTTTGCGGAGCTGATCGCGAGGCCCGCCTTCACGAGCGTTGACGCTACGGCTTGGGCGTAGCGCGTGAGCGCTGCATCGCCACGCCGGGCGTCGGGGATCATCAGCTCGATCGCGTCGAGGCCCACGCACGCGGAGTCGACGTAAGCACCGAGCGCGTCGAACGTGCGCCGCACGCGCTCCAGCGCGAACAGCGCTGCACGACGGCTCTTGAACGCGGCGAGATAGTTGGCCATGTTCCATCGGACTCGGGCGAGTTCGGTGCGGTTGCCCAGCGCGCGGAAGGTGGAGCTCGCGCGCGTCAGATAGCCGCGAGCGTCGTCCTTCTGGCCTTGGCTGATCGCGTAGACGGCGAGATTGAGCCAGACGCGCGCGAGCGATTCCCGGTCGTTGAGGGTGGCCAGTTGCTTCTCGAGCTGAAGCCAGACGCGGCGCGCATCGGAGACCTCCCCTTGTTCGTAGAGGATGACTGCGAGAAGGATGTCGGCGTGAGTGACGCGGCGAGCGTCTTTGGCGGTCAGGAAGAGTCGGCGCGCGTCGCGCGCAGCATGCGCACCATCGGCCCATCGCTCCATTTTGTGCAGGACGGTTGCCCGCGTGTAGTGGACTTGCCCGGCCTCGGTAGTGCAGTACCGAGCCTCGATGAAGAGTTCCGCGGCGGCGCGTAGATCGGCGAGCGCGTCGTCGTAGCGGGCGAGATGGCGCAGCGCGTTTGCGCGTGACTTGAGCGAGTATGCCTGGAGCGCGGCGGCTAGCTCCGGTGGTGAGTTGCGGAGCTGGGCCGCGATGCGAGAGGCCGCGAGAAGGATCGCAGCGGCTTGCGCCGGAGCGCGATCGATCTGCCGCTTGCCGATGTAGAAGAGATGGCGTGAGACGGTCTCGCTGACGGCGCCTTGGGCTATCAGGCGGTCGGTCCAGTCGGGGGCCGTGGCGTCGGCGAGATTAGCGTCGACGAAGCGGAGATGGCGGACGTGGAGCTGCCGGAGGCGCGCGTCGCGCGTCGCGAGGAATTCGTAGCCACGCTCGAATAGATCCTCGACGTCAACGCTGCCGTTTGCCATTTGGTTGATGACCGGCGTAACGGCTAGGATGAACCGTCGAGAAGGCTCCGCCAGACCAAGGCGTACACGCAGGACGTACTGCCGCGTGAAATCGACCGCATGGGCGATGTCGAGGGGCCGTAGCTGATGCTTGCGTATGACGAGTTCGAGACGAGTTAGCAGCAAGCAGAAGGCGCCTCGTCGAACCGCGGCCGTCGAGAGAGAGCGGTGGGGGCGTGCGATTCGATCGGGCCAGCGCCGGCCGCGCGCGCGGTGGGGAGCTGGCGGGGATCGATGACGGCGCCGAGTTGGGACGGGAGCTGGTACATCGTTGCGAGGCGTACGAGTTTGGATGTCATTACGTCGGTCATCCCTTTAGGTATGACGGACGCACCCCGAACCCTACCTCGGACGGCGCCCAAAGGCGCCAATGTTCACAACGAGACACCTATGTAACTTGATGCAGCGCCTCGGCATAACGGTGCGAGCGGTGCCAGCGGGCAAGCAACTTAAGTGTCTGGTGGTTGGACGCGTTGACTCGCTTAGTTTCCGCGTGCTTTCCTGACTGCGACGGCTGGTGCCAGAAGAGCGGCAGGCGCTTCGAGCGCCCACGTGTGACGAAGGGGTTTGTCGTCGTGTCCAAACTCGGCTCCCCACTTCGTACACAGTGCGCCCGCGCTTCGGCGCGTCCGCGCACGCTGGTAAAAGTATGCAGCGCCCGGCATCAGTCGTCGCTACTTTTCTCTGGGCCGCCGATGCGCTCGGGGCGTAGGTGATCGAGGACGAGGTTGGTGCAGCGGACGAGGAGCTGCGCCTGCGCTGTGACGTCACGGCGCCGCGCCGCCAAAGTACGTCTGCGGCTCCCCCGGTGATCCGGCAGGATTTGCCCGCTGGCGCCGCCGACATGGTCCCACACGAGGCGAGCGCGCGCAGCGGCTCGGCAAGGCGGCGAGCGGCGGCGACCCGGCGTTTGAATTCATCGGGCGTGAGCACGATCCGGAGCGTAGCGGCGACGTGGCCGAACGGCGCGAAGGTCTGCAGCCGGTGGGAGCGATAGTTGTCTGCGGCGAGGGCGGGCATGTGGTGCCGTCTACTTGACGTAGTCGCGCGACAAGGGCAAAACCCTCCTACCCCAAAGCGCATGTTGACCGGAACGTGACATTCAGACAACTAGCGCAGCTTCCGACGATCAGCACCGGAACGAGAAGGATCATGTACAGGTGGTGGGCGCGCGTCGTGGCGCTTCAGGTTGCTGCGGTTCTCCACTTCGACAGCGATGGGTGATAGATGAGCGCCGTCAACGGCACGCGGCCGTCCGTGCACCGCTGCTTCACGTTTTAGAGGTCGGGTGCACGATACTCCTGCTCGCCTATGTGGATCAGCCAGTCGTTGGCGTCGGTCGTGGCTGAGCCTTACTAGGGATAGTCGATACCGACTTCGACGTACTTTGTTCGCTTCAGTAGACCGGGATTCACCTGATAGCTGAGATCGACCTCGCGAGGATCAACGCCCCGCCAGTCACTCCAGATTTGAAACACCGGCTGCGTGTTGAAGTAGTGGATCATCTCGCCGTCTTTGTCCGCCATCGCCACCGTGAAGCGGCAAGGCCCGCAGACGTTGCCCTTCACCGATGAGAGCGTGAAGCGGAGGCGCAGCTCGTCACGACCTTCCTTCGTCACCTTCAGGTCTCCGATGCTGCGAAGAAACTGCTGCTCGACGAACTCCCCACGACTCGATACTTGGGCCTCGATTCCGCCACCGAACACACGCGATCCGATCGCGCCGAGGATCGAGGCGCCGATGACGGCTGCGATGAGGAAGAACGCGACGACGGAAACGGCGATGATCAGCTTGACGTTTTGTGGGAGCGATGACCACCCGGACCTCATCGAAGCAACAAGTGACGACGTCGTTGACGACAGCGGTGACGGCGGTGCGGCATGCGGGATCGGCTGCGGATTCACTTCCGACATAGCTCCACCTTCCTCGGGAATGGTTCGGATCAACCCTTTGGGGTCTGTAAATGATACCGCACCGATCAACACCATGGGGTTGGTTACCGCCCCATGCGCTCACGCACACCACAGCCGAACGAGGTTTTCGGGCAGCACCTCCGGGCGCTTCGTCGTGAGCGCCAGATGACGCAAGAAGCTCTCGCAGAACGCGCCGACTTGGGGGTCAACATCGTCGGTCGTTTGGAGCGCGCCATCATCGCTCCCGGCCTCGTGACGCTCCTCAAGCTCAGCGTGGCCTTGGGAGTGCCGGCGAAGGAGTTGCTCGATCCGTTCACGCCCGATGTGGTGACTCGGATGAAGGTCGCGCCATCACCTTCATCAAAGACTCGTCGCTAGCTGGTCACACGGACATCTTTTGGCGAAAGGTGCTACTCCGCCGAATCGCGGGACCGCCTTTCAGTCGGTGATCGGAAGAGCGACGAACGCTGAGTGGTGAACCATCGGCAGATGGAACAGCCCCCATCGCGGGAGGCCGTACTTCTTTTTCAGATACGTCAGCACGCCATGTACATCGCGCCGGTCGATGTCGCAATCCGCAATGAACGCCCGGCCGGCCCTCTCGAGAGCATACGGATCGACCACGCCTCCCTCGTCCGAATCGAACCAGCGAAACAGCGCTGTGTCGCGGAACTCCGCGAGGCGAGTCGCGAATGGATTGAGCAGCAGCGTAAACGTGCGGCCGGTGTCGAGAACCACAGCGCTCAGCTGGGGGTACTTGAAGAAGACGCTCCGGTGGAAGAAGTAGCACTGAACCGGAGCGGCGTCACCGGGCTGCGGCATCCGGATCAGATTCGCGCTCCCGAACGCCGTATCGTTGACCTGCTGCATGAGCGTCGCGGCGTCGTTGTATTGCGGATCGATGTAGAACCAGATCAGCTTGAACGGATCGCCCGGCACCTCGATCGCATCTAGCTGCTTGACCGCGTGCGCCATCGTCTTCTCCGTCGGTGCTGAGAAGCCCATCGGGTGATGGAGCAGTTCGGTCTTTCCCTCCTTGCGAAGCGTCCGAGCGATCGACTCGTCGCTGCGACGCCGCTTCACCTCGACCAGGTAGCGGTTCGCATCGTCCGCAGCGAGCAGATCACACGTCTTCCGCTCGGTTGTACGCGCGAGCTTCTCCGCCCGGAAGCCCATCTCGTCCAACCGACCGATGACGTACTCCTCGTCGGCCGTGATCTCCGAATCGACGGCGGGGTCTTGGGAAGACATGATGACGATCCGAACAGCGACGCGCCGCTCGTTCTTTCTCGCCAGAGGCCACGGGGATACGTGACCTAGAATTCGTTCGTGAAGCGTCCTCGCTCCGGTGGCCCGGGCATGCATTACGGGCTGCTCTACCAAGTCTTCAGCAGCCTCGGCCGAGCGCTGACGGTATCCGTTCAGGAAGATCGTCGGGCCGCCCAGTCGATCGTTCTGATCGTCGAGCCTTCCGGTGGAGACCTCGTCGAGACCGGCCCAAAGCAGCGCGACGTCTATCAATACAAAGCGCGAAGCAGTCGGCAGCCCTGGTCTCTCAAGGATCTGATCGACAAGGTGTTGCCTGACCTGTACCGAGCCGTTCCTCTCGCGGCGGACCTCTCGACGCGGTACTGGCTCATAACGGAAGGCGGCGCCGGCGAGTGGCAGGAAGCTCGCGCCCTGTTTGCGAAGCTCGCCACGATCCCGCTGGAGCAACTCCCCCAGGCGCTGGACGCCGACGTCAAACGAACGTATCTGCCGGGTCGCCGACATACGGAGCGCGACTTCTTTCTGGACGTCGCTCGACGCGTGACGAAGCGTAGTGGTGAGCTCGACGCCGAGACGTTATCGCGCGTGCAGCGACTTCTGATCGACTTCGCGATCAAAACGGTCGACTTCTCCGCGGTTCAGGAGCAGGTCACGAACCTGCTCCTCGGCTTCGTTGAACATTACGAGAGCCTCCCGCACACCGTGGATGCTTTGGTCGGTCTGCTGGTGCGCTGGGGTGCCGAGGGCAGTCGGAGTTTCACTGTGGACGAGCTCCTTCGATCGGCGGGTCTGGCACCTACCTCACTTTCTCTCCTGCCGCTGGCTCACGACCGCATCCGCGAACGCCTCGACTCACAGCTGGCCAAAACCACGTACGATCGCCTGAAGCACGTTCACCGGCCCGTTGCGTGGCCGCAAGGACGGAGCGTGCTCTGCATCGCCGGCGAAAGCGGCATGGGAAAGACCAGCCTCCTCGGGCAGGTAGCGGATGCGGCGGTCGAACACGGTCCGGTGGTGTTCTGGCGTCCACGTCGCAACGAGAAGGATGCTCTTCGCGGTGCAGCCGACGAGGTGTGGCGTCAGATCCTCGGACACGACGCGACCTTGCCACTCGACGCGATCGCTCGCCGGGCCGACGCGCTCAAGCTCGGCGGGAGTGACTCGTGGCTGACGGTTTGTCTCGATGTGACTGCCGATCCCGCATACGCCGCAGAGCTCATCGACGAAGACTGGAAGAAATGGCGGATTCGGATGGTGTTTACCGCCGACGCTTCCGTTGCCATGCAGTTGGCAGAGTCGAAGCGTGGCAATGCCGTCATCGTGACAGTGAGTGAATTCACGCCACGGCAGATCCGCGAATTCTTCACGCGGCGTCAAATCGATTGGCGTCGTATCCCGCCTTTTGTGATCGAGCCTCTGCGCCGTCATCCCATCCTCGCCTACGTCTACGCGGAGCTCGGAGACGGAGAGACGTGGCGCGATACGAACGAGTACGCCCTCTTCCGACACTTCTGGCGGCGTCTCACTGCTGCGCCCGGACAACATGAGCATCCGAACGATGCGGCGGCGTTGATCAGACTGGCCGACACGCTTCTGGACGCGCCCGACAACACGCACTGGACGGCGACGCAGATGGACGATCTGCGCATCGACGGCGCGACGAGGGTGCGATTGCAACGGCTCGGCTGGCTCCGCAATGACGCCGACGGGCGCGCTGAATTCGTGCATCAGCGGTTGATGAATTGGGCGGTCGCCGAAGCAGCCATCGAGCGCTGTCGTGCGAAGCGATGGAGCAGTAGCCAGTTGGGCACCCGCCTCGAAAAAATCCTGTCGGGGAGCGATGGCAATCATCGACGCTTCAGATTCGTACCGATGGATGCGCTCTCCATTGCACTCTCTTCCGGGATGGCGGCAGGCGAAGTCGCGATCGTTCTCGAGACGATGGAGAATCCGAGGTTCTACGAGAACCTCGTTCCTTCATTAGGTGCGGCGGTGGTACCGGCGCTTCTCGAGCGCCTCAGGCGAGTCGGAGGCCGGCGTCGCTCGCCGAATAGTTACGTACGTGCAGCAATCCTGGCGGTCGCCACAAAGGAGCCGCTGCATCCGAGTGTCGTCGTTGAGATGCTCAACGATTCGCATACGAGTGTGCAACGCGCCGGTGCAGAGCTCTTGAAAGAGCATCCTGCCGGAGAAGCACTCGATGCGCTCTGGCGCCTTCGCAACCAGCTTCGAACGACCGAGTCCGACGACGCTCTCATCAATCATCTCGATCTCGACGCCGTTGGAGACGCACTCGAGGCCTGCGTTCGCGGCGATCCGCAATGGCTTGCTCGGACGATTCAAAAGACGACGGAGCTCGAGAAGCTTGCTCGGCTCGTGCGTTTGCTCGCCACACTCGCGAACGAAACCGGCACGCAGATCTGGCAAGCATCGAAGAACACGATTCTCGCGGTTGCGGATGACGATGCGATTGCCACCGCGGCCGCGCGCTGCATCGGGCGGTACCGGGACTCTGAGGAGGTGCCGCGACTCGTGGCTTGGATCGCGGAACGATCTCGGGAGGTGGTGGAGGAGAGTTTCTCCGCTCTCGCGCAGGTCGAGCCCTCGAAGGCGCTCGAGCTACTGCGGGACTCGCTACGCATTGCCGATGTGGCACACGTCTGGAGCGTGTGGTGGTCACGCCTGTTTGTCTACGACCAACCTGCGATGGATGGAATCGTCAGACAGGCGTTGCGAGGGGGCACTCTGCTGCGCAGGATCCGTATCGATGACATGGCGTGCGGCCGACTTGCGCCCGCCATCGTCGAGCGGCTGGATTATCTGATCGCGACCGAGGGGGCGGACGATGCCGAGGCGTTGCACAACGAGGTCGAGCAATTAATGGGCTTGCTTGCTCGAGCGCACACGCCGGAGGCGCTGCGTTTTCTCCAGGATCTCGCGGCGACCGACGTGGGCCGACAGCTTGCCGCCTACGCCGCGAGACGTAGCGCCGCGTCGAATATCCAGCCGGACAGCTTCCTCGAGCATGCGGAGACAGTGCTGCTGCGGATCGGCGGCGAGCCACTCCACACATTCCTGACGGCACAGATTGCGCGGCGCGATCATGGATGGTTTCCTGACAAGATCCGCGCATTCCAAGCCGCGCCGTCAGCCGATGCACGGCGGATGATCGAGAACATCCTCGTGGAGGTGTGGGACTCGAAGCGAGGTGAGGACGACGACTGGCCGATCCGCTCGGCGTGCATCGAGACGCTCGCAGCGATGGGCGACCGCAGCGTCATCATGCGCGCGGAGGAAAGTGGCCGCCTCTCCTACTCGGGTGACTTTCCGCGAGCCATCCGGGATCTCTCGCCTGCAGACGATCGCGAGACGATGCGCCTTCTCCAGAAGTCAGCGTCCGACGACGATGCGGTAAGCGCAATTCGCTCTCTGGCGTGGTCACGACGAGCGGACGTCGTCGGACCTCTTGTCGGCCAGGTTGTATCTTCGCGGCCGGAAGAGGTTCGGAACGCGGCGCGCACTGCATTGAAGTATCTGCCGACCGGACAGATGGCGGCGAATCACCGCGAGTTACTCCGTGCGGCGGGGGAGCATTCGACGTACCTCGATGCACTCTTTCGGGATGGTGCACCGGAAGCGGTCGACGAGGCGACGAACTATCTCGGCGCGATCGGAACAAAGAGTTGGACGTTCGACGACGCCCATTCCGCCGCATGGTTGATCGTTTACCGAGAGCGTTTGGAGTTGGCTTCGCAGTTGTGGCAGTGGGCGAAGGGTCACACGCGTTTTAACTGGGAGGGCGAAGACTCGATCTGGCGAGCCCTCGGGTATGTGGACACCGAAGAAGCAGAAGAGTTCCTGCTCGCCGAGGCGTATAGCGGGAACCGCGGAAACATCAATCCGGCAGCAATTGAAGCCCTTGCGTATCGGCACCGCGATGAGGCATTCGCCGCGGCCGTTCACTTGTTCGATGAGGGGAAAGGTGCGCGCGCATCCGCTCCCGACTTGCTCATGGAAATCGACAGCGCCCGCGCGGTACAAGTGATTGCGGAACGTCTCCCTCGCGAGCGCAACGTTCTCATTCGCACCCGCTCGTGCATCGCCTTGCGCGGATTGGCTGGCGATGACGTTCGCCGGATCGCGCATGATTGGATGAATCATGCCGATCCCTTCGCTCGCGCCTCCGGATGCGAGTTGCTTGGCTGGCTCCAGCCCGAGGAGACGCGCCGGCTGCGCGGCATAGCCCTCGCCGACATCGATCCGATGGTGCAGGTGTTCGCGTTGGATGCGGTCGCGAGGCACGAATCACAGCGTGTCATGTCCGAGCTCCTCGCGGAGCTGCGGAGCGCGGAAGGAACAACAGCTTGGGCGATCACGGACGCACTCATCACGTCCGCCCATTGCTTTCTCCTCGATCGTTTTGACGATCCGCTGGCGCTTTATCCTGCGCTGAAAGGAAAGCCCGGAGCTCTACGCGTGAGTGCGGCAGAGCGGCTCAAGAAACGGGTCGAGGAAGTGCAGAAGAACCACGATGCGCCGATGCGTCGCGATTTCTACCGACACTGAATCCTGGAGGGCTGGTGAAGAAGCACGCGACCAAAGCGGATCTCGAACCGCCCATAGGGGAAACTACAGAAGAGATTCTCGAACAGATCACCCGCGCCTTCGGTGCGCCACGGCTGACCGTGGAGCTCCTTCCCGCGACGACGTGGGGCTCGAACCTTCGCTCGGCCTTGCGCGTAAGCCACTGGGACAAGCTCCGCCGCGCCACGTACGCGGCGGCGAACCATCGCTGCGAAATATGTGGCGGTGTCGGGCATCAGTATCAAGTGGAGTGCCACGAGCGATGGGAGTTCGACGACGCGCAGAGCTGCCAACGGCTCGTCGGCCTCATCGCGCTCTGCCCCGAATGTCACGACGTGAAGCACTTCGGCCGCGCAAACGAGAACGGCCGCGGGCCATATGCGAAGTTGCACCTGTGTGAAGTCAACGTCTGGTCGATCGCCGACGCCGATCGTTACCTGAAGCTCATCTTCGCTCTCTGGAAGCTACGGACACGCAAGCCATGGCAGCTCGACCTAACGTGGCTCGAGCAGTTCGGGATCGTGCCGAAGACGCAATCGATCACCACTCCTCTTCGTCTTCGAAGTCGTCGTCTTCCGTCGTGACATCGACCGTTCGCTCGATGCGCTGGATCTCGGCCGCGACGCTCTCGTAAAAGTCTCGCGCCGGAGCCGACATCGGCAGCGCATCGCGCGCTGCGATTGCGGTCGTGAGGATCTGTCGCCGCAGGTCATCGGTCGTGGTCCGCGGCACTACACATCGCAACAGAGCGTCGTGCATCGCGTCCCGGAGCTCCGAATCAACGGCTGCCGCATCTGCGAGAAGCTGCGCGACGAAGGCCGGGTCCTCCAGAACCAGCCGCTGGCACCCTTCACCACGCACGCAGCTAGCGACGAACGTGACCGCGGAATCCGTGCGCTCCGCGCTCTTCCGTTTGAGGAACGCGACCGCCGTCGCATTCATCTTCCCTGACGCGAGCATGAATAGCCGCGGCGCGTCATAGGCCATCCCGTTCGCGGACGCATCCGCGATTTTCCCGAGCAGCGATTCGTACTCCTCGGAGGTCGAAAGCGCGCCATCGATCGTCACCTCCGGCGGATCCATCGGCAGAGCCGTGAAGCGCAGTATGCTCACGCGATCCTCCCGCTCGATCCGCCGGAGCAGCAAGTCGATCATCGCAAGCGGGTCGCGATGGCCACACTCCTCGACGAAGTCGCCGAGATGAACGCCGTCGAGCTGCGGCACCGTTTCGAGCTTCGCAATGCAGCTTCGGAGCTCGTCGGCGGTCAATGACGAAAACAGCGTCTGCTCCGGCTCGTCGAACATCTCCGCCATGCGTTCGACGTCCTTTTGATCGCCACGCAAGTCGGTGCCCAGAAGAAGCGCAGCTGCAGTCCGGGGGTGGCGCTTCGCAAGGCGAGGCAGGCTACTCAGGCCGGCGACCGCTACTTCGCCGCCCACCGCAAAGAGGGCGGTGATGTTCTCGAGATCCCTCTCGTTCAGATCGTCTTCGCCCATCCACCAGGCATACGACGCAACCACCGCCGCCGCCATCTCACGCGCACCATTCCGCAGGATAGTCGTGATCAGCACGTGGAACCGCGACTCATCCGACGCGCGGACCGGCATCACGATCGAATTCGCGTAGCGTGCGAGGTCCGGCGCGTTCGTCACGGTGAGCAGCTCCGTCATTTCGGCGGCGACCGCGGGATTCGCGTTCGCAACGGCGGTGAGAAACGGCGCCGGATGCGGATGCTGATCGAGGATTCGGAGTCCACCGATGACGTCGTCGAGCTGCCGGATGGCATCGCTGGCCTGAGTTGTCGCCGCGAACTCTTTGGCGGTTGCTTCGAGGAGACGCGCAGCTTCGTCTTGATCGACCTCACGCATCCGATGCGACCCCCAGGGGCTATTGATGAACCGCGCGACTCTGTCGATCAACGTTTCCGATAGCGAGGCGAGTACCTGCTGCGCAGCTTCTCGCATGTCTTCATCGCCCGTGTCCCGCTCCGCGTACCACTCGACAGTCTCGCGAATCTGAATGCCAATCGCGGAGTCGGTATTGCGCTCGGCAAGACGACGTAAGACGTTCATCGCTTCGAGACGCTGCGGTCGCCATGCTGCGACCTGTTCGTCCGTGACCACCAGACCGCCGAGGCTGTGCGGCCGCTGCAACGCGTCGCCGAGTGCCTTCACGGCCGCTCCGACCACTCCTCGGTCGGCGTGGTCCAGCGCTCTCACCACGATCGCTGTCGCTCGATTTCTCGTCCCTTTGAGGTATTCGGCTGGTACTAAGAACGATCGCGTGGTGATCGTCAGGTCGTCAACACTGTGATCCATGCCCGTTTTCATGAACAGCGACTGCACGATGCGAATGATGCCGATCCATTCCGCTGGTGTTTGTGCGATCTTCAACCAAGTCTCGACCCGGTTCATGAGCCGTCGATGAACCCATACCGGCTTCCGCAAACCAGGCGCCATGACCTCGCGTAGAACGCCGACGGGATCCTTATCGTCACCGCTCTTGCGAGGTTTGGGAAGCCGCTCGTCATTTGCCAGACGCCAGAGGAAGTCGCACGCGGCATCGAATGTCGATGGATCGTACGCCGCGTATCGAACGACCTCCGGGAGAGCCGCGACCACGTCGCCGTGCGACGTCGTTATGAGCGCTGCATAGGGGCCGGTCTCTTCCGCCGTCGTCGGGAACTCGAGGGCGAGCTTCGCCAGCTCGAGCATCTTTTTCGGGAGGAAGTAGCCCACTTCCTTCAAAGTGCCCAGCATCTGGCGTCGTTCGAAGTTCGGCGCGGCTTTGAATGTCCCGACGACTGAATCCCATACCGCTCCGAGCACGCGGAGCTCCTCGCCGGTCTTCCGGCCGACTTTCCAGTCGACGGCGGCCAGATTGCGAAGGAGGGCGTGATCGAGCGTGCCGACCGCGGCGACGATCTTCTCGACGAACGTGCTGCCGTTCACGCCGGGCGGGGCGCACGCTACGCCGAGGATGTAGTCGGAGAGCAGGTCGGGGACGATGCGGAGACCATCATGGCGGCGCGCGAGCACGCCGTGCCGATGGAGACGTTCACACCACGCTGCGGCGGCTTCTCCATCCATCGACGTCAGCGCCTGAACGGCGGCAAAGAAGCGCTGAGACAACGGTTGGATCGGCGCGAGTGCCGCGATGATCTCCAGAAGGCGTCGTACCTCGGCCTCGTCAGACCCGGGCTTCGAGTGCTCCACGATCTCATCGAAGAACCGCGCGAGCGCGGTGTCGCGGAACAGCTCGTCGTTCGCCAGGAGCGACGGGGGAACACGATGGTCGCGCAGCAGGCGGCCGCCGACGATTGTGATGAGCGGACAGTCTCTGGTCGCCGCGGCGAGCTCGCGAGCGAGATGCCGGAACTCGGGGCCAAGCACTTCCGCCGCGAGCGTTTCGACATCCGACAGCGTCATCTGCTCGAGCGGCTCGACGCTCGCCATCTCGCGCACGTCGATGTGATGACGGGAGGCAAGCGACGGCAGTTCATCGCGCAGCTGCGGGCGAGTCGCGAGAACGAGTTTCGTCCGTGTGCGCACGGCATGCTGGAAGAGCAATCCGAGGTCCTTGCGACGGTGCGCGTCGTCGATGATGAGAATGGTGTTCGAGACGGGGAGCTCGCCGAGAGCGGGAGCCGTGATGTCGAAATCGAGCTGCGCGAAGTACACGTGGTGTGTCTGTTCCGCTCGTTGGGCGAACGCCTGCAGGAGTTTGCTCTTCCCGATGCCGCCGCGGCCGGGAAGGACGAAGATCAGCTGCTCCGGATCCGCGACGAACGCTTCGAGCTTCTGCAGTTCTTCGCTGCGACCGACCAGCGCGTAGGAGTGATTGAAGATGCGGCTCGAATCGAGAAACGGCGCAAAGAAATCGTCCGGCTCGAGGAACGCGCCGAACGGCTCGATGCCGAGGAAGTCACGGCACAACTGGCCACTGAAGTTCGTCCGGACGATGCGCCGGGCGACCTCGGTCGACAGAGCACGCACCTTCGCTGAGATGTCGTCCACATCCCATACCGTCCAGAGCTCGTGCTTCTTTTCTTCATCCCGCACGCCTGCCGTCGCTGCGCAAGCGATCAGCGCGTAATAGCGGCTCGCCTGGTACGTCACGGTTTCCGCGAGGTTTCGAAGATCCGCAGGGCCGAACTTCTGCACGCGCCGGCATTGGTGACAGACGGTTTCGCCGGTCACGTCCGTCGAGACGAGGTCGATGCCTCCCTGGGGGTCGCCGGAAACGCCGTACTGATGGCATTCGACGATCTCCGGAAGAGCACTCACAAGGTCGCGGCAGAACGACTGGAAGCGCTCGGGCGTGAGTGCCAGTAGAGGGAGTAGTTGCACGGTCGGGCGCACGGCAGCGGGCAGAAGTGCATCACGCATGAGTCATCTCGTCGGTGGAAACATGCGGACCGCCGAGCTCTACTCCTGCCAAGTGGCTAGGCGACGACGAGCTCGCGAGCTACAGCCCCCACGGTCTTCAGGAAGCTCGTGGAGGAGCCAATCGGGGGCACGCATGAGGGAGCACGAACATCTCGGCGTTGTAGAAGTTGAGGAACCCGACCCCGAGACGGTTGTACTTCTGAGCGGCGGAAAGGCACTTTGTGCAGAACACTTCGACTCGGTCGTTCAGATCGTCGAACAGAACGATGCCGTCGAAGACGGATCGCTCGAACGGATGGCGTATGAACACGAGTGCATCCTGCAGGCCGGCGCCGAGTCGGCCTGGAAATGAGGTAAGCGCCCGCTCTCCTGGCCTCCGAGAACGAGGTAGTACTCGTTGATCGACGCCGCCTGGATTCGCCGCCGTTGTTCCGGCGTGAGCGTCGTCTTGCGGAGGATCGCGGTCTCTAACGATGAGGTGCTGGTGTTGAGAGCTCCAGCTTCCACGATCGGCAAGTGAACATCCACTGCGACATTCAGCCGGGTGAATTCCGGGCGCCACACGACCTCAGCGCGCCGTGTGTATCGATGGAGCACGCCGAGCTCCGAGGTTATCTCGACGTGTGTCGTGGCGTTCGAGTGGCGGTTGAAAGGCTCCGGCCGCCCGCTCATGATGGCGCGCAGGAGTTGACGGGCGAACGTCTGGTAGTCGCCGGGTTTCGGTAGATTTCGGAGATCGAACTCATTGCTCGACTGGCGATCCAGCCGCAGGTAGATATCGCACTGATCGAGATTGGGATGCTGCTGGGAAAGCGTGTCCAGGATCACGCGCTTCAGCGCGAGCCATTGCGCCTCGAACTGAAGGAAGGCACTGCCGCGGTCATTCACCTGGCCGACTGAGAAGATGTCGGTCAGCTCGAATCCGAGCCGAGCGCCTGCGACGGTGATGACGGCGTCAGGAGGATCGTTTGTGGGGGTGTCGATGGCTGCTCCCGCGAGCTGCGGATGCAATCCGGTGAGGCGCTGCAGTACCTGACGCTCGGAATCTCGCATTGCACTGACATCAAAGTGTCGCGGATCGGCTCAGAATGGAGTGACGTCGGTCTTCCGCGTCTTCTGCGCCTCCTCCCGTGCCGTGCGCCACGCGGCGGTCTCGATCGAGCCATTCGTCAAGCGCTATGACTGATCTGATGCGAGGTAGATATGCATGGTCTCGTTCTCCCATGCGACGACATAGGTCTTGTAGTCGAACGGGACAAACTCCGGTCGTGACCCGGCATAGCGGCCGCCGACGTAGCTCCGTAGAGTCTTCTTTTCGACGCCCGTATGTCGGAATATCCGTTTGAACGTAGGTGTGCCGTATTTCTGCTCGAATGCCGTGGCGAGCTCGTGGTAGGTGGGCGGAGCGTACTGCGCCATGCCGGCCATGAGCCCCTGCGCGAAGTCGACGGCGACGAATTTCCCCTCGTGGAACACGTAGTAGGTGTTGATCACCTCGCCGGCGACCTTGAACGCCTTGCTGCGGTCTTTCGTGTGACAGCGAGTCGCGTTCTTCGGGTAACCCTCCCATGTCGCTTCCTCGCACTTCATCAGCCCGAGAATCGTTTGAGCTTCGTCGAGCGTCGCGCCGAACTTCACGCCGCGGAAGTCGGCTGGCGCCTGAGTCCACGCCTCGGGCGCCTTCACCTCTTCTTCTTTGGTCACATTGTGAGACTGTGCGTACGCAACGACGGTCGTGATGATCACGACCGCCAAGCAGCGTCCGATTCGCAGAGTCATCTTCAAGCCTCCCGACGATTCTGATCGCATCACCGCGTCTCCACCGAGATCTCGGCGCCTTCGTACACGAACGTGAAGAGATACTCACGCCGTTCGTCACCGATGCGGATCGGAATCAGATAGCGGTACTTGTTGCCCTTCGCGGCGGCGACTTTCTCCTCGACGCGGGCGCGAACATCGGCTGCGGACTCACCCGCGATCGGGCTGGCGGAGTCGCTGGTGGGAAAGAGGAACTTCTTCGATTCGCCGACCAGGTCGGCAGCTTGAACCCATTCGTCCAACTGCGTTCCGGCGACGATGACGGACGTCGGCGACGACGGCGGGAGCTCCTCCTCTTTCAGCAGCGACGATTCGCCGCGCGCCAGCCGCCGCTTCATTTCCTCGAAGATGCGCTTTCCGCGTTCTTCGGAGGCTGCGCGGGATTCGTGGCGGAGACGATGGGAAGCATTCTGCTCATCAATGAACGCGCCGTCTTCCCAGAGCACCTTTGCACTCTCACCACCCTTGTTCTCGATGACGAGTAAGAGTCCATGCGAGTTCAGGTTCGCTCTGAACGCGAGCCGATCATCCGAAAACGTCGTCACGCTCCCGAGGTACTTCGGATCGGCTGTGCCGAGCATGTTCGGCGTTACGGTCGAAGTCTTTCCGCCCGACCTTCACCTCTACGAGACGAACCTGCGGCGCAGGTCGAACGAACGTCAACGCGCTGGCGCTCCAGGCGAACAACACGATCCCCACGACTGCGACGGATGCAGCTCTCGATTTCACGGCGATTCTCCTCTGGACGATGGACTCACCGGGATGCACGCGCGCTACCGTAAACGCGACCGGTTGTCGGCCTGAGATTCTGCGGGATGTACGGCTTCGCGGCAAGGTGGGGCCCCAGTCCGTGATGTTTCCACCGCCGGCGACGGCACCAGCCGCTTTCCCGACGCTGTCCGTGCGGCGAGTCGGAGCGCAGAGCCCCCGTAAGCTCCCAGGTGGGTAGGGGTCTGCGCACCGGCGTCACTCCTGAGTAGATGGCGTTTCAGATGAGGAAGAGATCTCGAAATGATCCCTGATCAAGCTTGGGAGGTGGTGCCTCCAAACCTGCCGACGGACGTGCGACCTTGGGTGCTTCGCTTCGCGGAGCAGGCGGAACTGGGACCACGAGAGACGCGAAGCTATGCGTGGTCGATGCATTTGCTGGGTCGGTTAAACGATCAAGCAATCACCACAGCCATCACGGGCGTATTGACGACGGAGCAGGGGCCGAGACAGGTCGAGATCACGGACGTCACCGCTGGGTTTATTCCCTTCGAGCGCTTGGTGCACAATCCGAAGCGGTCTTTGCGAGGCGCGAGAATGGAGCTAGCTGTACCAACTGCCGACTCGGACGGTCGATCGTTCACGTTCGGCATCGTCATTGGGATCACGCCGCCCGAAGAAACGGACGAGAGACGTGCCGGGGAGGATGTTGTTCCTTCGCAGGTGGTATCCATCGACGGCTTTCCTGTGGTCGTGGAGTACCGACGCATCGACTATACCGCGCCTCCGAATCCCGTCGGCGCGACAGCAACGTGTTTCGCCAAGCCTCGAGCCAACAAGCGGTTCTTTGGCCCGACTTGGAGTGCGGGAGTTGTGATAGCCAGACATTCCTTGAAGAAACTAGGATTTTCAACTGGCATTGCTGTGCCGATGACAAGCGGTACGTCGTATGCCGTGGTGGATATCGACTCCAGTACCACAATCGATGCGGCGATTCTCGACTGCGGGACGATGCCGCCGCACGCTCGACCGTTGACGATCGCCGCGGCGGTGGCATCTGGAGCCAATGTGAATGTAAGAACCGTCACCAGCAACTTCTCAGCCCAGGTTCTGCGGATCAACGATCATCCGAGTTACTACGGCAATTTGATCGCGCACCGGTTGTTCCTGGACACTGTAGGCGTCAAAGGCGATAGCGGCTCATTGGTCGTGCGGTCGCCACACGGCGACTCGGCCGGACTTTACATGGGCAATACCGGTGGGGCGGTGCCCGAAGGCCTTGTGCAGTCGATGCGTCAGATCTCCAACTATTTCGAAGTTGATCTCTTTGACTGAGTAAGGAGCTAACACTATGGCGGACTCAATTCCTCTCATTGGCTTAGTTGTACCTGTTGCGGAAGATGGCGGGGATCGCTTTGGAGGGCAAGAGCAGGGATTCGTCGAGGGAGCCGCTGCCCGCGTCGTTAAGAGCATCAGCCCGGAGCAGTTCGCAGCACAGATGGAGCAGGTGATCGGCACGGTTCGCTTGGTGGCCGAGCGGCTTAAAGCTGGCGTCGGAGACTACTCGACAGACGAAATTACCATCGGCCTGGCGGTATCGGCTGAGGGTTCCATCGGCGTTGCAACCGCAGGGGTAGAAGCGTCCATTCAGGTTACCTTGAAGAGGAAGGACTCCAAGGGCTAGCTGCGGATCCTGCCGCGGACCAGGACGGGCGGATCGCGAGTTACAATAACTCTCGTGATGATCCCGCATCCGCCCGATCCTACGAGCATTGCCTTCGCGAACGCCGTTCAGCGTCGGCTCCCTCGGCTCCTCGACGAAGCTCGTCGAGGCGAGCCGCTGCTGTCGCGCACTCGCACCGTCACGACGGCGCGCGGTCCGGTTCGTGTCTCGGTCGACCTCGGCGCCGGAGCGGTGTCGCAGGCCACGTACGACCTTGCCTTTCTCTGTTCAGGTGTTTCCACCCCGGCCGAGTTCGCCGCCTCGCTCGAGAACGACGCGTACTTCGACGTGGTAGCAAACCGGATTGCGAGAGTCATCGCGGACGACCAGAGTGGCCGAACGGAGGACGCGTGGTATGCCGAGGAGCGATGTCCAGGTTTCCTTGGTCTCACCGCGTACGCCCCGACAGATCCCACCGACGACTGGATCGGTGGCCTCGCGCCAGACACGGACGGGTGGAGCCCTCGGGTTGCCCGCGTCGTAACAAACGATCCGCGATCAGTTGCACAGGCATTGATCGAGCTCTCGCTCGACTGCACGGACGATCTGACGGAGCCGACCTTGATTGCGGCCGGCCGACGGCTCGCCGCCCACGTACGACGCGGCTTCCAGGTACAGCAACGGTTCTACTCCGTCCGCGGCGGCGTTCACTACATGCACGTCGGCGCTGCCGAAATGTTCTGTGCGCCTGCGGCCGACCCGAATGCTGCGTTTGTGCTGCATCCTGACGATTTCGCACTGCACCATACGCCGCCGCTGGTTACGGTATCGGGTGGCTCCCTGCTGGCGCGCGTCGATCAGCAACTCGTGTGTACGCGACGATACCTCCTCGGCCGCCTCCAGCGTTATGACGGTCTTCAGTACTGATTACGTAAGTCGAATCGATACGACCTACAGCCGGATGCCGGTGCATCTCCGGCCGCTGCTGTACCGAGTCGTCTGTGCACCGGAGAACGCGACACTGCGTGCGGAGATCGAGGAGTACGTTGCGGAACTCCATCCGGACGACGCACCACGCTACATCGAGCGCCTGCAGAAGTCGCACGACCAGGGACCGGCCTTTCAGAACACCTACCACGAACTGGTGGCCGGGCATCTTCTGCGCACTCTGGGTTTGTCCCCGCGCTATGACCCGACGATCATCATCGGTGGAAAGCCGCGCACGCCTGATTGGGACGTGCCCGCGACTGCTGCCTCGCCGCAGTTCTTGTGCGACGTGTTTACGGTCAACCCGGAGCAGCAGCGGGCGAAAGGCGACGCGGACCTCCGCGATCTGACGTCCCGCCTTGGGGCGATCCCCGTCGGTGTGGCTTTGATGATCGAACGCGATCCGGCAGTGAGCTACGACCCGAAGCAGAACGCTTCTACTGTGCGGAATGTCGAGCGCTGGTTGCGAGGCGGCGTACGCGAAGGCGCAAGCACGTCGATCGGTGGATTCACTTTCTCCGTGATCGCCACCTCTTCGAAGTTCACGCACGTGCAGTTCATCGCGCCGGTTACGTCGTTCTGGGGCGACGACGACCCATTGGTCCGAACGGTCGAGGCGAAGGTGTTGAAGTATCGCGGAGCGGGACTGCCCATCGTGATCGCGATCTTCGCGGATTTCCTCACCGCGGTCGGTTTGGACGAGGTTGAGCGCGCGATCCGCGGAAACAGTCGCGGGTCAGGCGTGTTTTCGAACGAAGCGCTGAGCGCGATTCTTTGGGTCTCACGGGTGAATGGCTCGTGGACGATCCGAGCCTTCTGCAATGGCGGCGCTCGACAGCGGCTTTCACCCGAGCTCTTCGAACCGCGTGTCTGACGGCACTACGTCGAACCCGCGCGTGCGAGCCGCTCGATCGCCGCGCGACCGCAGAACATGTTCACATCGCCGAGGCCGGGCGGCATGCCCGGTGCAGTTCCTCTCGATGAGGTGGAGCGTGATCGCCTGCTCGATCGTCTTCTACGGTAATCAGCAAGATCCGACAGGAATGCCTCAGCCGTACTACAACTACTTCGTTCTCGCGAACATGATCGAGGGATCGGTGCTGTCGTGGTGTCGATCCTGCCGCTGTCGCCAGGATCGCCAGAGCCGGCGACGCGAGAATTTGTCGCCTCGGTCGCATCTGAAGACGAGGCGATCGGCGAGGCCCAGTCTCGGCTGCAAGATGTGATGAGCGCTACGTTAGCTGTGCAGCGGTCGTACTACCGCCAAGGGAGAGCACCGAGCCACTTCGTGCAGAGCGTTGACTCCGCGGCGTGCGAGATACTTCGCGGCAATGACGCAGTCCACCTTCACCTTGCCGCGTTGTCTTGCCTTCCTCGATGACCCTTATGTCCACGAGGGCGACACGCACGTCACTCTCGCAGAGATCCGGTCGATGAACGAAACGGGGGTGCGAGGAACATCGCGGATCTACACGGCGCTCGTACCGTCGGCGAAGCTCGCACGCGTGCTCCGTTTGAAGGCGGCGATGGGGTGGCTCATGGAGGGCTCCGACGCCGCGCCTGATGATCGGGACTTTCGCATCACCGCCCCTTCGGGGGAACGGTTCGAGCCACTCATTTTCGGTTGGACGGCGCACAACCGAACGGTGCTGACGCCGAACCCGAAGTGGCTCTCCGCTCTCGATCTCGTGCCGTCAATCCGCCTTGGCGATCCGCCGCGCATCGAGTGGGACGATCTCGAAGGTCCGACGTACGGCGTTGTCGAGGTGCTCCCGGTCTCGAGGTACGAGGGACCCGATGATGTCAGCGGTGCGCGCGTGCGGATCGTCCGTCGCTATGCCGAACGTCTGGCGGCGGAACGCCGCTGCGCGATCATGGCCGTCTACTACGAACAGAGATCGTTGTCGCTTGATCCCGAGCTCGAGGCGCTGCTGGGCGGCGAGGACGCCATCTTCAAGGAGCTGCCGGGCCGCTCCATCGACATCAAGCGGACGCACGATCGGGAGTACCCGTACTTCGTCGCGGCGTGGGGTTGCCGCCTCGTGCTGAAGCCTGCGAAGCAGGTGAAAGCCTTGGAAGCCGAGCCGAAACCGGCACTGACGTGGCCGGGCTTCCAAGGGCCCGTGAACGGCAAGCGCGCGTTCATGATGAGCACGACCGACCGCGTGTACATCCGTGATGCAGTCCTCGAGGCATACGAAGATCGGGACGAGTTCGACGTCGATCCGACGGACGGCGGCATCGGCTACGAGGGACGGTGGGCGCTGTCATTCAGTCATCGCGTCGGCCGCGACTACTTCGCCTACGAGCTGAAGAAGATCTACGAAGGGTGCCCGGAGGGAGTCATCCGCCACGTCCATCAGTTCGCGGTCGAGCCGGAGGTCGCGGTCGAGCAACGGCGCGCTCTCGGGAACGAAAACATCGGCACCCGCGCGACGAAGTTGATCGAGGCTTTCTTTTCCGTCGTCGCAGCCATTGCGGAGATGGCGGCTGCCGTCGGTCTGGCGCTTCCGGACGACAAGATCGCGACGCCGACGAAGAAGGAGATCGACTACCACGGTTGGTGGACGATGAGCGAGCTTAAGTCCCTCGGCTATCGCGCGCCGCAGTCGATGTCACGGACGGATTTTCTGCGTCGAGCGGTCACGGTGGCGACTCTCGTCGAACGGCTGCAGCAGCGGGCGCTGCGTCGGCTAGCGACAACGATTGGCGTTCCCTCGAAGGAGATCGAAGACCTCCAGACGCTCGGTCTCCTGGGTGTGTTGGCGATGATCGGCGACCTCGCTCATGAATCAGGACTGACGATCAGCGATGCCTCAGCGGAGCTTGCGTCACGCTGGAACCTCGGGCTTCGGAATCCGGCCTTAAAGGTGCTCTTCGCGGGTCGAGCTCTCCGCGACCTCGCCAGCCACGCGACCGAGAAGTCGGCGCAAGTCCGCATCGATCAGAACCTGCGCGACGTCGGCATCGATCCGGACGCTCACAAGACCGGCTGGGGCGCGGCGGTCGATCAGCTGTACGAGGGGACTACGGCTGCGCTCGCAAGCATTGCGCAGTTACTTCGCGAGGCGCGTTGAGTCTGGGCTAGTCTCCGCGAGATGAGCGCCGCGAATCCCATCGGCGGGTATTTCTTCGTCATCGACGAATGGCGGCGAGAGTTCGGGATCGAAGGCCGGATCGAGATCGACGGGACCTTCACCGAGGCAGTCAGCGCGCCCGACTGGCAGAACCGTGACGCGGAGATCGTCTTCCTGTCGATGGATGGCACGGCGATCGACTACGTGTGTCTCGGCAAACGTGGCCATCGAAACGCCACTCTGAAGAACCAGATCCGTTTCACCGACTTCTTCCATTTCGATCCGCCGATTGATTTCGACGATCTGGAGGAAGAGTTTGCCGAGCGCCTTCGGCCGCATCTCATCCGAACATCTCAGGGGAACGGGCGACGCATCCCTCCTGCGACATGGACCGAGCTGCTCGACGTCGTGAAGCGAATACGCCCGGCGAGTACGGCGGCTCTCGCCGCACTGCAACGCGCGCGGCACATGGCGATGCGGCGGTGGGCGAAGTCCCGCACCGTCATCGAAGAGCGGGATGCCGTCAACCTGGCGCTCCGGATCGCCGGGATGAACGAACGCGCGTTGCTCGAATGGAACCCCGGTGACGACGACGATCCGCCGGAGCCATTCCTTGCCGCCCTGAATAACACCATGCCGTACGAAACGCCGATGATTGAACACGACGCATCCCTCTTCGGAGATTGGGATGAGCTGCAGAAGAACATGCGCGGCGTGAACATGTTTCAGCGCGGCAACCGGCGGTTGACGATCTTCAATGTCAACGCCCGCTCGATCGAGACAACGCTCGGCGTCGATTTGATCTACTACACCGCGCGGTACGACTCGTATGTGCTAGTGCAGTACAAGCGGATGGTCCGCGACTCGGAATCGCGAGGCGTCTATCGGCCAACCGATGCAGCGTACAAACGCGAGCTCGCGGCGATGGAAAAGTTCGAACAGGACTTCTGCGAGTCCGACGGTCCGCAACTCCGCGACTATCGGCTGCACGCGGGGCCCTTCTATTTCAAGATCTGCGAGTCTGACGCCTGCACCATCGACCGAACCACGATGGTGCCGGGGATGTACCTTCCGCTCGATTACTGGCGGAGACTCGTTGCGGGAACGACGGTGCTCGGTCAGAAGGGTGGAGTACGCGTGAACCGCGAAACCGCAGGGCGGTACATCTCGAACAGTCTGTTCGTAGACCTCGTGCAGGATGGCTGGGTCGGATCGCGGACCTGTCGGAGCGGCGTGATCACGCGAATCATCAACGCCTGGCTGCAGAACGACCACTCGCTCATCCTCGCGGGTTGTTTCGACTCGATCTGAGGCGATCGTCCGTTGTTCTCACCGCTGATGGCCAGCGTGGCGATCGAGAAGCTCCTGTAGCCGCTACTGCTGGATCAGCGGCTCAATCGCCGCTCGATTCCAGAACACCTTTACACCGCCGAAGTCCTGCGGGACGCTCTGATGCAATGGCGTGACGGGGATCTGGCCGCGGGTTTTGCGGACGATGCGGCAGAGGAGATTCGGGTCCTCGATGCCGCTCGAGACGAGCTGACGGCGACGACAGTCTACGCGGAGGATGTCGATCTCAAGGTAGCCGACCGGCAGCAAGTGAAGCCATCGCGAGGTCTCCGGCTGACGCCAACCCGCTTTCACAGCTGCGCGGAGCAGCGAGCGAAGGTTGTTCGCGACGAAGTTCATCGCGGTCTGGAGATCATCGATGCGCAGGACCGTCGTTGCCGTCACGCAGGCGTAGGTCCTCTTGCTCACCGTCCGCACGTGGCGGACTTCGGGCCGCTGGACCTGACTGCCCAGCGCGGGCCAGGAGGTGCGAAGGACCTCGGTAATGCTGCCGATCAGGCGCAACGGTCCGAACACGTGGAAGTAGCGGGACCATGGGAAGACGATGAAGCCGCCCTCGGGTGCGGCCGCGAGGTACGACGGGCCGTCGGTGATTCCACGTCGCAGAAGCTCGCGGATCTTCGTGGTATCGAACAGGCCCCAGCCGCCGATGCGGCCGCGGCGCTCGAGCCGGACATAGCAGCGATCGAAAGCCGGCATGAAGCGCGACGCGAAGGTGGCGGCGCGGATCACGGAGAGGCGGGTCTTGTGGTCGTCGAAGTAGCTCGAGGTGACGAAGAGGTTCAGGTCGCGCTCACCGTTGCCGTACTCGTATTCGAGGTAATCGCGCACGTGCCAGCCGATGGTGTTGAGCTGATGCTGGACTTCCGGGAACACGAGCGCGGGCGGGATCGGGGCAGATTCGGAGAAAAGGAGCTTCGCATCGAGTAGCACGAGGAGGCGGTAGGCGACCGCGAGACCGTTGCAGAGGTCCAGCAAGTCTTCGAAGAGGCGCAGAGTCTCGGAAGGGGTCTTCGGGCGCACTTTGGGAGGTGTGCCGATGTTGCGGTACTCGATCGCATCTTTCGCGAACTTCACCCGGCCGTGAGCGATGGCGTTGCGGACAATGGAGTCGAATGGTTCGAAGTCGCCGAGGCCGGCCTTCTTTGCCGCGTCGATCCGCTCGTCGGCCTTGAACGTTTCGCTGTCGCTGCCGCCCTTGCGGCGCTGGAACACTGCGATGGGGTGGAGGAGCGTCTTGAGCACGGCCTCGCAGAGCTGCAGGTAGGCGGGGTGGATCAGCTCACGGATGTCGCGGATCTGCTCGAGGTCTGCGAGCGACCACCAGTCGCGGTCGTGGAAGGTGGCGCGGTTGATCTCGTCGAGCGACCGCAGCGCGATCTCGATCTCGCCGTGCTGCTCCTTGAAGAAGGAGAGGAGGATGCGGTCGTTCGTCGCGCGGATTTCACGCAAGACCCGCAGCGTGCTCGCAGCGGTGTCGCGGTTGAAGAATTTCCACGGGATCTCCCGCGCGTAGAGCGACATGAAGGCGAAGAACTCGTGGCCGCAGGTCTCGAGCTCCGGGAAGAGGGCGAGGGCGCGGCGGCGGTACTCCTGAAGGAGAGATGTGTTCGCCCAGGTGTCGGCGGCCATTGTTGCCGTTGTCAGCCGACCAGACGGCGGACGGCGGCGGAGGTGAAGTCGCTCAGGAGCTCGGAGGGCGTAACGCCAAGGGCGTGAGCGAGTTTGAGAATGGTTGTGAGGCTGGGCACCTGCATGCCGCGTTCTACGGTGTTCACGTAGCCGGTCGTGAGACCTGCCGCGCCAGCGAGTCTCTCCTGCGTCAGCTCCTTCGCTTGCCGGAGCTTCCGGAGCGTTTTTCCGAAAAGCTCAGCCTCGGGGATCGGTGCCGCCATCGTCAGCATTCGACAACAGCTGAGGCGCTTGCGTCTACAAGTGATCACCTATACATTATCGTTTATACGCAATCACGCATACGGAACCGCCGATGAGCACTTCAGATCAAACTCTCAACCGCACCACCCGCATCCGCACCATTTTCCTCCACCGAAAGCTCCGCTACTCGCTCGCGGACGTCTCCCGCCTGACCGGGATCGCCGCGCGCAAGGTCGTCGCCGGCATCGAAGACGGCCAGTATGTCGCCAGCAAGAAGCGCGGTGCGTACCGCTTCACCTGGGCCGAGCTCGCGCACATCGCGATGGAGAAATGGCCGCTGGCCGTCATCCAGGACGCGCTCGGCCTCGATGCCGTCCGTGCCCTGCCGCGCCTCCTCCTCCTGCAGGAGCTCCGCGTCTATCTGCCCGCCTACCAGGTGCTCATGCTTCACCGCCTCGCGGACCGCGTTTCCCTCGACCTCGACTCCTACGTCGCCGATCACCTGCTCGATCTCGCCAGCGCGGAAGTGATGAGCCTCGACCGGGAGATCCCTGGCTTCCAGGCGGCGCTGCGTTTTCCGAATGGAGATGACCATGTTTGAAGTCCCGCCCCGCGAGTTTCTCGCGTTCCACGAAGCTGGCCATGCCGTCATGGCTTTCATCCTCGGCCGGCCCATTCGTCGCGCCAGCATCCGCCGACGCCACGGACTCGCCGGACACGTCGATTTCGAGCACGCCATCTCCGGCGTCGTCGAAGTCTCCGCCGAGCATCGCCCGCTCATCGAGAGCGACGTGCTGGTGCTGCTCGCCGGTCGTGCTGCCGAGTGCGAGCGCACGCTCGGATCACCGCCGTCGCACGCCGGTCTCGATCGCGAGAACGCTCGCGCGATGCTCGGTCTCCTCGAGGACTGCGACGAGGTCGTGTCGAGCTGGATGCGCTACCTCCTTGTGCGCGCACAGTCGATCCTGCAGGAGGAGTGGCCGCTGGTCTACTCCGTCGCCCGAGCTCTCATGCGTGATGAAGAGCTGGACGGAGCCGCGATCGCCTGTACCGTCGCGGAAGCACGGGAGCGCATGGCCACGCGCGAGCCGTCGAATTGCCGCTTCGTGATCTCGGAGCGAGCGCTCGAGTCAATCCGCGAGCTGCCGCAGCCGGAGTGCGCGATTGCCGCCGATCCTGCTGAAGAGGGCGTGCTCCGCTTCCCCGACGAACGCGCCGCGGCATCCGGTGCATCTGAAGCGGACGAGGACCCGCTCTACCGCCGCACCGTCGCCGAGGCGATGCAGCTGTCGGCTCGTGCGCGAAACTGCCTCACGAGAGGCGGTATCGCGACGGTCGGCGATCTCGCTCGCCGCACGGTGCGCGACCTTCAGTCGATCCGCGCGCTCGGCGCAAAGACGCTCGACGAGATCCTCGCAGAAGTCCGCCGGCTCGGCATCAACCTGCCTGTCGCCGCGCAGAGGGGGTTCAACCGATGGTAACCGCCCTGCGGTGCGATTGGTGTGTGGGGTTCAAACGCGGCTGCGATCTGTCGGAGGCGAATTGAACCCATGCGGCGTCCGGTCACGATCTGCAAGTGCACGCATCCGAAGCGGGAGCACTGGGGCACGAAACAGCGCCCGAACGGCCCGTGCCGCAGCTGCACCTGCAGAACGTTCACTCCCGAACCGGTCTGCCGTTGCGGCCACGGCCTCAAGGCGCACGCGAAAGGGCCGTGTCACCAAACGTACATCGACGGCTGCAAGGCCTTCCGAGAGAGAGGAAAGAACAACGATGAATGAAATCGAGCGCGACTACCTCGTAGCGAAAGAGTTCGTCAATGCGTTCGCCGATGAAGCGGTGAAGTTGTTTCTTCTGGTGGTCGTGATGTTCATCGTCCTCTGGCTCATCGGTGTGTACCTCATGTTCTGGCCAATCACGATACCGCTCACGGTCGTCGGTCTCGTGTGGCTCTGCGCCTCCACGTCTGTATCTGCGGCGACGCCGGATCCATCCATGCCGACGCACGTGCCGAATGTTCGTGGCGAGGAGTGTGCCGTCGTCGTGCCGGCTGGCGAGTTCGTCGCGCCGAACCTCGAGACGCTCGTGGTCTGGGTGCGCGAGCAGCGCGTTCCGCCGCAGAGCTACGTCTTCACGTGCGACCTCGGTGCATGGCGGGTGGCGTCGCGGATCGAGGAGCTCGCGCCGGCGTTTCAGCTCCGCGCATGAAGGTAAACACCGAATGGGTCAGCTTCCAGCGAAGCACCAACCTGCGCGTCTATCCCCGCGCGCCAAGAGGTCGTTCCAGCGTTCCGGAGAACCCCCGCTACGTCACGCGTTTCGGCTCCAGGATGGCCACGATGGTTCTGCTCCTCGAGCTTGGCGCACACCGTCAACTGGATGGATTCGACGCGGAGTGGTTTGAGGCAGAGTTCCTCTACCGCCTCCGCCAGCGCCTCGCGGCCTTCGACTGGTTTGACCCCTCCACCTTCGACTGGCACTGCCAGCAGTTTCAGTACGAATCCATCGACCTCTATGCGGTGATGGAGATCGGGAAGCGCAAGTACCGCGTCGTGCTCCTCGAGGTACTGCGCACGCTTTACGATGAGGAACGGTTGGGCGGCGAGATCACCGAGTCGGTGCGACGGGTGTTTCGGCTGCCGCAGTTCTGACAGCCGTCCCCTGGCTCGGCTGGAGGAGTTGAACGTACGATCGTGCCAGCAGGATTCGATCGCCGCGGCCGAGCATCGTGTAAAAGAGAGATTCGGGGAAGTAGCTCTGGCTTTTGAGCGTCGACCGAAGTGTGTCCTCAAAGCCGCGGTCGCGAGCAATTTCGAGCAAGACTTCCTCGGACTGCCGGTGAATGTGGCCACCGTGCAGACGTCCGACGGAACGCACGTTCTTGAATTCTTTATCGACGGTCAGACCGTCTCTGATGGAGAAGGCCCAGCGCTCTACTTGCTGAGAAGCAGTGTAGATGTCGTGCACTGCATGTGTCGTGAGCACGTGATGCCATAGCGCGCCGAGGGTGTCGAAGTGCTCGACCTCCGCGATGGCATCGCCGAGGTAGGTGAAGAAGCGGTTCAGGAGAAATGCGTTCCGATCCGCGCGGATCGGGACGAGCGTGCCGATCACGACGGAGGCGCCGTGTCGAAAGAGGAGATCCGCCACACTCACCGCGCCGGAGGCTCGCGGCGAGATCTCGCACGCGCTCAGCACCACGACCGGCGGCACACGCTCAACGTCAACGAGCAGTGAGGGCGTGTCGCGGATGCAGACCGCGGCTGTGTTTGCCGCGCGATCGTACGAGCCGTGAGCACTCAGCAGCAGCATGTCGTAGCGTTCCGCGTTTAGTACAGCGCGAAGGTGTGCTTCGTCGTGAATCGCTACCACGTCGCATCGCGAGCCCGGAATCGCGTTCACGGTATCCGCGATCACCTCCCAGACATTCGCAGACAGGCGGTTGAGGGGGTCCGTTGGCGAAAGGCACTCCGCAATCAGCAGGCGGAAGCCGTCGGTCCAATCCTCGAACGAATTTGGCGCGAGCTCGAACTGCAGACGTCGGGTCAATGGTGTGAGCGGTAGCTGGGTCAGAGGCGTGCGCGAGAGGAGCGGGGAGGTGTCGCCGGGTAAGATCGTCAGACCGACCGGGAAGTCGGAAAAGACGGTAAGCCATGAGGCGCGGCGGGCGACGGCCTGTCCCTCGTTTCCGAGTACCTCGGCGAGGCGGCTACCGAGGCTTCGAAGCATCCGCCACACCGTGAGCGGTCGAACATGCCCACTCGCGCAGTGAGCCTCGAGCTGCGCGTAGCTGCCCCACACGGCAGGTGGAATCGGCGGTGTAACGAACGTACGTGCCGTGCGCGCCGCACCACGATGTGCAGCAAGGACCGCGATGACGCGCTTTTCATCAGCTTCGTCCGCGACCGCGGGCGGTCCAAGCGCCGCTGCGAGTCGGCGACGATAGTGTGGAGCGACGCCAGGCACTGCAAGGACTCCATCTACCGTGAGGGTGCGCACCGCTTGTGGATACAGCTGGCGAAACGCTCGATCGGCAGTCGCATCGGTGTGGCCGAGGTCTTCCGCACGGCTGAGGGCCTGCACGGTGGCATGCATGTGAACGAGCCGGTCGAGCACTCCGAGCGCGTCACCATTCAGTCGGTGGACGTCATGCTCCCGCCGAAGCTGACGTGCGAGGAACTGCGTCGGAAGCGTGGTCGCGCTTTCGCGCGTGAGGGGAAGGAAAGGGATCGGTGCGATCCGCCGTTGGATCGAAGCATCAGAGAACCGGGAGATCCGTCGCCACAGGGAGCGTAGCTGCCCGTCGGAAAGGTCATCAAAGGAGAGGACGCCCAGACGAACGGCTCCCGCACCGGAAAACCGTTCGGCGGCTTCGATCAGACTCGGTGGCGCCAGAACGAGCGCTGGAGATGGCGATGTCAGTGCTCGTACCCACTCGTCCCTTTCCAGGAGCGGAGCCGGGAGGAGGGTGATGCGATGCGCGAGATCGAATCTCGGGCTTTCCCGCAACATTCGAAGCGGCAGATCGAACGTGTCATGAACTCGCCGTGGGAGATGGAGCGCAAACCAAACGGCATCGACCGCGGCGACCATCTCGCGGTCGAAGCCATGCGGCTGCGTTACCGGGTGCGTCTGCAGCGCGCCGATGGAGGTGATCGGCGAATACGGCACCTCGACATCTGTCGCTTCGAACAGGATGAGGTACCACGGCTCTTCGACCACGTGAGTCAGCGTAGCGCAAGGTGACGGGCCATCATCCTCGAACGCGTACGTGGTAAGTCACGGTGCGGCCACCGACGGTGACAGTCGTACTGAGATCGCGTTCCAGGACCGGGCGCGATGCCGCCGAGATATGGCGGTTGGGGTCGTAGATCAGCGCCACGACCTCGTGCACGTGTGGATGCGCATGGTACGTGGCTTCGTCGAGAAGAATTTCGCCGCGAACCTCACCGGCGTGGCGCTCGCTCCGGACGAACTTCATCTCAAAGCCCATCTGCGCGCGCTTGGAGACGAAGTCGAGGCGACTCGACTTGCCGGCGTGCTTGGGTGCCGGATCCTCCGGTTCACAGTCCGGAAGGTGAGGAAGCACCAGCGCGCGAAACAGGTCCTGGACGTCGTATTCATCTGCGATGAGGAAGGGTGGACGTTTCGCATAGCGGTTCGCGAGAACGTGTGCACTCGCGGTGAATCCATCGACGATCGCGAGGACCAAATCCAGCACGGAAGCACGCACGAGACGTTCGCCCGGCGCCGCGGCCGCCGCATCGACCAGCATCCCGATACTCAACGGCAATAGCTCCGAGCTGGGAACGCCGGACAAGCTGCGACGCAGATCTCGACGACGCGACTCGACGTCCGCGAGCGCCGCGTCGTCTGGTGTCCAGTGGGAGTCCAGCACGCGCCCAACCAGCCAGAGTAGTGCGACGCGATCGTCGTGCGTCAGAGGCTGTGCGTCCTCGATCAGGCGCAACGCTGTACGCGCATCACTGTCAGAGAGTGTCACCCTGCCGTCGGCGACAATCGTCGCCCAGAATCGGAGTACGTTGGATCGAACGGACCCTGTTGGTGCGCCGGTGACATCGCGTAGGCTCGTACGGCGGTCCGGGGGTGAAATGCCGACTCCAGCTGCGATACCGAGCAACACTCGGTCGTCATCTCGCATCGTGACCGCCGGTGGTAAAGGTTTACGCGCGAGCTCACGCGTCACCAGCGTCTGGTAGTCGTTCGGTGCGGCACCGGCGAAGAACGACCGGATGCCTTGAATAGCGACGTCCTGCGGCCTCGCCGTCTCGTCATACGAGGCGTCCAGCATCTGCCGAATCGGTTCACCCCACGACGAGCTCCGCCAATCGCGAAAGCCCGTCGCGATGATCAGGCCAGCGACGTGGCCATCGAGGTCGCCGCGATCGAGCACCTGACGCAGCTCTACCGCCAAAAGCTCCACAGCCGCATCCGGTTCAGCTAGATGAACCATAGCTTTCGGCCGAGCTTGTTCTGGATCATCTCCACCGTCCAGGCTTGAACACCGCGCAGATGGCCTGTCATGCGCGCGAGCTGCTCGGCATAGCCGATGGTGACCGGCTTGATCGCAGGTGTCATGCTGCGTGCGCTCATGAATGAGAGCGCGAACATCTGCTGCACGATGTACTCGAGGTCTTTGAACGTACTGGTTCGGTCGAGAGTGACGCGAAGCGGCATCGGCATGCCCTGTCCTCGGTATTGCCGCATTCCGACGAACGTCACGAGACGCTCACGTGGGCCGAGGAAGACCGAGATGCCCCGCTCCGGCAGGACACCCACGACCGTTTGGCCTGACTGCGAATTCTTGCGCTGCCGCTCGTACAGCTGGATGGGGTGATCCTCGTTGACGTGGAGCAGGGCGTATTCAATTTTGTACTTTGGCAGCTTTCTCACCGCATTGAGGATCGGCTGCACTTCGCGCTTGCCTGTGCGCCTGTGCACGTGAAAAATGAGCCGGAGCACGGACCCTGAGGGAAGCTGCTCGAATTCCGCCACTCGCTCGACTGAGCGCTTGATCGTCTCCTCGAGCGCCCGCTCGTAGTCCTTGGGATGACAGTAGGGGGTGCAGTCGTTGTAGAGATATTCGCCATTCGCGCGAAAGACCGTAGCGAACCCGATGGTCTCATCAGCGTTCCGCAGCCGTGCCGTTCGTGTTAATGCACGCCCAATCCCGAAGACCAGCTCCGTTGCGCCATCCTCTGCGGCAGGAGCGCGCAACACATGTGACGTGCCGCCCATTTTCGCGTAGCACGCCAGGACCGCGTTGTTCAGGATGTACTGCAGTTCCTCGTCGCTCTTCCGGAGTTTTTCAATCGTCAGTGCCTGTGTCGGAATGCCGGCGAGCGATAAGAGCAAGGCCTTGGTCTGGAAGTACGGATTCTCGGAATCGGGAAGCTCTCGGTGGCGGGCATGGATCACGACAAGAGCCAGATCAAATGGCGCCGCGGTGTCTTTCAGCGCCTCGGTAACCGCCTGCGCATAACCAGCCATAGGCTTTGCTGCCGCCATGGTCGCGAAGACGGTCCGAATCTCAACGTTTCCGAGGCGGTACATGGAACGAAGCCCGCCAAAAACGTTCTTGCTCGTCCGTAAACCGTTCTGCAGTTTTGTGAGCGCAACGGAGACGTCGCCCTTGTTGTCGGTCGGAGCGATGACGAGAATGCGGAAACGCTTTCCGGCGACGCGTTCGCGGTCGTACGGCCCGAATCGGTGTAACCCACTGTCGATCCGCCGATCAAGCTTGTCTCCGGCCGGATCGAAGCTGTAACGCGGCGGCGTCAGCTGCCGTGCGGGAAACGCTGCGTTGTTCACCCGGATCATTTCACCGATGTCCGCCGTGAGCCCGGGAAGAAGCTGTAGAGGTCCGCTACCAGCCACGCGTTCGCGGACGGCGTTCGTCAGCTTGAACCGCTTCCCGGGCTGGACGAGCTCTCGCAGCTTCTTCTGAAGCGCCAACTGTCCCGACGTGAATGCCGTTTGATAACGCGCAGTCAGGTACTTCTCGAGCAACGGGCGCGTAGGCTCGGGCATGACCGCGGTCGTGGCGATCTCCGCGAGCGTTTCGTCGCGACGGTCATTCAGCGTCACAACGTTCCCGCGGTACCCACTGATGCTGCCGATGGTGCGCCGGGCAAGGTTCGGGTACTGCGCAACGTCGGGCGCGTCCGGCATGAGTAGAACGTATTCGCCGAGCAACTCTTCGCCGAGCCCCGCCTGTACGAGTTCCGCCACCGACACATCGAATCTGGTCGTGTAGAGCACGTCGGCCACGATGCCGTGGACGAGCACCTCATTCGCGTTCCGCGTGAAGAACCCCTCGAGGATGATCCGCGGATAGATGCCGATCGGCTCCGTCAGAGACTGTGATAGCGCAGGGATCGTGGTGAGGAGGCTGCCTTTGCCGTAGTTCACGAACGAACCGTGCTTCTCGGTGAAACCGAGTGCCAGCATTCGCGCTCGGACCGCATCGTCCAGCAGTTTCTGGAACAGCTGCGGATTCTCGTCCGCGGTGACGGTGACTTCGTGAAAGCCCTCCGGCGAGATCGTCTCCGTCGCGTGCCACACGTACATGCGGGAGGCATCCGACGGGTCTCTCCAGGTGACTAACCCAGGGATGGTGGCGGCGATCGCTTCCGCGTGGTCGGTGTCGCGCCAGAGGCCCACCAGGACGCGAGCTGCCGTACCTGTGAAGAGAGCGGGGAAGATGTTCAGACTGAAGTCGCCGGATACGGCGGTCGTCGTGGTTCCTGCTGGTGTCGAGCTCATAGTCGGAATGCCGCCCAGTATCGCATTCGGCATCTATCTCGACTAAGCGCGTCACCGGGCGTCTCACATCGCTCTACACGCGGTAGAACTTCGCGGCCGTGGTTCAGCTTGGCGGACTTGCTCAGCTACGGGCGAGCGTCGTTCTGAGCCCGCTCATCTTTCGTCACGTGTTGGTCCTCTGCTTCCGCTTCGATGACGCGCTCCGAGTAGAAGTTGACGTGGACGAGATGCGCGTTGTCGGGCGTGCTCACGCCCATCCACCACGCGTTGTCCGCCATCTGCTCCAGGTGAACGAACACGTTGTGCGCGACGACTTCGTCGAGCGAGCCGTCGCGGTTCCGGCGGATTTCGATTGGGCCGACGAACTCGCTCGGCAGGAGCCCGTTCTTGTCTCGCGTCGGGTTGATGAGCTCACCGGAAGCGGCGACGTAGCGGAAGTGCGGCGCGACTCGTTCGGCGTATCGGACGACGGCGTTCAACTGATCGACCGGACAGCCCGTCGCGCCGATCGCCTTCGCCGCACGCGCGACCTTGCTGTTGTAGTCGTCGAGATCTTCGGAGGGACCCTCTGCGAGCGCGACGAGCTCTCGCAGAGCAACTGCAATGTCATCGCGTGGGACGTCGAGGCCCTGGTCCAATTGCGCGAGAACTGTTCGGGCGTTCTCAATCGTCCCGCTCATCGGCCCTCCGCTCCTGAATCGTCCTTCCGAGAAGCTCGCGTGTGTGCCCGCAGCCGTGAATGGTGGAGGAGCACTGGTGGGGCGTATCGGCGAGGAGCCGGGCCGTTCGTTCGATCCAGGCCACACGATCGGTTTCATTCGGCCAGCGATCATGCGGCCGGCTTCGTCGTTCCGCGAGGCGACGTGCCGAGGCGATGCTGCGTGTCTTGTGGTGCCGCCGCATCGCGCGACGCATCTTCCCCGCTTGGCGAATGCTCTCGATGAGGTCCGGAAAGAATGTCTCGTTCATCTTCTTTACTTGAGTCCCTGGTAGCGGCGCACCATCACCCGTTACTTTGCACATCACCATCGGCACGTGCGCTCGAATGCAGTCGTTACCTCTCGAAAGCTCTCCTCGACCGTGACCCTCTCGCCGTTCGTGAACTTGAAGACTGTTCCTGCGTCGGCCTCTTCAAATGTGGTCAGCCACATCGCGCTGATGCCAACGCGTTTTCCGGTATCGGAGTTGGTCAAGACGATGAGTTGGACGTACGGGCGGTCGCCGTCTTCACGTTTGTTCGCCATAGGTGACCCGACCGTACCTCGGTTTTTTCGTTTTTGCATCCCCGTTCATTCCACCCAGGGGTACCGGATAGGCTACTTATTGACGAAGTAGCTCGCGCTGAATAGGTTCGGCCGCTCAGCCGATGTCTGCTGCCTTCACGGAATGCCCGTCATGCGGAACGCCTGTGAGTGCAGACGTCGCCACGCGAACCGGCTTTGCTGTCGGGCCAAATGGGGGAGTGGTCATTGCTCGCCGCGTTCCGGGCAAGAAGGATGAGTGGATCACCGCCGAGTACTGGCCGCCGAGTGACACATCGGATGAATACCGCCTCGTTGAGCCCCTGGTATCCCTGAAGCTCGCAGCGATCGCCCTCGGGCTCAGTCCCGCGACGATCTACTTTCACGTGCAGAGCATGAGCTCCGCGGTGAAGCACGGCTCGCGGTGGTTCTTCAAAACCGACGTGCTGTATGACGTGGACGCGGCCTCGATCCAAGCATGTCGAGCGGTGGTCCGGAACGACCGAGCACGGCGGCGAGAAGCAGGTGAGGTGCTACGACCCGGATCTCACGTCAAAGGTTGTGCGCGACGGCACGAAGGCCGGTGCGAGGGCGCTTCACGATCCGCCTCATGGGATGTGGAGCGCGAGCGAAGCGCTCGATCAATCCTCGATGACCTCGGGAAGTGATCTCGGTCTCGGCCCCGCCTTTTTTCGCACGGTCGGCGTCGGGCGAGGAGCTCATCCTGCGCAAGAGAGGGGGATCGTGTCTCGCGCTGAGATGGTCCGATCCGTCTCTGTTCCGTGGGAGACGCAGTTCGATCTTCAGACGGAGTGGGGTGCGGACGTCAGAACAGTCCTGAGCGATTTGCACGACGTCGAAGCGGCCCGAATCACGTTCGTGGATGAAAAGGGCGCAGAGCTGCGACCACGAACGGAAGCATGAGAGGCGATAGCGATGGAGCAGCGAACGATCAGTCCTGAGGATGTCTTCTGGCAGCTGACGTTGACAGCGCAGCCAAGATCATCCGCGTCGGCACGAAGACCATTCGCCGACGCATCCGCGATCGGAAGCTGCGACTCGACGTGTACGTGGAAACTCGCCGCACCGGCATTCCACTGGACAGATAGTCGATGGATGGTTGGATCTACGCGTCGCCCGCGCAACGCTCGCCCATGAACGCGTCGCTGGAAAAGAAGGAGGAAAGACGGCGGCGAAAACGGCGATGAGGCCGCAAGTTTCGCCGTTGCCACCGAGGTCGCACACCTTGCCACCGAAATGCAGTTTCGGTGGCAAGATTCATCGCCTGCGGAAAACTCGGTGGCAAGACGTTGGCAAACTAGCAGTTTTGGTGAACAAAAAACCCGCCTTTCGGCGGGCTAACTTCTTTGTTTTAAGTTGGTTGCGGGGACAGGATTTGAACCTGCGACCTTTGGGTTATGAGCCCAACGAGCTACCAGACTGCTCCACCCCGCGACACTGTGTTTGACGAAGCGGCGCGAATGATCGCATCGGGCCGTGGTTGCGTCAAGGACCCCGTGTAACTCGGTAGGTGCGAACCTTATTTCAGGGGTAGCTATCAGGTCTTAGCTCTTAGCTCTGAGGGGGGAGAGGGGCGACGGGGGCGCTGCGCGCCGCCCGATCAAGCGCGTAGCTTCGAGCTCTGAGGGGGCGGGGGCGGTCCTCCCTAAGAGCTCATAGCTGAGAGCCAGGAGCTGCTTCGTACTAAGCTGGCGCGGTTCTTTCTTTGGCGCCTTACAGATGAAGTGGCTTATCGGTGCTCTGTCCCTTGTTTTCCTCTCCACCGCCGCGGCGGCGGCGACTCTTCCGGGCTTTCGGGCGGAGCGCCTCGCGCAGGCGCCCGGGTTCATTACCTCCATCGCGGTTGATTCGAAGGACACGGTCTACTACTCCCTCAAGGGGGGCGAGGTGTATCGCCTCGATGATGATGGGGAGAGCACCCTCGTCGCGACGGTCACGACCGATCAGGAGGAGGGGAACCATGGGCTGATCGGGATGGCTCTCCTCGACGACGTGACGGCGGCCGTGCACTACACGGAGCCGGGGCCGTCGTACGAGGTGATCTCCCGCATCGATCTGGTGACGGGGGAGGAGACGGTGCTCGCGCGCCTCTCGTGCGACGCGGACGTGCCGGGGCGGCCGGTCTCGTCCGAGCATCATGGGGGGAACCCTGCGGTCGCGGCCGACGGCTCGATTTTCGTGGGGATCGGCGACTTTGGCGGCGGGGTGATCGCCTCGAAGCCGGAGTGGACCGGTGGCAAGATCTTCCGCATCCATCCCGACGGGCGCGTGGAGCAGTACGCGCGCGGCGTGCGCAATCCGTTCGACCTGATCTGGGAGGACGACAAGCAGCGCCTCGTCGTGGCGGACAACGGCCCCGAGGGGGGCGACGAGCTGAACATCCTGACGGGGCCGGGGGCGAATCTCGGGTGGCCGTTCACGTTCGGCGGGAACCCGCCGATCGAGGGGACGCACACGCCGGATTACCTTTTCCCCACCACGGTCGCGCCGACGGGGATGCTGCGGCTGCTGCCGGATGCGCATCCGCTCATTGGCGGCGGCTATCTGGTCGCGGCGTTCGTCAGCGGGGCCATCTATTACTTCCCCGACCTGGAGACGCGTCCCATCGCCGAGCCGATCGCGCTCATCAATAACGAGCTGGGGCCGATCATCGACGTGGCCCAGGGCGCGCGGGGGACGATCTACTTCTCGACCTACAACCGCATCTACGTGCTGCATGCGCCGCGTCGCGGCGACTGCAATGGCGACGGGCTCATCGACGCCGGCGACTACCACGCCCTGAAGCTGGAGCTGGCCGACCACGCGCCGAAGAAGCGGATGCTGGACGCCCAGGACGGCACCTTTCCCGGGAGCTGGGGCTGCGACGTGAACGCCGACGGGCTGATCGATGGCGGGGACGTCACCGCGCTGCTGAAGATGGTGACGTTGCGGCGGCGCTCGGCAGGGCGGTAGGGCGCGCCAGCGCGCGCTGGTGGACGCTGGTAAAACGTTGTCCGTTGTCCGTTGTCCGTTTTCCGTGCTGCGCTATACCGGAGCAGCGTCGCGCAGCGCAGCACGGACAACGGACAACGGACAACGTCTCGTCGGGGCACGCGGTCCGGCTGCTTGCCGTGCTTGTCCCATGACGCCTGCGCGGCGTCCTCCCGAGAGGGCAGCGCACGCGCTAAACCGCTGTGCGGTAACCCTGAAACCCGGCATTGTCGCTGCAATACAGTCCTTCGCAGTTATTTTAAGGAGGACCCACATGAACCGACAGACTCGCGGTGCCGCCCGTCCGCTCCTGGCGATGATGCTCACGCTCTCGCTGGTGGCTGGTGTGGCCGAGGCGCAGACGAAGGTCAATCCGGGCTTCAACATGTTCAGCCCGCAACAGGACGTGGAAATCGGGTATCAGTCGGCCGTCGAGGCCGAGCGCCAGCTTCCGGTCATGAACGACCGGGAAATCAACGAATACGTGAACCGCATCGGCCAGCGGCTGGCGGCAAACGCCGGCGGCCCCGGCTTCAAGTACCAGTTCCGCGTGGTGAATGCGTCGGACATCAACGCGTTCGCGCTTCCGGGCGGCTTCATCTACATCAACCGTGGCATCATCGAGAACGCCCGCAACGAGGGTGAGATCGCCGGCGTGCTCGCGCACGAGATCGCGCACTCCTCGCTGCGCCACGGAACGCATCAGGCTTCGAAGGCTTACGCCGCGCAGGCCGGTCTGCAGATTCTCGGCGGACTCCTCGGCGGCAAGGTCGGCAACAACACGGCGCAGATCCTCAACGCCGTCGGTGGTGTCGGCCTCAACGCGCTGTTCCTGAAGTTCAGCCGTGAAATGGAAACGCAGTCCGACATCCGCGGCGCGCAGATCCTCGCCGCCAGCGGTTACAACCCGAACGACATGATCGGCTTCTTCCAGCAGCTGGAGAAGGTGGACAAGGCCCGCAAGACGACGTGGACGTCGTCTCACCCGGCGCCGCCCGATCGTATCGCCCGTATCCAGAAAGAGCGCCAGTTGCTGAAGGTGCCGGACAACGCGACGACGAACGTCGCGGGGCTGAGCAACATCAAGTCGAAACTCGGCAGCTATGGCCGTGCACCGTCGATGGGTGAGATCGCCCGGAGCGGCGTGCGCCAGAGCGATCCGCCGATGACGAGCAGCTCCGGCAACAGCGGCGTCGGCAGCGTCCAGGCTCCGTCGAGCTCGATGCGCGCGTACACCGACCGCAACGGTCTGTTCCGCGTGTCGTACCCGTCGAACTGGCGCGTGTACAACTCGAATGACGGCGGCGTGACGATCGCCCCGGAAGGCGGCGTCGGCACGGCGAACGGCCGGACGGAAGTCGTCTACGGTGCGATCATCAGCCACTACGATCCGACGCAGGGCGCCCGCATGGGGCTGCGCGGGTCGACGTCCAGGAACGTGACGCTGCAGTCGGCGACGCAGGACCTGCTTTCGCAGATCCAGTCGACCAGCCGGCATCTGCGTCTCGTCCGCGGTTCCGAGCAGCGCTTCAACCTCGACGGCGGCAACGCCATCGCGGTCAGCCTGAACGGGAACAATCCGAACACCCGCATTGCCGAGCGCGTCACCCTGGTCACGCGCCAGCTCGCGGACGGTCACCTGCTGTACATGGTCTTCGTGACGCCGGAGCGCGACGCTTCCCGTTACGGCCAGACGCTGCAGGCGATGGTCAGCTCGATGCAGGTGGAGGAGCACGCGCGACACTAGTTGAGAATCGGGGCTCAGGGCTCAGGGCTCAGGGCTCAGGAAAGTCAGAGGGGCGGACGGGCATGCTCGTCCGCCCCTCTGCGTTATGATCCGGTTGGGAGGACTTAACAGATGTACGATGAACGAATCGTCGGGCCCATGCGTCAGGAACTGACGCGCCTCGGCATCCAGGAAACGCGCACCGCCGCCGATGTCGACGCCGTGCTCGCGTCCCGCAAAGGAACGGTGCTCGTCGTAGTGAACTCGGTCTGCGGCTGTGCGGCCGGCAATGCCCGTCCGGCGGTGGCGATGGCGCTCGAGAACGACGTGCTGCCCGAGAAGATGATCACGGTCTTCGCCGGCAACGATCGCGACGCCACGCAGCGGGCGCGCGAGTACTTCGTCGGCTTCCGCCCGTCGTCGCCCTCGATCGCGCTGATCAAGGACGGCGAAGTGGTGAAGATGTTCGAGCGCTGGCAGATCGAAGGACGCGCCGCGCACGACATCGCCGCGGAGCTCACCGGAGCCTTCAACGAACACTGCGCCGCCAAAGAAGCCGCGGTTCAGTAACGCCGAGGCACGAGACGGTTGTGAGTGGCCCGCCTACATGGCGGGCTTTTTGTTACTCGCCGTCTCCATGACGGACTTTGAAGACCGCGTTCGCCGCATGGCCCGTGAAGCGATGCGCGAGATTGGACGCACCCCCGAAGACATCTCCGACGTGACCGAGCCGCCCGGCGCCGACTACTGCGTGATCACGTTCACCGACCCGGAAAAAGAACCGATCGAGATCCCCAAACCGCTGGGCGCCGGCGAATCGCAGGAGCTGGATGAGATCCGGCGCGCGCTGCAGTACCGGTTTGGGACGTGAGTGCGGCGCTGTGTGGGACCGATAGGACAAATAGGACGGATAGGTCATAGGACGAATGGGACCTATAGGACGGATAGGCCTGCGGACCTTGCGGCATTGAGGTGAGCGGGGTCAGGTGGACCTGCGGACCTTGCCACCCTCGGGTGGGTGGGTCCTATTGGTCCTGTAAGTCCTATCTGTCCTATGCAGACGGCGCTTACCGGCGCGTGGCGCGCCGTTTCCCTCCTGCGGCGGCCGTGACCGTCACTGTCGCCGCTTTCGAATCGACGGTCGTGCCGCCGCACCCTTCGACGCGCACCCAGTAGCGCTTCGTCTCGTCAGGGGAGACGGAGAGCGTATGGGCGTTGCCGCCCGGCACCGGTTTCGAGACGTCGCCTTTCATCCCTTGATACCACTGGAACGTGAGCCCGCTGCCGTTGACCTGGACGGAGAGCAGCGCCGTCTGTCCCCGGCTGATGTGGACGTTCTTCGGCTCCTCGATGATTTCCGGAGCGGCGGGCAGGCCGATCGCCACCTCGGTCACGGCGCTGCAGGTCTCGTTTCTCACGGTGAGGCGCAGCGTGGCGGGACCGTAGGTCGCGAAGCGGATCGTCTCGACGTCGTCATCGTCATCGAAGAGAAGCAGACCGTTGTCGATCGACCAGTGGTAGGTGGAGCCGTCGGCCGGCGGCGGGGCCGAAGCCTCCTGCTCCTCATAGGGGCAGGCGACGGCCGGTGCCGTCACCGGCTGTGGGCTGACCGGTCTGTCGACGTGCTCGGAGTAGGTGCGCTCGATCAGGCAGCCGCCCTGGCTGCGCGCGGTGAGCTTGACGACGAGGGGCGCGTTCCGCGGCGCACCGGCCGGAAGCTGCGCTTCGAAGGTGACCGTGGGCGTGCCCTGACCGGCGACGACGGCGGCGTTCTCCAGCCCCTCCCAGACGATGTCGGTGAAGGGGCCGCCTGCCGCATCCTGCGGAAGGGTCAGGGTGAATTGCGAGCCGGCGCAGGCGCGCACCATGCCGACGTTGCCCGGAAGGCCGGCCAGCTTTTCGACCGTGGTCTTGGCGACGGACTGGCAGCCGTTGGGCCGGGTCATCGTGACGAAGTAATCGCCCGGCAGGTTGGCCGGTGCCTGGACGACGGCCTGCTGAGGGAAGGGGAACCAGCCGCGCGGGCCGCTCCACTGGAAGGTGACGTCGCTGAGATCGGCCCAGTCCGTGGTCGCAGTGAGCGTGGGTCTTGCGCCATCGCAGACCGGACCGTCGTTTGAGGCCGACACGGTGAAGCCGGGGCAGATGGAGGTGGCGGTGTCGCTGGCGCTCGTCTCCGGGACGGCCACGTCGTAGGCCACCATCAATACATTGCCACCGCGAAGGACGGTGGTGGTGAAGGTGTGCTGGCCGTTGTCGGCCGCGGTGAACGTGTAGTCGGCCGGCAGCGTGAGGCCGAGGGCATTGAAGGTGACGGTGCCGGTGTAGTTCGTGACGACCGTGCCGGACGGCAGGTCGAGGGCCCTGACGGTGAACTCGACCGTTTGGCCGATCTCCACGCTGTCGGGGAGATCGGGAACGATGCGCAGCTCGGCGCTGGCGGATGCGGCAATGGTGAGAACAAGCAGCAAAACGAGCGGGAATCGTTTCATGGCGGGAATCTCCGAATTGGTTATTGTCGCTCTTTCCGCGCCCGCGGTGCGCTAAATGTGATGAATGAGGCGGTCGAGGGTGTGGATGCCGGGTCCGTCAGCGCGCCGCCGCGCGCGTCGAACGGCGTACCGCACCAGCTGCCATCGCCGGTTGCGCGCCCTCCCTAGCCCCGAGCTTCGCCCGGAAATAGGACATATAGGACGGATAGGACCTATAGGACGACGTCAAGATCATTCGTCGTATGGGTCCTATAAGTCCTATCCGTCCTATCGCTTTCCGTGGCTACAGCTTCCGCGGCCAGATTTACGCGCTGTATTTGACAGCTCGCCACTCCTTAACTCACGGGTGGGGCTGGGTTTATCGACTTGGCGCGGCCCGTGCTCAACTATTGACACGATGACGGAAGCAGCATTCGACCAGGACGACAGCCTCGACCTTCGCGGCGAGGTTCGCCCCGGCTGGGACGCGGTTCTGAGCGCCGAGGCGCTGCAGTTCGTGGCCCTGCTCCAGCGGGAGTTCAACCCCCGGCGCGAGGAGCTGCTCGCCGCCCGGGAGGCGCGCAAGCAGCGGCTCGATGCGGGGGAGCTCCCCGACTTTCTCCCCGAGACGCGCGAGATCCGGGAGGGCGACTGGACGGTCGCGCCGATCCCGGCCGACCTGCGCGACCGTCGCGTCGAGATCACCGGGCCGGTCGACCGGAAGATGATCATCAACGCCCTCAACTCCGGCGCGAACGTCTTCATGGCCGATTTCGAAGACGCGAACTCGCCGACGTGGGCCAATAACGTCGAAGGCCAGCTCAACCTGCGCGATGCCGTGCGGCGCACGATCTCCTTCGACAGTGGCGCCAGGCAGTACCAGCTGAACGAAAAGATCGCCACGCTGCTCGTCCGTCCCCGCGGGTGGCACCTCGTCGAAGAGCACCTCCATGTCGACGGCCAGCCCGTCAGCGCGAGCCTCTTCGACTTCGGGCTCTACTTCTTCCACAACGCGAAGGAGCTGCTCGCACGCGGCACCGGTCCGTACTTTTACCTGCCGAAGATGGAGTCGCACCTCGAGGCGCGCCTCTGGAACGACGTCTTCGTGCGCGCGCAGCAGGAGCTCGGGATTCCGAACGGCTCCATTCGCGCCACGGTGCTGATCGAGACGATCCTCGCCTCGTTCGAGATGCACGAGATCCTGTGGGAGCTGCGCGATCACTCGGCGGGGCTCAACTGCGGCCGCTGGGACTACATCTTCTCCTTCATCAAGAAATTCAGGGCGCGGCACGACTTCCTCACGCCGGACCGCGGCTCGATCACGATGGACAAGGCGTTCCTCGCCGCGTACGTCGATCTCCTCATCCAGACGTGCCATCGCCGCGGCATCCACGCCATGGGCGGCATGGCCGCACAGATCCCGATCAAGAACGATCCCGAAGCGAACGACGCCGCGACCGCGAAGGTCCGCGCGGACAAGCTGCGGGAAGTGAAGGCGGGTCACGACGGCACCTGGGTCGCGCACCCGGGCCTCGTGGCGACGGCGAAAGAAATCTTCGACGAGCACATGCCGCAGCCGAATCAGCTCGACCGGAAGCGCGAAGAAGTGCGCATCGGCCGGGACGACCTGCTCCGCCTCCCCGAAGGGGCGGTCTCGGAGAAGGGATTGCGGCAGAACTTCAACGTCGGCATCCTCTATCTCGAGGCGTGGCTCGGCGGCAGCGGCGCGGTGCCGCTCTACAACCTGATGGAAGACGCGGCCACGGCCGAGATCTCGCGCACGCAGATCTGGCAGTGGATTCACCACGGCGCGAAGCTCGACGACGGCCGCCTCATCGACGAAGCGCTCTACCGCCACATACGCGACGAAGAGCTGCAGACGATCTACGAGCGCGTCGGCAACGAGCGCCGTGAGTACGTCGACCGCGCGGTACGCATCTTCGACGAGCTCATTCTCGGCGACACCCTCGCGGACTTCCTCACGCTGCCCGCTTACGACGCACTCCTCGACCTCGAAGAACGGTCAACGCAAAACGATTAACGGAGAACGATTTTTATGGCTCCACTGCAAGCAGCACGCGACCCGAAAGAGCTCGAACAGGAATGGGAGAGCAGCCCCCGCTGGGAAGGCATCACGCGCGACTACACGGCGGACGACGTCCTCCGTCTGCGCGGCTCGATCCTGATCGAGCAGACGCTCGCGCAGCTCGGTGCGGAGCGCCTCTGGCAGCTCCTCGGCACCGAGCCCTACGTCGGCGCCCTCGGCGCACTCACCGGCAACCAGGCCATCCAGCAGGTGCGCGCCGGTCTCAAAGCGATCTACCTCAGCGGCTGGCAGGTTGCGGCCGACGCGAACCTCTCCGGCCACATGTACCCCGACCAGAGCCTCTATCCGGTGAACTCGGTGCCGCACGTGGTGAAGCGCATCAACCAGGCGCTCCAGCGCGCCGACCAGATCGACCACATGGAGGGGAAGAACGGCACGTACTGGTTCGCCCCGATCGTGGCCGACGCGGAAGCGGGCTTCGGCGGCAACCTCAACGCGTTCGAGCTGATGAAGTCGATGATCGAAGCCGGCGCGGCCGCCGTCCACTTCGAAGACCAGCTCGCGTCCGAGAAGAAGTGCGGTCACCTCGGCGGCAAGGTGCTGGTTCCGACCTCCGCCTTCATCCGCACGCTGACCGCGGCGCGTCTCGCCGCTGACGTGATGGACGTGCCGACGATCATCATCGCCCGCACCGACGCGAACAGCGCGACGCTGCTGACGAGCGACGTCGACGAGCGCGATCGCGAGTTCCTCACCGGCGAGCGGACGCCCGAAGGCTTCTTCATGATCAAGGGCGGCATCGACGCGGCCATCGCGCGTGCGATCGCCTACGCGCCCTACGCCGATCTGCTGTGGATGGAGACGTCGACGCCGGACATCGACGAAGCGCGACGCTTCGCCGAGGCGGTGCATGCGAAGTTCCCCGGCAAGATGCTGGCGTACAACTGCTCGCCGTCGTTCAACTGGGCGAAGAAGCTGTCGGCCGAGGAGATCGCGAGCTTCCAGCAGCAGCTCGCGGAGATGGGCTACAAGTTCCAGTTCGTCACGCTGGCCGGTTTCCACGCGCTGAACTACTCGATGTTCGAGCTCGCGCGGCAGTACCGCGACGAGGGGATGACGGCCTACTCGCGCATGCAGCAGGGCGAGTTCGCCGCGGAAGCGAACGGCTACACCGCGACCAAGCACCAGCACGAAGTCGGTACCGGCTACTTCGACGAAGTGACGAAAGTCATCAGCGCCGGCACGGCATCGACGACGGCGCTCGATGGCTCGACGGAAGCAGCGCAATTTCATTGACAACAGCTCTCAGCTCGCAGCTCCTGGCTCTTAGGGGGCTGCGCCGCGCGAGCGCTTCAAGGTCAAAACGGGCGTGAGCCCTAAGAGCTAAGAGCTAACAGCTAACAGCTACACGGGAGCTAACCATGGAAGACATCAGACCGTATCGGACGGACGACGACGACCGCCGCAAGTTCAACGATGACGACCGCCGCATTGAATGGGTGGAGAAGCCGGCGGACGACGAAGTGCCGTTTCACATTCCGCGGGATTGACCGCGTTGTCCGTTGACCGTTTTCCGTTGTCCGTAGAAACGTGGCACAGACACGGAAAACGGACCACGGAAAACGGACAACGCACGGGGTGGGAATTCACGACAACCGCCCACCGCTTGATCGGCCTGCATGCGCAGGCCGATTCTGTTTTTACTCCTTCTTCTTTCCCTGACCGCTCAGGCGCCGCCGTCGACGAAACCGCAGGCGCCGGCCGATCTGAATGCTCCTCCGGCTGATGCTGAGCGCGCGGAAGATGGGCTCGTCACCCGCCGTCTCGTCGAAGGGACGGGGACGGTGCATCCGGTTTCCGGCGACGTGATCAAGCTCCGCTACACCGTCTGGAGCTCGGCCGGGAAAGCGGTCGACTCGATCGTGGAGCCGCTGCAGGCGTACGTGGCGATCGACAAGCTGTTGCCGGGCTGGCGCTCCACGGCGATGAAGATGGTCGTCGGCGAGAAGCGCCGCGCATGGATCCCGGAGTCGCTCGGCGCCGGGAAGATCAAGCCGGGCGAGTCGTACGTGATCGACACGGAGCTGCTCGACATCGTGCAGCCGCCGCCGACGCCGGAAGATGTCGCGGCGCCGCCGGCCGACGCGGAAATGGGGAAGGGCGGCCTCGCCTCGAAGGTGCTGCGCGCCGGCACCGGCACGGAGCGTCCGAAGGGACGCAGCGTCGTGCGCGTGCACTACACCGGCTGGACGACGGACGGGCAGATGTTCGACAGCTCCGTCCTTCGCGGCGACCCCTCCCAGTTCTCCCTCAACAACGTCATCCTCGGCTGGTCGACCGGCCTGCAGTTGATGACGGTCGGGGAGAAGCGCCGCTTCTGGATCCCGGCGAAGCTGGCCTACGCGAATGACCCCAGCAAGCCGCAGGGGATGCTGGTGTTCGACATCGAACTGCTGGACATCATCAAGTAAGGCGGTTTTCGGTTTTTGGTTGTCGGTTTCTGGTGCTGCGCGCTGCGCAGCGGTTCGGTTTTCGGCAGGGCGCGACCGCGTACCCCACCGAAAACCAAAAACCGACAACCGAAAACCAATCCCTACTTCTGCGCTTTTTCTACCAGCGCGATGAACTCACCGCGCAGACCATCCAGATCTTCGCCGCGCGCCACCCGCGCCAGTTGCAGGACGTCGGCGTACGACGCTTGCCCCTTGTGCGCGGAATCGCGGAGGAGCATGCCGAACTCGGCGACGGCCACGGCGAACTGCATGTCGGGCGAGGCGTCGTAGGCGCTCTTGCCCTGATCGACGGCGGTTGCGGTGAGGAGGCGGCTGGTGTCGCCGTCGGGGTCCTTGTAGCGGAGGCGCAGCGTGGCGACGGTGCCGCGCGCATTCGTGGCGGGGACGATCTCGTAGAGTGCGGTGACGGAGTGGCCGGCGCCGAGCTCACCCGCATCCTTGAGGTCGTCGTCGAAGTCCTCGTTCGCGAGGGCGCGATTCTCGTAGCCGATCTGCCGGTACGACGCGACGAAGGCGGGGTCGAACTCGAGCTGCACCTTCACGTCCTTGGCGATGGTCACGAGCGTGCCGGTGAGCTCCGTCTGGAACACTTTCTTCGCCTCGTTCAGTGAATCGAGATAGGAGAAGTTGCCGTTCCCCTTGTCGGCGAGCAACTCCATGACGTCGTCGCGGTAGTTCGCTTCGCCGACGCCGATGGTGGTGAGGAAGATGCCGGTCTGGCGCTTCTCCTCGATCAGCTTCTGCAGCGCGTCGATGGTGGTGACGCCGACGTTGAAGTCACCGTCCGTGGCGAGGATCACGCGGTTGTTGCCGCCCTTGATGAAGTGGTCTTTCGCGACCTTGTACGCGAGCTCGATCCCGGAGCCGCCGTCGGTCGAGCCGCCCGATTGCAGGCTGTCGAGCGCCGCGAGGATCGTCTGCTTGTCCGCGCCGGACGTCGGCGGCAGCACGAGTCCCGCCGCGCCGGCGTAGACGACGATGGAGACGCGGTCCTCCGCGCGCAGCTTGTCCACGAGCAGGCGGAACGCGTCTTTCAGCAGCGGCAGACGGTCCTGCGGACCCATCGAGCCGGAGACGTCGAGGAGGAACACGAGGTTGTTCGCGGCCATCTTCCACTCGTCGAGATTGCGGCCCTGGATGCCGATGCGCAGCAGCCGGTTCGCCGGATTCCACGGGCAGGCCGCGACCTCGGTGGTGATGGAGAACGGATGCTCGTCGGTCGGTTGCGGGTAGCGGTATGAGAAGTAGTTGACCAGCTCCTCGATGCGCACCACGTGCGCCGGCGGGCGGCCGTTGGAGAGCAGGTGACGCCGGACGTTCGCGTACGACGCGCGGTCGACGTCGATGGCGAACGTGGTGGTGCGCTCGTCCTTGGTGTCGATGAAGACGTGCTCCGCGGGGGCGCCGTGCGGTGCCGGCGGCGGCACAGGAGCCGGCTCGGCGTAGACCGCCCCGACCACGCCGCCCGGCACGCCACCGACCACGCCTCCAACCACACCGCCGACGACACCACCGGAAACGCCTTCTTCGACGCGGTAAGTCATGGTCGCTTGTGTCGCGGTCATCAGCACGGACGGCGCCGCCGCCGTGACGGTAATGGATTCGGAGACGCTGCCGACGCGCATGCGCGTTACGAGCGACGCACCGGCCGTTGCGGCCACGTAAGCGCGCATTGTGACCGGCGAGAGGCCGGAGAGCTCGAAGCGCACCTCATATTCGCCCGTTTTCAGCCCGACGAAGCGATAGCGGCCGTCCGTATCCGTGACTGCCGTGCGATCGATGACGCGCACCGTGACCCCGGGAAGCGGCACGTCGTCGGCCGTCACGATTCCTTCGATCGTGCCGCCGCGGGCCGTGACCGACGCCGCGGGAGGCGGAGTTGGCGCGCAGGCCAGGGAAAACAGAAGCAGGAGTACCAGTGCGGTGCGTTTCATCATTCCTCCGTATCGTGGGGTTGGACGGAGGGCGCGGGGGAAAGAAAACCGCGGAGAGAACGATGGGACAAATAGAACCTATAGGACAGATAGGACGAATGGGACAGACCCATAGGTCCTATCCGTCCTATCTGTCCTATAGGCCCTATCGTCTCCGCGGCGCTAGAACACCATTTCGTCGTCATGCAGCCCGAAGTAGTGCCCCAGTTCGTGGATCACGGTTTCGCGGATTTCTTCGACGGCTTCGCGGCGGTTGCCGGCTACGCGGAGGATGGGGCCGCGGAAGATGGCGATCTGGTCGGGCAGCATCGGCATCATGTTGTGGGTGCGCTCGGTGAGGGCGACGCCGCGGTAGATGCCGAGGAGCTCGTCGTCGTCGGAGGCGTCGTCGCCGAGGGCTTCACGGTCTTCGTCGCTGGGCTCGTCCTCGACGACGATGGCGATGTTGTCGAGCAATTCCGAGAATTGCTCCGGGAGGTCGGTCAGGGCCTGCTCGACGAGGGATTCGAATTCAGCGCGGGAGATGAACATCAGCGTGATTATGACCGGCCAGAGGCACGAATAGACTGCCGGAACGGGTAGGGCCAGGGGACGATAGGACAAATAGGACGAATGGGACCTATAGGACGAATGGGACGGCGGCCGTCCGGCAGTGTTCCAGCTGCCTATTTGTCATCACACCTATCCAAAACAGCGCAGCGCAACCATCCGGTGCCTTCGCAACACGAAGCGGCACTGGTGCGCGCTGCCGCACTGCCCCGCGTAGGCTGAACATGTGCGCGCCACCGGAGGTCCTATCAGTCCTATTCGTCCTATAGGACCCATTCGTCCTACCGTTCCCCGTCGATCACTCCGATTCGACCTTCGCCGTTTCCATCACCCACTTCGGCACGACCGGTTCGTCGCCGAAGAACTCGCGGGTTTTGCCCTGGCCGCGGGCCCAGCGGTGGAGCCAGCTGATGCCGCCGCGGCCGACGTGGGTGTCGGCGCTGCTGTAGGCCGGATCCTCGACGGCGCGCTCGAGGGTGATGAAGCGGTAGCCGCGGCGGCGCAGCATCGCCACCAGCTCATCGAACGTGGTCGCGTTCAGCGCGTTCGCGTGCAGCAGCAGGACGTGGCGGATGTTGCGGCCGAACAGCTTCTGCGACTGGTCCTCGAAGTACGCGATCTTCGACTCCATGTACGGCACATACGCCTCGGCCACCCGGCGCATGAGCGCCTCATCGCGGCCGGCGTGCGCGAGGTCGAACGCGCGCGCGTAGATCCACTCGGAGTTGTCGAACGTCACCGGCGCGATGCGGTAGCCGTGCGCGTTGAGGAAGCGCGACACGCGCTCGCGCGTCTCCAGCGACGTGCCGGTGTGGAGGAACGGGTGGCGGAACCAGCGGAGCGTCATCCCGTGCTTCGTGAGCAGCGGCCGCAGCTTCGTTTCGCCGCGCAGAATGTTGTGCTCGTACTCCTCCACATCAACGCGGTGGAGGCTCGGGTGCGAGTACGTGTGGTTGCCGAGCTCGAACCCGGCGGCGAGCCACTGCTCGAGCAGCGGCAGGTCGTCCTGGATCTTGTTCTCGTTGACGAAGCCGACGATGGGAGCGCCGCTGCGCTTCAGCTTCGCGACGAGGTTCGTGGTGATCGCGCGCTGCCGCTCGGCAGGGTCGCTTGCGCTCGCGACCGGGAGGTCGTCGATGGTGATCGCGACCTCCCGGGCTCCGGTCTCGGCCGCCGTGCTGCACGCCGCAAACAGCAGCGTGCAGCAGAGGGCCAGTAGCGCGAGTCTTACCACCCCGGGACGATGTTGAAGCCGTAGATGACGTCCTCACCGGGACGCTGGAACGGCTTCGCCGCGTAGACTTCGATCGGAATGTAGGCGAGGAGGATGCGCAGGCCGGCGCCGACGCTGAAGACCGGGACGCGTGCGGCGGTGTCGGTCTCCCACGTGAGCTCGGGAGTGTCGCCGGAGATCCACGCCGCGCCTGCATCGGCGAACGCGAAGGCCTCGGTCGGCAGGAACGAGAAGTTGATCAGGCCGAACTCCTGGGTTCCGAACAGCGGCGCGCGCACTTCCATGCTGGCGGCCGCGATCTTCGAGCCGATCAGGCGGTTGTACACGGGGCAGGCGGGGTTCCCCTGGCACTCGACGGGGTTGAACGAATACGGATCGTAGCCGCGCACGAGCGAGCCTTCGCCGAGGTAGAGCGGCGTGATGCGGCCGCTCTCCGCGTCTTCGCCGTAACGCCCGTAGTGGATGCCGCGGAACGCGAGCGTCATCGGGCGGAAGAAGAAGTAACGGCGGTAGTCGGCGAGCGCGGTCTGGAAGTTGATGTCGCCGCGCAGCGCTTCGAGCTCGTAGCGGTAGCGCGTGCCGCGTACCGGCGAGATGAAGCCGTAGATCGAGCTGTCGCCGACGAACGCGGTCGACGCCTTCGACATGTTGAGCGTGAAGCCGCCCGGCAGGTCGACGACCTCGCGGTCGACGAGGTTGCCGCCGACGAAGATGTAGCGCTCGACGGCGACCTGGTAGTTGTAACGCTGGTAGCCGACGGCCGCTTCGATACGGCGCGTGGTGCTGAACGGATACTGGACGAGCGCCGTGGCGTCGGAGATGGTCTGGGTCTCGTAGAACTGGTCGTAGAACTCGGCGGGGTTGCCCTCGTAGTCGCCGATGTCGTACGCGGTGCCGACGGCGGTGTAGGGGAAGTGGACGAGGTCGACGCCCCAGTTCAGGCGGCGCTGCTGGTTGAGGTAGAACAGCTCGCCGCCGAGCTGGTCTTCGATGCCGAGCGCGCCACCGGAGGAGTAGCCGCCGCCCTGGAAGGTGAAGCCGACGTTGTGCTGCCCGAGGATGTCGCTGAAGTAGGCGGTGATGCTGCCGCCGCCGGAGAAGCCGAACTCACCGACGCCGACGCCGAGGGTCGGAGGTCCGAGGTAGGCGAGGCGGAGGCGCGGATCGTAGTCGCGCGTAGCGAACGACGCGTTCTCCGGCGGGAGCCCTTCTTCCGGACGCTCGAGATACGCGGTGATCTGCGAGCCGGTGCCGCGGAGCGGCGGGAGGAGCGCGGCGCGCGCGGTGCCTTCCGGCTGCACGGTGGAGACGGCGGCCGTCGCCGGCTCGGCCGGCAGCGTGTATACGTTGTAGTTGTCGTCCTCGTAGAGGGAGAAGGCGATGTCGCCCGAGCGGGAGGCGACGGTCAGCGCGGGCGACATCTCGGTGATGCCGGCGACGCCCGTCTGTACGGCCGTCACGCGTGACGTCGTGCCGCCGGCGAGGTTGTAGCGGTAGACGTCGGGGATGCCTTCGTTGTTCGCGATGAAGTAGATCGACTGCCCGTCGGGCGCGTACTGCGGATTGATGTGCCGCGCGCCGGGGAAGATGCGCAGGTTGGTGATGGCGGCGGTCTGGACGTCGATGGTCGCGAGGTGGACGTTCGGGAAGCGGAGCTGCTCGAGCGTCGCGCCTTCGCCGCGGTCGGTGACGAAGGCGATCGTGCGGCCGTCGGGCGACCACGCCGGCTGGAGGTCGGCGTACTTGTCGCTCATGAGGCGGCGCACTTCGCGCGTCTCGAGGTTGTAGAGGAAGAGGTCGCTGACGCCGGTGGCCTGACCGCCGATGGCGATGGTGCGCCCGTCCGGCGACCACGCCACGTTGGCGATCGCTTCGACGCCCGGCACGCGGTGATGGTCGATCTGCCGCGTCTCGACGTCGACGATCGACAGGAAGTTGTCGCCGCGGGCGAAGGTGACGAAGGCGAGGCGTCTGCCGTCGGGCGCCCACGCGCCGGCCGACTCGATGAAGCGGAGAGATTCAAAGTGCGCGTCGCGATCTTCCGACACGAGCCTGCGGATGATCTGACCGGTCTTGGCGTCCGCGAGGAAGAGGTCGATGCTGAACAGCTCGCGCGCGGAGATGATCGCGAGATAGCGGCCGTCGGGGCTGAGCGCCGGGCCGACGTTGAGCTCATTCGAGCCGCGGCGGCGGCGCTTCCCTTCCTGCTGCGGCACCGGCTTCTTGCCGATGAGCGGCTTGGAGAGCGTGGCCGGGCGCGCGGCGATGACGGGGTTGTACAGCTCGCGCGACGCTTCGTGCCAGTCGGCGAAGAGCTGCTTGTGCGGAATGCCGACGGCGCGCTCGAAGGCGTCCTCGACTCCGACCATGCCGGCAGCGAGGAAGTAGCGCATGACTGCTTCGTCGCCGAAGCGCGCGCCGATGTACGCCATCAGCGCCTGCCCGTAACGGTACGGGAAGTAGCGCGGATCGCGCATGAGGTCATTGAGGTTCGGAAGGCGGTTGTAGATCGTGGCGTCACGAATCCACATCGACGTGAGCGGATCGATGCGGCCCTTCGAGAAGTACTCGGCCATGCCTTCGATGAGCCACAGCGGCAACTGCTCGAGGGCGAAGCGGCGGCGGTTCTGCGCGGCCGTCGCGGCGATGTCGTACTGGAAGACGTGGACGATCTCGTGGCCGAGGACGTGATCGTTCTGGGCGTAGTCACCGGTGAGCGGCAGGACGACGCGGTTCATGAAGGCGTCGGTGAAGCCGCCGGTTCCCTCACCGAGCGTGCCGCCGGTGGTCGTCGTCTGGTGGAAGTCCGCGGCGTTCGCGTAGAGGACGATCGGCTTGCGCGTGAAGGAGTGGTTGAAGACGCGCGAGAGGCGCGCATACCAGCGCTCCGCCTGGCGTCCGACGTCGTGCACGACGTCCTCCTCCTGCTCGTAGTAATAGATGTCGAAATGCTCGGTTTGGATGGTTTTGAAGTCGAACGTCTCCCACTGAACCTTGTTCCGCCCGAAGTACTGCGCTTCCGCGGTGAGGGGGATGAGGGAAACCAGGAGGAAAGCCGTGACGACCAGACGTACTGCAGCTCGCATGAGTCACACCTCGGAATTAGTGAACGCCAAAGCGGCTGCGGCTGCAAGTTTTTGGCCCGAGTGTTACGGGGGTGTTGCCGACGGAGGGCTCAGGGCTCGGCGCTCAGGGCTCAGGGAGCTCCGCTCGGCGGGACAGCGTCAGCTCCGCGACGAACCCCTGAGCCCTGTGTCCTGAGCCCTGATCCCTCGCCTCGTACGGTAGTTGCACTACCGCTTCGCCATGAAGCAGCTCATACCTATTCTTCTTCTTGCAGCCACACCCGTTTTTGCGCAGTTGCAGCCGCGTCCGGAGGATCTGGTCCGGCCGCAGACCTCGACGCACACGATCCTGATCCCGGCCGCCGGTAACGTGCTCGGCGGCGGCGGAACGCACTTCCGCAGCGACATCAACCTCATCAACTTCACCAACCGGACCCAGAACGTGGCCATCCACTGGCTGCCGCAGGGGGCGAACGGCAGCGAAATCCCGCCGGTCATCGTGCAGATCAACGCCTCCTCCGGATTCGTCAGCGAGGACTTCGTCAGCGCGATCCTTCGCCAGAACGGCCTCGGAGCCGTCCTGATCCGCGGCGTGGCCGCCGACGGCACGACGCTCGACAACACGGCGCAGCTCCATGCGTCGGCGCGCATCTGGACGCCGTTCCCCGGCTCGCAGCAGGGGACGATGTCGCAGACGTTCCCGGCGATCGTGGTCCCGGGGCTCGTCAGCAACCGCCAGTGGATTTTCGGCGTCCGCCGCGACGACCGCTACCGCCTGAACGTCGGCATCGTGAACATGTCCGCCCAGACGCAGCAGTTCGCCGTCCGGACGATCGGCAGCATCCCGCCGGGCGAAGGCGAACAGCACGTCGTGGTCGTCCAGCCGATGTCGATGGAGCAGATCCCTATGACGGGACAGGGCGTGGTCGGCTCGTTCCAGGTGGTCGTGGAGAACGCGACCCCGCTGGCGCTGCGCTCGACAGCATGGCAATCGTATGCATCGTCCGTGGACAACACGACCGGCGACGCCTGGTCGATGAGCGGCTTCGAAGCCGCCGGACAGCAGCAGTAACAAAAGCTTTCAAGGAGATTGGGATGTCGAACTCAACGAAGAAATCGATCGCCGACAAAGAAGCAGCCAGCAGCCATCACGTAGCCGAAGAACGCCATCCCGGCCACGCCCGCAACGCCGGCGTCGGCCCCGGCGCCCGCGACGAACGCGCGCGCCAACTGGAAGCGGAAGTGAAGCAGCGGGCGAAGAAGAAGTAGCCTGCGTCGGGCGAAATGGGACCAACAGGACGGATGGACCGAACGTCATTCGTCCTATAGGTCCCATTCGCCCTATAGGTCCTATCGTCGTTCGGGCTGGCGCCTTACATCCCCGCGGCGTTGTTGTCCGTCGAGCCGATCTTCTTGCCGTGGCCGTGCATCTCCTCGGGGTAGCCGGTCGGCGAGGTGGTCATGCTGCCGTCGCTGAATTCGGTGGGGCCCAGACCGCCGCCGACCTGGCGGCGGAGGCGCCCGAGGACGATGAAGAGCGCGCAGACGCCGAGAATCACGAGGACGCCGCCAATCATGAAGCTGGTCATGGGTGCTGTCATTGCGATGGCCGTGCCGCAGAATTGCAACTGATGCGTACCGTGCTGATCTGGCTCGCCGTGGTTGCCGCTTTCGTGCTGGTGGTTGCGATCGTCGTCGCCTCGATGGTGTCGATGCCGGGGCGCTCCCATCAAGGGGAGTTGCCGCCGCTGACTCTGCCGCAGCAGCGGCTGGCGACGACGCTCCGCGACGACGTGGCGTTCTTCGCCACCGAATCACGCAACATCTACGAGGAAACACACCTCGCCGCCTCGGCCGCGCGCATTCGCCGGACCTACGAAGCGGCCGGATATCGCGTGAACGACGTCGCCGGCAACCTCGAAGTGGAGCTGCGCGGTGCGACGAAGCCCGACGAGATCGTCGTCATCGGCGCGCATTACGACTCGATCGACGAGTCCCCCGGCGCCGATGACAACGCCAGCGGTGTGGCGGCGCTGCTCGCGCTGGCGCAACGGATGGCGAAGGCGCAGCCGGCACGCACGCTCCGCTTCGTGGCCTTCATCAACGAGGAGCCGCCGCACTTCAAGACCGAAGAGATGGGAAGCTGGCAATACGCCCGGCACTGTCACCAGAAGAAGGAGAAGATCGTGGCCATGCTGAGCCTGGAGATGCTCGGCTACTACACGACCGAACCCGGCTCGCAGCAGTACCCGCAGCCGCTGAGCTACTTCTATCCGGACACGGGCGACTTCATCGCGTTCGCAGGCAACCTCGGTTCACGGTCGCTCGTGCGGACGTGCGTCGGCTCGTTCCGCGAGCACGCGCAGTTCCCCTCGGTTGGCGCCGTGCTGCCCGGCGTCATCCAGGAGATCGGCTGGTCCGATCAGTGGAGCTTCTGGCAGTTCGGCTGGCCCGGAATCATGGTCACAGACACGGCGCTGTTCCGGAACCCGCACTACCACGCCGCCACCGACACGCCGCAGACGCTTGACTACGAACGCATGGCGCGCGTGGTGGAGGGGTTGGAACGGGTGGTGGGGGATCTGGTGGGGGAACGATAGGACGGATAGGACGGATAGGACGAATAGGACTGATAGGACGCTGCGCTCCGCGGAGCTCAAGTCCTATAGCCGTTCCAGCATCACCACGGTCAGGTCATCCTCCACCGTGGCCACAGCACGTACATCATCAATCAATCCTTCCACGCTTTTCATCGACGCCACCATCGCTTCCACGCGGTCGTAGCCCAGCGTGCCTTCGTCGGTGGTGGCCTCGGGTAAGCCGTCGGAGAAGATCAGCAGGCGGTCGCCCACTTCCAGCGTGACTCGTGTGGCGTGGTAGCGGCTGACGCGCATCGCGCCTAACGGGAGGCGGTCGCCGGTGACGACGATCGGCCGGATGGTGCCGTCGCGGGAGATGAGCAGCGGATCGGGCATGCCGGCGTTGGCGAGTTCCAGCTCGCCCGTCGCGGCGACGTAGCGCGCGAAGGCCATGGCCACGAACTCGCGGCGTTCGAGCTGCTCGCACAGCCGGTGGTTCAGCGCGTTCATCACCTCCGCCGCGCCGCCGCTCTGCAGGAGGAACGGCACCATCGCCTTGCACGAAGCCATGATCAGGCTCGCGGCGATCCCTTTGCCGGAGACGTCGGCGGCGAGGATTGCCGTGGTGTCGTCGCCGGCGCGCAGCACGTCGTAGAAATCGCCGCCGACCATGTGCGCGGCGTGCGTGCGCGCGGTAACGCGCCAGCCGTCGCGCTCGACGAGCGGCGGCGGCAGCAGGCGCTGTTGCATCGACCGCGCGATCTCCAGCTCTTTCTCCGCGAACTCGTGCTCCTTCAGCCGCTCGATGCTGGCGCGCAGGCGATCGTTGCGTTTGCGGTTGTGGTGGAGGACGAAGCCGCTCGTGACGGCGCCGAGGGTGGCGGCGGCGAGCGAGTAGTAGATGTGGTACGTCCCTTCACCGAAGTTCGTGCTCTCGCCCGGAACGACGCTGCCGGCGACGACCACGCCGACGGCGTAGCCGAGCCAGCCGCCGACCGCGTAGAGGATGCTGCGGAAGAGCGTCGGGATGCGGCTCTGCTCGATGGCCCAGCTCAGCATCGTCTCCAGGCCGCGGCTGAAGACGAAGACGGAGATGCCGAGGATGATGTTGCGCGCGAGCGTATGCATCGGCGGCAGCTCGCGCGTGCCGCCGCTCTCGATGAAGGAGATGACGATGCCGAAGATCGCGCCGAGGAGCACTTCGTCGATGAAGTTCCTCCACGAGCGCCACCCGTAAGTGCGCGGTGCGGCGGTGAGCGTCGTGGAAGTCATGCTGAGGCTACGAGTGTAGCGGAGCGGAGGTTGCGCGTAAGATCGTCCCCAGGCATTGACCGGGCGCAGAGAGGACGAATGGAAGTCCATCCGTCCTGTCTGTCCCATGCGTCCCATCCGCTACCCCTGTTCCTTGAACACGGTGTCGATGGCGATGCCCGCGGCCAGCAGCAGCGGCGCCACGTCCGCACGGGTGCTGTCGGAGAGGGCGATCACGTAGGTATCGGCGCTCGTGAACAGCTCTTTGCCGATGCCGGCCCACTTCTTGGTGACGCGGCCCAACTCCTGGCCGGTCGCCGACGTCATCACGAAGTTCCATCCCTTCCAGTCGCCCTTCACCAGCCCGATCTCCTCGCCGCCGGGGGAGAACATGCGGAAGGAGCCGCCGATGGAGAGCATCTTCGCCTGGAAGTAACCGAGGTCGCTCGTGCCCATCGTGACGTGGACTTTGGTGCGGAAGATGTCGATGCCGCGACGGATCGACAGCACCTTGTTGGTGCCGCCCTCATAGAGGTTGACGACCGTCGGCATCAGCGACTTCTTCACCACGAGGCGGAGCCACTTGAGAATCGGGTGCGGCTCCTCTTTGGCGACACCGAGGACGGCGCCGGTTTGCGCGTCGAGGATGTCGTAGGTGTCGGTGAGCTTCGGGAACGCCACACGTTCCTTGACGACCCAGGTCTTCTGATTCAGCAGCGTCATGCGATCTCCTTCGGTTCCACTTCGTTCCAGATCTTCACATCCTTGCTTTCGCGCAGGAAGAGCGTGCCGACGACGAACGTCACCAGCGCCACGATGATGGGATACCACAAGCCGGCGTAGATGTGTCCCGTGCGCGTGACGACCCACGTCGCGATGAGCGGGGTGAAGCCGCCGAACCACCCGTTGCCGATGTGGTACGGCAGCGACAGCGACGTGTAGCGGATCTTCGCGGGGAACGCCTCGACGAGGAACGCCGCGATCGGACCGTACACCATCGTCACGAAGATGACCTGGATGAACACGAGCAGCGTGAGCATCACGGCGTTCGGCGTCGGCTGCGAGTACGCGTGCATCAGGTTGTAGATCGGATAGTACGAGAGCGCGGCGATGAGATTGCCGGCCATCATGATCTTCTTGCGGCCGATGCGATCGGAGAGCGCGCCGAAGAGGATGAAGAACGGCGTGGCCAGCGCCAGCGCGACGGCGACGATGATGTTCGCCAGCACGAAGTCGACCTTCAGCACGTTCTGCAGGAAGAAGAGCGCGTAGAACTGGCCGGTGTACCAGACGACCGCCTGTCCCGCCGCCGCGCCGAAGAGGACGAGCAGGATGATCTTCCAGTTCTTCTTGTTGCCCAGCGAATCGCGCAGCGGCGCCGTCGACGTCTTCCCTTCGGCCTTGAGCTTCGTGAAGATCGGCGACTCGCGCAGCTTCAGCCGGATGTAGAGCGACATCAGCACGAGCACGACGGACAGCAGGAACGGGATGCGCCAGCCCCACGAGCGGAAGTCTTCCTCGCTCATCGAGGTGCGCACGATGAGGATCACGCCGAGGGAGACGAAGAGGCCGAGCGTGGCGGTGGTCTGGATGAAGGAGGTGTAGAAGCCGCGCCGCTTGTCCGGCACATGCTCCGCGACGTACACCGCCGCGCCTCCATATTCACCGCCGAGCGCGAGTCCCTGCAGCAGGCGCAGCACGACGAGGAGGATCGGCGCGAGGATGCCGATCTGCTCGTACGTCGGCAGCAGGCCGATGAGAAACGTCGCGCCGCCCATGATCAGCAGCGTCACGAGGAACGCGTACTTGCGGCCGACGAGATCGCCGACGCGGCCGAAGACGATCGCGCCGAACGGCCGCACCGCGAAGCCGGTGGCGAACGTCGCCAGCGTGAGGAGAAAGCCTGCCGTCGGATTCTCTTTCGGGAAGAAGAGTCCCGCCACGATCGCCGCGAGACTGCCGAAGATGTAGAAGTCGTACCACTCGATCATCGTGCCAGCGGCCGATGCGGAGATGACTTTCCAGACGGAGTAGGACGCTTGCGGCTCGCCATCGGTTTGCTTTTGCATGTGACGAAATTATGTCCGATACCCGTTGCTGAACGTTCACGAACCTTGGAACAACCGAGGCGTAATACCGAGCATGAAAAGAACAGCAACCATCCTGACCTCCTCTCTTCTCGCCCTGACGTTCGTTGCCTGCGCCACCGCGGACCGCGATTCGATCAAAGCTCTCGAGCTGCAGAACAGCGCCACGCAGCGCATGGCGTGGGAGCGCAAAGACGCTTCGCTGCTCGCCAACGCCGCAGATCGCGCCGCGATCCAGCAGGAGATGAACGCGACGCAGTCGGTCAAGGCGCTCTCCGTCGACGTCGTCTCGATCGATGTGACCGGCAACGAAGCCGTCGCCGTCACCAACCAGAAGCTCGTCCGCCAGACCGCCGAGGGCGAAAAGGTGTCGACGTATCAGCAGAAGCAGCGCTATGCGAAGGTCGGCGGCAAGTGGCAGGCCACCGGTGCCGCGGAAGCCGTCGCCCACGCCGGAACGTCACAGCAGCCGGCGTCGAAGTAATGCACGCGCGCGGCGCGTAGGCCGGTGGTCAGGAGTCGGTGGCCGGTTTCGGCCGGCCACCGTGATCACCGGCCCCGCTGGACTATGCTCGGTGTGAACTAGGCCGGATACGGATAGCCCGCCGCCAGCGCATTCTCCAGCGTCTCATCGTGCCCGTAGATGTCCTCGTAGAAGTGAATCTGACCATCCTCGGTTGCCACGGCCGTCGCATAGATGATCATCACCGGGATCGGCTTCTTGAGGATGACGTGCATGTCGATCCCGTCGCCCTTCATCGTCGACTTGATCTTCTCCGTGGTCCACTCCGGACGCTCGCGCAGCACCCACGCGGCGAGCGCCACCGGATCTTCGACGCGGATGCAGCCATGACTGAAGTCGCGCCGCGAACGGCTGAAGAGCTCCGTCGACGGTGTGTGATGCAGGTAGACGTTGTTCTGGTTGGGGAACATGAATTTGACGAGGCCGAGCGCGTTCGAAGGACCCGGCTTCTGCCGGACGCGCACCTCGACGTTCTTCAGGCGGCGGAGGTTCTCCGCGGTCGCGCCGAGCGCATCGCCGCCATTGCTGACGATCTCGTAGTTGTTGCGCGCGAGCCACGACGGATCCTTTGACGCTTTGGGCGCGATCTCACCGCGCTGGATGCTCGGCGGCACGTTCCAGTAAGGGCGGAACACGATGTACTTCATGTCGCCCGAGAAGACCGGCGTCTCGTTCTTGTACGCGCGCCCGACGACGACGCGCATGGTGATGCTGGTCTTGTTGTTCTCGTCCCAGCCGCGCAGGCGGAACTCCGGCAGGTTGACGATGATCGGTGGCGCGGAGAAGTCCATCGGAGCCCAGCGCCAGCGCTCGAGCGCCCACTGGATCTGTTTCACGCGCTGGCTGGCCGGCACGTTGAGCGCGGCGAAGCTGCGCGCGGCGAGGATGCCGTCCGCATCGAGACCGTGGCGCGACTGGAAGCGCTTCACCGCGTCGACGATCGCACCGCTGTACGTGGTGCCTTCGACCACCGCATTCGCCGGCAGGTCGCCGAAGCGGCGCAGCATGCGGGCGAGCTGCGGCAGCGCGTCGTACGTGGCTCCCGGCCCGAGCTTCTTCACCACCGGCAGCGGCTTCTCCGTCTCGGCATCGGCAGCGATGCGGCGATACAGCGCGAGCTGCTGCTGCAGACGGCGGTAGTCGTCGTACTGCGGCTCGACCTGCGTCAGGATCGACACGGGATCGACGGAGTCCTTGATGTCGCTCAGCAGCTTCGGCAGGTAGTATTTCTTCGCCTCGATGTCGAGGTCGAACTGGATGTTCACGGGGTTGATGCGCCCGATGTGCAGGTCGGAGATGTAGCGCATCAGCGTGATCGACATGGCCATGTCGAAGCGCGCCAGCGCGGTCTCGTTGTTCAGCCCGGCCATGCGCGCGGCCCAGCGTCCGCCGTCGTAATCGACCGCGTTGATGCCTTTCGCGTCGGCCGCTTCGAACAACGCGATCACCGTGCGCGCCTGCGGCGTCACACGCCCATCACGCGACCAGGCGAACGTGTAGCCCATCGGCGCGTAGAAGTTGCGCAGGTGCTTGCGGTAGTCGTTGAAGCCGGGCCAGCGCAGCTCCTCCATGCGCGATTCTTCGACGAGCGTGTGCAGCAGGCGGCCGCCAGCGGTGGACGGCGGAGTCTCGACGACCTGCGCGCCGGCGAGCGAAGACACGAAGAGCAGAAGTACTGCAAGGAGTCTCGGACGATGCATGCCGGCATTTTACCCGGCAAGGAGGCACCGCCGGTGAGCATGGTCACCGCTGGTGCGGCGTTGTCCGTTGTCCGTGCAGCCACGTGGCGCGGCGCCCAGCCCGGAAAACGGACAACGGAAAACGGACAACGCCCGCGATCACCCCCGCCGCAGTTCGATGACCGTGATCTCCCCGCCGACGAACAGCCGCGTGGGCGGGCCCCAGTAGCCGGTGCCGCGGTTCACGTAGAGCCACGTTTTCCCCACCCGGTGCAGCCCCGCCACGATCGGCTGGAACCACTTGATCATCAGGTTGAACGGGAAGAACTGCCCGCCGTGCGTGTGGCCGGAGAGCTGGAGGTGCACGCCGAGCTTGTCGGCGGCGTTGGCCGTCTGCGGGCGGTGCGACAGCAGCACCTTCACCGCGTCGGCGGGCGCGCCGGCGAGGGCGGCGTGGGGGTCCTGCTTGTGCGTATGGCGGCCGACCGGATCGGTGACGCCGGCCATCACGAGGCGCGCGTTGCCGCGGCGGATGACCTGGTGCTCGTTCTTCAGGAAGGTGAGCCCGTAGCGCTGGAACTCGGGAAGCCAATCACTGACGCGCCAGTAGTACTCGTGATTGCCGGTGACGTAGAAGACGCCGTCGCGGGCGCGGGCACCGGCCAGCGGCTCGAGCTCGCCGTGGAACTCGTCGAACGAGCCGTCGACGAAATCGCCGGTGATGGCGATGGCGTCGGCATGTAGCTCGTTCGTCCGCTCCACGAGCGTCTGGAGGAAGCGGCGTCGGATGGTGGGGCCGACGTGGACGTCGCTCCACTGCACGATGCGGTAGCCGTCGAGCTCCTCCGGCAGGTCATTGATGGGAATGGCCACACGGCGAATGCGCGGACAACGGGCCTGGAAAAGTCCGACGAGCGACAGCGCGCCGGCGGTGCCGAGGATGGTGAAGGCGAGGACGCGTGGATCGAGGATGGCGCCGGCGATGCGGAACGACATGCGGACGACGTCGCCCAGGATCACGAGCGTCAGCAGCAGGGAGAAGAGAGCGAGCGTGGCGTAGCCGATCCAGTGTGCGGCGCCGCGTCCGCGGCCGAGCCACGGCAGCATCGGCAGCACGGCGAGCGCGAACAGCGCGCCCCACGCCAGCGCCGGCGGGGCACCGGCCGCGGCGGCGGCGATCAGCAGAGGCCGCCCCGCGTACGCGAAGAGCGACAGCCAAACGGCAGCGAACAGCAGAAGCCGCGTGGGCGGCGCCAATGCAAGAGTTCGGATGCGGCTCATGTGCATGGTTGAACGTGGGTTCCTGGATAGATGTTTCGCCGCGTGTCGCGCGCGTGTTTTGCACGACTCTCCCGCAGGAGGAAACAGCTCATGTGGAGACCTCGTGACCGTGAACGTTTCATCGGTGGTTACGACCCCGAGCACGAGATGCCCGATCCCGATCGCGATCGCGGCGACCGTTATCAATCCGACGCTTACCGGCACAACTCGCGCGACTCGCGCTTCGCGTATCGCTTCAATCCCGACCGCTTCGAGCGGCAGTACGAAGGCCCGCGGCAGCCGGGCGGTTTCGACCGTCCGGGGTGGGAAGGCGACGCGCGCGACCGCGAGCGTGAATGGCGCGGCGGCGGCAACTACGGCGGTGGTGGCTACGGTGGTGGCTACGGCGGAGGCGGTGGCTACAACAACCGCGGGGGCCAGGAAGGCTACGGCTACGGCGGCGGTGGCTACAGCGACCGCAGCGGCCACGAACGTGGCGGCTACAGCAACAGTGGATACGGCGGCAGCGGTGGCGGCTGGGACTACGGCGAGCGCGGACGCAGCTTCGATCGCGGCATGTACGGCGGCCCGTCGAGTGGCAGCGGCGGCAGCGGTGGCCGGTACGGCAATGACTACGGGCGCGGCGGCTACGGCGGCGCCAACGACGAGCGTGACCGCTTCGGTTCCGACCGCGGCTGGGACCACCGCGGCGGCTATGAGTCGCGCGGCGAAGGAAGCTGGGCCGGCTACGGCCGCGACAACCGTGACGACGACCGCGATGACCGCGACGACCGCTGGGATCGCGACCGCGGCGGCTCGTGGGGCGGCTACGGCCGGCGCTGAGCCATAGGACGAACAGGACTCGTGGACCTATAGGACAGATGGGATAGGGAAACGCCTGCCTATCCGTCCTATTTGTCCTATAGGTCCCATTTGTCCCATCGTTCCCCCGCCGCTTCCGGGAACTTTCCTCCTGCGCCGTCCGTTTCGGACTCGCGCAGGAGGTCCCGTGTCCCCGCAACGTTTCCCGATTCTTTCCCTTTTCCTGTTCCTCATCGGCTGCGCGCAGACGCAGTCCGCGCCGCTCCCGGCGGCGCCCAACGGTGAATCCAAAGGAGGAAAAATGTCGCAGTTCCAGAAGCCCTCGGACGAGGAGCTCAAGCAGAAGCTCACGCCCATGCAGTACAAAGTCACCCAGCACGAGGGCACCGAGCCGCCGTTCCAGAACGAGTACTGGAACACCCACGAAGACGGCATCTACGTCGACGTGGTCTCCGGCGAGCCGCTGTTCGCCTCGACCGACAAATTCGACTCCGGCACCGGCTGGCCGAGCTTTACCCGGCCGATCGAGCCCGACAACATCGTCGAGAAGAAGGACCGCAAGCTCTGGATGGTCCGCACCGAAGTCCGCTCCAAAAACGCCGACTCGCACCTCGGGCACGTCTTCGATGACGGTCCGGCGCCGACCGGCCTTCGCTACTGCATGAACTCCGCGTCCATGCGCTTCATCCCGGTGAATCGCCTCGAAGCGGAGGGCTATGGCCAGTACGCGAAGCTGTTCCAGAAGACGAGCGGCACGAAGGCCACGGCGACGCTCGCCGGCGGCTGCTTCTGGGGCGTCGAAGAGCTGATCCGTCAGCTTCCCGGCGTCCTCGAGACCGAGGTCGGCTACACAGGCGGCAACGTTCCGAACGCGACGTATCAGAACCACGAAGGGCACGCGGAGGCGATCAAGGTCACGTACGACCCGGAGCGCACCAGCTACGAAGCGATCCTCGAGTTCTTCTTCAAGATGCACGACCCGACGACGGTCAACCGCCAGGGGAACGACGTCGGCTCGTCGTACCGCTCCGCGATCTTCGTCCACGATGACGAGCAGCGCAAAGTCGCCGAGCGCGTCAAAGCGAAGGTCGATCAGTCCGGCGCGTGGAAGCGCCCCGTCGTGACCGAGATCGTCCCGGCGAAGGAGTGGTGGACGGCCGAGGAGTATCACCAGGATTACCTGAAGAAAAACCCGAACGGCTACACCTGCCACTACATCCGGCCGCTGTCGTTCGACACGACTCCGGCGACCTCGAACAAGTAACCCCGGCGATGGGACCTATGGATTCACTCCATAGGTCCCGTTCGTCCTATTTCTCGCGCACCTTCACGAAGCTGACCGAGATCACCAGCAGCAGCGTGACCGCGTTGGCTGCGATCACTGCCGCGTCTTTACGGAAGATGCCGTAGACCAGCCACAGCGCGACGCCGGCCGAGAACAACGCGAGATAGCTCCACGCGAAATCTTCGGCGCTGCGCGAGCGCCACGTCTTCCACACCTGAGGAAACCACGCGGCCGTCGTACCGAACGCCGCCGCGAAACCGAGGATCGTCACCATTGTTGGGCTCATTCAGCGGCGGAACAGGAGCAGGTCGCGGGCCAGCGTCACGTCCATTTCGTTCATCCGTTCGAGCTTCTCTCGCTCGCGTGGACGCAGGCCGCGATACGACGACGTCATCACGTCGATCATCGCCGCGCGGTCGAGCGTGGCGACGCTCTTCGCGGTCTCGTGATGCTCGAGCGTGAAGCCGGGGAACAGCTCGACGGTGCGCTCGACGCGGTCGCGCTCGACGCGTCCGCCGAGGATGGCTTCGCGAAGCTCGACGAGATCGTCGGCGCCGGGGATGGCCACGAGCAGGCGGCCGCCGGGCACGAGCACGCGGCGAAACTCCTCCGCGTTCATGCGCGCCGTAATCGACGCGACCGCCGCGAACGAAGCGTCGGCGTAGGGGAGGAAGCGATCGGCGTTGGCCACGACGAAGTGGCAATCGCGATGGCGCCGCGCCGCCGCATCGATGGCGGGGATGGAGATGTCGATGCCGTGCGCCTCGACGCCGTACGTCCGGCGGAACGCGCCGAGGTGATGCCCCTCCCCGCAGCCGGCATCGAGCAGGGCGTCCGCCGCCGAGAGCGGTAGCAGGCCGACGATCGTCTGCACGAGCGGCTCCGCGAACCCGCGATCGAGAAAGCGCCGCCGCGCATTGACCGCCTCCGGGGTATCGCCCGGCGACTTCGAGCGCCGGTCCTGCGGCTGCAGCAGATTGACGTACCCGCTGCGCGCCAGGTCGAACGAGTGCCCGTTGCCGCAGACGTAGCGGCGTTCCTCACGCGAAAGAGGCGCATGACAATCCCGGACCGTGCACAGAAGGGCGATCAAGCGCCCGGAGTTTACCGAAAGGCTAAGAACCAATAGGACAAATAGGACCTATGGGACGAATACGACGAATAGGACGAATAGGACGAATAGGACGAATAGGACGAATAGGACGAATAGGACGAATAGGACCTACAAGACCAGCAGGACCAACAAGACCCAGGGACTGCCGCATAGGACCTTGAGCCGATGCGGTGCCGCTCAGCGAAGCGGTTCAGTCCCATCCGTCCTATCGGTCCTATTCGTCCTATCGTTCCCCGTCAATCCCCGCCCAACGTCCTGATGAACACATGCTGCGACTTCGCGCGGCTGAACCCGGCGCCTTCGTAGAACCGGTGCGCGTCATCCCGCACGACGTTGCTGCGGACGCGCAGTTGCGGCCATCCTTGCGCCGCCGCCCATTCCGCCGCTGCTTCGACGAGCATTCGCCCCACTTTTCGGCCGCGCGCGTTCTCGTCGACGACGAGGGCGCCGATCTCGGCGAAGTCGCTTTCCAGCCGCTGGGCGGCGAAGACGTGGATGCAGCCGAGAACGGTGCCGGCGTCGTCGGCGAGGAGGGTGATGTGCGCGTCGCTCCCTTCCATCGCGCTCAGACGGCGTAGCGCCGTCGCGGCGTCCTGCGGATAGCCGAGCTGCGTCATCAGGCGCGCGACGGCGTCGGCATCGTTCGAGTCAGCGCGGCGTACTTCGAGCATCCTCGTATTCTGCCACTCCGACCGCCGCTTGCAGCAGGCTCACCCAGCTGCAATCCATCGCGAAGTCGAGCTCCCCATAGCTGAGGGGAAGTGGCTCCGCGGGGAAGGTGATGCCGAGGCCATGCGCCTCGGCCATCGAGTGGTGCTGCGTGACGAAACGCGCCAGGACGCTCCGTTGCACCGCGCTGATGACCCGGTCGGCGAGCGGGGCGATCTCCGGTGCGGCATCGCGCGCTCTCTGGCAGAAGCTGACGAGATCGATGTAGCCGGCGTTGCCCATGAACTTCTTCGCCTGCGCCTGGGCGTTCTTCACCGGCGTGACGCCGTGATGCTTGATGTGGTCCATCAATGCGAATGACAGCCTGGACAGCGGCGCCAGGAGCGGCGCGATCATCTCCATGTCGATCGCCGCAAGCGTGACAGGGTGGTGCTGCGCGTCATAGACGGTACCGAACTGCTGCACGATCGCCTCGGCGAACTGCCGTCCGTCGAGCGCCGGATTGCTCTGCAACGCGCGCAGGATCGCGTGATACGGCCATCCCGGTGCGCCGGGCAGCCGTTCCTCCGAGGCCACCATCATCCGTGCCGCACCGCGGAACTGATAGGCGATCTCGAGAAGGCCCATGTAGCACGCGTCGAACGCGAGCACGTCCAGTGGCCCGATCCGCCGGGCGAGGTAGCGTAGCTCGGCGACGCTCAGATCGTCGCCGTTGGCCTGATCGAAGCCGGCACCGCGCAGGACCCGCGGAAGAGCGCGGTTCTTCTTCCATTCCTTCAGCGCGTTCTCGTCCACCCAGCCATTCGAATGGTCCCAGAAAAGCAGCGCGCGTTTGTCGCTGGGGCAGTTCCTCTTCGCCGCGTGGACGAAGTCGAGCAGCGTCTGCGGATCGCCCGAATTGCGCTCGCCCAGGATGTCGCACCAGCCGTTCCTGACGTGATAGGTGCGCGTCGTCGGCCGCCCCCGCTCGAACGGATCGTGCTGCACGACCACCGCGACGCGGTCGTCGATGCCCGCTTCCTCCACCTTGCGCAACAACTCCCGCTCGAGCCCCTGCTCGCCGAGGAAGTTGTCCGATGAGACGAAGATCATCACCGTCCAGTCGTACATCATCAGCGGTCCTCTCGAGGAATGAGTGGGACACGCGCGAGAAATTCGGCGGCGCGTCGCACCAATGAACGAAGGAGGAGGAGCAATGCCCAATTTGTCCGTACGGTTCCGGGGAATCTGCTGTCATATCGATCCACAGAACGGGGAGAGCTTCGTCAAGCGCACGGTGCTGCGTCAGGCGCGCGGGGCCAACGGCCACATCCACGGCGAGCATCAGACCGAGGCCGCGGCGCCGGTTGAGCACCTGCATCACGCGGTCGATCACGGCGCGCACCACGGCGTGGCCGCCGCCGCGGTGGTGGAGAACACGGCCGCGTCGAGCGATCACATCGCGTACATCGAGTGTGTCGCGGACGACGTCGACCTCGCCGCCAGTCAGGGCGTCACGCCCTCGCCGGTCTATCACCGTCCCGGCGACGCCGGTGAATACGTCCGGTTCACGCTCGACGGGGACAAGGTGGAGCTCGTCGGCGTCACCGCGGCGCCGCTGACGAAGCTGCCGAGCTACGACGAGCGCATCCCGAAGCTGAAGCAGGTGGCGCCGGCCTTCGGCCCGCTCGCTCCGCAACTTCTCGGCGATCCGTCGGCGATGGATCCGAGCTTCGTGGCGGGCGTCTTCGATCATCCGGGCGGGACGCTGCTGGCCGGCCTGCCGGAACCGTTCGAGACCGGCTTCCGCGGCGAGACCGAATGGCCGACGGCGAAGCTGGCCTCGTGGGTCGAACTGCTCGTCGAAGTCCCGGAGCAGCCGCGCATCCGCATCACGCCGCTCGCCGGCGGCGCGCCGCGCGAGATCGCCCTCAAGCCGGGAGCGCGCCTGATCACCATCGGCAACGAGACGGAGAACTCGATCCTCGCCATCGACGAGAACGATCCGGGCAGCCACTTCGGCGTCTACTACACCCTGGCGGCCCAGCCGCCGGTGAACCCGCCGCAGATCGAGGTGTTTCACGGCATGACCGGTGGTTGCTCGAACAGCAACTATCCATAATTCGGGCGTAACATGACGCGCAAGGGGGCACACCTTGCGCGTCGTGTCGCGATGGATCGCCGTAGGTCTCGCGGTACTTGCTGTGTTGGTGCTCGCGGCGTGGCTGGGTGGCGCCGCGGACGTGGTGGAGGGGGTCCGTGTACGCAGCGCCGTGACGGACCTCCTCGAGCACACGCCCCCTTCACGGCTCCCGCGCGCCCGCTTCAGCGCCCTCGGCCTGACGCGCGCCAGTGTCGCGCCGTCGGCGGATTCCACCATCGACGATGCGCCGGCCGCGGCCGTGCTGGAGAAGACGCGTGACTCGACGACGCCGGAAGCCGTGCGTGCCGCGGCGGCGGCATCGGTGATCGGCGGCGACACCGTCAGCGCCGTCAAGCGTCTCGAGGAGGCTACTGCGCGCCATCCGGACGACGCTCTCCTCTGGAACGATCTCGCCGCCGCGCGCTACGAAGTTGCCAAGCCACTCTCGCTGCTCGATGCACTCGTCGCCGCCGATCAGGCGCTGCGCCTCGACCCGAACAATGCCGATGCGCAATACAACCGCGGCCTCATTCTCGAAGCGCTCGGCATGCGAGGCGAATCCGTCACGTCCTGGACGAGTGTGGACCCTGAGCTTCCGCGCGCCGGTGCCGCGCGCATCCGCCAGCTCGTCGCGCAGGATCCCTACAGCGCGCGCCGCCACTCCGAAGTAAAGTACCTGGCGGAATGGGGAAAGGCGCTGCGCGCCGGCGATGCCGCGGCCGCGGAAGTGCAACTGCGGGTCGCACGCGCCATCGGCGAATCGCTGCGTGCCCATCGCGGCGAATCGCTGCTCCACGACGCCGTGGCCGCGATCGACATCGCCAATGCGCGGAGACGCTTGCTGCTCGCCGAAGCGCATGTCGTCTATGACGAAGGGCGCCGCAAGTACGCGCATGATGGGCCCGCGGCCGCCGAGTCCTTGCTGCGGGCCGCTTCGGCGCTCTTTGCGCAAGGCGGCAGCCCCATGGCGCTCTCCGCCGACTCCTACACCGCGAACACGCTCATCGATCGTGGCCGCACCGATGAGGGGCTCGCCCTTCTCGGGCGCGTGCTGCCGCAGGCGCGGGGCGCTTCCTATCGCGCGCTCACAGGCGAAGTGCTGTGGGCGTTGACGCTCGTCGAGCTGATGCGCGGTGGCTGGGAGGACTCCTCTGTCTTCGCCTATGAGGCCCTGGCGATCTTCAAAGTACTCGGCGAGGATGCAAACGCCGGCGCCGCCGAAGGGCTGCTCGCCGAAATGTTCGACCACCTCGGCATGCGCGATGACGCGTGGACGCATCGGATGCGTGCCTTGCGTCTGCTCCGTACCGGCGGTGATGCCAATCGGATGCTCCTGACGATGACGGCCGCGGAGCGCAACGCGATCCGCAACGAGCAGTGGACGCTGGCCCGTTCGCTCGTTGGCGTGAGTGCCGGGATGACTTCGAACCGGAAGGCCACAGTCGTCAACAGCAAGGCCACACGTGCGATCGTTCAAGCGCGATTCGGCGAGTCCGACGCCGCTGCAAAGACGTTGCGCGACGCACGCGCCGTCGCCGCGCAAGTCGATGCGAAGGAACGCGCCCAGCTCGACGCCTGGCTCGACGTGACCGAAGCCATGACGGTGAGTTCGCGCAATCCGGAACGCGCGGTCGAGTTGCTGACACGAGCGGTCGACTACTACATGGACGCCCAGCAGTACGGCCTGTTGCCCGGCGTGCATCTGCAGCGTGGCCGCGTGTACGCGGCAATGGGTGACCGCGAGCGCGGCTGGCGCGACTTCGCCGCGGGAATCGACGTCGTCGAAACGCAGCGCGAGCAGGCGGCGTCGGCCACTTACCGCGCGCAGACGCTCGATGCGGCCGAGGACCTCGTCGACGACGCGCTGGCGATGCTGATGGCGGACGGCAGCCACGAGCTCGCGTTCAGCTACGCCGAGCGTACGCGCGCTCGCTCGCTGCTCGACCTGCTGGGCGACGACGGGAACGCGGCCGCCGTCGACCATCGCATCGTGCAGTCGCTGCTGCCGCCGGACGTGCTCTTCGTCGAGTTCGCGGTGCTGCGCGATCAGCTCGTGGTCTTCGCGATGCGGAACGACAGCTTCCGCACGTTCACCACGCCGGTGAAGACCGCGGAGCTGGAACGGCGCGTCGACGCCTTCAGCCGTTTGATTGCTGAGCGGAAGCCGCTCGTGCAGGTGCGCCGCGAAGCGGCCGCGCTGTACGACCTCCTGCTCGGCCCTGTTGCGCCGATGATGGCCGGTGCGCGCGAGCTCGTCGTGGTGCCGGATTACGTCCTGCAGCGGGTGCCGTTAGCCGGGTTGTGGCGCGACCGGTGGCTGATCGAAGACCTCGCCGTCACCGTGGCGCCGAGCGCCTCGGTCCTCGTCGCCGCGTCGCGAGCGCCGGCGCCGTCGTACGCGGGGCTGCTCGTCGTCGGCAATCCCCGTTCGCAGGCGATGGCGTCGCTGCCGCACGCCGATCGCGAAGCGGAGGCGATCGCCGCGCTGTATCGCCCCGCGCACGTGCTCTCGGGGACGAATGCCACCAAGGCGAACTTCGTGGCGCAGGCCGCGCGTGCCGACGTCATCCACTTCGCCGGCCATGGGCTGGCAGGGGAGGATGCCGCGCCGTCGCTCTTCTTCGCCGGCGAAGGAGGGCGCATGTACGCGCAGGAGATCGCACGCCTGACGCTGCCGCGACGCCCGCTGGTCGTCGTCGCGGCGTGCAGCACGCTGCGCGGCCACACGGCCGGCCTCGACGGCACCCGCAGCATCGCCAGCGCCTTCCTCGCCGCCGGAGCCTCCACCGTCGTGGGCACGCTATGGGACATCGACGACGAACCCTCGGCCTTCGTGGTCACCAGGTTCCACGAGGCGCTGAAGCGCGATGGCGTATCGCCGTCAGCGGCTCTGCGCGAAGCGCAGTTGGCGTCCCTGCGCAGTGGAGGCCATCCAGCGAACTGGGCGCCCTTCGTGGTTTTTGAAACGCGGCTGGGGAAGTAGGGGGCGGTTTTCGGTTTTTGGTTTTCGGTTTTCGGTGCTGCGCTATGCGGCGATTCATCGTTTAGCGCAGCACCGAAAACCGAAAACCGAAAACCAAAAACCAACCCCCGCCCGGTCCCCCGCCCCCTACCGCAGCGACTCCACCACATCGCCCGTATCCACCTGCCCCCGCGGCACCTTCACGTAGGCGCTGCCGGTCAGGCGGCGAAAGTCCCGAAAGTAGGACGGCAGCCCTTCGCCCGTGCGGGCGTCGCGCTGCACCTGGTAGTGCAGGTGCGGGAACATCGAATCGCCCGACGAGCCCAGAGCGCCGATGACGGCGCCCTGCTTCACGCGGTCACCCGCTTTCACGGTGACGCTTCCCTGCTTCAGGTGCGCGAGCACGCTGAACTCGCCGTTCTCGTGGTCGATGACGACGTAGTTGCCGAAGATCACGTGCAGGTCCTTCATCACCGCGGCGAAGTCCATCGGCGCGCGCTGCGACTGCGTGCCGTCCGGCCGGTCGCCGGCCGCTCCCACGACCACGCCGCTGCCGGGAGCGACGACCGGCGCGCCGAAGCCGTACCACTCGCTGTTCTCCTCGCCGTCGTCGCGATGCATGCTCCCGCGGGGATCGATCAGCACGAAGTCGTAGGAGTAGCGCGTCATGTTCTCGGTGATCCCCAGCGCCGTCGTCATATCGCCCGTGATGTCGAGGCGGCGATGATGGGAGAGCAGGTCGTGGCCGTCGTGGACCATGACCCGTCCGCGGAGGGGGAGAATCAGGTCCGTGCGGCCGCTGTACGGCTTCGGCTCGACGACGATCGTGGCGTGATGCTTCTCCTCGACGTCGCCCACGTCGAACCAGAGGTCGTAGCGGATGCGGCGCAGCTCGACGTCGGGCTCGAACTCATGGAAAGGGTTGAAGACGACGTACCTGGCGCCCGGCTTCACCTCGCGGTTCGGCAGCGTGGAGATGCTGCCGCCGTTGCGCTGCAGGCGGCGCTGGACGATGAGCGTGTCGTCCTTCCCCAGGACGGTGGCTTCGAGGCGGGAGAGCTCGAGCGTGTCGCCGGTGGTGTTCTCGACGAGCAGGTCGAAGCTGAGCGCCTGGGCGTTCTGCGTCCGCTCGATGAGGGGCGTTGCGGGGAGCGCGCGGACCGTGACATCCGCGGCGAGCGGCAGGGCGAAGAGAAAGATGGCGCCGGCGAACAACTTCTTCATAATGCGCGGTTGATACGAGGGAGATGATGAAACGTTTACTGGCGGTCCTTCTTTTCGCTGCATTCCCTGCGTTCGCGGGGGTCAACGAGAAGATGCTCGTCTCGACCGAGTGGCTCGAGAAGAAGGCCCGCGAGCGCAAGGTGACGGTGGTTCATATGGGGCGTGACGCGGCGCAATACACCGCCGGTCACATCCCGAATGCGGTTTTGCTGACGCTCGATGCGATCGCCAGCGACCGCGCCGACCTGCCGAACGAGCTGCGGAACGCCAGTGAGCTGCAGAAAGCGCTCGAAGCGGCCGGCATCGGCGACAAGCAGCGCATCGTCATCTACGGCGACGACATCCTCCTCGCCGCCCGCCTCTTCTTCACCCTCGACTACCTCGGGCACGGCGACCGCGCCTCGCTGCTCGACGGCGGCTTCGCCAAATGGAAGGCGGAAGGGCGCGCGATCGCCACCGGTACTCCCACGCCGCGGAAGGCGAAGTTCACGCCCAAGGTGCAGCCGGAACGGCTCGTCTACCTCTCCCAGTTGCGCAAGCTCGTCCCGGTCGACACCCTCGGGCTCATCGACGCGCGCCCGCCGGCGCAGTACAGCGGCGAACAACCCGGCGATGGCGTGCCGCGCGGCGGCCACATCCCCGGCGCCGTGAACATCTACTGGCAGGAGCTACTGGCGGAGGACGGCACGCTGAAGCCGCCGGCGGAGCTCTACGCAATCCACGAGTCCAGGAAGATCACGCGCAACGAGCCTAACGTGACCTACTGCCGCAGCGGCATGCAGGCGTCCCTGTCGTACTTTGTCATGCGCTACCTGGGCTACGACGTGTCGATGTACGACGGATCGTTCGTGGAGTGGAGTCACGACCCCGCGACCTACGTGGTCCCGTAAAAAGTTCCACGAAACCGTCGGCCACCAAAAGGGTTGGGCGGCCCATGGGGTCCTATTCGCCCTATAGGTCCCATTCGTCCCATCGTTCCCCGCCGCCTACACCCTGAACCTGGCCACTTCGCTTTCGAATTCACTGCCGCTGCGGACCAGGTTCTGGACCGTGCTGCTGAAGTCCTGGGCGATGCCTTCGTTCTGCTGCGCGATCTCCAGCATCGTGCGTGAGGCGTCGGCGATGCGGTCGGTCTCGCGCAACTGGCTCTCCAGCAGGTCGCGCATCGCGCGTGAATCCTCGGCGATCTTCTCCAACGCCGTGGTGATGCCGCGGCCGGCGGTGGACTGCTCTTCGGTGGCGTTCTTCACCTGCGCCGCGATGTCGCGGACGCGCTCGGCTTCCTGCGCGAGGAGCTGCGTGCCGCGCGCCTGCTCGCGCGAGCCGCGGTTCAGCTCGGCGATGTGATCGGACATGCGCGAGGTCACCTCGTGCAGCCGGCGCGACGCGGTGGCCTGTTCTTCGAGCGAGCGGGAGATGCGCGTGGCCATCTCGAACGACTGCGACGCGCTGCCGACGATCTTCTCCAGCGACTCCGACGCTTCCTGCGCCAGCTCCACGTTGCTGCTGACGTGCGCGACGCCGGCGTGCATCTTCGACACCGCTTCCTTCGCGCCGCCCTGCACCGCCTTGATGATCGTGGCGATCTCCTTCGTCGAGCCGCGGGTGCGCTCCGCCAGCTCGCGGATCTCGTCGGCCACGACGGTGAAGCCGGCGCCGTGCTCCCCCGCCTGCGCGGCGATGATCGCGGCGTTGAGCGAGAGCAGGTTCGTGCGGTTCGCCACTTCCTCGATGACGATGAGGATCTGTGAGATCTGCCCGATGCTGCCCTGCAGCGCGTCCATCGTCGTGGCCGCGCTCATCGTCATCTCGTGCGCCGCGGTGATGCCGTCGACCGTGCGGAGTACCGCTTCGCCGCCGGCGCGCGCGTCCTCACGCACTTGCTCCGCCAGCTCGGCCGTCGATTGCGAGCCGGCGCGCAGCTCGGCGATCGTCGAGTCCATCTCGGAGACGAAGGAGAGCACTTCGTCGCCGATGCCGCTCAGCACCTCGGTGCGCTTCGACACTTCGACCATCGACGCGTTCATCTCGGTCGTGGAGGACGACGTCTTCTCCACCGACTGGAACAGGTAGTCCATGCTGCGCGCGACTTCCTCGGCCGAGGCTTGCAGCTCCAGGGCGCGGCTCGACGCGTCCTGCGTCAGCTCGCTCACCGTGTCGGCGGCGCCGAGGACGCGGCTGATGCCGCCGCGGACGTTCTCGAGCGCGAGCGACGAGTTCTCCGTCAGCTCCGCCTGATTGCGCGAGCGCACCAGCAGCGACTCCGTGCCGCCCGTGATGACGCGCACGCCGTCCGTGATCGTGGTGCCGCTGCCGCCGACGCGCCCGAGGAGGCGGCGGAGGTTGCCGCGGGTCTCGCCGAAGCTGTCGGCGAGCTGCCCCACTTCGTCGTCCGCGAAGACGCGCGGCGACACGTCGAACTTCCCCTGCGCCATTTCGCGCGCGACGACGCTCAGCTCGCGGATCGGATACGTCACGTCACGCGACAGAAAGAACGTCGCGACCGAAAACGCGATCGTGGTGAACAGGGCGATGAGCAGCGTATAGAACGTGATCTGGAAGGGGATGTGCTGGTACGGCGCCCACGGGATCGAGAGGACGAGGATCGAGCCGTTGCGCAGCTCCTGGAAGCGGCTGACGTGCGGACCGATGTAGGCGCTGCTGTTGCCGTTGCGGATGCGGCGGATCGCGGCGACCTCCTTCGGCTCCAGCAGGTCGCCCTGTTTGGTCGGCGTGACCTTGCCCGTCTTGTCGATGAGGTGGAGGGTGTACGTCGCCGGCACGTAGCTGCGCAGCGTCTCGAGCGACGCCGCATCGAAGTCGGAGATGAGGCTCGCGCTTTCGTAGAGGCGCTCCCACCGCTCGCTGGCGGTGCTGATGGCGAGCGTCTCCAGCGTCGTCGACACCTTCGAGGAGATGAGCTGCACGAGCGCCGCGGAGCTGACGATGAACGAGCCGATGAAAACGATGGCGATCTTGCGCCCGAGGGAGAGCTGGCGTCCCTGATAGTGCAGCGACTCGGCGCCCGATTCCTCGGCCGCGCGCCGGAGTTGATGTTTCCCCATCGCATAGCCCCACACGATCGAGGGGAAGGAGCCGATGAGCGCCGCGACGAGGAAGTAGCTGAAGCCGAGCATCGTCGGCATGAAGGCGAGCGTACCGGCGACGGCGTAAATCAGGCCGCCGCTGCTCCAGAGCAGGATGGAGAGCATCTTCGTCCGGTCGAGGCAGGCGGACATCGGCTCCGACAGGTCGCTCTTCGTTTCGAGCGCGTGCTCCACCGCCTCCGCGTACGGCTTCACGCCGCGGGTGAAGATGGCGCCGCCGATCGCGTACATCACGGCCAGTCCGAGCAGGAGCAGGAGCACGCCCGTCCCGGTGAGCTGGACGACCTGCGTCAGGAAAAGGAGCCCCGGCGGCACCGTGACGACAGCCGGCGGAACGAGAAGCCACAGCAGGTATCGTTTGGTGAAGGACATTCAGACCCCGTGGCGCCGATTATGACCTATCGCGCTCCGATAGAATGCCTCGCCAGGGAGGACTCGTGGCTTCGCACATATTCGTCAATTACCCCGGCAAAAACCTCCAGTTGCACTTCACGCAGTCGGAAACGGCGTGGTGATGCGGACTCTGAGCAATCTGTTCGACAACAATCGTTCGTGGGCCGCGGAGATGACGCGGCAGGACGCGGAGTTCTTCACGCGCCTCTCCCGTCAACAGGCGCCGCAGTACCTCTGGATCGGCTGCTCCGACAGCCGCGTGCCCGCGAACCAGATCGTCGGCCTGCTGCCGGGCGAGATGTTCGTCCACCGCAACGTGGCCAACGTCGTCGTTCACGCCGATCTCAATTGCCTCTCCGCGATTCAGTTCGCGGTCGATGTGCTGCGCGTCGGCCACATCATCGTCTGCGGCCATTACGGCTGCGGCGGCGTGCTGGCGGCGCTGCGCGACGAAAAGTTCGGCCTCGTCGACAACTGGCTGCGGCACGTGCAGGACGTGCGGCGCAAGCATCAGGCGGAGCTCGACGCGCTGGAGACCGAGGAGCAACGCCACAGGCGGCTGTGCGAGCTGAACGTCATCGAGCAGGTCGTCAACGTGAGCCAGACGACCGTCGTCCGCGACGCCTGGGCACGCGGTCAGTCGCTGGCCGTCCACGGCTGGGTCTACGACCTCAACGACGGCCTGTTGCGCGACCTCAGCATGTGCGTGACCACCGAGGCGGAACTGGGCCTGTAGGCGTCGACGCTCGGGCGCGGTGATGGACCGCACACCTGCGTGTGAGCGAAACCCTGGTGACAGGCCCGCCTCCTGCATTATTCACGGGCCGTGCGGCTGCGCCATGTCGTCATCGTTGCGGGGCTCATCCTCGGCGTCGCGATCGGAATCGGCAGCTACACCTTCGTCTACGCGAAGGGCTACTCGTATCTCACCAATGACCCCCAGGCGTGCGCGAACTGCCACGTCATGCAGGACTACTACGCCGCCTGGATGAAGGGGCCGCACCGCTCCGTGGCCGTCTGCAACGACTGCCACGCGCCACACGACTTCGTCGGCAAGTACACGACGAAGGCGACGAACGGCTTCTGGCACTCCTTCTACTTCACGACCGGCAAGTACCCGGACCACCTCGAGATCAAGCCGCGCAATCAGCGGATCACCGACGAGGCCTGCCTGCACTGCCATGAAGAGATGGTCAGCGCGATCGGCAAGACCTCGTGCATCCGCTGTCACTGGGATGTGGGGCACATGAAATGACCGAACCGAATCCGAAGAAACGCCGCCTGACCCTCACGCTCATCGGCGTCGCCGTCCTGGCGGCGCTGCTCACCCTCGGCGTGACGGCACTGCTGATGAACATCTTCCAGCGCAAGACGGAGGCGCGGAATCCGTTCTACCGCGTCGTCACGCTCGACGAGAACACGACCGACCCCGCGCTGTGGGGGAAGAACTTCCCCATGCAGTACGACGGCTACCGCCGCACGGTCGACCAGACGCGCACGCGTTACGGTGGCAGCGAAGCCGTCCCGCGCACGCCGACGCAGGCCGATCCCCGTTCGGTCGTGGCTCAGTCGCGGCTGGAAGAAGACCCGCGCCTGAAGATCCTGTGGGCCGGCTACGCGTTCTCCAAGGACTTCCGCGAAGAGCGCGGTCACGCGTACATGCTCGAAGACCAGGTCTTCACCGAGCGCCAGCAGGTCGTGAAGCAGCCTGGGACGTGCCTCAACTGCCACGCCTCGATGGTCACGGCCTACCGCAAGGCCGGCGGCGGTGACATGTTCAAGGGCTTCGAGGCCATCAACAAGCTGCCGTACTTCGAGGCGCGGAAACTCGTCACGCATCCCATCGCCTGCATCGACTGCCACGACCCCGAGACGATGGCGCTGCGCGTGACGCGTCCCGCGTTCATCGAAGCGATGCGCGCGCTGAAGAAGGACCCCGCCTACGACCCGAACGTGCAGGCCACGCGGCAGGAGATGCGCACCTACGTGTGCGGCCAGTGCCACGTCGAGTACTACTTCAAGGGAGCGGAGAAGCGGCTGACGTATCCGTGGCACAACGGACTGCAGGGCGACCAGATCCTCGAGTACTACGAGACGCAGACCGACCACGCCGACTGGACGCACGCCGAGAGCGGCGCGAAAGTGCTGAAGGCGCAGCATCCCGAGTTCGAGATGTACAACCAGGGCATCCACGCGCGCAGCGGCGTCGCGTGCGCCGATTGCCACATGCCGTACACGCGCGAAGGTGGCCTGAAGATCAGCGACCATCACGTCCGCAGCCCGCTGCTCAACATCAATCGCGCCTGCCAGGGCTGCCACCGCTGGCCGGAGGAGGAGATGCGCGGCCGCGTCGAGACCATCCAGACGCGCCACATGGAAATGCGCAACCGCTCGATCGACGCGCTGCTCGCGCTGATCGCCGACATCAAGGCGCTGGGCGCAACCGCCACGCCGGAGCAGCTCGCCGCGGCGCGCGCGTTCCAGAAGAAAGCGCAGTTCCTGGTCGACTTCATCGAAGCCGAGAACTCGAACGGCTTTCACGCCTCGCAGGAGGCGGCACGCCTGATGACCCAGTCGATCGACTACTCGCGCCAGGGCCAGTTGGCCATCCGCGGCGTGGTGACGCCCACCCCGGCGCGCGCACCGCAGGCGCAGACCGCACCAACCCCGGCGGGGGTGGCGGCCAAGGCATCAGCTTCACGATAGGACCGATACGACAAATAGGAAAGATAGGACGAATAGGACAGATAGGACTCGGGTGGGCGGGGTCCCATCTGTCCTATTCGTCCTATAGGTCCCATTCGTCCCATCGTTCTCCGTCATCGGTATACTCCGCCTCGTGTCGTCCAATGAGCGCCGCCGGTATGGGCGCATCCAGCTCGACCAGCCTGTTCCCGCCCGGCTGGGCGATTTTCGCGTGCGCATCATCGAGATCTCGCTGGCGGGCTTTCGTCTGCTGCACGAGGCCCGCGTCTCCACGATCACGCCCTACGAGCTGACGTTCGAGCGGAACGGGCAGGTCACGTCGTTTCTCGTGAAGGCGGCGCGCACGTCGCTGTGGCGCCTGGCGCGGTCAGCCGAGGAGCGGAGCATCTACCAGTCGGGCGTGCACATTCTCGAGGCGTCGCGCGAAGCCCAGTTGCTCCTCCGCGAGTTCGTCGCCGAGCGCGTCATCCGCGCCATCGAAGAGCAGAAGGCCAACGCGCGCGGCATCCCGCCGCTCGCCGCGTACATGTACCAGCCGGGCAAGGGCGAGCTCTACCGCTGCTGCGAGTTCATCGACGGCCAGTGGCGCAAGCGCGAGACCGCCCGGTCCAAGCAGCCCCCCAACGGCTTCACCATCTCGGCCGACGTCGATCCCGTGCACGTCGACCTCCTCTGCCGGACGTGGGAGACCACCACCGACGAGGGGCGCCGCCTGACGCAACTCCTCGCCGAGCTCTCCATCTCGAAGGGGGAGGGGATCCCCACGCGCCGTTACGTCCCGTAAAGGACACGATCCGGCGCATTTTCGGCCGAAAGGTCGAAGAATCGGGAAATCGCCGTTTCCACACAACCGTTCCTCCATCGGTACGTACTATGTTCCCGTGACATTCCGCCACTTTCGGCAACTTGCCCTCCAGGCGTTCCTGATCGTCGCGGCGTGGCTCTTCTTCGGATGGCTGTTCGGAAAGAACCATCACGAGGCCGCCATCGTCCGCGGGAGTGTCGAGTCACGTCTCCAGCATTTCGGCGCGCTCGCGGCGGCGGTGCTGATCTGGGCGGTCCTGACGCCGATCGTCATGTTCGTGGCGGAGCGCCTTCCGATTCGCGCCCCGCACCGCATGCGCAACCTCGTGCTGCTGGTGCTCTTCGCCCTCGTCATCGCCACCGGCAAGGCCACGATCGATTCGCACCTCGCCGGCTACCTCGGGCCCCGGCTCACGCCGGACGAATTCTTCGCTTCCGTCCGCTGGCTGCTGCATACACATTTTCTGCTCGTGATGCTCATCGCCGGCATCACGAACCTCATCCGGCTGCAGAAGGAAGCGGCCGAGCGGAAGATCGCGGAGGCGCGCTTCTCGGCCGCGCTGGCGAATGCGAGGCTGCGCCGGTTGCGCGCCGACCTCCATCCGCATTTTCTTTTCAACGCGCTCAATGCGGTCGCCGCGCTCGTGCATACCGAGGCCGCGGCGGCGGAGAAGACGCTCGACAGCCTCGTCGACCTCTTGCAGCGCTCCATCGCGTCGCAGGACGTGCTCGAGGTCTCGCTCGCCGACGAGATCGCGTTCGTCGAGCAGTATCTCGAGATTCAATGCACGCGTTTCGGCCATCGTCTCGTGACGGAGGTCGAGGCCGAGCCGGCGCTGCTCGGCTATGCCGTTCCGCCGCTGTTGTTGCAGCCGCTCGTCGAGAACGCGATCGTCCACGGCATCTCCCAGCGTGCTCAGGGAGGCCGCGTCGTCGTCCGCGCCGACCGCAAGGGGAGCTGGCTGCGTCTACAGGTCCGTGACAATGGCCCCGGCTGCGCGCCTGACGCCGTCTACGCGCGCGGCAGCATCGGTGTCCCCAACGCCAAGGCGCGGCTCCAGTTCGTCTACGGAGACGACCATTCCCTCACGTATCGGCACGAAAGTGACGAATTCGTTGCCGAAGTCCTCATCCCGATGCGCGAGCCGGGCTCGCCCCATGCTGCGTTGACGAGCATCGCCGGAACATCATGACGACCTTGCAAGCCTTTCTGCGGAACCGCCGTCCCATCCTGGAGCTCGCCGGGATTGCGGGGTGGATCACCGTCATCTGGCTGGTGGTGTCGATCTTCAACGCGAGCGACTTTCACCGGCGCGTGCTCGCAATGGGCGGGGAAGCGCCGTGGGGCGAAACGATCCGCTTCCACCTGACGACCTCTCTCGTCTGGGCGGCCTTCACTCCCATCGTCTTCTTTGTCGCCGAGCGGCTGCCGCTGCGCCGCCCGCACCTCGTGCGCAATCTGGCGCTGCTGCTCGTCTTCACACCGATGCTTTCGTGGGTGCGCGCCGTGGGCGGGGGGATCGTGCACGAGCTCGCGGAAAGAACCGGCATCCGCGCCGAATTCATCTTCGAAGTCTCCGTCGCGAAACGCTTCTACCCCTGGCTGCTCATCATCTGGATCATCATCGGCATCGTCAATCTGATGATGCTGGCGGCCGAGGCCGAGTCGCGGCAGCAGCATGCCTTCGACCTGCAGGCCGCGGTGGCGAACGCCGAGATCGAGCAGATTCGCTCGCGCCTGCAGCCGCAGTTCATGTTCGCCACGCTGAAGGAGATCGGCAAACGCATCCGCCACGAGCCCTCCATCGCCGACGACATGCTCGTCGCCCTCGGCGACGTGCTCCGCCGCGGTCTCGATTACGACCGCCGCGGCGAGGTGACGCTGGGCGAGGAGCTCGAGTTCGTCGACCGCTACCTCGAGCTCGTGCGCCGCGGCTCGCGCCCTCAGCTCACCAGCCGCTTCGACGTCGACCTCGGCCTGCTCGAGGTCTCCGTTCCCGCCATGGTGTTGCAGAGCCTCGTCGAAAGCGCGGCGACGAGCTCCGGTGCACGCCACATCGAGATCGCCGGACACGCCGATGAAGAGCAGCTCGATCTGCTGCTGCACGCTGCCGGATGCAGCTCCACCACCTGCCGCGAGACCTTCGACGAGCTGCGTTTCCGCATCCGGCAACGATTCGGTGACGAGTGCGCACTTCTCCATGAACAAGACACCAACGGCTGCGTTACCCGTATTACGTTGCCGTTACACGGAACAGAAGGGGTGGCTGCATGATGATTCGCGCACTCATCGTCGAAGACGAGCCCCTGGCCCGCTCGCGGCTGCGGATGCTGCTCGAATCGCACGAGGACGTGGAGCTCGTCGGCGAGTCCGCCAGCGCGCAGGAAGCGGCGCAGCTCTTCGACCGCGAGACCGTCGACCTCCTCTTCCTGGACATCCAGATGCCGCAAGGCAGCGGCTTCGATCTGCTGCACGTCCTCGGCGAGGAGCGCCGCCCCGTCGTCATCTTCACCACCGCACACGCCGAGTTCGCGCTGGAGGCCTTCGACGTCAGCGCGGCCGACTACCTCGTCAAGCCGTTCGATCAGGTGCGTCTTTCGCGCGCGCTCGATCGTGCACGCGCACTGATGTCGAACGGCGGCAATGGCGCGAGCGGCGCCGTGGTCACCGCGGCTCTGATCAACGGCCGTCCGCTCCAGCGGCGCGACCGCTTCGCGGTGCGCGCGCGCGGCGAGATCGTGTTCCTCAAGGCCAACACCGTCGACTGGATCGGCGCCGAAGGCAACTACTCGCGCCTCTACAGCGGCGAGTCGTCCTACCTCCTGCGCGAGTCGATGCAAAAGCTCGACGAGACCCTCGACCCCTCGGTCTTCATCCGCGTCCACCGCAGCGCGATCATCAACCTCGACCGCGTCAAAAAGCTGATCGCCGCCCCGGACGGCTCGTACTCGATTGTGCTCAGCACAGGCGCCTCCGTGCCGCTGGGCCCCTCGTTCCGGCCGCGCCTGGAGACGGTGCTCGGGCAGAAGCTGTAGCTCTAGGTGACCGCAAGGATGGCGATCAGTTTCAAAAGGTCCGGCGAGACCTTCGACGATTCCTCCGTCTTCGGTTCCGGCCGTATCGGCAACGTATCGTCGCCCAGCAGCTCATCGCGCAGCTGCTGATACTCACTATCGTCGCCAGACCACTCCGTCTTCGACCGAACGCCCGTGATCACGAATCGCATGGTGGTGGGTCGGGCGGGGCGGCGGAAAAATACAGGGGACGATAGGACAAATGGGACGAATAGGACGAATAGGACCTATGAGACGTCCCATCTGTCCTATTCGTCCTATTTGTCCCATTCGTCCTATCGTTCTCCCTCAATGCACGGGCACACTGACTACCGCGCGGAATCCATCCACTACCGCTTCCAAACGCAGCTCCGCGGCTTCGCCATAAAGCTGCCGCAAGCGCGTCCTCGTGTTGGTCAGGCCGATCCCTTCGCGCGCCGGCGTCCGCGTCGCCACCGCGCTGTTGCGCACTTCGATGCGGAGCGCGCCGCTTTCGGTGTCGGCCGTGATGGAGACGCGGCCGCCTTCCACCGGCGCCAGGCCGTGCCGCACCGCGTTCTCCACGAGCGGCTGCAGGACGAGCGTCGGCACCATCGCGGTGCTCGCTGAGGCCGCGCAGCTCACGTCGAGCTGCAGGCGCGTGCCGAAGCGCACCTTCTCGATCTCCACGTACGCCTGCAGCAGATCCAGCTCCTCGGCCAGCGTCACTTCCTGGCGGTCGCTCGCCAGCGCACGATGCAGGAACGCGCGCAGGCGGTTCGTCATCGTCAACGCCGCCGGTGCGTCATCTTCCAGCAGCGCCGCGATCGAGTTCAGCGCGTTGAACAGAAAGTGCGGGTTGAGCTGCAGCCGCAGCGTCTGCGAATGCGTCCGCAGCAGCCGCGAGTCCAGCTCCGCCGAGCGTAGCGTGCGCTCCCGCAGCACCGCATAGCGGCGATACGCGAAGACCGCCAGCGCCACCGTCACGACCACGAGAAAATCGATGGTGGGGCTCGTCGACAGCAGCGGCGCGTCGAGCGACTTCCCCTCCGTTGCCAGCACGTGCAGCGCGCGGATCGTCAGCGGCAGCGCGATGATCACCAGCGCGAAGCGGAGGAACGACAGCCGCGAAGGCCGCGCTTCCTTCTCCTCCGGCTCCGCCTCCGCCTCCACGTTCATCGTGGCCCGCAGCGACGCCCGCAGGAACTCGCTGAACGTGTTGATACGCCTCTCGGCCGCCAGCGTGTCCTGCTCGATCAGCTCTTCGATCTCGCGCAGCGCGCCGTCGAGCTGATCGGGACGCAGTTGCGCCTTCAGCAGATCGTGCTCGGCGCGCGCGAGCCGGCGCTCCAGCTCCACCTCATCGCGATGCCGCACCCACGCTTGCTCCAGATCGATGACCACATGCGTGGCCAGCACCGTCGCGCCGTACACCAGCAGGTCGAGCGACAGGAAGCGCGGCGCGACCGGCAGCCACGTCTCGAACATCGATTCCACCGGCACGCCGCGCAGGGCGAAGAAGATGACCGAGTGCGCCGTCGACACGACGAGCGCCCACACCGCATGCAGCGGCAGCCGCGTCCACGCGATGCGCATGGCGATGAGCACCACCAGCGGCGCGAGCAGCATCCACTCCAGCCAGCCGACGAACCCCCACCGCAGGTCCTCCGGATCGATCCCGAAGCCCTGGCCGACCACCGCGCTGAGCACTGCTTCGAAGAGGAAGACCAGCGCGCCGATCAGCGGCCAGGCGAAGATCGAAACGAGGACCGCGCGCGTGCGAGGGGTCATCAGAGCCGGCCGAGGAGGGTATCGAGGCGGTCGCGGTAAACACGTGAGAGCGTGATCTGCGCGCCCGTCTTCAGGACCACCATGTAATCGCCGTGCGACGCCGCCTGCAGCTCGCGGATGCGGTCGACGTTCACGATCGCCGTGCGGTGCACGCGCACGAAGCGTTGCGGGTCGAGCTTTTCTTCGAGGCCGGACATCGTTTCACGCAGCAGATACCCATCGGTACCGATGTGCAGACGAATGTAATTCCCGGCCGACTCGAACCAGTCGATCTCTTCGATGCGGAACAGCAAGGCCCGGCCGCGCGCCTTGACCAGCACGCGCTGCAGGAACGTGCGCCGGTCGCGCAGCTGATCGAGCAGCTTCGTGACCGACGTCGACGCGTCTTCCGGCTCGCCGCGCAGCTTGCGCACGCGGTCGAGCGCGCGGCCGAATTCCTCGCGCCCGATCGGCTTGAGGAGGTACTGCACCGCGCTCACCTGGAACGCCTGCAGCGCGTACTGCTCGAACGCCGTGACGAAGACGATGAGGGGGCAGTGCTCCGGACCCAGCGAGCGCACGACCTCGAAGCCGTCGAGCCCCGGCATCTGCACGTCGAGGAAGACGAGCTCCGGATCGTGCTCCCGGACCGCCTCCAGCGCCTCGTCGCCATTCTCCGCCTCGGCGACGACGTCGAAGTCGGGGTGGTCGCGCAGCAAAGCCCGGATGCGCTTGCGGGCGAGAGGCTCGTCATCGACGATCAGCGTGCGAATGAGCATGCGCCCGACAGCATCGACGGAAGCGCAGGCGCGATCAAGCCGGGTCATCCCACGATCCCGGCCGCTCGTCACAAATGTGCGCAAATGGAGGCGGGATTGGGACGTTGACGACACACGCACCGATGTTTCGCGCGCAAATCAGTCGCGCATAAGTCCCATTCGTCCTATCTGTCCTATTCGTCCTATTCGTCCCATCGTCCCCCGCGCCCTACCACCTCCGCGGCATCTTCACGCGCGTGGCCCCGCACAGCTCCGCGTGGCGCTGCAGCGCCGCGGCAATCGCGTCGCGGTCGGCGTCGTCGCTTTCCAGCCACAGCTTCGACACCACCAGCCGGTCGCCTTCCACGCGTGCGTCCATCCGGCCGATGAACTGGTCGCGCTGCAGCAGCGGCACCACGTACCAACCCCACTTTCGCTGCGGCGCCGGTTTGTACACTTCCCACACGTAGTCGAAGTCGAACGCATGCCGCAGCAGGTCGCGGTCCCACATCAGCGGGTCCAGCGGCCCCAGGACGCGCACACGGTCGTCGTAGGGCACGCGCTTCGTCTTCAGAAACTCCGGCACCGCCAGATAGCGGCGCGGCGACTCCTCGATGGTGACGTCCACCAGCTCTCCGCTCTCGACCATCTCCTCGATGAGCGGCGACTGCCGCACGTCGCGCAGCATCGACCACAGCGAGCCGCCGCTGGTGCGCGTCAGCAGCCCCGCCGCATGCGCGCGCTCCCGCACGGCCCAGCGGTCGAAGTCGCCCACCTCGGCCGCGGGAAAATCGGGCACGCGGTAGATCTTCGCGCCCGACTCCGTGCGTCCGCAGACGACGATGTCGAGCCGCGTCCAGAGGATCTCCAGCGCCATCGACGTCGCTTTCGCCGTGCCCATCCAGCCGCTCCAGTCGAGCGGCTCGACGCTGCCGTGGTCCGTCAGCTCGCGCGCCGTGACCGGGCCGCGCTCGCGCACCTCGCGCAGCACCGCGTCGACGAGCGCCGGCGGCACGCGCCGTTCGCGCTCGCCGTGGCTCCACCACGGCGTCTGCGCCTGATGGCCGCGCGTGGCGTACCACGGGAACGCGCGCGCCGGCAGGATGCAGCGCTCCTTCGCGAAGTGCTCGAAGGCGTGCTCGGGGAAGAGGTGGCGCCACACGTCGCCGCGATGGACGCCGTCGACGCGCGCCATGACCACGAGGTCCGCGTTCGTGCCGAGGACGTCGAGCGGATCGAGCTGGATGCAGCGGAGCTTGTCGAGGACGGCGCGGGTGCCGCGTGCGCCGCGCCCCAGCACCTTCGCTAACCCGAGGTGCGCCACCAGCAGGCGGCGCGCCTCGGCGCGAGAAAGCTCGACAGGGCGGCGCCCGTTACCAGGCGCGGCGGCGCTGCTGCGGGCGAGAGGATTCGGTTGGCGTCGCGTTCCCATGTTGCGGACGCGCATGATGACGCATCTGCGGCTGCGAGGGGCGCACGTACGGCTGCGACAGCATCGGCGTGTCGTCGGTGTAGTCGAAGCCTTCGAGTTTGCGGCGGTTGAGCGTCTTGCGGATCGTCTTCTCCAGGAGGCGCACGTACTGCTCGTCATCCTGCGTCACGAAGCTGATCGCGTCGCCGATGGCGTCCGCGCGGCCCGTGCGTCCGATGCGGTGGACGTAGTCCTCCGGGTGCATCGGGAAGTCGAAGTTCACCACGTGCGAGATCGCCTCGACGTCGATGCCGCGCGCGGCGATGTCGGTCGCTACGAGCACGCGGCACGTGCCGTTCTTGAACGCGGTGAGCGCGGCGACGCGCTGGCTCTGCGAACGGTTCGAGTGAATCGTCGCGCACGAGATCTTCGCCGCCTGCAGCTTGCGCGCGATCTTGTCGGCGCCGTGCTTGGTGCGGGAGAAGACGAGCACCGAATCCAGCTTGCTGTCTTCGAGGAGACGAAGCAGCAGCGCGACCTTGCGGCTGCGCGGCACCGGGTAGAGCGTCTGCTCGACCGAGTCGGCGGGATTCGTGCGGCGGCCGATCTCGACCGTCTTCGGCTGGCGCAGGAACTCGGCCGTGACGCGCTCGATGTCCGTCGACAAGGTCGCGGAGAAGAGCAGCGTCTGGCGCTCGCGCGGCGTGGCGTTCACGACGCGGCGGATCTGCGGCAGGAAGCCCATGTCGAGCATGCGATCCGCTTCGTCGAGGACGAGGATGCGCACGTCGTTCAGTTTGACGTGGCCGGAGCCCATCAGGTCGATGAGGCGCCCGGGCGTGGCGACGAGGACGTCGACGCCGCGGCGCAACGCCTGGATCTGCGGCATTTCCCCGACGCCACCGAAGACGGTGACGCAGTTGAGGCGGAGGTGCTTCGCGTGAGCGCGAACGTTTTCGTCGATCTGCAGGGCCAGCTCGCGCGTCGGCGCCAGGATCAGCGCGCGGGGCGAACGGGCCGAAGACTGGCCGCTGCGCGCAAGCAGCTCGAGCAGCGGCAGAGCGAACGCCGCCGTCTTGCCGGTGCCGGTCTGAGCGATGCCGATCAGGTCATGCCCGCCGAGGATCTCGGGGATCGCGGCTGTCTGAATGGGGGTTGGCTGCGTGTAGCCGATCTCATCGATCGACCGGAGGAGGTTCGGACCGAGTCCGAGGTTACTGAATGACAATCATTACCTTCTTTTCGTGTTAGTCAAAGATCGCCAACGGCCGAGCCCCCCGGAAAATTCTGATGGCAAAGACGATAGGGGCGGGATGGGGTGGGGGGGGTGGGACCTATGGGACATGGGACCTATGGGACATGGGACCTATAGGACCGATGGGACCTATGGGCGTATGGGCCTGCGGACCCTGCGGCCTCGGGGGTGGGTGGGCTCGGTGGTAGGGTGGGGGGCCTACCCATAGGTCCTATTTGACCCATAGGTCCCATTTGTCCCATCGTTCCCCTTTTGGGTGCGCCGCAAACGCCGCCCGCCCGATGGGGTGACGCGCACGCGGCCCCCTGGACGTGACTTCCCGCCTGCGCGGGTGAAAGGTGTCATCCCGAACCCGCCGTATGGGGGCTCGGGTGGGGTTTCCCCCATGTGTCATCCCGAATCCCGCCGTATGGGGGCTCGGGTGGGGTTGCCCCCATGTGTCATCCCGAACCCGCCGTATGGGGGCTCGGGTGGGGGAGGCGGGTGAGGGAACCGTGCGGGGGAAACACGGTGCGGCAGTGCGGCGACTTTCCCCCACACGGATCCCTCACCGCCCTCCCCCACCCGGCCCCCCCATACGGGCAGTTCGGGATGACACATGAGGCCCCCCCAAAAAAAGCGGGCGCGCCCTCCGGACGCGCCCGCTCACTTCCTACCTCACCCCACTACGCTGCCTGCGTCACCGCCGCCTGCGCCGCCGCCTTCTTCGCCGCGCGCCGTTCGCGCGCCTCCGCAGACGGCACGCGGCCGAGCTTCCGGCGCATGTCGGCGACGTGCGCCGCCAGGCCGGCGTTCTCCGCCAGTCTGGCCATGCGCTGGGCCAGGGCGTAGATCGTCAGCGCCTCCTGGCCTACCTTGTTGCGCGCCGTGATGACACTGTGCCGCACCGCCTGCGCCAGCGCCTCCAGCTCGTCCGCCAGCGGCGCATAAGCCATCGCGTAGCTCAGCAGGTCACGCATCTCGGCGGCGCTCATCGCTTTCAGGCGCGCCAGCACGTCCCACGAGCTCCCGCGCCGCCCGGGCCAGACGCTCCGAAGCGAGGGCAGACGCGCTTCGGCATGCTCGAGCGTCCGCGAGCTGACGATGGGACGGCGGGTCAGGACGCGCCCCGCAGCGGGCCGCGCTGGTGATGCCCGCCTGGAGCAGCCGCACCGAAGCGTCGAGGGCGTAATGCGCGCGCCGGTAAGGACGGACCCACTCCGGCAGCCGCTCGGCCTGCAGCTCCTGCTGCGGGCGGCGCCGTTCCCGGCAAGTGCCGGTGGCGCTCTCAGGCGCGTCGGTTCTCGTCACGCCACCAATATCGGCCGCGCGCTGCACAAAATCGCCGCTCTGCCTGCCATTAGAGATGGAGATTCCGTCGAAGGAGAAGGAAATTCGGCCTGCGGCGGTGGAGGCGTCCGTCTTCAGAGACGGATTTTCCGCATCGAGAGATGGAGATTCCGTATCGAGAGACGGAGATTCCTCAACCAGAGGTGGAGGGATTCCCTCTCCCGAGACGGATTTTCCGTCTCGCGAGACCGAAATTCCGTCGCCAGAGGTGGAGGATTCCTCGTCCCGAGGCTGATTTTCCGTGTCGGGAGGTAGATTTTCCGCATCCGGTGGTGGCTGGCTCCGTCTTCAAAGACGGATTTTCCATATCGCGAGGTGGAGATTCCGTATCGAAAGGTGGATTTTCCACCGCCGCAAACGGACATTCCGGCCCGTTCAGCCGATGGTCGGGGGAAGGTGACGCACCGGCAGCCGGCGGCCGAGGAGCGGCGCTTACCTGCGCTTCTCGAACGGCCGAAACAGCTCGCCCGGCGAGATGTCCAGCCCCTCGGCCAGCTTCACGATGTTGTAGAGGCACGGGTTGCGGCGCCCCCGCTCCACATCGGAAACGTAGTTGCGATTCAGCCCGCTGAGCTCGGACAGCCGCTCCTGGGAAAGATCGCGAGCCTCGCGCAGTTGGCGGAACTGCGCCGAAAACATCTCCAGCGCGCGTTCCCTCTCGTCCATGCTTTGAGTGTGACGCTGCGGAGGCCTTGACGCCCCTGCTATCAGTGTTTCAATTTCCCCGCTATGAGTGTTGCGAGCCGCCGCCGTCGCCGCAGCTACAGCCGGCTGGGGGAGTTCCCATTCTTAGAGGCGGAGACGCCGGAGCGTAGCGGGTGTGAAATCGACCAGCAGGTCCGCAGGCGCAACCGAAAGGCCGCGGGCGAGCTTCAGCACGACGGTGAGGCTGGGCACCTTGTCGCCGCGCTCCACCTGCCCGACGTACGTCGAGGTGAGCCCGGCGGCGTCCGCCAGATCCTCCTGCGTCCACTCGCGGTCCGTACGAAGCCGCCGAACGGTGGTCCCGAAGATGGTGCCTTCGCTTGCATTCGCCACGCTTGCAAAGTAACGATTGTTACTTTATCTTTGTCCAGTAACGGTTGTTACTATGGCCAAACGTAAGGACGACACCGATCGCAGAGGCGGCAACGTGGTTGCGGGGACGTTTCGCCCCGACCTGCGGGCGCGCATCCCCGTCGAGATCGAGCTGCCGGCGTTCCTCGTCTGTGCTCTCGAAGCACGAGTCGCGGAGGCAAACGCGGATGGGGACCTCGACGAACGTTGCACGCTCAACGACTACATCGAGACGGAGCTGGTGAACCTCGTGACCCTGCGCGACGTCGCGGAGCTCGACCTGCACGTTCCGGGGTTTGCGGAAGCGGTGTACGAGTGGATCACGGAGATGCGGGAGTGAGGACGGCGGACAGCGCGAGGCTTCTTCCTCGACGGCGCGGAACCTGCCGTCTGCGAGGTGACCAAAGCTGTGGCCCTGGTGCCGGCGCCCCGACGCGCAGCCCCACGAGCCGCACCGCCTCCACCTTTACCTGCGCTTCTCGAACTGCCGAAACAGCTCGGCGGGCGAGGGCGCATACAGCGAGCCATGGCGCTGCTACGGTAGGCGCGGGGACGGGAAATGCGGCGCGATTCCATTCACGTGAGCGGTTGGTCGTCGGTCGACGTTCGCTGCAGACACATCGCGTCAATAGCCTACGCCTGTCATTAATGGTGGGTTCTATGCCGCGCGCGCCTGTGCGCTGAAATTCGCGGGCCGCAAAGAGTTAAATGGTGCAGAATGGACATAAGGAGTACGCGATGCACACTGTCCGTATGATCGTCCCGAGCTTCCGAAGTGTCATTGTCGCTCTCACACTTCTCAGTGTTTCGGCAGTCTATGCCGACTGCGACCCCGATGTGAGGGGGAAGGACAGAATCACCAAGCAGGAGATCGTCCAATGGCAGCAGGTTTTGACGGCGAGCGGAATATTGTCCGCGGCGCTACTGGAAAAGGACATCACCTTCACTGCCTACGTGGCGCGCACCGGCGATAAAAATGTCGTGGGTGTGGTCGTGCAGAAAGTCGAGCCGAATCTCGCTCGCGCAGCGTTCGAAACGCAGTTCCGGGCGGCGAAAGGAGACGAGATCGTTCTCGGTTTCAAGAACGGCGGCCCAATCACGTTCATCACGACCAAAGCCGGAAACACAGCGCAGGCGGGAACGTTTTCCGGAAACTTGAACATGAGCGCGAGTTGGGAGGCGGAAGTGTCTGACGCCGACCTTGCCGCTCATCGTGACGCGCTGACGACAGGGCTGGTCGACGCGATCAGGATCACGGCGGCGAGCGGGCAGATCGACCGCGCCATTCCGGCGAAGAACGGGCAGCGGCTCATGGAGAAGTTCGGGTGCTTTTTCCGGGCTCTCGACTCCGCGGGAGTGAGCGCTTCCGGCGGGCAGCAATCGCAGAGCGATGCGGCCGGTGGCGTGGCGATTCACCGCGCTTCCACCTCCTCTCCCCTCGAGGCCGCAGTCCGCTCCAATGCGAATTGTCGTGCGAACTTTTCGGTCGCGGGGTCGATGGTTCGTGGCACGAGGTACGAGACCTACGACGACTATCCCGCGTCGGAGTACACCGCCGGTTTGTCGACCGTCGAAGCGGCGATCGCACGAGCCGGTCTCGTCATCGAAAGCACTGAGAGGACGACGGGAACGCTGAACGCCGTCGGAAAGAGCGACAGAGGAAAGGACATCCGGTACGTGTTCACGGTGGTCCCGGCATCCGGAGGCGTTCGCGTCACGGCTGCGAGGGACGTTCGTATCGGTACGCACGCGTCCGATGGAGCGATTCGTGACGAGATGTGCAAGGTTCTCAGCACGATTGGCGAGGCGACGGCCGCAGTGGTCCCAGTCAAGCCGGCATCTACGGCGGTAGCGAAAACGCCGCAACCTGCGCCCCCCGAAAAAGAGGCGCCGGAAACGCCGGCAGCCGTTCCGGCCACGGGCGTCGAAGAGCGTCTGCGGCAGCTCGACTCGCTGTTCAAGAAAGGCGTCATCACCGAAGAGGAGTACAAGAAGAAGCGAGCACAGATTCTGAGCTCCATCTGAATCACGGGCACTAGCTACGTAACATCGCCGTGGTGGCTAGTGTCCCGACCGAGGCCGGAGCCGGGTGCGGTACGCTTACCGCCGTGGGGCAGAGCTTTCGCGCTCCTTGCTCATTCTTTCGTCCCTTCTACGGGCCGGCTCGCTCCCGTCGTGCGATCGGCGTAGAATCCAGCCATGAGAGTGATGACCGCTCGCGTCGTTGACGGCAAGATCGATGTCGGTGACGCAGAGCTCCGCGACGGTGCGGCCGTTGCGGTGCTGATTCCTGACGGTTCCGGGTTCCGTCTGTCCGAGGAGGACGAGGAAGAGCTGGAGTTGGCGCTATCCGAGATTCAGCTAGGGGACTACACCGACGGCCGCGCGCTGCTGCGCGAATTGAAGGCATGAGCGGTCGTTGAAGTTCATCAAAGTCGCCGCCCGCTCTGCCCCTCAGTTCTCGCGCAGTTCTTGAATATGCCGAGAATCCGCTTCGTGGTGTCCATCCTCCTGTTGACCTTTTGCGCCCATGTTGCCACTGGCCAGACGAGCGACGCCGCTGCCGCTCGGGCCGAGGTCAAGAAGGTTTCGCGGGTGATGGTGTGGGAGCCGGGGCCCGAGGGGAAGCAGGTGCCGTTGTGGCCGGAGGGGGTGGAGCTTCAAAGACCGGAGTCCGGCGACAGGCCGGAGGAGGTCGGCAACGGCTCCAGGCTGGTGGCGGGACGGCCTTGGCATTGGGCGACGTATGTCTCGCATCCGACCATGACCATCTATTCGCCGAAGGGGCGCAACACGCGCGCGGCGATCGTGGTGTTGCCGGGTGGCGGCTACAGGGCGGTGGCCATGGATCTGGAAGGGACGGAGATCTGCGACTGGATTACGCAGCAGGGCGTGAGCTGCGTCCTGCTGAAGTACCGGGTTCCGCAGGCGTGGCGGCACGACGGCGTGGAGGAGGCGCCGAAGGTGCAGCTTCCGCTGCAGGACGCGCAGCGTGCGCTCGGTTTGCTGCGGCACCGCGCCTCGGCGTACGGCCTCGATCCTCGCAAGATCGGCGTCATCGGCTTCTCGGCCGGCGGGCATCTGGCCGCGGCGGTGAGCAACGCGGAGCAGCTCACTTACGCATCGGTCGACGAGGCCGATCGTCTGGCTTTGCGGCCTGACTTTGCGATCCTGCTCTATCCGGGACATCTGTGGAATGACACCCGTCCCAAGACGAGCCTCGAGCTTTCGCCGTGGGTCGAGATCAGCGCGAAAGCTCCACCGACGTTGTTGATTCACAGCATGAACGACCCCACGGATGACGTCCGGCACTCGATGGCCTATGGTCTGGCTCTGAATGACGTGGGCGTTCCGGTCGAAATGCACCTCTACGCCAAGGGCGGTCACGCCTTCGGGCTGCGTCCCACGGCGGATCCCGTCACCACGGAATGGCCGAAGCTCGTGGAGAAGTGGCTGCAGACGATGAAGGTGTTTTGAGGGCGCAACGCGGTGAAGAGGACGACGGTGAGAGATCATCGGCAGGGTAGGGCGCCGTTGGAGCCGGATCTGCCATGGAAATGAAGAACAGCGACATCCTCATTCGCCCGGTGGTCGCGGAGGACGCGGCCGGAATCGCACTGATCTACAACCACTACGTGGCCAGCACGATCATCACGTTCGAAGAGGACGACGTCTCCGCCGACGAGATGGCTCGCCGCATCGAGGACGTGGAGGCGGCATCGCTCCCGTGGCTCGTCGCCGAGCGGGAGGGGCGGGTGGTTGGGTATGCGTACGCGACGAAGTGGCGCGCTCGTCGCGGCTACCGGTTCTCGGCCGAGGCGACGGTGTATGTGGATGAGGGGTGTGGCGGCGCCGGGATCGGTTCGCGGCTCTACGAGGCACTGCTACCCATGCTGCGAGCCGGCGGCATCCACGCGGTGATGGGAGGGATCGCTCTGCCGAACGACGCCAGCGTGGCGCTGCATGAGAAGTTTGGGTTTGTGAAGGTGGCGCACTTTGAAGAGGTGGGCTTCAAGTTTGGGAAGTGGATTGATGTCGGGTATTGGCAACTGATTCTTGGCGGTGGTGACTGGCGTTGAGCCGATGGGCGCGCGGGGTTCGATAGGACGGATAGGACCTATAGGACGAATGGGACGAATGGGACCGCAGCCGAGTTCACGCCGGAGACGTTGCGGCGCTGCTGTGCCGTGTTTCCCCCGCACAGATCGCTCAGACCCCCTCCTCCACCCACACCCCCATACGGGGGCTTCGGGATGACACGGAGGGGGCGCCCACCCACACGCCCCTACGGGGGCTTCGGGATGACACGGAGGGGGACGAATCGGACCTTACAGGACGAATGGGACGCGTCAGTCGCTGTCCGATGTGCTCAGCGGGGGACGCTGTTGCACGAGTTGCTGGGCCAGGCCGAGGAGGATGCCTTCGGGGCCGCGGATGTAGCAGAGGCGGTACGTGTCCTGGTACTGCATCACTTCGCCGACGAGCTCCGCGCCGCGTTGGGTGAGCCGGGCGAGGGTGTCGTCGATGTCCTCGACGGTGAACATGACGCGGAGGTACCCGAGGGCGTTGACGGGGGCGCGGCGGTGATCGGCGATGACGGGTGGGGCGAGGAAGCGGGAGAGCTCGAGGCGGCTATGGCCGTCCGGGGTGCGCAGCATGGCGATCTCGACGCGCTGATTGCCCAACCCGGTGACGCGGCCGGCCCACTCTCCTTCGATGGGGGCGCGCCCTTCGAGCGTGAGGCCAAGCTCGGTGAAGAAGTCGATGGCGGCGTCGAGGTCCTCGACCACGATGCCGACGTTGTCCATGCGCTTGACGGTCATGCTGTTCCCCCCGGCGTGCATCTTAGCGTCTCTGTTGAGGGACCGGAGTTCGCGGAAAGTTCCCACGCCGGGGGAACCTTGCGCCCTTACTGTTGAGCCATGACGATCCTGCGCGGCGCTCTCATCGTGGGGACGCTCGACATCGTGGAAGTGATTCTCTTCTACTGGTTCCGCGGCGTGGCGCCGTCGCGCGTGCTGCAGGGCGTGGCCCGCGGCATCGGCAGCAACAGCGCGGCCGTGGGGCTGGCGTTGCACTTTCTGATCGCCGCGGTCGTGGTGGCGGTGTACGTCGTGGCCAGCCGCAGGATTGAAGTGCTGCGACGGCGGCCGGTGCTCATGGGGGCGCTGTATGGGGTGGCGGTGCTGCTGGTGATGAACTGGGTCGTGGTGCCGCTGTCGGCGATTGGCGCGGCTCCGGCGAAGCCGTTGATGATTGCCAATCTGCTGTTTGCGCACATCTTCTGTGTGGGGATTCCGACGGGGTTGGTGGCCGCCAGGGGACGATAGGGGCGGTTGTCGGTTTTCGGTTTTCGGTTTTTGGTGCTGCGCTCGGCGGACTGCGGAGCACCGAAAACCGACAACCGAAAACCGAAAACCGAAAACCAACCCCAAGCCCCCCCCGGCATACCATGCGGCCCCATGGGTGAACGGCGCTTTCGCGCGCTGACGCTGGTGGCGCTGGCTGAGTTGCTGGCCATGGGTCTGTGGTTTGGCGTGTCCGCGGTGGCGCCGCAGATTGCGCGGGAATGGCAGCTCACGGCGGCGCAGGCTTCGTGGCTCACGCTGGCGGTGCAACTCGGGTTCGTGGCCGGGACGCTCGCCAGCGCCACGCTGAACCTTCCGGATGTCCTTCGCGCGCGGCATCTCTTTGCGCTTTGCGCCATTCTGGGGGCGCTGACCAATGCGGCGCTGGCGCTCTTCGTCACCGGCGTCACCACCGCCATCGTGCTGCGCTTTCTCACCGGCGTCTTCCTGGCCGGGGTCTATCCGCCGGGGATGAAGATCATCGCCACTTGGTTCCGCACCGGCCGCGGCCTCGCGTTGGGCGTCCTGATCGGCGCGCTCACGCTCGGCAAGGCGTCGCCCTACCTGACGAACGCGCTCGGCGCGGAGTCGTGGCGCGTGAACGTCGGCGTGCTCTCGATCGCCGCCGTCATCAGCGCCATCGTCGTGCTGCTCCTCGTCGGCGACGGGCCGTATGCGCTGCCGACGCAGCGCTTCGACCTCACCCAGATCGCGAAAGTCTTCATCAATCGCGGCGTGCGTCTGGCGAACTTCGGTTACTTCGGCCACATGTGGGAGCTGTACGCGATGTGGACGTGGATCCCGGTCATGTTGCGCGAGGCTCTCGGGCAGCGCGGCGACGGTGCGGCGTTCGCCGTCATCGGTGCCGGCGCCGTGGGCTGCGTCGTGGCGGGCCTCGTCGCCGATCGCATCGGCCGGCCGGTCGTCGCCGCGGCAGCGATGGCCGGCAGCGGCGCGTGCTGCCTCGCCGTCGGCTTCGTCTACCACCAGCCGTGGCTGCTCATCGCGGTGGCGACGTTCTGGGGCTTCACCGTCGTCGCGGATTCGGCGCAGTTCTCCGCCTGCGTCACCGAATACGGCGACCCGCGCTACCTCGGCACCGCGCTCACGCTGCAGACGTGCATCGGCTTCCTCATCACCACCGTCTCGATCGCGCTGATCCCGCGGCTCGTCACCGCGGTCGGCTGGCAGTGGGCGTTCGTCGCGCTCGCGCCCGGCCCGTTCCTCGGAATCATGGCAATGATCCGGCTGCGAGGGCTCCCCGCAACCCATCGATGAACATCTGCACCGCCATCGCCACGAGGATCATCCCCATCAGCCGCTCCATCGCCGCGAGGCCGCTCTCTTTGAGGAGGCGGAAGAAGAGCGGCGAGGCGAGGAGCACGATCGCCGTCGCGGCCCACGCGCACGAAAGGGCGATGAACCACTCGAGCTGATGATCGGGATTCTGCTGCGTGAGCAGCAGCACCATCGCCAAGGCCGATGGTCCGGCTACGCCGGGAATCGCCAGCGGCACCACGAGCGGCTCGCCGGTGCCGCCGTCGTTCGCGGCGTGCTCGGGGAAGACCATGCGCAGCGCGATGAGGAACAGGATGATGCCGCCCGCGACGCTGATCGACTCGTGCCGCAGCCGGAGAAAGTCCACGAAGAAGCGCCCGAGGAAGAGGAAGGCGGTGAGGGCGCCATAGGCGATGAAGAGCTCGCGCAGCAGCACGCGCTGGCGGCGGTGCTCCTCGACACGCCCGAGGACGGAGAGGAAAAACGGGATGTTCCCGATGGGGTCGAGAACCAGGAAGAGGGCGATGCCGGCGGAGAGGGTGTCCATGCGTGGAGCGCTCAGGGCTCAGGGCTCAGCGCTCAGGGTACACCGCGGCGAGGCATGCGTAATGGGGCGACGTCGGAGCTCGGGGGGCGGGCCTGAGCCCTGCCCCCTGAGCCCTGAGCCCTAATTGATGTCCTGTCCCTTTTCCAGCTTGGCGACGGCGTCCGTCATCGATTTGCGATTCAGGTCGTCCGGAGCCTGCGCTGCCGCGAGCTTCGCGTGCTTCAGCGCGTCCTTGTAGCGGCCGACGGCGGAGTAGCCGCGCGCGAGGCCGACGTTGACGGGCCACGCGTTCGGGTGGCGCTTCGCGTTCAGCTCGAAGATGCGCAGCGCGTCTTCCTTCTTCCCCTGCTGCAGCAGCAGGCGGCCGTACTGGTGGATGCCGCCCGCCGTGGCGGTGGCGTGATTCATGGCGCGGTCGCGCGTCGCTTTCGACTCGGTGGCCTTGCCCGCCGCTTCCTGGGCGTCGGCGAGCAGCATGAGGGAGTTGAAGTTCTCGATGCCGGGGCCGGGGCGGTTCACCGCGATGTCGGCCCACTCGAGGGCGACTTCGGGACGCTTCGCCTGCAGCGCCCAGCGCGCGGCGGCGATCCAGCTGTTCTGGTCGAAGCCGCGGTAGGTGCGCAGCTCGTCGCGGAGGTTGGCGACGTGGAGGTCGACGACGTTGTCGACGGTGACGGTGAACGGCACCTCGAGGTCTTCCCAGCGCAGGGCGACGGTGGTGCGGTCGGGTCTACGGTCGATGAAGTCGTAGGTGAGCCACTCGGTGTAGTTCCCCTTCGCCGGCTTCGCCTTCACCCGCAGCACGTCCTCGGACGGGGTGTAGTAGTAGCTGCCCCACGACGAGGAGTTCTTCGAGAAGATGATGGTCCACTCGTTCGGGTCGGGGATCATGTGCAGGCCGTAGCGGCCCGCGGGGAGCGGCTGGCCGTTGACCTTCACGTCGTGCGAGACGGTGAAGACCGTGTTCTCGTTCGCGCCGGCGCGCCACGGGCAATTCTTGCCGCAGGGGCCGAAGCCGAGGTCGGAGAGACCGTAGGGGGCGACATCGGTGCCGAAGATCTTGCCGCGGCGATCCTCGCCGCGCGGCCCGCGCACATCGGGGCTGCTGTAGTCGATGGTGACGGCCACGGGTCCGATGTACTGGGTCGTGGAGGACTTCTGGTTGTCGCCGCTGGCTGGAAGCGACGTGAGGGTTTGCGCGAGCGCGGCGGTCGAGACGAGAACCGCGAGCGCGCCAATGATGATTCGACGCATAGCTTCTCCTTTCGTTGTCGCGCGGATCATAGGAGGGCGCGGTAGCCCCGTCTGTCAACAAACGACGCGGAACTGCAAACGAACGTAGGACAAGAAGGGGAACGATGGACGGAGGGGACGAATAGGACGTATGGGACCTGTGGGACCGAGGCCTCGAGGGTTTGCCCATCAGTCCCATTCATCCTATTGGTCCTGTAGGTCCCATCGTTCCCCGTTGCCAGCTACACTAAGGCCCATGCGCCCGATCATCCTGCTGGCCGTGCTGTCCGTTGCCGCCGCCACCCTGGCCGATGAGAAGCCGATGCGCTTCAAGTTGCCCAAAAAGGAACAGCCGCCGAAGGCGCAGCCGGCACCCGCCGCACCGGCGCCTGCGCCAGTGGCACCGGCACCAGCACCAGCACCGAAACCTGCGCCTGCGCCGGAACCGCCATCAGCGCCTGCACCAGCCCCAGAACCGGCGCCCGCTCCCGTGACCCCGACGCCCGAAGTGCCCATCGCGGCGCCTGCCGTTGCAGCCCCTGCGGCGCCAGCGCCCGCGCCCGCGCCCGTCGCGCCGGCGATCGCCGCGCCCCCCGCGCCGCCGGCTCCCGCGCCGGCCGCCCAGGCCGCGCCGCCGCCGTCGCAGCCAAAGGCGCCGCACTTCAGGCTGCCCAACCAGCCGGCGAAGAAGCGCACCGCCGCACCGCCCAAGAAAGACCCGCTGACGTTCCGTCTCCCGGACGAGAAATAGCGCTCCGCCGCCGCACGCCGATACCGACGTCTCCGGCTTCTTCGGCAACGCCATCTTCAACTTCGGCGGCGAGAACGCCTTCCAGCCGTACCTCCTCGCCGGCGCCGGCCAGGTCACCATCGAATCCGCCCCCTTCCTCGGCAACACCAGCATCGAAGACGACAGCTTCGCCTGGCAGGCCGCCATCGGCGGACGCTGGTACTTCACCGACAGCCGCCGCTGGGCCCTGCGCTTCCAAGCCGGCGTGATGAACGAAGAGACCTTCGACGAAAGCTCCATGCACGTGGTGGCCACGGCGGGGCTGTCGTTCGTGGGACGGCGGTAACGCGATCGAGCGACAGGACGGGCAGGATTGCCCGTCCTGTGCGATCCTAGTGGCGGTCCCACTCAACAACTTGCTGGATTGAGGGAGCGCTCATGGCAGATGAGACCGTCGATCGTTTCGGGCGACCCATTTTTACGGGACGCGCGCTCGTCGCCGTCACGCTGGATCGGCCGACGCAGTACATCGCCACGTTCGTGCGGAATCTGCTCCTCTTCGTCCCGCCGCTGCTCGGGTTCGACAGCAACCGGGACTTTCTTTCGCGTAGCGACGTCTTTCCGTCGCTCGGAACCGCGGTTCTGCCGATTGCGCCGGACGTCTTGCGCGCGATCATCGCCAGCCACCATCAGCTCGAGGGTGTCACCGTCGGCCGCGAACGCTACCTCTACCCGCCGCACGTCATCACCAGCGACTCCGGAACCTCGACGACGCCGCTGGCGAGGATGAAAGTTCGTGAAGATCACGCCGGTAAGGTGAGTGTCGCCGTCCTGGATACAGGACTCGACGAGGCGCATCCTGATCTCTCCGGGCGTAAGCCGATCCGTGAGTCGTTTGTCGCGAATGCCGGCCCGGAGGATCGCGATGGACACGGCACGCACTGCGTCGGTCTCGCCTGCGGCATCCGCAAACCGTCCGACGGTGGTTTGCGGTACGGCGTCGCACCGGAGGCGTCGATCTACAGCGGCCGGGTGATGGGCGCGTTCAACTCGATTCCCGCCGACGGTACCGTGATGCATGGCCTCTGCTGGGCGCAATGCGTGGGCGCGGTGGTCGTCAACATGTCGTTCGGAGCATCGGTGGCACAGAACGCCGACTACGACGCCGAGTTCGAACGGACCGCGTTTCGCTTGCGCGAAGCCGGGTTGCTCATGGTCGCCGCGGCGGGCAATGACGCGGACGGCAAGCAGTACCCGGTGAAGCATCCGGCGAATTGTCCTTCCGTGATGGCGGTGGCGGCGCTCGATGATGCCGGTCCCTGGGCGCAATCGTGTATCGGGAGCAATACGGGTCAGGACATCGACGTGGCGGCGCCGGGCGTCGCCATCCGTTCGAGCGCACTTGGGGGCAAGTACGAGGTCAAAAGCGGGACGAGCATGGCTGCCGCATACGTCAGCGGCATTGCGGCGCTATGGGCCGATACCCCCAAAGCCTGGCGGGGCCGGGATCTGTGGGATCAGATCGTCGCTCATGCCGTCTCGGTGTCGGGGAAGAAGGAGCTCGAGGGCGCCGGCATCGTGCAGGCGCCCTGATCCTCACGGAAGACGCGAATTTGCGCAGTCGACGTCGAGATCCTGCGGAGAGCCGCAATCCGGCAGCACCGGCAGAGGAACGCCGAACTGGCACTTCACGGTCGCCTTCGGATCGTCGACCACGGTCGCTTTCGGGTTGAAGAGCTTCTTATAGTTCTGGAAGTGATTTCCCGTCGATTTCGAGCAGACGTTCGCGATCACGACCTCCGCTCCTTCCTTCAGGTCGACGAGGTGTCCGTCGATGTCGAAGCGGATCATCGCGCCGGTGGCCACGTGATAGAGGACACCCTGCGGAAGAGGTCCGTGGGGATTCGCGCCGAACTTCACTTCATGCTTGAAGAAGTTCCGAGGCGCGAGGCGTCCTCCGGGAGGAAGATAGACGACCGCCCGGAACACCGCGGGATCCGGAGGACACATGTGCAGCTCGGCGGTGAGCGTCGTGCCGTTCGTCACGGTCAGCAGCGACGGAATCTCGTCGATCAGCAAACGGCCGACCGCGCCGCTGCCGAGATCGGGCAGCGTCACGCAGCCAGTGAGTGGAAAACAGATGTTGTTCCCCACTTTCGTGCCGATGTTGTCGTGGTCCTTGTCGAGGTAACGTTTGTCGATGCGAAGCGTCGCCTCGTGGTCGGGCGCAGTTACGAGCGCCGCCAGCTGCATGTCGCGTGGCGGGTTTCCGATCTCCAATGTCACATGCGTAATGAGACCCAGAAATGTCACTTCCATGAAGCTCCTCCTCCTCCTTCGTAAAGCTGAAAGGCATTCCAGACGCTGATGTCGCGCAGCGCCGGGTCGCTCGAATGGATCATCGCCAGTTGGGCGTTGCGGAGGGCGTTGGCCGGCGTCTCACCGCGCCGCAGCTCGCGGTGGAATTGCAGGGAGAGCGCCTCCGACCGTTCGTCGTCCGGCACCGCCCATAACGTTCCGACGACGTGACGCGCTCCCGCGGCGAGAAATGCGAGAGCCAGGCTGCTGACATTGTGCGAGCCGTCGGGCGACTCGCTCGTGCGGCAGGCAGCGAGCGTGACGAGCGGCGTCGAGGCGAAGATCGAGCGCTGGATTTCTTCGACGCGGAGCGCGCCGCTGCTCTTGCCGGACGGCGCCAGCAGCAGATGCGATTGCGCCGGGTCGTTCTCCATCACCTGCGCGTGAGCGGCAATGTGCGCGTTGGCGGGCGTCGCCAGAGCGGCGAGAAAGTTTTCGGCTGTGGCGTCGCTGCCGGTCAGGAGCACGCGCTCGGGATAGAGGCGGGAGATCAGGTGCGCCTCGCGTGCGGCCGTCGGCAGCGGTGGCAGGTCGTATAGCTCGCGATCGAGCGCAGGATTGCCGACAGCGACGATACGGTCGACGCTCACGAACGGTTCGTCCGTCACGAGCCGGCTGGACGGGCTGATGGTGAGCGTGACGTGGTGCAGGAGATGCCGCCCGTCGGGCATCGGAAGCGCGTTGAACGGAATTCGCTCCAACGCGCCATCCGGTACGACGACGAGCTCACCGCGGAGAGAGCCGGGGGGGAAACCGCCGAGCAGCCACTGGCTCAGTCGCGCCGCGGCGGCCCCGGTTCGCCCGGCCGCCACTTCCTTCAGATACTCATCACAGGTGGACTGCAGGTAGGAGGGCGAGACCGCCACCGAGCGGGTTGTCAGCTGGGAGCCGGCCAGCATGAAGACGAGCAGCCTGTCATCGAGCATCACGTACTCGACGACAGGGACGTTGCGGCGTTTCGCCGGCGGCCTTCCGTACGGGATCGTGCGTGCCTGATCGATGACGTCGAAAGCCTCATCGTACGCGCCGCGGTCGGCGAGGAGGCTCACCAGAGCGCTTTGTGCGAGCTTGTCGGTCGAGGTGAGCGTTCCAGGCTGGCGTTTCAGGTCGAGCAGCCGGAGCGCCTCGCGGAGATCGCGCTCGGCGCCGGCACTGTCGCCCATGCGGCGGCGTGCCGCCGCCCGCGTGATCAGCACGTCCGGGAGAGGCAGCGCGTCGCCTTGGCCCCGTGTCTGGCCGATGAACGCGTCCGCCAGCTCGATCGTCCGGGCAGGCGCCTTGTCTCGCAGGAGAAGCGCTTCCACGACGCTCAGATTGAGCTGCGCCGTTTCGCGCAAACCCTTGTCGGGAATCCGCTGGACCAGAGATTCGACGTAGCGCAAGTTGTTCCAGGCTCCCGTGATACCGGCGAGCTGCGCTGCCTGCGTGTAGGTGACTAGACTGCTGATGTAGACGGTCGCTTTCTGCCGCATACCCAGGTCGATGGCGGCCGCGAGCAGCGGCATGGCGGTGTGCCACCGTTCCTCGTACGCTTCGGAGCGTCCCGCCATGTTCAGCGCGCTCTGTAAGTCGCTGAGCTCTCCGGTGCGGCTGATGTCGCGAAAAATGTCGACTCTCATCCGCCAGGCACGGCCTCGTTCCCCCATTCTGGCGAGCAGCGCGGCGAGGTTTGCAGCGCGAAGGTTGGCGTCGATCGCGTAGCCCGCCCGCTCGAACAACTCCATCGAGCGGCGGCTGGCGTCGGACGCTTCCTGCAGCTCGCGGTAATGGGTGTGAACGTTGGACTGCGCGAGGAGAACGTTCGCGCGCAGCGCGTGATGTGACGGTCCGGCGGCGGCGAGCAGCTCCTGCAGCATCGGCCCGGCGGACGGGTGCCGCTGATCGAACAGAGCCTGCGCGCGATAGAAGCGCGCCATCAGCCACATAGGGCTGCCGCAACCGGCGAACTCCTCTTCGGCTCCGACGAAAAGCGGCAGCGCATCGGCAGAGCGACGCTTGTTGTAGAGCTCGCGTGCCCTGAGGTAACCGGTCAGTGCCGCGGCGAGACGCAGCAGGCGGTTCGCGTCGGTTTCGCGTTCGATCGCCGCGACTGTTTCACTGAGGAACGTGTCGCCGGTGCGCGCCTCGCTCGCTGCGGCGATGGTGCCGATCAACCATAGTCGTGACGCGGCCGTCTCGGCGTCGCCGGCCAGCATCGCCGCGCCCCAGTCACGCAGGAAAAACGATTCGCTGTTCGCGCGGGTATCGCGCGGGAACTCCGCCACCAGCCGTTCGACCGTTGCACGGTCCCGCCGCGCTGCCGCGCTCAGAAGCTGCGGAGCGGCGTGTTCCCAGCGCTCCTTCAATGTGGGCTGCTTGAGGACGCTGAGATGGCGGCGCGCCTCGTCGGACCATTCGGAGCCGGGATCGATGCGTAGGTAAGCCTCCCACGCGGCGATTGCCGGCAGCTCGAGCCCGAGGTCCTCCATGATGAGGGCGCGGTTGAAGAGGATTTCGCGCGCGTGGGGGGCGAGTCCGCGGGCCCGGTCGATCGCGCCCAGCGCTTCAACGAGCATCAGCGGGTCGTCGCCTTCCCGAAAGCCGGCATGCCACGCCACGGCGAGGTCGTTCCAGGCGAAAGGGTCGTCCGGCGTGCGGTCGACCAGACGCTCGAGGCGGCGAATGGCTTCGGTCGATCTGCCGCGGAAGAGGTCAACGACGGCGGCGATGTGGATGCCGGGTGGATCGTCAGCAGTGCCGAGTCCCTGGTGCACGTCCGCGGCAACGGCGCTGACCCGCAGTGGTCGAGGGTCGGTCGCTGTCGCGTTCCCATCGCGCATCCGGACCGGCGGTGTCCCGTACTCGAAGCGGGCGAGCCGTGCCTCCGTCGGGCGGTACCTCTCTTTCGCCGAGGCGCGAATCAGGCGCGCGTAGGGCTCGCGCGGCCAGAGGAAGAGCAGCGCGGCGACGCCGATGAACACGGCCGCGGCGATGTAGCGACCACGCCGGGAAGGCGGACGAGTTGTTGGGGAACGCGTTGCACCATGATCCACGCCGCCGTGGCAGTTCGCAAGTCGTAAGCCGCGCAAGCGAAAGGTCCATGCGCGTCCGTCCAATGGTCAGGGGCTTACGCAGATGAACATTTTGGATGTTGACCCGACGGGATATGAAAGCGAAACAACAGGCCGTGTTTTAGTGGCTTTGAACGGGGACGTCCGTCCTAAGGATATACGGCAGTTTGTTGCGCAAAACCTCAAGTCGAGGCGACAGCTGGAAAGCTTTCTTCTTCAGGTGGACGTCCTCGACGATCTTGGATTGCTTGTCCTGCCGCAAACGGCAGCTGCAACGGATCTGGCGGGGGCAGCGTTCGCGAAGGGGTTGATTGAAGCGGCAAGTCTGGAAATGCGCATACCCGGCTCTCCGCTCGTGGACGTGCCCCTCGAGGAGGCTATACCAGGAACCAGCATTCTGGAGGCGATTGGAGTCGGCGACATGCCCGGTAAGGTGAAGATCGCAATACTCGACAGCGGCATCGACATACGTCATGTCGACTATCAGGAGCGAATCTGGGACGTTCGGACGTTTACGAACGTCTCTCCGTTCCATCATCTGGGGCACGGTACAGCTATGACGGGCCTGGTGTGCGGCGCGCGTGTGCCGGCCGAGGGGCAGCGTTATGGAGTTGCCCATGGCGCAACGGTGATTTTCGGCTGTATCTACGATGATGCATTTGATACTACAGATGCCATCATTCTGCAGGCACTTCGCTGGGCGATGCGCCAGAATGCCGTTGTGGCCTATGTCGGTGTCGAATCGTTGACGCGTAAGCCATTCAGGGCGGCGTTCGAGATTGCTGCGAGAAGACTGCTGCGCAAGGGGCTCGTGATTGTTGCTGCGGCGGGAAATGGCGCGGGTCCCGTGGTGCACCCCGGTAATTGCCCTTCGGTTCTCGCGGTAGGCGGGCTGCTTCATATCGACGGACAGTTCAAACAGACGGATAACTCAGCGGTCGGAAAAGAAACTGATCCCATCGACGTTGCTGCGCCAGGCTTCCCTGCCATTCGTTCATCTGCGCCTCAGAACGGATACCGTGCCAGTGGTGGTACAAGCCACGCGGCGGCGTTGGTGACCGGCGTGGCCGCGCTTTGGGCCGAAAGGTGCCATCTCCGCGGAAAGGATCTCTGGCACGCCGTAACCGGATCGGCGGTGCGCACGCCGAACGCGTACGCTCCCAAAAAAGTTGGTTGTGGTGTTGCCCGCGCGCCACAATGTGCGCGCGGGCGAGACCGGTTATGGTAAACGACTGTTTGCGCAGTCGATGTCGTCGTCTGGGGGCGTAGCGCAGGCCACCGGCTTATCGATGGTCTTCGGAGCTTCGCAAATGTCGCCCTTCCTTGGCGGTGTAGCCACGACAGGTGGGTCGAACAGCCTCTCGTAGGCTTTGAAGTCGTCGCCATCCTTCGGACAGTCAGCTGGACAAAGATTGCTAAAGTAAATCTCCGAAGTGCCGGTGATATCGATCGTGTGAACAGTTGCTCCGCCGTCAGGCGTGAGCATCTGGAAGGTGATTGATTCGTTGTCATCCGTTCGGACAGCGTATTCAACGGTTCTCGCTGTACAGAACTGCCGTCCGGACCCGAAGTCCGCATGTTCATTGTAGTGTTCGACGACGTGGTAGCGACCTCCAGGCGGCAATTCAACGATTGCGTGGGCGATGTCGCCGGAGTCGAAATCTCGACGATTCTTGATCGCGGTATGAAAAGGATACGGCGGTGATGGTTCAGGCTTTACGGCCGGATCGAGTAGCGGGATCACGTCATCCAAGTCGCGGAAGCGAGCTATTCCCACTCCGCGGGAAGTGCGGGTCAGCGTCTTTCGTAAGTCGATGCAAAGCGGTGTGTCGTCCGATCGGTCTCTCCTCGATCGCCGGTTCAAGGCCGATTCGAACGGCACCATCAGTTTTGGATAATGATTCTGATGGTACGCCAGGACGGCAATGTCGAGCTCGTTCCCATCCTCACCAGTTACCCTCAGATGCGCAATCAATCCTCGAAAGCGAATTCGCATTCGTACTTCCTCCTTGCCGTTACCGACGGACGCCCAAGGACGTTTCCGGCGGGCGCGTGCGGCGGGCCTCGGCGCATCGGGAAGCACGTCCATTCCTAGGTCCGGATCCGCTGGTCTCCACCGCCCCCCTCCCTGCGACTTCGCTGACGCTGTTCAAAACGACACTACGTGGCGCGCCGTCGTGGTTGCATAATGCCGTCACTATGCAAGTGATCTGTGGCGTACGTATGGTCAGAATCAGGGTCATCGTGATCGGGGCGCTCCTCTCGCTGCTCATGGCGAGCGTGGGGTTTGCGGCGATCGACGCGCATCAACTCGGCGCGCGCTACGATGGCACCCAGACGAACATCACGTTCAAGGTCTACTCGTCGCGCGCGACGCGCATCGAGGTGTGGATCTACAAGGAGCCGTTCAACTTCCAGGAGAAGGTGAAGTACGTCATGGTCAAGGATCCGGCCACGAACATCTGGTCGAAGACCGTGGCGGTGTCGACGCTGGTGAACTCCTACGCCATTACCGGACCGGTGTACTACGGCTACCGCGCCTGGGGGCCGAACTGGACGTACAACGCGTCCTGGACGAAGGGCTCCGGCCTGGGGTTCGTCTCCGACGTCGACGCGGCCGGCAACCGCTTCAACCCGAACAAGCTCCTCCTCGACCCGTACGCGCGGGAGATGTCGCAAGACCCGATCCATCCGACCTGGAGCGACGCGACGTACTTTGCGTCGGGACCGCTCTACCGCAACCTCGACAGCGGATCGAAAGCGCCGAAGGGCATCGTCCTCGCGCCCGACAACACGGCCACCGGCACGAAGCCGACGCGCGCGCTGAAGGACGAGATCGTGTACGAGGTCCACGTCCGCGGCCTGACGAAGAACGACACGTCGATCACCTCGACGCTGCGCGGCACGTACGCCGGCGCGGCGCTGAAGGCGTCGTACCTCGCCGGGCTCGGCGTCACGGCGGTGGAGTTCCTCCCGTTGCAGGAGACGCAAAACGACGCGAACGACGTCGTGGCGAACACCACCACGGACGACAACTACTGGGGCTATATGACGCTGAACTACTTCGCGCCGGACCGGCGCTACTCGTCGGACAAGACGGCGGGCGGCCCGACGCGCGAGTTCAAGCAGATGGTGAAGGCGTTCCACGACGCCGGCATCAAGGTCTACCTCGACGTGGTCTACAACCACACCGGTGAGGGCGGCCTCTGGAACAACGACCCGGCCGTGGCGAACGTGCTGTCGTTCCGCGGGCTCGACAACCCGACGTACTACGAGCTGACGTGGGACAACCAGTACTACTTCGACAGCACCGGCACGACCGGCAACTACAACACGTACAACACGGCGGCGCAGAACCTGATCGTCGATTCGCTGGCGTACTGGAAGGACACCCTCGGCGTCGACGGCTTCCGCTTCGACCTGGCCACGGTGCTCGGCAACACCTGCACGCAGGGCTGCTTCTCCTACAGCAAGCTGGACGCGGGGACGGCGCTGAATCGCATCGTCGCGGAGATGCCGGCGCGTCCGGCCGCGGGCGGCTCGGGCGTCGACTGGATCGCGGAGCCGTGGGCCATCGGCGCCGGCACCTATCAGGTCGGCGATTTCCCCGCCGGCTGGGGCGAGTGGAACGACAAGTACCGCGACCTGCTGCGCAAGGACCAGAACAAGCTGGGGACGGAGAACGTCACGCTCGGCGAGCTGGCCACGCGCTTCGCCGGCTCGTCCGATCTCTACTCCGACGACGGCCGCAAGCCGTGGCACTCGATCAACTTCATGGTCGCGCACGACGGCTTCACGCTGAAGGACCTCTACTCCTGCAACGGGAAGAACAACAATCAGGCGTGGCCGTACGGCGTCTCCGACGGCGGCAGCGACAGCAACATCTCGTGGGATCAGGGCGGCGTCGCGGCCGATCAGCGCCGCGCGGCGCGCAACGGCTTCGCGTTCCTGATGCTCAGCGGCGGGACGCCGATGTTCAACGGCGGCGACGAGGTGCTGCGCTCCCTGCAGTGCAACAACAACCCGTACAACCTCGACTCGTCGGCGAACTGGCTGCCATGGTCGCTGAGCGCGGACCAGACGACGTTCAAGACGTTCGCCTCACGGCTGATGGCGTTCCGCAACGCGCATCCGGCGCTGCGTCCGGCGAACTTCTACTCCGCCGTGGACAACAACGGCAACGTGATGGAGCAGCTCCGCTGGTTCAAGCCGGACGGCTTCGTGCCCGATGCGGCGTACTGGGCCAACACGTCGAACCACGCCATCGCCTGGCGCATCGACGGCACCGAGTTCGGCGACAGCGCGAGCGCCATTTACGTGGCTTACAACGGCTGGTCCGGCTCCGTGACCTTCACCCTGCCGTGGCCGGGCACGAACAAGTCGTGGTACCGCGTGACCGACACGTCGAACTGGGCCGAAGGCGCCAATCAGGTGGCGTCGCCGGGCAGCGAAACGTTCATTGGCGGTGAGTGGACCACCTACGGCCTGAACGGCCGCGGCGTGCTGGTGCTGATTGCCAAGTGACCGATAGCACCTGTGGGACAAATGCTGTCTGTCCCACAGGTTGAATCACGCGAAGGTGAACCGCCGGATGTTGGCGATTTCCCGGCGCAACTCCGCGCGAAAGTCGGGGTGGGCAATGGAGATCAGCAGGTCGGCGCGTTCGCGCAGGCTGCGTCCCCACAGGTCGACGGCGCCGTATTCGGTGACTACCCAGTGCACGTGACCGCGCGTCGTGACGACGCCGGCGCCGGGCTTGATGCCGGCGACGATGCGTGACGCGCGTCCGCCCGCCGCGGTCGATGGCAGGGCGATGATCGGCACGCCACCGGGTGAGAGCGCGGCGCCGCGCATGAAGTCCATCTGGCCGCCGATGCCGGAGTAGATGCGGAACCCAAGGGAGTCGGCGACGACCTGGCCGGAGAGGTCGACCTCGAGGGCCGAGTTTACCGCCACGACGTTCTCGTTCTTCCGGATCACCGCCGTGTCGTTCGTGTGATCGCAGGCGTAGAAGTGCACGTAGGGGTTATCGTCGACAAAGTTGTAGAGCCGCTTCGAGCCGACGCAGAAGCTCGTGGCGATGCGGCCGGCGTGCACTTTCTTGCGGCGGTTCGTGATCACCCCCGCCTCGACGAGATCGACCACGCCGTCGGAGAACATCTCGGTGTGAATGCCGAGGTCGTGCTTGTCGAAGAGGCGGGAGAGGACGGCGTCGGGGATGGCGCCGATGCCGAGTTGCAGCGTCGCGCCGTCTTTGACCAGCGGCGCGATGTGGCCGCCGATCGCCGCCTCCGCCTCGGTTGCCTTAGGCGGCGCGTGCGCCGGCAGCGGACGGTTCGTGTGGATGAACGCGGCCAGCCGCGCGAACGGGACGATCGTGTTGCCGTGCGTGCGCGGCATCTGCTCGTTGATCTCGGCGATGAGGATGCGCGCGCTGCGCGCCGCGGCGATGGCGGCATCGACCGACGTGCCGAGCGTGCAGTAGCCGTGCTTGTCCGGTGGCGAGAGCTGCAGAATCGCGACGTCGAGCGGCACCTGCCCGCTGGTGAAGAGCAGCGGCACGTCGGAGAGGAAGACCGGCACGTAGTCGGCGCGCGCTTCCTGTACCGCTTCGCGCAGTCCGGCGCCGGTGAAGAGCGACGTCGGCCGAAAGCGTCCTTCGTGCGCCGCATCGGCGAGCGGCATCGCCCCTTCGAGGTGCAGGTGGTAGGTGGTGACGCGCTCGACATCCGTGCGCTTCGCCAGCGCTTCGATGAGCGGCGTGGGCGTAGCGGCCGCGCCGTGGATGAAAACGTTGGAGCCGCTCTCGATCAGAGAGACGGCCTGTTCCGCGCTGACCGCGCGTTGCTGCCAGTCGTTCATGGGGGCGGATGATGTGCGAGCTTTGCGCCCGCTGCAAGCGGCGCTACACGAGCGCGAGATGCCCGCGATTTTTCCGCGGCGCGAGGGTCGCGGGCACCAGCCGGCGCATCCGCTCCGTGAAGAACGCACTTCGCAGCACGGCCTGCACGCAGGCGAAGCGGTAATCGTGCGGCGCGTCCTCGAGCGAACGCGCGCGAGCGCTGTAGAAGTCGCGATAAGCCTCGTCAGTCGTGAGCTCCGCCAGGTCCGCGCTCGTCGTCCCGTCGCTCAGCACCTCGGAAACGATCCCCGCGGCGCGAAGCGCGTCGATGGCGTCCGCGTCATCGCGGTCGAGGCGCACGTGGAGCAGCCCCGCCTTGCGGAGCGGCGCGAGCTCGCGGCGGAGGACTTCGTCGGCGGTGAGCGAAGCGATGAAACTGGCGCTGCCGTCGATCAGCGCGGCGCTCGTCACGTGGAAGACGTTGACGGCGTACTGCTCGCGCAGCATGCGCAGCGTCTCGGCGGAATCGACGCTCGCGAAACGGGAGCCTTCGATCGCGTGGTGGCGGTAGAGCGACCAGTCGACCAGCTCGTACGAGGGCTCGTCCTCACTGGCGGTCGCGGCGAAGATGGTGGCGTCGATGGCCGCCTCCTGCGCGAGCGCGGCGAGCTCGCCGGCGTCGGCGTCGCGGGGGATGACGATGCTGTCGGGCTGCTGATAGTTGAGGATGAAGCGGATCGCTTCGAGCCCGTCCTCCCGGTTGTGCGCGTCGAACAGCGTGACGTCCATCCCGGCGCGCTTCGCGGCCGTTCCGGCGCGGAGCAGCTCGAGCGGCAGCCGGCGAGCCAGCGCTTCAGCAAACGCGGCGCGCCGCGGCGGTGCGATCAGCAACAACGATGGGGACATGAAAGCGTCAATACAATAACACAGGGGTGGGAGAGGGCGATGGAGTGAGGAACCGGGGGACGATAGGACGAATAGGACGAATAGGACAAATAGGACGGATTAGGACGGATAGGACCTAATCGACCGCGGCTTCACCGGAGGACCGCGCCGCGCCGCATCTCTACTGGGTGGGCGGGGTCCCATTCGTCCTATAGGTCCTATCCGTCCCATCGTTCCCTGTTGCCATCGCCACGCACCAACCGCGATGATGCAGCATGGCCGCGCCTGTCCTTTACTTCCACGGCTTTGCGTCCTCTCCGGAGAGCGCGAAGATCGTTGCCTTGCGGCCGCTGCTGGCGCCTGACGTCGAGCTGCACACGCCCGATCTGAACCTGCCGGAGTTCGAGCGTCTCGACTTCGAGGCCATCGTGGCGCACGTGCTGGCCGAGGGGCGGCGCGTGCGACCGCGTGCGATCGTCGGCAGCTCGCTGGGTGCGATCGTGGCGCTGGAGGCGGTGCGGCGTGGACTCGTCGCGCCGCTCGTGTTGATTGCGCCGGCCATCGGCATCGGCCATCGCTGGCTGACGAAGCTTCCGGAGGGCGACCCCATTCGCGTCTTCAACCACGCGCGGGGGGCGGATGCGTGGATCCACCGCGCGTTCTTCGAGCAGCTCGCGACGCTCGACTGCGACGCGGAGCCGCCGCCGGCGCGTGTGACCGTCCTCATGGGGCGCCAGGACGAGACCGTCCCGTTCACGCTGGTCGAGGAAGCATGGGCGCGGTGGGAAGCGTCGGGGAAGCTGGTTGCCGGCTCCCGCTTCCATGAAGTGGCCGAGGGGGATCATGGGCTCGTGGCGCACGCGGCGGTCATCGCGGCGGAGATTCGCGCGTCAGTCGCCTGATCGAACCTGACGCCTCACCATTTTCGCGCTCTTGACAAAGAAGCTCGCGCAGCCGAAGTTGCTAACCGTACGGTTTAACCAAACGGTTAGTTTATGACGACGAACGAAGCTGACGCCCGCACCCGCATCCTCGAAACTGCCATCGAAGTCTTTGCTGCCGAAGGGTTTGCCGGCGCGCGCATCGACGACATCGCCAAACGCGCCGGCGTGAACAAGGCGATGGTCTACTACCACGTCGGCGACAAGCAGGCCCTCTACAGCGCCGTCTTCCAGATGGTGGCCGGCAACGGCGCCACCGCCGTCGAGCAGGCCATCCAGGGCGCCGGCGACTCCTGCGAGGCCAAGCTTCGCGCGGCGATCGCCGGGCTCGTGGGGCTGGCCCAGACGCACCCGCAGTTCCCGCAGCTCGTCCTGCGCGAGGTCGCCTCGCGCGGTGCCGGGATCACGCCGGAGATGGTCGCGATCATCTCCCGCATCTACTCCCTCCTCGGCTCCATCCTCCGCAGCGGCGCCGAGCGCGGCGAATTCAAGCCGGTCGATCCGACCCTCATCGCCATGCACATCGTCGGCAGCCTCGTCTTCCTCAACGCCGCCGCCCCCGTGCGCGAAAAGCTGCGCGAGCGGATCGATCCTTCCACCGTCGGCACCGAGACCCCGGAGTCGATGCTCGAGGCCATCACCAACATCGTCTTTCACGGACTGTCCAAATGAAGAAACGCATCATTCCCATCGTCATCGTCATCCTCGTGAGCGCCATCGTGGCGGGCATCGCCTTCGCCCGGCGCAGCGAGAAGAATCCGAACGAACTGCACCTCGCCGGCAACATCGAGCTCGACGAAGTCGACGTCAGCTTCCGCATCGCCGGGCGCGTCGTCGAGCGCACGGTGGGGGAGGGGAGCGTCGTGCAGGCCGGGCAGATCGTGGCCCGCCTCGACGCGGCCGATCTGGAGCACGACGTCGCGCTGCGGCGCGCCGAAGCGGCGGCGGCCGAGGCGCAGTTGGCGGGGTTGCAGAGCGGGACGCGGGTGGAGCAGGTGGCGCAGGCCGCGGCCGCCGTCGAACAGGCGCGCGCCGTCGCCGCACGCACCGCCAGCGAGTACGAGCGCAGCCGCGAGCTGCTGCAGAAGGACGTCATCTCGCGCCGTGAGTTCGAGGCGGCGCAGAGCGCGCACCGCAGCGCGCAGGCTGCGCTCGAGCAAGCGTCGCAACAGCACGCACTGCTGCGCAAGGGCCCGCGCGAGGAGGAGATCGCCCAGACTCGCGCCCAGGTCGACCGCGCCCGCGAAGCGATCGCCGCCGCCGGCACGCGCACCGGGTGGACGACCGCAGTCGCGCCGATTGGCGGCACGGTGCTCACCGCCGCCGTCGAGCCGGGCGAACAGGTCGCGCCGGGCATGCCGGTCGTGACGATCGGCAACCTCGATCGCATCTGGCTTCGCGCCTACGTCGACGAGCGCGATCTCGGGCGCGTCCGTCTCAACACTCCAGTGGTGGTGCGCAGCGACACGTACCCCGACAAGCGCTATCGCGGCCGCATCACCTGGATCTCCGACGAAGCGGAGTTCACTCCCAAGTCCGTGCAGACGGAGAAGGAGCGCGTGAAGCTGGTCTACCGCATCAAAGTCGCGGTGGAGAACCCCAATCACGAGCTGAAGCCGGGGATGCCCGCGGACGCGATCATCCAGGTCGGACCGGCAAAACGATAGGACGAATACGACCCCGTCCGCCCCGCGACGACCGCGGACACCAGCAACCGAAAACCAACAACCAACAACCGTCACGCGAGGGCTCCGCATGCACGCCGTCGAAACACACAACCTCACGCGCACCTTTGGCGCCACGCGCGCCGTCGATGGGCTTTCGCTCACCGTCGAGCGCGGCGAAGTCTTCGGGCTCGTCGGTCCGGACGGCGCGGGGAAGACCACGACGATGCGGCTGCTCACCGGCATCCTCGATCCGACCTCGGGCGAAGCGTTCGTTCTTGGCCATCACACGGTCCGCGACGCCGAAGCGATTCACGACTCCACCGGTTACATGGCGCAGCGCTTCGGTCTCTATCCCGACCTCACGGTCGAAGAAAACATCCACTTCTACGCGGACCTCTACGGGGTACCGCGCCGCGGCCGCGAGACGAAGATGAAAGAGCTGCTCGACTTCAGCGACATGACGCGCTTCCGCACGCGGCAGGCGCACAACCTCTCCGGCGGGATGAAGCAGAAGCTCGGGCTGGCGTGCGCGCTGATTCATGCACCCGAGGTGTTGTTTCTCGACGAGCCGACGAACGGGGTGGATCCGGTTTCGCGGCGTGACTTCTGGCGCATCATCTACCACCTCGTCCGCACGGAGAACGTCACGGTCGTCGTCTCCACGGCGTACCTCGACGAGGCGGAGCGCTGCTCGCGCGTGGCGCTGTTGCACCAAGGGAAGCTCGTCGCGCTCGACACACCGGCGGGGATCAAGTCGCTGCTGCCCGGGACGCTGCTGGAGATCCGCGCCGGCGACACGCGCCACGCCGCGGCGAAGCTGCGCGCACGATTGCAGGGCGAGTCGATCGTCACCTTCGGCGACCGCATCCATCTGCTGACGATGAACGCGGAGGCGGCGCGCGCGGCGATTCGCGAGGCGCTCGGCGACGACCTGGAGAGCATCGACGTCATCGAGCCGTCGCTGGAGAACGTCTTCGTCTCCATGCTGAAGGAGAGCGCATGACACACGCGGTCGTCCTGGAGAAGCTCGAAAAGCGCTTCGGCGATTTCGTGGCGGTGAACGGCATCACGCTCGAAGTCGAGCGGGGCGAGATCTTCGGCTTCCTCGGGCCCAACGGCGCCGGTAAGTCGACGACGATCCGCATGCTGTGCGGCATCATCACGCCGACCGCGGGGCGCGGCGTCGTCGCCGGCTACGACGTGCGCACCGAGCCGGAGAAGATCAAGGCCTCGATCGGCTACATGAGCCAGAAGTTCTCGCTCTATGGCGATCTCACGGTCGAGGAGAACATCGACTTTTACGGCGGCATCTACGGGCTCGATCGCGAGCGGCTGCGCGAGCGCAAGGAGCAGGTGCTCGACCTGGCGCGGCTCCGCGAGCAGCGTCACCTCCGCACGGCAACGCTCCCCGCCGGCTGGAAGCAGCGTCTCTCCCTCGGCTGCGCGATCCTGCACGAGCCGCCCATCGTCTTCCTCGACGAGCCGACGTCCGGCGTCGACCCGATCAGCCGCCGCGATTTCTGGGAGCTGATCTACAAGCTCGCGGACGACGGCGTGACGGTGTTTGTGACCACGCACTACATGGAGGAGGCGGAGTACTGCCAGCGCCTCGCTCTGATCTACCGCGGCACACTGATCGCCCTCGGCACGCCGAACGAGCTGAAGACGCGCTACATGACCGACGCCGTGATCGAGGTCGTCAGTGACCGCCCGACTGAAGCGCTTGAGGTCGTGGCGGGCGTGGAGGGGGTGGGGGACACGGCGCTGTTCGGCCGCGGCGTGCACGCGGTGACCGCCGATCCGGAGCGCGCCGTCAGCGCCATCGAAACCCGCCTGCGGGGCGCCGGCTTCGCTGTCGAACGCGTGCGGCGCATCGTGCCCTCGCTGGAGGACGTGTTCGTATCTTTGATCGAGCGCAGCGACCGGGAGGTGCGCGCATGAACATGCGCCGCATCGCCGCGGTCGCGCGGAAGGAAATGACGCACATCCTGCGCGATCCGCGCAGCCTCGCCACCGGCATCGCCATCCCGATGGTGCTGATCATCCTCTTCGGCTATGCGCTGACGCTCGACGTGGACGACGTGCCGTTCGCGGTGTGGGACCGCAGCGGCACGCCGCGCAGCCGCGCGCTCGTCGCGGCGATGGACGCGTCGCAGTACCTGCGCCTCGAAGGCACCGCGCAGAGCTACGCGGAGCTGGAGCTGGCCATCGAGCGCGGCGACGTGCTGGCGGCGCTCGTCATCGCTCGCGACGGACAACTGCAGTTGATCGTGGATGGCTCCGACGCCAACACGGCGGCCATTGCCATCGGCTACATCGAAGCGATCGTGCAGCAACAACGATGCGGTGCATCGTCGGCCTGCAAGCCGTCCATCGAACTGCGGCCGCGCGTCTGGTTCAATCCCGACATGGCTTCGCGCAACTACATCGTGCCGGGGCTGCTCGCGGTGATCATGAACGTGATCGCGGCGCTGCTGACGTCCCTCACGATCGCACGGGAGTGGGAGACGGGGACGATGGAGCAGCTGATCTCCACGCCGTTGCGCGTGCCGGAGCTGATCATCGGCAAGCTCGTGCCGTACTGGGTCATCGGGATGATCGACGTCGTGCTCGCGTTCCTCGTCGGGCTCCTGCTGTTCGACGTGCCGTTCCGCGGCAACCTGCTGCTGCTCTTCGCCACGACGGCGGTCTTCCTCATTGGTGTGCTGACGTTCGGGATGCTGATCAGCGTCGTGACGAAAAGCCAGCTCCTCGCGAATCAGATCGCCGTCCTCGGCACGTACCTGCCGGCGTTTCTCCTCTCCGGCTTCATGTACAGCATCGACAACATGCCGCAGCCGCTGCAGTGGCTCACGTACGTGCTGCCGGCGCGCTACCTGGTCACGCTGCTCAAGGGGCTGTTCCTCAAGGGGACCGGCCTGGAGGTGCTGTGGCTGGAGATCGTGCTGCTCGTCGCCTACACCGCGATCGTCATGGCCGTGGCGAACGTGAAACTGAAGAAGAAGTTGGAAGCATGAACCTCCAGCGCATCCGCCACATGCTCATCAAGGAGTTCATCCAGCTCCGCCGCGATCCGCGCATGCGCGCCGTGATCTTCGTCGTGCCGGTGCTGCAGACGATCGTCTTTGGCTACGCCGTCACTACCGACGTGCGTCACGTGAAGACGGTGCTGATCGATCACGACCGCTCGACCTCGAGCCGCGAGCTCGTGGCGCGCTTCACCGGCTCCGGGCTCTTCGACGTCGTCGCGCAAGTCGAGGATGTCGACGACGCGCAGAAGCTCGTCGACCGTGAAGAGGCGAGCACCGTCATCCGTATCGAGCACGGTTTCGACGCCGATCTCCGCGCCGGCCGGATGCCCGCCGTGCAGCTCATCGTCGACGGTACCGACTCGAACACCGCGGCCATGGTGCTGAACTACGCAACGCGCATCGTCACGACGTTCGATCCGCGGGCGCGGGTGAATCCCTTCGGCGCGCGAGCACCTGCGCCGCTCGCCACGCGCGCATGGTTCAATCCCAATCTCGAATCGCGCAACTTCTACGTCCCCGGAGTCATCGCGCTGCTCGTCGCGCTCATCACGCTGCTGCTGTCATCGATGGCCGTGGTGCGGGAGAAAGAGATCGGCACGATCGAGCAGATCATCGTCACGCCCATCACGCAGCCGGAGTTCATCCTCGGCAAGACCGCACCGTTCGTGGTCATCGCGTACATCGACGTACTGCTCGTGACGGCTGTGGCGGTGTTCTGGTTCGACATCGCCATTCGCGGCAGCCTGCTGCTCCTCTTCGGCGGTACGGCGCTCTTCATCCTCTCGACCATCGCCGTGGGGCTCGTCATCTCCACGATCAGCACGACGCAGCAGCAGGCGATGATGACGACGTTCTTCTACTTCCTCCCGGCGGTGCTGCTGTCGGGGTTCCTCTTCCCGATCACGAACATGCCGCGCGTGATCCAGTGGCTCACGTTTCTCAACCCGCTGCGCTATTTCCTCGTGATCGTGCGCGGCATCTTCCTCAAAGGGAGCGGCTTCGCGATTCTCTGGCCGCAGTTCGCGGCGCTGCTCGTGCTCGGCACGGCAACGCTGCTGTTCGCGTCGACCCGTTTCCGCAAGACGCTCGCATAGGAGTTCTCATGTTCGCAGTCCTTCTCGCCGTCCTCACTCTCGACGAAGCCGTGGCGCGCGCGCTCGAGCAGAATCCGCAGCAGCAGGTGGCGCTCGCGACGGCCGCCGCGGCCGACGAACAGGCGCTCATCGCCCGTGCCTCGCGCTGGCCCGTCGTTACCGCCGACGCGCGCGTGGCTCGCTGGCAGTCGAAGGCGTTCCTGCCGAAGCAGTTGCTGTCGCGCATCCCGGAACGCATCGACGTGATTGGCCCGACGAACGACGTCTCCGCCGGCGTCGACGTGCGCTACACGCTCTGGGATTCCGGCCGTCGCGATGCGGAGATCGACGCCGCGCAGTGCGGCGCGAATGCCGCGCGCGCCGAAGTGAGCACGACGCGCGCGCAACTCGCCTTCGCCGTGCATGAGGCGTACTTTCGCCTGCTGGCGTCGAACGCGGCGCTGGAGGCGGCGCGCGCGCGGCTCACCCGAGCGGAGGAGCACGTCCGTATCGCCGGGATCCGCAAGAGCGCCGGCGCCTCGCCGCAGATGGACGTCGTGCGCGCCCGCGTCGAAGTGGCGCGCGCAAAAGCGGACGTGGCCTCGGCGCAGGCCGACGCCAGCGTCGCCCGCGGCGCGCTCAACACGCTTCTCGGGCAATCGCCGGATACCGACATCGACGTGGCGCCGGCGACGCTCGCGGCCGAGGAGGCGACGATCGAGCGTCCGGAGATCGCGGCGCAGCGCGAGCGCGTGGCGGCGCAGAAACGCCTCGTCTCCGCGACCAAGAGTGCCTCCGGCCCGCGCGTCGGCGTGCAGGGCGCGTACGGCCTGCGCGACGACGAATGGATCGCCGACGACCAGGAGTGGTCCATCGGCGTCGGCGTGGAGCTCGACCTCTTCGATCGCGGCCGCAAACACCGCGTGGCCCGCGCGAATCAGGAGCTCGCACGCGAAGAAGCGCGCCTGCAGCAGTTGCAGGCGTCCGTGGACCAGGAAGTGTGGAGCGCCCGCGCGAATGTGCGTGAAGTGCGCGCCGCCGTCGAAGCCACGGTCGCCGCGGTGACCGAAGCGCAGGAAGCGCTGCGTCTCGCGCGAGCCCGCTACGACGCCGGCGCCGGCACGATCAATGACCTGCTGGACGCCGAAGCGGCGCTGACGCAGGCGGAGGCGCTGCGGATCGGTACCGTGTACCAGGAACAGATCGCGCTGAGCGCGCTGAAAAAGGCATCGGGGCGGTTGTGACAGCCATCCTCCGTCCTATCTGTCCTATAGGTCCCATTCGTCCTATTAGTCCTGTCGTTCCCCCGCGCCGCCACCGAACCGCGCGGGATCCAGCGCACTCACATCCATCGACGTTGCCGCGCCATCGACAATGATTTCCGCCAGCAGCCTCCCCAGCGCAGGCGCGTGCATCACACCGTGCCCGGAGTTGCCGATGGCCACGTACTGATCGCCCCAGCGCCCGAGGAGCGCGTGCTCGTCGGGCGACATCTCGTACAAGCCGGTCCAGGTGTGGTCGATGGGGATGTCGCGCAGGCACGGCACGCGCGCGTCGGTGAGTGCACGCACGCGCGACAGCCACACGTCATCCTCGTTGGGTGGATCGTCAGGCCAGAGGAGCAGCACGCGACCATCGCGGACGCGCAGGTGGTACCAGTCGCCGCTCCAGATCGTCATCGGCATCGATGGCGGCAGCACGTTCGTTTCGATCGTTGCGGCGACGTTGCGCCGTAACGGCGTCACCGGCGCACCGGCCCACGCGCCTTTGCAGTTCACGACGATGCCGGCCGACGGTACTTCTTCGACGCCGAGCTCGAAGCGGACGCCGAGCGCGCGTGCTTCGTCGACGTACTTGCGCAGCACGTCCATGGGGCGCACGAAGCCGTCGGTGGGGCAGAACGCGCCCCCGACGACCGAGGCATCGCCGATGGCGGGATTGAGGGCGCGCGCTTCCGCGGCGGTGATCATCCGCGCCTCGTGCAACCCGCAGGTGTGCTGCACGGCCTGCGCGGCACGCAAGGCGTCCAGCTCTTCTTCGGTCGTAGCGAGGAAAAGATAGCCGCGCGCGTCGATCTCCAGCTCTTCGCGCGAGAGCATCGACAGGCGGACGTTGCTCTCGGTAGCGAACTGCGCCCGAAAGCCGCCGGTCGCCTTTGACGTGCTGCCGGCCCCGAATTCTGTGGCGCGGTCCACGACCACGATGTTGCGCACCCCACGCCGCGCGAGATGCGCCGCCACACTGGCGCCCACCACCCCGGCGCCGATGATTGCGATCTCTGCTGTGCGCATGCAACTCAGGATAGCGCGTGGTGGCGTGCGGGCACATCCTTTGCGGGCGCTCTCACGCGGAGGATCAACATCATGGCAATCGACCCCATCTGGATCTGGGTTGCGGTGGGTGTGGTTGCGGCCGTGCTCATCGTGGCGCTTTTCGCGCGTAGCTCTCGCCGTTCCCGCAGTGCTGCCCTCAAGGATCAGTTCGGCCGCGAGTACGAGCATGCCGTTCGCGAGAAAGGCAGCCGCACCAAGGCCGAGCGCGATTTGCTCGCGCGCACCGAGGAAGTGAAGACGTTCGAGATCCGCCCGCTGAATGCAGGGGAGCGTGACCGCTACCGCAGCGAGTGGTCGAAGATCGAGACGCGTTTCCTCGAGCGTCCCACGACCGCCGTCGTCGAAGCCGACGAGCTCGTCGCCGACATCATGCGCGTGCAGGGCTACCCCATGGGCGATTTCGAGAAACACGCCGCCCACCTCTCGGTGAAGCACCCACGCGTCATCGACCACTACCGCAACGGCCACAAGATCATGACCGCCACGCCGGGAAGCTCGACGACCGAGGATCTGCGCCAGGCGATGCTGCACTACCGCGCGCTGTTCGAGGAGCTCGTGGGCCAGGGCGCCAGCGGCAAGACCGACATCGTGCGCGAAGACGTACCGCGAGCGAATGAGGTCAGCACCACGCCGCACATCGTCGACGAGCGCCGCGAGGTGCCGGCCGGCCGTCGCGCAGACGACGTCGACGTCAGCCGGCGGCCGTGAGCGCGGGCTCGGGCTGCGACTGCTCTTCCGTTTGCTTCACCGGGTAGTTTCCGGTGAAGCAGGCGGTGCAGTAGAGCTTCGCCGGATCGTCGTTCTTGCGCACCGCCTCGAGCATGCCGGCCTCGGAGAGGTAGCCGAGCGAATCGGCCTCGATGAACTCGCGGATCTCCTCGGTCGTCGACCCGGCAGCGATGAGCTGCGTGCGCTCCGGCGTGTCGATGCCGTAGCGGCACGGCCACGACGTCGGCGGCGACGAGATGAGCATGTGCACTTCTTTCGCGCCCGCCTGCTTGAGCATCGTCACGATCTTCTTGGACGTCGTGCCGCGCACGATCGAGTCGTCGATGAGGATGACGCGCTTGCCCTTGATCAGCTCGCGCACGGGGTTGAGTTTCACCTTGACGCCGAAGTTGCGGATGCTCTGCTTCGGCTCGATGAACGTGCGGCCGACGTAGTGGTTGCGCACGAGCCCGTACTGGAACGGGATGCCTGATTCCTGCGCGTAGCCGAGGGCGGCGAAGACGCCGGAGTCGGGGACGGGGACGACGATGTCGGCGTCGGCCGGGTGTTCCTTCGCGAGCTGCGCGCCGAAGCGCTTGCGCGTCTCCGCCACGTTGTTGCCGAAGACGACCGAGTCGGGGCGTGCGAAGTAGACGTGCTCGAAGATGCAGCGAGCCTCGCGCGGCGCGCTGAAGTGCGTCAGCGTGCGCAGGCCATGCTCGTCGGCCACGACAACTTCGCCGGCTTCGACCTCGCGGACGAGATCGGCGCCGATGAGGTCGAACGCGCAGGTCTCGGAGGAGAAGACGTGCGACCCTTCGAAGTTACCGAGGACGAGGGGGCGGAAGCCGTACGGATCGCGCGTGGCGAAGATCTTCCCCGGCGTCAGCAGCAGGATGGAGAAAGCGCCCTTGAGCTGCGAGAGCGCGTCGATGAACGCGGTTTCGACGTCGGGCGCTTTCGAGCGCGCGATGAGATGGACGATGACTTCGCTATCCGCCGTGGCGTTGAAGATCGCACCCTCGGCCTCGAGCTGCTTGCGCAGCTCCGGTCCGTTCACGAGGTTCCCGTTGTGCGCGACCGCGATCGGCCCTTTCGACGTCCAGGCGTAGATCGGCTGCGCGTTGCACAGCATCGACCCGCCGGCGGTGGAGTAGCGCACGTGCCCGATGCCCGTCGAGCCCGGCAACCGCGCCAGCCGCGCTTCGGTGAACACATCGGCGACGTAACCCATCTCTTTCTCGGAGACGATGCGTCCGTCATCGGTGACCGTGGCGATGCCCGCGCTCTCCTGCCCCCGGTGCTGCAGGGCGTAGAGTCCGAGGTAGACGAGATTGGCGGCATCCGCATGGTTGAGGATGCCGAAGACGCCGCATTCTTCACGAAATTTGTCGAACATCAGAGGCCGATGGTAACGCGAAAGGGGCGAGGGAAATTCAGTCGACCGTCAGGACCGGAAATCCTTCGGCGCGAGCCGCGGCAGCGAGCTCTTTGTCGAGCGTGACGACGGGAAGCGTGTCACCCGAAACCCGCGCGCAGGCTAGCTGGATCGCATCGGCGGCACGCAGCCGGTGTCTGGAAATGAGGCGACGCGCTTCAGTGAGCGCAGCTTCATATTCATCAATGACAGTCCAGCCCGACTGCAGGGCCGCATACCGCAGCTCCGCCCGTCGCCATGCCACATCGTCGCGCGTCTGCCGGAACTGGCGCCAGACAGCGCTGGCAACCTCGACCGGCGTGATGAACGAGACGGCGATATTCGGGTCGTCCTGAAGAACGCTCTGCAGCATCGTGGTCGTCGCTTCTTCCGAGCAGCGGGATCAGCGCGGAAGTATCCCAGAACTTCACCAGTCGTTCTTCCGGCGATCTTCGAGGAAGCGGTCCAGCATGCTCGACTCGAATTTCGGCGGGCGCTCGTTCAGAAACCACGCCGGGAGCGGGTCGTTCGTGGCGCCCTCTTTCTCCGGCACCACTTTCGCCACCACCTTCTCGCCGTCGCGGATTTCGACGGTTTCGCCATTGCGGACCCGTTCGGCCAGCGCTCCCAGCTCCGACAGTTGCACGCTGCTCATCACACGAGTGTAACCCCGCCTCGGGCATCCGGCATTGCCCCCGCATGTTGTACCTGTGATAAACATCGCTCCCGACGCAGCAAAGGAGTCCGGAACCATGACTGTTACTACCCCCGAGCAGGGTCTTTCGCTTCGTGAGGTTGCCGAGAGTGGGGGCAATCCGCTGAAGCTTCGGCGCATCCATCACGTCGAGTTCTGGGTTGGCAATGCCAAGCAGGCCTCGTTCTATTACCGCAAGGCATTCGGCTTTTCGCAGCTTGCGTACAGCGGGCTCGAGACCGGGAACCGGCAGTTTGCCTCGTATGTGCTGTCGCAGAACAAGGTGCGCTTCGTCCTGTCGACGCCGTTCGATCCGCAGCACGCGGCGAGCGAGCACATCCGGATGCATGGCGACGGCGTGCGCGACATCGCCCTTCTCGTCGATGACGCCGACTTTGCCTTCCACGAGGCGGTCAAGCGCGGCGCCACGCCGGCGGTCGAGCCCTACGACATGACCGATGCGAACGGCACCGTGCGCCGCGCCGCCATCAAGACGTACGGCGACACGATCCATTCGTTCATCGCGCCGAAGGACTACACCGGCGCCTTCCTCCCCGGCTATCAGGCCGCGGAGATCGCGGGCGAGTCGACCGGCATCGCCGCCGTCGATCACATGGTCGGCAACGTCGAACTGGGCGCCATGAACCAGTGGGCCGAGTTCTACAGCCGCGTCATGGGCTTCTCCCGCTACATCACGTTCGACGACAAGGACATCTCGACCGAGTACTCGGCGCTGATGTCGATCGTCATGAGCGACGACTCGAAGGTCGTGAAGTTCCCGATCAACGAGCCGGCGGCCGGGAAGAAGAAGAGCCAGATCGAGGAGTATCTCGACTGGTACCGCGGACCCGGCGTGCAGCATGTGGCGCTGATCTGCGGCGACGTGATCGAGACGGTCTCGAAGCTGCGCGACAACGGTGTCGAGTTCCTCCGCGTCCCCGACTCCTATTACGACGAGCTGCCGGAGCGCGTCGGCACCGTCGATGAGCCGATGGACCAGCTCAAAGAGCTCGGCATCCTCGTCGATCGCGACGAAGAAGGCTATCTGCTGCAGATCTTCACCAAACCCGTGCAGGATCGCCCGACGGTTTTCTTCGAGATCATCCAGCGCAAGGGTAGCCGCGGCTTCGGCAAGGGGAACTTCCGCGCGCTGTTCGAGTCGATCGAGCGCGAGCAGGAGCGGCGAGGCAACCTGTAGCCGCATGAACTACCAATCGGGCTTCGGCAACGACTTCGCGACGGAAGCGCTGCAGGGCGTGCTCCCTGAGGGGCAGAACTCGCCGCAGAAGGTCGCGCGCGGGCTGTATGCCGAACAGTTCAGCGGCGCGCCGTTCACCGCGCCCCGCCATCTGAACCGCCGCTCGTGGCTCTACCGCATCCGTCCGAGCGTCACGCACGGTCCATTCTCGGCACTGGAGCCGCGCCTCGTGCGCGGCTCGTTCGACGAGGCGCCGCCGACACCGCAGCAGCTTCGCTGGGATCCGCTGCCGATCCCGGACGCGCCGACCGACTTCCTCGAGGGGCTCGTCACGATCTGCGGCAACGGCGACTGGTCGGCGCACTCCGGCGTGGCCGTGCACATCTACGCCTGCAACCGCTCCATGGAGGGGCGCTTCTTCTACGATGCCGACGCCGAGCTGCTGCTCGTGCCGGAGCGCGGCTCGCTGCGCATTTTTACGGAGCTCGGCATCATCGAAGCCGCGCCCGGCGAGATCGTCGTGATTCCGCGCGGCGCGAAGTTCCGCGTCGAGTTACTGGGCGGCGATGCGCGCGGCTACGTCTGCGAGAACTTCGGGCAGCCGCTGCGGCTGCCGGAGCTCGGTCCCATCGGCGCGAATGGCCTGGCCAACTCGCGCGACTTCCTCACGCCGGTTGCGGCGTACGAAGACGTCGACGGCGACTTCCAGCTCGTGGCGAAATTCGGCGGCAGCCTCTGGTCGGCGCCGATCGACCATTCGCCGCTCGACGTCGTCGCGTGGCACGGCAACTACGCGCCGTACAAGTACGACCTCGCGCGCTTCAACGTCATCAACACCGTCTCCTTCGATCATCCCGATCCGTCGATCTTCACGGTGCTGACGTCGCCGAGCGAGCTCGCCGGCACCGCGAACATCGACTTCGTGATCTTTCCGCCGCGCTGGATGGTGGCGGAGCACACCTTCCGCCCGCCGTACTTTCATCGCAACGTGATGAACGAGTACATGGGACTCATCCGCGGCAGCTACGATGCGAAGGCCGAAGGGTTCGTGCCGGGCGGCGGGAGCCTGCACAACTGCATGTCGAGTCACGGCCCCGACGCGGCGTCGTTCGAAGCGGCCAGCAACGCGGAGCTCAAACCGCAGTTTCTCGGCGACACACTCGCCTTCATGTTCGAGTCGCGCTTCGTCTTCCGCCCGACGAAGTTCGCGCTCGAGACGCCCGCGCTGCAACGCGATTACTGGCGCTGCTGGCAGGGCCTCACGAAACACTTCCGGGCATGACCGCGCGCGGCCTCCACGTGCTCCTCGAAGGGCTCATCGACTACGCGGGCCTCTTTCCGCCGGCGAAGCTGCCGATGGAGGAGGCGGTGCGCACGTACGAGCGTCATCGCGAATCGGAGCGCTCGTGGGCGCTCGGCAAGTTCGTGGTACCGGCAGCGCGCACGCACGAGGTGCCGACGAACATCCCTCTGAGTGTGCTGGCCGCGGTGGATGCGATTCCGCCGCGGTTCCGGACGCTGGAGGTGAAGGCGTCGAGCGAAGCGGAGATCGCGCGCATCGCGACGCAGACGCAGGGGCGTACGGTTTACGTCGAGATCAGCGACGTCGGCCTCATCGACGCCATCGCGCATTACGACCTGGGCGCGAAGATCCGCACCGGCGGCCTCACCGCCGATGCGTTCCCCACGGCGTCGGCCATCGCCAACTTCATGCGCACCTGCCGCGACGCGGACGTGCCGTTCAAGGCCACGGCGGGACTGCATCATCCTCTGCGTTGCGTGCGGCCGCTGACGTACGAGCCCGATGCGCCGCGCGGCACGATGCACGGCTTCGTCAATCTCTTCCTCGCCGCGGCGCTGCTCGAAGATGCCGAGGCGATTCTGCTCGATGACGATGCGGGCAATTTCTCGTTCGACGATGAGGGAGCCTCGTGGCGCAACCGCCGCGTGACGGTGCACGACCTCGTCACCATGCGGCGAAACTTCGCCACGTCTTTCGGCTCGTGCTCGTTCGACGAACCGATCGCTGACCTCGAGGAGCTTGGCTGGCTGTGACCGACTTTCCGATCGAAAACCTTCCCTTAGGTGTCTTCCGCCGCGACGGCGACGCGCACATCTGCACCGCGTTCGAAGAGCGCATCCTCGATCTGCACGCCTGCACCCGTGCGGGGCTCATCGACGAGCCGGCGCTGCTCGAGCCGCTGCTCAACACGCTCATGGCCAAAGGCCGCCCCGCGGGGCGCGCGGTCCGCGAGCGCGTCACGGAGCTGATTCGCAGTGGCGCGGCGGAACCGCATTTCGTGCCGATGCACGGCGCCGAGATGTTGCTCCCCGTCCGCGTCGGCGACTACACGGACTTCTATGCCTCGGTCCATCACGCCACGAACGTCGGCTCGATGTTCCGGCCCGACAACCCGCTGCTGCCGAACTACAAATGGATCCCGATCGGCTATCACGGGCGCGCGTCGTCGATCGTGCCGAGCGGCACGCCGGTGAAGCGCCCGCAGGGACAGACGCGCGACGACGCGAATGCGCCGCCGGTGTTCGGCCCGTCGAAGCGGCTCGACTACGAGATGGAAGTCGGCGTCTTCATCGGCGCCGGCAACGCTCTCGGTGAGCCCATTCCCGCCTCGGACGCGCTCGATCACGTCTTCGGTTTCTGCCTCGTCAACGACTGGTCCGCGCGCGATCTGCAGACGTGGGAGTACCAGCCGCTCGGGCCATTCCTGGCGAAGAATTTCGCCACGACGATCTCCCCGTGGATCGTGACGCTCGATGCGCTCGAGCCGTTCCGCGTCCCCGCGTTCGTCCGTCCGGAAGGCGACCCGGAGCCGCTGCCATATCTGCGCGACGACGTCGCCTTTGACATCACCGTCGAGGTGTGGCTGCGCACGGCGAAGATGACGGAGCCGGTCCGCCTCAGCCGCGGCAACTTCCGCGACATGTATTGGACCGTGGCGCAGCTCGTCGCCCACCACGCCTCCAACGGCTGCAACCTGATGCCGGGCGACCTCCTCGCCAGCGGCACCGTCAGCGGTCCCACGAAGGAAGCACGCGGCTGCCTCCTCGAGCTGACGTGGCGCGGCACCGAGCCGCTGGAGCTCCCGACCGGCGAGACGCGCAAGTTCCTCGAAGACGGCGACGAAGTGATCCTCCGCGCGTACTGCGAAAAAGAAGGCCACGCGCGCATCGGCTTCGGCGAGTGCCGCGGTTCCGTCGTCGGCTAGTCGACAGGGGGACGACGGGAGGCCTCCGGCGGGCCGGTACGACCGGCGGCGCTTGGGGGTCAACCCCACACGAGGTGGCGCCGCTTCGATCGTGTTCGAGCGAACCCTGCGGCCGAGGCTATGCCAATCAGCGCTGCCGGTCGTACCGGCCCGCCGGAGGCCCCGGTCGTGCTCTGTGGGCTAGTTGGCGATGGAGTTCGGGCCGGACGAGCCGCGGCGTTTGCGGGCGAAGCCGCGTTGCACGGCGCTCTCCACGGCTTCGCGCAGCTCGGCGGAGAGCTGGCCGGTCCAGACCACTTCCACGCCGTCGGCGAATTGGATCTCCGCCTGGTTGGTCTCGTGGAACACGATCCGCGTCACACGCGGATCATCGTCGGGGCGGGGCTTGATCACCATGGGGACATCGTAACATCGGGCGGGGTGGGGCGACGGGTTCGGATGGGACGAAGAGGACCGATGGGACGAATAGTGTCCTGGAACGCAGAACGCAGAACAGAACCTCGTTTCGATGTCTTCTTCTACATTCTGCGTTCTGCGTTCTGCATTCTGCCTATCGTCTCTACAGCGCGGTCCACTCCAGTCCAAACCTTGCCAGGTACTTGCGGATGCGGTCCGCGTCGTTGACGCTGGCTTTCTTTCTGCGCGACGCGGCAAACAGCGATCGGCCCGCGTCCGACAGCGACTTCGACCGCCGCACGACCTCCACCACGTGCTCGAGCTGCACGCGGTCGAACGGGTCCAGCTCCGCGAGCTGCTCCGCGGTCATGATCCGCAGCAGCGGCGACTCGGCCTCGGGCGCGGTGCCGCGCCAGAGAGCGCGGAGCCGGTCGGTCTCTTCGTCGACCAGCTCCGTGGAGATGCGGCCGCCGCGTGCGAGCGTGGCCATGCGCGTGACGGCGCCGGCGAGGTCGCGGAAGTTGGAGGACCAGGCGGCCTCGCGCGAGGTGGCGAAGCGGAGGAAACGCTCGCGCGCTTCGCGGTTGAAGGTGACGCGCGTGCCGGTCTTGCGCGTGAACTGCTCGAGCTCGAACTCGAGGTTCGGCTCGATGTCCTCCGGCCGCTCGGCCAGGCCGGGGAGCTGGAACGTCCAGACGTTGATGCGCGCGAGCAGGTCGTCGCGGAAGCGGCCGGCGCGCACCATGGCCGCCAGATCGCGATTCGTGCCGGCGATGAGGAGGAAGTCGCTCTTCACCTCGCGGTCGCTGCCGTGGGGAAAGAACACCTTCTCCTCGATCGCGCGCAGGAGCATCGCCTGCTCGTCCAATCCCAGCTCGCCGATCTCGTCGAGGAAGAGGATGCCGCGATGTGCGGCGCGCAGGAGCCCCGGCCGGTCGCGCATCGCGCCGGTGAACGAGCCCTTCACGTGGCCGAAGAGCGTCGACATGGCGCCTTCGCCGCGGATCGTGGCGCAGTTCACCTCGACGAACTCCCCCTCCACCTGATGCCGCGCCTTCTTCAGCTCATGGATGCGCCGCGCCAGCCGCGACTTGCCGGCGCCGGTCGGGCCGGTGAGCAGCAGCGGCTCGCGCGAATGGATCGCGACCTGTTCGATGCGGTCGATGAGCTGGTTGAAGCGCGCGTTGCGCGTCTCGATCCCCGACTTTAGGAACGACAGCGCGTCGAGCTTTTCATCAGCAAAGCGTGAGGCGATGCGGTCGTAGCGCGAGAGGTCGAGATCGACGATGGAGTACGTGCCCGGCACCGGCTCGCCGCGGCCCGGTGACGTCTGTAGCAGTTTCGCCGGAAAGTGGCGCGACTCCGTGAGGAGGAAGAGGCAGATCTGCGCCACATGCGTGCCGGGCGTGATGTGGATCAGGTACTCCTCGCGCTCCGTGTCGAACTCGTAGTCGCGGGCGAAGCCGTACAGCTTCTCGAAGACCTCTTCGAAGTCCCACGGCGCTTCCATCTCCAGCTCGCGCACCACGACTTCCGTCTCCGGCGAGACCGTCTTCACATCCTCCACGACAATGTTCGCCAGCTTGCGCGAGGAGGGCTGGATGAGCAGCTCCAGACGGCGTACCAGGAGGTCGTCCTGCTGGCAGACCGAGACCGTGGGACGCCACTTCTCCCAGCGCGACGGGCCGCTGCCGGAATCGATCGTGGTGCCGAGAAAGCCGATGACGACGCGATCAGGCATTCTAGAATCGTATACGAGTCGATAAGAGCGTTGCGCGGCCATTTTTGGCTCTGTGAATGGAATCAATGACTTAGCTGGTGGCATCGCGCTCGCCTTAGTAGAGCAGTGAGACGTTCAGAGGATGTCTCAGGAGAGCATCATGAAAACGAGCTACAACGTCATCCCCAACGAGCACGGCGCCCCGATCAAGGCCTGGACCGAAGGTGTCCAGGTCGAGGACGCCGCGCGCCAGCAACTGCTGAACGTCGCGCGGCTTCCCTTCATCTACAAGTGGGTCGCGGCGATGCCCGACGTCCACTGGGGAATGGGTGCGACCGTCGGGAGCGTGATCCCCACGAAGAAGGCGATCATCCCCGCCGCCGTCGGAGTCGATATCGGCTGCGGGATGATGGCCGTCCGTACGACGCTCCACGCGAACCAGCTTCCCGATAGCCTGCGCGAGGTGCGCTCGGCCATCGAGGCCGCCGTGCCGCACGGGCGTACCGACAACGGCGGGAAGAACGATCGCGGCGCGTGGCATGAGGCGCCGTCGCGTCAGCAGGAAGCGTGGACGTCGCTGTCGCCGCGTTACGCGAACATCGTCGAGAAGCACCCGAAGCTCGGACGCGGCAACGACCTGAATCACCTCGGGACCCTCGGGACCGGGAACCACTTCATCGAGGTGTGCCTGGATGAGGCGGAGAACGTCTGGTTCATGCTGCATAGCGGATCGCGCGGCGTCGGAAACCGCATCGGGAGCTACTTCATCGAGCTGGCGAAGGAGGACATGCGCAAGTACTTCATCAACCTGCCGGACGCCAACCTCGCGTACCTGCCGGCCGGGACGCAGCACTTCGACGATTACGTCGAGGCGGTGCACTGGGCGCAGGACTTCGCGATGATGAACCGCGTGCTGATGATGGAGTCGGTGGTCGCTGCCGCGCGTACGGTGCTGCCGCAGTTCGAAACGACGACGGAAGTGGTGAACTGCCACCACAACTACGTGGCGGTGGAGAACCACTTCGGCGAGAACATCTTCGTCACGCGCAAGGGCGCGGTCCGGGCGCGTGAAGGGGATCTGGGGATCATTCCCGGCAGCATGGGCGCGCGTTCGTTCATCGTGCGCGGGAAGGGAAATCCCGAGAGCTTCACGAGCTGCAGCCACGGGGCGGGGCGCGCGATGTCGCGTGCCGAGGCGAAGCGCCGCTTCACGGTTGCGGATCATGAGAAGGCGACGGAGGGGGTCGAGTGCCGCAAGGATGAAGACGTGATCGACGAGACGCCGGCGGCGTATAAGTCGATCGACGCCGTGATGGCGGCGCAGCGCGATCTCGTGGACGTCGTGCATACGCTGCGTCAGGTGGTCGTCGTGAAGGGGTGATGTCGTGATTGTGATCGATGGTTCTCAGGGTGAGGGCGGAGGGCAGATCCTCCGCTCCTCGCTCGCGCTGTCGCTGGTGACGCGGAAGCCGTTCCGCATCGAGCGCATTCGTGCGGGGCGGCAGAAGCCGGGACTGCTGCGGCAGCATCTCACCGCGGTGACGGCGGCGGCGCGCATCGGCGCGGCGTACGTGGAAGGGGCGGAGCTCGGCTCGCAGCAACTGACGTTCATCCCCAGCGGCCTGCACGGCGGCGTCTATTCGTTCGCCATCGGCACCGCGGGGAGCACGACGCTCGTGCTGCAGACGATCCTCGTGCCGCTCTTCTTCGCCGACACCGAGTCGACGATCGAGATCGAAGGCGGCACGCACAACCCGGCGTCGCCGCCGTACGACTTTCTCGTGCGCTCCTGGCTGCCGCTGCTGCGGCGGATGGGCGCGCGCGCTGAGGTGGAGCTCGTGCGTCCCGGCTTCTTTCCCGCCGGCGGCGGCAAGATCCGCGTGACGGTGGAGCCGTCGAAGCTCGGCCGGCTGGAGCTGCTCGAGCGCGGCGCGCTGCTCGGCACAAGGGCGCGCGCTTGCGTGGCGAACCTGGCGTACGCCATCGCGCAGCGCGAGGTGGCGGTGGTCGGCGAAAAGCTCGGCTGGACGGAACTGCAGGCGCACACGCTCACCGGCTCGCTGGGGCCGGGGAACGTGCTCACGCTGGAAGCGGAGTACGAGCACGTGACCGAAATCGTGACCGGCTTCGGCCAGCGAGGCGTACCGGCGGAGCAAGTGGCGTCACGCGCCAGCGACGAAATGGCGCGCTACCTGGAGTCGGCCGCGGCGGCGGGGGAACACCTGACGGATCAACTGCTGCTGCCGATGGCGCTGGGCGACGGCGGCGTGTTCACCGCAGTGACGGTGAGTAGCCACGCGGTGACCAACGCCGAGGTGATTGGGCGCTTTCTGGATGTGGCGGTGCAGGTGGATGGGGACCGCGTGGAAGTGCGCAAATAGGATCGATAGGACAGATAGGACGAATAGGACCTATAGGACAGAACCCGTCGTGCGGCGTCCTCCGTCCTATCAGTCCTATTTGTCCTATTCGTCCTATCGTTTCCCGGCGCGCAAACTTCAGTGCGCCATCACATCCGCCACTGCCTCCCCTTCGCCGACCAGCACCTGTTCGATGGTGTCGCCGCCCAGCAGCAGGGCGAAGGCGCTGCGCCAGATGCGGAGCAGCTCCGGGGCGCCGACGCGCACCAGCGGCGTGCCGTTCCGTTCGATGAGGAACATGCCGTGCGCGGTGTGGCCGATGCGTTGCGCGCGCACGCCGCGCGCCGCGGCGAGGCGCAGCACTTCCGCCGTCGTCTCGGCATTGCAGGAGACCACCACGCGTCCCTGCGATTCGCTGAAGAGGAGCGCCGTCGCGTCGACGTCATCCGCGTGGCCGGCGAGGTCCACATGGCAGCCGATGCCGCCGGTGGACGACTCCGCGAGCGCGACGGCCAGACCGCCGTTCGACAGATCGTGCGCGCTGCGCACGTGCGGCTGCAGCTCGAGCAGCAGCTCGATCAGCGCGCGCTCGCGCTCCAGATCGACGCGCGGCGGCTGGGCCAGCGCGTCCGGCGCGAACATCTGCTGCCATTCCGAGCCGCCGAGCTCCTCGGCTGTTTCGCCGAGGAGGATGACGTCGAGCTGGGCGTCGGGGAAGCGGAGGCCGGTGCCGTCCGTGTCCTTCTCCAGGATGCCGACCATGCCGATCGACGGCGTCGGGTACACCGCGCGGCCTTCGGTCTCGTTGTAGAACGACACGTTGCCGGAGACGACCGGCGTGTCGAGCGCCAGGCACGCATCGCTGATGCCGCGGATGCACTCCGCGAACTGCCACATGATGTCGGGCCGCTCGGGCGAGCCGAAGTTGAGGCAGTCGGTGATCGCGACCGGACGTCCGCCGCTCACCGCCACGTTGCGCGCCGCTTCCGCGACCGCCTGCTTCCCCCCCTCGTACGGATCGAGGTAGCAGTAGACGGGATTCACGTCCGACGTCATCGCCAGCGCGCGTCCGATGTCCTTGACGCGCACCACGGCCGCGTCGCGCGCTTCCGGACCGGCGATCGTGTTCGTGCGCACCGTCGTGTCGTACTGCTCGAAGATCCAGTGCTTCGAGCAGAGGTTCGGTGAAGCGAGCAGCCGCAGCAGCATCTCCGTCAGATCGCCATCGTCGACGCGCGCCCGCTCGACTTTCTCCGTGACGCGATCCGCATACTCCGGACGCGCCAGCGGCCGGTGATACAACGGCGCCTCGGTGGAGATCGGCTCGACCGGAATCACCGCCACTTCCTCGCCGTGCCAGATGAGGCGCACGGAGCCGTCGTCCGTGACCTCGCCCACGACCGCGGCGTTGAGGTCCCACTTCTCGAACACGCGCACGACGTCCGCCTCGCGTCCCTGCTTGGCGACGATCAGCATCCGCTCCTGCGACTCGCTGAGCATGATCTCGTACGGCGTCATGCCGCTCTCGCGCATCGGCACGCGGTCGAGATGCATGCGGATGCCGGTGCCGGCGCGGCCCGCCATCTCGAACGACGACGACGTCAGCCCCGCCGCGCCCATGTCCTGGATGCCGACGATGGCATCCGAATCCATGATCTCCAGGCACGCTTCGAGGAGGAGCTTCTCCGTGAACGGATCGCCGACCTGCACGGTCGGGCGCTTCTCTTCCGACGCTTCGTCGAACTCGGCAGAGGCCATCGTCGCGCCGTGGATGCCATCGCGGCCGGTCTTCGAGCCGACGTAGATCACCGGATTGCCGACGCCGCTCGCCGTGCCCTTGAAGATCTTCTCGCGCTGGGTGACGCCGAGGGCGAAGACGTTGACGAGGATGTTGCCGTTGTAGGAGGGGTGAAACGACGTTTCGCCGCCGACCGTCGGAATGCCCATGCAGTTGCCGTAGCCGCTGATGCCGCGCACCACGCCGTCGACGAGGTACTTCATCTTCGGCGCGGTGAGCTCGCCGAAGCGCAGCGAATCGAGACACGCGATCGGCCGCGCGCCCATGGTGAAGATGTCGCGCAGGATGCCGCCCACGCCGGTCGCCGCACCCTGATACGGCTCGATGTACGACGGATGGTTGTGCGACTCCATCTTGAACGCCGCGACCCAGCCATCCCCGATGTCGATCACCCCCGCGTTCTCTCCCGGCCCCTGCACGACGCGCGGCCCGCTCGTCGGAAACTTGCGGAGATGCACGCGGCTGGACTTGTACGAGCAGTGCTCCGACCACATGACGGAAAAGATCCCCAGCTCGGTGTAATTCGGCTTGCGCCCGAGGATCTCTTCGATGCGCTGGTACTCGTCAGGAGTGATGCCATGGGAGGCGACGACTTCGGGGGTAATCTGCGGCTGATTCATCGGCGCGGATTGTATGCCGCCAGCACGGCCAAAAGACCACAGGACGTATGGGACAAATGGGACGAATAGGACCGATGGGAGGGTTGCGCCAGAGCCATCGCTGGAAGTCCCCTTCGTCCTATAGGTCCCATTCGTCCTATTCGTCCCATCGTCCCCTGTCGCTGTCACAGTGCCCGGCGTGAAGGAGTTTGCGCTGACGGTCGGTGATCCCGAGGTGCTGCGGGCGCGGCTGAGGACCGCGGAACGCGTGGTCGTGGCGGGCGGCGGGCTGACCGGGATCGAGACCGCGGCGGAGCTGGCGGAGCGGTATCCGCAGCTGGAGGTGCGGCTCGTCAGCGGCGGCACCGTCGGGCCCGATCTGTCGCCCAGGGCGGCGAAGTACCTGCACGAGTGGATGACGGCGCATCACGTCGGCGTCCGCGAGCACGCGCGGATTGCACGCGTGCTACGCGACGGCGTCGAGCTGGCGAGCGGCGAGGTCGTGCCCGCCGACGTGGTAATTTGGTGCGGTTCGTTCACCGTGTCACCGATGGCCAGAGACGCAGGGCTGCGCGTCAACGAGCGCGGCCAGATTCTCGTCGACGAGCATCTCCGCTCGTCCGATCCGTCGATCTTCGCCATCGGCGATGCCGCTGCCTTCGCCGATCTCCGTATGGGCTGCGCGACGGCGATGCCGATGGGCGCGTACGTGGCGGACTTTCTCGCCGGCGCCACCACCGATCCCTACCGCTTTGCCTACGTCGCCGTCTGCATCTCCCTTGGGCGCAACGAAGGCTTGATTCAATTGAAGAATGCCGATGACTCGCCGCGCGAGAGCAGCATCACCGGGCGCGCGGGGGCGTGGGTGAAAGAGCTGGTGTGCCGCTACACGATGCTGGCGATCAAGCTCGAAGCCATGGGCATTCCGTACGCGTGGCTGAAGGAGGCCGCTGCATGAGTGAGTTCGAAGCGTATCGCGCGCTCCTCTTCTCGATTGCGTACCGGATGACCGGCAGCGCGATGGATGCGGAAGATCTGGTGCAGGACGCGTGGCTGCGCTTCAACGCGGCGGATCGGGACGTGGTGCGCGACGTCAAGGCGTTCCTCGTCACGATCCTGACGCGCCTCGCGCTGGATCGCCTCAAGTCGGCGCAGGTCCAGCGCGAGGAGTACATCGGCCCATGGATGCCGGAGCCGGTGTTCACCGGTGACGACGCCGACGCGTACGGCCGCGTGGCGCGAGAGGAGCGGATCGAGATCGCGCTGCTGCGGGCGCTGGAGCGGCTGAACCCGACCGAGCGCGCGGTGCTGCTGCTGGCGGAGGTGCTGGAGCACGATCACAACGAGATCGCGGAGATGCTCGGCATCACGGCCGCGTCGTCGCGGCAGATCCTGCATCGGGCGAAGGAGCGCGTGATGAGCGAGAAGCGCCGCTTCGAGCCGTCGCGCGACGAGCAGCGCCGCCTCGTCGAAGGCTTCCTCGACGCGATGCGCGCCGGCAACGTCGACGCGCTGCGGCAGGTGCTCGCGGGGGATGTCGTGGCGCGCGCGGACGGCGCGGGGCTCGTCGGCGTGGCCAAGCGCGAGATGAGCGGCGTAGACGACGTGACGCGCTACCTCTTCGGCGTCGCCTCGAAGGCGCCGAAGGATCTGCGGGTGACGGTGGAGGAGATCAACGGCGTGCCGGGCGCGGTGCTCTGGTTCGGCGAGAACTTCCATTCTGTGATCACGTTCGAGTTCGCGGAGGGGCGCATCACGGAGGTGTCGTCGATCATCGCCCCGACCAAGCTGCGCTACATGCGGCGGCAGTTGGCGCCGTGACCTCCAGGGAACGATAGGACGAATGGGACGAATGGGACCTATAGGACGAATGGGACGAATGAGCTGACCTATGGGTCCTATGTGTCCTATAGGTCCTATTCGTCCTATGGCGCCGTGAGCTTCAGCTCAGCGTGATTTCGCGGGAGCCGTCGTCCTGGACGGTGATCGTCACTTCGATGTGGCTGTTTTCGAATTGTTCGAAGTCGCGCTTGGGCCATTCGATGAGTTTGACGCCGGGGCCGGACAGCAGCTCCGGGATGCCGATCTCCAGCCATTCGCGGCGGTTCTCGGACAGGCGGTAGCCGTCGATGTGGATGATGGAGGCGCCGCGCGGCAGCGGGTATTCGTGCACGATGGCGAAGGAGGGGGAGGCGACTTCCAGCGGATCGGCGCCGAGCTCCGCGGCAATGGCCCGGGCCAGAAACGTCTTGCCGGCGCCGAGGTCGCCGATGAGGTGCACCACCGCATCAGAGGTCAGCAGGCGCGCGATTTCCCGGCCAGCGGCCTCGGAATCAGCTTCGGTGGTGGCGGTCCAGCGTTTCACGGGGGGCATTATAGGAGTGCACCGCAGTGCGTCCCCTTCGTCCTGTCTGTCCTATAGGTCCTATTCGTCCTATCGTTCCCGCTGCTACCCGCGCACCTGCTGAATTGCCAGGGGAATCCGTTCGGCCACGTCCATGGCGGCCAGCCCCGTATCCCCAATCTCCTCCGCAATCAGATCGCCGGCCAGGCCGTGCAGGTAAACCGCGGCGCACGCGGCATCCACCGCATCACCATCGCGGGCCAGCAGCGCCGCAAGCAGGCCGGCCAGTACATCGCCCATCCCGCCGCTGGCCATGCCGGGATTACCGGTCGGGTTGACGAACACGTGACCATCCGGTTCCGCCACCAGGGTCTGGTGCCCTTTCAGCACCACGACGCAATTCGTCGCACGCGCCGCATCTCTGGCGGCGGCGATGCGGTCGGTGGCGATCGAGTCAGTGTCGCTGCCCATGATCCGCGCCAGCTCGCCCGGGTGCGGCGTGATGACGCGCGGCAGGTTGCGGGGGTTGAGCTCCGCGGCGCGGCCGGCGAAGGCGTTGAGCGCCGACGCGTCGACGACCAGCGGCAGCTCGATCGAGGAGACGATCGCGCGCACGTGATCGTACGAATCCTCGTCGTCGGCGAGCCCGGGACCGATCAGCACCGCCGTCTTGCGCGTGAGGAACGCGCGCAAGTCGCTGTCCGAGTACGTCATCGACTCGATCGAGCCCACGTGCACCAGTTTCGCCGTGTCCGGATCGGTCATCACCGTGACGAGCCCCGAGCCCGCGCGCACCGCTCCGCGCGCCGCGAGCACCGCCGCGCCGCTGCGGCCGGGTGAGCCGGCGATGATGCCGACGTGGCCGTACGTCCCTTTGTGCGTATCCGCGCGCCGCGGCGCAATGAGCGGCTGCACGTCCTCGGGTGTAATCATCGCCAGCGTCACGGACTCGTCTTCGATGGCGATGGTGGGGATGGAGATGTCGGCGACGATCACTTCACCGCAGTAAAGCGCGGCCGGCTGGAACACGTGACACACCTTCGGTGCCGCGAACGTCACCGTCACCTCGGCCTGCACGCACGGCTCGAACGGCTCGGCCGTGGAGGCGTTGGCGCCGCTGGGAAGATCGACGGCGACGACGGGGATGCGCAGCTCGGCGAGCCCGCGGATGACGCTCGCGTGCATCCCATCCGGCGCGCGGTTGAGCCCCGTGCCGAAGATCGCGTCGACGATCAGGTCCGCGTCCGCCGCATGCGCCAGCACCGTCTCCACCTCGGCTTCGTCGCGCAGGTCGTAGATCGGAATGCCGAGGCGCTCGCAGACCGTGAGGTTCGTCTGGGCGTCGCCGGTGATGGAGGCGCGGTCGCCGACGACGACGATGACCGGGACGACGCTGCGGTTCTCCAGATGGCGCGCGACGGCGAAGCCGTCACCGCCATTCGCGCCGGTGCCGCAGAAGATCGCCACTCGGTCCGCATCGGGGTAGTGGGCGAAGATCGCGTCGACGACCGCGATGGCCGCGTTCTCCATCAGCACGATGGACGGCACGCCGAAGCGCTCCGTCGTCCGGCGATCGATGTTGCGCATCTGCACGCTGTCGAGGATTTTCATGGGAGGACTGTATCGCAGAGGGAGGGCCCAGGGCTCGGGGCTCGGGGCTCAGGGCTCAGGGGCTGCGCGTTGCGTCGATGATGGTCGTTGGGCGCAGCCCTGAGCCCTGGGCCCTGAGCCCTGAGCCCTGAGCCCTACTCGTACCCATACCGCTGCATGTCCTCGGCGGTATCGATGTCCATCCGCTCCGGCAGCAGCGCCACGCTGCCTTTCAGCGCGGCGATGTTGGCCAGGGTCGTCTCCAGCACCGAATTCGTCCCCCAGGCCACGTCCATGAACACCTCGGTGTCGTACGACGCGGCGCGGCAGCCGATGAGGTAGTAGCCGCCGTCGGCGGCGGGCCCGACGACCCATTCGCAGGAGTCGAGCAGCGCGAAGGCGTGGTCGATCAGCTCGCGCGGCAGGCGGGGATCGTCGACGCCGATGGCGATGATCTTCCTGGTGCGGTGGAAGAAGAAGCGCTCGGAGAACGCCATCGCCAGCCGGTCGCCGAGCGATTCGCCCGTCTGCATGGAGACCGCGTAGCCGTCGAAGATCGCGAGCGCCGCGCCGTTCGCGGCCGGGGTCGGCGCCCAGAGGACCTCGATCTCGGTCTGCTCCGACGATTCGCCGATCGACAGCAGCACGTCGTGCAGCATCGAACGGTAGATGGCCAGGGCACGCTCATCGCCGAGGTCGGCCGCCAGCCGCGTCTTCACCTTACCGAGCTCGGGCAGGCGGGCAAAAACAAGCAGTCGCTGGGGGGGCGGCGGGACGGTCGCATACATCGCGGCGAAGTATACGGACAGGAGGAACAGGACCTATAGGACAGATCGGACCTATGGGATAGATTGAGTCCCATTCGTCGCACGGCAAAGGACTTGCAGCTCAGCCGTGGGGAACGTCTGGACGTATGCCGTATCGATCGCCGGCGGCGCGGCGAATTTTCGCCCCGCTGATCATTGCTCTCGCTGTCCTCGTTGCCGCTTTTGCCGCGGTGACGTGGCTGCCGCTGCGCTTTGCGCGCGACGCATGGCGCGCGGAGCGTACGGCCGATGCGATCGACATGGCGAAGCGGTGGTCGACGCTGCGCGTGTGGCCGGGGCAATACCATCAGGTGCTCGCCGCCGCGCATCTGTCGCAGGGGCAGCGCGCCGACGCGGCGCCGCATCTGGAGTCGCTTCGCAAAGGGAACCTCTGGATCTCGATCCTCTCGACGGCCGAGGTGGGGGAGCGCCTGCTCAAGCGCGGCGCGTATGCCGACTTCCTCGCGTACGACGACGCGCTGCAGGAGTCGGAGACGACGCCCGACACGGTGCTCTATCGCGCGGCGGCGCAGCTGGCGACCAAGCGCATCGAGGCGGCGCAGCGCACCTTCGCTTCGGTGAACCGGGCGCAGCTCGACGGCGGCCGCTGGACCGCGCTGTCCAACGCCCTCGAGCAACGCCGCGCCGGGCGCTATCCGTTCGCCGTCGACCGCAACGGCAAGACCATCGCCGAATGTGACCTCGCCAGCGATGACATCGTCGCCGTCGACGAAAACTTCGAGGCCTTCGTCGAGGAAGGCGCCGGCACCTTCACGCTGGAGGCGGCGGCGAAGAAGTTCGGCAAGAGCGAGACCGTCGTCATGACGCTCGATGCCGACGTGCAACGCGCCGCCATCGACGCGTTGAAGGGCTTCCGCGGTTCGCTCGTGGCCATCGATCCGCGCACGAACGAGGTGCTCGCCATCGCCTCGACGGCCGGTACGGGGAAACTGGCGAACCTCGCGCTGGAAAAGCAGTACGAGCCCGGCTCCGTGATGAAAGTCGTCACGGCGCTCGATGCGCTCGTGACCGGCGTGGCCATCGATCCGCTCTTCCCGTACGACTGCAAAGGGGTGCTCGAGATCGACGGCCGCCACTTCCGCGACTGGATGGAGGACGGCCACGGCAAGATGGAGACGCTGGATGTGGCGATGGCGCGCTCGTGCAACATCGTCTTCGCCGACATCGGGCTGCGTACCGGCCTGAGTCGTCTGCGCTACTTCAACGACCGCACCGGCCTCGGCTCCCACGCCAACCTGGGCATGTTCAGCGTCCCCCTCGGGCGCGCCACGCGTCCCGTGCGCAACAACTTCGAGACCGCGCTCTTCTCCATCGGCCTGGAGCACGAGACCGTGACGACGCTGCATCTGGCGATGATCTCGACGATGCTGGCCAATCGCGGCGTGATGACCACTCCCCGCATCTATCGCGCCCGCCGCTCCGTCCTCGGCGACGCCATCGACCGGCCGCGGCGCCTGCAGGGAACGCGGCTCGCGCAGCCGCAGCACGTCGAGCGCATCCTGCAGTCGATGCGCGCGGTCGTGGCGGACGCAAACGGCACCGGCCGGCGCGCGCAGGTCGAGGGCGTGACGCTGGCGATGAAGACCGGCACGGCGGGGAAGGAGCCGTACGACGCGGTCGCGATCGGCCTGGCGCCCGTCGAAGCGCCGACGATTGCGTTCGCGCTGGTGGCCGAGGGAGCGGGGCCGGCGGAGTTCGCGGCGGCGAAGATCGCGCACGATTTCATCGCCGCGCTGCGCAAGTAGGCGCGGCTATAATCCGTCGTGGTCGACTTCATGGCTGGCAAAGAACGACGACGCTCCGAGCGGTATCCGACCGCCTCGATCCCGGTGCAGCTCTCCGACATCAATGCGGAGCTGATCGACCTCAGCGCGTCCGGCGCTGCCGTCGTGCACCGCTCGCCGGTGAAGCCCGGCTCCGCCGCGACGCTCGTCTTCCCCAGCTACGGCGGCATCTACATCCCCTGCCAGGTCCTGCGCTCGGTGGTGCAGGTGCGCCGCAGCGGCGACGATCAGGAACCGGAGTACGTGTTCCGCTCCGCGATCATCTTCTCCAAACTGGCGCCGGAGCAGGAACAGCCGCTCCGCGAGTTCCTGGAGATCCAGATCCAGAAGCTGCACGCGCTCCGCAAGGCGGCGGGGCAATAGGCGCGGGAACGATAGGACGAATAGGAAGCCCGATCTGTCCCATAGGTCCTATCTGTCCTATAAGTCCCATCGTCCCCGGAAGATACGCGCTTAAACGGCGGTCAAAAACCGCTGCCCATGGAAGAAAAATCGCTTCCAGCGGAAGATTGCACGCTTCCATCGGATCTTTTCGATCTTCCATCGGAACTTTTCAATCTTCCATCGGAACTTTGAAAAGTTCATTTGACAGGTTGAAACTTGTCAAAGTAAGAGTGAAAAGTTCCGATGGAACTTTGAAATCTTCCGATGGAAGCGTGAAAAGTTCCAATGGAAGCGTGAAAAGTTCCGATGGCAGCGTGCAATCTTCCACTGGCAGCGTGCAAGCTTCCACTGGCAGCGTGCAAGCTTCCGCTTCCTTCGTTATCGCACCCACTGCGCCGGTTCGCGGCGCCACCTCTGGGCAATCGGCATCTGTCTGCCGCTGCCGAACGCCTTGGACGACACGCGGATCGTGGGTGCGGCCTGGCGGCGTTTGAACTCGTTGGTGTCGACCAGCTTGAGAATCCTCGCGACGAGGTCGCGGTCGTAGCCGGCTTTGGCGATCTGGTCGACTTCCTGCCATTCCTCGATGTAGAGCTTGAGGATGCCGTCGAGGACATCGTACGGCGGCAGGGAGTCCTGGTCGGTCTGGTTGGGGCGTAGCTCGGCCGAGGGCGGCTTGGTCAGCGACGACTCGGGGATGACCGCGCGGTCGCGGTTGAGCCAGCGGGCGACGCGGTAGACCATCGTCTTGTAGACGTCGGCCAGCAGCGAGAGGCCGCCGGCCATGTCGCCGTACAGGGTGCAGTAGCCGACCGCCATCTCCGACTTGTTGCCCGTCGAGACCACCATCGCGCCGTTGCGGTTCGACCAGGCCATGAGGATGTTGCCGCGGATGCGCGCCTGCACGTTCTCGTTCGTGGTGTCGAACTTCGCGTCGCCGAACAGCTCGTTGATGGCCACCTCGTAGGGCGCGTAGATGTCGCTGATCGGGACGATGTGGAAGGCGATGCCGAGGTTCTGGGCGAGGGTGCGGGCGTCGTCGATGGAGTGCTGGGAGGAGAACTGCGACGGCATGGCGATGCCGGTGACGTGCTCGGCGCCGAGCGCTTCGACGGCGATGGCCGCGGTGACGGCGGAGTCGATGCCGCCGGAGAGGCCGATGACGACGTCGCGAAAGCCGCATTTACGAATGTAGTCGCGCAGCCCGAGGATCAGCGCGCGGCCGATCTCTTCCTCCTCGGCCGGCTGGAGGCTCGATTCGCACGGCAGGCCGCTGAGCTGCACGAGCGCGGAGTGCTCCTCGAACGCCGGCGCGCAGAAGACGGTCTCGCCGCGCTCGTTCATGACGATCGAGGAGCCGTCGAAGAGCAGCTCGTCGTTCGCGCCGACCTGGTTCACGTAGACGAGCGGCACGCGGTAGCGCTGCGCGATCTGCGAGAAGAGGCCGTAGCGCGAATCGCGCTTGCCGGCGTTGAACGGCGATGCGGAAATGTTGAGGATGACCTCCGCGCCCTGGCGCGCGAGCTCGTCGACCGGGTTGCGGCAGTACATCTTCGTATCGAGGATCTCGTCGTCGTACCACCAGTCCTCGCAGATCGTGACGCCGACCTTGTGGCCGGAGAGCTCGATCACGCGCGCGCCGCTGCCGGGCTCGAAGTAGCGCAGCTCGTCGAAGACGTCGTAGGTGGGGAGCAGCGACTTCTGTTGCTCGGCGATGATGCGCCCATGCTGCGCGACGACGGCGACGTTGAGCAGCGGCTTGCCGCACCACTTCGTGTTGCGGGTGACGCAGCCGAAGATGAGGGCCGTCTCGCGCGTGGACGCCGCGAGCTCGTCGCGGATGGCGAGGGCGGCGTCGACGAAGACGTCGCGGTCGAGCAGGTCGCGCGGCGGATAGCCGGTGACGGCGAGCTCCGGCACCATGACCACATCCGCCCCGGCGCGGACCCCTTCGTCATACGCGCGGTGGATCAGTTCGGCATTCGACGCGAGCGCGCCGACGGTGGGATTGATTTGTCCGATGAAGATGCGCATCTGCTGCGAAACGTACCGCATTTTCGGCAGGAGGGGGGAACCGATAGGACGAATGGGACGAATAGGACGGATCGGACCGATAGGACGTCCCATTCGTCCTATTTGTCCTATCCGTCCTATCCGTCCTATCGAATGGTGGCCTGCACGACCATCTCCGATTTCACGTTGGGATCGTTCTTGCCGGTGATGGCCAGCGCTTCGCGCAGCGCGCCGGCCGGGGCGCGGGCACCGTCGATGGTGACGGTGATGGATTCTTTCCCTTTCGGCGGGATCAGCGCTTCGTACTCGTAGTAGAGGCAGCGGCACGTGGACCGCTGGACCTGGATGGTCACCGGCTCTTCGCTGTTGTTCGTCACCTCGTACTGGCGCGACGCGCGCGTTCCCTTGCGGATGGCGCCGTAGTCGATCGTAGCCGGGCGGATGGTCAACGCGCCCGTCGGCTCCGGGGCCGCGGTCTCGACCGGCGCGGCCGTCTCCACCGGCGTGGCGGTGGCGGTTTCCTCGACGATACCGGGACGCTCGTCTTCACCGCCTTTGAGGATCATCCAGGCAATCACCGCCAGGACCAGCAGCCCGCCGGCGATCATGCCGATCAGCCGCCCCGGAAAGCCGCGCGACGGCTGCTCGCCGTAGGTGTCCTCCGGGATCTGGTATTGCGGCTGCGTCGCTTCCGGATCGGCCGGCGGGTATCCCACGGGTGGCACTACTGCTGGTGCCGGCGGGATCACGGCGGGTGCGGCTGCCGGCGGGCGGCCTTCCAGCTCATCCAGTTTCGCCAGCGACCGGTCGATGTCGTGGACCAGCCGCTGATATTCGCCGGCCAGTGACTCCGTCGGCGCATCCGTGGCCATCTGCAACAGTGTTTCGCGGTGGCGGCGGTAATGCTGGCGCATCACTTCGATCTCACGCGCACGTTCCCCACGTCTGACGTTGATGGTCCCGAAATCATCCGACATGCGGAGAATCTTATCTTTACTTGTTGGTCTGCATCCATGCGGACCCGTTACATCCCGCATGTTTCCCCCAAAAACAAAAACGCCCCGGGTTGCCCCGGGGCGTTTCGTTGACTACCGAAAGCTGACTTCTTAGAACCGCACGCCGAACGAGAAGCGGTAGGTGCGCGGCAGGTTGAACGACGAGGTGCCGGCAGCGGCGTTCGCCGGGGTGCCGAGGGTGGTCGGCTTGCCGAAGATGGAGCCCTTCTGCCAGTGGATGCCTTCCACCGGCGTCTCGGTGAACGGGTTGAACGAGGCGCAGCGCTGGCCGGCGTTGGCGCCGACCGACTGGAGGCAGTTCGCGTTGCGGGCCGTCAGGACGCTGGCGTCGCCGCCGATGACCGACTGCGAGTTGAGGACGTTGACGACCTCGGCCTGCGCGAAGAGGCGGACCGGACCGACCGGGACGTCGTAGTTCAGCGCGAAGTCCGTGGCCAGGACGTCATCCCAGCGATACGCGCCGCGCTCGCCGAAGTAGTACGTCGCCGTCGTCTGCGGAACGGCGTAGGAGTAGCCGTTCAGGAGCCCGTTCGTGTGCGCGGTGTACGTGTTGGTGTTGATGGTGCCGATGGCGGAGAACGGCGTGCCGGAGTCGAAGCGCTCGAGCAGGCTGAAGTTGAAGTTACCGAACGGCGTCGGCAGGTCGTACGACACCCAGCCGCGCGCCTTGTGGCGCTGGTCGGCGAGGAGGTAGCCGACCGGCGCGCGCTGCGCGTAGCCCTGGTACTCGGGGTACGTGAACGCCGTGTCGCTGACCGGGCCGGAGCCGGCGGTCTCACCTTCCACGTTGCCGCGGAGCTTGGAGAGGGTGTAGTTGCCGCCGACGTTCAGGCGCTGTCCGACGCGGTAGCTGCCCTGCATCATGATCGCCTGGTACTTGCGCTCGTACAGGTCGGAGTTGGAGACGATCTGGAGATCGGCCTGCTGTCCGGTGGCTTGGTTGACGACGACGCGGCCCGTCTCGCGATCCTGCTTGACGGTGTAGAAGTTGGTCCAGTCGCGGTCCATGTAGTCGATACGCGCGAAGCCGCGGGTGCCGATCTGCGTGCCGAAGCCGAAGCTGAACTCGTCGACGACCGGGGACTTGATGCGGCCGTCAGCCAGACGCTGCGAGGCGCCCGGGACGCGGATGAACGTCAGGATGTCCGGGTCCTGGATGCCTTCGAAGCCACCGAGGCCGTCGAACCAGGCGAAGAGCTGCGTCAGCACCTGATGCGAGGTGCCGGTGATGTCCGGACCGGCGTAGTTGTAGTAGTAGAGAGCCGGGGTGCCGGCGATCGAGCTGCCGCCGGCGATGGAGTCGGCGAGACGGGCGACGTAGCGGCTGTAGCTGCCGTTGAAGCGGAAGCGGCCGTTGCCCTGGAGATCGTAGGTGACGCCGAGACGGGGGCTGATGACCGAGTCATCCGCAACCTTGTTGCCGGCGCTGTCGACGCTGTCGAGAGCGTCGTAGCGGGCGCCGAGGTTGAAGCTGAGGTGGTCGTTGAAGTCCCACTTGTCGTTGATGAAGAGGGAGTTGGTGTTGGAGTCGGAGCCGAGCGAGCTCTGAAGCACCGGCCAGTAGCCGATGCCGTCGCCCTCGCGGATGGTCACGGAGGTGACGCGGCCCGAAGCATCGCGCGTCGGCGCGACGCCGTTGAGGTAGACGAGGAAGTCGGAAGCCGACTGGTTGTTGTTCAGGCGGCGCCCTTCGTTCCAGCGGTCGACACCGGCGACGATCGAGTGGCTGCCGAGGGAGCGGGTGCCGAGGTAGTAGGTGCCCTTGAGGCTGAACTGCTCGCTGTTGCGGGTTTCCGGCTCGGTGCCGTTGAACTGCGGCGCGTTGAAGCCGCCACCTTCACCGGAGTCGGCGTTGTAGTCGCGGATCGGCGTGCCGAGGATGCGGTCGGTGGTGTCGCCGCCGAAGCCTTCGAAGCCGAACTTCTTGTTCGCGTAGTTACCTTCGATGAGGAAGTTCGAGGTGATGATGCCGTTGTACTGCGCGGTCCAGAAGCTGTTGGGGTTCTCGATCACCGGATCGAGGCCGGTCTCGTCGAGGCAGAAGCCGCCGAACTGGCAGTTGTTCGTCGCCTTGATCGAGGCGTCCATGTAGGAGCCGATGAGGGTGTGGTTCTTGAGCAGCTGACCCGTGATCTTGCCCTCGTAACGGAACGACTCGTTGGTCGAGGAATACGGCTGCGAGGAGCGGGCGAAGCTGCGGTTCTGCGAGGTCTTCGCGTCGCGGCCGGCGCCGAAGAACCAGAGGCGGTCGCGGAGGATGTAGCCGCCGAGGGTGCCCTCGTAGACCGAGTTGACCTTGTCGAGCGGATCCGCGGCGCTGCCGGTCGAACCGTTGCTGAGGTAGACGTCTTCCGACTTGGAGGTCCAGCTGTCGTTGTTCACGGTGTCGCGGAGCGAGCCGGTGAACTCGTTGCCGCCGGACTTCGTGATCGCGCTGACCACGCCGCCGGTGAAGCGGCCGAACTCGGCCGAGATGCCGCCGCCGGACATGACGGTGGTTTCCTGCACGGCGTCCTCGATGAAGAGGTTGTGCGGCTGGCCGCGGAGGTTCTCGTTGACGGCGACGCCGTTGACGAGCCAGAGGTTGTCATACGAGTAGCTGCCGGAGATGACCGTGTTGCCTCCGGGGCCGTTGGCGCTGACGCCCGGGGCGAGGTTCGCCGTAGCGAGCAGCGTACGCGTGGTCGGAAGCTGGTCGGCGAGCTGCGCCGAGATGCTCGTCTGCACCTGCTGCGATTCGACGACGGCCGACGTCACGGCCGTGACCGTGATCGCTTCGCTGAGCGCCGACACCGTGAGGTTCGCGTCCGCACGGGCCGTCTGGCCGGGGCCGACGCGCGCCGTCGCGGTCTGGGCGCTCAGCCCTTCCATCTCGAAACGGAGGGTGTACTCGCCCGGGGGGAGAGCCCCCATCGTGTAATTGCCGTTGACGTCGGTGATGGCAACGCGCGCCCCCTGAAGGTTGGGCGACGTGGCCGTGACGGTGACACCCGGCAGGACGGCGCCGTCGTTCTTGACGGTTCCGGTGAGCTGCCCGGTCGTGCCCTGTGCCATCGCCGAAACGGCGACGAGCAGCAGAACTACGACGATGCTGAAACGTCTGAAGCCTGTCATGTTTGCTCTTCTCCTTTCGTACATCAGTGCGGAGGATAGAGCCCCGCGCGTGCGTGAAATCACGCGTCTCACAACTGTTGCAGCATCTGTTACTTAGCGTTGACCGGCACCGGTTTACCGAATCGTGAAACGGAAAATTGAACCTGTCGAAAACAGCCGGTCAGCAGGCTGTTTCGTAGGTGTCAACCCTCGCAATCGGGCTGTATCCGCTTCGGCTTTCCGAATGGCGGCGTTGACGGTTTGTTGACGTTGTGACGGGATGACACAGGGCATCCGACGTGTTCCTCGTCGGGATTGAGGATGAAGGATTGAGGATTGAGGAACGCTTCGCGTCGGCGGAGGCCCATCCTCAATTCTCAATCCACAATCCGGTGCTTCTCGTTTCCCGCTTGTTCACGCTCCCCGGCCAAATGCAGACGTTAAGCTCGTCTGCCCACACCCAATGAACGTTCGGTCAGTCATCGTCTTTATCCTTATTCTGTGTGTCGCTTCGGTAGCGGAGGCGCAGCTCACGCTCGAGCGCGCCGTCGCGCTCGCGGTGCAGCGGAACGAGCGCGCCGCCGTCGCGGAGACGACCGTCGAGGCGGCAGAGGCACGCATTGCCCGCGCCCGGACGGCGTTCCTGCCGCGCGTCGACATCAACGGCTCGGCGCGCGCGGAGCTCGATGCCGACGACCTCCTCTCGACCTCCGCGCTCCTCACGCAGCCGCTCTTCGACGCGCGCGCGTTCCCTCTCTTCCGCGCGGCGCGGCTGGAGCGTGACGCCACGCGCTACCTCGCCACCGACACCAAACGCGTCCTGGCGTACGACGCCGCCAACGCCTTCGTGGCCACGCTGAGCAGCGAGCAGGTGCTGATCGCGGCCGAGAACCGCCGCAATTTCGCCCGCACCAGTCTGGACGACGTGCGCGCCCGCTTCGAGGCGGGGCTCGTCAGCTCGAACGACGTGACGCGCGTGGAGCTGGAGCTGGCGACCGCCGAGCGCGGCGTGGCCCAGGCGCGCGGCGAGGTGCAGTCGTCGCGCATCACGCTGGCGAACATCATTAATAGTGAAGTCGACGGGCCGCTCGCGGTCCCGGCGGGGCTGCTCGACGCCGCCGATGACGCGCCGAGCCTCGATCCCACGCTCGTCGCCGCCGCGCAGCAGCGCCGTCCCGACGTTGCCGCCACGCGCACGCAGGTCGAAGCGCTCCGCGCCTTCGCCGACGAGCCGCGCGCCCGTTTCTTCCCCACGGTCGGCCTCAGCGCCCAGACGCGGAACATCAACGACGGGCCGATCTCGAACCGCGACAACGACGGCTTCGTCGGCGTGACCTTCGCCTGGCCGGTGTTCGACGCCGGCGTGCGCAACGCGGAGCGCGCCGAGCGTCTCGCCAACGTGCGCGGCGCGGAGCTCGATCTCGGCCTCACGCTGCGGGAAGTGGAGCGCCAGCTCCGCGACGCCGCGGCCCAACTGACCACCGAACAAGCAGCCCTCCGCGAGTCGATCGCGGCGGTGACGGCGGCACGCAAGAACGCCGACGAGACCGGTGAGCTCTACCGGCAGGGCCTCGCCAGCGCGCTGGAGCTCGCCGACGCGAACCGCAGCCTCTTCGACGCCGAAGTCGCGGAAGCGACCTCGCGCTACCGCATGGCGGTGGCGTATCTGGCGTTGCGGGAAGCGAGCGGCGTGGAGCCCGTCCAGGGGGAATGAGTCGAATGCAGAACGCAGAACGCAGAACGCAGAACGTAGAACTGAAGACGACGAGCGCCGGAGCCTTTCTCCGTTCTGCGTTCTGCGTTCTGACTTCTGCGTTCCTCATCGTCGGAGTTGGCTGCTCCAAATCCACCGCCGACCAAAAGCCGGCGCCCGGCGCTGCCGGTGGCGCCGGCGGTCCCCGCCGCGCCATGGAGTTCCCGGTCGAGGTGAAGGCGGTCGAGTCGCGTGCCGTCGAGTACACGGTCAGCGCGGTCGGCTCGCTCGAAGCGTTCGAGCAGGTGGCGGTCACTTCGCGTGTCGCCGGCGCCGTCGAGCGCGTCGGTTTCACCGAGGGGCAGATGGTGAGCGCGGGGGCGACGCTGGTGGAGGTCGAGCCGGAGCGCTATCGCCTCGCCGTCGCCGCGGCCCAGGCCACGCTGCAACGCCAGCTCGCCACGAAGGCCGAAGCCGAAGCCGGCTTCGCGCGCCGCCAGGCGGCCAACACCAAGAACCCCGGCCTCGTGCGGGCCGAGGAAGTCGAGACGTGGCGGACGCGCGTGCAGACGGCGGCGGCCGAGGTGGGACAGGCGGAGGCCGCGCTCGCGCAGGCGAAGCTCAACCTCCGCGACGCCTTCGTCCGCGCGCCGGTCAGCGGCATCATCCAGACCCGCACCGTCCAGACCGGGCAGTACGTGCCGGTCGGTACCGTGCTGGCGACGCTCGTCCGCCGCGATCCGCTGCTCCTCCGCTTCCAGGTGCCGGAGCAGGATGCGACCGCGGTGCGTCCCGGCCTCGTCGCCCGCTTCCAGGTGGCCGAGGATGCGACGCCGCACAGCGCGCGCATCACGCACGTCGCCGCCTCGGCCAGCTCGACCTCACGCATGGTCGACGTCACGGCGAACGTTGTCGACAACCGCTCGCCGCTCCTCCGTCCCGGCGCCTTCGCGCGCGTGACGGTGCCGGTCGGCGCGCCGCGCAACACCCCGGTCATCCCGCAGACGGCGATCCGCCCCAGCGAAAAGGGCTTCCTGTCGTACGTCGTGACCGCCGACAACACCGCCGAGCAGCGCATCCTCACCCTGGGCATGCGCACCGCCGACGGCCAGGTCGAAGTGAAGCAGGGCCTGCAACCAGGAGAACGGCTGGTCATCCGCGGCGCGGAAGCGCTGAGGGATGGGGCCAAGGTCAAGGTGACGCAGTAACAGGGAAACGATGGGACGAATAGGACGGATGGGACAGATGGGATAGATGGGACCCCACCCTCCCGTGGAGCGCAGCGCATTTGTCCTATCTGTCCCATTCGTCCTATTTGTCCCATTCGTCCTATCGTTCCCTCTGGTTAGCCGGGTAAACGCACATGAAAATCACGAACGTCTGCATCGAAAAGCCGGTCTTTGCCTGGATGATCATGCTGGCCACCGTCCTCTTCGGAGGCGTGGCGGCCACGCGCATCGGCATCTCGCAGTTCCCGGACGTCGACTTTCCGACGATCAACGTCGGCGTCAGTTGGGAAGGCGCGGCGCCGGAAGTCGTCGAGCACGACGTCGTCGAGCCGATCGAAGAAGCGGTCATGCAGGTCGAGGGCGTCCGCAGCGTCACCTCGAGCTCCCGCCTCGGCTCCGGCAGCGTCACCGTGGAGCTCGACCTCTCGCGCAACGTCGACCTCGCGCTGCAGGACGTGCAGACGAAAGTCGCCCAGGTGCAGCGCCGCCTGCCGCGCGACATCGATCCCCCCGTCGTTTCGAAGACGAACCCTGAAGACCAGCCGATCATGTGGGTCGGGCTGTCGGGTCCTTACTCACCGCAGATGCTCGCCGACTTTGCGCGCTATCGCGTGAAGGAGCGGCTGCAGACCGTTCCCGGCGTCGGCGAGATCCAGATCGGCGGCGCGATGGAGCGCAACATCCGCGTCTGGATCGACGCGAACAAGCTCGACGAACGGCAGGTCACGGTCTCGCAGGTCATCGCCGCGATCGGCGCGCAGCACGTCGAGCTCCCCGCCGGCCGCCTCGAGACCTCGGGCCGCGAGGTGAACGTCCGCGTTCTCGGCGAAGCCTTCGATCTCGACGAATTCCGCCGCCTCGTCGTCACCGATGCCGGCGGCACGCCGATCTATCTCGAGGACGTCGCGATCATCGAGGACGGCTTCGAAGACATCCGCCGCTTCTCACGCGTCAACGGTCTCCCGGCCCAGGGCCTCGGCATCCGCAAGCAGCGCGGCTCCAACGCCGTCGCCGTCGCGCAGGGTGTGAAGGCGGAGATGGCGGCGATCGGCAAGACGCTGCCCGAGGGGATGGAGCTCGCGATCAACTTCGACTCGACGAAGTTCATCGAAGAGTCGGTGCACGAGATCGAGTTCGAGCTGCTCCTCTCCGTCGTCCTCACCGCGATCATCTGCTGGCTGTTCCTCGGCTCGTTCGGCGCGACGCTCAACGTCATCCTGGCGATCCCGATGTCGCTCCTCGGCACCGTCGCCGTCATCTACTTCACCGGCTTCACGCTCAACACGTTCACGCTGCTCGGACTCGCGCTCGCCGTCGGCATCGTCGTCGACGACGCGATCATGGTCCTCGAGAACATCTTCCGCCACGGCGAGATGGGGAAGGACCGCGTGCGCGCGGCGCGCGAAGGGACGGAGGAGATCAGCTTCGCGGCGCTGGCGGCGACGCTGGCCATCTGCGCGATTTTCCTCCCCGTCGTCTTCATGCAGGGGATCATCGGCAAGTTCTTCCTGCAGTTCGGCGTGACGCTCTGCGTCGCCGTGCTGCTGTCGTACGTCGAAGCGATCACGCTGGCGCCGGCGCGCTCGGCGCAGATGCTGAAGACGGGCGAGCACCGCCAGTCGGCGCTCGGCCGCGTCGTGGACCGCCTCTTCGTCAAGCTGTCCGCCGGCTACGCCCGCATCCTCCGCCTCGGGCTGCGCGCGCCGATCTCCGTGCTCGCGGTGGCGTTCCTCATTTTCATGGCGTCGATCTACGTCTACCGCAAGCTGCCGAGCGAGTTCGTCCCGTCGCAGGACCAGAGCCGCATGATGATCCGTCTGCAGACGGCCGTCGGCGCGAACCTGCCGGAGACCGATCGCGTGTTCGCGCGCGCCGAGGAGTATCTGCAGAGCCAGAAGGAAGTGACGCGCGTGTTCGGCAACGTCGGCGGCTTCGGCGGCGGCGGCGTGAACAGCGGCATCCTCTTCGTGACGATGGTGCCGCCGAAAGAGCGCGACGTGACGCAGCAGGAGTTCGCGACGCGCGTGCGCAAGGAGCTGAACTCGTACCCCGGCGTGCGCGCCGTCGTGCAGGATCTGTCGCAGCAGGGGTTCACCGGGCAGCGCGGCTTCCCCATCGAGTTTTCGGTGCGCGGTCCGGAGTGGGAGAAGCTCGTCGAGTACTCGACCGAGATGCGCGAGAAGCTCACGGCGAGCGGCTTCGCGACGGACATCGACACCGACTATCAGGTCGGCATGCCGGAGCTGCGCATCGTCCCCGATCGCGACCGCGCCGCCGACCTCGGCGTCTCCGTCGAGGAAGTGGCGCTGACGGTCAACGCGCTCGTCGGCGGCGTGCGCAGCGGCAAGTACTCCACCGGCGGCCGGCGCATCGACATCCGCACGCGGCTGCAGGCGGACCAGCGCACGCGCCCCGAGGATCTGTCGCGGCTGCGGGTGCGGACGCGCAATGGGGAGCTCGTGCCGCTGTCCGCGCTGGTGAAGGAAGAGGAGCGGCCGGCGCTGCAGTCGGTGACGCGCCGCGACCGCGAGCGCGCCATCTCCATCTACGGGAACGTGGCGCCGGGCAAGTCGCAGAGCGACGCGCTGGCGTTCGTCGAGACGCTCGGCAAAGACCTGCCGCCGGGCTACCGCTCGGTGCTGGGCGGTTCGTCGGTGGCGTTCCGCGAGTCGATGACGCAGCTCCTCATCGCGCTCGTCCTCGGCATCGTCGTGGCGTACATGGTGCTGGCGTCGCAGTTCAACTCGTTCCTGCACCCGATCACGGTGCTGTCGATCCTGCCGCTGTCGGTCGCGGGGGCGGCGTTCGCGCTGCTCATCACCGGCCGCACGCTGAACATCTTCTCCATGATCGGCCTGCTGCTGCTCCTCGGCATCGCGAAGAAGAACTCGATCATCCTGGTCGACTACGCGGTGCAGAAGCAGAACGAAGGGATGACGGCGAAGGAAGCGATGCTGCTGGCCGGGCCGGTGCGTTTGCGCCCGATCATGATGACGTCGATGGCGACGCTGATGGCCGCCGTGCCCCCGGCCCTGGCCCTCGGCCCCGGCGCCGAGACGCGCGGCCCCATGGCCATCGCCATCATCGGCGGCCTGGTGATCTCCACCCTGCTGTCGCTGCTGGTGGTGCCCGCGTTCTTCGTGGTCGCCGATTCGCTGAAGACGAAGATCGAGAGGCTGACGGCGCGAAGGCACCGCGATGAGGAAGAAGTGACCGTGTAGCAGGGGTCAGGGCGCAGGGCTCAGGGCTCAGGGGGCTCCGCCACTGCGACAATCACCGCAAAGCGCAGCCCCTGAGCCCTGGGCCCTGACCCCTGAGCCCTGGTCCCGGTGTTGCTCTTCCGTGACGGCGGATTGCCGGGCGGTGGCCGGCTGTTGACCTCACCATGGCGCGACACCTCATCCTCCTCTGTCTCGCGCTGCAACTGAACGGCGCGCCCGCGACTGTCCGGCTGGAACTGTCGGACGAGCATCGCCGCGGGCTGCGCGACGACGACAACGATTTGCAACTTTTCGTCACCGGGATCGAGTTCCAGGAGCGCCCCGCGGGCGCCTACGCCGTCTATGTCGGCTTGCCGGCGGGGTCGCGTGACTTCGATCCGGAGAGCGACCATTTCGTCGGCAGCGTCTCGTTTTTCGGCGCACACCCCGGCGAGCCGTACGACGAGCAGTTTTCGGTCAAGGACGCCATCGGCGCCGCACTCGCGCGCGAAGCGCAGCTCGCGGCGATCGAGGTGACCTTCGTTCCCTACGCCCCCTCGTCCGCGGACGCCGCCTCGATCCTGATCCGCGGCGTCCGCCTGGAGTCGGAGGTCGCATGAAACGGCTCGCGCTGATTCTCGTTGCCGCGCTCACGCTGTATGCCGACCGGCCGGTCGACGCGTTGATCCGCGGCGCGCTGGCGCAGGTCGGCGTCACGCGGTCGTACGATCCCGCGTATCGCCGCATCCCGTATCCCAACGGCGACGTCCCAATGTCGACCGGCGTCTGCACCGACGTCGTCATCCGCGCCTTCCGCGCGGCGGGCATCGACCTGCAGGTGCTGGTGCACGAGGACATGCGCGCCAACTTCCGTGCCTACCCGAAGAACTGGGGCCTGACGCGCCCGGACCGCAACATCGATCACCGCCGCGTCCCCAACCTGGCCACCTTCTTCCGCCGCCGCGGCGGCGCGCTGCCGGTCACCTCACGCGGCGCCGCCTACAAGCCCGGCGATATCGTGACGTGGCGCCTGTCGTCCGGCGTCCCGCACATCGGCCTGGTGTCATCGACGAAGGTGCGCGGCACGGACCGCTACCGCGTGGTGCACAACATCGGCAGCGGCGCCCAGCACGAAGACGTGCTGTTTGCGTACGAGGTGACGGGGCACTACCGGTGGTTCAGGTGAGCCACAGCAACGCGGCCTTGTTGAACGCGGCACTCTGCTGAAGGTTGGACAGGTGCGCGGCACCTTCCAGCACCACCAGCTTCGCGTGGGGCAGCGCGGCGGCCATTCGCTGTGCGTCAGCCACGGGCGTGATGGAATCCTGATCGCCCACCACGATCAGCGTGCGTACATCCAGCGCGGGCAGCAGCGCTGAAGAATCGGGGCGGTTCGCCATGGCGCCCAGCGCGGCGATGGCGCCGGCCGGCGATGTGGCCTCCATGATGGCGCGGACCTGGGCCACCATCTCCGGCGACGCGGCAGGCGTCAGCATCTTCGGCAGCATCGCGTCGACGATCGGGGTCAGGCCTTCGTTCTTCACCTTTTCGATCGAGTCATAGCGCCCCTTCCGCCCTTCCTCCGTGTCGGCCGTCTCTTTCGTGTCGATGAGGATCAGCCCCTCCACCCGTTCCGGCGCCAGCTGCGCGATCGCAAAGCAGACGTAGCCACCCATGGATACGCCGGCAAACGTGGCGCGGTCGATGCCGCGCTGATCCAGCTCCGCCAGCACTGCACGCGCGTAGTCGTCCATCGACAGCTCACCGCTGGCGGCGGGCGTTTGCCCGAAGCCGGGCAGGTCGGGCATCAGATGACGGAACCCCTCGATGGCCAGTTGCGGCCGGAAGATCCCGGAGTTCAGGGGGTAGCCGTGAATCCAGACGATCGTTGCGCCGCTGCCTTCATCGGTGATGTGCATGGCGGCACTGTATCGCAGGGCTTCAGGGAACGATGGGACGAATAGGACGGATAGGACCTATAGGACGAATAGGCCGGGCGTTGCGTCCCATTCGTCCTATAGGTCCTATCTGTCCTATTCGTCCTATCGTCCCCCCGGGATAAAGTAGGCGCCCATGCATACCCTCTGGAATCCTGCGGACCGCGCCGCGCTGCTGCGCCGCTTCGAAGCGCTCTCGCCCGACGCGAAGGCGCGGTGGGGGCGGATGCGGTGCGATCAGATGCTGGAGCACATGGTCGACGGCATGGGCCTCGGGCTCGGCCGCTTCCAGACGCGGGTGCGGAAGACGGTGGCGCGGTTCTGGCCCGTCAACGTGCTGTTCGTCTACGTGCTGCCGTGGCCGAAGGGGGCTCCCGGACCGCGCGAGATCCTCAAAGACGGCGCCACGAAGCGCGACTGGCAGACGAACCTCCGCGAGCTACGTCAGACCTACGACGAGTTCGCCCAGCGCGACCGCAAAAGCAACGACTGGCCGGCGCATCCGCTCTTCGGGAAGCTCAGCGGCCGCGCGTGGGGACGCCTCGGGTGGCGCCACTCCGACCATCATTTGAGGCAGTTTGGAGGGTGAGGCGTAGCCCGTTGTCCGTTGTCCGTTTTCCGTGCTTCGCTCGCCGCACAACGCAGCGCGGACAACGGACAACGGAACACGGACGACGGCGAGCCTAGCGAGCAAATGCACCCACTCGACCTCACCATCATCGCTCTCTACCTCGCGGCCGTCGTCGGCGCGGGGATGTGGTTCGGGCGCCGCCAGAAGACGACGCAGCGGTACTTCACCGCCGGGCACTCCGTGCCGTGGTGGGCCATCTCCGCGTCGATCGTGGCGACGGAGACGTCGACCGTCACGTTCATCTCCGTCCCCGGCATCGCCTACGCGCAGGGCGGCAACTTCACGTTCCTGCAGCTCGTCTTCGGCTACCTCGTCGCCCGCGTCATCATCGCCTCGGTGTTCATGCCGTGGTATTTCCGGGGAGAGCTGGTCACGGTCTACGAGCTGCTGCACTCCCGTTTCGGCGGCAGCGTGCGCGGCCTCGCGGCGTCGCTGTTCGTCGTCATGCGCACCATCGGCGACGGCATCCGGCTGCTGCTGACGGGGCTCGTCGTTGCGGCCGTCTTCCGTAGCATCGGCGCAGAGACGGCCGTCAGCGCCGCCGTCATCGCGCTCGGCATCATCATGATCGTCTTCACCCTCGCCGGCGGCATCGAAGCGGTCGTGTGGGTGGAGGTCGTGCAGCTCGTCATCTACCTCGCGGGCGCCATCGCCGCGACGATCGTGCTGCTGCAGCACGTCGGGTTCAGTGAGGCGATCGCCATCGGCGACGCGGCGGGGAAGTTCAAGCTGTTCGAGTTCGCGCTCGACGTGACGCGCACGTACGGCTTCTGGGCGGGCCTGATCGGCGGCACGTTCCTCACGCTCAGCACGCACGGCACCGATCAGTACCTCGTGCAGCGCTACCTCTGCACCGACCGCTCGCGGAACGCGGCGAAGGCGCTGCTGCTCTCCGGTGCGGTCGTGCTCGTGCAGTTCGCCGGCTTCCTCTTCATCGGCGTGCTGCTCTACGCTTTCTACCGCCCCGACCTCCACGAGGCAGTGCGCTTCGCCAGCACCGACCAGGTCTTCCCCGACTTCATCACGCGCCACCTGCCGATCGGTTTGTCCGGGCTCGTCGTGGCGGCGATCCTCGCGGCGGCGATGTCGTCATCGCTCAATGCCATCGCCTCCACCGTGGTGGCCGACCTCTACCGCCCCGTCGTCCGCAACCGCGACGACCGCCACTACCTCAACGTCTCGCGCGTCGTGACGGTACTCGCCGGTGTGGCGCAGATCGCCGTCGGTGTCTTCATGCAGCATGAGAACCGCGCGGCGGTGAACACGGCGCTTTCCGTGGCATCGCTGATCAACGGTCCCATCCTGGGTGTCTTCTTCCTCGGAGCGGCCGGGAAAAACAGGACGTATGGGACGGATGTGACGGATGGAACACCCGCACGGAGTCTGCCGGCGTTCGCCGGGATGATCGCTGGATTGGCGGTCGTGCTGACCGTGGCTTTTGCCACGAAAGTGGCGTGGCCGTGGTACACGGTCATCGGCTCGTTGACCACGTTCACGGTGGGGTCGCTGATCGGCCGCACGCGCCAGAGGATTGCCGCATGAGTGCACCGTACGCCCGCATCCGTAAAGCTCCATGGAATCCACGACGGATCATGAATCTCGTTGAAAAAATCGGACAGCTCTTCGTCGTCGCCGCACCGCCGGAAGACGATCTCCTCCGTCACGTTCGCGATCACCACGTCGGCGGTATTCTCTGGCTGCCGACAACGGCGCGCCGCGCGCGCGAGCTGACGGCGCAACTGCAGGCCGTCGCCACGACGCCGCTGCTCGTCAGCGCCGACCTCGAATCCGGCCTCGGCATGCGCATGACCGACGCCACCTGGTGGCCGCCGGCGATGGCCGTGGCGGCGACGGGCGACGCGAATCTCGCGTACGAGATGGGGCGCATCACCGCCATCGAGGCGAGCGCCGTCGGCATCAATCACATCCTCGCTCCCGTCGCCGACGTGAACGTCGATCCGGCGAATCCGGTGATCAACACGCGCAGCTTCGGCGAAGACGCGCACGACGTGGCGCGCTTCGTCGCGGCGTTCGTGCGCGGCGTGCAGTCGCAGGGGCTGCTCGCGACGGCGAAGCACTTCCCCGGCCACGGCGACACACACGTCGATTCGCATCGCGCGCTGCCGGTGCTCGACGTCACGCGCGAGCGCCTCGACAACGTGGAGCTCGTGCCGTTCCGCGCCGCCATCGAAGCGGGCGTGGCCAGCGTGATGATCGGGCACCTCGCCATTCCGGTGCTCGACCCCACGCCGGCGCCGGTCATCAATGCCGAGATCTGCTACGGCACGCATGCCGACGAAGTGACGCAGGGCGGCACGTTGCCTGCGACGGTCTCCTCGCGCGTGATGCGCGACCTGCTGCGCGGCGAGCTCGGATTCAATGGACTCGTCATCAGCGACGCCTTCGACATGGGCGGCGTCGCCTCGCATTTCGACGCGGGTGAAGCCGCCGTGCGCGCGCTCGAAGGAGGGATGGACCAGATCCTCATGCCCGCCGACGTCGACGCCGCCATCGCCGCCGTGCACCGCGCCGTCACCACCGGCCGCATCTCGCACGCGCGGCTCGACGAGTCGGTCGAGCGCGTGCTCGACGCCAAGAAGCGCGTGCAGTTCGAGCCCGCCGACTTTGCCCTCATCGACCGGCGTGAGCATCTGGTGGTGGCCGAGGAGATCGCGCGCAAGGCGGTGCGCGTGGTGCGTGATGACAACGGGCTGATCCCGCTGCGCGGCACCAACGCGCTGACGATCGTGGCCACCGACCTCGAGGAAGCCAATCCGCTGACCGAGCTCAAAGGAGCGCACTTCGTTGGGCCGCAGACGCGCTACCACGAGGTGCACGACCTCGCCAGCCGCGCCAGCGTCGTCGTCCTGGCGCTGGCCGCGCGGCCGAAGTCGGGCGCGGGCCGCATCGCCGTGCCGGCCGCGGCGCAGCAGTTGTTCGAGACGTTCGCCCGAAAGATGGTGGTGATCTCGTTCGGCAGCCCGTACGTCATGGCGGATGCGCCGACCCTGGTCCATGCATTTGGGATCCAGCCGATCCTGCAACGGGCGGCGCTGCGATTGGTCAGAGGCTGAGGGTGCGATAGGTCCTATTCGTCCTATCGTTCCACTTCCCTATACTCGGGCGGTGCGCAGGCTGCTGATCGTCTTTCTTTTCGCCATCACCGCTCACGCCCAGCCGTTCGATTCTGCGAAGCTGCGGGAGATCGATGCCACCATCAACCGGGCCGTCACCGATCGGAAGCTTCCCGGCGGCGTCCTCTGGGTCGAGCGCAACGGCACGGTCGTCCGCCGCATCTATGGCAACCGCGCCGTCGAGCCGCAGACGGAGCCCACCACCGTCGACACGATCTACGACGCCGCGTCGCTGACGAAGGTCGTGGCCACCGCGCCCTCGATCTGGCGTCTCATCGAGCGTGGCAAGCTGCAGCTCGACGCCCCCGCGAAGACGTACGTCCCGGAGCTCGCCGACGGCTCGATCACCATCCGCCACCTCCTCACGCACAGCTCCGGGCTGCGCCCCAGCCTCGACCTGCGCGAGCCTTGGACCGGCTACGACGAAGGCGTGCGCCGCGCGCTCGCGGAGACGCCGCGCAACCGTCCCGGCGCGGTCTTCCGCTACTCCGACATCAACTACATCCTCCTCGGCGAGGTCGTCCGCCGCGTCTCCGGTGAGCCGCTCGACGTCTTTGCCAAACGCGAAATCTTCGAGCCGCTGGCGATGCGCGACACCGGCTTCCGCCCCGCCGAGACCAAGCGCGTCGCGCCGACGGAGCGCGAGGTCGCGCGCGGCGCCGTGCACGATCCGACCGCGCGGCGCATGGGCGGCGTCGCCGGGCACGCGGGGCTCTTCACGACGGCCGAGGATCTGGCGAAGTTCGCGCGCGCGATTCTCGGCGGCCGGTTCCCGCGCGCGATGACGAACGTGCAGTCGCCGCCCGAGGTGGCGATCAAGCGAGCGGGCGGCTTCGACGTCGACTCGCATTACGCACGCCCCCGCGGTACGCATTTTCCGGTGGGCTCGTTCGGCCACACCGGCTGGACCGGTCCGTTCCTCTGGATCGATCCGCAATCGCAGACGTTCTACGTCTTCCTCTCCAATCGCGTGCATCCCGACGGCAAGGGGAGCGTGGTTGCGCTGCAACGGCAGCTCGGGACGCTGGTGGCCGAGGCGGCGGGGCTGCAGGAGGTGGTGCGGCCGCGCGTGCAGCATGTCATCGGCGGCGGGGATGTCCTCAACGGCATCGACGTCCTGCACGGCATGGAGTACGCGCCGCTGCGTGGGCTGCGCGTGGGGCTGGTCACGAACCACACCGGCATCGACCGCCACGGCAATCCGACGATCGACCTGCTCCGCAGCGCGCCGGGGGTGCACCTCGTCGCGCTTTTCAGCCCGGAGCACGGCATCCGCGGGACGCTCGACAAGAAGCTGGGCGATGAAGTGGATGCGGTGACGAAGCTGCCGATCTACAGTCTCTACGGTGAGCGGCGCAAACCGTCGCGCGAGCAGCTCGCGAACCTCGACGCGCTCGTCTTCGACATCCAGGACATCGGCACACGCTTCTACACCTACATCTCCACGATGGGGCTGGCGATGGAAGCGGCAGCGGAAGCGAAGGTGAAGTTCTTCGTCCTGGACCGCGTGAACCCGATCGGCGACGTCGTTGCGGGGCCGCTGCTCGAAGGGAAGCCCGACTTTGTCGCGTGGCACACGCTGCCGATCCAGCACGGCATGACGGTCGGCGAGCTGGCGAAGATGTTCAACGCGGAGCGGGAGATTGGCGCCGACCTGACGGTGATTCCGCTGCGCGGCTGGACGCGCGCGATGTGGCAGGACGACGCCGGGCTGCCGTGGATCAATACGTCGCCGAACATGCGCTCGCTGCACGCCGCGGCGCTCTACCCCGGCATCGGCATCCTGGAGCGCGCGATCTCCGTCGGCCGTGGCACCGACACGCCGTTCGAGATCCTCGGCGCCCCGTACATCGACGGCACGCAGCTCGTGCGTGAAGTGGGCGCGCTGCCCGGCCTGACGCTGACACCGGCGCGCTTCACGCCGACAGCGAGCATTCACAAAGGCGAAGAATGCGGCGGCGTGCGCATCACCATCACCGACCGCAAAGCGCTACGCGCCGTCGACGCGGGGCTGACCATCGCCGCGGCGCTGGCACGCCTGTATCCCGCGAAGTTCCCGGTGGACGAGCTGCAGCCGCTGCTGCGCCACAAGGCAACGCTGGAAGCGATCCGCGAAGGAAAGGTGCGCATCGCGCCGACCGCCGAGTTCGAGGGCCGCCGCGCGAAGTACCTGCTGTATGGCATCACCACCGCGGTGCACGACGTGACAGAACGCCGTGTAGGCGACGGTGGTTTTCGTGGTGCCCTGCGGACAGCGGTTCTGCGCCCAACTCCCGGTGAATAGGTCCCATAGGTCCTATCTGTCCTATAGGTCCGATTCGTCCTATCGTTCCCCTCTACGCCATCGCCAGCGCCAGCACATCTTCCGCGCGCATGGTAGCGCCATCTTCCCAGGCGGGGTGGTGTTGCACCGCGACGGCGTCGGCGTCGTACAGCGGGCGCTCCACTGGCGGGACCGGGGTGCCCAGCCTCCGCCGTAGCGCGGCGGCGGCGCCGAAGAGGCGCGCGGATGTCTCCGTGTCGGTCGTCAGGGCGGCCAGCAGGGCGAGGACGCTCGCGCTGCGCCAGCGGTCGCCGAGCTCCCAGTTCAACTGCAACGAATCGCGCAGCAGCATGCGGGCGCGGGGGACGTCGCCGCGGGCGCGAAGCACGCAGCCGAGGAGGTTGAGCGACCAGGCGATGCCTTCCTTGAAGCTGCCGGTGCGCGACCACGACAGCGACTCTTCCAGCCGCTGCTCCGCGCGGTCGTCGTCGCCGGAGTAGTGCGCCGCCGCCGCGAGGTTCAGCAGCGACCACACCACGCCCTCGGTGTCCTGCTGCTCGCGGAACAGCGGCAGCGTGTCGCGGCACAGCTCCACGGTGCGGGTGAAGTCGCGGTTGAGCCACGACGCGAACGCCACGTAGTTCATCGAGCGGCCGACGTTCGCCTTGTCGCCCAGCTCGCGCCAGATGGCCATGGACATGGAGTGCAGGTCGATGGCGTGCTCGTATTCGCCGCGCTCGCGCGCGATCGAGCCGCGGAACTGCAGCGACTGCGCGAGCTGCCGCCGGTCGTTGGCCCTGCGCGCTTCGTCGATGCTCTCGTCGAGCAGCGTGATGGCGCGCTCGTAGTCGCATTGCAGGAGCGCCAGCGCGCCCGCGCCGGTGAGCACCTTCGCGCGCGACGGCGACGGCTGCTCGCCGGCGATCGCCAGCGCAGCATCGAGCCAGCGGCGCCCCTCGCTGTAGTGCCCGTGCACGTACCAGAACCACCAGAGCGAGCCGGCGAGCTGCAGCGCCATCTCGCGTTCGCCGGACGTCGTGGCCCACTCGAGCGCCGCGCGGAAGTTGTCGTCATCCTCTGCAAGCCGCGACGGATCGTCCGCCGCCTCATTGGCCATGCGCACCATCAACTGCGCGTGCGCGCGACGGACTTCGGCGTCGCGTCCATCCTCGACCAGGCATTCGAGGCCGTACTCGCGGATCACTTCGAGCAGCCGGAAGCGCGGCGCGTCGTCGGTCGACGCGGCATCGCGGCGCATGAAGCTCTTGTCGACGAGCGACATCAGTCCTTCGAGGACATCCTCTCCCGCGAGCGCTTCCGCCGCGGCGATCGTGAAGCCGCCGCGGAAGACCGACAGCGTCGTGAAGAGCTGCTTCTCGGCGGTGTCGAGCAGGTTGTAGCCCCACGAGATCGCGGCGCGCATGGTCTGCTGGCGCACGGGGAGATCGCGCCGTCCGCCGGCGAGGAGGTTGAGCCGGTTGCCGACGCGCGCGAGCATCGCCTGCGGCGGCAGCAGCTTGATGCGCGCCGCGGCGAGCTCGATCGCGAGCGGCAGCCCTTCGAGGCGCACGCAAAGCTCGGCGATCGCCGCGGCATTCTCCGCCGTGATCGTGAAGTCGCTCTTGATCGCGGACGCGCGCTCCACGAAGAGCGCGACGGATGCGTAGTTGCCGAGGGCTTCGTGGGAGAGGGGGAGATCGAGGGGAGGGACGGTGAGCGGCGGCACCGCGTATTCGTGCTCCCCGGCGATGCGCAGCGGCGCGCGGCTGGTGGCGAGCACTTTCACCTTCGGCGCGGCGCCGAGCAGCTCCGCGATCGTGGGCGCCGCGTCGGTGACCTGTTCGAAGTTGTCGAGAACGAGGAGGAGCGTCTTCTCGCGCAACGTCTTCTTCACCACGTCGAGCAGCGATGCGCTCCCTTCGCCGACGCCGAACGTCGCGGCGATGGCGGAGACGACGAGCTCCGGATCGCGGATGGTGGCGAGCGACACGATCTGCACGCCATCCTCGAACTCGCGCACGAGATCGTGCCCGACGGCGAGACTGAGGCGTGTCTTGCCGGTGCCGCCGGGGCCGGTCAGCGTCACGGTGCGCACGTCGTCGCGCAGCAGCAGCTCGCCGACTTCGCGGCGCTCGAGATCGCGGCCGACGAGCGGCGTGAGGTTCGACGGCAGGTTGTTCGGCGGCAGCGGATCGCTCAGGGTGACGCGCTCCGTGATCATCCGCCGCGGGTCTTCGATGTCGTGCAACGCGGCCGGATGCTGCTCGAGATCCGCGCGCAGACGCTGCAGATCGTCGAGCAGCTCGCGCGCGGTCTGGTAGCGTTGCTCGCGGTTCTTGTGCATGGCCCGGGCGACGATCTCCTCGAGCCGCGGCGGTACGGGCGCGCTGCGATGCGTCGTCAGCGGCGGCGGCGTGTTGCGCAGGATGGCGGCGACGACGTCGCTGGCGCTGTCGCCGTCGAACGGCAGGCGTCCGGAGACGAGCTCGTACATCAGCACACCGGTGCTCCAGATGTCGGTGCGTGGATCGATCGCGCTGCCGCGCAACTGCTCCGGCGACATGTAGAAGACGGTGCCGCGCACGACGTACGGATCGGTCTGATGCAGCCCCTGGCCGGCTTCGATCGTGCGCGCGAGCCCGAAATCGAGCAGCTTCAGGTAGCCGTCGGGCCGGAGCATGATGTTGTCCGGCTTGATGTCGCGATGCACGAGTCCCGCGGCCTCGGCCGCCGCCAGCGCCGACGCGATCTGGATCGCGATGTTCAGCACCTCGGCCAGCGTCGGCTCCGCGCGCTGCATCCGCTGCCGCAGCGTGATCCCGCTGACGTACTCCGTCGCGATGAAGTGATCTTCCCCTTCCTGTCCGACGTCGTAGACCGTCAGGATGTTCGGGTGGTTGAGCGCGGACGCCGCGCGCGCCTCGTACGCGAGGCGGCGGCGGAGGTCGGCGTCGGCACGCGCGGCGAAGCCGAGAATCTTGAGCGCGACCGGCCGCAGGAGCTGCGTGTCGTGCGCGAGATACACCTCACCCATGCCTCCGGCGCCAAGAAGCGAGCGGATCTCGTAGCGTCCGAGTCGGGAACCGGGGGCAAGCATTGCGGTGACGCGATTGTAGTAGACGAACCATTCCTGGAGGTGCTTCGTCGTAGCGCATATGCCACTCCTCGCGTTGCTCGCTCTCGCCGGCCAGACGCTGTTCCCCGTCCCCGCCACCGATCGGGTCATCCGTCCCGCGGACCCGGTCCGCGTCATCGTGGAGTACCGCGAAAGCGGCAGCCGGAGCGTGCTTTCGAACGATGCGCGCGCCCTTCTGGCGAGCCTGCATCAGCGTCTGCGACGCGATGCCACGGCCGAACTGCACCATGAATACGCGCGGGTTTACCGCGGTGCCGCGCTGACGGTGCCGCGTGCGAAAGTGGAGGCGCTGCGTGCGCTGCCGTACGTGAAGAGCGTGCAGGAAGACATGCCGGTGAAGGCGATGGCGGAGGACGAAGCGTCCGTCTCGCGCATCGGCGCGGAGCGCTTCTGGTCGGTGCAGGGGAAGCGCGGTGAAGGTGTCGTCGTGGCGATCATCGACACCGGGATCGATGCGGCGCACGCGCGCTTCGCCGGAGGCAAGGTGCTCGGCGGCTACGACTTCGTCGGCAAAGACACCGACCCGAGCGATGAACAGGGTCACGGGACGCACGTCGCCGGCACCGTGCTCGACGTGGCGCCAGAGGCGAAGCTCGTTGCGTACCGCGTGCTGGATGCGGAAGGGAAGGGGTGGGGCTCCGACATCATCGCGGCCATCGAGCGCGCCGTCGATCCGAACGAGGACGGCGATTTCTCCGATCGCGCCCACGTCATCAATCTCAGCCTCGGCGGCTTCGGCAACGCCAACGACTCGCTGTCACGGGCCGTCAACGCGGCCGTGGACCACGGGACGGTCGTGGTGGCGGCCGCGGGGAACGACGGCAGGGGCTTGTCCATCGGCTCTCCCGCCGCGGCGGAGCGTGCGATCACGGTCGGCGCGGCGGATCGTGACGATGCGCTGGCGGTGTTCTCGTCGCGCGGCCCGGCGTATCTCACGTTCGGGCTGAAGCCGGAGATCGTGGCGCCGGGCGTCGAGATCCGTTCGGCGAAGCGCGGCGGCGGCACGGTCGTCTACAGCGGAACGTCAATGGCGGCACCGCACGTTGCGGGCGCGGCCGCGTTGCTGCTCTCGGACCGGCCGGAGCTGACATCGTGGGAGATCAAGTCGCTGCTGGTGACGACGGCAACGCCGATCGTGGCGGAGCCGGTCGCGCAGGGCGGTGGCCGCATCGACGTAGACGCGGCGGCGAACGCGCGCTACGTCGTGCAGCCGGCGGCGGTCACGTTCGGGCGCAATCCGATCGCGCCGGCGGAGTGGAGCTCGTCGGCGTCGCTGCTGTTCACCAACCTCGGCAGCGAAGCGGCGACGTTCGGCTTCGCCGTGGCGCCGCGGAACGGGATCACCCTCACGTTCGAGCCGGCGACGCTCACGCTCGCACCGGGTGCGACGGCCGAGATGCGCGTCACGATGCACGTCGACAACGCCGCCGCTGGCGCACCGTCGCTGGACACGCTCAGCTTCGGCGGACGGATCGCCGTCTCCGTCGACGGCACGCCGGCCGGTCACCTGCCGTGGATCGTCATGAAAGCGGCGCGCGTCACCACCGAGTCCGACGAACCGGCCACGATGTTCTCGTTCGTCAGCGACGCCTGGCCGCGCGGCTTCGATCCGTTCGCGGCCGAGATCCTCGTGCCGGCCGGGAAGTACCTGATGGCTGCCGTCTCGAGCGACCGCGTCATCATGCAATCGCACGACATCCACGGTGATCTCGCCATCTCCGTGACGGAGGAGGACGCGCCGCACCGGCTCACGCTCGACAGCGTCGACGAGAGCGGCCGCACGCTGGCGTCGTTCAGCGGCAACGTACAGCGCGAACAGCGCTTCCGTCTGATTGCGCCGGGGCTGTCCTGGGGGTTGCACGTCCGGCCTGGCGTGTTGAAGCTCTCCGATTTCCCCGAAGGCGTTCGGCTGCTGGCGGCGGAGACGCTGTTCGACTTAGAGCGCCATCGCGCGGTGGTGGTGCAGCACGAGCCGCTGACGCAGACGGCCGGCAGTATGGTGTTGCGGAACACGCCCGACTTCCGGCGCGTGCGCGTACGTCTGGACCCCGCCACCGTGGAGGAGGGCTCGACGATCGGCATGTCGGCGCAGTGGGTGGAGACGACGCCGGGTGGCGAGTGGTGGGATGCGGAGACGCCGCTGCGTGTGCCGTATTCCGGAGCGTGGCGCGGCGAAATTCTCACGACGCCCGACCCGGATCCGGAGGCCGGCCTCTCCGTGCTGATCGGCGCCGGACGGCTGGGCGCGTCGGTGGTCGCGCCGCCGCTCCGGGCTCGCGGCGGGAAGCTGTGGTTTGGCAACGAGGTGACGAAGTCGCCGGCGTCGCCCGAGGTGCAGGAGGGGGAACTGGTGCCGTTCGGCCTGCCGACGGTGCATGCGAGTCCGTTTGCCGGCTCGCTGCGAAACACCCTCCTGGTGTTGTCCAGTGAGGGGGGACCGTACCGGGAAACGATCTGGCGGATGCCGCTCACAACCCGCGTTTACGACGGCGCCACCGGCGCACTCCTGCTGACGCACGAGAACCGCACCTACGTCGAGCACCGTTTCGACGAGCGCCGTCCGCTGCGCGTGGAGATCACGTCGCCGGCGGCGGAGACGACCCTCACGTGGGACATGGCGGCCGAAGACACGATTCCGCCGGTGCTGACTGCGTTGCGCTTCGTCGATGCGGCTGGCGCGGTGACGGGCCACCTCGAGCCGAACGAGCCGGCCGCGCTGCTGTTCGCGATCGCCGACCACACCAACGACGGCTGGCACACGATCTCCCGGTCGCTGGAGCACGCGGCGACGCGCGCTTACTGGCGCACCGAAGGTGGGGAGTGGCAGCCGCTGACGCTGACCGAAGGCGCCGAAGATTCCGGCCATAGCGGGCAGTTGGGCCACATCCCCACCGGCACGCACTACCGCGCCGATCTCACGGCCATTGCGCAATCCATCCGCGGTCCGATCGACGTGCGCATCGACTTTGCCGACGCCGCGGGGAACACGGTGTCCACCAGGACGCTGCGCGCGATCAGCGTGCAGTCGATGGGCAGGCGGCGGGTCGTGCGGTAGGGGGCGCGTGTGGACCGATAGGACCTATAGGACGAATAGGACCGATAGGACGAATATCGGCGCTGGCTTCCATCGGGGCGGCGCGTCGCGCCCCGGGACGGCGCGGTAAGGTGCGTTGCCACGTGCACTGCCGCGCCCGCAGGTCAGCGCAGTAGACCGGTCAGCCCTTTCGGCTGACCACCCACCGGCATCCGGCGTCGCTGGGGCGCTATGGTCCGTCCTAATAGTGGTGCTATCACCCCTTCTGTCACACCATGCCCTCCTGCGTCGTCTTCAGTGACAGCTTGGTGACGCTGACCATCTGGTTGTTGACGCTGACCGGCTCTTCTGGTTCACTGACCGCGCGTTCAGTGACCTGAACAGATGAGTTAACGTCTATGGCTCAAACCAAGTCCAAAGAAGAAGTCGTCCAGGAGTACCGCATCCAGTCCATTCAGGAAGCGACGATGCGGGTCATTGCCCGGAAGGGGATGGCCGCGGCGACGATGCAGGAGATCGCGGAGGAGGCGGGCGTTGCCAAGGGCACGATCTACCTCTACTTCCGCGACCGCGACGAGCTCGTGGAGAAAACGTTCGAGCGGGCGATCACGGAGCTGATCAGCAAGGTCGACGGCGCCATGCAGATGCCGGGCACCTTCTACGAGAAGCTCCGCGCGGCCTTCGCCGCGAAGATCGCGTTCTTCAACGACAACCGCGAGTTCTTCCGCCTGTACGTTTCGCTGCGCCTGCCCGAGGGGAATGCCCAGCAGCAGCGCCGCCATCGCCGCACGTGCGAGCCGCAGTACAAGTCCGCATTCGATCATTTCGCGGGGCAGCTCGAGACGGCGATGAAGGCGGAGGAGATCCGGCACATGGATCCGCACCGTCTCGCCCTGTTCATCATCGAATCGACGAACGCGATCGTGCTCGATCGCGTGTTGTCGGAAGCACCACCCCCTGACGAAGTCGACGTCTCGTTCATGACGGACCTGATCTTCGACGGCATTCGGAAACGGAGTTGATGTTCTTGAAACGAGCAATTGCACCACTTCTCCTCTTGATCACCCTCGGGGCGGAGGCGCAGACGCGTCTGACGTTCGACGAGGCCTTGACGCGCGCGATGACGGTCAACAACGTCGTCGAGCGGTCACGCTCGGAAATCGGCGTGGCCGAGGCGCAGAAATTGTTCCTGCTGTCGGCGGTGCTGCCGCGCATCACGATGAACGGCGCCCTCACGCGGAACAGCATCGAGCAGACGTTCGGCGAGGGAGATGAAGGCATCACGATCCTTCCCCGCAACGACTGGAACTACAACGTGACGCTGTCGCAGCCGATCTTCGCCGGCCGGCGCGAGCTGCGCGCCTATTCGCAGGCGCGCCTCGGCGTCGACAACGCGGTCATCGGCGTGCGCAGTGCCGAGGACGCGATCCTGCTGCGGGTGGCATCGTCGTATCTGGCCGCGGTGAACGCGGACGCCCGCATCGAAGTGGAGCGCCGCAACATCGAGATCGCGCAGCGCTCGCTGAACCAGGCGCGCGCGTTCTACGAGGCGGGCGAAGTGACCCGCGTCGATGTGCTGCGCGCGGAGACGGGCATCAAGGCGGCGCAGCGTCTGCTCGCCGCTGCCGAACAGCAGCGCGAAGGCGCGGTGGCGCAGTTGCGCGAGGACCTGCAGCTCGACGGCGAGATCGCTGTCGCGTCGCCGGAGCGCTCGCTGCCGCCGCTGCCGTCCGAGGCGGAGCTGATCGCGCGTGCGACCGGCGCGCGTCCGGACGTCGACCTCGCGGAGAACAACCTCCGCATCGCCGAGCTGGAAGTCTCGAAGCAGCGCGGCTACTGGCTGCCGACCGTGACGTTCGACGGTGGCTTCATCCATCAGCGGACGCCGTTCCCGGCGAACCGCTATTCGTACGGCGCTCTGCGCTTCAACGTGCCGATCTTCCAGGCGGGCGAAGTGATCGCGCGCGTGGCCGGTGCTAAGGAGCGGGAGAAGCAGGCGGAGCTGCAGCTCGAAGAGACGCAGCTCACGGCGCGTGAAGACGTGCGCCGCGCGTTCGCCGATCTGGAGTCGGCGGCGACGGGCCTCTCCCTGGCGAACGACCAGATGGCCGCCGCGCAGGCGGAGTACGATCAGGTCTTCGAGCTGTACCGCGCGCAGGAAGCGACGTCGCTCGACCTCGCCGCGTCCGAGGCCTCGCTGGCGAATGCACGCCGCGCGGTGGCGGAAGAAACTCTCAATCGTGATCTCGCCGCGCTGCGCGTCTGGTTCGCTGCCGGTGCACTGAAAGAAGCTGTTGGAATCGGGAGTAATCAACAATGATGCGCACACTGACTCGCACCCTTGCTGTTCTGATGATGACCGTCGCGCTGTTCGGCTGCGGCGGCGATGAGCCGGCGACGGCCGCGAATGCGACGACGACGGCCGCCACTACCACCGAAGCTCCTCCGCTCCCCGCTGACGTCGCGGGGGTGACGGCCAGCGCCACGCCGGCGACGACTGCCGCCGATGGCGCGACCTCCACGGCCACGGCCGAGGGGAACATCCTCGTCGCGACGGGCGAGTTCATCTCGCCGGTCCGCTCGGAGCTCTCGCCGAAGGTCCCGGGCCGCGTGGCCCGCACCTACGTGCAGGAAGGCACGCGCGTGAGCAAGGGGCAGCCCGTGCTCGAGCTGGAGAGCGACTACATCCGCATCAACCTGCAGGCCGCCCAGGCGGAGATGGCACGGGCGAAGGCGGCGATGGACGAGGCGAGCCGCGATCTGGACCGGAAGCGCGATCTGATCGCGAAGGATTCGATCCCGAAGGCGACGTTCGATCGCTCGCAGGCGGTGTTCGACCAGACGTCCGCGGCGTATCAGGCGGCGCAGGCGCAGGCCTCGCTGCTGCGCCAGCAGCTCGCGGACTCGACGCTGCGCTCGCCGGTCGCCGGCGTCGTGGCGGAGAAGCGCACGGACGTGGGGCAGCGGCTCGGCGACGGCGGCATCGCCTTCGTGGTCGTGCAGCTCTCGCCGCTCAAGCTGCGCTTCGCGGTCCCGGAGCGCTACCTCGGCAAGATCAAGGTGGGCGACAAGGTCGCGGCGAAAGTCGATCCGTATCCGAACGAGGTGTTCGAAGGAACGGTCACGACGCTCGGCGGCGTGATCGATCCGCGCACGCGGACGATGTTCGCCGAGGCGCAGTTCGGCAACGGTGACGGACGGCTGCGTCCGGGCCTGTTCGCGCGCGTCGAAACAAAGATTGATTGATAGAAGCGCGTGGTCCGTGGTCCGTGGTCCGTTGTCCGTAACAGTACGGGGAACGGACGCGGACAACGGACCACGCGCAACGGAAAACGGGTACACCAATGCAAAAATTAGCTGAAATCTGCGTCCGGCGCCCGGTCTTCGCCACGGTCATCATCCTGGCGCTGGTCGTCTTCGGCGCCTTCTCGTATCTGAAGCTCGGGGTCGATCGCTTCCCGAACGTGGAGTTCCCGTTCGTCATCGTCACGACGGTGCTGCCGGGCGCGGCGCCGGAAGAGATCGAGACGGAGCTGACGGACAAGATCGAGGAAGCGGTCAACACGATCAGCGGCATCAACGAGCTGACGTCGTTCTCCTCCGAGAACGTGTCGGTCGTCATGATCTCGTTCGATCTGGAAAAGAACCGCGACGTCGCGACGCAGGAAGTGCGCGACAAGATCTCGACCATTCTTGCGTCGCTGCCGACCGACGCCGATCCGCCCATCGTGCAGAACTTCGACCCGGGCGCGATCCCGGTCGTCACGATCGCGGTCTCGGGCCCCGGCTCGCAGCGCGACATCTCGGAGTACGTCGACAAGAACCTGCGCCGCCGCCTCGAAACGGTCAGCGGCGTCGGCCAGGTCCTCGTCATCGGCGCGCGTCCGCGGCAGATCAACGTCGTGGTGGACAACGCGAAGCTCACGGCGCAGGGCCTCACCGCGGCGCAGGTCGTGGCGGCGCTGCAGGCACAGAACATCCAGATCCCGGGCGGCAAGGTCGAGCAGGGTCTGCGCGACCTGACGCTGCGTACGTACGGCCGCGTCACGTCGCCCGAGGAGTTCGGGAACATCCCGGTCTCGAACACCACCGGTACGCCGGTGCGCATCCGCGACATCGCCCGCATCGAAGACAGCATGTCGGACATCAAGTCGGCGGCGACGGTCGGCGGCAAGTCGGCGGTCGTGCTGCAGGTCCGCAAGCAGTCGGGCACGAATGCGATCGCGGTCGTCGACGGCATCAAGGAGCGTGTCGAAGAGATCCGCCCGCAGATTCCGACGGGCTACAAGCTCGACATCATCCGCGACCAGTCGGAGTTCGTCCTCGCCGCCGTCGGCGCGGTGAAAGAGCACCTCATCCTCGGCTCGATCTTCGCGGCGCTCATCGTCTGGCTGTTCCTTTCGAGCCCGCGCCCGTGGGTCGTGCTGGCCATGGTCGGCGCGACGCTGCTGCTCTACACGCTCGTTTGGGGCCACTCGATCCCGGTGCCGAAGTCGATCGGCATTCCGATCGCCATGCTCATCGGCATAGGGATGTTCATCTACTTCGCACGCAACTCGCGGCCGACGCTCATCGCGGCGGTCGCGATCCCGAGCTCGCTCGTCGCGACGTTCGCGGCCATGGCGTACATGGGCTTCACGCTCAACGTCATCACGCTGCTCGCGCTCACGCTGGCCGTCGGTATCGTCATCGACGACGCGGTCGTCGTGCTCGAGAACATCTTCCGCCACATGGAAGAGAAGAACATGTCGCCGGCGGAAGCCGCGGTCGCGGGCACGAAGGAAGTCGGCCTCGCGGTCATGGCGACGTCGCTGTCGCTGATCATCGTCTTCCTGCCGGTCGCGTTCATGGCCGGCATCGTCGGCCGCTTCATGTTCTCGTTCGGCGTGACGATGGCCTTTGCCATCGCGGTGTCGCTGCTCGTGTCATTCACGCTGACGCCGATGATGGCCGCGCGCTACCTGAAGCGCGAGGACCTCAATCACTCCGAGGGCGAGGGCACGCGCGACAAGGGGATGTACGCCTTCGTCGAGCGCATCTACATGAAGATGCTCGACTTCTCGATGGCTCACCGCTGGGTGATCATCGTGGCGATGCTCCTGGTCTTCCTGTCGATGTTCCCGCTGTTCAGCGTCGTCGACAGCAACTTCCTGCCGTACGACGACGAAGGGCAGTTCGCCATCACCGTCCGCGCGCCGGAAGGGGCCAGCGTCGACACGACGATGACCATTCTCGAGTCGATCGCCACGCGTGCGCGCCAGCTCAAAGGCGTCACGAACACGGTCGTGACCATCGGTGACGACCCGCAGCAGACACTCAACCTCGGCAGTGTCTACGTGAAGCTCGGCGCTGCGAACGAGCGTGAAGATCAGTACAAGATCATGGACCGCGTCCGCACGGAGATCCTGCCGCAGTACAAGCGGCTGAACCTCGTCACGCAGGTCGCGCCGGTCAACGAGTTCGGCGGCGGTACGGACGCCGAGGTCATGTTCTGGCTCGGTGGTCCGGACCTCAACGCGCTCGACAAGTACTCGAAGCAGCTCACCGAATCGATCAAGGACCCGAAGCTCGGCACGACCGACGTGCAGACGAACTTCATCGTCGGCAAGCCGGAGCTCGCGGTCCGTATCGATCGCGACAAGTCGACCGACCTCGGCGTGCGCGTGCAGGACCTCGCCGCGACGCTGAACGTCCTCGTCGGCGGCCAGCAGGCGACGAGCTACTACGAGGGCGGTGAAGAGTACGAGGTGCACGTCCGCGCCGACGAGCAGGCGCGCGCCAGCATCGCCGGCATCTCGCAGATCGAAGTGCCGTCGGTCACCGGCAGCACGGTGAAGCTCGCGGATCTCGTGCAGATGCAGGAAGGCACGGGCCCGTCGGTCATCAACCGCTACAACCGCCGCCGCATGGTCATGGTCCTGGCGAACATGCAGCCGGGCTACTCGTCGGCGACCGTCATGGCGCTGCTCGAGCAGAAGGCGAAAGAGCTGAACATGCCCAAGGGCTTCTCGTACGGCTTCACCGGCCGCGCGAAGGAGCAGCAGGAGATGGGCATGAACTTCATGCTCGCGTTCGCGCTGTCGATCGTCTTCATGTACCTGATTCTGGCGGCGCAGTTCGAGAGCTGGGTCCACCCGATCACGATCCTGCTGTCGCTGCCGATGACGGTACCGTTCGCGATCCTGTCGCTGGTGCTGCTCAACGAGTCGATCAACATCTTCTCGGCACTCGGCATCGTCGTGCTGTTCGGCATCGTCAAGAAGAACTCGATCCTGCAGGTCGACCACACGAACCAGCTTCGCGAGCGCGGGATGCCGCGCGCCGAGGCGATCCGCGAGGCGAACCGCGACCGTCTGCGTCCGATCCTCATGACGACGCTGGCGTTCGTCGCCGGCATGATCCCGCTCGTCGTTTCGAGCGGTACGGGTGCGGCCACGAACCGCGCCATCGGCGCCACGATCATCGGCGGCCAGACTCTGGTGCTGCTGCTGACGCTGTTGGCCACGCCGGTGCTGTACTCGATCTTCGACGACGTACAGGAGTTCTTCCGCCGCCGCCGCAAGGCGAACGTGGAAGAGGAAACCGAGATCCGCGACGCCGCCACGGCGTAACGGAATCAAAAAGGGCCGGCGAAAGCCGGCCCTTTTTACTGGGAGACGATAGGACGAATAGGACGTATGGGACGAATAGGACGTATGGGACCTATGCGCCAGGTGACCAGTGACTCCGGCACCGGTGATGGACCAACTGCGGTCGTCCCATTCGTCCTATAGGTCCTATTCGTCCTATTCGTCCCATCGTTCCCCGGCGATACTTGCGCGCATGCCGCTACTGTTTGTCTACGCCACGCTTCGCCGCGGGGAATCCCACCATGCGCTGGTGGTCGACCGTCCGTTCGTCGGTGAAGGCACTACACGCGGCGCGCTGCGCCGCCTGGGGCCGTACACCGTGCTTTGCGCCGGGGAAGACGTCATCCGCGGTGAGGTCTATGACGTCGATGACTTCGACGCCCTCGATCGCTATGAGGGTGATGAATACGCACGCCAGGTCATCGACGTCGACGTGAATGGACAGACGCTGCGCACGTTTGCCTACGTACGCGCCCCGCTCAGTCGATGAAATCGACTTTGCTGTTGAAGACGTGCACGGCGCAGCGGGAGTTGCGGTAGATCATCATCTCGGCGCCGGGGCCGCGCGTTTCGTCTTCGGCGACGACTTCGTCGGGGTCGCCCATCTTGTCGCGCACTTCGGCCGACGTCATCCCCACCTTCAGTGAGGCGCACGATGCTTTCGGCGTCTTGCCGGTCATCGAGGCGTCGATCGTTTCGGTCGCTGGTTTCGCCGTCGCCATGACGGGCGCGGCGAAGAGGATGATCCACGTCAGGGCGAGGCCGATGCTGCTGAAGAGGAGGTTCGAGCCCGCCTTCTTCGAGGCGATGCCGGCGATGACGAACACCAGCCACTGCGTGACGGCGACGGCGAGCAGCGCGAGCTGCCAGGTGATCTGGATGCTTCCGATGGTCATGGTCGGTTCCCCATGGGGGTGGCGAGATTGCCGCCGCGCAGTGGTCCTCGCTGCTCGGAGGGCGCGAGGCCGGTTTCGCTGGCGAGGTCATAGCGGAGCGGCGGCGGGTTCTCGAAGACGCGCGACGTGGCCGAGCGTCCCCACGTCCGCATCGCCTGGTCGAACTCACCCATCGACTGGCCGCTGAGCTGGCGGATCGCTTCTTCCGTCGTTGCACCGGCGCGGAACGAGGCGAGCATCTTCGCGATGCCCGCGGCGCCGTACTTCGCTTCCACGTAGCGCAGCAGCGTCTGCGACAGCACGTACGCCTCGGTGATCATCTCCGGATCGGGCGAGCCGGTGAGGACCGCGTCGAGCAGCGACACCGCGAGCAGGCGGTCGTCCGTGTACATGTTGAACGCGTTCTCGTGATACGGAACCATCTCGATGCGCTGCGCCAGCCCTTCCTGGAACCAGCGCGGCGCGTGGTCGTTCGTCGCCTGCGCGATCAGCGCGTGCGCGAGCTCGTGGCTGAGAATCGCGACGAGCGGCGGCTCCAGCCGGCCGATGCCCGCGTACGGAATCGTGATCTTGCGGCTCTGGTAGAAGCCGAGGATGAAGTCGGTGCCGGTGTAGGTCGCGCGGAACTCGCGCCACCAGAGGACGTTCACGATGACCGGCTGGAAGTTCGGCGTCGGGATCCACTTCTGCAGGCGCGCGTACTCCCCTTCGAGCACGTTCGCGATCTCCTTGGCGAAGTTCTCCGCGACGTCTTCGGGGTAGCGGATCTCGAAGTGCGGCGTCGTCATCGTCGTGTACTTCGTGGCGAGCCGCTTGTTCATCTCGAGCTGGCGCACGCGGTCGTCGACGAACGGCTGCGGACGGATCGTCTGCGCGCGGTCGTACGTTTTGATCGCCTGGTCGTAGAGATTGAAGGAGGCGAGGAGCTCCGCGAGCTGCGTCAGCGACTGAACGTCGCGCTTGCGCTGCAGCACGCGGCCCGAGGCGAGGCCGGTGAGGAGCTGCTTTGCTTCGTCGTTGCGGTCGAGGCGTTGCAGCGCGATGGAGCGGAGGAAGAAGAGGTCGGCGGGCACGTGCTCCGACGTCGGCTGCAGGCCGTCGGTGAGCTGCACGAGCTCCTGCCAGCGGTTGCGGTTGCCGAGGGCGTTGGCGGAGCGGACGATGCGCGAGCGCAGGGCCGGCTGCGCGTAGACCGCCGTGTTGCGCGCGTGCGGCAGGAGCGAGGGAACGTCGTTCAGCCCCTGCTCTTCTTCCGTCTGCGCCCATGTATTCGCTTCGACGATCGGCGTGCCGATCGGCGCGAGACACGCGCCGCCGGGAACGTGCAGCTCCTGCTGCCCGATCTGCACGTGGAGGAACTCGCCGGAGATGCGCGGCATCGCGTCGAGGGGGAAGACGATGGAGCGCGAGCCGGCGACGGGCGACGGCACGACGGCTTCGTTCGGCGTGGAGAGGCTGATCGTCTGCACCGCGTCCGCGCGGCGCAGCACGGACCAGAGCACGGCCGCGCTGACGACTTCCGCGCGCTCGGCGGGACGCAGCGCCCACGCCTGCTTCAGCAGCGACGAGGCCTCATCGAGCTTGTTCGTCGTCGCGGAGAGGACGGACAGCGAGTAGTAGACGTCGGCGCGGCGCGAGCCGATCTTCGCCAGGCGCGAGAGATAGCCGGAGGCACGGTCGTCGAAGCCGAGCGTGCGGAGCGACTGCGCGGTCTCGACCCACAGACCGTCGCGGCCGGGGCCGAGGTTGACGGCGTGCTCGTACGCGATCGCCGCGGCGGCTTCGTCGTTCTCGAAGAGCGCGACGCGGGCGCGGAGGATCTCCGCGAGCGGCACGTTCGACGGCGAGGGGAAGCGCTTCAGCGCATCCTTCACCGCCGGGATCTTCATCTGCTGCAGGTCGGCTTCCGCCATCCAGAGCGTGGCCACGTCGGCCGTGATGCCCTTGCGCGGCAGCGACGATTTGAGGGAGGAGATCTCGTCACCCGAGGCGAGCGCGCGGCGCAGCGGCAGGATCGACGCCAGCTTCGGGTAACCCGTGTCCTTCTTCTCCACGGCCGGTGGCGGCGGAGGAGGCGTGAGGCTGAAGCGGCCGTCGCGCATGACCGCGAAGAGCGTGGCGGCCACCATGATGACCACGCCGCCGCCGAGCAGCGGGCGCGTGAGGTCCTCGTTCTCCAGGAACGCCGCCGCGGCCGCGAGTCCCGCGCCGACGAGGCCGATCAGGATCAGCATCCCGTACGGCGGCTCGCTCTTCGCTTCCGCGTCGTCCGCCGCGGTGGTCTTCTTCGGCAGCGGCGGAAACACCTGCGCCTTGTTCGACTCCTGCGCGAGGATGCGCAGGTCATCCACTTTCCACACGCCGTCTTCCTCGACGAAGTCCCAGACGACGGTGTCGTCGAAGCCGGAGGGGAACTCGATGGTGAAGACCGCGTTGCGATCCTTCAGCGCGGGGACGACCGTCTGCAGTTCCCACGAAGCGCCGGCCGGTGGGCCAAGGCGCGCTTCGATTTCCTGCAGGGCGGTGGCCTCGTCGAACCGGCGCAGCGGCGACTTTGCCGCGAGCTGTTCGTGCACCGCCGCCGGACCGCGGCTGAGATATCCGGCCGCGATCTGGACCGCGGCACGTTCGGCTTCAGAGAGAGGGCGCATTTCCGCGACAGCGGGGCGCACCAGGAGCATCGCGAGAGCGACACCGGTCACGCACAGCACGCGCAACGATGAGTGGACCATGGGAACCGGCGTAGTTTACCAGAGGAGGCGGTGGGCCCGAGCCCCTCCCCCTTGACAACACCATTACACCGACCTACTGTATTAGCCAACTAGTACAGAGGTCCACCGACAAATGTTCGACATCAATGCAACCGACGCTGCCCCGATCTGGCGCCAGATCGAAGAGGGGATGCGTCGCATGATCACTCTCGGCTCACTCAGGCCGGGTGACTCGGTTCCGTCCGTTCGCGATCTGGCGAAGGATCTCCGGGTCAATCCCAACACCGTCGCACGGGCGTACCAGCGCCTCACCGATGCCGGCGTGTTCGCCGTCAAGCGGGGGGAGGGGACGTTCGTCGCCGACGAGCCCACGCAACTCAGGAAATCGGAACGCAACGAGACGCTGCGCGACGCCGCCGCCCGCTATGCCGGCACGGCCATCGCCGTCGGCGCGAGCGCCGAGGAAGCGGTCGACGAGCTCGAGACGAGCTACGAACGCCTCGTGCGCGAACACAGGAGAAAGGCATGAACGCAGACACCCCCGCGATCCGCATCACGGACCTGACCGTGCGCTACGGCCGCAAGACCGCCGTCGACGGCGCCTCGCTCACCGTCCCCCGCGGCAGCGTCTACGCGCTCCTCGGGCGCAACGGCGCCGGCAAGTCGTCGCTCGTCCGCTGCACCCTCGGCCAGATGAAGCCCACGAACGGCCGCGCCGAGATCTTCGGCAGCGACGTCTGGGCGCAGCGCGCGACCCTCATGGACCGTGTCGGCGTCGTCAGCGAAGAAGCCGACGCACCGCCCGAAATGACCGTCCACGACATCGCCACGTTCTCGTCGCAGCTTTACTCGCGCTGGAACCAGAGCGACGTCGACGCACGCCTCCGCCGCTTCGGTCTCGACGGACGCAGCCGCTTCGGTGCGCTTTCGAAAGGGCAGAAGAAGCAGGTCATGCTGGCGATGACGCTCGGCATGTCGCCGGAGCTGCTGATCCTCGACGATCCGACCCTCGGCCTCGACGTCGTGGCGAAGAAGTCGCTCTTCGAGGAAGTCATCAGCGAGCTGGCCGACCGCGGCATCACCGTCTTCATCACCACGCACGACCTCGGGCCCGTGGAAGCGATCGCCGACCGCGTCGGCGTGCTGAAAGACGGACGCATCGTCCTCGACGAAGAAGTCGAGACGCTGAAGGCGCGCTTCCGCCGCATCCGTTTCGGTACGCAGCCGATGGCCCTCGCCAATGCGAGCCTCGTCGCCGCCACCGTCCGCCAGTGGGGGAGCAGCGGCACCGAAGCCGTCGTCACCAACTACGACGACGTCGCGTTCGAGCGCTTCCGCAGTTCGGCCAACCTCACCACCGCCGACGTCACCCCGATGTCGCTGGAAGAGATCTTCATCGCCGTCGCCGGCGAGCACGAAGGAGCTCAGTCATGACCACGCTGTTCTCGATAGCTTCGCGCGAGCTGCGCGAAAAGAAGTTCGTCTTCGGAGGGGCGCTCATCGTCGCGCTGCTTCCTCTGTTCGCGGCGCTGATGCCGGCGAGCTCCCGCTGGGGACGCCCGGCCGTCATCACGCTGCTCGGCAGCATCCTCGCGACCGGTTTCGCCCTCGCGCTGGCCACGGTCCTCGGCTCGTCGACCATCGGCCGCGATCTCACGGACAACCGCCTGTCGTTCTACTTCTCCAAGCCGCTGTCGCCGGCGGCGCTCTGGTTCGGCAAGGCGCTGGCGTCGCTGATCACGATCTTCGTCTGCCTCGGCATCACCATCGCGATTCCGGCCACGCTCGCCTACACGTCGGCGCGTGAGCTGCTGCCGGAGGACGTGGGCGCGATCGTGCTGTTCGTTTCGATCGGCGCCGTCGCGTTGTTCGCGCTGAGCCACACGTTCTCCTCGATGCTGCGCTCGCGCACGGCGCTGATCGTCGTCGACGTGCTGCTGCTCGTCGGGACCGTGTACGCGCTCGTCCTCCTGCTCGGACCGATCCTCGGTGCCGGGGCGATGAAACTCACGACGCGCATCGCGAGCGGCTTCGCCATCGCGTTCGTGGTGCTGCTGCTGGTGGCGCCGGTGTGGCAGCTCTCGCGCGGACGCACCGACCGCCGCCGCAGCCACTTCGAGCTGTCGAAGTTCGTCTGGGCTGGCGTCGTCGCGCTGCTGCTCGTGACCGGCGCCGTGGTGTTCTGGGCCGTCAACGTCAGCCCGAACGATCTCGCGCAGCCTTACGCATCGGCGCTCTCCGCGGGCGACTGGCTCGCGGTCAGCGGCGACGCGAAGAACCGTGCCGACCTGCGGCCGTTCTTCTTCGCCAACCGGAACAGCGGCCAGTTCGTCCGCCTGCTCAATCCGATGGTCGTCAACGCGTCGCGCAATGGACGCTTCGTCGCCTGGAGCGAAGCGGAACTGGGCCGCAAGGCGGCGTTTTCGGTGAAGGTGCGCGAGCTCGATGGCGGTCGCACGATCGACACCGGCGTATACGCGAACACGGCGCTGTCCGTCCTTGGCCTCTCCGATGATGGGAGCCGCCTGGCGATCTTCAACCGTGACAGCCTGACGGTGCACGATCTGCAGCGCCGCGCGCTGCTTGCGTCGGTCCGCCTGCCGCTCGGCTCCGGCGGCTACAACGACCATCTCTATTTCGTCACGCCCGACCTGATCCGCATCTTCGACCTGGAGCGCGGCAACCAGCTCACCGTCTACGAGCTCGACGTGCCGCGCCGCGCCGTCACGGTGACGGGGAAGAAGGAGCTCGCGCCCGGCGTGCACGTGAGCTGGATGAGCGAAGACGGCTCGCGCCTGATGCTGAGCGACTGGCGCAGCCGTTCCGGCACCATCCTCGCCGACGCACGCACGCTCCAGACGATCGCCGACCTCGGCGTCATCGGCATCGACGCACACGTCCTCTCCGACGGCACCGTCGCCGCGATCAAGAGAGAAGCCGGCACACCGCATCTGCGTGTGGTGAATCTCCGCGGCGAGGTGCTCCGCGACTACGCGCTGTCGGGCGACGGTGCCTACATCGACGCCGAAGTCGCACCGGGCAAGCTCGTCGTCGCGTGGGCCAAACGCGGGGACAAACGGAGCTGGACGATGCAGACGGTCGACGTCGCGAGCGGCAAGACGATCCACAGCATCACCGGACTCCACCCGACCAACCTCCTCGGCTTCCGCGGCACCGATCCTCGCATGCCGGCGATCGATGCGCGTCCCCGCGTCGCCGAGTCGGCGGACGGCGTGTTCACGTGGAACGCGCTGACGGGGGAAAAGAAGAAGTTGTTTTGATGAGGCGGTTTTCGGTTGTTGGTTTTTGGTTTTCGGTGCGGCGCCACGAGCGAGCACAAAACCGAGGCCTGAGCAACCGAAAACCGAAAACCGAAAACCAACAACGCCACACGAAAAGGAGAAGCCATGACCGCCGTCCTCTCGGTTGCATCCCGCGAGCTTCGCGAAAAGAAGTTCGTCTTCGTCGCAGCAATCGCCGTCGCCGTGCTGCCGCTGTTCGCCGCTCTCCTTCCCAGTGAGGCGTGGGGGCGTGCGGGGACAGTGGCCACGCTCGGCGGCATCCTGGCGATGGCGTTCGCCCTCATCCTCGCCATCGCCCTCGGCACGTCGACGCTCGGCGACGACGCGTCGTTCTACCTTTCGCGGCCGCTCTCGCCGGCGGCGCTGTGGTTCGGGAAGGTGCTGGCGTCGCTGGCGACGATCTTCGTGTGCCTTGCCGTGACGATCGCGATCCCGGCGACGCTGGCCCTGACGTCCGCACAGGAGCTGATGCCGGAGAGCCTCGGCCGCATCGTCGCCGCCGTGACGCTGCTCGCGGTGGCGCTGTTCGCCGCGAGCAACGCCGTCGCCACGATGGTGCGCTCGCGCAAGGCGCTGGTGCTCGTCGACCTGACGCTGGCCATCGCCACCGGTATCGCGCTGTGGGCGATCGTGCGGCCGCTGAGCGACGGGCGCGAAGTCATCGCCGCGTTCCTGGCCGGCGTCGTCGGCCTGTTCCTCATCGCACCGGCGTGGCAGTTGTCGCGCGCCCGTGCCGATCGCCAGCGCGGCCATCTCGAGCTGTCGAAGTTCCTCTGGATCGGTGTGGCCGTGCTGCTGTCGGTCGCCGGCGGCTTCGTCGTGAACACGCTCTCCGCCGGTCCGGAAGACCTGAAGACGTTCAGCGTGCGCACATACCCCACGGGCAACTGGTTCCTCATCAGCGGCGGACATCCGCGGGACCAGAAGCCGAGTCCCTCCTTCTTCGTGAACGTGCGCGATGGCCGCTCGACGCGGATCAATCGCCACTTCGTTTTCTCGACGGCCGTGGCGGAGAACGGCATGGCCGCGTGGTTCGAAGGGAAGGGGTTGAACGAAGGACCGTTCGAGGTCCGGACGCGCAACCTCGACGAGCGCGGCTCGCGCACGATCGACACCGGCATCCGCGCGCAGCGTTTCGGCGACCTCGCGCTCAGCCGCGACGGGAAACGGCTCGCCGTCATCGCAGACGGCCAGGTCAGCGTGCACGATCTCGAACGGAACGCGCTGCTCGGCAGCGCGGTCGTCCCGGGCATCGGCGGGCGCGTGATCTTCGTGACGCCTGACGTCGTGCGCGTCACCGGCATCAGCGGAATCTACGAGTTCGACCTGAAGCAGCGTCTGCTCACACGCACCGGCGCGATCGACGCCAACAACATCCGCTGGATCAGCGACGACGGCGAGAGGGCGCTGGTGCGAACGACGCTGGTGGACACGAAGAACGGCGCCGGCATCATCGAGCTGGGTTTCGCCGGCGAGTCGGCGCGCATGCTGTCGGACGGCATCGTCATCGGCATCGAGGGCGACAAGCTCCGCGTCGGCGAAGCCGCCCCCGGGAAGGTCGTCCTCGGCGGCCGCGGGTTCGTCGAGACGGTCGACCTGACCACGCGCCGCGTGATCCAGCGCGCCGACGGCCTCGCGCTGATGCACAGCCAGATCAGCACCGCGGTCGACGCGCGGCCGCGCGTCTGCATCGACAAGGACCGCAACTTCTACACGTGGAATCCGCTGACGGGAAAGAAGACGGCGCTGTTCTAGAAAACGATAGGACGAATAGGACGAATAGGACCTATAGGACGAATGGGATCGCGGTTGGTCCCATCTGTCCCATAGGTCCTATTCGTCCCATCAGAACTGGGAAAGCACTCTGAGGTCGTTCTCGAACAGCGTACGGATGTTCGGGATGTCGTACTTCAGCATCGCCACGCGGTCGAGGCCCATGCCGAAGGCGAAGCCGCTCCACTCTTCGGGGTCGATGTTGACGTTGCGCAGGACCTGGGGGTGGATCATGCCGCAGCCGAGGATCTCCATCCAGCCGGTGTGGGAGCAGGTGCCGCAGCCCTGGCCTTTGCAGAACACGCACGACATGTCCAGCTCCGCCGAGGGCTCGGTGAAGGGGAAGAAGCTCGGGCGGAGGCGGACCTTGGCGTTCTCGTCGAACAGGCGGCGGACGAAGTGCTCCAGCGTCGCGCGCATGTGGCCGATGTGAATGCCGCGGTCGACGACGAACGCTTCGAACTGGTGGAACATCGGGGAGCGGCGCATGGTGATCTCGTCGCGGCGGAACACGCGGCCGGCCGTGACCACGCGCAGCGGCGGCTTGATGTCCGTCATCGAGTGGATCTGCGCGTTCGACGTGTGCGTGCGCAGCAGCAGCCCCGGCACGTCGAGGAAGAACGTGTCCTGCGTGTCGCGCGCGGGGTGATCGGGGGTGAAGTTCAGCGCCTCGAAGTTGAACCAGTCGGTCTCGATCTCGCGGCCGGGATCGACGGAGTAGCCCATCTCGCGGAAGATCTGCTCCATCTGCTGGCGGACGAGCGTGATCGGGTGGAGGTGGCCGAGGCGGGGGAGGCGGGCGGGGAGCGTGACGTCGATGACGTCGCGCGCTTCCTTCAGCTTCGCTTCCTCGGTCGCGACGCGCTCGGTCTTCTCCTTGAGCGCTTCCTCGACGCGGTCGCGCAGCTTGTTCAGCGCGTCGCCGACCTCTTTCTTCGACTCCTTCGGCACTTCCTTGAGGCCGGAGAAGAGCGCGGGGATGAGCCCTCCCTTGCGGCCGAAGTAGCGGACGCGAAGCTCATCGAGCGCGGCGGCGGTGGTGGCGGCGTCGAGCGCGGCGTCGAACTCGGCGCCGGCGTTGGTGATCTGGTCGAGCATTGGCGGCGATTGTAAGGTTTTTGGTTTTCGGTTTTCGGTTTTCGGTGGAGCACGGTGGCGCCGGGCGCAGCACCGACAACCGACAACCGAAAACCAACAACCATCCTGAAACGAAAAACGCGGGCCTCGGGGCCCGCGTTTCAGGAGCGAAGCAATGATTCCGCTTACGCGCTCTTCGTCTTCTGCAGTCCCGTGCGGGCGCTTTCGACCAGGGAGGTGAACATGGCGGCGTCGCGCACGGCGATGTCGGCCAGCACCTTACGGTCGAGCTCCGAGCCGCTGGCCTTGAGGCCGGCGATGAACTGGGAGTACGACATCCCGTTCTGGCGGGCGGCAGCGTTGATCCGGGCGATCCAGAGCGTCCGGAACTCACCCTTACGGTCCTTGCGGCCCGTGAAGGCGAAGTTGAGCGACTTCTCGACGGCCTGCTTCGCGATCCGATGACCGCGCGATTTCATCCCGTAGTAGCCTTTGGCCAGCTTCAGGATCTTCGTGCGCTTGTTCTTGCGCTTGAAACCTCTTTTTACTCTCGGCATGGTCTCCTCGTTTCCTTTCCATTGATGAGCGGCCGGGTCAGGAGTGGGTGTTACCCGGTCGCGCTCCATTCACGAGCTGTGGCGGCGGTCGGCCGTCAGCTCGCGGCAGACTCTCGGTGTTCCTGACAGCGCAACGCTGCCAGTCGAGAGCTGCTCCTACAGATACGGCAGCATCCGCTTGACGGTCTTCTCGTTCGCGCTCGAGACCTCGGTCTCGCCTGCCAGCCGCGCCTTACGGCCCGGCGACTTCTTGGTCAGGATGTGCGAATGGAAGGCGTGGCCGCGGGTGATTTTGCCGCTTCCGGTCTTCTTGAACCGCTTCGCGGCTCCACGGTGAGTCTTCATTTTCGGCATAGCAGTCCCCTTAAAGCCTGCGACTAAACCAGGCTGCGGTGCAGATGATTCCCCAGGAGGTTACTTCGACGGAGCGATGACGATGGTCATCCGGTTGCCCTGCACGTCGGGGTGCGGGTTTTCCGGGGCACCGTACTCCTTGACGTCGAGGAGGAGGCGGTCGATGAGCTGACGCCCGAACTCCATGTGCGTCATTTCTCGGCCACGGAAGCGGATGCTCGCCTTGACCTTGTCTCCGTGCTGCAGAAAGCGGATGACGTGGTTCTTCTTGAACTCGAAGTCATGCTCGTCGATGCGGGGGCGGAACTGCACCTCCTTGACGACGATGACCTTCTGCTTCTTCTTCGCTTCGCCCTCTTTCTTCTTCTTCTGAAAGATGAACTTCCCGTAGTCCATGATCTTGCAGACCGGCGGGTTGGCGGATGGCGAGATCTCGACCAGATCGAGATCCTTCTCACGCGCCATTTCCTGGGCTTGCGCGATCGGCACGATACCGACCTGCGCTCCTTCGGCGTCGATCAGTCGTACCTCGGCGGCACGGATCAGATCATTGATGCGATTCTCTGGCTCTACGGGTCTGCGATCGAATCTCGGATTGCGGCGTGGCGGGTAAATACCGAATTCCTCCTATGTATGGGTCGCTCAATCTACGAAGAAAGCCGTCATAAAGTCAACGACCGGCTGCCGACCAACCGTTCGGCTTCCAGAATCAATTCCTCGAGAGTGAGCGTCGATTGCTCCCCGCTGCGCTTCCGGAGGCCGACCGTACCGCTGGAGGCCTCCTTCTCGCCGACGACGAGCATGAATGGAACTTTGTTGAGCTGCGCGTTGCGAATCTTGGCCCCGAGCTTGTCGTTCGAGTCGTCCAGCTCGACGCGCAGTTTGGCCGCGTTCAGCTTCGCCTCCACCTCGCGGCCGTAGTCGACGAACTTCTCCGACAGCGGCAGTACGGCGATCTGCACCGGCGCCAGCCAGAAGGGGAACGCGCCGGCGAAGTGCTCGATGAGGATGGCGATGAAGCGCTCGAACGAGCCGTAGATCGCGCGATGCAGCACGGCCGGACGATGCTCGGAGTTGTCCTCGCCGACGTACTTCAGGTCGAAGCGCTCCGGCGCGTTGTAGTCGAGCTGGATGGTGCCGAGCTGCCACTTGCGGCCGATCGAGTCGGACACGTCGAAGTCGATCTTCGGCCCGTAGAACGCGCCGTCGCCCGGCTTCAGCTCGTAGGGACGCCCGAGGCTGTCGAGGGCACTCTTGAGGAGCGCCTCGGCCCGATCCCACAGGGCGTCATCGCCGATGCGCTGCTCGGGACGGGTGGCGAACTTCGCCGTGTATTCGAGGCCGACCGCGGAGTAGACCTGGTCGAGCAGCGCCACGAACTTGCGCACTTCCTCCGGCACCTGATCCTCGGTGCAGTAGATGTGCGCATCGTCCTGGGCGAACTGGCGCACGCGGGTCAGGCCACTCATCGCGCCGGCCGCTTCGTTCCGGTGCAGCACGTCCTGCGTGTGCAGCCGCAGCGGCAGGTCGCGGTAGCTGTGGCGCTTCATCCCGTAGTAGAGATGGTGCGACGGGCAGTTCATCGGCTTGAGCGAGAAATCGTGCTCGCCGCTCTCGCTGTCGAGGACGAGGAACATGTTCTCTTTGTACTTGCCCCAGTGGCCGCTGATCTCCCACAGCCCCTTGTTGAAGAGGAGGGGGGTCTTGATCTCGACGTAGCCGTTGCCGAGGGCGAGCTCGCGCATGAACTGGGCGAGGGTCTGGTAGATGGTGGTGCCCTTCGGGGTCCAGAACGCGGCGCCCGGCGCGAAGGGGTGGAAGTGGAAGAGGTCGAGCTCCTTGCCGAGGCGGCGGTGGTCGCGCGCCTTGGCCTGCTCGATCCGGGTGATGTACTCGTTGAGCTGCTTCTCATCGCCCCAGGCCGTGCCGTAGATGCGCTGGAGCATCTCGTTCTTGATGTCGCCGCGCCAGTAGGCGCCGGCGACCGACATCAGCTTGAAGGCGCCGAGGTGGCTGGTGGAGGGGACGTGCGGGCCGCGGCAGAGATCGAACCAGTCGCCCTGACGGTAGACGGAGAGGTCCTCGTCGCCCGGGATGGCCTCGATGATCTGCACCTTGTACTTCTCGCCGAGCTTGCCGAAGGTCTCGATGGCCTGCTCGCGCGACCAGACCTCGCGGCTGACCGGGAGGTTGCGCTTGACGATCTCCTGCATCTTTTCCTCGATGCGGCGGAGGTCCTCCTCGGTGAACGGACGCTCGGTGGCGAAGTCGTAGAAGAAGCCGTTCTCGATGACGGGGCCGATGGTGACCTGCGTGCCGGGGAAGAGCTCCTGGACGGCCATGGCCATGAGATGGGCGGTGGAGTGGCGGATCGTGTCGATGCCGTCCTCGCTCTTGGCGGTGATGATCTCGACCTTCGCGCCGTCAGGGACGCGGTAGGAGACGTCGACGGCCTTGCCGTTCACCTTGCCGGCGACGGCGTCTTTGGCCAGTCGTTTACCAATGGAGGCGGCGACGTCGGCGACGGTCGCGCCATCGGGGACTTCACGTACGGAGCCATCGGGAAGCTGAACCTGCATGAGTTTCTCCAAAAACGAAAAAGACAGGGCCGAAGCCCTGTCTTTTGATGATCTTACGTGGATTACGAGTTGACGATCATCGACAGGGCGGCGGGACGGTGCCCGTCGTTCGCGTCTGCCGAGTCGTCGTAGTCTGCTGCATAAGTCGCGGGGAGTGTAACAGAGGAGGGCGGCGGTGTCATCCCGGGAGGGGGATGTCCTATAGGTCCTATTGGTCCTATTTGTCCCATCGGTCCCCGGGGCACGATAGGACGAATAGGACCAATAGGACCTATAGGACCTATAGGACGGGACTTATCTGTCCGCCGAGGGGACCTTTCCCCTCACTCGACGTGGCCTTTCTCCTCGTTGAGGGAACGTTTGCCACGCCGAGGGGACGTTTCCCCTGACTCGACGTGACCTTTCTCCTCGTTGAGGGGACGTTTCTCCACGACGAGGGGACGTTTCCCTCCGACCGAAGGGATCTTTGCCCTCGCCGAGGGGATCTTCGCCTTCAAGTGAAGGGATCTACGCCCTCGGCGAGGGGAAAGGCCCCCTCAACGAGGAGAAGGTCACGTCAAGAGATGGGATCTGCCCCCTCAACGAGGGGATCGCTGCCCTCAACGAGGAGAAAGGTCACGTCGAGTCAGGGGAAAGGCCCCCTCAACGAGGGGAAAGGCCCCCTCAATGAGGGGAAAGGCCCCCTCGACGTGGAGATCGGTGCCCTCGAGAAGGGGATCGTCGCCTTCGCCGGATGAAAAGATCTGTCCGGCGGCCAGCTCGATGCGGTGTCGGTGGCGAGTGAGAGCTGCGACGGCTGCACGATCGCCGCGTCGTTCACCGGCGTCCCGCCGTTCACCTACAGAGACCACTGCGACGCACGGGGGCAATCCGTCACGATGGACCTCCTCGTCGAGTAGCTAACCGCCCCACCCGGCCCTCGTCCAAAGGGCCATGAAGAAACCCGCTCTGCTCCTCTTCATGGCCCTTTGCCTGGCTCTTCCGGTCCTCGGCGACGAGCCATTCGTGCGCAATCACGGCAACATCACGCGCGTGGCGGCCAGCGCCAACCTCCGCGCCCAGCTCGACGGCGCGCGCGACGGCTGGATCGGGTACGCGCTGCCGCTGGCGGAGTCGCGCTCGATCATCTGCCGCAACTACAACGAGTGGATCGGGGAAGACGAGGAGGGGCGCACCAACGTCGTGCAGCTCTTCTTCCACGTGGAGAACGGGCGCATCGAGAACCTCAAGATCGCCGCGCCGCTCTGCGTCCTCGACGCGAAGAAGGAGGCGGTGACGTGGATCTCCGGCGTCGAGGAGCGCGCCGCCGTCACCACGCTCATCGACGTGGCCCGCCGCCACGGCGACAGCGATATCCGGCAGAAGGCGCTCTTCTGGCTTTCGCAGCAGGCGGGGGCGAAGGCGGTCGCCGCGCTGGAGAACGCGGTCGACAACGACCCGGAAGAGAAGGTGAAGGTGCGCGCGGTGTTCGGGCTGTCGCAGTTGCCGGACGACCAGTCGATCCCGATCCTCGTGCGGCTGATGAAGACGCACCGCATCCCCGAGGTGCGCAAGAAGGCGGCGTTCTGGCTGGGGCAGAAGAATGATCCGCGGGCGCTGGCCGCGATTGAGGATGTGTTGCTGCACTAGCGATAGGACCCGCCCAACCGGAGTCCCATTCGTCCCATCGTGTCCTGTACCAAAACAAGAACGGCGCGCCTTGCGGCGCGCCGTCGTCGTTTGCGGTGAAGAAACGTCCTAGTTCAGGGTGAACGCGATCGTGTGGATGACCGGATCGCCTTCGACCTGATAGGCCAGCAGGTAGTTGCCGGTGACGCTCGGCGTCTGCCAGTTGTAGTGGTACGAGCCGCCCTGCGCGTTCTGGAAGTTGAACGCGCCGGTGAGCGGGGTATACGCCGCGGCGGAGGTCAGCTTGTAGCCGACGAGCGTCACGTCGATCGTGCTGTTCGACAGGTTCACGCCCGCCGCGTTGATCAGCTTGATCCGGATCGGGATCGTGCTGCCCGCGTTGCGGATCTGCTGGTACTGCACGAGCTGGATGCCGTACGTGACGTTGAGGTTCGACGTGGCCGTGGCGGCGGCGAAGTTCGTGCTGCCGGCGTAGGTGAACGAGATGGGGTACGCGCCGACACCGAACGTGTTGGTCGCGATCGTCGTGCTGAAGTCGCCGTTGGCGCCGATCGGCACGGTGGTGGTGACGCTGTTCACCGTGATCGTGACGCTGCCCGGCGGGATCAGAGCACCCGCGGCGATGTTGCCGCTGATCGTGACCGACGCGGTGCCGATGATGATCGTCGGCGCGCTGAGGTTCGTGAAGACCGGCTGCGCCTTCTGCACGACGTGGTTGAGGACCGCGGACGACGCGAGGTAGTGCGCCGTCTCGTCCGTCGTAGCGGTGATGGCGTGCGTGCCGGCGTTCCACGCGCCGGTCGGAATGGTCAGCGTGGCGGTGCCGGAGACCACCGGCGAGGTGCCGAGGAACGTGGCGCCGTCGTAGAACGCCACGGTCGATGCTTCATCGGCCGGCGCCAGCGAGGCGGTGATCGTCACGGCCTCCGGATACGTCGACGGATTCGGCGAGGAGCTGAGGTCGATCGTGCGCGTGGCCTTGTTCACGACCTGCGTGAGCGTGTTCGACGTGCCGGCGAAGAAGCTGGTCGTCGCGGCGGTCGTGGCGGTGATCTCGTACGTGCCGGGCTCGAGGCCGGGGACGGCGAGCTGCGCCTGGTTGCCGCTGACCGCGGCGGTGCCGAGGACGGCGGGGCCGTTGTAGAACGTGACGGTGGCCGCTTCCTCGCCCGAAGGCGCGAGCGTGGCGACGAACGTCACGCTGTCACCCCAGGTCGACGGGTTGTTGAGCGACGTCACGGTGATCGTGCGCGGCGACTTGTTGACATCGTGCGTGACGATGTTCGAGCCCGCGATGCCGAGGTCGCCGTCGCTCGTGTAGCGGGCGGAGAGCTCGTGCGTGCCGACGCTCAGCGTGGAGATGGCGAGGCTGCTCGTGCCGCCCGAGACGCTGCTCGTGCCGATGACGGTCGTCTCGCCGTCGTAGTAGGTGATGGTGCCGGTCGCCGACGGATTGCTCAGCGTGACGGAGAGCGTCACGGTCTGCGTGTACACCGAGGGATTCGGCGACGACGTGAGCGTGATCGACGGCGACTGGACGAACTGATACGCGCTGGTCAGCGTGGCGCTGCCGCCGGACGTGTTCACCGTGACGTCGACGAAGCCGGCCGCGTGCGGCGGCGTCCGGACGACGACGGAGGTGTCGGTGACGGTGAGAATCGTGCCGTCGGTGCCGCCGAACGAGACCGAAGCGACGGTCGTCAGCGACGAGCCGCTGATCGTGACGTTCTGGCCGCCGCTCGACGGACCGACGGTCGGGCTCAGCGACGTGAACGTCGGAGGTCCGGGCACGATGTCGATCGTGTAGTCGCGCGTTCCGCGGCAGTTCGATGCGGTATCGGTGGCCATGATCTCGAAGCTGTACGAGCCGGCGGGCGTGAGCGTGCCGGAAAGCGCGCCGGTCGAGCCGTTGAGCGTGATCCCCGCGGGGAGTGCGCCGCCGGAGACGCTGAACGTGTAGTTGCCGTTGCCGCCCGAGGCGGTGAACATCTCGAAGTACGAGTTCCCCTCGTTGCCGCCGTTCAGCGACGCCGGGTTGACCGTGATCGCCGGGCAGCCGACTTCGTCGAGGAGGAAGTCGATGTTGGCCGTCGTCGCGCCGACGGTGGCGTTGATGCCGGTGCCGGTCGTCGGGTTGCACGCGGCACACGGGATGTTGTTGTACAGCTCGTCCATGTGGAGCGACGAGTAGTTGTACGTGCGGGCGTAGTAGGTGCCGGTCGTCCCGACGTTCGTCGAATACGCGCCGGTCGACGGGTTCGTCGAAGCGACGGTGACGACGTTGCCGATGCCGTCGTAGAAGTAGACGTCGGCGGCGATGCCGAGATTCGTCACGGAGTCACGAACGACGCCGGAGATGCGCGCGATCTGGCTGGCGAGCGAGAAGTTGATGTTCGGCGTGTCGCTGCCGAACGTGACGGCGACCGCGGTGCCGGCCGTGACGTTGCACGGATTCTCCTGATCGTCGGGGCAGGGGAGGTTGTTGTACAGCTCACGCGTGTAGCCGAACGGCGTGGCCACGACGTAGTAGTTGCCGCTCTGCAGCGCGTTGACGGTCGTGTAGTCGCCGTTCGCGTCGGTGGTGCCGTACGTCGTCAGCGTGCCGTTCGCGTTGTAGACCAGCACCGTGGCGCCGTCGATCGGCGTGCCGGTGCCGTCCTCGACGAGGCGGCCGGAGATGCTGCCGCCACCGGCGAGCGCGAAGTCGATGCCGCTCGTGACGCTGCCGAGCGTCGTCTGCACGGCGGTGCCGGTCGTGACGTTGCACGAGCTGCAGGGGATGTTGTTCCACAGCTCGTCGACGTAGCCCGGATAGCTGAACGAGGCGAACGTGCGGACGTAGTAGGTACCGCCCTGGACGGCGGCGGAGTAGTCGCCGGTCGCCTCATCCGTCATGGCACTCGTGACGCGCTGGCCCTGGCTGTTGAAGACGCCGATCTCGACGTTGCCGAGCGGCTCGCCCGTCGAAGCAATCGTCACGCGTCCCGCAATCCTCGCCTCGGAGCTGCCGAGCGCGAAGTTGATGCTGCCGGTGGTGCTGCCGGCGGTGACGGCGATCGCCGTCGCGTTGAGGATCGTGCACTCGCCGTCGCACGCGACGTCGTTCCAGATCTCGGCGGTGTAGCCGCGGGGCTGCACGTAGGCGTAGTAGTTGCCGCCGGCGAGGCCGTTGAAGCTCGTGTAATCGCCGTTCTCGTCGGTCTGGCCGTAGGTGACGGTCTCGCCGGTGTCGGCGAGGATGTAGACGTTCTCGAAGCGGATCGGATCGCCGGTGACGCCGTCGGTGACGCGGCCGCTGATGCGCCCGCCGTCCGGATCGAGGGTGAAGTCGATGCCGGTCGTGACCTGCCCGACGGTGGCGCTGACGGCGGTGCCGCCGAGGACGTCGCACGCGGTGCACGGCGTCTCGGAGTAGAGCTCGTCGATGTAGCCTTCATGCGCGAGGTTCTGCGTGCGCGCGTAGTAGCTGCCGCTGCCCTCGATGCTGGCGATGTACTCGCCGTCGCCGTTGGTGTACGCGGCGGAGACGCGGTTGGCGTTGACGTCGTAGAAGTTGACGATGACGTTCGCCAGCGGCGTGTTGGTGTCGGCGTCGAGGACGCGACCGGAGACGCGGGCGATGAAGCTCTGCAGCGCGAAGTCGATGTTCCGGACCTCGCTGCCCTGGGTCACGACGACCGCGGTGCCGCTCGTGACGGAGCACGTCTTGTTCGGGCAGGAGATGCCGTTGTAGAGCTGCGTCTCGTACTCGTAGGGGATCGCGACGATGTAGTACGTGCCCGGGGTGAGGTCGGGGAACGTGTAGACGCCGGTCTCGTCGGCGATGGCCGATTCGACGTACACGCCGGCGTTGTCGTACGCGTGCACGAGCTGGTACGGGACCGGATCGCCGGTGACGGCGTCGGTCAGCGTGCCGGCGACGAGGCCGCCGTGCGCGTCCGTGCGGCTGGCGAAGCGCGGTGCCGGTTTGGACGTCGAGCCCTGCGGCTGGATGGTCAGCGGATAGGCGAGCAGCTCGTCATCGAGCCGCAGCCGCAACTGGCCGTCATCGACGGTCCACCAGGCGCGATGCGACGGCTGACCGTGCGCATCGACGACCGCGGGAGCGGCGAGCCGCAGCACGTCGCGGCCGTTCAAGCCAATGAGCCGGAGTCCTCGTCCGTCAGGGACGATGCTGACGACGCCGGCGGGAACCGCGTCGAAGGTGAGGGACTCGAGCGCAGCACGATTGCTGACGCGGATCGGGTCCGTGGGAATGGCTGCAAACGCAGCTGACGTGGCGCAGAGCGCCAACGCCAGAACGAGACTGACGTAACGGGTCGCGTGTTTCACGGCAACGCCTCCTATGTTGTGCGGGGGGGACCTGCGCCGAGCAGAGTAGGACGAATAAGTGTCGGCTGCAAGCAAACAAAGGACGGATCGCAAACTGTGACCCGTGAGTCACGAATATCGGAAACGATGTGCCGGAAAACGGCCGTTAAAACGTGTGACTGGACGGGGGAGTAGGGGGTGTTTTCGGTTTTCGGTTTTTGGTGCTGCGCTGCGCGACGATCGGCTGTGGGACAGGACACGCCACCGCAAAGCGGAGCACCGAAAACCAACAACCGAAAACCGAAAACCAAACGAAACGGCGCCCTTGCGGGCGCCGTTTCTACCTCGCGCAGCGCGTGTTACACACCGCGGCGGCGCGACAGCTTCTTCACTTCATGCTCCACCGGCTCAGAGGCTCCGGCTTCGTAGTTCGGCGTCTCGGCGACCGTGGCGGTCACGCGGTACGAGCCGTTCGGGAGGCCGGTCAGCGTCGCCGTTCCATCCTCTTCGGTCGTGACCGTGCCGAGGATCTCATCACCGTTGCGGAAGGTGATCTGCGTGGGCTCGCCGGAGTGATTCACCTTCGCGGTGAACGTGGCTCCTTCGGCCTTCAGCTCGATCTTGCGCTGTCCCTTGCGGACGCTGTGGCGCAGTGCCGAGCGCTCGGAGCCGGCGCCATCGACGTACTCCGCGACGATCGAGTGCACGCCCGCGGGGAGCGTGGTCACGTCGAAGGAGCTGCTGCCGTTGACGGCCGGTTTCGTGGCCAGGAGCTTCTGGCCGGAGTAGAGGCGGAATTCGCCGCTATCGGCCGGCTCTTCGACGCTGGCCGTGAACGTCACGGTCTCGCCGTAAGAGGTGTTCGTCGACGTCGAGCGGAGCGAGAGGAGGCGTCCGCCGTCGCCGCGCAGGTAGAAGCCGACGTTCGTCACGTCCTTCTCCGGTCCTGCTTCGATCGGCGTGCCGTTGGTCGGGTCGCACTTCGTCCCTTCGCATTCGAAGCCGCTGAAGATCTGGTCGGTCCAGTTGCCCGTGGTGGTGAACGTCTGGGCGTAGAAGACGCCGCTCGAGTCGAGCGTCGCTTTGTACTCGCCCTTCGCGTTGGTCGTCGCGGAGCCGGCCCATTCGCCGAGGCGGTTGAAGAACGCCACTTCGGACGCGATGGCGGCGCCGGTCGCCGCATCGACGACGAAGCCGCTGATGCGCGTCACGTTGTTCAGCAGGGCGAAGTCGACGCCTTCGGTGATGCTGCCGTCCTTGACCCCAACCGAACGGCCGTTCTTGACCACGTCGCAGTCATCGCCGCAGTTGACGCCGGGGTAGACCTGCGGGACGAAGCCGTGCGGCCGCGCCAGGACGTAGTATTCGCCGCCGGCGATGCCTTCGAAGATGTAGGTGCCGCGGCTGCTCGACGTGGCGCTGGTGAGGAACTCACCCTTGCTGTCGTACAGCTCGACGTGCTTGTACGGGATCGCAGCGCGCGTGCGCGACTCGAACAGCGTGCCGGCGATCTTGCCGCCGCTCACGGAGAGCTTGAAGTCGATCTTCTCGGCGATCATCCCTTCCTTCACCGCGATGGCCTGTCCTTCGCGGATGCTGCACTGCGTGCAGGGGATGCCCGGATAGAGCTGATCGACGAACCCGCGCTGGAGGTGCGAGAGCTGCGTCTTGACGTAGTAGCTGCCCTCGTCGAGCACGGCCTCGTAGAAGCCTTCCTCGTCCGTCGCGGCAGTGGCCACGTGCTCGAGGGTGGCGTAGTCATAGAAGAGGATCTTGACGTGGGCCATCCTGACGCGGGCCGCGAGATCGGTGAGGCGCCCGATGACGCGCGACTTGCGGTGGCGCAGGGAGAAGTTGACTCCCGGCGTGTCGTCGCCCGTCTTCACCGTGACGCCGAGGCCGAGGAGGGGGTTGCAGGCGTTCGCCGGGCAGGAGACGTTGTTGAACACCTCGCCGTGGTATTCGGACGGCGTGACGGCGACGTAGTACTTGTCGCTGACCAGGCCGTGGAACGTCTGGTAGTTGCCGGCGGCGTCGCTGGTGGCGTACGTCACCTGATGGCCGGCGGAGTTATAGATGTGGAGGAACTTGTCCTTCAGCGGCGCGCCGTTCCATGAGTCGGTCAGTGTGCCGCTGATGCTGCCACCCTTGCCGCTGAGAGAGAAGTCGATGCCTTCGGTGACCTTGCCGAGCGTCGCGCCGATGGGCGTGCCGAGGGCCGGATTGCAGTCGACGCAGTCCGTCGAGGCGTAGCGCTGGTCGATGAAGCCCTTGTAGGTGTGGTTCCAGGTGCGGGCGTAGAAGGTGCCGGTGCCCGCGACGTCGGCGACGTAGTTGCCGTGCTCATCGGCGAAGCCGACCCCGGCGCGGCTGCCGCCGGCGTTCGTGAACATGACCGCGACGCCCGCGAGCGGTGCGCCTGTGCCGGCGTCCGTCACCTTGCCGGAGACGCGCGCGGCCTTCGAGGTGAGCTGGAAGTTGATGTTGCCGGTCGTCTGCAACTCGACGACGTTGACCGGCGTCGCGCCGGTGATGGTGCAGGGGCGTGTGCTGCACGCGATGTTGTCGTAGGTCTCGGAGTGATACCCGTAGGCCACGGCGGCGACGTAGTACGTGCCGGCCGGGATTCCCTGGAACAGGTAGTTGCCGTTCGCATCGGTGATGGCCGACTTGATCCACTCCTGCTGCGGGTTGTAGACGTGGACCAGCTCCTTGGCGATGCCCTCACCGGTGTAGGAGTCGGTCATGGTGCCGCTGATCGAGCCGCCGCTCGCGTGCACCTCGACCGGCCGGCGCGGCTGTGGCTTCGGGCCGCTGGCGGTCATGTCGATGGTGATCGGATAGACGAGGTGCTCGTCGTCGATGGTCAGCGTGAGCGTGCGCTCACCGGCTTCCCACCGGGCGCGGGTCGTCGATTTCCCTTCCGCGTCGATGATGCGCGGCGTCGGGAGCGTCAGCATCTCTCCGCCGAAGCCGGCGAAGCGGACGGTGCGGCCGTCCGACAGCGTCGCGGCGACTCCTTCGCTTTCGACGATCCGGTACTGGAGCGACTGCGGGGTCGCGACGAGCGTCCGCTCTGCCGTCACACCGCCGGGCAGCTCGAGCACCACCCTCTGGGTTTCGTTCGCGAGACGGACCATTTCCGCCGCGCCTGCCGGGACTACTGAAAGTAGCGTCGCCACTATGACGCCTAAACGCAAAAATGCCCTTCGCACCGTTGTGCCTCCTTGTGTTTCGCGGGAACCGCGTGGTCGTGGTGCGTACACACTCGGTACCAGCGTCCGAAAAGTCGAGTCCGAAATTGGTGGGTTTGAAGAAAGATTCTACGCCCTCAGAGGCCGTAACGGAAAAGTTACGAACGAGCGAACATTTTGCGTGACGCGAGTCACACGTGAGAGAGGCGCTTACCGGATTTGGCCTGTCGAGCGGGCCCGACGGTTGGCGGCAACCCGGCCAGATGACTGGCGAAGACGACCGTGTCGGGCAGCATGCGGCGATGGTACACGGCCGATCGGACCGATGGGACCGATGGGTCGGAGGGACCTGTAGGACCGTTGAAGTCAGAACGCAGAACGCAGAACGAAGAACGAAGAACGTAGAACGCAGAACGCAGAAGTGAGCATGGCGTCCGTTCTTCATTCATCGTTCTGCGTTCTGCGTTCTAACTTCGGTTTTCAGCTCTGGCCGGGTCCACTCCCCCGGTCAGCCTTTCCTCCACCGCCCCGCTCGCTGGAATTCCGTCATCCCGGACCTGTTGGTCTATGCAGTCCAAAAATAAGGTCAAAGGTGCCCCACGTGTCCCCATTCAGCGTTCTGATTGCGGATGACAATGCGGATCTGGGCTGGCTCCTCGCCGGGATTCTCCGGCGGGAAGGCGTTGCGGTCGACGTCTGCCAGGATCCCGACATTGCCATCGAGAACAGCAGCCGTAACGACTACGACGCGATCGTGGTCGAGCCGAATCCGGCTGCCGGATTCCGGATGCTGCTCGACTACCTCGACGCGCACCGCTCCGACAAGCTGCACACCGTCATCGTGGCCACGACCGAGAAGGACAGCTACCTCAACTCCGAGTGGACGAAGCGCGGCGTGTTCCGCATCCTCGAGAAGCCGCTCACGCCGAAAGTCGTGCGCGAGACCGTGATGGCCTGCGCCGCGAATCACCTGAGCTGACGCGGCACGCGCGACAGCAACTGCTCCAGGTCCTTCACGTCCGCGGGCTTCGTCAGATGCTCGTTGAACCCCGCTTCGAGCGCGCGCCGCTTGTCTTCCGGCTGGCCGAAGCCGCTCAGCGCCACGAGGAACACGTTGTCGCCGAGCTTCTCGCGCACCTGCACCGCGACCTCGTAGCCGTCGACGCCGGGCAGGCCGATGTCGACCAGCGCCAGGTCGGGCTCGAGATGCACGATGCGCTCGATGCCGCGCTCGCCGTCGCCGACGGCTTCGACGTCGTGCCCGAGCCGCCGCAGCTTCAGTTGCAGCAGCGTGCGGATGTCGGGGTTGTCCTCGATGATCACCACCCGCCGCGCCGACGGCGCCTCCGCCACCACCTCGGTCGTCGGCGTCGACACATCGGTCGAGCGTGACCTCGCCACCGGCAGCTTGACGACGAACTCGCTCCCTTTGCCGACGCCGTCGCTCGACGCGTGCACGGTCCCGCCGTGCAGTCCCACGAGGTTGCGCACGAGCGACAGCCCGATGCCCATGCCGCCCTGCGCGCGGCCGATCGCGTTCTCCGCCTGCGTGAACAGGCCGAAGATCTGATCGAGCCGCTCCTTCGCGATGCCGACTCCGTCGTCCTTCACGGTCAGCAGCGCGGTGTCGTCCTCGCGCGTCACCGTGATCACGACCGTTCCGCCGTCCGGCGTGTACTTCAGCGCGTTCGACACCACATTCGAGACGATCTGTTCGAGCCGCACCGGATCGCCATTGACGAGCACCGCCGATGCGGCGCGCGTCCACTCCACCGCCACGGCCTTCGACGGCATGCTCTCGCGCAGCGTGCGCAACGTCTGATCGACGATGTCGTTCAGGTCGACGCTGCGGCGCTGCAGCACGATCTTCCCCGCGGTCACGCGCGAGAGGTCGAGCAGGTCGTCGACGAGCCGGGTGAGATGCCGCGACTGCCGCTCGATCATCGCCGCGTGCTCGCCGTCGAGCCGTCCGTCTTCATCGTGCAATTGCGAGGCGAGCAGGATTGCGCCGAGCGGATTGCGCAGCTCGTGTCCGAGGATCGCGAGGAACTTGTCGCGCTCGTGCACGCGCGCTTCGAGCGCGTCCATGAGGTTGCGCACTTCGTACTGACGCCGTCTCCACCGCAGCGCCGTGCGCACCGCGCTGACTAGCGCCTTCACGCCGATGGGACGGTCGAGCGTCGTGAAGTGCCGGTCCTCGAGCGGACCGAACGCCGGCAACTGCCGGTCGACGCCGGGCAGGGCGAAGATGAGGATCGGCAGCTCCGACCACGACGGCTGCCGTTCGAGCACCTCCGACAACTCGCGGATCGCCTTTCTCGGCAACGCCTCGGTCGCCACGATCACCGCGCCGGCGCCGCGCGGAATCTCGCGGCACAACTCGTTGATGTCGGCGCAGACGACGCACTCCATCCCCGCGCGGTCGAGGATGCGGCACGCCACTTCCCCGTCGCGGCCCTGAGGCGTCAGGATGAGGATCCGTTCCGAGTCGTTGGGAGTCATTTGGTCTTCGTGAGCGCGGAGCCGCCGTATGGATCCTGCGCCGCATCGATCGCGATCGGCGTGCCGGTGAGGAGGCCGCGGAACTGCCGCAGCGGCGGACCGACCCTGATGCCGTCACCGTCCATGTCGTAATCGCGGATCGACTTCTCGTGCATGCCGCTGCGTTTCTTCAGCACCGAGATCGCCTTCTTGATCTCCGCCTCGGCCTCGTAATACCGCAGCAGGATCACGCAGTCGGCGAGGTAGCTGATGTCGACCGCGGAGTGCATGCTGGTGCCGATGAGGCCATGCTGCGCCATGACCACGATCGTCGCGACACTGTGCTCGCCGAGGTAGGAGAGCAGCTCGTGTAGATGCAGGGTGAGGAAGCGCTCTTCCGGGATCGCGTTCAGGTAACCATTGAGACTGTCGAGCACGACGACCGTGGCTCCGTCCTCCTCGACGCAGCGGCGCACGCGCTCCGTGAACTCGCCGGCGCCGAGCTCCGCGGGGTCGATCTGCTGGATGATGATCTTCCCGTCGTCGACGTGTTTCGCCAGCGGCATCCCGAGGTCGCCCGAGCGCAGCATCAGCGTGCCGATGCTCTCGTCGAAGATGAACATCGCCGCGCGCTCGCCGCGGTTCGCGGCGGCGATGGCGTACTGCGTCGCCAGCGTCGACTTGCCGACGCCGGCCGGCCCCATGATCAGCGTGCTGTTGCCGCGCCGCAGACCGCCGCCGGTGAGCGTGTCGATCTCCTCGATGCCGCTTCCGATCTGGTCCTTGACCGAGTCGACGCGATGGGTGGTCTGTTGCGGCCGCGGGAACACGCGGATGCCGCCGGTGAGGATCGAGAAGTCGTGATAGCCGCCGCGGAAGTTGACGCCGCGCACCTTCACCACTTCGAGACGCCGGCGCGGCGAGCCGTAGAGCGGCGCGAGCCGCTCCAGCACGACGACGCCGTGCGGCACGCTGTGCAGCTGCAGGTCGTTGCGCTCCGACGTACGGTCGTCCAGGAAGAGAGCGGTGATGCCGCGCCGCGCGAAGAAATCCTTCAGCGCGAGGATCTGCTTCCGGTAACGGAGAGAGCTCTGCGAAAGCAGCCGGATCTCCGACAGCGAGTCGAGGACGACACGCTGCGGCTTCACGCGCTCCACTTCCCGCAGCAGGTTGTTCACCGCCTCCCCCAGCTCCACCTCGGAAGGATTGAAGAGCGTGAGGTCTTCGTCATCCGTCAGCATTTCCTCGCCGACGAGCTGCTCGTAGATGGTGATCTGGTCGAGCGACCAGCCATGCGAGCGCGCCACCGCCTGCAGTTCTTTCCGGCTCTCCGACAGCGTGATGTAAAGACCGGCTTCACCGTGATCTACGCCTTCGAGCAGGAACTGCAGCGACAGGGTCGTTTTGCCGGCGCCCGGGTCGCCCTGCAGCAGGTAGACGTGATGTTTCGGAAAGCCGCCACCGAGGATTTCATCGAGGCCCTGGATGCCCGTCGACGCGACGCCATCACTTTCCACGTTCATTGAAACTTCCCCCAGAATGTCAGGACAAATGCGTCTATTGCCGCGGCTCCTTCTCATAATCCTTGCCAACTCAGCCGCAGCGCGAACGTGGGGCGCGCGACTCAGATATCGCTGACATGTGAGCTCGTGGATGGGCGCTGCCAGCCGCAGCCGTAAAACCTCTTCTATCAATATGTTGCGCACGCATCGTGCAGTCTCGACGACTCGCCCGAATGGCAACAGAGGAGGGAACACCCCGATGAGAGCAATGACCTACCGCGGCCCGTTCCGCGTGAGGGTCGAGGACAAGCCCGACCCCGAGATTCAGCATCCGAACGACGCCATCATCCGCGTCACCCAGGCCGCCATCTGCGGCTCCGACATCCACCTCTACCACGGCCTGATGCCTGACCTGCGCATCGGTGAGACCTTCGGACACGAGTTCATTGGCGTGGTCGAGGAGGTCGGTCCCAACGTCGACAACCTAAAGACCGGCGACAAGGTGCTGGTGCCGTTCAACGTCTGCTGCGGCACGTGCTACTTCTGCTCGCGCGGCCTGTTCGGCAACTGCCACAACACGAACCCCAACGCGACCGCGATCGGCGGCATCTACGGCTATTCGCACACGTGCGGCGGCTGGGCCGGCGGACAGGCCGAGTACGTCCGCGTGCCGTGGGCGAACGTCGGCCCGACGATCATTCCGGACGGCATCTCGGACGACGATGCGCTCATGTGCACCGACGCCCTCCCCACCGGCTATCACGCCGCGCAGATGGCGGACATCAACGAAGGCGACACGGTGCTGATCTTCGGCGCGGGCCCGGTCGGCATCTTCGCCGCGCGCTCCGCCTGGCTGATGGGCGCCGGCCGCGTCATCGTCACCGACCATCTCGACGACCGGCTCGAGTTCGTCGCCCGCTACGGGCCGGCGGAGACGGTGAACTTCACCCACCTCAAGGACCCGGTGGTCTACTTCAAGAAGATCACCGACTACATCGGCGCCGACTCCGTCATCGACGCCGTCGGTTGCGACGCCTCCGGCAGCATCATGCAGGCGTTCACCGGCTTCCACCTCAAGCTGCAGGCCGGCAACGCGGTAGCGCTGCACTGGGCCATCAACTCCGTGCGCAAGGCCGGCACGGTGGTCATCATCGGCGCCTACGGTCCGCCCATGAACATGGTGCCGATCGGCAGCGTCATGAACAAAGGTCTGACGATCCACGCCAACCAGGCGTCGGTGAAGCGGCAGCTTCCGCGTCTGTTCGAGCACATCCGCGCCGGCCGCATCAACCCGGGCGAGATCATCACGCACCGCTTCCCGCTCGAGGCGATCTCCGAGGCGTACCGCGTGTTCACCAGCAAACTGGACGGCTGCATCAAACCGGTCGTCATTCCGAAGGCCGCGTAAGGAGCCCACCATGCCTGTCGCTACCCATACCGAAGAAGATCAGACTCCCGAAAAAGCCATGCGCATGACGCGCTCCCGCGGCGAGGACGCCGTCCCCTCCCCGGGCCATTCGCGCAACGGCGTCCCCGCCGACTACCGCCAGGTCAACGGCTGGGGCGCGGACCTCGACCACGCCAACCGTCCGGCATATCCCAAGGAGTTGCCGTCGACCGTCAAGACCTTGCGCGGCGACGTCACGGACTGGCAGGTGCCGCACGACAAGATCCACGTCTCGAACGAGCACCCCAACCTCACGCCGACGTTCGGGGCGAGCATCCCGCCGCGCGGCCTCAGCGGCATGTTGCGCGACTACGCCTACGAGTACGGCGAGGCCACCAACCGTCACTGGATGACGTTGCTCCTGGCGGACCGCGTCGACATGGTCGAAAGCTTCTTCCTCGACGCCTTCCGCGGTCACCCCGACAACTACGTCCGGGAAAAAGGATGGCTGGCCTACGCCACCTACCCACCCACACGGAAGAAGGTACTCACGGCGGGCGCCGCCGCGCTGGGCGCCATCGCCGTGGGCCTGGTGCTGACGCAGGCGATCCGCGCCCGGGACGGGCGATAGGACGGGACAGGACGAATAGGACAGATGGGACCTATGGGACTGATGGGATCAACCTGGTCCCATTCGTCCTATGAGTCGTGTCCTATTCGTCCTTCATCTGACGAATGGCGCGCAACACATAGCCGCAGCCGGCTCAAGGAAACGACGCCAATTCCGGCCTTTTCGCCACGCGCCCATCCCCGGACGACTTCCCTCGCAGATGCCGCCAGATCCACGGCAGCAGGTGATTGCGGCCCCAGGCGACTTCCGCGCGCACCAGATCCATCGCGGTCGATGTGGGGCGATCCGGCAGCGGCACCGCCCACGAGTCGTCGGTGCCCGGTAAGCCCAGGTGCCAGGCGAGCGCTTCGGCGATGCGGGCGTGGCCTAGGGAGTTGGCGTGCAGGCGGTCGTCCGACCAGAGTCGCGGGTCGGACGCCACCGGCACCGCGGCCAGGTCGCAGAGGATGGCGCCGCTGTTCGTGCACGCCGTGCGGATCGCGTCGTTGAGGCGCGCCACGCGGTCGCCCAGGAGGCGGGCGAAAGGCATGATGGGCGTGAGGTCGGGGAGGGTGAAGGTGAGGACCGTCGCGCCGATGCCGGTGAGGGCCGACTGCATGGTCTGCAGGTCGGCGCCGAACGTCACCGGGTCGAAGTGGCCGCGGAGGACGTCGTTCGTGCCGGCGACGACGGTCGAGAGATCGGGCCGCATGGCCAGGGCGAGGGCGAGCTGCTCGTCGAGGATCTGCCTCGTCGTGCGGCCGCGGACGGCCAGATTGGCGTAGAGGAGGCGTCCCTGCTGCGAGGCAATCCGCTCCGCCAGGCGGTTCGCCCAGCCGCGGTAGCCGCCGTGGCCATCCGGATCGTCCAGCCCTTCACTCGTGCTGTCGCCGATGGCGACATATCGCTCGAACACCCGCAGAGAATATGATCTGGCGCCCTTATCGCAAACCAGGGAAACGAAGGACGGGAACCATTTGTCGCGACAGACGCTCGGAGACACGATCGAGAAAGCCATCAGCAGCCTGCCGCCGGAGCACGTGACCCTGGCGGAAATTCGCGACCTCGTCGGGAAAGACGGACTCATGATCCTCACCGCGTTCCTGACGCTCGTGTTCATGATCCCGGTGTCGATTCCGGGCGTGAGCACGGTCTTCGGGGCGGGCATCCTGCTCATCGGCATCAGCCGGCTGTTTCATCGCGACCTCTGGCTGCCGCACATGGTGGCGAAGCGCACCATCTCCAGCGACAAGCTGCGCGGCGCGCTGCAGCGGAGTCTCAAGTGGTTCCGCAAGATGGAGAAGTTCAGCAAACCGCACCGCCTGCCGAAGCTGACCTCGCCGGCCCTCGACGTCATCAACCACCTGGCCCTGGTCCTCGGCGCGATCCTCCTGATGGCGCCGTTCGGGCTGATCCCCTTCAGCAACACGATTCCCGCCGTGGCGCTGCTGTTCTTCGCCATCGGCTTCCTCCAGCGCGACGGCGTCTGCATCCTGCTGGGTCACCTGGCCAACATCCTGACGATCGTCTACTTCGCGGTGCTGATCGGCGGCGGCGGCGTGGTGATCAAACGGCTGTGGGACCGGTACGTGGGCTGATTAGGGAAGGACCTGTAGACCGGCGCCCCACGCCTTGTCCCATCTGTCCTATTCGTCCCATAGGTCCTATCCGTCCTATCGGAACCCTGCTGCCCCAAAACAAAAACGCCGCTCTTCCGAGCGGCGTTTACTTGTCGTCATCTGGTAGTCCCCAGCGGACTCGAACCGCTGACCTCTACCGTGTCAAGGTAGCGCTCTAACCAACTGAGCTAGGGGACTGTGTGGCGGGCCCGAAGATACCTCAGGGCCGTTCGTGTTCGCAACAACTTACGGGGCGCGGTGGACATTCCCGGCTCGCCGGGAGGGCCGTGGCGCGACCGGCGAACACTATGCGATTTTGCTTCCGCCGTCCACCCCGAAGCGGGAAGTCGCCCACGTCCTGAAGGAGACAACTCCACCAATCATGGTAGACACATAGAGGTTCCTACGGTAGGGTGTCCGGCCTCCAACAAATCGTCCAGACCCGGAGAATCGATGACCCTGCGCGAGAGCTTTCACGCCCTGCTGCTGTTCTGCGTCCTGACGGCAGCGGCGCCCGCCGTCCACGCCGCCACCCTCACCCCACAGGAAAACTGGAACGTCGTCCTGACGCCTGTCGCCACGGAGTTCCGCGGCCACACGGGGGTGGATCACCACCAGCCGAGCCGGAAGCTGCTCCTCTCCGCCAACACGCCGGCGGGGCAGCCGCACAGCTTCGAGCTGCTCGCGGGAGACGGCGGCCATGCCGCGTTCTCCAACGTCGCCGGTCTCCAGGGCGACGTGCTGTTGGCCACCGCGCGCGACGACGGGCAGGGGATGAGCCGCGGCGGGTTCCAGCCCGGCACCGTCTTCGCCACGACCGGCGGGAACGGCGTCATCGCGCGCATCAGCGCCGACGGGGCCTCCCTGCAGAACCCGTGGGTGGTTCTGCCGAGTGAGGGTGCGATCACCGGCCTGCACCTCGACCGCACCGGCGTCTTTGGCGGCGACCTGCTCGTCGTCACCGCAGGCGGCGGCGTGTGGCGCGTGAACGCGACGGCCACGCCGACGCGGCTCGCGGCCCTCGGCACGCGGCTCGCCGGCGTGACCGTGGTTCCGGACGATCTCCTCGCGTACGGTCCGTGGGCCGGCAAGGTGCTGGCCGGCGCGAAAGAGCTGGGCAGCGTCTACGCCGTTGATGCGCAGGGGCAGTCCGTTGCCTTCGCCGTCGGTCTCAATCCGCAGGACCTCGACGTCGTCCCGGCGCACGAGAACCTCTACGCACTCGATGCGGCCAGCCGCAAGCTGCTCGGTGCCGCCGAAGGCGCCCTGACCGGCATCATCGGCGACATTCTCGTCACACAGGAATCGCCCGGCCGTATCTCGCGCGTGCGGTGGGACGGCACCAGCTTCGTCACCAGCGGTTTGGCCGAAGCGCCGGCCCTGAAACAGGTCGCGTTCTCTCCCGCCGGAGCCGGCGCGATCCCGGCCGTCAAACAGATCTACGAGAAGATTGCCGTCGTCCGCCACGCGCCGCTCCTCAACAGCGGCCGCATCGAAGGCACGGTCTGGCAGCTCACCGGCGAAGACACGCTGTTCGACGGCACCGACACCATCACCTCGGACCTCCTCGTCCCCGGCACACCGGCGGTGACCGCCGCCACCACGGCGAATTACGGCGGCACGATCGAAGGGACCGAGAGCGCCTCGCCTACCGGCTACAAGGTGACGCTCACGGGTAACGCCACGCTGCGCCACGTCGTGACGCGCACGGCGCCGATTGCGCTGCAGGACGTGCCGCTCCCGCCGGTCACGCAGGGCACGCGCGACGTGCAGGTGCGCAAAGCCGGCGACCCGATCGGCGACGCTGCGACGCTGCGCCACCTCGACATCGCCGGCAACGCCGGTTCGGTCATCGTGCCGCCCGGCACCTACGGGCGCTTCCTCGTCAGCGGACGCAACACGCTCGTCCTCGGCATCGACGGCGCCACCGAGCCCTCCATCTACAACCTCGAAGAGCTGACGCTCAGCGGCGGCAGCTCGCTCCGCGTCGCCGGACCCGTTGTCCTGCGGGTGCGGAACGCGGTCACGCTGGTCGGCTCCACGGTCGGCGCGGCCGACAACCCGAAGCTGCTGCGGCTCGAAGTCGCCCACGGCCGTCCGCTCGACGCGGTGAAGGTGGGCGGCAACGGCGTGCTCTATGCCATCGTCCGTGCGCCGCTGGGCAAGATCACCATCCACGGCAACGGGCGCCTGCGCGGCACCGTCGCCTGCGACATCCTGCAGGTCGACGGCAACGGCGTTTTGCAGATCACCGAAACCGACATCCCGCCGCCGCCTGTGAATCGTCCGCCGACGGCCAACGCCGGCGCCGATCACACCATCACCCTCCCGGCCGACACCGTCGCCCTCGGCGGTACGGCCAGCGATGACGGCCTGCCGGCCGGCAGCACGCTCGCCATCACCTGGACGAAGGTCAGCGGCCCGGGCGAAGTCACCTTCGCCGATGCCGCGACCGCGGCCACCACCGCCACGTTCACCGTGCCGGGTGACTACGTCCTGAAGCTCGCCGCGTCGGACGGCCAGTTGAGCAGCAGCGACACCGTCACCGTCACGGTCATTCCGCGCAACCAGGCGCCGCTCGTCGACGCCGGCGAGCCACAGACCATCGAGCTCCCCGCCGCGGCGGAACTGCACGGCTCCGTCACCGACGACGCCCTGCCTCCCGGCATCCCCGTCACGCTGACGTGGAGCAAGGCCGCGGGCCCCGGCGACGTCACCTTCGCCGATGAGCACGCGGCGGTCACGACCGCCTCCTTCGACGCCCCCGGCACCTACACGCTGCGGCTGACCGCCAACGACAGCGAGTTCACCGTCGCCGACGAAGTCGTGATCACGGTGCTCCAGAACGTCGCGCCGGCAGTCAACGCCGGCGCCGATGCCACCATCACGCTGCCCATCGACACGCTGTCCCTCCAGGGCACGGCGACCGACGACGGCCTCCCCACCGGCAGCACGCTGGCCGTCACCTGGACGAAGGTCAGCGGCCCCGGCGAGGTCACCTTCGCCGATGCCTCGAGCGCCGCCACCACCGCGACGTTCTCGCTCGACGGTGACTACGTCCTGAAACTCACCGCCACGGACGGCGCGTTGAGCAGCAGCGACACGGTCGCCGTCACTGTGATCCCGCGCAACGAGCCGCCCGTCGTCGACGCCGGCCAGGCACAGACGATCCAGCTTCCCGCCATGGCCGAGCTGCGTGGCACCGTCACGGACGACGGCCTGCCGCGCGGCAGCACGGTGACCGTCACGTGGACTGCCACCGGCCCCGGCCCGGTCACCTTCGCCAACGCCAACGCAGCGGTAACGACGGCGTCGTTCACGATTCCCGGCGTTTACACCCTGCGGCTGAAAGCCAGCGACACGGAGCTCGAGGTCTCGGACGACGTGATCGTGACGGTGCTGCAGAATCAGGCGCCGTCCGTCAGCGCCGGCCCCGATCAGGAGCTCACGCTCCCGAGCCTCGCCATGCTCCGCGGCACGGCCAGCGACGACGGCTACCCGAGCGGCAGCACGCTCGAGGTCTTCTGGACCATGGTCAGCGGCCCCATGCCGGTCATCTTCCACGACGCGTTCGCGGCGACGACTCCGGTGACCATCACCACCGCCGGCACGTACGTGCTGCGGCTGACCGCCTCCGACTCGCAGCTCAGCGCCACCGACGAGCTGACGATCGTCGTGCATCCGCGCCCGAACCAGCCGCCGCAAATCACCAGCGACGCGCCGGCCGAGTACCTCCTCGGCGCCGTCCCGACCGGTGGCGGCGAAGTCGTCGACCTCTCGAAGTGGAGCGTCCAGCATTACACCGGTGGGCAGCCCGTCGCTTCCTGGCAGCGCGATGCGACGAACACGATCGTCACGCAGACGGTCAACGCCGACCCGTCGATCTTCTTCAGCGATTTCAATCTCACGAACGCGCAGATGGAAGGGACGTGGCGCGTCAACACGTCCACCGACGACGACTACATCGGCTTCGTCTTCGGCTACCAGGACGCCGGGCACTTCTACCTCTTCGACTGGAAGCAGGCGAACCAGGACGTCGCCGCGCGCGGCATGAGCCTCAAGGTCGTCAGCTCCGACACCGTGCTCACGGACGGCGACTTCTGGCCGACCGCCGGCAACGCAAAGGTGCGCCCGCTGTACCACAACACCATCGGCTGGGCCGAGTTCACCGACTATCAGTTCACGCTGCAGTTCCACCCCGGCGACATCCGCATCATCGTCAAGCAGGGCGCGACCGTCCTGGCCGACTTCACGGTCAAGGATTCGACCTACACCAACGGCAAGTTCGGCTTCTACAACTACTCGCAGGCGGCGGTGAGATACAGCGGCTTCCGCCGCCTGTCCCTTGCACGCGGCACGTACAGCTACGACGTCGAAGCGTCGGATGTCGACGGTGACGCGATCACCTACTCGCTCACCACGGCGCCGGTCGGCATGACCATCGACCCCGCCACGGGTCTCATCACCTGGCCCGTCTCCTCGGCCGTCGCCGGCAACCATCCGGTCACCGTCCGCGTGCAGACGCCCGACGGCCGTTTCGACGTGCAGAGCTACACGCTCACCATCCTCAGCCCCAATGAACCGCCCGTCGTCAGCGCCGGCGACGACCGCCTCATCACCACCGGCAGCACGGCCAGTCTCAACGGCACGGCGACCGACGACGGGTTCCCGCGGACCTCGACGCTCGGCCTCACCTGGAGCAAGGTGAGCGGCCCCGGTACCGTCACCTTCGCCAACGCCTCCGCCGCGACGACCACCGCCACGTTCAGCCAGAGCGGCAGCTACCTGCTGCGTCTCTCGGCGACGGACGGCGAGCTCCCCGCCAGCGACGAAGTCACCGTCGTGGTGAACACCGCCCCGGTGGTCAACGCCGGCGCCGACCAGACGCTCGCGCAGTCCAATACCGCGCTGCTCAGCGGCACCGTGACCGATGACGGCGTGCCGTCGGGTCAGGCCGTGTCGGTCGTCTGGGAGCAGGTGAGTGGCCCCGTCGGCGTCGCGTTCGACAACTCGGGCGCTCAGGCCACGCGCGCCATCTTCCCCGGGCCCGGCACCTACACGCTGCGCCTCACCGGCAACGACTCGCTGCACTCCAGCACCGATACCGTCATCGTCACGGTCAACGCCTCGCCGGAGCTCGACGGTGCGACCCTCGGTCTCGTCGCGGGTAACGGCGGTCCCTACGCCACCGGCACGTCGCAGCCGCTGCGCGCGACGCTCCGCAACGCGTCAGGGAGCCCGCTCGCCAACTACGGCGTGCAGTTCACGATCGCCGGCGCGAACCCCACGGCCGGCAGCGGCCTGACCGATGCCACCGGCGTCGCCACCTTCAGCTACACCGGCGCGAACGTCGGCACCGACTCCATCCAGGCGTTCGTCCGCCACACCACCACCATCCAGTCGCCGGCGGTGTCGCTCACCTGGACGCAGTCGCCGGCCTCGCCGCCCTCGACGCAGGGGTGGATCGGCGCACCGCTCAACAACACCACCGTCACCGGCGTCGTCCCGGTCACCGTCGCCGCAGGGGTGACGCTCACCCAGGCCGCCGTCGAATACTGGCCGGCCTCGAATCCTTCTGCCGTGACGACACTCGCCGCCGGCGCACAGGGCGGCCCCGGCGCGACGCTCGCCGCGCTCGACACGACGACGCTCGCCAACGGCAACTACGTCATCCGCCTCCGCGCCACGGACGCGAACGGCGAGCTGCTCGTCAGCCAGGTGATCATCACCGTCACTGGCGAGAACAAGCCGGGCCGGATGACGTTGTTGCTCACCGACCTCACCGTACCCGTCACCGGCATCCCGATCACCATCAGCCGCCGCTACGACAGTCTCGAGCGCAACGACGTCGGCGACTTCGGCTACGGCTGGTCACTCGAGATCGCGGGACCGCGTCTCCAGGTGAGCCCCGACTATGACGTGACGATCACAGAGCCGGGAACGGGCCGGCGCGTCACGTACCAGTTCGCGCCGACTGCCTTCGGCTTCCCCTTCAGCTTCCTCTATCAACCGGCGTACACGCCGGAGGCGGGCGTCTACGGCAAGCTGACCGCGAACGGCTGCGCGACGCTGGTGCGGACGAGCAGCGGCGTCTCCTGCTACCTCTCCTCCGACCCGACGTATCGTCCGACGTCCTACACCTACACCGACCCATACGGCCGCGTGTACACGATGACGGCCGCCGGAAAGCTCCTCTCGATCCGGAATCTCGACGGAAACGTACTGACGTTCGGCCCGTCGGGGATCACCAGCAGCGCCGGCAATCTCACCGTCTCCATCGAGCGCGACGCGCAGGGACGAATCGCCGCGATCAGCGACCCCACCGGGAAGCTCTACGGCTACACCTACGACGCGGCCGGTGACCTCGTCAGCGTCGCGCTGCCCGGCACCGCCACGCCCCTCCGCTACGAGTACGCGCCGGGCCACTACTTCCGTCAGGGGACCGACGCCCGCGGGAACGTGGAGGCGACGACCACCTACTACGCCGACGGCCGGCTCCAGAGCGTCACCGACGCGATGGGGAAGACGACCAGCTACGCGTACGATCTGGCCTCCCACACCACCACGATCACGCACCCCGACAACACCGGCAGCACAGTCGAAACGTACGACGCCAACGGCCTGCTGTTGAGCGCGACGGACCCTCTGGGCCGCACGACCTCCTATACGTATGACGCGAACCGCAACAAGCGGACCGAGACCGATGCCCTCGGGAAGACGACCACCTACGACTACGACGCGAGAGGTCACCTCAAGACCGTCACCGACCCGCTGAACAAGACGCGCAGCTTCACGAACAACGAGTTCGGGCAGCCGGTGGCGGCCGTCGACCAGCTCGGCAGGACGCGGACGTTCAAGTACGACGCGAACCACAACCTCGCGGGAATCAGCGACGAGCTGGGCACGCAGATGGCCCTTACGTGGAACGCGCGCGGCAACCCGCTGACGCTGGCCGACGCCAACGGCAAGGTCAGCCACTTCACCTACGACGCCTACGGCAACATCCTGACGAGGACCGATCCTCTCGGCGCCACCACCTCTTACACCTACGACACGATGGGCCGCGTCCTGACGATGACGGATGCCCGCGGGGTGACGCGCCTCGGTTACGACGCTCTGGGGCGGCTCCTTTCCGTCATCGATCCGCTGTCGAACCAGACGCGCTTCGAGTACGACGCCAACGGCAATCGCACGGCCCTCATCGACGCAAAAAATCAGACGACGCGTTACGAGTACGACGCCGCGAACCGGGTCAGCAGGATCACCTACCCGGACAACACGACCGAGAGCTACACCTACACCTTCCGCGGCCAGCGGCTGACCGCGACGATCACCGGTCTTCAGGTCAGCCGGACGACCGCGTACGCCTATGACAACGCCGGTCAGTTGGTGAAGGTCATTCACTCCGACGGCAGCGAGATCCGGCTCACTTACGACGCGGCCGGGCGGCTCGCGACCGTCACGGACGAGTTGAACAAGACCGTCACGTACGAGTACGACCCCTCCTGCGGCTGCCGCGATCGTCTGGCGAAGGTCATCGCCGCCGACGGCAGCGCGATGACCTACACGTATGACGCTGTCGGCCGGCGGATCGCCTTCACCGACGCCGCCAACCGCGAGACCCGCTACACCTACGATGCCCGCGGCCGTCTGACGAAGACCACCTTCGCCGACAACACGTTCACCGAAACCACGTACGACGCGCTCGGGCGGGCCCTGACCTCCACGGATCAGGAGGGCCGCGTCACGCGATTCACTTACGACGACACCGGCAACCTGCTGTCGGTGACGGACGCGAACGGTGCGACGACGCGCTACACCTACGACGCGCTGAAGAACCTGCTCTCGGCGATCGACGCGAATGGTCGCACCACGCAGTTCGAGTACGACGCGCTCAATCGCCTCACGAAGCGCGTGCTGCCGCTCGGTATGGCGGATCTCTACACCTACGATCCGGTGGGCAACGTCGCCACCCGGACCGACTTCCGAGGGAAGCAGACCACGTACGAGTTCGACGTGATGAATCGCCTGACGGCCAGGCGTCCGGACGTCAGCCTCGGCGAGCCTGCGGTCCTCTATTCGTACACCGGCAGCGGCAGGCGTCGCTCGATGACCGACGCCTCCGGCACCACGGTCTACAGCTACGATCAGCGCGACCGGCTTCTCAGCAAACAGACGCCGCAAGGGACTCTGAGCTACACGTACAACGCGGCCGGCCGCGTGCTTTCCGTGCGCTCGTCGAATGCCGGCGGCGTGTCGGTCGACTACACGTATGACGATCTTCACCGGCTGGCGAGCCTCATCGACAATGGCCTGCCCAATGGGACGACGGCCTATACGTACGACGTCGTCGGCAACCTGAAGAGCGACTCACGGCCGAACGGGGTTCGCGCCGATTACACCTACAACACGCTGAACCGCCTGACGAGCCTCGGCGTCACCAGAGCCGGGACGCCGCAGGCCAGCTACGCCTACACGCTCGACCGCACCGGTCGTCGTCTCTCCGTGACCGAAGGCAGCGGCCGGACGGTCAACTACACGTACGACCCGGTCTATCGCCTGACGCGCGAAGCGGTCGCCGGCGACGCGGTTAGCGGCGCGGTCGACTACACCTACGACCCTGTCGGCAATCGCCTCTCCCGCATCTCCAGCCTCGAGGGGGTGCTTTCCGCCACCTCGGTCTACGACGCCAACGACCGCCTGGTCACCGACGCCTACGATGCGAACGGCAACACGCGAGCGGCCGCCGGCAAGACGTTCGTCTACGACTTCGAGAACCGGATCAGGAGCGCCAACAACGGTGCGGTGCGCATCACGTACGACGGCGACGGCAATCTCGCGGCGAAGACCGCCGGCGGCGTCACGACCCGCTACCTGATCGACGACCTCAACCCGACCGGCTACGCCCAGGTCGTCGAAGAGATCGTCGACGGCCAGGTGCAGCAGCAATACACCTACGGCCACATGATCGTCAGTCAGCGGCGGCGGCTCGCCGGCGGCTGGAACGTCAGCTTCTATTCGACGGACGGTCACGGCAGCGTGCGGCAGTTGACCGACGAGACGGGGGTCGTCACCGACACCTACAGCTACGACGCCTTCGGCAAGCTGATCTCGCGAACGGGGACGACTCCCAACTCATACCTCTACGCGGGCGAACGATTCGACGAGGACCTTGGCCTCTACCACCTGCGGGCGCGGCACTACGACGCGGACCGCGGCCGGTTCTTCTCCATGGATCCGTACCCCGGCGCGACCTCCGATCCCATCTCGCTGCACAAGTACCTCTATGCGAACGGCGACCCGGTCAACCTCGTCGACCCCTCGGGTCTCTCGTCCAGTGAGTATCGGATCCTTGCGCGCCTCGCCATCGCCATTCGTCCGGCCCTCAGGCTTCTGGGTAGCCGCATCGCTTGCCGCTTCTACGACGTGGCCTCGGTTCTGGCGAGTGCCGCCGGATACGACGCAGTCTCCCTCGCCGCTGATGCCGCCAATCTGGTGTTCTGCGGACGCACCCGTCCCGGTGGTCCGGGCGGCCCCGGCGGCCCCGGCGGTCCTGGTGGTCCGGGCGGTCCTGGTGGTCCCGGCGGTCCCGGCGGTCCTGGTGGTCCCGGCGGTCCTGGTGGTCCGGGTGGTCCTGGAGGTCCGGGCGGTCCCGGTGGTGGTGGCCCCGGCGGTCCTGGTGGTCCCGGTGGTCCGGGCGGTCCCGGAGGTCCCGGAGGTCCCGGAGGTCCGGGTGGTCCCGGAGGCCCCGGAGGTCCCCCGAAAGGTGGGCCGGAGCGCGTGTGGCCGCCGAATGACGGATTCGACGGTCCGCGCAGGTCGGAGATCCTTCCGCCCGGTACGCGGATCGACCGTTACGGCCCCGAAAGCGGCAAATTCACCTCGCCGGAAGGGACTCCGTTCGAGCAGCGGGCGCTGCCGCCGGAGTACCAGAGCACGCAGCCGTACAACTCCTATGAGGTGGTGAATCCGCTGCCGGTCGAGGCCGGAGACGTGGCGCCGTGGTTCGGTCAGCCGGGGGGCGGGACGCAGTACCTGTTGCCTGACTCGGTCGGTAACCTGATCCCGGACTACCTGAGGAGGATTCCGTAGGTGGACCGTCGCGAACTGAAGATGCTGCTCGACGAGGAGGGGTTCAATCCGCAGCGGTATTCGCTCGAAGGAGGCTTCCCCGACGAGCGGTACTGCCTGGACCAACTGCCAGACGGCAGTTGGTCCGTCTACGGCAGCGAGCGGGGGAAAAAGGTGGCGGAACGGATCTTCCCCTCTGAAGACGAAGCCTGTCGTTACCTGCTCCACCTGCTTCGAAGAGACCCCTCGACGAAACGATAGCCAGACAGACGGATGGGACGGATGGTCCCATCCGTCCCATCCGGTCTGGGCGGCCGGATCGAACGAGAGGACCGGCGGACCTGCTTTGTCGGCCGATGCGCTGATGCAGTCGGCGTCAACCCGGGGTCACACCTACTTTCTTCTGTCGCCTCTCACGCAGGTGACCGATGGGACCTATAGGACCGATGGGGCCAATAGGACGAATAGGACGATGAGCTGCACCCCGGTTGCCTATCCGTCCTATTGGTCCTATCCGTCCTGTCCGTCCCATTCGTCCCATTCGTCCCATCGGCTCCCACGACTTGGGGATCGTTGCCGCGCCGGAACAAATTGACTCCCATAGGTTCCGTCTCGTCCTCTCTCTCACTTTACGAAATAGGTGGACAGAAGGAACTTCGTGGGTTAGGGTTTCGGGCCTTCCGTACCTACGTCCAAGCCCGGAGAATCGATGACCCTGCGCGAGAGCTTTCACGCCCTGCTGCTGTTCTGCGTCCTGACGGCAGCGGCGCCCGCCGTCCACGCCGCCACCCTCACCCCACAGGAAAACTGGAACGTCGTCCTGACCCCTGTGGCCACCGAGTTCCACGGCCACACGGGGCTGGATCACCACCAGCCGAGCCGGAAGCTGCTGCTCTCGGCCAACACGCCGGCGGGGCAGCCGCACAGCTTCGAGCTGCTCGCGGGAGACGGCGGCCATGCCGCGTTCTCCAACGTCGCCGGTCTCCAGGGCGACGTGCTGGTGGCCACCGCGCGCGATGACGGGCAGGGGATGAGCCGCGGCGGGTTCCAGCCCGGCACCGTCTTCGCCACGACCGGCCTGAACGGCGTCATCGCGCGCATCAGCGCCGACGGGGCTTCCGTGCAGAACCCGTGGGTGGTTCTCCCGAACGAAGGTGCGATCACCGGGCTGCACCTCGACCGCACCGGCGTCTTCGGAGGCGACCTGCTCGTCGTCACCGCAGGCGGCGGCGTGTGGCGCGTCAACGCGACGGCCACGCCGACGCGGCTGGCGGCCCTCGGCACGCGGCTCGCCGGCGTGACCGTGGTTCCGGACGATCTCCTCGCGTACGGTCCGTGGGCCGGCAAGGTGCTGGCCGGCGCGAAAGAGCTGGGCAGCGTCTACGCGATCGATGCGCAGGGGCAGTCGGTCGCCTTCGCCGTCGGCCTCAATCCGCAGGACCTCGACGTCGTCCCGGCGCACGAGAACCTCTACGCACTCGATGCGGCCAGCCGCAAGCTGCTCGGTGCCGCCGAAGGCGCCCTGACCGGCATCATCGGCGACATCCTCGTCACACAGGAATCGCCCGGCCGCATCTCGCGCGTGCGGTGGGACGGCACCAGCTTCGTCACCAGCGGTTTGGCCGAAGCGCCGGCCCTGAAACAGGTCGCGTTCTCTCCCGCCGGAGCCGGCGCGATCCCGGCCGTCAAACAGATCTACGAGAAGATCGCCGTCGTCCGCCACGCGCCGCTCCTCAACAGCGGCCGCATCGAAGGCACGGTCTGGCAGCTCACCGGCGAAGACACGCTCTTCGACGGCACCGACACCATCACCTCCGACCTCCTCGTCCCCGGCACGCCGACGGTGACCGCCGCCACCACGGCGAATTACGGCGGCACGATCGAAGGGACCGAGAGCGCCTCGCCCACCGGCTACAAAGTGGCGCTCGCCGGCAACGCCACGCTGCGCCACGTCGTGACGCGCACGGCGCCCATCACGCTGCAGGACGTGCCGCTCCCGCCGGTCACGCAAGGCACGCGCGACGTGCAGGTGCGCAAAGCCGGCGACCCGATCGGCGACCCGGCGACGCTGCGCCACCTCGACATCGCCGGCAACGCCGGTTCGGTCATCGTGCCGCCCGGCACCTACGGCCGTTTCCTCGTCAGCGGACGCAACACGCTCGTCCTCGGCATCGACGGCGCCACCGAGCCCTCCATCTACAACCTCGAAGAGCTCACGCTCAGCGGCGGCAGCTCGCTCCGCGTCGCCGGACCCGTTGTCCTGCGGGTGCGGAACGCCGTCACGCTGGTCGGCTCCACCGTCGGCGCGGCCGACAACCCGAAGCTGCTGCGGCTCGAAGTCGCCCACGGCCGTCCGGCCGACGCCGTCAAGGTCGGCGGCAACGGCGTGCTCTACGCCATCGTCCGCGCGCCGCTGGGCAAGATCACCATCCACGGCAACGGCCGCCTGCGCGGCACCGTCGCTTGCGACATTCTTCAGGTCGACGGCAACGGCGTCCTGCAGATCACCGAGAACGACATCCCGCCGCCTCCGGTGAATCGCCCGCCGACGGCCAACGCCGGCGCCGATCACACCATCACTCTCCCGGCCGACACCGTCGCCCTCGGCGGCACCGCCAGCGACGACGGCCTCCCCACCGGCAGCACGCTCGCCATCACCTGGACGAAAGTCAGCGGCCCCGGCGACGTCACTTTCGCCAACGCGCAGAGCGCCGCCACCACCGCCACCTTCACCGTGCCGGGCGACTACGTCCTGAAGCTCACCGCCTCCGATGGCCAGTTGAGCAGCAGCGACACGGCCGCCGTCACGGTCATTCCGCGCAACCAGGCGCCGGTCGTCGACGCCGGCGCGGCGCAGACCATCGAGCTTCCCGCCGCCGCGGAGCTGCACGGCTCCGTCACCGACGACGCCCTGCCGCCCGGCATCCCCGTCATCGTCACGTGGACCGTGGTCGAGGCCCCGGGCGAGGTCACGTTCCTCAACGCGGGAGCGGCCGTCACCACCGCCACGTTCAGCGCCCCCGGCGTCTACACGCTGCGGCTGACCGCCAACGACAGCGAGTTCACCGTCGCCGACGAAGTCGTGATCACGGTGCTCCAGAACGTCGCGCCGACGGTCAACGCCGGCGCCGATGCCACCATCACGCTGCCGGTCGACACGCTGTCCCTCCAGGGCACGGCGACCGACGACGGTCTCCCCACCGGCAGCACGCTGGCCGTCACCTGGACGAAGGTCAGCGGCCCCGGCGAAGTCGCCTTCGGCGATGCGTCGAGCGCCGCCACCTCCGCCACCTTCTCGCTCGACGGCGAGTACGTGCTGAAACTCACCGCCTCTGATGGCGCGCTGAGCGCCAGCGACACCGTCGCCGTGACGGTCATTGCGCGGAACGAGCCGCCTGTCGTCGACGCCGGCCAGCCGCAGACCATCGAGCTGCCCGCGATGGCGGAGCTGCGCGGCACGGTGACGGACGACGGACTGCCGCGCGGCAGCACCGTCACCATCACCTGGACCGCCACCGGCCCCGGCCCCGTCACCTTCGCCAACGCCAGCGCGGCGGTGACCACCGCTTCGTTCAGCATCCCCGGCGTCTACACGCTGCGGCTCAGCGCCAGCGACACGGAGCTCACCGTCACGGACGACGTGGCGGTCACGGTCCTGAAGAACGACCCGCCGTCGGTCAACGCCGGCACGGACCAGACGGTCGTCCTGCCGAACAAGGCGACCCTCGCCGGCACGGCGAGCGACGACGGCTACCCGAGCGGCAGCACGCTGGAAGTCTTCTGGACCATGGTCAGCGGCCCCGTGCCGGTGATCTTCCACGATGCGTTCGCGCGGACGACGCCCGTCACGTTCGCCGCCTCCGGCACTTACGTGCTGCGGCTGACCGCGTCGGACTCGCAGCTCAGCGCCTCCGACGAAGTGACGATCGTCGTCCTTCCCCAGCCCTTCACGTCGCGTGTCTACACGCTCGACGCTGACTTCAGCGAGGGCAGCCTCCTCAACGTCACGCGCAGCGTCCCGCACCAGTTGCAGATCGACGACGCGACCCGGACGTTCAACTTCATCTGGGTGGCCGTCTCGAGCAAGGGCACGGTCGTCAAGATCGACACCGAGACGGGCGCCGTCCTCGGCGAGTACTTCACCTCGCCCGCCGGGCAGCCCCGAGACCCCTCGCGCACGACCGTCGATAACAACGGCAACGTGTGGGCCGGCAACCGCGGCGGCAACAGCGTCGTCCACATCGGCCTCGTCGAGAACGGCCAGTGCGTCGACCGCAACAGCAACGGCATCATCGACACCTCCACCGGCTACGGCGACATCAAGCCGTGGCTGAACACCAACAACGCCAACACCAACGGCGGCGTCTCGCTGGCGCAGGACGAGTGCATCCTCCACTACACCAAGGTCACGGCGAACATCGTCCGCCACGTCTCGGTGACGAAGGAGAACGACGTCTGGGTCACGGGCTGGGGCAGCTCCAACCAGGGTTACTTCGACCTGGTGGACGGCAAGACCGGCGTCGTGAAGCGCAGAGAAGCCGCCGTGGGCTACGGCGGCTACGGCGGGCTGGTCGACAAGTCGGGCATCCTCTGGTCCGCCAGAAAGCTGCTCCGCTGGGACACGTCGAAGCCGCTGACGGGGGCGAGCGCCGTGAACGGCATGGCCTTCGGGCTTTACGGCGGCCGCGCGACGTGGGACCGGACGGGCAAGGTCTCGCAGTCGGGCACCGAAACCGTCTGGCTGGAAGACCGCACGCCCTCCGGGGCCTCGCTCCACGGCGACGGCGAGGGGTGGAACTGGACGAGCGCCAACCCGGCGCCCTTCTCCGGCACGCACGCGCACCAGTCGAACATCAACGGCGGCGTGCACCAGCACTACTTCGACGGCGCGGGCGACCAGCTCAGCGTCGAGGCGGGCGACACCCTGTTCGCGTACGTCTACCTCGATCCGGCGAACCCGCCGCGCCAGTTGATTCTGCAGTGGAACAACGCCGATTGGAATTGGGAGCACCGCGCCTACTGGGGAGAGAACCTCATCGGGTGGGGCAACGACGGCACCGTCAGCCGCCGCTACATGGGGCCTCTGCCCCCGACCGGCCAGTGGGTTCGTCTGGAAGTTCCGGCCAGCGCGGTCGGGCTGGAAGGCAGCGGCGTGAACTGGCGCGGCTACGACAACCACGACAGCTACGGCCTCTGCATCGACAGCAAGGGGAACGTCTGGAACACCTCGCTCGAGTGGAACCAGATTCACAAGTTCGCGCCGGACGGCACGCACCTCGGCAGCTTCAATCATGGCGCCCACAACGCGCAGGGGTGCGTGGTCGATAAGAACGACGACGTCTGGGTCGCGCACTCGCGCTTCCTCCGGACGGTCGGACGCCTGAGGAATGACGGCACCTACGTCGGAAACATCACGGTCGGCGACGGCCCGACCGGCGTGGCCGTGGATGCCAAGGGGAAGATCTGGGCCACGAATCACAACGACGGAACCGTCGCGCGTATCGACCCGAACCTCGGCCCCGTTGGCCAGGTCGACTTCAGAACCCCCTACCTCGGCGGGAGCCTCTACAACTACAGCGACATGACCGGCAGCACGCTCACCGGCAAACCGGAAGCGGGCACCTGGTCCACGCTCTACGACAGCAAGATCCAAGGTGTCGCGTGGGGCAACATCGGCTGGACCGCGCAGGTCTGCGGCGATGCGCAGCTCAGCGTCTCCGTCGCCAGCAGTGAGAACGGCACGACCTTCGGCACCGCCGTCCCCGTGACGAACGGCGCCAGCCTGACCGTCGCGAATGGCCGCTACCTCAGGGTCACGGTCAACTTCAAGCGCGCTTCGAGCGGCGAGAGCCCGGTCCTCTACGACCTCAGCGTCGGAACGAGCGGCTACGCGCTGCCCGCCGCGGCGAACACCGCGCCGACCGCGCTGGCCGGCTCCGACCTCACGATGACGCTGCCCGAGGCGGTCAAGCTCGGCGGCTCGGCCTGCGACGATGGCTTCCCGCGTGGAAACGCGCTGGCCATCTCGTGGACGCAGGTGAGCGGGCCCGGTACGGCCACCTTCACCAACCAGACCTCCACCACGCCCAGCGTCACCTTCACGCTGGCCGGCCAGTACGTCCTGCGCCTCACCGTCAGCGATGGCCAGCACTCCGCCAGCGATGACGTGACCGTCACGGCGCTGCCGGCCAACGCGGCGCCTGTCGTCAACGCCGGGGCGGATCAAACCGTCACCCTGCCGAACGGCGGCACCCTCAACGGCACCGTGACCGACGACGGCCTGCCGGCCGGCGCCACCGTCTCCGCCTTCTGGAGCCAGGTGAGCGGCCCCGGTACCGTCACGTTCAGCAACCCAAGCTCGCCGGTGACGGGTGCGATCTTCCCCGCGACCGGCACCTACACGCTGCGCCTGCTCGGCCAGGATTCGCAACGCATCACCACCGACGACGTCGTCGTCACCGTCAACCCGTCGCCCGCGCTGAATGGCGCGACCCTCGCGCTCATCGCGGCGAACGCCGGGCCGTACGTGACCGGCACGACGCAGCCGCTCCACGCCACGCTCAAAAACTCGGCTGGCACTCCGCTCGCCAACTACGGCGTCGAGCTCACGATCGCCGGACCCAACGCCTCCACCGGCAGCGCCGTGACCAATGCGTCCGGCGTCGCCACCTTCATCCACTCCGGCACGAACCTCGGCACCGACACCGTCACCGCGCTCGTGCGGCACACCGCCACCGCGAACATCAACTCGCCCGCCGTCGCCATGACGTGGGCCGAGGCGGCGGTGCCCGCCGTGCAGGGGTGGATCGGTGGTCCGCTGAACGGCAGCACCGTCACCGGCACCATCCCCGTCACCGCGGGTGTGACGCTCACCCAGGCAGCGATCGAGTACTGGCCCGCCAGCAACCCGTCCGCCGTCACGGTGCTCGCATCAGGCGTGCAGGGCGGCGCAGGCGCAACGCTGGCGTCCCTCGACACGACGACCCTCGCCAACGGCAACTACGTCATCCGGCTCCAGGCCACCGACGCCAACGGGCAGGTGCTCGTCAGTCAGGTGATCGTCACGGTCACCGGCGAGAACAAGCCGGGGCGTCTGACGTTCACCGTCACCGATCTGACCGTCCCGGCCGCGGGTGTCCCCATCACGATCAAGCGGCGTTACGACAGTCTGGAGCGCAACGCTGCTGGTGACTTCGGCTATGGCTGGTCGCTCGACATCGCCGGACCGCGCCTCGACGTCAGTCCCGATTACGACGTCACGATCACCGAGCCTGGCACCGGCCGGCGCGTCACGTTCCAGTTCGCGCCCACCTCGTTCGGCTTCCCCTTCAGCTTCCTCTTCCAGCCGGCGTACGTCGCGGAGGCGGGCGTCTACGGCAAGCTCACCGCGAACGGCTGCGCCACGATGGTGCGGACGAGCGGCGGCGTCTCCTGCTATCTCTCCGATCCGGTCTACCGGCCGACCGTCTACACCTACACCGATCCGTACGGCCGCGTTTACACGATGACTGCCGCGGGCTCGATGCAGTCGCTCAAAGACCTGAGCGGCAACGTGCTGACCTTCAGCGCAAACGGCATCACCAGCAGCTCCGGGAACCTGACCGTGCCGTTCGTGCGCGACGCGCAGGGGCGCATCACGCAGATCACCGACCCGAACGGCCGGACGTTCCGCTACGGCTACGACGCGGCGGGCGACCTCGCCACCGTCACGTTGCCCGCTGTGTCCACGCCCGTCAGCTACACCTACGACGCGGGCCACTTCTTCCTCAGCTCCACCGATCCGCGCGGCAATACCGAAGCGTCGTCGACGTACCACCCTGACGGGCGCCTCGCCTCGTTCACCGACGCGGTGGGGAACACGACGAGCTACGCGTACTCGCTCGGCGAAAACAAGACCATCGTCACGTACCCCGACGGCGGCGTTGCGACGTTGACGCACGGCGCGAACGGTCTGCTGCTCAGCGAGACCAATCCGCTCGGTCACACGACGACCCACACCTACGACGCCAACCGTAACAAGCTGACGGAGACGAACGCGCTCCAGCAGACCACCACCCACACGTACGACGCGCGCGGCAACCCGACCTCCACCACCGATTCGGCCGGTAAGGCGCTGCGCTGGACGTACAACCAGTACGGCACGCCGGCGACGTCGACCGATCAGTTGGGCCACGTCCAGACGACGAAGTTCGACGCCTCCTTCAACCCGGTCAGCATCAGCGACAGCCTCGGTACGCGCGCCGCCTTCACGTGGGATGCAAACGGCAACCCGCTGACCTCGACCGACGGCAATGGCAAGGTCACGCGCTTCACCTACGACCCGTACGGCAACATCCTGACGAAGACCGACCCTCTCGGCCGCGTCACCAGCTACACGTACGACGGCATGGGCCGCGTCGTGACCATGACCGACGCGCGCGGCACCACGCGCTCGACGTACGACGCGCTCGGCCGCCTGCTCACGCTGACCGATCCGCTCAACCAGGTCACGCGCTACGAGTACGACGACAACGGCAACAAGACCGCCCAGATCGACGCGGCCGGCAAGCGCACGACGTACCAGTACGACGCCGCGAACCGGCTGACCAAGGTCACGCATCCCGACGCGACGAGCACCGCCTACACCTACAACTTCCGCGGTCAGCAACTCACCATCACGGACGAGGAAGGGCACACCACCTCCTTCGTTTACGACCAGGCCGGGCGGCAGACGAAGATCGTCAACCCGGACGGCACGGAGCGCACCTTCACCTACGACGCGATCGGTCGCGTGACGTCCGAAACCGACGAGCGGAACCGGACCACCCGGTACGAGTACGACCCTGCCTGCGGCTGCAGCGAGCGGTTGACGAAGACCACCGATCCGGAGGGTGGGGTCACGTCCTACGTGTTCGACGCCGCCGGCCGCCGTATCGCCGAGCGCGACGCCAATCAGCGTGAGACGCGCTTCGACTACGACGTCCGCGGCCGTCTGATCCAGACCACGTACGCCGATGGCAGCACGACGAAGCAGACGTTCGACGCCGCCGGCCGCAAGCTGACGGAGACCGACCAGGCGGGCCGCGTCACCCGGTTCGGCTACGACGACGCCGGCAATCTCATCTCCATCACCGATGCGCTGAACCAGACGACGGTCCACGGCTACGACGCGCTGAACAACCTCGTCTCGACCACCGACGCGCTGGGCCGCACGACGCAGTACGAGTACGACGCGCTCAACCGGCTGAGCCGGCGGGTGCTGCCGCTCGGCATGTCCGAGCTGTACACCTACGACCAGGTTGGCAACCGCGTCACGCGCACCGACTTCCGCGGCAAGCAGACGGCCTTCACGTACGACGCGCGCAACCGCCTCGTCCGCAAGACGCCCGACGCCACCCTCGGCGAGTCGTCCATCACCTTCACCTACACTCCCGCGGGGCAGCGGGCCAGCATGACCGACGCGAGCGGTACCACGGCCTACTCGTACGATGCGCGCCACCAGCGGCTGAGCAAACAGACGCCGCACGGGACGCTGACGTACACGTACGACGCGGCCGGCCAGCTCGCTTCACTCCGCTCGTCGAACGCGAACGGCGTCTCGGTCGACTACACCCACGACGACGCGCAGCGCCTGGCGTCGGTCGTCGACCAGGGCCTCGCCGGCGGCACGACCACGTATCAGTACGATCCGGCCGGCAACGTGCTCGGGAGCTCGTCGCCGAACGGGATGCAGACCGCCTACACGTACGACAGCCTCAATCGCGCGACGCAGGTCACGCACACCATGGGTGCGACGGTGGCGAGCTACGCGCAGACGCTCGACGCGACCGGCCGCCGTCTCGCCGTCACCGAGGGCAATGGCCGCGGCGTCAGCTACAGCTACGATGCGCTCTACCGCTTGACCGGCGAGACGATCGCCGGCGATGCGTCGGCCGCGGCGAACGGCTCGGTCGCGTACACCTACGACCCCGTGGCCAACCGCCTCTCCCGCGCCTCGACGCTGGCGGCGGTCCTCTCCACCATCTCGGTCTACGACGCGAACGATCGTCTGGCGAACGAGGCGTACGACGCGAACGGCAACACGCGAACGGCAAACGGCGTGACGTACGCGTACGACTTCGAGGATCGCATCCGCAGCGCGAACGGTGCCGCCGTCAGGTTCGTCTACGACGGCGACGGCAACCGCGTCGCAAAGACTGCCGATGGCGTCACGACCCGCTACCTCGTCGATGACCTCAGCCCGACCGGCTACTCGCAGGTCGTGGAGGAGCTGGTCGCCGGCAGCGTGCAGCGCGTCTACACCTACGGTCACACGCTGATCAGCCAGCGCCAGCAGCGGAACGGCGGCTGGGACGTCAGCTTCTACGGCCACGACGCGCACGGCAACGTGCGCTTCCTGACCGCCGCCGGCGGCACCGTCACGGACACGTACGCGTACGACGCGTTCGGCATCGTGACGTCGTCGACCGGCACCACGCCGAACGACTACCTCTTCAGCGGCCAGCAGTACGACCGCGACCTCGGCCTCTACTTCAAGCGCGCGCGGTACTACAGCCAGGACCGCGGCCGCTTCATGACGATGGACCCGATGCCGGGACGGCGGAACGACCCGCTGACCCTGCACCGCTACATGTTCGGCCACGCCGATCCGGTGAACCGTATCGACCCCTGCGGCACGACCGCGGCGATCGAATACGGCGGCATCTCGAACCAGATCGCGATCCGCAACATCGTCGCAACGCGCGCGGTCGGCATGGCCGTGACCTGCCTCTTCTATAAATCGGCGTCAGCCATCGACTCGAGCATCAATCCGTTCATCCCGCTGCTCTATCGCGGTTGCGCGGTGCCGGACGATGACTGCGACGAGATCTACGGTCGTTGTGTCGAGCAGGAATGGCAGCCCAAATGGAACCGGCCGGCGTTCGGGCCCAAGTTGCCGTGCCTTGATTGTTTGAGGAACTGCAGGGCCAACGATGGCTGGCCCTGGGGGAAATGCCCGGTCGATATGTAACTCACTCGTGAGGGGCATGGTCAGCCATGCCCCTCACGCAGGGTCGATAGGACGAATGGGACGAATAGGACCAATGAGCTGCGCCGCGGCTTGTCCTATCGGCTCTATCGGCTCTGACGCTTCACGAGCTCCGCGCCCTCGAGAAACTGAATCAGGACGCCGGTGGCGGTTTGCAGTGGGAAGGGGGCGCCGGCGGCGGCTTCGGGTGACCTCGTAGTCCACTGAACGAGGGGCATGGTCCATGGCCATGCCCCTCGCGCAGCGGACGAGGACAGATGGGACGAATGGGACGGTCGCCGAGCCACTGAGCGCGACGTTGGCGCTCGGACCCGCGAAACTCGCGCTCAGGTCCGCGAAGTTCGCGCTCGAACCCGCGAAGTTCGCGCTCAGGTCCGCGAAATTCGCGCTCGAACCCGCGAAGTTCGCGCTCAGGCCCGCGAAACTCACGCTCGGAACCGCGAAGTTCGCGCTCAGGCGCGCGAAGTTCGCGCTCAGGCCCGCGAAGTTCGCGCTCGGGCCCGCGAAACTCGCGCTCGGACGCGCGAAATTCGCGCTCGGACCCGCGAAATTCGCGCTCAGACCCGCGAAACTCGCGCTGAGGCCCGCGAAATTCGCGCTCGGACCCGCGAAATTCGCGCTCGGATCCGCGAAGTTGGCGCTCGAACGCGTGCGCGATTGGGGTCAGGCCTTCGTTGTTTGGTGGGCGTGGCGCAACTTGTTGATTCTGCGGTACATGTCAGTCGCAGCGGTTCTGGTTCAGAGGGTTAGGGCGCGAAGAACGAAGGTGTGACCCCCGGAAGAACGCGGTGGTCATACCTTGGATGTGGCACCCGGGGTCACACCGGGGTCACACCTTTGTTCTTCTGTTGCCAGGATGCGCGCAGGAAACAGCAAAGGTGTGGCCCCGGCTCTTATTCGTCCTATCTATTCGGCGCCCGGGGTCACACCTTTGTTCTTCTGTTGGCGGACGCGCGCAAGAAAGAGCAAAGGTGTGGCCCCGGGGACCTATTCGTCCTATCTGTCCTATTCGTCCCATTCGTCCTATCGGTCCCACCGCGGGTTTGCCCGATAGGACCCTCCGCGATTGTGGCACTCGGGGTCACACCTTTAATTCGCGATTGGGGTCAGGCCTTTGTTGTTTGGTGGGCGCAGCGCAACTTGTTGGTTCTGCGGCACATATCAATCGCGGCGGCTTGGTCCCGAGGGTTAGGGCGCGAAGAACGAAGGTCTGCCCCCCGCCTTCACCTGAAGAACGAAGGCCTGACCCCCGGAAGAACGAAGGCCTAGGGCGCGAAGAACGAAGGTGTGACCCTGAAGAACCTGAAGAACGAAGGCCTGACCCCGGCGTGACCTGCGGCGACCCCCGGTCAGTCCCGCGTCCCCTCCTCCTCTTTCATCGACCCGAGCTGACGTGCGTAGGCCTGCGTCAGCTCCGCGCCGAGGAGCAGGATCTGGGCGGAGTAGTACACCCAGAGGAGGAGCACGATCAGGGCGCCGGCCGCGCTGTGGGTGGACTCCGCCGCTTTCTTGCCGAGGTAGAGGCCGAGCGCGAACTTGCCGATGCTGAACAGGACTGAGCTGACGATCGCGCCGAGCCAGACGTCGCGCCACGGCATCCGCCGGTCCGGCATGTAGCGGAAGATCAGTGCGAACAGCACCGCGATCATCGCGGTGGAGACGACGAGCTCCACGACATGCCATAGCGCCTCGCCGCCGGACAACCGGTGCTCCATGAAGTCGCCCGCCGCGGAGATGCCGGTGTCGACGATGAGCGCGACGAGCAGCAGAAAGCCGATCACCAGCACCGTGGCCACGGACAGGAACCGCTCCCGCAGAAAGCCGCGGATGATCGGGATCTCTTTCGGCTGGACGTGGAAGATCGTGTTGAGCGCGGCGCGCAACTGACCGAAGACGCCCGACGCGCCGAACAGCAGCGCCGCGATTCCGAGCGTGGCCGCGATCGCGCCGGCGTCCGCGCGCGCCGCATCCAGCACCATCTCGTTCACCACTTCGGCGCCGGTATCGCCCATGAGCTGGCGCATGCGGACAAAGACCTCGCCGCGCGCCGCCTCCTCGCCGAAGATCGCCCCCGCCAGCGTGATGGTGATGAGGATCAGCGGAGCGATCGAGAAGACCGTGTAGTACGCCAGCGCCGCCCCGAGCCGCGGCGCATTGTCCCCGGCGAAACTCATCCCCGCTTCCTTCAACACATTCAACCAATTGCGCATGTCAGCGAATCCGCACGAAGCGCCAGCAAGATCGACGCCGGACGGGAGTGTGGGGAGGTTATTCGGCTGGATGATAGAATGTTCGATCGATGAGCGAATACACGGCAATCATCAAGCAGGACGGTGATTGGTGGATCGGTTGGATCGAGGAAGTGCCCGGGGTGAATTGCCAGGAGCCCTCACGCGAAACCCTCCTGGAAACGCTTAGGCTCACCCTGCACGAGGCGCTCGAAGCCAACCGCGCCGACGCGCGTTCCGCGGCCTCTGAAGACTACGAGGAAGTTCGCATCGCGGTATGAAACGGCGCGCGCTCGACCGCTGGCTCAACGCGCATGGCTGTGAGCTCGATCGAGAGGGGAGCCGCCACTCCTGGTTCCGAGAAAACGTCGCGCACGATACCGGAAGCATGAAAGCACTCGCGCTAAAAGGCGCAGCACACGGAGTCATCACAAACATCGCGCACTTCCGGCCGCGCCACTGGCCCGAATTCCTACCCTCAAGGGGATAGGAATTACACGCCGCCCTAGTTTTCCTTGTCAGCGGATCGTCGCGCTCTCATCGGCCACCCCAGAAACACGAACGCCGCCCGGTCTGCTGACCTGAGCGGCGTAATCTGGTGGGCGTTGGTAGGCGCTAACGGACTCGAACCGTTGACCCCCACCGTGTGAAGGTGATGCTCTACCAACTGAGCTAAGCGCCTGCGATCGGAACCGTGTCAACGAACAGGGCGGGGAGGTCATTCCCCGCCGGGGGGAGAACAATAGCCGACGGTCACCACCCCGTCAACCTGCGGCCTTGCAGACAATAATTTCGAGCGCGCGGCGGTTTCGCTTACGACCGCATGCGAATCCCGATCGTCGCCATCGCCTGTCTTCTCGCCTTTTCGTCCGCGCTCGCGTCCGAGCCGAGGGTCCCGGCGCTCGCGTCCGAGCCGAAGCTCGAGGCGCTCGCGTCTGAGCCGAAGCTCCAGGCGGATGCATTTGAACCGAAGCTCCAGCTCGATGAGGGCGAGCCGAAC
>DASVEE010000032.1:0-7872 GCA_036380735.1 Thermoanaerobaculia bacterium | reverse complement strand
TGAGGAGGTTCTCCTCGGCTCCCGTGGTCAGCGTCTGCGCCTCACCGAGGTAGTGGTCGTCGATGAGGCGCTGCAGTTCGTCGTCGTTCATCGCGGGGAGGACTTTCTCCGCGAGCTTGTTCATGTTGCGATACGAGCCCTGGAGCTTGAAAGGCGGCTCGGTGCGGTAGGCGGTCTGCTGCGCGGCGGAGAGGACGTACTGCCGGTTGACGCGCGCGAGGAGCTGCTGCACGGCCACGAGCTTTCCCATGACGGCCAGCAGCTCATTGAGCTCGACCGACGAGTAGTCGTGCGCGAGCTGGTCGGCCTGGATGCTCTCGCCGCGCGCCATGCGCACGAGCTTGCGGACGTCGTCCGGCTCGCGCGTGAGCAGCGGCGCGGTGACGGAGTTCGACGTCAGCGCGTTCTCGATGTAGCTCAGCTCGAACAGCTCCTCGCGGCCCTGCAGCACCTCGCCGAGGTTGTAGACGTCGGCGCGGTTGGCCAGCATGTCCGGGATCTCGAACTTCTCGCCCGACTCGGTGTACGGGTTGCCGGCCATGGCCACGGCGAAGCGCTTGCCGCGCAGGTCGTACGTCTTCGTCTCGCCCTGCCAGACGCCTTCGATCTTGCGCTGCGCGTCGCACAGCGAAATGAACTTCTGCAGGAACTCGGGGTGCGTGTGCTGGATGTCGTCGACGTACAGCAGCACGTTGTTCCCCATCTCCAGCGCGAGATTGAGCTTGATGATCTCCTGCTTCGCGGTGGCGTTCGGCGCTTCGTTCGGGTCGAGCGAGCGCACGCTGTGCCCGAGCGCCGGGCCGTTGATCTTCATGAAGACCAGCCCGAGGCGGTTGGCGATGTACTCCATGAGCGTCGTCTTGCCGTAGCCCGGAGGTGAAACGAGCAGCAGAAGGCCCATGAGGTCCGTGCGCTTCTTCGCGCCGGCCGCGCCCATCTGCTTCGCGAGGTTCGCCCCGATCAGCGGGAGATACACCTCGTTGATGAGGCGGTTGCGCACGAACGACGACATCACCTTCGGCTGGTACTCGCCGAGGCGGAGGCGTTTGCGCTCGCGCTCGAGGATCGCGTGGCGCACCTGCTGGTACGCGCGGAAGCCGGGCACGCGCTCCTCCGCGAACTTCGAGAGCCGCGTGAGGAGCTCGTCGAGGCGCACTTCCATCGAGCCGTTGACGATGCGCGCGTGCTGCCCGAGAAGGCCGGTGACGGTGGCGGAGGTGAGGGCGCTGGAGCGGTCGCGGCTCAGCAGCCCGTTCGTGACGATTGCGACGACGGCTTCATCGCTGTTCTTCCCGGCGAACGATTCGACCCACGCTCGCGCGGTCGCGTACTGCCGCGGCAGGTCGGCGCGCAACGCGCGCAGGTCGTCGGCGAAGTCGCGCTCGTGGCCGCGCGTGCTGAGGTGCGCGGTGAATTCGTCGACCAGCGTCGCCGCCTCCGCGCTCAGCACGAAGCGCAGCGGCTCCTGGGCGATCTCCTCGAACAGGTACTCGCCGGCGTGATGCGCGTCGAGCTCGAACGGCAGCCACGCTTCGATGGCGGCCTGCAGTTCGTTCGCGAGCGTGGCGATCGCGCCGTGCGTATCGATCGTGGAGCGCAGCCGGCGGAGGCTCTGCGCCTGGCGCAGCCAGCCATCTTTCTTCGCCGCGTCGTCGTAGAACGCCCAGAAGAGCGTGGCCGCGGCGCGCGCGGAAGGGGAGTAGCGCAGCAGCCCGGCGGTGGAGAGCATGCCGATGAGTTTCTCGGCGATGAGCCCCGCGTCGGCATCGTGCACGCCGCGCTCGTAGCCTTCGTCGTAACGCGTCGCGGCGAATTCGCGCAGCGACGCCAGCGGCGTGCGCGACTGCACGAGCGAATACGCGAGGTATTCGCCGCGATAGACCTCGGCGGTCTCGCTGACGAGCTCCTGTTCCCAATACGCGCGCGTCTTCTCGAGCTCCGGATCGGTGATTTCTTCGAAGAAGCCGGTGCCCGTCAAATGAATGTACGGCCGCCCGTCCCTCGGGAGGAACGTCAGCTCGAGCGCCTGCGTGTTGACGCTGAAACGGTGCTCGCCGAACTTGACGATGTTCGCGCCTTCCTCGAACAGCTCGCGCCGGTCGCGCAGCGAGCGCGCCGCTTCATCGCGTGCCGCTTTCAGCCGTCCGTCGATCTCGTCGGCACGGACGATGTCCTGCAGCTCGCGCAGCTTGTCGGCCGTCTGGCGCAGCTTCGCGACCATGGCGTCCGAGGCGAAGAAGGCGTTGAGCGCGTCGACGTTTTCGAGCGTCGCCGCGCGGCGTGTGATCCCCTGCAGGATGCGCTCGGCGGCCTGCGCGAGCTGCTCGGCGCGGCGCTGCCGTTGCTCGACGAGCGACTGCTTGCGCGCGGTGAGCGCTTCGTAAACTTCTTCGCGTTTCGTCGCGAGCTGTGCGACGTATTCGTCGAATTCGCTGAAGCGTGTCTCCAGCTCTTCGAGCTGCAGCATCAGCTTCGACAGCTCGGCGTCGCAGCGGTCCGGCGAATCGGAGACCGACAGCGAGTTCGAGACCGTCTGCGCGAAGAGCTGGAACTGCACGCCGAACTCCGCGACGCGCTCTTTCCCCAGCAGCTCCTTGCGGCGCTGCGCGGCGAGCGCGCGCACGCGATTGAGGCCGCCGAGGATGGTGGTGATGCGCTCCAGGATCTGGATGCGCATGGTCGGATCTTCGATCTCCAGCGAGCCGATGATCTCCGTGAGGAGGTTCAGCGAGCCGACGACGCCTTCGACTTCCTTGACCAGCGCCTCACCCTCGGTCGTCTTCGTCAGTGCGGCGATGCGCGCTTCGAGCGCGGCCGATTTCTCGGCGAACGGCGCGAGCGCCTTTTCACCGAGGAGGAACTGGACGGTGCGTTGGGAAAGGGCGCCGAAGTGGCGGACGATCTCCGCTTCGAGCGCGTCGAGCTTCGCGCGGTCGACGTAGCGGACCTCGCGCAGCGAGATGACGTGCCCCTGCTTCGTGCGCAGCTCGGCGAGCGTGGCGACGTAGTCGTCGATCGACGCCCACGTGTCGGGCGTGATCTTGCGGAAGAGCTCCGTCAGCGCCGTCTCGGTCTCTTCGACCGACTTCGTCGCCTGCGTGCGGAGCGCTTCGACCTTCTCGAACTCGTCGATGATCAACTCGGCCGTCGCCGCGACTTCGCGGATCGTCGAGAGGAGGTCTTCCGCTTCGGCGTTGCCGAGCCAGTAGTAGGCGTCGGCGACGCGCTTCGCGGCGGCGACGAGGTCTTCGTACGTCGCGCGCGTCGGCGTCTGCTCGTCGACGAGACGGCAGATCGTGAGCGCGTCGGAGAGGCCGCGCACGAGGTCGCGGTTGCCGATCTTCTCCAGATACGAGCCGCTCTTCGGCGCCTGCGCCGCGTGGTCGTCGCTGACGAACGGCGTCTGCCACACCTGCATCGGATGCACGCGCGTCGGCTCGTCGCTCGTCGCCTGGAAGATGACCAGGCGGCCGTCGTCGAACAGCGAATAGCCGTGCGCCGTCAGCGGGTTCACCACTTCCTTGCGAATGAGGTTGTACGGAAAGAGGAGCGTGCGTCCTTCGTCGCGGCGATGGAAGACGTAGAGCACGTCCTCGCCGTTCGGCGCGCGCACGGTGCGGAGGAACTCCATCTGCTCCGGATCGTGGTCGAAGAGCTTCGCGTCGCCGGTGCGGAGGTAGTAGCCGCCCGGAAAGATGATGCCGTGATCCTCGGGCAACTGAATGCACGCGTGGCCGATCGCGTCGATGCGCTGCACCTTCTTCGTGCGGCGGTTGAAGACGAAGTAGCGCTTCGTCTTCTCGCGGTAGGGGAGGATCTCGAGGAGGATCAGGCTGCCGACGGCGGCGTAGCGGATCTGCGCGTCGTCGAGCGACTGGTCGCTCTCGTCGACCGGCTCGGCGTAGATGCCGCGGCCCGTCTCCGTGTTGTCCTCGATCTTGATCGTCAGGTCGCCGCCGATCGTCTCGACGAACACTTCATCGAGGATGGAGATGTGCGGATGGCGTCCGGTGACGTGGTCCTCGCGCGTGGTGAGGGTCCACTCGAAGTCGTGGCGCGGCGGATAGACGTGATCGCGCTCGCCGCGGTTGTCGATGTAGGTGACGTTCCCCTTCGGGTCGACGGCCCAGCGGAAGACGCGGATGTCCGTGACCTTGTCGCTGGTCTGGAAGACCATCAGCAGTTTGCCGTCGGTGCGGCGGAGCTGCACGAGGCGCGAGCTGCGGTAGTACTGGTACAGCTCCTTGAAGTCGCGGACGAACTTCTCGTCGGCCAGGAACGTCTCGCCGTGCGGCACGGCCGAGAACTCGAACCCGGTCTCCGTCGCGGTGAAGCGATGTAGCGTGAAGACGTCGGTCACGGACGTCTCGGTCTTCAGGCCGATGAAGACGTTGTAGCCGAAGAGCAGGTTCGCGCCGACTTCGGCGATGTCGCGCGGCACGCAGTTGTTCTCGGTGCGGATGCGATCGGCGCCGAGCACGGCCATCTCGCTGCCGCCGAAGACGCCGACACGCTTCTTGTTGAGCGCCGCCGCCTTCGCGGAGAGAGCTTTGCCGTGGCCGTGCAGACGGTCGCGGATGACTTCGTAGGTGCCGCGTTCGATGGACATGGTGTCGTTTTCGGTTTTCGGTTGTTGGTTTTCGGTGCGCTCGGCTTCGGTTCTTCACCGAAAACCGAAAACCGAAAACCAACAACCGCGTCAGCAATGATGTGGTTTCGGTGTTGGGTTGTTGGTTTTCGGTGCTGCGCTCGGTGCCCGGTTCTTTACCGAAAACCGAAAACCGAAAACCAACAACCGCGTCAGCGTTCTACTGCTCCGCGCGAACCGGCAGCTTCTTCTCCGCCACCGGGATGGCCGGCGTGTCGCTGTCGCCCTTCACGGCGTGGGCGATGGCGTTCAGCACGCCTTTGCCGTCGCCGAGCTGTTCGAGCAGCGCCTGCACGCTCTTGCTCTCGCCGATGAAGCCGTCGACCGACTTGGCCATGCCGATCGAGTTGACGAGGCGGTCGAGGAACGTGCCGTCGCCGCCGACGATGTCGATGTTCGCCGTCTCCAGCGCCTTGCCGAGGATCTGGGCTTTCGCCTGCTCGACGGTGGTCTGCGCCTTGATCGATTCGCTGCCGAGCTGCCGCTGCGTCTCGATGCGCAGGCGGAACTCCTCGTGGTCGCGCGTGGCCACGTCGAATTCCTTCATCGCGGTCGCCTTCTGCTGGATGCCCTGCGCTTCGGCGTCCGCCTTCAGGCGCAGCACCGTCGCTTCGGCGCCGCCGACGCGCTCGATGGCCGCCGCTTCCGCTTCCTTCACGCGCACCTGCGAGAGGCCGAACTTCTCGGTGGCGATGGCGTCGGCTTCTTTGACCTTCGCATCGGCGAGACCGCCCGCCGCGGCTTCGGCCTGGATGCCCTCGGCCAGACGGATCTTGGCGCGCGCCTGACGATCGGCCGCTTCGAGCTCCGCATCGGCCAGGAGGACGCGCTGCTTCGCTTCATGATGCGCGGAGAGCTCGCCCGCTTCCGCGGCCTTGATGTCCTTCACCAGGCGCTCCTGCGCCTCGGCCTCGGCCGCGATGAGGACCGCTTCCTTGTTGCGTTTCGCATCTTCCACGACGCGCAGCGACTTGATGCGCTCCTCTTCCTCGGCCACCGTCCGGTCGACCACGATGCGCTCGCGGATGACGTCCTGGATCGCCTTGCGCTCCACTTCGAGCGCCTTCTCTTTCTCGATGCGCGACAGCTCGACGGCGCGCTCGCGCGACACCGCTTCGAGCGAGCGGTCCTTCTCGACGCGCTCCGCCTCGACGGCCACGACGCGCTCGCGGTTCTTCTGCGCCACTTCCACCTGGCGCTGCTTGTTCTGCTCCGCGATCTGCAGCTCTTCGTCCGCCTTGATGCGGGCGTTCTCGGCGCGCAGGCGCTCTTCGGACTGGATCTTCGCCAGCTCGGCCGCTTCGCGCGCCCGCACCGACTCGATCTCGCGCTTCTGCTTCGCCTCGGCGTCGGCCTGCTGCCGCTCCAGCTCGAGGATCGCTTCCTGCGCTTCCACGTCCTGCTTCTTGATCTGTTTCTTCTCGGTGTTCGTGAACTCGTTCGTGCGGACATGCTCGACCGAGGTCAGCTCCGTGATCTTGCGGATGCCCTGCGCGTCGAGGATGTTCAGCGGGTCGAGGTTCGAGAGCGGCGTCTGCTCGAGGTAGTCGATGGCGGCGTCCTCGAGGACGTAGCCGTTCAGGTCGCGGCCGATCAGGTTGATGATCGCGTCGCGGAACTCGTGGCGCTTCGTGTAGAGGTCGACGAAGTCGAGCTGCTTGCCGACCGTCTTCAGCCCTTCGGAGAACTTCGCGCTGAACAGCGCCTCCAGCGTGCCCGGGTCGGAGGCGCGCGCGCAGCCGATCGACTGCGCGACCTTGATCACGTCTTCGACCGTCTTGTTGACGCGCACGAAGAACGTCACCTTGATGTCGGCGCGGATGTTGTCGCGGCAGATCAGCCCATCCTTGGCGCGGCGGTCGATCTCGATCGTCTTGACCGAGATGTCCATCGTCTCGGCCTTGTGGATGATCGGCCAGACGGTGGCGCCGGTGAACGTCACTTCCGGCTCCGCCTTCAGTTTGTTGACGATGAGGGCCTTGCCTTGCTCCACCTTGCGATAGAACTTCGCAACGAAGACCATCGTGAAGACGCCGAGAATGATGGCGGCTCCGACGAGCAGTACGATGCTGATGACGATGTCCATGGTTTCTCCTTGTTGGGCTGAAAGGTTGGATCAGGCTTTCGGCGACTCGGCCAGCGCTCTGTCGAGCGGGCCGACCCGGTAAATGCCTTCTTCGGGATCGTAGTCGTAGACGATGGCGCGGCTGCCGCGCGTCAGCTCGTTGTCGCGAAGGCAGCGCACCTCGGCGATGAAGCCGGCGCCGCCATCCTCCACCTCCGCCGTGCCGGTCTGCTCGTCGACCCGCAGCGAACGGATGGTGCACACTTTCCCCACGAGCGACGCACGCCCCGGCCCGACGGCCGTGACGAACACCGGCCGCAGGGGACGGACCGCCCGCGAGCCCACGAACAGCCCGACGAGGAGCGCCACGAAGCCGAGCAGCCCCTGAAGCGTCATGCCGAGCGCCCCCTCGGGCATGAAGCCGCCGAGGAACCGCATCCCGACGAAGCTGGCAAACCACGCGAACAGCGTGGAGACGCCACCAAAGATCGTCAGCGGGATGCCCTGCACGCCAAACGCGTCGAGGGCGCCGTCGAGCAGACCGTTGTCCGGAATGTCATCAGCGCCCAGCACTCCATCCAGCGCATCGATGCTGAGCGCGCCGAAGACGACGAGCAGCGCATACGCCAGAAAAAAGAGGAGCAGGACGGTGAAAACGACCGTCGGAAAGGCTAAGGCTGCGGCAATGAAAGCGCTCACGGCTGTTCCTGTCTGGTACTACTGGTGAAAGTGGACATAACTTTCTACAGGATGCGTGAGGATACGTAAAGGAAAATCGAAAGTTGCGGCTGCTGGAGGCGGGCGGGGCGGTTGGGGGGACGATGGGACGAATGGGACGGATGGGACAGATGGGACAGATGGGACAGATGGGACAAATGGGACGGCGCGGTTGTGCGCCAACCCCTGTGTCATCCCGAAGTGCCCGTATGGGTGTGCCGGGTGGGGGAGGGCGCTGAGGGATCTGTGCGGGGGAACACGGCGTTGCAGTGCTGCCACTTCCCCCACACAGTTCCCGCCTCCTCCACCCACGCCCCCATACGGCGGGATTCGGGATGACACGGGGGGGCGCGGTTGTGCGCGCACCCCCTGTGTCATCCCGAAGTGCCCGTATGGGTGTGCCGGGTGGGGGAGGGCGCTGAGGGATCTGTGCGGGGGAACA
>DASVEE010000031.1:0-191887 GCA_036380735.1 Thermoanaerobaculia bacterium | reverse complement strand
GCCCGCGGCTTCGTTGCAGGTCCAGCCGGTGCCGGTCGCGGAGACGAACGTCACTCCTGCGGGCAGCGTATCGACCACGCTCACCGAGGTCGCGGTCGACGGACCGGCGTTGGTCACGGTGAGTGTGTAGACGATGCTGCCATTCGGCGCGACCGGATCGGCCGCGTCGATCTTGACGACGGAGAGGTCGGCGCTGGGCGCGGCGGTGACGTCCGTGGTTTCGGTGTCAGTGTCGTTGCCGCTGTTCGTGTCCGTGGTGGTCGTGGAGACGGTGGCGCTGTTCGACACCTGGCCCGGAGTGCCCGATGCGGTCACGGTGACGGTGATGTCCGGAGCCGTGGTGACGCCGAGGTTGGGCGTGGTGCAGGTGACGACGCCTGCGGCTTCGTTGCAGGTCCAGCCGGTGCCGGTGGCGCTGACGAAGGTCACGCCTGCCGGGAGTGTGTCGACCACGCTCACCGAGGTCGCGACCGAGGGGCCGGCGTTCGTGACGGTGAGGGTGTAGACGATGTTGCCGCTCGGCAGGACCGGGTCGGCCGCGTCGATCTTGACGATGGAGAGGTCCGCCGTCTGGACGTCGACGTCGAACGCATCGCTGTTGTTGCCGCCGTCGGGATCGTCGGTGGTCGAGGAGACGGTGACGTTGTTCTCGAGCAGGCCGGCGGTGGCGGGAGCGGTGACGACGAGCGTGATCGCCGGCGCGGTGGCCACGGCGAGTGAGGGCATCGTGCAGGTGACGACGCCGGCGGCTTCGTTGCAGGTCCAGCCGGTGCCGGTGGCGCTGACGAAGGTGACGCCGGCGGGGAGCGTGTCGACCACGCTGACGTTCGTCGCGGTCGACGGCCCGGCGTTCGTGACCGTCAACGTGTAAGTGATGGTGCTGTTCGGCGCGGCCGTCTCGGCGCCGGCGACCTTGGTGATGGAGAGGTCGGCCGAGGCGACGTCGGTCGTTTCGTTGTCGCTGTCGTTACCGCTGTTTGGATCCGAAGTGGCCGAGGAGACGGTCGCGTTGTTCGAGAGCGTGCCCGCGGTGGCCGGGGCGGTGACGGTGATGGTGATGGCCGGCGCGCTGCCGATGGCCAGCGACGGCGTGGTGCAGGTGACGACGCCGGCGGCTTCGTTGCACGTCCAGCCGGTGCCCGTCGCGCTGACGAACGTCACGCCGGCGGGGAGGGTGTCGGTGACGCTGACCGACGTGGCGGCCGACGGGCCGATGTTGGTCACGGCCAGCGTGTAGACGATGCTGCCGTTCGGGGCGACCGGGTCGGCGGCGTCGTTCTTGACGATGGCGAGGTCGGCGGAGGTGACGTCGGTCGTCTCGTCGTCGCTGTTGTCGGTGCCGTCCGGATCGGTCGTATCCGAGGAGACGCTGGCGTCGTTCGTGAGCGTGCCCGCCGTTGCCGGTGCCGTCACGATGACGGTGATGGCCGGCGCCGCGCCCACTCCGAGCGACGCCGTCGTGCACGTCACGACGCCGGCCACTTCATTGCACGTCCAGCCGGTGCCGGTGGCGCTGACGAACGAGACGCCGGCCGGCAGCGTGTCGCTGACGCTGACGTTGTCCGCCGCGTTGGGGCCGGCGTTCGAAACCGCGAGGGTGTAGATGATCGTGCCGTTCGGCGCGACGGGATCGGCCGCGTCGCTCTTCACGAGCGAGAGATCCGCCGACGTCGGCGCGGCGTTGACGTTCGTGGTTTCGCTGTCGCTGTCGTTGCCGCTATCCGGGTCGGCGGTAGCCGAGGAGACGGTGACGTTGTTCGTCAGCATGCCCGGCGTGCCCGGCGCCGTGATGGTGATGGTGATCGGAGCGGCGGTGGCGACGCCGAGCGACGGCATCGTGCAGGTGACGACGCCCGCGGCTTCGTTGCACGTCCAGCCGGTGCCGGTCGCGCTGACGAACGTCACGCCGGCGGGGAGCGTGTCGACCACGCTGACGGACGTGGCGGTCGAAGGACCGGCGTTGGTGACCGTCAGCGTGTAGTTGATGGTGCCGTTCACCAGGACGGGATCGGCGTCGTCGCTCTTGACGACGGAGAGATCCGCGCTCTCCGCGTCGAGCGACACGTCTTCCAGCGTCGTGGCGAGGAAGTCGAACTCGAGGGCGGTGGTGGAGGCGCTCGTCGCGGAGACTTCGTTCTGGTAGGTGCCGGGGCCGACAGCGGCGTCGACGTCGACGTCGAACGTGATCGTCAGGTTGCCGCCGGCGGGGATGTCGAACGCGCCCCACTCGGGCTGTTCGTCACCGGCGGCGGGATCGGAGGTCGACGTGCGGATCGCGTTGCCGCCGAAGGAGACGTTGCTGGCGAACGTGAAGCCGGCGGAGAGCGTGTCCCGCACGACGACGTTCGTGGCCGGCGCGCCGCTCTGGTTCACGACCGTGATGGTGTAGCGCGCCGTCGTGCCGCCCGGCGTGTTGAAGACGAGCGGCGTGGAGGTGGTCTTCGACGGGACGAGCACGCCGACCGAGGTGATGGCGCTGTCGTTGACCGGCGTCGTCTCGTTGCTGTCGACGCTCGCCACGTTGCTGTAGCTGCCGGTGCCGGAGACGCCGGCCCACACCTCGAACGTCAGCGCGGCGGTCGGCGCGAGCGACGCGACGTTCCACTGCACGGTGCCGTTCGTGCCGACGGGCGGCGCGGAGGAGGCGGCGGGGCTCGAGGCGACGTAGACGGTGCCGGCGGGGAGCGGATCGCTCACGACCACGCCCGTGGCTGTGGCGCTGCCGTTGTTCTCGATGCGGATGAAGTACTTGAGAACCGGGAGTAGCGGATCGCCCGTGCTGCCGGTGACCGGCACGTTGAGCGTCACGGTCGTGCCGCTGATGGCGGTGATGCGCGCGAACGTGCCGCCGAGGCGGATGTAGTCGCCGCTGGCGAGATAGGCGCTGCTGTTCACCACGATGGTATTGGCCGCCGCGACGTTCGCCGCGAGGGTCGTCAGCGGGAACGCGACGTTGGACGGTGCCGTCTTGACGATCGACAGCTCCGGCGCGGACGTCGCGGAGATCGACGTCGACGCGTCCTTCGACGGTGCATTGGAGGCCGCCGCCGTCGCCGTGTTGCCGATGGTGTAGTTGCCGGCGGGGAGCGGCGAATTGATCGTGACCTGGAACGTGACGCTGCGCGTCTGGGCGCTGTTCGGGGCGATCGTGCCGAGGCTGGCGACGATGCTGTTGGTGCCGGGGTTGTAGGAGGCGGTGCCGTCGGAGACGAGCGAGCCCGGCACGTAGGTGGTGTTGGCCGGGATGACGTCGGTGACGATCACGCCTTCCGCCGCGCCGGAGCCGCTGTTGCTCACCAGGATGGTGTACTGCAGCGTGTCGCCGCCGCCGAGCGGACCGGTCGCCGGGATGCTGCTCTTGCTGATGACGAGGTTGGGATTGGTGCTGACGGCGACGACGACGTCGTTGCTGACGCGCGTGCCGGCCGTCTGCGTGTCGCTGACGGTGGCGTTGTTCGTCCGCGTCGTCACGCCCGACGGCGCGCCAACGCCCACCGTCATCTGGAAGGTGACGTTGGCGGTGGCGCCGGGGGTGAGCGTCCCCAGGTTGTACGTCAGCGTGCCGCCGGCGACCGGATCGGGGGCGATGGGCACGCCGTTGAGCTGCGCGCTGTTCGGCACGTACGTGAACCACGCCGCGGCAGGCAGCACGTCCGTGACGGTGACGTTCGTCGCGTTGACGCTGCCGGCGTTCAGCACCGTCAGCGTGTACGTGACGGTCTCGCCCGGGATGAGCAGCGTGTCGTTGGCCGCCTTGGCGATCGAGACGTTGGGACGGAGCACCGTCATCGTGGCCGAATCGACCTGCGGCGTTCCCTGCGTCGTCGTGAGCTGGGCCGTGTTCGTCAGCACTGAGAGTGCGCTCGACAGCGGCTGGTCGACCGTGACGTTGATGGTGAGGAAGCCGGAGGTGCCGGCGGCGAGCGTGCCGCCCGGCTGCCCGGCCGTGTTGACGTTGAACGTCAGCACCTGCCCGGCGACGGATACGGGCGCGGTGGCGATGCCGTTGAGCAGCGCGCTCACGAAGGTCACGCCGGCCGGCAGCGTGTCGACGATCTGCGCGCCGGTGAGGGCCGCCGCGCCGTTGTTCGAGAACTGCAGCGTGTACTGGCGGGCCGCGCCCGACTGGGCGATGAGGCTGTCGACCTGCTTGTTCAGCGTGACGCGGATCGGCGTGAGGCAGAGCTGCGAGCGGCTCGGGCTGCCGGTGGCGTCGAAGTTGATGCCGAGGTCGTTGAGCTGGCTCGCGTGGTTCGTGACGGCGGTGAGCACCCACAGCAGGCGATGGCCGGCGGGGAGCACGCCCGTCGACGCGAACGTGATGACGTTCAGGTCATTGCTGCGGTTGCCCGTGAGGTTCGTGGTGCCGGAGCCGAGCGCCGTCGTCGCGCCCGTGGTGGGGTCGTAGGCGTTCAGCGTCAGCGTGAAGGTGGCCGACGGGGAGCCGGTCTTGTTCAGGTGGAGCGTGTTCGTGATGTTGCCCGTGAACGACATCGCGTTGCTGCTGTTCGCGGGGTCCTGGTACCAGCGCGCGATCTCGGTCGTGGTGCTGCCGATGTTCGTCACCTGCACCGTCGTGGCGACGGCCGCCACCGGGGAGGTGGTGTTGGCGATGCGCTGCGTGCCGGCGTTGCCGACGTTCGCGGTCGTGTTGCGGAAGTAGTACGTGGTCGAGGTGGAGCAGGCCGGCTCCGTCACCACGACGGTGTAGCTGTCGTTGACCGGCGGGATGCCGGTGGCCGTGACGCTGGCGACGTTCGTCGTCGGGTTGCTGCCGGTGAAGGGGCTCGTCGCCTGCACCGTCACCTGCACCACGCCGGAGGCGCCGGCGCCGAGGGAGGCGACGTTCCACGTCACGGTGCCGTTCGTGCCCACGGCGGGTGCCGTGGTCGCGGCGGGCGACGAGGAAACGTAGTTGAAGCCCGCCGGCAGGATGTCGGTGATGACGAGGGCGCTGGCGGTCGAGTTGCCGGTGTTCGCGTAGAGGATCTCGAACGTGATGTTGCCGCCGGGAGCGACCTGCGGCGTCGTCGAGCGTTTCTGGATCGTCAGCGCCGGACGCGGCGCGTTGATGTACGTGGAGCTCGACGCGTTCGCCGGCGCCGTCTGGTCGGAGTCGATCGACGCGGTGTTGACCAGCGGGATCGCCGCCAGCGTCGGATACGGATTCGCCACCTGCGCGACGAAGCTGACGCTGAACGGGCCGGAGCCCGGCGCGACGGTGCCGACGTTCCAGGTGATGGTGCCGGCGGCGTGCACGCCGGTGGGGGAGGAGACGAAGATCAGTCCCGCCGGGAGCGTGTCGGTGATGACCGCGTTCGTCGCCGTTACCGTCGAATCGTTCGAGTACGTGATGGTGAACGTGACGTTGTCGCCCGGGTTGGCGCTGGGGACGTTCGCCGCTTTGGCGATCGTCAGGCGCGGCGCGCCGACGCCGATCTGCAGCAGGTTGCTGGTTAGGGGGGAGTAAGACGTCGCCGCGGTCGCACGGTTGGTGTACGTGCCGGTGATCGCCGGCGCCGTGGCGTTGAAGATGAGCGTGCGCGTGCTGCTCGCCGGCACCACGGCGCTCGGGAAGGTCCAGGTGATCGTGCCCGTCGCTCCCGCCGTGGGAGAGGTCGACGGCGCGCCGAGTGTGCCGGCTCCGGTGCTGGCGTACTGGAACCCGGTGGGGAGGATGTCGGAGATGCTGGTGACGGTGATCGGTGACGAGGTCGGATTCGACACCGTCAACGTGAACGTCACCACGCCACCCACCGTCACCTCGGACACATTCGCCGTCTTGATGAGCGACGGCGGCGGGACGCCGCAGGAGTTCGTGAAGCTCGCGATCTTCAGACCGCCTGGGTTCGCGTAGTTCGGCGGCGTGGGGCCCGCGACGAGGTTCACCTCGGCCTGCGTGAGGTAGCTCCAGGTGATGTTCCCCTGGACGTCGGCCGCGCGCACGCCGATGAGGTAGTTGCCGGCGAGGAGCGCGGTCGAGTTCCACGTCGCGGACCAGAGGCCGAGGGGGCTGCCGGTGGTGGAAGCGGCGGTGGCGAGCGTCCACGTGTTGCCGTCGTCGGCGGTGCCGTCGCCGTCACTGTCGGCGTAGTAGTAGAAGTCGACGGAGGTGACGGTGGTGGCGCCGGTCATCACGTTGACGGTGTCGGAGACCTGCGCGCGGAGCGTCGTCAGATTGCAGCCGTTGGCGGTGATGCTCTGGACCGTGGGCTGCTGCACCGTGCCGCCGCCCGGGGTGATCGTGTCGCCCGGCGGGATCGGTTTGTCGGGATCGCCGGTGAAGGAGCCCTGGATGACCACGTCCTTCTGCAGCGGGTTCTGGAGGCTGTTGGCGGTGGTGAAGGCGAGGCTCATCGGCGTGTTGGCCGTGACCTGCGGTCCGCCGAACGGCGTGGCGTCGAGCATCGCCAGCGGGATCTGGTAATCGATGAAGTACTCCTCGCAGGGATGCGGAGGAGTGTTGGGAATGAGGCTCGCGCGCGTGGTGCCGTAGTCCCACACGGTCTCGGAGGAGCCGTTGACCCAGTTCGTGTCGGGCGCGAGGGAGTTGTGGAAGTTGAAGATGCGCTGCGTGCCGGAGTCGACGAACGCGGTGGGATTGTGGCTGACGAGAAAGATCCCGGGCTGCGTCACGTCGATCGATTGCGATGAGGTGTTGCTGTAGATGACGCGGATGACGTCGATGGGCGTGGAAGGAGCGCCGCTCGAGCCGTTGAGGTGGACGGCGAACTCGCGGAAGCCGTCGCCGTCGATGTCGATCAGCACCGTCCAGAGCGCGGAGCGCCAGGGATCGGTGGAGGCGAACGTTCCGGCGCTGGGGCCGGTCGCGTAGGTATTGGCGATCTGCCCGACACGCCAGCGGAACATCAGCGTGTTCGAGACGGGATCGAAGTAGTAGTAGATGCTGGGGAGCGTCTGGTCCGTACAGCCGGAGCTGACGTTGACGTAGTTCTGCGGGGAGGTGCCGCCGTTCGAGGGATCGCCCACCGCGGCGTCGTTGGTGTTGCTGGCGCTGTAGGAGTAGGGCGTCCAGTTCGCGTCCGTCGCCGGCCACGCCACGGGCGCGTGATGCACGGCTCCGCTGCCCCAGACGGGGGGATACGGGTCGGCGGATGCGGTCAAAGAGAGCAGAAAAAGGACGCAGAGCAGCCACACGAAGCGGCGAGCAATTGGCACGACAATCCCCTATCCGCGCGTGCCGGGAACACGCGCATTCCGGACGTATTCAGTTGTGGAGGGTTTGACCCTGGACCCGGCCGAATCATACGCGCAACGCGCATGAAAAGCGTGAAGCGTCTGTCAAAGGAGGGCGAATTGCGGCGGTTTACGGCGGCAGTACGCCAACGCTGACGGGAAGCACGATGGCCTTCTTCCAAAACTGAGAGGTGTGGCGCGTGGGGCGACGATGGGACGAATGGGACCGATGGGACGGATAGGACGAATGGCACGATGCACGCCGGCCGGCCCACTGGCGGCGGTTCACGTGCACACCTTCGGGGGTAGGGAATCACTCGATTCTGTACACTCCCTGTCATGCACCTACGCGGGATCCTCATCGGCATCGTTTCCGTCGGCGCGGCCGTTGGCGCCATGGTCCTCTGCAGCATCGATCAGGAGCTGTGGGTCCTCGCGCCGATCCCCGGGCTGATCGGGCTGATGTACCACCTCCTCAACCTGCAGCCGCGGTTCGACAACCGGATCGTCATCGCCAACCTCTACCGGACCTTCCAGTCGACCTTCAAGGAGCGCTGGGCCGGAGCCGCGCCCGACATCAGCGAAGACGCGGCCGAGGACCTGACGTCGCACCAGCCGAAGTTCTCGGCCACGCTGTGGGGCGCGGCGCTGCTCACGTCGGTGCTGGCCATCCCCGCGGCGGTCTCCGGCGGCGGCATCGACCTCGCCTTCACCACCAAGGGCAACCTCAGCGCCCCGCTCAATGGCCTCGTCTACTCCGGCCTCGGCGTCTACGCGCTCATCGTCCTGCGCACGATCGGCCGCGTGAACGCCGGCGCCCTCCACGCGCGCTTCCTCGTCACCGCCGCGCTGCGTGCCACGATCGCGCAGACGCTCGGCCTCTTCGCCGGTGCCGCGAACTTCTTCGCCGACGTCCCGTCGATCGGCAACACGGCCTACTTCCTCATCGGCCTGTTCTATCCACTATTTGTTGAGGAGCTGCGCGACAAGGCCATCCAGCTCTTCAAGCGCGAGAAGCCGGTGACGCGGCCGATGGACGTGACGATGATCGACGGCATCGACGACGACGTCGCCGAACTGTTGACGGAGCTCGGCATCACCGACGTGCAGCACGTGGCCTCCTCCGATCCGGCCGTGCTGACGGTGCGCAGCCTCTATCCCTTCGAGCGCGTGGTCGACTGGATCGACCAGGGGATGCTCGTCCGCCGCTTCCGCGAGCGCGTGGCCAAACTGCGCGACCTCAACGTCCGCGGCATCACCGACTGGGTGCCGCTGATGGAGCCGATCGTCAACGACACCGCCGAGCGCGCGGATGCCGAGGCGGTGCTGAGCCAGATCGCGACGGCGGTGGAGGAGCCGGTCGAGAGCATCCGCGTCTTCGGCCGCTCCGCGTACCGCGACTACAAGACGAACCTCCTCTGGAACCTGACGCAGCACCGCACCGCGGCCATCGCTCCACCGGTGACGGCGGAACAGGCAGCCCTGGTGCGCGGCGTCGTCTCTACGATGGTGCCGGCAAGCGCCGAGGTGCAGGCGAGCTTCGACCAGGCGAGCCAGCAGGCCATGCAGCGGCAGGGAGCCGCAAGCTGACTAGGTGATCGTCGCCGTGCAGGCCCGGCAACGGCGCGCCGCCTGCGGAATCATCTCCAGGCACTCGGGGCAATTGCGGGTGGGCTCCGGCGCGGCCGCCGGCACCGGCCGCACGAGCAGCTTCACGATGAGAAACACCACGAACGAGACGATCAGGAAGTCGAGCACCACCCCGGCAAAGTGCCCATAGAGAATCGCGTTCTCCGTGACCTTGCCGGCAGCGTCAGTGGAAGTCTCCAGCACGACCTTCGCCTGCCGCCAATCCCCACCGGGCAGAAAGACGCCAATGATCGGCATGAGGATGTCGGCCGCCAGAGCCGAAACGACACTCCCCACGGCCGCGCCCACAATGACCCCGACCGCCAACGCCAGAGCATTGGTCTTCGTAAGAAACCCGCGAAATTCAGCCAGCATGGTGGCGATGATACGCCTGAGGTGGGTTGGGGGAACGATAGGACCTATAGGACGAATAGGACCTATAGGACGTATGGGACGAATAGGACCTATAGGACGAATAGGACCTATAGGACCTATAGGACAAACCAGCGCAGCCATACGTCCTATAGGTCCCATTCGTCCTATCCGTCCTATCGTTCCCCCGGAGGCACCGGCGCGCGTGTCCGCGCGTGTCGACGGCTGAGGCATACTGGTCGTGATGCGGACCGTCCAGCAGTTGTTCGATCTCACGGGGCGCGCGGCCATCGTCACCGGGGGCTCGCGCGGTCTGGGGCAGGAAATCGCCGAGGGGTTTGCCGAGGCGGGGGCTTCGGTGATGTTGTGCGCGCGGCGTGAGCAGTGGCTCACGCCTACACTCGACGAGATGCGCGCGCGCGGCTTCCGCGTGGAAGGGCGCATCTGCGACGTCACCGACCCCGCGCAGGTCGAGGCGGTCGTCGCGGCGACGATGGAAGCGTTCGGCCGCGTCGACATCCTCGTCAACAACGCCGGCGTCACGTGGGGAGAACGGCCCGAGACGATGCCGCTGAAAGCGTGGCAGAAGGTGCTCGACACGAACCTCACCGGCGCGTTCCTCTTCTCCCAGGCGGCGGGGCGCGAGATGCTCAAAGCCGGCTCCGGCGTCATCCTCAACGTGGCGTCGATCGCCGGCATGCGCTCATCCGTGCAGGGGCCGCATTACGTCGGCTACGCGTCGAGCAAAGCGGGGCTGATGGGACTGACGCGGGAGCTCGCCGCGACGTGGGGGCCGAACGGCATCCGCGTCAACGCCATCGCGCCCGGCTTCTTCCACTCCCGGCTGACGGAAGGCGTCATCGAAGCGGTGGTGCCGAAGATCGAGCAGCGCAATCCGATTCCACGTGTCGGTGCACCCGGCGAGTTGAAAGGTGTGGCGCTGTTTCTGGTCAGCGATGCGGCCAGTTACATCACGGGGCAGACGATCGTGGTGGATGGCGGGGGAACGATCTCTTGAGAACACGAACGATCAGCCGCGCCGTCGTCATCGGCGCCGGCACGATGGGCGGCGGCATCGCCGCACACTTTGCGAACGCCGGCATCCCGGTCTATCTGCTCGACGTCACGACCGACGGCGTGCTGGACCGCCTCAAGAAGCACAAGCCGCCGATGTTCTTCACGCCGGAGACGGCGCAGCTCGTGACCGTCGGCCACGTCGAGCAGAACGAGCAGTGGATCGCGCAGGGCGACTGGATCGTCGAGGCGATCTTCGAGAACCTCGACGCGAAGCGCGACCTCGTCGCGCGCATCGATCGCCTGCGCAAGCCGGGCAGCATCGTCACGAGCAACACGTCCGGCATCCCCATCGCCACCATCGCCGCCAACGCTTCCGCGGACTTCCAGACGCACTTCCTCGGCACGCACTTCTTCAATCCGCCGCGCTACATGAAGCTGCTCGAGGTCATCCCCACGCCGCGGACGGCGCCCGAGGTGACGAGCTTCGTGCGCGACTTCTCGGAGCAGCGCCTCGGCAAGTCGGTCGTCTTCTGCAAGGACACGCCGAACTTCATCGCCAATCGCCTCGCCTCGATGGGCGGCGCGGTGCTCGTCGACTACGTCCTCGAGCACGGCTACACGATCGAAGAGACCGACGCCATCGCCGGGCCGCTGATCGGCCGGCCCAAGACCGCCGCGTTCCGCCTGCAGGATCTCGTCGGCCTCGACGTCGCCAGCTCCGTCGCCTCCAACCTCTACCCGCTGATCGAGCACGACGAGTCGCGCGAGATCCTCCGTTCGCCGCGCGTCGAAGGCCTGCGCAAGTCGCAGATGGATCGCGGCCGCCTCGGCGACAAGACGAAGCAGGGCTTCTACAAGAAGGACGGCAAGAGCATCCTCACGCTCGACCTCGAGACCGGCGAATACCGCGAGCGCAGGGAGCCGGAGATCGCCTCGCTGGCCGCGGCGTCGAAGATGCGCAGCCTGCCCGAGCGGCTGAAGTTCGTGCTGCAGCAGGACGACAAAGCCGGCAAGCTCGCACGCCACGTCGTCTACAACGCCCTCGGTTACGCCTCGCGCCGCGTGCCGGAGATCAGCGACGACGTCGTCGCCATCGATCGCGCCACGCGCTGGGGCTTCTCGCACGATCTCGGGCCGTTCGAGTTGTGGGACGCCCTCGGCGTCAAGGAAACGGCCGACGCCATGGAGCAGCACGGCGTCACTGTCGCTCCGTGGGTGCGTGAGATGCTCGCCGCCGGCCATGCGTCGTTCTACGAGAACGGCAGCGCGTACAGTCCGTTGACGAAGTCGTACGCGCCGCTCGAGCAGGATCCGAAAATCCTCTCGTTGAAGGATTGCCCCGTCATCAAGGAGAACAAGGGCGCGAGCCTGCGCGACCTCGGCGACGGCGTCCTCTGTCTCGAGTTCCACACGAAGCTCAACACGCTCGACAGCGACATCCGCGCGATGCTGCTCGAATCCATCGACGAAGTGGAGCGCGGCGAGTGGAAGGGTTTGGTCATCGGCAACGAGGGCTCCGACTTCTGTGTCGGCGCCAACCTCGCCGGCGGCCTGGCCGGCGATCCGGCCGACGCGGTCAAAGGGATGCAGGACGCGCTGATGCGTGTCCGCTTCTCCACCAAGCCCGTCGTCACCGCGCCGTTCGGCCGGACGCTCGGCGGCGGCGTCGAAGTGGCAATGGCCGGCACGCGCATCGTCGCGGCGGGGGAGACGTACATGGGCCTCGTCGAAGTGGGCGTCGGCCTGATCCCCGGTGCCGGCGGCTGCAAGGAGATGGTGCGCCGCGTCGTCACGCCGCCGATGCGCACGGCACCCGGCGCCGACCCGCTGCCCTTCCTCTCGACGGTCATGCAGATCGTCGGCGCGGCGAAGGTCTCGTCGAGCGCGGCCGAGGCGAAGTCGTTCGGCTTCCTGGCGGAGGGCGACCGCATCGTCATGAACCGCGATCACCTGCTGTACGAGGCGAAGCACGAGGTGCTCGCACTCGCGGAGGAGTTCACGCCCGCGGTCCCGGAGCAGTTGTACGCCGCCGGCCGCGACGTCTACGCCGGCCTCGCCGCCGGCATCTACCAACTGCAGCAGGGCGGCTTCATGAGCGAGTACGACGCGTATCTGAGCAAAAAGCTGGCGTACGTGCTCTGCGGCGCGCAGTTCTCCAGCGGGCAGTGGGTGAGCGAACAGTCGCTGCTGGACCGCGAACGCGAATCCTTCGTGGAGCTGCTGCAGCAACCGAAGACCATGGACCGCATCCAGTACATGCTGGCGAATGGCAAACCACTGAGGAACTGAGCGCGCTTTTCATCTGTCCTATTCGTCCCATTCGTCCCATAGGTCCTATCGTTCCCCCGGCACCACAGGAGAAAAACCATGAACGAAGCCGTCATCGTTGCCGGACTGCGGACCGCGGTCGGCAAAGCTCCGCGCGGATCGCTGCGCACTACCCGTCCGGACGACATGGCGGCCGAGGTGATTCGCGGGCTGCTCGCGCGGACGCCGCAGCTCACGCCGGGCGAGATCGACGACGTGATCATCGGCTGCGCCACGCCGGAAGGAGAGTCGGGCATGAACGTCGCCCGCATCGCCGCCTTGCGTGCCGGGCTGCCGGACAGCGTGCCCGCGGCGACGGTGAACCGCTTCTGCTCGTCGGGCTCGCAGACGATCGCGCAGGCGGCGGAGCGCATCATGGCCGGCATGGCCGAGCAGATCATCGCCGGCGGCACGGAGTCGATGAGCATGGTGCGCGGCAGCAACAAGTTCCGCCCGAACCCGACGCTGATGGAGGAGCGCCCCGAGGTTTACCTCAACATGGGACTGACCGCGGAGAACGTGGCGAAGAAGTACAACGTCTCGCGTGAAGACGCCGATGCGTTCGCGTACCGCAGCCACCAGCGCGCGATCGCCGCACAGGAAGCGGGACGCTTCGCCGACGACGGCATCGTGCCGCTGGGTGTGGAGATCGTGGAGGTCGAGGGGACGAAGCGGTTCACGTTCGACAAGGATGAAGGGCCGCGCGCCGACACGAACCTCGATGTGCTGGCCAAGCTCAAGCCCGTGTTTCACGCCAAAGGCGTCGTCACCGCCGGCAACTCCTCCCAGACCTCGGACGGTGCCGCCGGCGTGATCGTCATGTCGCGCAAACGCGCCGAGGAGCTGGGGTTGAAGCCGCTGGCGCGGCTGGTGTCGTACGCGGTAGGCGGCGTGGCGCCGGAGATCATGGGCATGGGCCCGGTCGTGGCGGTGCCGAAAGCGCTGAAGCTCGCCGGATTGAAGCTGGATGACATCGACGTCATCGAATTGAACGAGGCCTTCGCCTGTCAGGCGCTCGCCGTGATGCGCGAGCTGGGGATGGACCCGGAAAAAGTGAACGTCAACGGCGGCGCCGTGGCGCTGGGGCACCCGCTGGGCGCCTCGGGCGCCAAGCTGACCGTGCAACTGCTGGGAGAGATGCGCCGCCGCGGAGCAAAGTACGGCCTGGTCACGATGTGCGTCGGCGGCGGGCAGGGTGCGGCGACGGTGTTCGAGAATTTGCAATAGGACCGATGGGACGAATGGGACCTATAGGACGAATGGGACCGAACTGAGTCCCATCTGTCCTATACGTCCCATCAAAACCTGCCATGAACTTCAACCTCGACCCAGAACTAGCCACCCTCCGCGATCGCGTCCACGCGTTCGTGCGCGATGAAGTCATCCCCGCGGAATCGGCGGAGATCACGCGCGATACCGTCGACCGGCTGCGCGCCAAGGCGAAGGCGGAAGGGTTCTATGGGCCGCAACTGCCGAAGGAGTACGGGGGACTGGGGCTGGGAACCATCGCCATGTGCGTCCTCTTCGAGCAGGCCGGCCGCAGTTTCCTCGGCGCGATGGCGCTGCATTGCGCGGCGCCGGACGAGGGGAACATGCACCTCCTCACGCACTTTGCGAATGACGCGCAGCGCGAGCAGTGGCTGCGTCCTCTCGTCGAAGGGAGGATCCACTCCTGCTTCGCCATGACGGAGCCCGCGCCGGGTGCCGGCTCCGACGCCACGATGATCCGTACGCGGGCGACGCGCGTCGACGGCGGCTGGGAGATCAGCGGACGCAAATGGTTCACCACCGGCGCGGAAGGCGCGTCGTTCGCCATCGTCATGGCCATCACCGACCCGGACGCCGATCCGCGGCGCCGCGTGTCGATGTTCCTCGTGCCGACCGATACGCCCGGCTATCGCTTCGTGCGCAACATCCCGACGATGGGCGGCCACGGCATCGTGAGCCACGCGGAGCTCGCGTTCGAGCAGATGCGCGTCCCCGACTCCGCGCTCCTCGGCGAGCTCGGCGCCGGCTTCGAGATGGCGCAGATCCGCCTCGTCCCCGCGCGCCTCACGCACTGTATGCGCTGGCTCGGCGCGGCGCAACGCTGCCTGGAGATCGGCGTGGCGCGGGCGAAGGAGCGCGATGCGTTCGGCAAGAAGCTCGCGCAGCAGCAGTCGATCCAGTGGATGATCGCCGACTCGGAGATCGAGCTGCACGCGTCACGGCTGATGGTGATGCAGGCGGCGTGGAAGCTGGAGCAGGGGGAAGACATCCGCCACGAATCGTCGATCTGCAAGGTGTTCGTGGCCGAGGCGGTGAATCGGGTGATCGACCGCGCGATTCAGATCTGCGGGGCGCTTGGCTTCTCCGGCGACCTGCCGCTCGAGCACTTCTACCGTGAGGCGCGCGCGTTCCGCATCTACGATGGCCCGTCCGAAGTGCATCGAATGGTGATCGCGCGCAACGTGCTGCGCGGAGGGAACGAATGAACGACACGCGTCCGGTGCGCGCGAGCGAGCAGCTCGACTGGGAGAAGCTGGCCGACTATCTGCGCCGCGAGCTCGGCATCGACGGGGCCATGGAGGTGGCGCAGTTTCCGGGCGGCCACTCGAACCTGACGTACGACGTCGCGTTCGGCGAGCGCGAGCTCGTGCTGCGCCGCCCGCCGTTGGGCCCCGTGCCGCCGCGCGCGCACGACATGGCGCGCGAATGCCGCGTGCTGCAGGCCGTGCATCCGCGCTTTCCGCTCGCGCCGAAGCCGCTGCTGCTGTGCGAAGACACGTCCGTCATCGGCAGCGTCTTCTACGTCATGGAACGGCGCCGCGGCCTCATCATCCGGACGAAGGAGCCGGTGCCGCTCGATCCCGCCCTGCGCCGCCGCATCAGCGCGAGCATGATCGAGACGCTCGCGCAGCTCCACTCGATCGACGTCGTGGCGAACGGGCTCGACACGCTCGGCAAGCCGGCGGGCTTCGTGGCGCGGCAGATCAAAGGATGGACGGAGCGGTGGCACGGCTCGAAGACGAGCGACGTGCCGGAGATGGAGGCGCTCGCGCAATGGCTCGAGCAGCACATCCCCGCCGATCCGGCGCGTCCCGCGCTGGTGCACGGCGACTACAAGCTGGACAACGTGATGCTCGACGAAGCGCGGCCCGACCGCCTCGTCGGCGTCTTCGACTGGGAAATGTCCGCCATCGGAGACCCCCTCGTCGACCTCGGCATCCTCCTCTGCTACTGGATCCACGCGGTGGGAGAGGACGACGCCATCCCCAGCGTCACGAAAGCCGAGGGATGGTTCACGCGCGACGAGATCCTCGAGCACTACGCGCGCGCCTCCGGCCAGCCGCTGCACGGCATCGCGGTGTACGAAGTGTTCGCCGTGTTCAAACTGGCGGTGGTGATCCAGCAGATCTACGCCCGCTACGTGCGCGGCCAGACCGACGATCCGCGCTTCGCGGACCTGGGATCGCGCGTCGCGGGGCTGGCGGGGATTGCGCAGGGGCTGGCGCAGCAAGTATGAGTGGGACGAATGGCTGCAGTGTCATCCCGTTCATCCTGTCAAACCAAACAATCATGAAAGCTGCCATCTGTCATGCATTCGACCAGCCGCTGAGCGTGGAAGACGTCACCCTGGACGCCCCGCAAAGCGGTGAGGTGAAGGTGCGGCTCGCCGCCACCGCCATCTGCCACAGCGACGTGCATCTCATCCGCGGCGACTGGGCCGGCACGCTGCCGGTCGTGGCCGGACATGAAGCCGCGGGCATCGTCGACGAAGTCGGACCGAACGTCACGCTGACGAAGCCGGGTGACCGCGTCGTCGTCTCGCTCCTGCGCTCGTGCGGCCGCTGCTTCCACTGCACCACGGGCGCGCCGCACAACTGCGAAGGATCGTTCGCCCTCGACCGCGAGAGCCGTCTGCGCAATGCGCGCGGCGAGTCGCTGTCGCCCGGCATCCGCGTCGGTGCGTTCGCCGAGGCGGTGGTCGTCGACCAGTCGCAGGTGGTGCGCATCCCCGAGCAGATACCATTCGATTGCGCGGCGCTCCTCGGCTGCGGCGTCATCACCGGCGTCGGCGCGGTGCTGAACACGGCGCGCGTCGAGGTGGGGGAGAGCGTCGTCATCATCGGCGCGGGCGGCGTCGGACTCAATGCGGTCCAGGGCGCGGTGCTCGCCGGCGCGCGTCCCATCGTAGCCATCGACCGCATCGATTCGAAGCTCACCGCCGCAACGAGCTTCGGCGCGACGGACGTCTTCAACGCCGCCGCGATGGAGCCGCGCGACCTCCTGCGCGCCGTGCGCAAGCTCACCGGGCGCGGCGCCGACTACGCCTTCGTCACGGTCGGCGCGCCCGAGGCGCTGGCGCAGGCGCAGCTCATGATCCGCCACGGCGGCACCGTCGTGGCCGTGGGGATGCCCGCCTTGAAAGCGACCGCCGCGCTGCGCATGTTCGACATCGTCTGGAGCGAACAGCGCGTCCTCGGCAGCCGCATGGGCGGCACGCGATTGCATGTCGATGTGCCGCGCCTGGTCGATCTGTATCTGCGCGGCCGCCTGCAACTGGATGCGCTGGTTTCCCGGCGCTACCCGCTGGCGCAGATCAATGAAGCGATCGCCGGCGTGGAATCGGGGGAGGCGCTGCGGAACGTGGTTGTGTTCGAGTGAGTACGATGGGACGAATAGGACCTATGGGACCGATGGGACCCATAGGCAGGCCGCCCACCACCCCGAACGCCGCAGGCCCATAGGTCCTATCTGTCCCATAGGTCCCATTTCCCATAGGTCCCATCGGTGCGATCCCGCTGTATCCAGCGCGGTTTCCGCACCGTCACCATCCCGTTGCTATCCTCCGCGGCACTTGCAGAGTAGCCTTCGCGGCGATGCGTCGCGCGGTGCTTCCCTTCCTCACTTTTTTCTGCGTTCTCTGCGGCTACTTCGTGCTGCGGCCGGTCCGGGATGAGATCGGCGCTCGCGCCGGGATCGAGAACCTGCCGTGGCTGTTCTCCGCGACGTTCGTCGCCACGCTGCTCCTCGTGCCGCTGTTCGGCTGGATCGTGTCGCGGACCAAGCGGCGCGTCATCGCCACCGCGACCTACGTCGTCTGCGCCGTGCTGCTGCTGCTGACGTACACGGCGCTCCAGCAGGGTGCGGACCTCGTCGCCTGGGGCGTGGGGCTCTTCGTCGGCATCTCGGTGCTCAACCTCTTCATCATCTCCGTCTTCTGGAGCCTGATGGCCGACTCGTACGACGAAGGGGAGGCGCGGCGTTTCTACGGCATCGTCGCCGTCGGCGGCACGGCGGGAGCCATCGCCGGTCCGGCGCTGACGGCGCTGCTCGCCCCGAAGATCGGGCCGATGAACCTGCTGCCCATCTCCGCCACGTTTCTCGGGCTGGCGGCGGTGCTGTCGCTGCTGATTCCGCGCCGCCGCGATGTGGTGCCGCAGCAGAAGATCGGCGGCAACATCTTCGCCGGCATCGGCCTGGCGCTGCGCTCACCGATCCTGCGCCGCGTCGCGCTGATCATCATCTGCTACACCACGGTCTCGACGATCCTTTACATGGAGCAGGCGGACATCGTGAAGCAGGCGTTCTCCGATTCGGGCGAGCGCACCCGCTACTTCGCGCTGATCGACCTGGTGAACAACAGCCTCACCGTAGCCGTGCAGGCGCTCATCACCTCGCGGGTCCTCACGCGCTTCGGGCTGCGCGTGGCGCTGACCGCCCACCCCGCGCTCATCGGCACCGGCCTCATCGCGCTGGCGATGTTCCCGCGGCTGGCGCTGATCGCCGTGCTGCAGGTCATCCACCGCGTCGGCGAGCACGGCTTCACCCGCCCCGGCCGCGAAGTGTTGTTCACCGCCGTGACCCCCGAGGAGCGGTTCAAAGCCAAGAACTTCATCGACACCTTCGTCTACCGCGGCAACGACGCGCTCGTCGCCTGGGGCATCGGAGCGCTCCACAGCGCCGGAGCCGGCCTCGGCTCGATCGCGGCCCTCGGCGCCCTCGTCGCCGGAGGCTGGGCCATCAACGGCTACACCCTCGGCGGCAAACACGAGGATGCGGTGAAAGCCAAAGCGGAGGACGCGCCGGCGGTGTGAGGGGACGATAGGACGGATAGGACAGATAGGACCTATAGGACGAATGGGACCAAGCTGAGGACCTATCCGTCCGATCGTCCTCCTCGGCCGCGGCCACGTCCGCGGCGGCCGCCTTTGTCCTCATCAGGATCTTCATCTTCTTCATGATGATCAGCTTCGCCCAAAACTACGGACAGATAGGCGGCAGCCAGCACGCGTTCCTCCTCGGTGATCGGCTTCTTGCCGGGGATCTCCTGGGAGAGCTCCTGCATCTCACGCGTGATGCGGTCCCATTTGCGGGCGTCTTCCCTCTCTGAGGCGATCACCGACGCGCCGTGGCATTGGTTGCATTTCGCGGCGACGACGGCGCGGCCTTGCGCGTGCTCGGGCGAAAGGGGCGTCAGCGGCCGCAGGACCTGCCAGGCGGGGATGGCGCCGAGGGCGGCGACGGCGAGCGTGGTGACGGCGAGGGCGCCGCCGATCCAGGGGAGGCGATTGCCGAAGCGCTGGAAGCGGCGGATCACCGCGATCTTCACCACGAGCAGCAGGCCGACCAGCGCTCCGAGCGCGCCGTGAATGACGCCGACGGCGGTCACTTCGCGGAACTCCCACGCCCGAGGAAGCATCTCGAAGAGCAGTGCGGCGTACGTCAGCACGAAGAGATAGCCCAGCGCGCGATGCACGTTCGTCCACGACCGCGGCGCCGTCGACACGCCATTCGGATCGCGTCCGGTGGGATCGGGCTGCATCGGAAAGCGCCAGAGCCACGCCATCAGCGCGGTGTTGATGACGGCGATCGTCGCCATCACCAGCGTGAGCCACATGGTCGTCGCCATGGTCATGCGCGCACCTTATCGCGAGAGCCGTGCCGTTTCGCGGACCAGGCGAGAGCCCGCACTCTGCGTCGCGGGTGCGTTCTCGTGCGTGCTTCGCGGGCGACTCAGCAACCGCGGCGTTTCTGCATGGGAGCGTCGCGGTTCTGCGTGCGCTCACGGCGTTCCGGAGTGCGCTCGCCGCGGTTTCGAGCGCGCCCACCACGGTTGCAGGTGCGCTCGCCGCGGTTTCGAGTGCGCGCACCGCGTTTCTGAGTGCGCTCGCCGCGATTTTGGGTGCGCTCAGCACGGTTTTGGGTGCGCTCGCCGCGGTTTTGGGCGCGCTCACCGCGGTTTTGGGTGCGCTCACCGCGGTTTTGGGTGCGGTCACCGCGGTTTTGAGTGCGCTCGCCGCGGTTTTGAGTGCGCTCGCCGCGGTCTCCGGTGCAATCACGGTGATTGCAGCACCGATCGTGGTGGTGCCGAGTACCAACTAAGGTGGCCAGACCGCGGATCACGGCGGCTGCACCGCGAAGCACGGTGGCCGCACCGCGAAGCACGGTGGCTGCACCGCGAAGCACGGCGGTGGCACCACCGATCGTGGCTGCCGTCCTCCTCCATTCGTCCCATTCGTCCCATAGGTCCCATTCGTCCTATCGTTCTTCGCACCAGTCTCCGCGCCCCGCGCTTTCCGTTAACGCTTCGTTGACAGCTTCATCCGCTGGAAAGCCGCTTCGTCACGCGAACTCATGGCTTCATCACATAGCGATTGAGGCCTTCGCAGGCGTCGCCGAGGATGACGCAACTAAGTTCCCGGTCGGCTTGCATTGCGGTGCCAAAGGTTGTCGATAGGTCCGCTACGCGTGTCTTCAAGGGATGCGGAGACACGGTCCATGCACAAAAAGAGCGGCACCTTCCTCACCTCGAATACGTTCGGATTCGGCAACCTTTCGCTGCGTCGCGGCCTCGCGATGCTGCTCGCGTACCTGCTGCTGTTGCAGCCGGTCGTAGCGCTCGCGCAGGAGATGCAGCCGCCGCCTCCGCCGGAGCCCATCCGCTTCGTCACCGCGCAGCGCGCGGCGGCGCCGGCGGTCGACGCGGAGACCGCGGTCGTCCTGCGCCAGTTGTCGACGGCGTTCAACGACCACGGCGCCGTGCGGCACCATCCGCCGTCGAACGCGCTCCTCGCCACGGCGGGAGGGAAGCTCGAGCTGATCGACGCCGCCGGCGTGCACCGGCCGTTCTCCAACTTCACCGGCGTCGCCGCCGACGCCGAGCTCGCCGTGGCGAAGGATGGAGCGGTCTTCCTCTCCTCCGCACCGGCCACGATCGTGCGCATCTCGCCGGACGGCGCCACGGTGCAGACGCCGTGGGCCTCGCTGATCGGCGATACGGGCACGGTCAGCGGTCTCGCCTTCGACGCGGCGGGCGACCTGTTCGCCGTCACGACGACCGGCGGCTTGTGGCGGATCACGCCGGCCGCGGTGGCCACGCGCGTGGCGACGCTGCCGGAGCCGCTCGGCTCCGTCGTCGCCGTGCCCGTCGACGCGGATCGCTACGGTCCGCTCTCCGGAACGATCCTCGCCGGCGCGAAGGCGACCGAAACGCTGTACGTCGTCAACGCCGCGGGCGTGAGCGCGCCGCAAGCGCTCGGCCTCGTGGCGAACGACCTGGCCATCGTGCCGCCGCACGCGAACTTCTACGGCGTCGACTCCGCGGCGGACAAGCTGCTCGGCGCGCCGGAGGGAGCGTTCGCCGGTTTCGTGGGCGACATCCTCGTCGCGCAGGGAACGCCCGGCACGCTCGCACGCCTGCGCTGGAACGGCACGAACGTCGAGGCGACGCAGATCGCCTCCGCGACGCGCTGGGACAGCATCGCGTTCTCGCCCGCGGGCATCGCCGAGGTGCCGCCGGTGCGCCGCGTCTACGAAGCCATCGCCGTGACGCGCCACGCGCCGGTCATCAACAGCGGCCGCATCGAAGGCACGCTCTGGCAGTTGCTGCCGGAGAGCGTCCTCCTCGACGGCACCGACGTCATCACCTCCGACCTCCTCATCCCCGGCACGCCCGGCGTGACGGCCGCGCCGACGGCGAGTTTCGGCGGCGTGATCCAGGGGAGCGACGCCGCGACACCGACGACGCACAGCGTCACGATCAGCAGCAACGCGAAGCTGCGCCACCTCGTCAACCGCACCGCCGCGTTCACACCGGTCGCGGTGCTGCCTCCGCCCGCGACGACGGGGACCCGCGACGTGTCGCTGACGAAAGAGACCGACTCCGCCGGCGACTTTGCCACGATCCGCAACCTTTCCATCTCCGGCAAAGCGGGCGACGTCACCGTGCCGCCGGGGACGTACGGCACGTTCAGCGCCGCCGGCCGCACCGCGTTCACGTTCGGCGTGGCGGGCTCCACGCAGCCGAGCGTCTACAACTTCGACAGCCTCTCCTTCGCCGGAGGCAGCGAGCTGCACGTCGCCGGTCCGGCCGTCATCACCGTCAAGACCGGCGCCTCGCTCGCCGGCTCCACCCTCGGCGCGTCGGACAAGCCGTCGCAGCTCGTGCTGCGCGTCGCTGCCGGCGGCACGGTCGACGTCGGCGGCAACGCCATCCTCTACGCCGTCGTGCGCGCGCCGGAGGCGAACGTCGTCATCCACGGCGGCGGCCGTCTGCGCGGCACCGTCACCGCCGACACGTTGCGCGTCGACGGCAACGGCGTGCTCGAGGTGACGGAGAACGACGTCCCGCCGCCGCCGATCAACCGGCCGCCGTCGGTCGTCGCCGGTGCGAACCAGACGACGACGCTGCCCAGCGACACGATCCAGCTCGAAGGCACCGTCAGCGATGACGGCCTTCCCACGGGCACGACGCTGAGCGTGCAGTGGACGAAGGTGAGCGGCCCCGGCACCGTGACGTTCTCCAGCGCGACGAGCGCCGCGACCAGCGCCACGTTCGGCGCCGCCGGCACGTACGTCCTGCGCCTCGCGGCGAGCGATTCGCTGCTCAGCACCAGCGACACGCTGACCGTCACGGTCATCCCCAAGAACCAGGCGCCGGTGGCGGACGCCGGCCCCGATCAGACCATCGAGCTCCCCGCGCAGGCGATCCTGCAGGGAAGCTGGACCGACGACGGGCTGCCGTCGACGCAGACCGTCGGCTCGCTGTGGACGCGCCTCAGCGGCCCGGGCCAGGTGATGTTCGACGACGTCTCGTCGCCGACGACCACCGCGACGTTCTCCGCCGCCGGCACCTACACGCTGCAACTCGCCGTCAACGACGGCGAGCTGACCGCGCGCGACACCGTCGTCATCACCGTCATCGCGCAGAACCAGAAGCCGGTGGTCGACGCCGGTCCCGATCAGACGATCGTCCTCCCGAATGTGGCGACGCTCGCCGGCACCGCGACCGATGACGGTCTTCCCGCCGGCAGCACGCTGACGCAGGCATGGACGCAGGTGAGCGGTCCCGGCGTCGCAACGTTTGCCAGCGTCACCACTCCGGCCACGACGGTCAGCTTCACGCTGCCGGGCACGTACGTCCTCCGCCTCACCGCGAACGACACGCGGGAGACCGTGAGCGACGACGTCACCATCACCGTCGATCCGGCGAACACCGCACCGGTCGTCAGCGCCGGTCCCGATCGCACCATCGAGCTGCCGGCCGTGGCCACGCTCGCCGGCAGCGTCACCGACGACGGCTGGCCGCGCGGCTCCACGGTGACGCAGCAGTGGAGCGTCGTGGACGGCAGCGGCGTCACGTTCGCCGCGCCCACCGCGGCGGCGACGACCGCCAGCTTCGCCACTCACGGCACCTACACCCTGCGCCTCACCGCGACCGACGGCGACAAGACGGTCAGCGACGACACCGTCATCACCGTCCAGCCGCAGAACGCCGCGCCGGAGGTCAACGCCGGTGCGGACCAGACGATCGTCCTCCCGTCGACGGCGGCGCTCACCGGCACCGCGACCGATGACGGCTGGCCGGCCGGCTCGACGCTCGCGACCACGTGGAGCAAAGTCAGCGGCCCGGGCGGCGTCACCTTCGCCAGCGCCACGAGCGCCATCACCAGCGCGAGCTTCTCGCTGCACGGCGTCTACGTCCTCCGCCTCACCGCCACCGACGGCCGCGAGACCGTCAACGACGACGTCACCATCACGGTCGATCCGGTCAACGCCGCGCCGGTCGTGAAAGCGGGTGCCGATCTGATCGTCGAGCTGCCGAATGCCGCCACGCTCGCCGGCAGCGTCACGGACGACGGCTGGCCGCGCGACTCCACGGTCGCGCAGCAGTGGAGCTTCGTCAGCGGTCCGGGCAGCGTCACGTTCGCCGACGCCACCGCCGCGGCGACGACGGCCACGTTCAGCGCCGCCGGCACGTACGTCCTCAAACTGACGGCGACGGACGGCGAACTCTCCGCGAGCGACGACGTCGTCGTCACGGTCCATCCGCTCAACACCGCGCCGGTCGTCAACGCCGGCCTCGATCAGCAACTCCGCCTCCCGGCCACGGCCACGCTCGCCGGCACCGCCACCGACGACGGCCTCCCCCTCGGCAGCACGCTCGTCGCGACGTGGAGCCAGGTCTCGGGCGCGGGCAACGTCACGTTCGGCAACGCCAGCGCGCTGACGACGACCGCCGCGTTCAGCGCGGCCGGCACGTACGTCCTCCGCCTGACGGTCACCGACGGCCGCGAGACGGCGAGCGATGAGCTCACGCTCGTCGTTGCGCCGGCCAACGAAGCGCCGGTAGTCAGCGCCGGCGCCGACCAGAGCGGCGTCCTCGCCGCGAACCTCGTCGCGAACGGCGGTGGAGAAAACGAAGCTCTGACCCCATGGACGGGGAGCGGTGGACTGCAGCGCATCACCGGCAACGCGCCGGAAGGGGAGGCCTTCCTCCTCGCCAGCGCGCCGCTCGAAGCGACGCAGGATGTGGCTCTGCCGCCGGGCGCAACGCAGCTCGAATTCCGCTCCTTCATCCGCGGCGCGGGCCGCGTCACCTTCGAATTCCGCGACGCCGCCGGCAGCGTGCTCGATTCGCTCGATTTCACCGCGGGCACGGGCAACGGCTGGACGGCGCTCGATGAATCACCGGGCATCCCCGCCGGCACCGTCTCGATCCGCGTGCGCCTCGTCGCCACGGGCGAAGCGGCGTTCGACGGCATCACCGTCCGCGCGCTCGACGTCACGTCGCTGACGCTCGCCGGTACGGCCACCGACGATGGGCTCGTCGCGCCGCTCACTACGCAGTGGACGCGCGTCAGCGGGCCCGCGGCCGTCGTCTTCGGCGACGCCACGAAGCTCGCCACCACCGTCACCTTCACGCAGGCCGGCGTCTACGTGCTGCGGCTCACCGCCACCGACGGCGAGCTGACGGTCAGCGACGACGTCACCATCACGATCGGCGCGGCGAACCTGCCGCCGGTCGTCGATGCCGGCCCCGCGCAGACGATCCGCCTGCCGCAGACCGCCACGCTCGCCGGCGTCGCCACCGACGACGGCACGCTCACGCTCGCGTGGAGCGCCGCCAGCGGCCCGGGCGCGGTGACGTTCTCCAACGCCGCCATCGCCACGCCGGTGGCCACGTTCAGCGTCGCCGGCACCTACGTCCTCCGCCTCACCGCCACGGACGGCGAGCACACGATCCGCGACGAAGTCACGATCGTCGTGCAGCCGGCCAACAGCGCGCCCGCCGTCAGCGCGGGCGCCGATCAGTCGATCGTGCTGCCCGACGGGGCGACGCTCGCCGGCGTCGCCACCGATCCGGAGAACCAGACGCTCACGCTGCAGTGGAGCGTCGTCAGCGGCACCGGCGTCACGTTCGCCAACGCCAACTCCGCCGCGACCACGGCGACGTTCGCCGCCGACGGCACCTACGTCCTCCGCCTCACGGCGAACGACGGCGAGCTCTCCGCCAGCGACGACGTCACCATCGTGGTGAGCCCCGAGCCGGTGAACCAGCAGCCGGCCGTCAGCGCCGGCATCGACCAGACCATCGAGTTCGGCCAGACGGTCACGCTCAGCGGCACCGCGACCGACGACAAGCTGCCACGCGGCAGCACGCTCGCCGTGCAGTGGAGCGGCCCCGCCGGCGTGACGTTCGCCGACGCCACCTCCGCCACCACCACGGCCACGTTCAGCGCCGCCGGCACGTACGTCCTCGAGCTGACGGCCACCGACAGCCTGCTGACGGCGAGCGACGAAGTCACCATCACGGTGCTGCGCGGCCTCACGGCGCGCTTCACGGTCCCGGGCGACGCGCACAACGCCACGCCGTTCGACAACAACCTGGCGAACCTCGGCGAAGGCGCACGCCTCGTCGCCGTCTCCAGCACGCTCCAGAGCGCGTACGCACCGGAGCGGGCCCTGGACGACAACTCCGCGACCGAATGGAAGAGCGCGCAGCCGACGAACCAGTTCCTCATCATCCGTCTCGCCGGCAACCGCGTGCGCACGTTCGACCGCATCCGCATCGGCACCATGCGCGGGTCCGAAGGGCTGCGCAACTTCCGCGTCGACGTCTCCACGACCACGACCGATGAAGCGGCGTTCCGCACGATCCTCACGGAGACTGCCACGGAGACGGAGCGCGTCCAGGAGTTCCTGCTCCCCGCGCCCGTCGAGGCGCGCTACGTCCGCCTCTTCGCCATCGACAGCCGCGGCAGCAGTACCGTCACGGTCCGCACCTTCGACGTCATCGCGTCCGAGCCTTCCGGCATCCCGAGCTATCTCACGCCGGCCGGCATCACTCTGCCCGCCGACGGCGGCAGCGTTTACCAGACGAGCTCCGGCAACGGCGCCTCCGCCATCGACGGCAATGTCGCGACTTTCTGGCAGGCGGCCAAGGGCAACAATCCCTTCACGCGCATCGTGTTCGCGCAGACGTACCTCGTCGACCGCATCCGACTCACCAACTACGACGTCCAGAACCAGGGCGTCAAGGATCTCCACATCGAGATCACGAGCGGCGACGGCATCACCAGCACCTTCACGACCGTGCTGCAGACCGTGGCCGCGAACCACGGCAACGTGCAGGAATTCATCTTCCCGAATGGGCCGGTGAAGGTCAGGCTGGCGAAGGTCACGCTGCTCTCCAATCACGGCCACGCGAACTACAGCTCCATCCGTGAGATCGAGTTCGTCCCGGTGCCGCAGGCCATCGCCTCCGTCTCCTCCGTCCTCGAGTACCACCGTCCGGAAGGGCTGCTCGACAACAACGTCGACACCTCCTGGCAGTCGGCGCCGGGCCGCATCGCCGGTGAATACGTCATCATCCGGCTGAACGATGCCGAGCCGCGCCTGCTGCAAGCCGTGGCCATGTACAACAACGCCTTCGTGGGGGTGAACGGCCTCAAGGACTTCGACGTGCTGCTCTCCACGACCACCGACGAGCCGTCGGCGTTCGTGCCCGTGCTCAGCGCGACGATGCTGAACAACGCGAAGGGGCAGTACTTCCTGTTCCCCGGCGGACCGCGGCGCGCGCGCTACCTCAAGCTCGTCGCGCGCAGCAACTACGGCGGCGACCGCGTGTGGCTGCAGACGTTCTGGCCGCACACCGCCGGCAGCGACGGCAACGTCATCTCGATGCCCGGGACCGTCATCCCGGTGCGCGAGCTGTCGCCGGCGCTCATCGCCGGCGGCGCGAAGGTCGTCGCCGCCTCCAGCGGCAACCCGGCCGACATGCTCGACTACGCCCACAGCAATCCGTGGACGACGGCCGGGACCGCGAACCAGTTCGCGATCATCGAGCTCGGCGGCGGCGTCCCGCACATCCTCACCGGCGCGGTGGTCGCGCCGCGCCTCGACACCGCCACGCCCACGTCGCTCCAGGTCCGCAACTTCGAGATCTGGCTCTCCTCGACCACGACCGATGCGGCCGCGTTCACCAAAGTCGCCACCGGCACCGTCACCGCGAGCGACTTCGTCCGCCTCTCCTTCCCGCCGACCGCGGCGCGCTACGTCAAGTACGTGCCGCTGAACAGCGGCAGCACCAGCGCCATCGCCACCGGCTACTTCGACGTCATCACGCAGGAGCCGTACGGCGGCGTCATCGCCGCATCGGGACGCAGCGGCACCCAGCTTCCGCAGATGGCGTTCGACACCGCCGGCAACACGCTGTGGACGACGCCCAGCTCCACGAACCAGTGGGTGAAGGTCGCGCTCCCCGGCGGCCGCACGCGGAAGATCTACGCCGTGCGCATCGAGCCGGCCAACTCCGGCTCCGCACCGAAGGACTTCGAGGTTCGCGTCTCGACCACGACGGCCGAGGATGGGGCGTTCACGACCGTCTACAGCGGCACCGCCGCCCAGGTCGGTCGTCCCTACTACTTCACGCCCGTCGACGCGAAGTACGTGCAGCTCTACTTCCGCAACGGTTACGGCACGACGATGTCCGTCTACGACCTGCAGGTCTGGACCGTGCCGGAAGACGGCGCCGCCATCTACCAGCAGCCGTCGATGACCGACGTCAACGCGACGGCCAACGGCATCATCGACGCGAATCCGCGGCAGACCGTGTGGGCGGCGCCGGCCGGTACGGTCACGAACCAGACGCTCGGGCTCATCCTGCCGGACGCGAAGGAGTGGGTCATCGACCACGTCATGCTGCAGCCGTGGGTCGACTGCTGCCCGGACCGCTCCGTCCGTGACTTCGAAGTCCAGGTTTCCACCACCGACACGGCCGAAAACGCGTGGACCACGGTCCTCGCCGCCACATTGCGTCCCGACAACACGGGGCAGCACTTCTACTTCCCGGCGGCCAAAGCGCGCTTCGTCCGCCTGCGCATGCTCGACAACTGGGGCGGCGCGCAGCTCGCGCTGCAGAACTTCTGGGTCTACTCGCCGCAGGTCGGCTCGGTGAACGCGCGCTTCCTCGACGCGACCGAGGGAGCGGGCGCCGCAATCGCCTCCTGGCATTGGGACTTCGGCGATGGCACCACGAGCAGCGAGCGCGATCCGGCCCACCAGTACGCCGCGCCCGGCGTGTACAACGTGCGGCTCACCGTCACGGATCTCGCCGGCCGCACCAGCAGCTACGAGCTGCCGTACCGTGCCGACGGCCCGCCGGTCGTCAACTTCAACTTCACCCCGAATCCGGGAGCCGAGGCGTCGACGCTCAACTTCAGCAGCGTGGGATCGTCGAGCAACTTCGGCGCGCTGACGAACTACCGCTGGATCTGGGGCGACGGTGAGGAGACCTACGACCACACCGGTCCTTCCAAGCAATACGGCGACAACGGCAACTTCAACGTGACGCTCCTGGTCACGAACGCGCGCGGCGTCAGCGCGAGCATGACGAAGCTCGTGCCGGTGCTGAACCTGCCGCCGACCATCACCGCCGGCGCCGACCGCACCGTGCAGTGGGGTGACGACTGGGGCATCCAGTCGCACGCCACCGACGCCAGCGTCGCCGACCGCAACACGATCGTCTGCCGCTGGGACTTCGGCGATGGCAACACGCGCGACGTCCCGGGCTGCTACATCGATTACCTCAACGCCCGGCAGCCTGCCTACGCCTACACCACGCCCGGCGTGTACGACGCCAAGCTCACCGTCACGGACAAGGACGGCGGCGTCAGCACCGACATCGCCCGCATCACCGTCACCAGACGCGCCGCCGGCGTGCGCTACACCGGCCTGCGCGAGGTCGCGCCGAACCAGCCGTTGCTGCTGCAGGCGAAGCTCCTCGATCAGGCACGCAACACGCCGCTCGCCGGACGCACGATCGTCTTCAACCTCGACGGCCAGCTCGCCTCCGCCGTCACGGACGCGAACGGCGTGGCGCAGGTCTCCGTGACCTACGCCGGCACCACCGAGCGCCCGAACATCACCGCCACGTTCGAAGGGGAAGCGCTGTACTCGCCGAGCACGATCACCGTGGCGGCGAACTGCGCGGCCGACCCGACGCCGCTCGACATCGTCCTGCTCTTCGACTCCTCCGGCTCGATGTCGACGCCGCTGCCGCAGTCGAAGGCCGCCGCGCTCGACTTCCTCTCGAAGGTGCGCGCGAACGACCAGGTCTCGATCGCCGACTTCGCCGACAACGGCCTCATTCAGGCGCCGCTGACGCTCGACCGGCAGATCGTGGCGAACGCGATCAACGCGCTCGCCATCCGCGGCGGCACGCAGCAGCACTACGGCGTCGACGTCGCCACCGCCGAGCTCACCGGCCCCCGTCACCGTCCCGGCGCCCGCATGGTCATGGTCATCCTCGGCGACGGCGACACGTGGTACCAGCCCGCGATCGAAGCCGCGAACCGCGCGAAGGCCGCCGGCATCCGCATCATCACCGTCGCCCTCAACAACAGCGTCGGCGGCATGGAAGTCATGCGCGCCTCCGCCTCCTCCTACGCCGACTTCTACATCGCCGCGAAGTACGAGGAGATGGCGGGCATCTACGGCTCGCTCAACGGCACGCTCTGCGCGCCGGCGAACCAGCCGCCGAGCGTTTACGCCGGACCGGCGCAGACGCTCGTGCTGCCGCAGACCACCGTCACGCTCGACGGCACCGCCACCGACGACGGCCTCCCCGCTGGCTCGACGCTCACCACCACGTGGAGCAAGACGAGCGGCCCCGGCACGGTGACGTTCGCCAACGCTTCCGCCATCGACACCACCGCCACGCTGGGCACGCCCGGCACGTACGTCCTCACGCTGACCGCCAGCGACACCGCGATCACGCGCACGAGCGACATCACCATCAAACTGCTGCCGCCGAACGTCGCGCCGGTCGTCGACGCCGGTCCGGACCAGAGCGTGACGCTGCCGAGCGTCTCCACCACGCAGCCGTTCGCGCTGAAGGTCATCTCCACCGAGTTCCGCGCGCCGATCGGCATCGATTACCACGCGCCGAGCAACAAGGTGGTGCTCTCGGCGAACTACCCGAGCGGCACGCCGCACAACTTCGAGCTCGTCGGTGCCGACGGCTCGCACTCGCCGTTCTCCAACGTCAGCGGTCTCACCGACGAGCTGAAGGTGGCGACCGCGCGCGACGACGGCAACGGCATGAGCCGCGGCGGCTTCCCCGCCGGTACGCTCTTCGCCGGCACCGGGGTGGCGGGCGTCATCATGCGCATCTCGCCCGACGGCTCGAACGTGCAGAACCCGTGGGTCACGCTCCCGGGTGAGAACGGTCTGATGCGCGGCAGCCTCTATGTGGACCGCACCGGCGTGTTCGGCGGCGACCTCATCGCCGTCACCACGACCGGCGGCGTCTGGCGCATCACCTCCGCCGGCGTCCCGACGAAGATTGCCTCCGTCGGCACGCATCTCGAGGGCGCCATCACCATCCCGAACGAGGCGCGTTACGGCCCGTGGGCCGGCCGCATCGTCGCCGGTGCCGAAGCGACGGGCGTCTTCTGGGCCGTCGACGTGCAGGGCAACAAACAGTCGATCAGCCTCGGCATCCTGCCGGAGGACCTCGACCTGATCCCGGCGAACGAGAACTTCTTCGGCGTCGACTACGGCGGCGGCAAGCTGTGGGGCGCGCCGGCCTCGATGTTCGCCGGCATGGCGGGCGACATCCTCGTGGCCGAGGAGCATGCGGGCATTCTCTGGCGCGTGCGCTGGAACGGCAGCGCGTTCGAGAAGCAGGAGCTCGCGCGAGTCACGCAGTGGGAGCACGTGACGTTCGCGCCGGCGGGCATCGCCGAGGTGCCGCAGGCGACGCCGGTGTCGGTGACGCTGACCGGCACGGTCACGGATGACGGGCAGCCGCCGAGCGGCACGCAGAGCGTCACGTGGAGCAGCGTCAGCGGCCCCGCGACCGTCACGTTCAACTCCGTCAACGCGCTCACCACCGTGGCCACGGTGACGGAGCCCGGTACGTACGTTCTCCGGCTCGCGGTCAGCGACTCCGAGCTCACCGGCAGCGACACGATGACGCTGACGGTGAACCCGGCCAACGTCGCGCCGCGCGTCAACGCCGGCGCCGACAAGACGGCGACGCTACGCGGCAGCACGCTCTCCGGCAGCGTCACCGACGAAGGTACGGTCACGAGCACGTGGAGCAAGGTCACGGGCCCGGGCACGGTGACGTTCGCCGACGCCTCGTCGCTCACGACCGGCGTCACGTTCTCCGCGTTCGGGGCGTACACGCTGCGCCTCACCGCGAACGACGGCGAGTTCACCCGCAGCGACGACGTCGTCATCACGGTCGAGAAGACCGCCGGCAACGTCGCGCCGAGCGTCAGCGCCGGTGCGGACGTGCAGATCATCGATCCCGTCACCGTGGCCACGCTGAACGGCAGCGCCACGGACGACGGCATCCCGAGCGCCGCCACCCTCACGTACCTCTGGACGAAAGTCAGCGGCCCGGGCGAAGTCACGTTCGCGAATGCGGCGGCGTCGTCGACGACCGCCACGTTCAGCGCGTACGGCGACTACGTCCTGCGCCTCACCGCCGACGACTCGGAGCTCAACGCGAGCGACGACGTCGGGGTGAAGGTGCGCAAGACCGCGGACAACGCGCCGCCCGCCGTCAACGCCGGCGCCGACGCGACGATCCTCACGAACAGCACGACGCTGAACGGCACCGCCACCGACGACGGCCTCCCCACCGGCAGCAGCGTCACGGTGGCGTGGTCGAAAGTCAGCGGCCCGGGCAACGTCACATTCGGCAACGCCACCGCTCTCTCCACCGCCGTCACGTTCAGCACCTACGGCAGCTACGTCCTCCGCCTCACCGCGACCGACGGCGAGCTCCCGTCCACCGACGACGTCACCATCAACTACGAGGGGACCAACACCGCCCCGGCAATCAACGCCGGCGCCGACCGCATCGCCATCCCCAACACCGCCATCACCCTCACCGCCACGGTCACCGACGACAACCTGCCGATCGGCAGCAGCGTCGCCGTGACCTGGACCAAGGCGAGCGGCCCCGGCACCGTCACCTTCGGCACCCCCAACGCCAACTCCACCACGGCCACGTTCACCGACCTCGGCACCTACGTTTTGCGTGCAACCGCGACGGATGGGGCGTTGATGGCGAGTGATGAGGTGACGGTGACGGTGCAGTCGACGTTGCCGGCGCCCGTGGTGGAGCTGACCGCGCCTGTCGATGGCACGCAGATCACCACCGTCACACCGATCGTCGGCACGATCAGCGAGGGGACCGAGTGGCGGGTCGAGTACCGGCTGAAAGGCACCACCGATCCGTACACCGAGATCGCTTCGGGCGTCACACCGGTGACCGACGGAACTATCGCCATCGTCGATCCGACGATGCTTCCGAACGGCCTCTACGAAGTACGCGTAGTGGCCACCGACCCCCTCGACCGCACCGCAAGCGCGCGGATCGATGCCGTCGTCACCGGCGAGCATAAGGCCGGCAAATACACGATGTCGTTCATCGATCTGACCGTGCCTGTCGCCGGGCTGCCGATCCAGCTCGTCCGCAACTACGACAGCCGCGTGAAACGCAGCGGTGACTTCGGCTTCGGCTGGTCTCTTGCGCTCCGCAACGTCCGGCTCCAGGAAAGCCGCGCCGCGGGCGACTCGTGGGACGGCAACGTACAGACGACGGGCGGGATCTTCCCGACGACGACGTATTGCCTGCTGCCCATGAGAGCGCACGTCGTGACGGTCACGATCAGTGACACGCAGGTCTACGAGTTCGACGCGGTGCTCGACCCGTCATCCGGCTGCCAGAAGTTCACGCCGCTGCAGGAAGTGACGGTCTCCTTCAAGCCGCGGCCCGGCACCAATGCCACGCTCGAGGCAGTCGGCGACACCTCGGCCATCGTGGAGGGCTCGTGGCCTGGTCCGATGCGCCTGCTCGACTTCGGCACCGGTGACCCCATCGACTTCGATCAATACCGCCTCACGCTCGCCGACGGTTCCGTCATGACGATCGACCAGGCTGCCGGCGTCAAGGAGATGGTGGAGCTGAACGGAGAGAAGCTGACGATCAGCGCCGCCGGCGTCGTGCACAGCAGCGGCAAGAGCGTGACGTTCCATCGCGATGCCGCCGGCCGCATCGAGCGCATCACCGATCCGGCGGGCGAGTCGATGACGTACACGTACGACGCCGGCGGCGATCTCATTCGGTTCACCGATCGCGATGCGAACACTACGGCATTTGGCTACGACACCCGTCACAACATCACGTCCATCGACGATCCGCGCGGAGTTCGCGCCGTCCGTCACGAGTACGACGACGCGGGACGCCTCATCAAGCAGATCGATGCAAAGGGGAAGGAAGTCGTCTACAGCTACGACATCAACACGCGTGTCGACGTCGTCACCGACCGCATGGGTAAGGCCACGGTCTACGAGTACGACGAATGGGGCCGCCAGGTAAAGGTCACGGACGCCGAGGGGCGTGTGAGCCGGCGGACGTGGGACTCGCGCGGCAACATGACGAGCGAGACCAAACCCGGCAACGTCACCAGCGTCTTCACCTACGACGCGAACAACAACCTCGAAAGCTCGACCGATCCGGCCGGGAACAAGCGCAGCTACACGTACAACGGGCTCCGTCAGGTGTTGACGATGACCGAGCCCGGTAACCGCATCGCAACGATGAAGTACGACCCGCGCGGGAATGTTCTGGAAGTGAAGGACCCGGCGGGGAATCTCGAAACGTTCACGTACGACACGAAGGGGCGGAAGCTGACGCACGTCGACCGCGCCAACCGGCTCACGAAGTTCGAGTATGAACCGGCCACCGGTTACGTCACGAAGCTGACCGATCCGACCGGCACCGTCACCACATTCGGCTACGACGCGAACGGCAACCGGACGACCGAGGCCGTCACGCGCACACTGCCCGACGGCTCCACACAGACGCTGACGACGATCACCGAGTATGACAAGTCGGGCCATCTGACGAAGGTGACGAAGCCCGACAACACCTTCACCGAGACGACCTACAACGCCCTCGGGCAGCCGAACGTCCACTTCGACGAACTGCGTCGGCGAACCGTCTACGAATACGACGAAATGGGCCGTCCCATGCGAACGACCTACCCCGACGGCACGAAGGAGGAGACGACGTACGACGGCGCAGGCCGCCGGTTGAAGTATCTCGACCGCACGGGTGAGCTGACGACCTTCGAATACGACGATACCGGTCTGCTGACGAAGACACTCCATTCCGACGGCACGTTCACCAGCACCCAGTACGATGCTGCCGGACGTCCTGAAGTCGAGACCAACGAGCGCGGCTACTCGAGCCGCTACGAGTACGACACCTTCGGGCGCCGCTGGAAGACCATCGATCCGCTCGGCCGTGCCACCGTCACCACGTACGACGCGTTCGGCAACGTCCACACGGTGACCGACCCGAAGGCGAACGTCACGACGTACGAGTACGATCACGACCAGCGGCTGACGAGGACGATCTATCCCGACCTGTCCGACAGCATCACGACGTATGACGGCGCGGGGCGGAAGATCCGCCACGAGGACCAGAACGACAGAGTCACCCGGTGGGAGTACGACGGACGCGATCGTCTGAAGAAAGTGATCGATGCGCTCGGTCAGGAAACCACCTACACGTACGACGAGGTCGGGAATCTCCTCACCGAGACCGACGTCCTGCAGCGCACCACGCGCTACGAGTACGACCAGCGTGGCCGCCGCATCAAGCGGACGCTCCCCGGAGGGATGAGCGAGAGCTACCGTTACGACGTCGTCGGCAACATGATCGAGCGGACCGACTTCAACGGCCGCAAGACCACGTACACCTACGACGACATCAACCGCGTGCGCACGAAAGTGCCGGATCCGGTCTTTGCCGCACCGACCGTCAGCTACACCTACTACCCCTGGGGTCCGCGGCAGTCGATGACGGATGCCAGTGGCACCACGACGTATACCTATGGCCCACGCGGACGCCTGAAGAGCAAGGCCACGCCGCGCGGAACGCTGACGTACGCGTACGACAAGGCCGGCAACCTCGAGAAGCTGACGTCCTCGAATACCAACGGCGTGAACGTCGAGTACGGCCGCGACGAGTTGGGGCGGCTCGCGACCGTGAAGGACCTGACGGCCGGTGAGACCGTCGCGACCTACGCGTACGACCGCAACAGCAACGTCGAGAGTGTGTCGCTGGCGAACGGCGTCACGACCACCTACGGTTACGACCAGCTCGACCGCGTCATGACGATCGGCGCCGCGACGGCGGCTGGCTCGCTCGCGGGATACACCTATACCCGCGAGAAGAGCGGCCACGTGCTGACGTCGACCGACGCCTCCGGCCGCCGTTCGACCTACGTCTACGATGCGCTCTACCGTCTCCGCAGCGAGACCATCAGCGGCGATGCTGTGACGGCGAACAACGGTGTCGTCGGCTACGACCTCGACGCCGTCGGCAACCGGAAGGCGCGGACGTCCACCGTGGCGGGCATTCCGACCAGCAGCGCGACGTATGACGCGAACGACCGCAGCGAGACCGACACGTTCGATCTGAACGGCAACACGACCGCTTCCCTCGGCACGTCGTACGTGTACGACTTCGAGAACCGCATCGTGAGTGTCGACAACGGCCGGGTGACATTCGTCTACGACGGCGACGGCAACCGCGTCTCGATGACCGTCGGCGGCGTCACGACGGAGTACCTCGTCGACGATCGCAACCCGACGCGCTACGCACAGGTCGTCGAGGAACGCGTCGGGGGCACCGTGCAGCGTGTCTTCACGTGGGGCCGCGGCCTGTTGACGCAGCGCCGTCTCGACCAGGGCAGCTGGAAGACGAGCTACTACGGGAACGACGCCCACGGCTCGGTGCGGATGCTCACCGACGAGAGCGGTGCCGTCACCGACACCTACGTCTACGACGCGTTCGGCATCCTGCTCCAGCGGACCGGCACGACGCCCAACGACTATCTCTACGCAGGCGAGCACTTCGATGCGCCGACGGGGCTGTATTACCTCCGCGCGCGCTACTACCGGCCGCAGACGGGCACGTTCTTCACGGCCGATACGTACGAGGGAGATGTGGCGAAGCCGCAGTCGCGGCACAAGTACCTCTACACCGAGGCCGATCCGGTCAACAACGTCGACCCGAGCGGCCACATGCTGGTGGCGATCTGGTCAGACCTGAGGACGAGAGCGGAATTGGTGTCCATCCAGTATGCGCGGTACGGCCAGATCGTGCAGTTCGTGCTGGAGGCCGCGGCTCCGCTGGAGGTGACGATGGCCATGCCCGGACTGACCCTCGGCGCCGGTACGACCGTGACCGCGGGCGCCGCCGCGACCATGCTCTTCCACGCCGATACGATCGCGCACCAGCTCAAAACGCTCTCGCGAGCGGTGGGCCGCGCGACGAAAGGCAACGCGCGCCTGGTTCACGGCCGCACCTGGGAGGAAGTCGTCCGCGAGACCCTCGGAATCGTCGACTACGGCCGCCGGTACTTCGAAGGGATGGAAGTGAGACACGTAGCGGGCGGCGGCTACACGGTCATTGACGGCTTGTGGAAGGGAATGATCGTCGAGATCAAGACGTCCATCGGCGCGATTGACGCCGGGCAGTTGCGGCAGCTCGCACTGGCCGCCGAGCGCAACAACCATGGACTCGCGTTCATCTTCCTGGAGAACCCCGGCGACGAGGCCGTCGCCGCGCTGTGGCGGTACGTCAGAGAGGTGACGGAGGATCGTGTCTCTCTGGCGGTGAATTACATTCTGGATTGACGTAGTTCTGGGGCGCGGCCTGACGGCCGCGCCCCCCAGTGGAACCGATGGGACCTATAGGACGAATAGGACGAATAGGCCTGCGTCCGTCCTATCGGTCTTCGCCCCAACGGTCCCTTTTCCGCGGCCGTACAAACTTGTTGAATCCTATGGCCACGAGATCCCTCGTTTCCCTCGCCCTTTCTCTCGTTTTCGCTCTCTCCTCCCTGGCCGCGGATAGCGAACACACCTTCGTCACCACCATTGCCGGGCAGCCGGGGGTGGCGGGCTCCGCGGACGGCTCGACCGCCACTGCTTCCTTCAACCGGCCGACGTGGCTGGATGTCGTGCGCGATCGTGAAGTGCCTCGTGCGGCATTGCCGGGTGACGTCTATGTCATCGATCGCGTGAACGACGCGATCCGCCAGATCTCCGGCAACTCGGTCACCACGCTGAAGGTGGCGCGCGGTTACTGGGACCTGAACACGATCGTGCAGTTCGACTTCGGCGGTCCGTTTGGCGGCGGGATCGCGGTCGAGCCGCCCAATGGGTCGTGCGGGTCGGGGCCGTGGGACCGCGGGTTCTTCGTGGCGGCGACCGGCTCGCAGCAACTCGCGCTGGTTTCGCCATACGGCATGCTCGCCGCGCGCGATGACGTCTCACCGGTCATCGGCACCGGCGCGGCCGGCGCGGCGGACGGCAACGACGTCACCTCGCGCTTCAACAACCCCAGCGGCATTGCTCTCTCCTGGGACTACGGCCGGCAGAGCGCCTACGGCCGCGCGATGTTCGTCGCCGACAGTGGCAACCACACGATCCGCCGCGTCGGCTTCACGCTCTCCTTCGAGGCGTGTCCGCAGGCGAAGATCATCACGACGCTCGCCGGCAGTGCCGGAGTCGCCGGTGCGCAGGACGGGCGTGGCGCCGAGGCGCGGTTCAACGCGCCTCGCGGCGTGGCGACCGGTCCGGACGGCAGCGTCTATGTCGCCGACAGCGGCAACCACACCATCCGCCGCGTCGCCCTCGATGGCACCGTCACCACCATCGCCGGCGCGGCCGGCATCGCCGGCAGCAACGACGGTCCCGCTCTCGAGGCGCGGCTGAACACCCCCTCCGGCATCGACGTCAACGCCGCCGGGGAGGTGTTCATCGCCGACACCGGCAACCACACGATCCGCAAGCTCACCACGGACGGCAGCCTGATCACCATCGCCGGCACGCCCGGCGTCGGCGGCTTCGCCGACGGAAGCACCGCCCGAGCGCTGTTCAACGGACCGGTCGGCCTGAAGATCGCGCCGGATGGCGCGCTGCTGGTGGCCGATACGTCCAACAACGTGATCCGCCGCATCGGCGGATCGCCGGCACGGCGGCGGGGAGTGGGGCGGTAGGGGCGGTGTCTGCGCTGATGTACCAATAGGACGGATAGGACAGATAGGACATAGGACCTATAGGACGAATAGGACCTATAGGCCTGCGGACCTTGCGGCGTTTCGGTCGATGGCGGTGCGTCAGCCTGCGGACCTTGGCAACTTCGGGGTGGGCGGGTCCTATTCGTCCTATAGGTCCTATCGTTCCCCCTACGGCGCCCCAATCACGATGAACGGCCCCCAATAAAACGGGTGCCCATGGCCCGCCGCGCGCATCCTTTCCTTTTGCGCGGCGCGTAGCGCGCCGGCCGTGGTGGCGCCGGCGGCCAGGTGCTGGTGAAAGTCGATCATCAGCGCGGCGGTGGCCGCGGAATCGGTCTTCCACTGGCTGGCTACCGTCGTCGGGCAGCCGGCGCCGAGGAGGGCCCAGGCGAGGCCGATGACGCCTTCGCCGTGGGCGATGCCGCCGCGCGCGGTGTCGCACGCCGACAGCACGGCCAGACGTGCGTTCAAAGGCAGCTCCAGGATCTCGCGCGCTTCGAGGACGCCGTCCTCTTTTTCATCGCCGCTGCTGCTGAGGAACAGTGCCGAGTGCATCGGCGCGCGTGCATCGGCGATGCCGTGCGTTGCGAGATGCACGATCGCCGCGGAGGCGACCTCGCGCTTCAGCACCGATTCGCGCGCGGCGCCGCGCACGTAGATCTTCGTCCGCTCTTTCCCGTAGATCCCCCGCAGCGCCTGCACTTCCTCCTCCGCATCCGGCAGCGGGCCGAGATCGGGGTCGCGATAGACCGCGCGTGCCAGCGACACGGTGCCGGCGCCGAGGAGCGGATTGGCCAGGGCGAGGACCGTGCCGCCGCTCTTCGGGCGCGGCTTCGCCGCCGTCTGTTGCAGGACCGACAGCGACGGCGCATAGAACAGGTCCGTGCGCTCCGCGAGGTGCCGCCCGTCGCCCGCCTGCAGCACCTGGAACGGCAGCTTCCAGAGTACGTCGTCCGGGATGATGCAGAGCATCGGCGCGCCGGCGACCGACTCGCCGAGCGGCTGCAGCAGCAGCTCGTGGAGCGCGCGCGCGGCTTCGCCGTAGAGGAGGTCGCGCTGCTCGACGGCACGCACGAGCGCCTCCACGCGCTTCGTCAGCGCGGCGCGCTGGATGGGGAGGACGTGCACGCGCGCCGTGCGCTGTCCGTCGCGCTCGGGGGCGAGCACGATGGCGATCGTCTCCTCGTCCGTGACCACGTACTCCACGATCGCGCTCGTGCGCAGCGACGACGGCAGCTTTGCCGGCAGCGGCCGTTCTTCCACCGGCGCGGTGAAAGAGCCGGCGTAGAGCACCGCCGTCATGGTGCGGAAGCGCCGCAGCTTTTCGCGCGCGTCCGTCAGCTTTGCGCGCAACGCCGCCGCCTTTCCGGGCGCGCGGCCGATCGCACGATTGAGCTGCACGATCGCATCCTCGAGCGCGTCCTCGCGGGCGCGCTCCTCATCCGTCATCGCCAGCCGCGGATCGTTGGACTTCATGTGCACGAGGTCGTTCAGCACCCGCGCCTTCATGCGCTCCGCCGCCGCGAGCGCCTCCTCGGCACGCCCCGCGTGCGCGTGGATGGCGACGCGCTCGACGTACGTGTCGGTCTCCCTGTGGAAGAAGGCGGTGCTGGTGAGCGGATCGAGCGACAGCGCCGCGCGCTTCGTCTCGATGGCCATCAGCGCGTCGTCGAGCTCGGCCAGCGCTTCCGCATCGCGCCCGAGCTTGCGCAGCGCGCGCGCCGCGAGCAGCTTCGCCGGCCCGTGCTCGTGCACTTGCAGGTTGAGCGTCTTTTCGGCCGACGCCGCGACAGCCATGCGCGCCTGGCAGAGCGCCTCGTGCGCGTCGCCCTGGAGGAGCCGGAGGTTGCCGAGGTTGACGGCGGCGGAGAATGCGAACCCTTTCTCGTCGTCGGCGCTCACCTCCGCCACCGCCTGGACGAGAAGCGGCTCGGCCTCCGCGAGCCGCCCGTGGTTCATGAGCAGTTGCGCGAGCGTGCTGCGCATGTGGGCGTGCGCGAGCCGAGGGATCGCGCCGCGGCCCTCGGCGATGGCACGCCGCATCGTGCGCTCCGCCTGCACCACATCGCCGGTCTCCAGCTGCCAGACGCCCGTGTTGAAGATCGCATAGATGCGCGTCGTCTCGTCGGCCACGGGGGAAGCGAGGACCATCTGGTAGTAATGCTGCGATGTGTCTTTGTCCTTCACGGCGCTATAGAGCTGACCGAGCTGCATCGCGGCCTTGAGGCGGCCTTCCTCCCAGCCATAGCGGACGGAGCTCGCCTCCAGTTCGTGCGCGGTCTCCAGCACCTCGGTCAGACGGCCGGCGATCTGTCGCAGCAGGCCCGCCATGTAGAGCGCCATCAATCCCTTCCGCGGGTCGCGCAGCCACGGGGTGAGATCGGCGGAAGCGGCGAAGAGGCGGGTCGCGAGCTCCAGGTCACCGCTGTGCCAGACGTTGAACGCGAGACTGAAGAGCGCGCCGCAGAGCGCGTCGGTGTCTTCACTGGCCGCCGCCGCGGCGTAGGCGTCCGTGACGATGTCGGGGTCGCGCATGTGGAGCGAAAGCATCTGCAGCGTGAACGACAGCAGCGCGGGATCGCCCAGCTCGATGGCCATGCGGTGCGCCTCGTCCGCGAGCCACCGCGGGTACGCGCCTTCCGTCGATTCGTTCGCGAGCTCCCACGTCAGGCGCGCGCGATCGATCCCGGGCTCGCGCAGCAGCTCGGCCACGAGCCGCGGCCGTTCGCTGTCCGCCGCCGCTGCCACGCGCCGCGCGCCATCGCGCTCGAGCGGCACGACCGAGACGGTCTTCCCCTCCGCCTTGCGCACGATCCACAGCCGCGGCAGCGTCTCGACGACGCGGTGTCCGCCGATGGTGACGCCGGTGGCATCGAGCTCCACGCGGACGGTGTTGGCGTCGACGACAGTGGCTTCGGCGCGGCGGACCTCGATGCAGTCGTAGCGCTCGATCTGATCGCGCACCGCGCGCCGCGCCGCGGCGGGAAGCAGCGCCAGCGCTTCGATCGCATCCCGCTGCAGCACGCGCGTGAACGCGAGCGCGTCGTCCGCGGCGCGCAACGGCAACGTAACCGCAAGCGCCAGAAACACCACCCAGGTTGGCCGCATGGGGAAAGGATACGTGTACCCGCGCCGAACGGCAGAACCGAGAGGACGAACAGGACCGATGGGACCAGAACCCACACAGTGACTTCCGTGCGTGCTGCCCTGCAGGACGACCTGCCGCCAGTAAGACGGCCCCGGCGCACCAACGTTTTGGGCGGGTGGCCCATGGGTCCGTATCGTCCTATCTGTCCCATAGGTCCTATCGTTACCCTCTACGGCGCACCAACCCCGTACTTTCGCCGCAACTGCCCGGCGCGTTCCGCCGGCACTTCCGCCAGCGCCGCCAGCGCCTCATCCCGCAATCCCGCCTTCGCCAGCAGCACCGCGCGCAGCAGCGTGTCCTGCGGATGCACGCGCGCCGCCTCATCCAGCGCGTGCTGGTCTTCCACGGAGATGATCCGGAACGCCGCCGTCGGCTCGGGCGGGGCGGGGAGGATGTCGATGTCCTCACCACGCATGGCGCGCACCTGCCAGACGAGCGTGCGGCCGCGCGGCAGGTCGTGCGGCGGCGTCCACTCGTGGCTCGTCAGCGCCGGACTGCGCGCCAGCTCGCGCTCGCCGTCGAACACGGAGACGACATACGCATCGTGCTTCGAGGCCGGCCAGGTGAAGCGCGGACGCGTCTCCCGGATCACCACGCCCGCCGGCGTGAGGCGCGTCCGCGGCGCATCTTCGAAGCCGCGCACGTCGCCCCGAGGAGGGCGCAACGAGTCCATCCCGGCAGGGAAGGGGAGCTCGCCGCTGCGCAGCGTCTCGGCGACCAGTTGCTCCCACTCCGGCCTCATGCTCACCCGGACCGGAGCCGGCGGCGGAAGGTTCGGTCGCGTCGCGGCAACCGGCGTCGATCGCGCCGGCGGAGCCTCGGGCTCGTACGCGCTCAGCAACACCACGGCGATCAGCACGGCCGCCGCGGCCGCGGTCGCGGCAATCGGCACCCACCGGCCGAAGCGCCTTCGCGGCGTGTCGCGGAGGACGAGCAGATCGTCGAGCTCCGCGCGGCACATCGCGCAGTCGTCGACGTGCGAGTCGGCGATCTCCTTGCGATCAGCCGACAGCGTGCCGTTCGCATACGGGATCAGGTACTCCTCGGCGTCGAGATGCTCGTCGACGTCCGCGGCGTCGAGCTCGCGCCGCAAGGCGTCGGCGGCGCGCCGCAGGGCTTCTTCGCTCGGGTTCCGGCTGGTCATCGCTCGTTGCTCACGGTTCGTTGCTCATCGTTCGTTGCTCAGGGGTCGGTTTTTCATCGCATGACCCGCCGGGCCAGACGCTCGCGCGCCGCCCTCCGCAGATTGATCACCTGTTGCCGCGTCAGGCGGAGGCGCGTGGCGATGCTGAGATCGTCGAGCGGCAGCTCGTTCCAGATCGCCGTCAGCTCCGCGGGCGTCATCTCCAGCGCCGCGGCGACGTCTTCGTACGCGGCGATGCCGATCAGCACCAGCAGCGACAGCACGTTCGCGGTCTCTGCATCGCGAAGGTTGAGCAGCAGCGCCTTCCGCTGCAGCGGCCGCAGCTCGCGAATCTCGCGCCAGAGCGACTGCAGGAACTCGCGCCGTTCCAGCTCCACGGCGCTGCTCGCGGCCGGCTCGACGGCCGGCGGCGCCTCGACCGGCGGCGTGACGTCGGCGATGTGCCACAGCGCCGCGGTGAAGACGACGAGCGCATCGAACGTCACCGGCTCGCCGCTCGCCGCAAAGATCGCCGCCAGCGCCACGGCCGGCCGCTCCCGGTGGCTCATCTGCGGCGTGGCACGCGCGGTGTCGAACATCACGCTTCCTGCTGCATCCTGCCGCCCGGTCCAGGTGCGCAGCCCGCAGGCGAGACCGGCGGGCGTCTGCCACAGCGCGAGCTTCGGGTCGTTGAGCAACGCGTAGCGGAGGCGGTTGCGCAGCCGCGCACGCTCGGGGAAGCGGCGGCGGAGATGATCGTTGATGACGTTGTACGTCAGTGTGGCGACGTAGCTTTCGAGGTCGCTCACCGCCTCGTCCTCGCCGAGCGACACCCGGCGCAGCTTGCGCAGCAGGCGGAGGGCCGTCGTGGCCGCGACGTCTTCCATGTCATCGAAGCGGATGCTGCCCGCCGACGCAGCGCGGGTGACGATGCGGTCGATCAAAGGCCCGGCGCCGATGAGCAGACGCTCGATCTCGCGCTCGGCGGCCTCCGGCGAAGCCACGGTTGCGATGCTCACTGGAGTCACGGACGTGCCACTCCGCGGTTTATTGCCATGCCGCCCGAGGGGCCGGTGATGTTTCCGCGCACAGCAATTCGACGATCCAGCGGCCGAGAGGTCCCAGGGGGGCCGATTCGTCCCATCGGTCCCGTGGATCCGCTCAGCAGCGCTCTTTGACGATGGCCGCGGCCTGTTGCTGCAGGCGTTCGCAGCAGGTGGTCCACATGGAATCGAACCAGCCGTTTTCGCGGCCGTAGATCGTGACGGCGGTGACGGGCTGGCCGTGCTCGTCGCAGCGCAGTGCTGCGGCGCGGTCGAGGCGTTCGCGGAGGCGTTCGCGGAACGAGTGGCCGCGGTCTTCGATGGTGATCTGCATGTCGTCCTGCAAGCTCTCCCCTGGGTGGAACGGGAGAGCGGCCGGGACGGCCGTCCTCCCGAGCGGTTCGGTTACGCGGTCGGGCGATCTTTGCGCGGACGCGCTTCGTTCACCTTCAGCGGCTGGCCGTTGACCTCGCGGCCGTCGAGACCCGTGATGGCCGCGCGTGCTTCATCTTCCGTGCTGTACTCGATGAAGCCGAAGCCCTTCGAGTCGCCGCTGTTCTTCTCCGTCGCGACGGCAACCGAGACGAGCGTGCCGTACGGCACGGCGAGCTCATTGAGCTGGGCATCGGTGACCTGCTTGGATAGATTTCCTACGTAGATTTTCATGAGAGCTCCTGCCGGACGGACCGGCATTCTTCCCGTGGCCGCGCAAGGTGAGCGCGCGTCGAGGAGGAAGGGAAGCTAAGGGGGGTGAGTCCAGAGTTTCTGACTTAGTTCAGAAGGACTGAAGGTCGATGGAAGGTTCCGGCGACGTGCTTTCACCATACGCGCTTCGGCCCTCGATGTCACGTTCGGCGGCCGCTCACCTCAGCCGCATCCACGCAATCGCCGCCAGGCCGAGACTCAGCAGCAGCAACGCCCATTCACCCAAAGCGGGGATCTCCGCGGCGGCGGGCGCGGCGGCCGCGGGGCCGATGAGCTGGCCGCGGATTTCCCCTTCCTCGAAGTCGGGCGCATGGATGTTGACGTAGAGGAATCCGGCGGCAAAGTCGGCGACGAGGCGCGGCGACAGCGGTACGTCGCCGGCGAACGACGGCCCCAGCGGGAAGTCGTAGACGACCGGTCCGTCGCTCCCGGCCGGCGCGACGTGCAGGTGGATCGTCGTCGGATTCGCCACGTTGTGGGTGCACTGCACGAGCACCGACGCGGCGTCGTCCGCGAGATTGGCGAGGCAGTTGCCGGTGGCGAGCGAAGGCGTCGGCGGGATTTCCTGCGCGCCGTTCGCCACGAAGGTGAAGCGGTCGACGGTGCGCGGCAGCATCTGGCCGCGGATCTCGCCGAGGGGACGGCCGCTCGCGTGGATGTTGACGTAGAAGTTCCCGGCGAGGAGGTCCGCCAGTTCCGCCGGCGTCATGTTCCACGTCGCCACGATCGGACTGGAAGGATCGCCGAGATCGAAGGCGATGTCGCCGTTGGCGCCGGCGGGGGCACGGTGGATGTGGGCGACGGTCGCTCCCACCACGTCGTGCGTGCAGACGAGCGATAGCGTGCGGGCGGTGTCGTCGAGCTGCCCGTAGCAGCCGCCGCGCGCGTTCGAGCCGGTCGGTGGCACCTCCTGGTCGCCCGAGAGGTGGAAGACGAAGTGCGAGGGCGCGGCGAGGCTCTGCAGGTTCGTGAACGTGCACGTCACGCTCTCACCCGCCTGCAGCCGCACCGTCGCGGTGCGCGTTGCCGGGTTGGTGGTGCTGTCGCTGTCACTGCACGCCAGCGCCGTCAGCGTCCATCCCGCCACCGTCCCCTCGGTGATCGTGTACGTTCCGGCCGGCACGTCCATGAAGACCTGTTCTTCGGTGTCGTCCAGCGTGAAGTTGCCCGGCGTCATCGTCTCCGTGAACGGGAAGCCGCTGCCTCCCGCGGGCGAGGTGGCCTTGCGGATGCGGATCGTGCCGGTCGTCGTCTCGACCACCGGCGGTGCGAGCTGTCCGCGGATGACGTCGGGCGTGGTCTCTTCGCCGAGCTCCGGTCCGTGCACTTCCAGATAGAGGAAGTACGCCGCGTACTCCGCGACGAGGCGCGGCGTCAGCGGCATGTTCGCGTTGAGCGGCGAGGCGGGGGAGGGGAAGGTGAAGACGACCGGGCCGTTCTCGCCGCGCGGCGCCAGGTGCACGTGCGCGACGTCGGGATTCGGCACGGTGTGCGCGCAGTTGATGGCCAGCGCCGTGGCCGGGGCGTCGAGATCCGCCGTGCAGTTCGCCGTCGCCGGAGTCGTACCGGGAGGGACGACCTGCGAGCCGTTCGCGGTGAAGGCGATCGTGTCCACGGTGCGCGTCACGATCTGGCCGCGGATCGCGCCCGCGGGCCGTCCCGCCGTGTGGATGTTGAGGTAGAGATCGCCGGCGAGGAGGTCGGCGACATCGGCGGGCGTCATGCCGCTCCACGTCGCAATGACGGGGCTGTCGGGCAGTCCCATGTCGAAGACGATGTCGCCCGTTGCCCCGGGCGCGCCGCGATGGATGTGCATGAGCGTGGGAAGCTCGACGTCGTGCACGCAGACGAGCGAAAGCTCGCTCGCCGCCGCATCGAAGCGCCCCATGCAGCCGCCGCGGTCCCGCGTCACGAGCGGCGGCACTTCCTGGTCGCCGGAGAGATGGAAGACGAAGAGCGTGTCCGCCGGCGCCGTCTCGAGGTTGCGGAACGTGCAGCGGATGAGCTCTCCCGCCGCGAGGCGGATCGTCGCCATGCGGCTGGTCACGTCGGTCGTGCTGTCGGCGTCTTCGCAGGACAGGTCGGCGAGCGTGTAACCGGCGGCCGCGTTCTCCGTGACCGTGTAGGTCCCGGGCGCGACGTTGGTGAAGGTCTCGGCGGCTCCGTCATTCAGATTGAACGTGCCGTTGGTGATCGTCTCGGTGAAGCCGAAACCCGTGGCGCCGGCGGGGGCGCTCTCCTTGGCGATGACGATCGTGCCGAGGCCGGTGCCGGCCGGCGGGACACCGATCTGGCCGCGGATCTCGTCGCCCGGCTCTTCCTCGGTCCCTTCCGGCGTGTGGACGTCGAGATAGAGAAACGTGGCGGCGAAATCGGCGACGAGCCGCGGCGTCATCGGCATGTTCGCGCTCAGCGGCGAGGTGGCGGTGGGGAAGGTGAAGACGACCGGTCCGTTGATGCCGGACGGCGCTTCGTGCACATGCGCGGCGACGGCGCCGGCGACGTTGTGCGTGCAGTCGATGGCCAGCGCCGTGGCGGCGGCGTTGAGGCCGGCGGTGCAACTGGCCGTCGACGGCGAGCCGTTCGGCGGCACGACCTGCGCGCCGTCGGCGGAGAACTCGACGAATTCGACGCTGCGCGGCACGATCTGCCCGCGGATCTCTCCCGCCGGGCGGCCCGCCGTGTGGATGTTGAGATAGAAGTTGCCGGCGAGGAGGTCGGCGATGTTCGCCGGCGTCATCGAGGTCCAGGTGGCCATGACCGGGCTGACCGAGGGATCGCCGAGGTCGAAGACGACGTCGCCGTTCGCCCCGGCGGGCGCGCGGTGGATGTGCATCAGCGTCGCGCTGGGGATGTCGTGCACGCACGTCAGCGAGAACGTCGCCGCCGGCTGATCGAGGAGGCCATGGCAGCCGCCGCTATGCACGCTGGCGACCGGTGGCACTTCCTGCGTCCCACGGAGATCGAACACGAACGTCTGCGCGGCAGCGGGAACTGCGAGCGCAAGGAGAACAGCAGCAACCAGGACGGTCCGCAGCCGCATCAGGGGAACACCTCTTTCCGATTTTCGGGGTTTGAACGAGTGAGTTGCATCAGAGCACACGGCGGACGCGGGCGCAAACGGATTGGGACGCATAGGGCGAACAGGACCTGGTGGATCGGCCCAACGCTGCCTGGGCGGCGCGCGTAACACCTGCATGCTCCGGTCGGTCGTGGTGGCCTGCGCCTTCGTGGTCGCGGCGCTCAGCGCGCGCGTCGCGGACTATGAGGCGGCCATCGTCGACCGTCAGGCGCTGCGGCTGAAGGTCGATCCGTGGGACCCGGCGTACCGGCGCTTCGTGGCGGAACTGCCGCGGATGACGGCGAAAGGGGAGACGGTCGCGGTCGTGCTCTCCGCGGCGCGCGCTCCGGTGTACTTTCACGCGATCAAGGTGCTCGCCGGGCGGCAGGTCATCTCCATCAACGGCGCGACGGGGAAGGCGATGGAGCGCGCCGGCGAGGCCGACCTCGTCGCTGTCTGGCCGGAGACGCTCGGCGTTCCCGCGCCGTTCCGGGAAGTGGCGCGGCTCCACGGCGGGATCGTCGCACGCCGATGACGGCCGTCCTTCTCACGGCGCTGCTGTTCGTCGTCACGGGATGGGGAATCGTGGGCCGCCTGCATCGTCAGGCCCCGGCATCTGTGGTGATCGCCGAGGCCTTTCTGGTAGGCGCACTGATGCAGGCGGTGGTGTTCTGCGTGCTGTCGGAATGTGGCGTGCCGTGGTCGCGGGGATGGTTGTTCGCAGGGCCGGGGCTGTCGTTCGGTGTTCTCCGTTTTCCGTTCTTCGTTGTCCGTCGCCGAGGAACACGGACAACGGACAACGGACAACGGAAGACGCCGTCACCCGGCCTCGGCGGCGTGGAACTTTCGGTCATTGCCGCGGTCACCATCCTGCATGCCCTTTTCGCCACGATCGCCCCGCTCACCGAGTGGGACTTTCTCGGCATCTGGGGGATGAAGGGGAACGTCTTCTTCGAGCATCGCGGCATTGACTGGGCCTTCCTCGAGCACCCGGAGCACGGCTTCACGAACCGCGACTATCCGCCGATGCTGCCGATCGGGTACGCCATCCATGCGCTCATTCGCGGCGTCTGGGAGGAGCGCTTCATCGGCGCGTTCAACACGCTGTTCGGGCTCGCCGCCGCGGTCATCGCGTGCGACGGCACGAGCGTCCGGCGGCTGCCGCTCTTCCAGCGCATCCCGGCCGTGGTGACGTTGACACTCGTGGCGTTCTCCGGCCGCATCGGGCTGGCCGAGGGAGCGCTGATTGCGTTCGGCATCGCGGCGCTCCTCCGGCTCCGCGACCATTACTTTCTCCTCGGCGCCCTCCTCCTCGGCGGCGCCGCGTGGACGAAAAACGAAGGTCTGGCCCTGCTCGCGGCGGTGGTGCTCGGCATGGTCGTCGCCGGTCTGTGGCGGCGGCTGTTGCTGCTGTGGCCCGCGGTCGTGCTGGCGGGGTCGTGGCAGCTCGCCCGGGCGCTGCACGAGTTGCCGACCGAGCGCGCCCGCGGCAATCCGTTCGAGCGCATTGCGGCGCATCTCGCGCAATGGAGTGAGTGGATGCCGGAGCTGTGGCGCTATCTCGAGAAGCCGGCCTTCTGGCTGGCCATGATCGTGGTCTTCATCGCCGCGGGCCGCCGCGCGCTCTGGCGCGAGCGTTTCATGGTCACGGTGCTGCTGGCGCAACTTGCCGCGATCGCCGCCGCGTACCTGGTGACGTACGTCCATCTCCCGCTGGAGCTGGAGCACAGTTGGGAACGCGTCACTCACCAACTGGCGCTGATCGCGGCCGCCACGGCGGTGCTGGCGTGGCAGCGGCGGACAGAGGCGGATCAGTCGCGGCCGTCATAGTTCCGGAAATAACGATTCGTCGTCTGCGTTACGCAGCTCCTTACATCCCTACCATCACAGGAGACCCATGAAACGGTTCACAACCTTAGTGCTGTCCGTCTGTGCGCTCGCGCTCGTGTTCGCCGCCCCCTCGGCTTACGCGTGCCGCGCGTACGCCGCGTCCGACTTCGTCCGCGGGGACATCAAGTCCTCCGACTTGAATGACTACGCCTTCATCTACGACTCGGCCGGCGATCCGTGGGGCTGCGCCGGCGCCGCGCGCATCAAGCTCGAGACGAAGCTCTCGAACACGCCCGCTACCGAATGGCAGAAGTGGCTGTCCGGCGGTTCCGTCACGTACGTCATGGCCGCGGGCCTCTTCATCGGCGCCTTCGACCAGTTGACGCCGTCGCTCGACGCGAAGATTCGCGACGTGGCGAAGAACTACCAGTTCGACCGCCAGAGGGACATCAACGGCAACGTCACCTGCGGCTTCGACAGCTTCAAGTGGCAGACCGGCAACACCTGCCTCGAGGACTACGCGATGGACGCCTCCGCCCAGGCGTGGATCGCCGCGTACCTCCGCCACACCGGCCGCGTGGAGTGGACCACGCACCGCGCGAAAGCCATCACGGCGATGTCGAACATGCTGGACCCGCAGACCTCCTGCATCCGCAAGTTCGATCCGAACGCGCCGAAGGATCTGATGAACCGCGGCGTCTGCAACGGCACGTACGCGGACCTCATCGCCGTGCCGCCGACGGGCGAGCTCGTGACGCTGAACCACGGGCAGCAGTCGCTGGCCTACGGCATCGGACAGATGACGAGCTTCGGCAGCGCGGTCGTCGGACTCGACGTCGCGGAGCGCTCCTTCGCGAAGACGGAGCTCCTCGCCGACCGCCTCGGCATGATCGGCTACCTGTTCGCGGAGGCGAGCTCACGCTCGGCGGCGACGGGGACGAATTCGGCCGAGTTCTCGAACAACGGCTGCTACCTCCTCGACGCGGGCAACTTCGCCTTGATCCCGGGCTACCCCTGCTACGACACGCAGTTCTACGCCGGCAACCATCCGTCAACGCTCGGCACGCCGACGCCGTACCGTGCGGACAACTTCAAGATGAAGCAGCTCTACGACCGCTTCGCGTTCTCGCGCGGCGGCGCGACCGGCTACATGTTCGACCGCTTCAACGACATCTTCCTCACCGGTCCGAACGACTGGGACAAGACGTGGGGCCTGGGTCGCAAGCACTTCTACTTCTCCATCGGCAGCTACTACGCCGGCGCCGGGCCGTCGGTCCGGCCGTCGATGGAAGGGATGGAGACGTACCCGGGCGGCATCAAGCGCGGCAGCTACTGGACGACGGCGGGCAACGGCGCGACGGTCACGCTCAGCGGCACCTCGCGCACCGCGGGCAGCCTGGCGAACATGACGCTCGTCGACGGCAACGGCGGCAGCCTGCGCCACGGCGACACCGTGCTGGTGAAGAACGTCAACGGTCAGCACTGGCTGGCGACGAACGGCGGCGGCTCGACGATCGTCACGACGGCGGGCAGCGGCACCATCTTCACGATCCACAAGGTGACACAGACGGCGGAGCTGATCGCCGCGGGCGACCAGTTCTACCTGCGCGCGCCGAGCGGCCATTACCTGACCGCGCCGACGTTCGGCGGCAACGTGACGGCGACGTCGGCCACGATGGGCACGAACGAGCGCTTCACGCTCGACCGCACCCTGAACGATTAGCACAGCGAGGGAGGCTGGCGGCGCAAGCCGCCGGCCTTTCTTCTGTTGCCGGCAGAGACGCTTGCCGCGACGGCAGAGCGTCCAGCCAAATTGGCAGAACCTCCAGCCGCGACGGCAGAGCTGTTCTACTGATTTCGCGTCGAAGGCGTCGCGTTCTCTGCGCGGAGTGTCAAGCGATGCGCGGTGCGCCGGCTGTTTTTGCCTCGCGCAGCGTCCGCCACACCTCCTCGACGGCGGCGGTCCATCCATCCGGCGCCGGAGCCGGCGCCACCTGGGCGTGCGGCACCTTCGCCAGCAGCTCTTCGTCCGGCCGTCCGTCGCGATTCGGAACGATGATGGCGATGTCGGCGCGGCTGAGGAACTCGGCATCGACCGAAGAGCCGCCGATGGCGATCGAGATCTCCGCGTGGAGCTCGTCACGCAACCGCGTGAACGCCTCTCCCTCGTCGCACTGGCGGCAGAGGTGCAGAAACCGGCGGCCGCGGCGTACGGAAAAGCCGGCCGTGGCGGCGGCGCGGGCGACGTCGTCGAAGTTGCCGCTCTCGATCAGGAACGGCTCGTTGAACCGGCGGCGCAGCGATGCGCCGAGCATCGCCCCGGTGCGGCCGGAGACCCGTGCTGCATCGGAATCGGGCAAGGCCGAGTAAACCAGCAGATCCGCGCCCGACCGGTCCTCGATGTCGCGCACGACGTCGAGCAGTGTTTCGGCTGGCGGCCCGGACGGCTCGACGTTCCAGCCGTCGCCGCTCCAGCGCGCGATCGCGCTGCCTGCCTCGATCACCATCGCGCGCTGCAGGCCGAGCTCGGCGGCGAGCGGCATCAGCTCATCCAGGGTCATGACCGACACGGGGATGACCGGAATGCCGGCCGCGCTCAGCCGCCGGATCGTTTCGCGGTTGACACCGGGATCGAACGTCTCGGCGTCGAGGAGCGTCCCGTCGACGGCCGTGAAGATGGCCACCTGCCTGCCTGCTCCGGCGGGGACGGACGGACTCTTCGGACGAATGCGGACCGCCTTGCTCTTCTGCGTGTGCATGAAGCGCCACGGTAGGGCCGTCCGCGAACGGTTCCCATCGGGCAAAGGGGGGAGACTGCCGTCGCGCGCCGGCGCTGACCTCCAGGGATCACGCGTCGAGCCCGCCATCGCGTCGCCGCTCTCCCCTGTCGACCGGATGTACATCGCCCGGGCGCGGCAATACGGTACGTACCGTGGGGTGGGCGGCGGTTCTCGCCGCCGCGGCATGGGACGCTGAAGCCATCGCCGGGTGTCGACGAGCACTGCCTCCCCACGCTACCGAAACAGCAGAAGGAGAGCCGAATGTGGAGAGGTACAGCAGTCCCCTTGCGGTCGCGGTTCTGGCGTGCCCTCGCTGGTCCGGCGCGGCTGCGAGACAGCATCGCCGTGATCGCCGGCGCGCTGATCTGTGCCGGTCTGATCTTCGGCCTGCTCTACGACCTGTTTGACACCGCGCTCCGCCGCTGGACGGATCGCGACCTGAATCACCGCGCGCACCTGATCGGCATCGCGGCGGAGTCGCACGCGCGCAATGCGGCTCCCGCGGCACTGCAGGCGGCGCTCGACCGGCTCGCGGCGAATGAGGATGCGTCGCACCTGGTGGCGTGCAGCAACGGCTCGGTCGTGGCCGCGACGGGCATCGGCCGCAGCCTCGGGTGCCGGTCGGGCCTGGCACTCGCCGCGGCGGCGGCTGCCGGGAAGTCGACGCGAGGAGCCCTCGGAGACCGCAACGTCGTGGTGACGGCACACGCCGTCAGCGGCGCGGAAACGCTGCTCGTCGTGCAGGACCGGACCTTCCTCGACGCACGCCGAAAACACGTGCTGGGGATGGTGTTCGTCGGTGCCGAGCTGGCGCTGCTGGCGCTGTTGCTGCTCGCCCGGGCCGGCGCGCGGATCGGAAGCCGCCGCACGGAGGAAGCCGCGCGCTCGCTCGTGCGGCAGATCCGCGCGCATGAGGTCGATGATGCGCCCGTGCCGGCCGGGCTTCGGCTCCTGGTCCGCGACATGCGCGATGCTGTCGAGCACCTCCGGCATGAGGATGCGGCGCCGCAGACGGGCGCGGAGCGCTTGAGCGCGTTCGCCGCCGCCGCGATCCCCAGCGGTGGCCTCGTCGTCATCGCCAACCGCGAGCCGTATGCACACGAGTACGGCCGCGATGGCGAAGTGGTCGTGCAGCGCCCGGCCAGCGGGCTCGTGACCGGGATCGAGCCGATCCTGCGTGCCTGCGGCGGGACGTGGATCGCGTACGGCGGCGGCTCGGCCGACCGGGTCCATGCCGACCGCTTCGGCCGTCTGGCCGTACCGCCGGCAGCGCCGGAGTACACGCTGCGCCGGATGTGGATCGGCGAGGAGGAGTACGAGCGCTACTACTCCGGCTTTGCCAACGAGGGACTTTGGCCGCTTTGCCACATGGCCCACACCCAGCCTTCGTTCCGCGCGGCCGACTGGACCGCGTACCAGACGGTGAACGAGACGTTCGCGCGCGCCGCCGCCGAAGAATCGTCCGCCGGAGGCATGCTGCTGATTCAGGACTATCACTTCGCGCTCGTCCCGAAGCTCGTGCGCGAACAGGCGCCGCACGTCGTGACGAGCCTCTTCTGGCACATCCCGTGGCCGAGCTCCGAGGTGGTGGGAATCTGCCCGTGGAAGGAGACGCTCCTCGAGGGGATGCTCGGCGCCGGCATTCTCGGCTTCCACACGCGGCAGTACTGTCTCAATTTTCTCGAAGCGGCGCAGCGCTACCTCGAATGCCGCGTCGACTTCGATGAGATGTCGGTGACGAGCGGTGGGCATCGCACGCTCGTACGCCCCTATCCGATCAGCGTGGAATGGCCGTATCCGGCCGCCTCGCGTGCGTCGGGCGCCGCGTTGCGGAGCGCGCTCGGGATCCCGGCGGACGTACACGTGAGCGTCGGCGTGGATCGCGCCGACTACACGAAAGGGCTGCTCGAGCGCGTGGCCGCGGTGGAGACGCTGCTGCAGGAGAATCCGTCGCTGCGCGGCCGCTACGTCTTCGTGCAGCTAGCGTCGCCGACGCGGACGCGGATCCGCAGGTACCAGCAACTCGCGGACGATCTGGCCGAGGCGGTGGAGCGCGTGAACGCGCGCTTCGGAACGGACGCGTGGAAGCCGATCGTGCTGCAGATGCGCACGTTCTCGCCGGACGAAGTGCGCGCGTACTACGCGATGGCGGACAGCGCCGTCGTCACGCCGCTGCACGACGGGATGAACCTCGTGGCCAAGGAGTACGTGGCCGCGTGCAACGACGGCGACGGAGCGCTCGTGCTGAGCGTATTCGCCGGCGCCGCGAAGGAGCTCGACGGCGCATTGCTCGTGAATCCGTACGACGTCGAGCAGGTGGCCGAGGCGATCCTCCGCGCGACGGCGATGCCGCTGGCGGAGCGCAAGGCGAGGATGCAGACGATGCGGGCACAGATCGCCTCCAGCACCATCTACGACTGGTCCGAAAGGCTGCTCACCGACATGCAGGACGTCCGGCTGCAGGGAGCGCGGTTCTGGCCGCAGCGTCCCGCTGCCGCGGGAGTGAGCGCGCGGGAGGCGGCGGTCGTATGACGGGCAGCACGACGCTGCTCGCATTCGATTTCGACGGCACGCTCGCGCCGATCTGCGCCGATCCGGCGGACGTGCGCATCGACCGCGCCGCCGCGGTGCTGCTGGCGGAGACGACGCAGATGGAAGGCGTGGTCGTGGCCGTCGTCTCGGGACGCGATGCGGACGATCTTTCGCTCCGCGTCAACGTTCCGGGTGCGTACATGATCGCGTCGCACGGGCTCGAGGTCCGCGCGCCCGGCGGGTTGCTGGTGCGCGATACGCCGCCTCTGACGGCGGCGGTTCCGCCGGAACTGAGGGAGGCGATCGCCGCCGGCGGCCTGCGGCTGGAGCAGAAGAAACACGGCGTGGCGCTGCATTGGCGCGGCGTGCCGTATGACGAGCCGGTGGCGAATGCCTTTCGCGACTGGGCGAGGGAGCACGCGCTCCATCTCATCGAAGGGCGGTGTGTCGTCGAAGCGCGCTGCGCGGGCGCCGGGAAAGAGGAAGCGCTGCGGTGGCTGACGCGCGCCGTCGGTGCGGGCCGCGTCGTGTACGCCGGGGACGACGTCACCGATTTCGGTGCGCTGCGTTTCGCGGCGGAACGTGGCCGGGGCGTGTTCGTGGCGAGCAGCGAGCGCGAGCCGCCGCCGGGCGTGACGGTCGTCGGCTCCTTTCTCGAGCTCTTTCGCCTCGTGCGTGCGGAAGTGATGATCTGATTCCGCGCGTTGTGGACTCCTGATGCGATTCCTCGAGGCATGGCGGAGGCGTTACTTCCGGACGACGTGGCCCGTCGCCGCCGCGGCGCTGGCGGGGCTGCTGCTGCTGATCTACACCTCCGTCGCCACCACTTCGCGCAAGGCCGAGGAGATTTACGCGCAGCTGGACGAGCTGAACAGTCATCACCGCGAAGTCGAGAACAAGCTGCGGCGCCTCCGCGGCGACGTGCACCTCTCCGGCATCTACATCCGTGACTACCTCATGGATACCGACCAGGAGGAGGCCCCGGAGTACCGCCAGCGCCTCAAGCAATTGCGTCAGAGTCACGGCACCACGGTCCGCGAGCTTCGCGGTCTGCTGCCGGCCGAGGCGGCGCCTCGGATGGCGCATCTCGACGAGCGGCTGGAGGACTACTGGCAGGCGATGGAACCGCTCTTCGCCTGGTCGACCTACGAAAAGATGATGCGCAGCGGACGCTTTCTCCGGCGCGAGGTGCTGCCGCGCCGCGAGGCGGTGCTGACGATCGCGAACGACATCGAGCAGCTCAACAGCGCGAGTCTCGCGCGGCAGCGGGCGGAGGTGTCGCGCCGGCTGGTGCTGTTCCGCGAAGACCTGCACGCGCGGCTGCTGCGCACGCTGCTCCTCGGCCTCGTCGTCGCTCTGATCGCCGTGCTCCGCCTGCGGGCGCTGGAGCGCCGCGCGGAGCGCCAGCGCGTCCACGCCGAAGGAGCGGAGCGCGAGATGCGGCAGCTCTCGCAGCAGCTGGTCGCGGCGCAGGAAGAAGAGCGGAAGAAGGTCACGCGCGAGCTGCACGACCACGTCGGGCAGATGTTGACCGCGCTGCGGCTGGAGATCGGCCGCGCGGACCGCGCGCGCGGCGGCTCCGACGCCCAATTGGGGCACGCCATCGCCGAGGCGAAGCGCCTGCTCGACACGATCCTTCGCTCGGTTCGCGATCTCGTGATGGGACTGCGTCCGAGCATGCTCGACGACTTCGGTCTGCAGCCGGCGCTCGAGTGGCACATCCGCGATTTCCGCCGCCGCTTCGGGATGCAGGTGGAGCTCACGCTCGCCGGCGAGCTCGACGCCTTGCCGGACCAGTACCGGACGTGCGTGTATCGCATCGTCCAGGAGGCGCTGACGAACTGTGCGCGTCATGCGCAGGCCGGCCGCATCGAGGTCAGCGTCCACTACGAGCAGAACACGATCGAGCTCTCGGTCGCGGACGACGGCGTCGGCATCGATGTGAAGCGGACCCACGGGATGGGGCTGATCGGCATCGAAGAGCGCGTTCGCGAGCTTCATGGAGCGTTTCAGGTAGGGCGGCGGCAGCCGGGAGGCACCGCGCTCCACGTATCGATTCCCGTACCGACACCGATTCAGGAGGCTCAACTTGCGCGTGCTGTTAGCTGATGACCATTCCATCGTCCGCCGCGGGATGCGGTCGCTCCTGGAGACGGAGGCCTCCGTGGAGGTGGTCGCCGAAGCCGCCGATGGACTCGAGGCGCTGCGTCTGTGCGAGGAGCATCGTCCCGATCTGCTGATCCTCGACGTGGCGATGCCGAAGCTGAACGGGATCGACGTGGCCGCGCGCACGCAGAAGATGCAGCCGCCGCCGCGCGCGATCATGCTCAGCATGTACCTCGACGAGTCGTACGTCATGCGGTCGATTCACGCGGGCGCCCGCGCCTATCTGCTCAAGGACTCGACGGACGAAGACCTGCTTCCGGCGCTGCGCGCGGTGGCGGCGGGGAAGTCGTTCTTCAGCCCTGCCGTGAGCGACGTGCTGGCCGAGGAGTACATGCAGCAGTTGCAGGCGCGCGGACTCACGGACTCGTACGACCTCCTCACGGACCGCGAGAAAGAAGTGCTGCATCTGCTCGCGGAAGGACGGTCGAACAAGGAAGTGGCGGCCCAGCTCGAAGTGGGCGTGTCGACGGTGGAGACGCACCGTGCGAACCTGATGCAGAAGCTCAACCTGCACAGCACCGCGGAGATCGTGCTGTACGCGATGCGGAAGCGGCTGATCGTCTGAAGCGCGGCACTGCTCAAGCGCGGCACTGCCGCCCCGCGTGGCTCTATCGCCGGTTCTTGTCGACGATCGCGAACACGATGACGACGAACGCCGCCAGGCGGAAGAGGTAGAAGAACGTCTGATTCTCCATGGTCTCGGCCGTGAGCGAGAGCGCCAGCCGCTGCAGTGCCAGCATTGCGAACGCGGCGGCGAAGAGGACGAAGAGACGCTCCCGGGACGTGACCCAGAACCGCAGAAAGAACAGCGCGACCATCGAATACGCGGCGATCAGGATGCCCGACAGAAGAGCCGTCATCGCGTCTCCCAGATCAGGCCGTAGAGGAGCGCTGCCACGCCGGCGACGGCCGGCAGCAGGCGCCAGGTCGAAAGATCCGTCCCCGGCACCACCCGTACGTCGACGATCAGCAGGACGTTGTTCAGGGCCAGTCCGACGAAGCAGAGACAGCTCCAGAAGAGGAGGCGCACATGCGACGAGCGGTAGCCGCGATAGAGCAGGAGCGCGCAGACGGTGCTGGTGGCGGCGCAGAGAATGTAGACCAGGTTCGCGAACATCTCGTTCTCACCTCTTGAGCTTGAAAGCGTCGGCAAAGGTGCGGACCGGATCGGGGGGCGCCGGCGTTTCGACGAGTCCGGCGACCTCCTCGCGGTGCTCCGCATAGACCTCGGCGAGCTCCGCGAGGAGTTGGTCCGTGGCGTCGCCGGTGGCGGCATAGCGATAGCGAGGCATGCCGCTGGGCTCGAAGAGGATCAGCCCGGCGGAAGCGAGGAGGAACAGCCGCATCGCGGCCGACTCCGGCGGACTGCCGACCGCGGCCGCGACCTCGGACGCGGTCCACGAGCGCGACGGGTCGCGCCTCAGCAGCAGGACGATCTCGACCTGCTCCACGGAGGCGAGCCTCTGCAGCAGGAACTGGCGGAGCGGTTCAGTGATGACGTGGGACACGGTTGATTCGAGTGACTCATCGACACGCGTCGAACGTCACGGCTTCCTGTCGAGCAGATGGTATACCAGCTTTCCCGTACCGAAAGCTAGTATCATGATGTCATTCATGGTAAACCATGTAAGTGCCGCCCGCATTGCACGCCGTGATCCCAGGCAGGAGGAGGAGAGTGTGAAGAAGTCATTCATCGTCAGCGTGGCCGTGCTGCTCCTGGCAGGTGCCGCCCTCGTAGCCTGCGTCGCCGAGGAGCAGCAGATCAGCATCGATCAGATCAGCGACGTGGATGACACGGCCGCCACCGTCAGGAGCCGGACGCTTCCGACGGAGACGGTCCGAACCGACACGCCGGCGTCGGCGACCACGGCCACGACGGCGACGGCGACGGACCCATAGGACGAATGGGACCCATGCGACACCGCTTCGGGTTCGTCGCGTGAGCTCCATGCAGGCCGCGCCCGTCAGCCGGCCGTGGGCGCATTCACGCGCGCGTCCGACGGAGGATTCGCGAGGAAGATCGTACGCGTCGGGTATGCGAACTCGATCCCGCGCTCCTCGAACGCGCTGACGATCGCGTTGTTGATGCTTTCCTGCACGTCCATGTAGACGTTGTAGTCGGGCGACAGGACGTAGTAGACGAACTCGAACACGTACTCCGACGGGCCGAACTCCGCAAAGTGGGCGCGGTCGATGCGCGTGGACGGCTGTGCTTCGATGATGCCGCGGACGAGCTTCGGGATCTGGCGCAGCGTTGCGGCGGAGGTCTGGTAGACGACGCCGATGCGGAAGAGCACGCGGCGCTCGTCCATTCGGTGGTAGTTGCGGATGCGGCTCTTGAGCAGGTCGGCGTTGCCGAAGATGAGCTGCTCGCCGCTGAGGGAGCGGACTCGCGTGGTTTTGAGACCGATGCGCTCGACGGCGCCGAGGTCGTCGCCGACGCGAATGAAGTCGCCCACGACGAACGGCTTGTCGACGACGATGGAGAGGGACGCGAAGAGGTCGCCGAGGATGCTCTGCGTGGCGAGGGCGATGGCTACGCCCCCGATGCCGAGGCCGGCCACGAGCGCCGTGACGTCGAAGCCGAGATTGTCGACGGCCGCCAGCACGGCAATGGTCCAGAGCGCCACCAGCGACGCGATCCGGAACGCGTGCACGGTCGTGACGGCGGCGCGATCCATTTCGATGCGCGTACGGCCGTAGCGGCGCCAGGCGAGCTCGATGAGGCCGGCGATCCAGAACGCGAGCTGCGCGATGAGCGCGAGACGGCCGAGAGTCTGCAGCCCCGGTCCGAGTCGTGGTGGCAGCGTCAAGCCGCTGGAGGCGGCGGCGAGCAGCGGAATGAACAGGAGCGGCAGGCTCGTCCGCCGCGCGAGATCGAGCGCCCAGTCATCGAGCTCCGTGTCCGTCTGCGCCGCGCGGGCGAACCGTCTGCGGACGAGCGACCGGATCGCTGCCACGATCAGCAGCAGGACGGCCACCGTGGCCAGGGCCGCCACCACCGACCGCGGGTCGTTGTCGAACGTCAGATCACGCAACCGCATCAAACCTCCGGGCGTTTGAATCCCGCGGCGCGCCGCGGATTGCATGGAATACCATACTTTCCACGCAACACGGCAATGAGCCCACCCATTCTGATCGTCGAGCCTCATCCGCGGTATCGTGCGGTGATGGCCGCCGCGGCTGCGCCTGCAGGTGCCTCCGCCGGCGTGGCGGCGATGCTCTCGGGTGGAACCCGCCTGGACGTGGTGGGCGGCGGCGCTTCGATGCTGGACCGCGCCCGCCGCGCTGGTTCATCCGGCCGCGCGCGTGACGCCGACCGAGACCTCGACCGTGCGCGCCGCAACGGACTCCGATACGGCAGTTCGGATCCGTGCCGCCGGAGTCCCGAGCGCCTGCAGTGCCGCCGCGACGGCACCGGAGTACCGCTCCGCGCCGGCAGCATTTGTCTGCAGGATCACCTGCAGCGTGGCGTCGCGTTTGAGGGCCTCGGCCATGAGGGCGAGTGCAGTGCGCGCGGGCGCGGGGAGCGCGCCGTCCGCCGGCAGCGGTCCGATCGTCGCGCGGCTCGGAAGCCACGCAAAGCGAACGTCGGCGCCCGCAAGGTCGAGCCGCTCGCGCGCGCTCCGCGCGACCAGCGCTCCGGCGTCGGCGGAGAGGGGCTCCGGCGCCAGGTAGGCGAGGGTGATCGCCGGCGTGTCCGCGGCGAGCGTCACGTCCGCGCTGAGCATCGTCACCCCCGGCGGAAGCGGAATCGTCTTCGCGGTACGTCGCGTCTCCTCCGCCATTGCCGTGAGGCGCTGTCCGAGTGTCGGCGGTGGCGGGGCAGGCTTCGCATCGGTCTTCCCGGTCGCCACTCTGTACTGCGACGTCGGGATCTCGACGAGCGAGAGGTCGAGCGATTCCGATTGCCGGCCGAGCTTGCGGGCCACGCGTTGCACGTAGGCCTGCCGTTCGCCCTCGCTCACGCTCTCCGTCGTGAAGACGCGCACCGACAGCATCAGCCTTCCTTCACGTTCCGTCGCGTCGAAGCGGTCGATGTAGGAGCGCGGCTGGCCTCCGGCAGTCGTGCCGAACAACTCCTCCCACGCCGCGAGCGCCTCCTTCTGTACGGCGTTCAGCTCCTGGCGCGCGCGGATCTCCTTGACCAGCGCGTCGAACGACCGCTTCAGCGGTACGAAGACGATCGCCACCATCACCGCGACCATCAGCAGGCGGGCCGGAAGGCTGCCGACGCGCGCGAGCCGCGGGGGCAGCACGGTGGGATCGGGGAGGTCGGGTGCGCTGCGTACGCGCTCGCGCACGTCCTCGCCGTCGACGTGCAGTGCGAGAAACACGAGCATGGAGGCGAACGTGATGGCCACGAGGTTCGTCACGAACAGCAGCGCCCCGCCGCGGAGGACGCTCAATCCCTGCACCCGATCCACCGTCACGAGCAGGCCGATTCCATAGCCGGTCACGCAGAGCGGCGGCATCAGGGCCACGGCGATGGCCACTCCGGGGAGCGAGGTGGCCACGCCGCGCAGGTTCTTCGATACCGCCAGCGCGCCGACGGCGCCGGAGAAGAGCGCGACGATCAGGTCGAGGGTATTCGGCTGGGTCCGCGCGGCGATCTCGGCGGTCATCTCGCGGAACGGCAGCAGCACGACGAGCGCGGTGGAGAACGCCACGGCGGCCAGACTGCTCATCGTCACCGCCATGACGGCACGGATGGCGAGGACGAAGTCGCCGGCGGCGAGAGCGAGGCCCGCGGAGAGGATCGGGCCCATCAGCGGCGAGATGAGCATCGCGCCGATGATGACTGCCGGGCTGCCGAGGGTGAGGCCGAGCGTGGCGATTCCGGCTGAGAAGAGGATCTCTGCCCAGTACGTGGCATCGCGGAGCGTAGCGGACGCGGCGACGCTGCGGTAGATCTCGAATCTCTGCGCCGCATCCAGCCCGAGGTGCCGTCCCAGTCCGTCGCGCCAGCCGTTTTCGCTCACCGCGGCAATCTATGGAGGACGGTATGTGAATGTCAACGGAGCAGCGGCGATGACGCGTGGTCTACCAAGGGATGGCGGGCTGCTCCGCGGCGGCCCGGGTCAGCGGCGCGATTTCGCGCGCTTCGCGGAAGCCGCCGTTCGCTTTGCGCCGCGTTTCCGCGCCGGTGCCGGACTGCTCTCTTCGTCCATCAGCATCGGAGGGTGGGCGTCGGAGATTCCGAGGACGTCGCAGATCTCCTGGAGAGACTCGGCGAGCACTCTTGCGCGGGCACGGGGCAGCCGCTGCACGCCCTCGATGATGGCCCACTGGATCGGCGGCGGCAGGCGCTTGAGGAGAAGGTGTCCTTTCGCGGTGAGCGTGAGGTCCAGACGCCGCGCGTCGTCCTCGGAGCGCTCGCGCGTGACGAATCCCTTCTCGATCAGCTTGGCGACGACGACGGAGACGGTGCTCTGGTCGGTGGCCGTCCGCTGGGCGAGCACGGTGACGGAGAGGGGCGATTCGCGTTTCAGCTCGTGCAGGACGTAGAGCTGCGACGCGCCGAGGCCATGTTCTTTCAGGCCGGCTCGATCGGCGAGGCGAAGCGATTTGACGAGAGACCGGAACGAATTGAGCACCGAGTGGGCTTCGCTGAGGTTCTGGTCGTTAGGCACTCCGGTGGATCCCCCACGCATGGTCTTGCCGCATGCTAGCACGCCGATGGCAGACCATGGATCGGCCCGCCGCCTGCGCGCGCGTGAGGGTACTGCCGATGTCCATGGTACACCATCGAATTGCATGATTCTTGCAGTTCATCCTGTCATGCGAAACCCAGCGGCGATTCGGACGGCGGAACACGGGGAACGTGAGATGGGCCGCGTGCTGCTCCTCGAGCCGTACGAGGAGATCCGCAACCTGGTGGCGGCGATCATGCGTCGCGCCGGCCACGAGGTGGTGCTCGTCCTGGACGGCAACGGGGCCGTCGAAGCGATGGAGCGCGAGTACTTCAGTTGCGTCGTCGTCGGAGCGCCGGTCACGGTTCACGCCGGCGGGGAGAAAGTGATGTTCCTCGAGTACATCGAACGGCATTGTCCCGAGTGGCGCCCCTGCATGATCGTCATGACGTCGTACGTCGACAGCATGAGCGTGCTGTCGGTGGCGCAACGCCTCGATGTCTGCGCCGTGTTCGCAAAACCGTTCTCCGCGCCCGAACTGATGGCGGCGATGGACGAGTGTTTCGCGGGGCGGCGGCCGTCGCAGCGCTGGTACGGCTTCCCGGAAACGCTGGTTGCGCAGCTCGAAGCTTGAGGGCGCACTCCCGGGACGGCGGCCGCGGTGACGCTGTCTCATTCGGTGGGCGCATCCCTGCGCGGCGCGCAGCCGTCCGGTTGCCCCCAGAAGGCAACGGCGGCCTCGCGGCCGCCGTCAGAGAATTGCGTGAGTTGGTGGAGCTGAACGGGATCGAACCGATGACCTCCTGAATGCCATTCAGGCGCTCTCCCAACTGAGCTACAGCCCCACGCTTTTGGCACGAACCCTAACGCGGCCCGGCGAACAATATTCCTCGCCGCGAGGGAGGCGCATTCTAGCCGACTGCGCTACGATTCGGCAATGCGGAAACCGGTCATCGGCAAACCTCGCACCGCGCAATCGAGTCTGTCTCTTTCGCGCAGGCTGCCGAAGCTCTCGCTGCCGGGTGCCGCCGCCCCGGCCAGCCCGGCGCGGCCGAAGCCGAAGGTCGGGCGGCCGAAGCAGACGCCCATCGCCGGCCGGATCGGCCGGAAGTAGCGCGTGTCCCCTCGTGTTAGTCCCGTCCGTCATGTCTGATTCCGACTCCGATGAAACGTTGCATCCGGCCATCCGCGGTCTGAAGACCGTCTGCCGCTGCAACAACATCAAATACCGCACGATCGAAAAAGCGATCCGCGAAGGGGCCTGGACGCTGGCCCAGGTCGCCACCCGCACCACCGCCACCCTCGGCCAGTGCGGCGGCAGTTGCACGCCCGACGTGCAGAAGATGATCGCCGACCTCGCCCCCAAACACGCTACGCAAGCTCCTCCTCCGGCCGCGAAGGCCGATCCCAATGCCTGGTGGGTGAAAAAGAAATGACGAAGAAAGCCGACATCTATCTCAAGCCCAGTTGAACGAGCTGCCGCAAGGCAGTCGCAGACCTGGAAGGTCGCGGAATCGAGCTCGTGAAATTTGACCTCGCCAAACAGCCGCCGTCGCGCGAGCTCCTCGAGCGTCTCATCGACGAAGAGCACCTCGAGGACTTCGTGAACATGCGCAGCCCCGCTTACAAGGAGCGCAATCTCGACGTGACGAAGATGACGAAGAAGCAGGCCATCGACCTGATGATGGAGGAGCCGAACCTCATGAAGCGCCCGCTCGTCCTCACGAAGGGAAAAGCCGTCTTCGGCTACAAGCCCGAGGAGTACGAGACGCTGAAATGATGATGACGCCGCCCGGGATGGCCATCGCCGCGATGACGGTGATGCTCTGGATCATGTGGAGCGACACGATCCGCGCGAAACGGCCGCAGCCCATCCTCTACGCGCTCCGTATCGCACTCTTCCTCGTCGTCAGCGGCATCCTCACGCTCAATCTCTTCCGCTATCCCAACATCTACAGCACCGGGACGCGCGTGCTCACGGTGGTGACGGTCGCGGTCGGCGTCGCCGGCGCGGTGTACTTCGGCCGGAAGCTCGTGAAGAGAACGTGAACAAAGGTAACTTTTCAGCGTCATGACTTCCGGAAGGGTGGACGCCGCGTAAAGCATGCGGTATAGTGCTCCTCGGGTCTGGTCAGGGTTGGCAGCTCTCCGAGCGGGAACTTGGATCTGACAACAGCAAAGTCGCGGGGCCTGCGAATCTCTCTCTCTCGATCTCCCACGACTTACCAGACACGGCCGCCACTAGCCGTGTAAAGCGTCGATCCTAGCCGGACCCATTATTCGCAACGCAAGTGAAGCCGCCGAAAGGCGGCTTTTTTGTTCTACGTGTTGTCCGTTGTCCGTTGTCCGTTGTCCGTTCGTGCGAAGCCGCCGTTCGTCCCACGCGGCACGGAAAACGGACAACGGACAACGGACAACGCGCGCCGCACTACCGCGCCAGTTCGTCCCACAGCTCGTCGAAGCTGACGCCGACGGGGGGACGCAGCGCGGGGCCGGCCATCAGGTCGCGCAGTTTGCGCGAGACGGACGAATCGAACCGATACGACGAGCCGCCCTGGGCGACCCAGACGGCCGAGGCTTCGCGGGCGAGGGAGCGGGTGACGTAGAGCTTGCAGTCGCGGACGAGCTTCCGGTACGCGTCGTCCGTCACCGCCGGCTCCGTCTCCACGCAATGCCGCAGGAATGCGCGGCACGCCTGCAACGTGAGGTGCAGGTCGACGGCGTTCGTCGCCTGGAGGATCCCGCTCTTCTGTTTCGACACCTCGGCCAGCAGCGACTCGGCGATGCCGGTGAAGATCGCTGTGAAGGAGAGCGTGGCCCAGTGGCGGTTGTTCACTCCCTCGAGCAGGCCGGGGTGGGCGAGAGGGCCGACGACCGGCGCGCCGTCGAACTTCAGCGAGACGCTTTCGCTGCTGCGCATCCCCACCGCGTTCCACGGCGTGTCGACCGAGACGTTCTCGTTCGCCACGAGCCAGTAGTCGACGACGCCCTGCGGATCGCGCGCGGCGAACATGAAGTAGTCGGCGCGCGTCCCCATGGAGCAGAAGCTCTTCGCCCCGAACACGCGCCCGTCACGCACCTCGGCCCGCGAATGCTTGACGTTCCCGCCGGCGCCGGCCTCGGAATTGGCCACGCCGAAAAGTTTGCCGTTCACCGCCTCGCGATAGGCCCAGGCGCGCTGCTCTTCGTCCACCGCGTCGAGGAGGTAGTGCGACAGCGTGGAGGTATGCATCGCCAGCATCAGCGCGGTCGAAGGCGAGCCCTGCGCGAGGATGCGCAGCGTCTCGATCGTGCCGCTGAGGCGCTCGCCGAGGCCGCCGTGCTCGCGGGGGATGTTGAGGGTGAGGAGGCCGGCCTCCGTCAGGAGCCGGAGGTTGTCCTCGGCGAGCACACCTTCCCGGTCGTGCTTCGGCTCCGCCGCGGCAAGCTGCGGCACCAGCGACTCCGCAACGGCGGTGGCGCTGAGCATCGTGGGGGAGGGGGCCGTCATGAGGAGGGGGATTGTTGGGTCGATGCCCGGCGATGTCAACCAGGGTTGCGGAAGGTTTGCCGGGGAGAGGGGGGATGGGGCGGAGGGCAGATGGGACGAATAGGACGGATAGGACGTCCCATAGGTCCTATCCGTCCTATCTGTCCTATTCGTCCTATCGGGCTTTACCCCGGCTGTACTTCACGATCGTGTAGACAATCCACCACCCTGCCTTGATGACCCCTGTCACCGTGCCGCTGATCTTGGACTTGCCGACACGGCGGCGATAGCTCACCGGCACTTCCGCCACGCGGGCGCCCAGTTGTAGCGCGCGCAGCTGCATCTCCACGGTCCAGCCGTAGCGGCGGTCACGCATGGCGATGCGGTCGAGGAGATCGCGGCGGATGGCGCGGAACGGCCCCAGGTCGGTGTAGTGGTGCCCGTAGATGAAGTGGATCAGGCGCGTGGCCAGCCAGTTGCCGAACCGCTGTTGCGGAGTCAATGCGCCGCGCTCGACGCGGGTGCGGGCGCCGATGACCAGGTCGGCGCGGTCCTCCATGATCGGCGCCAGCAGTGCGCGCATCTCTGCCGGATCGTCGGAACCATCGGCGTCCATGAAAACCACGATGTCGACGTCTTCGGCCAGCAGCGTCAGCGCCCCGGCACACGCGGCGCCGTAGCCGCGCTCCGCGACGTGGATGACCGTGGCTCCGCCGGCGCGCGCCACGTCCGCGGTGGCATCGCGGCTGCCGTTGTCACCAAGCAGGACATCGCGCACCAGCGTCCGATCGATTTGTCCAAGCAGCGCGCCGATAGCGTGTTCCTCGTCCAGGGCGGGGATGATCAGCGCGATCGGCACCGCCGCGATTCTGCCATGGGGGAACGATAGGACGAATAGGACCGATAGGACGTATAGGACCTATGGGATGTCCTATCCGTCCTATCCGTCCTATCTGTCCTATATGTCCTATCCGTCCCATCGTTCGCGGCCGGCCCTGCGATAATGCACATCAGTCCAATGCATCGTTCCCTGATCCTTTTTGCTTTTCTGTTTGCCACCGCCGCCCACGCCGCCACGTTCATCGTCCCTTCCGACGAAGCGCTGGTCACCACTTCGCCTGCCATCGTCGTGGCGACCGCCGGGGAGTCGCACTCGCGCTGGTCTGCGGCCGGGCGGATCGAAACCGTCACGGTGATGCACATCGCCGAGACCATCAAAGGCACGCCGCGGGGGTCGATCGAGGTCGTCGCGCCCGGTGGCTTTGTCGACGGCGTCGGCCTGGCCATCGCCGGCAGTCCCCGCTATGCCGCCGGGGAGCGCGTGCTGCTGATGCTCGACAAGGACGCGCGCGGTGCGTGGACGGCGCGCGATCTCGTCGTTGGCGTCTTCCGCCTCGAACAGCAGCTCGCGCTGCGCAAGGAAGTGTGCGGCTGGAGCGTCGACGGGAAGGCGCACGTCGAGCCGCGCCGCGCGGCGGGGGCGTTCCTCGACTTCGTCCGCGCCACCGCGCGTGGCGAGCGCTCCACCATTGATTACATCGCACGCGACGCGCGGCGCTTCGTCCCCGCGACCGAAGCCGCCACCGCCGCGAGCTACCTCATGCAGCAGTCGGCTGCCGGCGGCACGTTCGGCATCCGCTGGAACCGCTTCCCCTCTGGTGTGACCTTCCTCAGCAACGGCTCGCAGCCGAATGCGGCGGGCGGCGGTCTCACCTCGGTGCAACTCGGCATCGCCGCGTGGACCAACGACGCCTCGTCCAACATCGTCTACGGCTACGGCGGGACGACCACGCGCAACAGCGCGTTCATCGCGGGCGACGGCGTCCACTCGATCCAGTTCAACGATCCGAGCAACGAGATTCCCGGCGCGTTCAACCCGGCCCTCGGCGGTACGCTCGCCGTCGGCGGCGCGTGGTTCGGCAACTCGACGCACACCTTCGCCGGAGAGCGCTTCTACACAATCCTCGAAGCAGATCTCGTGATCCAGAACGGGTTGCCGCTTCCCGGCGTCGCCGGTCTCGGCTTCGACCACGTCGTGACGCACGAGCTCGGGCACACCCTCGGCCTGCGCCATTCCGACGAGCCGCCGTTCGGCGGCACGCAGTCGTTCACCGCGATCATGGCGTCGAGCGTCGATTTCGACGCCGACACGCAGGGCTCCAACCTGCAGTCGTGGGACCTCGAAGCGATCAGCGCGGTGTATGGCGCGGGGCCGCAGTGCGCGGCGCCGGCCATCACGGCGCAGCCGCAGTCCGTCTCGCTCGCGCGCTCCGAGCCGGTGACGCTCTCCGTCACGGCCACCGGCGACGCGCCGCTGACGTACCAGTGGTACATCGGCTCGCGCGGCGACACGCGCAATCCGCTCTCCACCGGCGCGGTCATCAGCGTGCAACCGGCGACCACGACGAACTACTGGGTGCGCGTCAGCAACGGCTGCGGCACGCCCGCGGACAGTGAGACCGCCTCCATCACCGTGGCCGGCTGCCCGGCCGTGCGCATCGACGCGCAGACGTTCGACTCCACGATCGTCGAAGGCGCGACGATCCCGCTAACCGTCGCCGCGAGCGGCGGTGCGATCACCATCCAGTGGTACCGCGGCTCGAGCGGCGACCGCTCGACGCCGACCGGCACCGGCGCGGCGATCGAAGTGAAGCCGGCGACGACCACGAGCTATTGGGCGTACATCACGAATCCCTGCGGCGCGAACGCGTCGACGCAGACCATCACCATCACGGTGCTCCCATGCTTCACGCCGCGCATCCTCGTGCAGCCGGCCGGCGGCGACGTCGTCACCGGCGAGAGCGCCACGCTGGCCGCGACGCTGACCGGCACCGCGCCGCTGACGCTGCAGTGGTACCAGGGAGCCGCCGGCGACATCTCCCAGCCGATCGGCCTCGGCAACACGGTGTCCACACCACCCTTGTTTGCGGCATCGACATTCTGGCTGCGCGCCACGAACCTGTGCGGCTTCGCCGACAGTGAGCCGGTGCAGGTACGCGTGGTGCCGAACTGCGTGGCGCCCGTCATCAGCGCGCAACCGGAGGACACGGCCGTCGTGCCCGGGACCACCACGATGCTGAGCGTTGGCGCGACCGGCACGTCGCTGGTTTACCGCTGGTACGAAGGGCCGGTCTTCGACTTCACGCGGCCGGTGGGCACCAGTTCCCCCATCCTGCTGACGGCCCCCATCAGCGCCACCACACAGTTCTGGGTGCGCGTGGAAAACGGCTGCGGCAGCATCAGCAGTGAAGCCGCCGAGGTGACGCCGGCGTCGGGCAGGCGGCGGTCGGCCAGAAGGTAGGGGACACGATAGGACGGATGGGACCTATGGGATAGACAGGACCCATAGAACAGAAGCACCGCGCGTCCCAAGCAAGCCACCACGTCGACACCGACGGGCTGCAGGGACGCAGCGCGGCGTTGCTGGCGAGCCTGGCGTAGCGCAACCGGCGCCTTACTTCACGCATCAAAGATGAAGAATTCTTCAAAATAGTGAAGATTTCTTCATCGCGAGTGAAGAATTCTTCAAAAATCTGTCGAATTCTTCATCGCGGACGAAGAATTCTTCATCGCGGACGAAGAATTCTTCAAAAATCGGGTGGATTTCTTCATCGGCGGTGAAGAATTCTTCATGCTGAGTGCGGACTTCTTCATCCGGTGTGAAGAATTCTTCATGCTGAGACCAGACTTCTTCATGCGGCGGTGAAGAAGTCCTCATTCTGAGACCAGACTTCTTCATCACGGATGAAGAAGTCTGATCTCCCCAAGATCACTCCGCGAGCCCTTCCAGCTTCTTCTGCAACTGCGCGGTCCGCCGTTCGCTGCGCTGGTGCGGGGGTAGCGCTTTGGCGTACGCAATCGCCTCGGTCAGCGTCTTGCGGGCGCCTGCTTTGTCGCCCTTGTCGGCGTAGATGTCGGCGCGTGTGCTCATCACCGTCAGCTTGCGCGGTCCGTAGACGCGGGCCATGGCGCGGTCGGAGGCGGCCAGCGCTTCGTCGTAGCGTTTGAGCGCGCGCAGCGCGGCGGCCAGACGCGCCGGGGGGTTGTAGTCGTCGGGGAAGTCGCGCTCCGATTGTTCGAGCATCGGCAGCGCCTTTTCCGGGGTGCCGAGGTCGAGGTAGGCCGACAAACGGTGGGAGTCGTAGACGGCGCGTTGCTCCGCGCTCTTGGCCGAGGTCGCGGACGCTTCGAGGAAGCGCACCCACTCCTCTTTCAGCGCCTTCGTGCCCGCGTCGTCTTTCGCGTACTCGCGTGCGCCGATCAGCGCGATGTAGAGGCCGGAGCGGTCGTCGGCGGAGATGTCGACCTTCGGGTCGTCGAGCGCCGCGCGTGTCGCCTGCTCCAGCGTGGTGACGACGGTCGCATCTTTCAACCCGGTGGCGCAGCCGAGGCCGATGGCGGCGACGTTGGCGCCGGAGACGGTGCCTTTGACGCGGGGGTAGAGCTGCATCGCCATCGCGGAGCAGCGCTCCGGCTCACCGGAGAGCGCGAACAGCAGCGATTCCGAGGCGCGGCCGAAGCGTGCCCACTTCGTGGGAGCGGCTTTGATCGCGGCCTCGTACTTCGCCGCCGCCTCCGCCGTCTTCCCTGCCGACGCGAGACGATCCGCCTCGGACAGGAGCGTGTCGGCGTCGGTGCGGCCGCTCTTCAGCGAGTCATCGAGCAGCTTGCGGAGCTGCGTCACGGTGGCGCCGCCGACGTAGCGCAGCGTCACCTTCTCCGTCTTCGCGTCGAGCACGAGCAGCGTCGGCAGCGCGGGGATCGGGTACTTCTCCAGGAACGCGGCGTTCTTCGCCTGTTCCGTGTTGATGCTGAGCCAGACGAACCGTCCGGCGTACCGCTCGAGGCTCTTGTCCGTGTAGACGTAAGCCTTCATCGAGCGGCAGGTGTGTCACCACGGGGCCCAGGCCTCGACGAAGATCGGCACGTTGCGCTTCGCCGCGAGCTCCCGTGCCTTGGCGTAGTCGTCGGCGATGAAGGGGACGGCTTCCGCCGCGAAGGCGCTGACCGAAGTCAGCGCGATCGCGGCGGCGAGGAAGAGCGTCTTCATGAGTTGATCCATTTTGCGATCCAGTCGTGCACCTCTTTGTAGTAGATGCGCGAGTTCTCGCCGTTCAGAATCCAGTGGTTCTCTTCAGGGAAAACGAGGAGGCGGCTCGGCACCTTGAGGCGCTGGAGCACCGACCAGTACTCGAGCGTGTTGTTCAGCGGGACGCGGAAGTCCTTCTCGCCGACGGTGACGAGCACCGGCGTCTTGAAGTTCGCGGCGAAGCGGATGGGGTTCTGCTCGCGCCAGACGGCGCCCTGCTCCCACACCGGACCGCCGGCGGCGAGCTCGCGGCCGAAGATCGTGTCGGAGGTGCCCCACTGCGTCTCCAGGTTGATGAGCCCCGCGTGCGAGATCAGCGCCTTGTAGCGGCCGTTGCCCCACGCCTGCAGCGCGTTCGCGAGATGCCCGCCGTAGCTGGCGCCGCCGGCGACCTGGCGCGAGGCGTCGATGAACGGGTAGCGTTTGATGGCCTCGTCGGCCGCTTCGTTCAGCTCATCGGCCGGCCCGCGCAGCGGATCGCCCATGATCGCCTGCGCGAACTGCTCGCCGAAGCCCGTGGAGCCGGTGTAGTTCGTCATCAGCATGACGTAGCCCGGCTTCGCCAGGAGGTGATAGTTCCAGCGGAGGGAGATCTGGTCGCGCCACATGTTGTGCGCGCCGCCGTGGATCAGGACGAACAGCGGGTACTTCTTCGACGCATCGAAGTTCGCCGGCAGGACGATCATGTTGTGGATCTTCCGGCCGCGCTTCGAGGTGAACCAGAAGTGCTGCGGCGCCTGCCAGTCGAGCTTCGCCGCGTCGGCGACGGTGAACTCGGTCAGACGGCGGTGCGTCTTCGTCACGGGGTCAATGCGCACGATCTCCTGCGGATCGATCGACGAGCCCCAGCGCCCGACGAGCACCGGCGCGTCGTCGGCGCTGCGCAGGTCGGTGTAGACGCCGCGCTCCGGAGCCATCAACAGCTTCACCTCGCCGCCCGCGGCGGGGACGGTGTAGATCTTCTCCAGCCCCGAGTCTTCCGCGGTGAAGTAGATCGTCCTGCCGTCGTTCGACAGCACCCAGCCGCCGACCGAGCGGTCGAACGAGGCGTTCGTCACGCGGCGGCGGTTCTGCATCGACGGCCAGTCGAACGCCACGAGATACGTGTTGTTGTACGTCTTGCCGTTGTTCGGATTGAAGCTGGCGTAGAGCGTCTTTCCGTCAGGGCTGAACTCCGCGCCGCCGTAGCCGCCTTCGGCCGTGGCGATGCGCTGCGGCTCGCCGCCATTCGTCGAAACGCGGTACAGGTCGTACCCCACCTCGGAGTACGCCCCCGTATTGCGCGCCGTCGTGGCGACGAAGACGACGGACTGCCCGTCCGGCGACCAGTCGCCGCTGATGGACTCGCGTCCTTCACCGCCACCGGTGCCGCCGAACCCCGGCGCCGCCACGAGCTGCGTACCGGCGAGCAGGTCTTTCGCCTTCGCGCCGGTCTCCAGTGGCTGCACGAAGAGGTGCGCCTGCTTCTCGTCGAGCCAGCGGTCCCAGTTGCGGATGGGGAAGGAGTCGTACGCGCGGACCTTGTACTTGCGCTCCTTCTCTTCCTTCGCCGCCTTCTTGTTCGCCTCGTCGTCGAGCGCGCCCGGGTAGACGGTGCTGACGAAGAGCAGCGCCTTCCCGTCGGGCCGGAACTGCGGGCTGTACGCGCCGGTGGAGAGGTTCGTGACGCGCTGCGCTTCGCCGCCGCCGATCAGATCGAGGATGTAGATCTGATTCTGCTCATCACCGTCACGCTTCGCGGAGAAGGCGATGCGCCGGCTGTCCGGCGACCACGCCGGGCCACCTTCGCCGGCCTTGTTCGACGTGATCTTGCGCGGTTTCGCGCTGCCGTCGGAGGGGACGACCCAGAGGTCGTTGACATTCTCTTTTTCGTCGTACGCGGGCTCGGTCACGGAGAAGACGACCCACTTGCCGTCCGGGCTGAGGACCGGCGCGCCGACGCGCTTCATGAGGAACATCGCTTCGTGCGTGATCGGCTGCTTCTGGGCAGCCGCCGCGCTCGCCACCAGGAGAAGGACCGTGGCGATCATCGACCGCAGTTTCATCATGCAAAAGGCTCCTTATCGAATGGGCAAGCGGAGATGGCTGCCCGGCATTTCCCGATTTTGCACGATCGGGCAAACAATCGCGTCCACTTTTGCACGCCGACGTGGTCTGTGGCGTGTCACGCTGCGCGGTGCGTTCCCGCAGACCGGAGTGCCGAGCCGGCCTGACCATTTCCCCGCCGTGGCTGACTCATGGTCGGTTTGACCATGAGTCAGGGATGGGAGAGGGGGGGAAGGCAGAAGGTAGAACATGAATGTAGAACGTAGAACGCAGAACGCAGAACGCAGAACGTGGAAATGGGGTGGGGACGCTCTCTTGTGGTGAATTAAGAATTTCGAAGTTCGAATTTCGAATTGGGCTGCGCTCATTCGGCGTTCTGCGTCAGACTCGAAATTCTTAATTCGAAATTCGAAATTCTTAATTCACCCCTCTCTCCGGGTTTCTCCATTCTGCGTTCTGCGTTCTGCGTTCTGCGTTCACGGTTCTACCTTCAGCCTTCTGCTTTCCTCGCTCCCCAATCTCCACCATCGCATCACCCCCACCGCGATCGCCGCTCCCACTACATCCAGCAGCACATCCCATCCTGTTCCGGTGCGCGACGGGATGGTCGACTGGTGCCACTCGTCGACCATGGCGATCATCAGGGCGAAGCCGAGGGCGACGGGGACGCGGCGGTCGGCGCGCCAGGTGAGGGCGGCGAGGAGGCCGTAGGCGGCGAGGTGGCCGGCTTTGCGGAGGAGGAAGTGCAGCTCGGCGAAGTACGGCAGGTCGCCGAAGAGGCGGTGCAGCAGGCCGCCGGTCTCGCGCGCGGCGAAGGCGTCGGAGGACGCCGCCAGGATCATGGCGGCCCAGACGAGCGGTGGAATCCAGCGGCGCATGGACCCGGCAGTATCGGTACAATCCGCGCACCGTGTCCAGCGAGCTGCCCCCGCTCAAGCTCACCGTCATCCTGACGAATGCTGCTCCGGTGCATCTGACGTTGCCGCCGCAGCCGGTCATCACGCTCGGCCGCGCCAACGAATGCACGGTGCCGATTCGCGACCGTTATCTCTCGCGCATGCACGCCGAGATCGCCCTCGACGAGGGGCAGTGGGTCCTGCGCGACTGCGGCAGCGCGAACGGGACGATGCTGAACGGCGTCCGCGTCGCCGACCGCTCCCCGCTCCGCCCCGGCGACCACATCGTCCTGGGAGATACCGAAGTCGTCTTCCAGCCGAAGGACGATTCGAGCGCGCGCATGCTCGCGCTGGACCACACGTTTCATGAGAAGAGCATCGCCATCCCCGTGCACGACGCGGTGGGCGACACGCAGCGCATCAGCGTGCTCGCGTCGCTGGCCATGCAGTTCATCGAGGAGCGGCCGATGAACGAGCTCTTCGACTTCATCCTCGAGCGGGTGATGGAGGTGCTCCGCCCCTCGCGCGTCGCGCTCTCGCTGCTCGGCCGCGACCATCAGTCGTTCACCGACGTGCACGTGCGCCGCAGCCAGGCCGGCGACACGGGCGATCTCATCATCAGCAAGACGCTGCTGCGTGAAGTGGTCGAAGGGCGCAGCGTCGTCTCGTTCGTGGACACCTCGCAGGACGAGCGGCTGGCGCGCGCGGAGTCGATCATTGCGCAGCAGATCCGCTCCGCGGTGTGTGCGCCGCTCCTCGCCGGGGATACGGTGGTCGGCGTGCTCTACCTCGATTTCCTTGCCTCGTACGGCGCGATCGCCCATGAAGACGTGCGCCTCATCGCGCAGATCGCGCGCTTCGCCGCGGTGAAGCTCGAGTCGACGCGCCACCGCGAGGAAGCGATGGCCAAGCAGCGCCTCGATGAGGAGCTGCGCACCGCCTACACGATCCAGAGCCGCCTGCTCCCGACCGTGCTGCCGTCGATCGACGGCTACGTCTTCGCCGGGACGAACAAGCCGGTGCGCACCGTGAGCGGCGATTACTACGACGTCATCACCCGGCCAAACGGGAAGATCTACTTCGTCATCGCGGACGTCAGCGGCAAAGGGATCACGGCGGCGCTCGTCATGACGAGCATGGCCACGGCGTTCGAGATCTTCACGCGCACCGATCCCACGCCGGCCGAGCTCGTCCAGCAGCTCAACGTGACGCTGGCGCCGAAGACGGGGCCGACGAAGTTCGTCACGCTGTTCGCCGGGCTGCTCGACCCGGCGACGGGCGTGGTGGAGTTCACGAACGCGGGGCACGTCCCGCCGCTCGTCATCCGCCGCGACAGCGTCGACACCCTCGGCGAGACCGACATCATCGTCGGCCTCTTCCCACAGGCGAAGTACCACACCCAGCGCGTCACGCTCGAAGCAGGCGATTCGCTGGTCCTGTTCACCGACGGGGTCACGGAAGCGGAAGACGTGGACGAGGTGCAACTGGGGCTGGAGCCGGTCGCGGAGATGCTGCGCACGTTCCACGGCACCGAGGCGCCGAACCTGCTGGAGACGATCGACGCGTATGTCCACGACTTCATGGGAGAAGCGCCGGCCACGGACGACGTGACCATGCTGGCGCTGACGCGGACAGGGTAGGAGACGATGGGACGAATGGGACCAATAGGACCTATAGGACCTAGAGGACGACTAGGACCCCGCCGGCCCGTGGGATCCCACCAGGCTCTCGCGGCTATGCGTGACGCCGGCGCCGGATCTTCGTGCGCAGGCTTCGGCGCATGAACGTGCTGGCGGCCAGCAGCGTCGTGCGGCGTTTGCGCGAATCGCGCTCAGCCATTCGCACGAAGTAGCAGCCTCCACAGAACGGCGTATCAGCTTCGAAAATCACGGCTTGGCGTAAGCCGCAGGTCGAACAGGAACGAATCGCTTGGGCTCCCATGGCGCCCCGATCCTATCCGCCCCCGCGCGCGATGACCGTTACATGTGACGACCATGCCGTGGCGTGTGACGAACGGCAGGGAAAGTGAGATGAAGAGCTGAATCGGGCGCCAGCCATTCTCAATTCTCAATTCCTCAATTCTCAATTGCTATCCTTGAGGCGTGTACTCCGACCTGCCGCCGGCGGTGAAGCGCGCCCTGCGCAGTATGGCCTCGCTCGCCTACGAGCGGGAACTGGCCACGGCCACGCGGCAGTTGCACGAGGGCTTCGGCGACTGGAACGGGAACCTGGAGAAGCTGCGCCGGGCGAGCGTCGAGGTGGAGCGGAAGCTGGCGAAGGAGTACAAGTTCAACCCGAACCTGGACGTCGCGGTCGCCGAAGCGGTGGCGCGCGGCATCATCCGCGACGACGAGATCCCCATGGAAGTCGTCGGCCACCTCTGGCAGTACATCAAATGAACAAGAAAGAACTGGCGCGCCTGCGCGACAACCTCGTCGACGAGCTGAATGGCGCCGCGCTCTACGACTCGCTCGCCGCCGCGGAGAAAGACACGCGGCTGGCGGAGGTGTACCGCCGGCTGGCGGATGTGGAGCGGCGCCACGCCGACCGCTGGCGGAAGAAGCTGGAGGAGTCAGGCGAGACGCTGCCGAACTTCGCTCCCTCCTGGCGGACGCGTACCCTCGGCTTTCTGGCCCGTCGGTTCGGGACGAACGCCGTGCTCCCGTCGGTGCAGACGCTCGAACAGGCGGACAGCAACAAGTACGCGAAGCAGTCCGACGCGCGCGATTTTCACGGCGAGGAACGCTCGCACTCGCGCGTGATCGAGATGATGACGTCGATGCGCGGCGGCTTCGCCGGCAGTGAGGTGGCGCGTCTCGAAGGGCGCCATCGCACCGCCGGAGGCAACGCCCTCCGCGCGGCAGTCCTCGGCGCGAACGACGGCCTCGTATCGAACCTCAGCCTCGTCATGGGCGTGGCCGGGGCGGAGATGAGCGGCCGGGCGATCCTCGTCACGGGGCTGGCGGGGTTGCTTGCCGGCGCCGGGTCGATGGCGTTGGGCGAATGGCTCAGCGTGCAGAGCTCGCGCGAGCTCTACCTGCATCAACTCGAGACCGAGTCGGAAGAGATCGAGAACATGCCGGAGGAGGAGGAAGAGGAGCTCGCGCTGATCTACCAGGCGCGCGGCCTCGACGAAGTGCGTGCGCGCGAGTTCGCGAAGAGCGTGATGAGCAATCACGACAACGCCATCGAGACGATGGCGCGCGAGGAGCTCGGCATCGACCCCGAGGAGCTGGGGGGCTCGGCGTGGGTGGCGGCGTTCACGTCGTTCCTGCTGTTCTCCGCCGGCGCGATCGTGCCGGTGCTGCCGTTCGTCTTCACGTCGGGGATGACGGCGGTGTGGCTGAGCGTGGCCGGCAGTGCCGCGGCGCTGTTCACGGTGGGCGGCGCGATCACGTTGTTCACCGGGCGGCCGGTGCTGGTGTCGGGCTCGCGGCAGGTGCTGTTCGGGCTGGTGGCGGCGGCGCTGACGTTCGGCGTGGGGAGGCTGCTGGGCGTCTCGATCGCGGGGTAGGACGCGCAGGGCCTGTTCGTGACGTTTGGTCCCGTGACAGTATGGAAACCGCATGACGATCGAGCTGGTGAATGCCCGCGAATCGGAAGTCGATGCGGCGTGGCTGCGCAACGTCTATCCGCTCTACCTGCACGACCTCTCCGAATATAGCCGCGACATGTACGTCCTCAACGACCGCGGCGAATGGGAGCCCGACTATCTGCCGTCGTGGTTCAGCGAAGCGGGGGCGTACCCGCTGGTGATCTGCGAGGAAGGCGTGCGCGTCGGCTTTGCGCTCGTGGGGCGGAAGCCGTATCCGTGGCGCTCGTCCGACTGCGATCAGCGGCTGTCGGAGTTTTTCATCCTGCGCGCCCATCGGCGCAGCGGCATCGGCACGCGCGCGGCGAAAGCGGTCTTCGCGGCGTTCGACGGCGTGTGGGAATTGTATGAACTGCCGCGCAACGAGGCGGCGATCCGCTTCTGGCGCGGTGTCATTGCCTCGATCGCGGAGTATCGTGAGCAGTGCTGGCCCGACTTCCTCCGGCAGTCGTTCCGCGTGGAGAAGAAATGACCCAACACGAGCACTGGCCCTCGCTGCCGCTGGATGACTGGAAACCGACGCTGCTGACGCTGCACCGCTGGACGCAGCTCGCCGGCAAGATCCGCATGACGCTGTCGCCGAAGGTGAATCACTGGTGGCACGTGCCGCTGTACGTCTCCACGCGGGGGCTCACCACGTCGCCGATTCCGTGCGGCCCGCGCACGTTCCACATCGACTTCGACTTCCTCGCGCACAAGCTCGACATCGCGACGAGCGACGGCGGCGTGCGCACGATCGCGCTGACGCCGAAGAGCGTGGCCGAGTTTTACCGCGAGGTGATGGACGCGCTGCTCGCGCTCGGCCTCGAGGTGAAGATCTACACGACGCCGGTGGAGGTCGAGGACACGACGCCGTTCGAGGAAGACACGCACCACGCCTCGTACGACGCCGAGGCGGTGCATCGCTTCTGGCACGTGCTGCGGCATTCGGAGCGCGTGCTCCAGCAGTTCCGCTCGAAGTTCATCGGCAAGTGCAGCCCGGTGCATTTCTTCTGGGGCTCGTTCGACCTCGCGGTGACACGCTTCTCCGGCCGCACCGCGCCGCGGCATCCCGGCGCGCCCGGCGTGGCGGACGTGATCACGACCGAGGCATACTCGCACGAGGTGTCGAGCGCCGGCTGGTGGCCCGGCGGCGGCGCGATCGACGAGCCGGCGTATTACTCGTACGCGTACCCCGAACCCGCGGGCTACGGGGCGTTCCCCGTGCGTCCGGCGGGCGCGTTCTACAGCAACGACCTGCGCGAATTCGTGCTGCCGTACGAAAAGGTGCGCACGGCGGAGTCACCGGATGGGGCGCTGATGGACTTTCTGGATTCCACGTATGACGCGGCCGCGGTTAGCGGTGGATGGGACCGTGCGGCGCTGGAGAAACCGGAATAGGACGAATCGGACGAACAACACGGCCGACTTCGTCGGACTATTCGTGCAGTGCCAGCGCGATGGTCAGGGCGCGGTTGAGTTCCGTGATTTTGCCCGTAGACAGACTTCCCACGTAGTCCGTGAGTACGCTCTTCGGAAGGCTGACCAACTCGTCACAGTGGATGGCGCTGTCGTGTTTCAGTCCTTCTTCGAGGCCGACGTTCACCTGGGAGGAGAGGCCATGCCGCGCGGAGTAGACGGGTGCGCAGGTGACGCTCCAGAAACGGGAGTCGATCACTGCCTGTCGGCCGACGATCACGAACACTCGCGACTTCTTCGGGTCGCCGCCCGACGGATGCCGCACCCGATATAGCTCGCCGCGTCTCACCGGATGACCTGATACTCCAGGACATCCTCGGCTTCGCGGTTCAACTCGTCGGCGATCGCATCGATGCGCGCGACTTCATCGTATCGCTGTCCATCCGGCGATTCGCGGAGCAGGCGGCGTACGGCTTCGGTGACGAAGGCGGCGCGATCGTCGGCGACTTCGTCGATCCGGGCCGCCAGTTCATCCGGAAGGTCGACCTGTACTGTCATCTCAGCAGGATAGCGAACCGCGGCTGCTGAAGCCAATCCATCACGGAATCTTCCTGACGGTTGGGCGAGTCCCATGGGTCCTTTCTCCATAGGTCCCATCTTCCCCCCGGCCTACAGCCTGCGCATCAGCACGCGGTTGATCGCGTGGCCGGCGCCTTTTTCCAGCACCAGCCGGGCGCGTTCGCGCGTGGGCAGGATGTTCTCGCGGAGGTTGGCCAGGTTGATGCGGCGCCAGATGTCGCGTGCTTTGGCGACGGCATCCTCTTCCCCCAGCTCGGCGTAGGCGCGGAAGAACGACTGCGGGTCGCGGAAGGCGGTCTCGCGGAGGTGGCGGAAGCGGGCGAGGAACCAGGTCTCCAGGTCTTCTTCAGCGGCGTCGACGTAGATGGAGAAATCGACAAAGTCGGAGACGAAGAGCGTGTGCTCGGTGCCGCTCTGCAGCACGTTCAGCCCTTCGAGGATGACGATGTCGGGAGCGTCGATGACGAGCTCCTCGTCCGGCACGATGTCGTACTGCAGGTGGGAGTAGACCGGCACGCGCAGTGGTGAGGAGCCGGACTTGAGGTCGGCCACGAAGCGGATCAGCCGCTGGCGGTCGTACGACTCGGGAAAGCCTTTGCGGTGCATGAGGCCGCGCTCTTCGAGGATGCGGTTCGGGTAGAGGAAGCCGTCCGTGGTCACGAGGCCGACGCGCGGATGATCCGGCCACCGCGCGAGGAGCGTGCGCAGGACGCGTGAGGTGGTGCTCTTGCCGACGGAGACGCTGCCGGCGATGGCGATGACGTACGGCACGCGCGGCGCGAGCGAGCCGACGAACCGGCTGGTGACGCGATGCAGGTCCTGCACGGCGGCGATGTGCAGGTTGAGCAGGCGCGAGAGGGGGAGGTACACCTCCTCGACCTCGTTGACCGACAGCGTCTCGACGATCCCTTTCAGCTCGTCGAGATCCTTCGACGAGAGGGTCATCGGCGTCTCGCCGCGGAGGCGGGACCAGTCGGCTCGGGTGAAGGTGAGGAACGGCGTCTCGGTCATGCGGCGCGCGAGAGTATCGCGCTACGATGCGTGCGCCAATGGTCAGCATCATCTTCCTCGCCCTCACCGCCCTCATGGCCGCGCTCACGCTCCTCGGCGTCGTCCGGCTGACGCGGTCGACGCGCACGCTCATCGTCGTCGCGGTGCTGCTCTTCGGCTGGCTCGTCTTCCTGGCGACGCTGGCGACGGAGGCGTACTTTCTCGACTTCGATTCAATGCCGCCGCGGATGGCGGTGGCCATCGTGCCGTCGCTGCTGGCGGCGTTCCTCGTCGGGTTCCGGCTGCGCTATCTGGAGCGGCTGCCGGTGTCGTGGCTCATCGCGCCGCAAGCGTTCCGCATCGTCGTGGAGGCGGTGCTGTACGTGCTGTGGCAGGCGCGGTTGCTGCCGGAGTTGATGACGCTCCACGGCCGCAACTGGGATCTGCTGACGGGCGTGCTGGCGATCCCGGTGGCGCTCGTCGCGGCGCGGCACCGCCGCATCGGGATTGCGTTCAACGTGCTGGGGCTGGCGCTGCTGCTCAACGTGGTCTTGCACGGGCTGTTTTCCGCGCCGACGCCGTTCCGCTACTTCATGACCGAGCCGCCGAACACGTTCATTGCGTACTTTCCCTACGTGTGGCTGCCGGGGTTTCTGATTCCGCTGGCGCTGACGCTGCACATTTTGTCGTTGCGGCAGTTGCGCGCCAGGTGAGCTCCTATTTGCCGGGACGCACGTAGATTTCGCGGCCGATCTCATCTTCCACGGCGATGCTGGTGTGGCCGCAGGCCAGCACGACGCTGGGGCGGCGGGCCACCAGGCGCACCGTGGAGCCGGGGACGATGCCGTAGGCGGCCAGGCGGTTGAGGCGCGCTTCCGACGTCGCGGAGATCGACGTCACCACGCCGCTGCCGCCGATCGGGAGCTCGACGAGGCGAACGATGTCGCTAAGCATGCTGCTCCGGGCGGCGCTTCTTCGAGAACAGCTTCTTGAACCAGCCGGAGACCGAGCCGTCCTGTACAAATTCGTACTGGCAGCGGGGGCAGCGCACCATCGCGCAGCCCTTGCCCATCGGACATGCCGAATGGCACATGGCGTCTTCGAACTCGAGGCTGCAGAGGGGGCACTCGAAGATCACAGCGTCACTCCAAACGCGCGCAGCATGTAGTTCATGGCCGCGCCGATGCCGAAGGCGTAGACGAGGATGAAGACGGCAATCATGATGCCGGCCTTCGTCCCGCGCTCCTTGAGGATGACGAGGAAGTTGGCGATGCAGGGGATGAACAGCGTGATCGTCGTCAGCGCCACGACCGTCTGCACGCCGTTGAGCAGCCCATCCTTCTGCATCGCGAACAGCCCCGCGGCGCCGTAGTCGCGGCGGAGGAAGCCGATGAGGAAGGCGTTCGTCGCTTCGGCCGGCAGCCCGAGCCCCGCGACGATGGCTGGGGAGAAGAAGTCCTGGATGCGCTTCAGGAGGTTGAGCGTGTCGAGGAGGTAGAGCAGCAGTGTGCCGACGATGAAGAGCGGCACCGCTTCCTTCAGGTACCACTCGGTGCGCGCCAGGACCTTGATCGCGATGTTGGAGAGCTTCGGCACGCGCACCGGCGGGATCTCGAGGATGAAGTCGCCGGCCTGTCCGGGGACGACTTTCGAGGCGAGGAGGCCGACGAAGAAGATCGTGCCGACGGTGACGCTGAGCCACAGCAGCGTCGCCCCGGGCGCGAGCGGCCCGAGCATCGCCATGATCACGCCGAGCTGCGCGGAGCAGGGGACGCCCAGGGCGAGGAGGAGCGTGACGATGGTCGCTTCCTTCTTCGTTTCGAGGATGCGCGTCGTCAGCGTGGCCATCGTGTCGCAGCCGAGGCCGAGGACCATCGGCAGGACGGCTTTGCCGTTGAGGCCCATCTTGCGGAAGATGCGGTTGAGCATCACCGCGAGGCGCGGCAGGTAGCCCGAGTCTTCGAGCACGCCGAAGAAGAGGAAGAACGTGATGACGACGGGGAGGACGATGGCGATGGCGTACGTCAGCGCCATGGTCACGACGCCGTACGGACCGACGAGGAGGTCGTGAAAGAAGCGCCCCACCTGCTGCATTCCGCCGAGTTGGCCGCTGACGGTGTAGGCGGGGGCGAGGACGCCCTCTTCGAGCAGGTGCGTGTGGGGAAAGCTGGTGACGGCGTCGAGCCCGCGGATGATCCAGACGTTGAGGAAGCCGTTGAAGACGTTGGTCTCGAGGAGGTCGACGAGGGTCCCGGCGCCGAAGTTGCCGACGAAGAGCCACGCCAGGTAGAGGACGCCGAGGAGGAAGGGGATGCCCCAGAGTGGGTGCATCGTCATGACGCCGAGCCAGTCGCGGAAACCGTTGCCCTTCACGTCGGTCTGCGCGGAGGAGCCGAGGAGGCGGTCGACGGCGGCGACGCGGGTGTTGGCGATGACGACGCTGGCCGGCTGCGCGAGTGCGACGCCGACGTCGTGGCGGATGCGCTCGAGCAGTTCGAGCGATTCGGACGGAAGGTGCGGCCGGAGGGTCTGGTCGCCGGCGAGGATGGAGAGCGCGACGCCGCGCGAGGCGACCGGATGATCGCCGAGGACTTCGAGGATGGCGGCGACGCCCTGCTCGATCGCGGCGGGGTAGGTGACCTGGAACTTCGCGCGCGACGGCTCGATGGCGGCGCGCTTGAGCTTCTCGAGGTTCCACTTGCGGAGCGCGGAGGTGGCGACGACCGGTACGCCGAGCGTGGCGGAGATGGCGGCGGGGTCGAGCTCGTTATCGCGCTCCTTTGCCTCGTCGCTCATGTTGAGGCAGAGGGTGAAGGGAACGCCATGCTCGGCGATCTGCAGCGACAACAGCAGCGTCCGCCGCGGGTTGTTCATGTCGCCGACCTGCACGACATCCGCATTAGGGGATTCGATGAGGATATCGCGCGCCACACGCTCGTCGTCCGACTGCGGAATCAAACCGTTCGTTCCGGGCGTATCGATGACGATGCGGGGGGCACCGGCAACCGTCGCCTTCGCGGTCGTCAGCTCCACGGTGGTGCCGGGATAGTTCGAAACCGTGACGTAGCGGTTGGTCAGCGTGCCGAAGAGAAGAGATTTCCCGACATTCGGGTTCCCGATCAGCAGTAACTTCCGCTCGCCGGTTTCCGTCGGGGTGTCGAGCCGTTGGAACGCCAGTTGAGACATAGTCGCAAAAAGAACGTTGACACCTTTTGGGAATTTCCACAATGACGATTCGCGCCGCGGTGCTGATTTTTTTCATTCCCGCCGTTCTCCACGCCGACGCGCTCGGCGACATCCGCGCCGCCCTCACCCGCATGACGGGACGGCAGCCGATCCGCGGCACGTATGAGGTGAAGGTCGTCCGCGAGTCGAAGGGCCGCTTCGCCAACACCAACTTCCGCGGCGGCGTCGCGGTGGAGCTGGATTCCGACACGCACGGCGTCCGCGTGACCGTGCCGCGCAACGTGCTCGATCAGATCGCCGCCGAGCAGAAAGCGCAGCTCGCGAATCCGAAAGCGCAGACGCCGACACTCGGATCGCTCGATGAGGTGGGGCCGACCGATGCATCCGAGGTCCTCGACATGGGGCCAGCGCTGCTCTCGATGCTCGACGGAGCGAAGCTGCTCTCGGACGGGCGGGGCACGTGGCAGGGGAAGCCGGTGCGTGTCGTGGTGCTGAAGCTCACGCCCCGGCCATCGGCCAACGGCGAGATCCGCATGGGGAAGGTCACGGAGAGCGAGAACCGCATGACGCTCTGGCTGGCCGACGACGCGGTGCCGCTGGCGGCGGAACGCACCCTGTCGATGAAGGCGTCGTTCCTGATCCTTCGCGGCGAGTTCAAGGAAAAGCGAAGCTGGCACTTTGCCCGCCACGGCGACCGCCTGGTGCGCGTGCGCTACGAGGCCAGCGGCACGGGGTCAGGCATGGGGCAGAGTGGGACGGAAACGAAGGTGGCGTTGCTGAGGGTGCACTAGGTGGGGCGGACGATAGGACGAATAGGACAAATAGGACGAATAGGACTATAGGACGAATAGGACTTCAAGGGCAGCGCCGCGGGGCACAACCGCAATGCAACCGCAGGCAACCACGGCACCCAGGGTCCGCAGGCCCATTCGTCCTATTGGTCCCATCCTATTTCCCATTCCCCGCACACCCAAGGCAATCTTCACGCCCTGCCTCACGCCGGCAGCTTGATCGTGAAGGTGGATCCCACGCCCACCTCACTGTTCACGTCGATCTTTCCGCCGTGTGCTTCGATCAGGCGTTTCGTGATCGACAGCCCCAGTCCCACGCTGCGTTCCGTCGTGGCCAGCGCCGTCGAAAGGCGCGTGAAGGGTTTGAACAGATCCTTCAACTCCTCGGCCGGAATGCCGGGGCCGCGGTCTTCCACCGCGATCGCGATGTAGCCCGCCTCGCGGCGGACGCGGACGCGTACGGTGGCGCCGCTGGGGGAATACTTGACCGCGTTGGCGACGAGGTTCTGCACGGACTGCGTGATCTTCACGCGGTCGAGCATGAGCAGCGGCAGGGATGGATCGTCGATGTGGAGATGGATGTCGACGTGGCGCCGCTCGGCGACGATGCGCATGGTGTCGACCACTCCCGTCACCAGCTCCACCACGCTCGACTCCTCGGCGTTGATGCGCACGACGCCGGCTTCGACGGCGGAGAAGGTGAGGACGTCGTCGACGAGGCGCAGCATGAAGGAGGCGGTCGTGCGGAGGCGCGTCAGCAGATGGACGTGCTCGTCGCTGAACTGTTCGGAGTCCTCGAGGAGGAAGTTGATGAAGGCGAGGTTGGCGTTGAGCGGATTGCGCAGGTCGTGCGCGGCGACGCCGAGGAGCTCGTTCTTGTAGGCGTTGAGGCGCTGCAGCTCGGCGACGGTGCGCGCGAGCTCGCGCTGCGCGGTGACGAGGTCGTTGTTGAGGCGCCCGACCTCTTCCCACAGGTCGTAGCTCGATTCGTTCGTGCGGATGGTGTCGGCGAGGCGGCGAAACGCATCGTGCTGCGCGGTCGCCGCGGCCACGTCGGCGAACTCCGCGGCGCGCTCGCTCACCGTCACCGCGACCATGGCGATCTCGCCGTCGAGCGGCATCGCGTAGCACTGCACCTCGCGCCCGCAGAGCCGCAGCGTGACGGAGCGTGAGAACTCGCCCGCCAGCGCGCTGTCGAAGAACATGTGCGCGGAGTCGAGACCCCTCGCGTCGATGCAGGCGAAGAAAGAGGGGGAGAGCTGCACGTCGAGCGTCTGCCAGACGACGCGCAGAATGCTGCCGCGGCGGTCGCAGAGAAACGCGACGCCTTCAGGCTGCTGCGATGGAGTTGACGAGCTCGATGCATTCATCGGCGGTGGCAGCGTACCCGTCTGCACCCACCGATTGCCAGAGCCCCGGCACGGCGGAGAAGGCGCGCCCGCCGACGACGACCTTCGCGTTTGCCAGTTCCGGGTTCGCGCGGAAGAGGCGAATCAGGTCGGCGACGGCCGCCAGGTGGGGCGTCAGCGTCGCGGAAACGAGCAGCACGTCCGCCTTCCGGTCGACGCACATCTGCACCGCGGCCGCCGGCGGGACGTTCGCACCGAGGTAGTACGTGTTCCACCCTTCGAGCTCGAGGAGGTCGGAGACGATGCGCAGCCCGACCTCGTGCATCTCGCCGCCGACGCACATCGACACGAGATGGCGGTCATGCTTCTCGTTGCCGAAGATGCGGCCGTAGAGATGCGTCATGACCTGCTGCGTGGCGGCCGTGCAGAAGTGCTCCTGCGCGACGGAGATCCGGTTGAGCTGCCAGAGGCGCCCGATCTCGCGCTGGACAGGCTCGAACACGTGCCGGTAGACCTCACGCGGCGTGGTGCCGTCGTCAACCGTCTTGATGATGAGCTGCAGCGTCGCGAGGCGGTTGCCGTTGAGCAGAAGCTGGAGGTAACGGCGGGCGACGTCGTACAGGGGCCGCTCGGGGTCGAGGAACGACGGGAGCTCCTCCGGCATCGACGGCAGCTCGTCGATGGCCGCACGCACGTACTCGACGGCGGTGCGGCTCGTGTCGACGGCGAGACGTCCGGAGAGCGCGGAGGCGAGGATCTCGAGGTTGTCCGCAAGGTCCGCCGGCGGCACGTTGCGGCTCGCCAGCATCACCTTTGCCCAGGCGACATAGTCGACGAACATCCGCGCGTTTCCGGCCTCGAGCGCGGCGGCCAGGTACTGCAGATGGAACGCGGCGTCTTCGCGGCAGCGAATCCTGCCGATCGGGCCGTAACGCGCTTCGAGCTCGGGATGAAGCTGGAAGTGGCGGTCGGTGATCACGTCCGCGAGCAGGTCGATCTTCGTCCGGATCTCGTGAACGGTGTTCATGAGGCGACGTAGCGGAAGCCGCGCAGCTCGGTGGCCGCCGGATCGAGCTTCAGCCCTTTCGGGATTCCGGAGTGCGAGTCGCGGTAGAGATGGCTGTGGTGCCACTCGCGGAAGCTCGCCTCGTCCGCCCAGTACGTGATCAGCCAGAACTCGCTGTCATCCTCGGCCGGCGAAACGACGTCCATGCGGATGAAGCCCGGGGTGTCGTCGACGAGATGCGGCCGCGCACGGAAGGCGTCGGCGACGTCGCTCTCCATCCCATTGCGAACGCGGAAGCGGCTGATCGAAACGTAGCCGGGGGTCACGCGCCGGAACCTACACGCGCGGATAGAGCGGGTCAAGCGAACGCATCATGACTCGAGCCCGAGCACGGCCGCGACCCGAGCGCCGACACCGGCGAGGTTCGCCTTGTCGATGACCACGACCTCGGGCGGCAGATTCTTCGCGCCGCCGGGGTAGCTCGTGACCGCGAGGATGCGGTGGAGGATGTGCGGCTTGATCTTGCGGATCGCGTCGATGACGTTCGTGCCGTCGACGTTGCCGAGGCGGAGATCGAGGAAGACGACGTCGTAGTCGCGCTGCATGAGGGCGGAGACCGCCGCCGGGACCGTGTTCACCGCCGTGGCGGTGAGTCCGTACGGCCGGACCACCCGGGTGAAGATCTCGACGAACATCTCGTCGTCATCGATGATGAGACACGTTCCGGCCATACGCTTGATCGTACACTGGCGTGCATGCATTACGCCTATGCTGACACGCCGATCGGAATGCTTCTGGTTGCAGGCGACGCAGACTCGGTGGCGGCGATCCAGTTCCGGCCGGAGCCGCGGGACGAATGGACCCGGGACGACGACCTGTTCCGCGACGTGCTGGCGCAGCTCGACGAATACTTCGCCGGACGGCGGCGAACGTTCGAGCTGCCGCTGGCGCCGAAAGGCACGCCGTTTCAGCTCGCGGTGTGGAACGCGCTGCAGACGATCCCGTACGGCGAGACGCGCAGCTACTCCGAGATCGCGCGCGCCATCGGCAAGCCGGACACCGTACGCGCCGTCGGCGCCGCAAACGGCGCCAACCCGCTGCCGATCGTGGTCCCCTGCCACCGCGTCATCGGCGCGAACGGCGCGTTGACGGGCTTCGGCGGGGGGATCGAAACGAAGCGGTATTTGCTGCAGTTGGAACGTGGAGAACGGGCGCTGTTTTAGGGGTGGGTTTTCGGTTGTCGGTTTTCGGTTTTCGGTGCTACTGGCCGATATCTCGCCGAGCGCAGCACCGAAAACCAAAAACCGAAAACCAACAACCGCGAAGCGCGCCTACTCGTGCGCGGAAAACACCAGCGACGCGTTCATGCCGCCGAAGCCGAATGAGTTCGACAGCGCGTGCTGCACGCTCTGCTGGCGCGCGGTGTTCGGCACGTAGTCGAGATCGCATTCCGGGTCGGGGTTGTCGTAGTTGATCGTCGGCGGGAGGATGCCACGGTCGAGCGTCATCGCGCAGATGGCGCCTTCGAGGCCGCCGGCGGCGCCGAGGAGGTGACCGGTCATCGACTTCGTGGAGCTCATGGCGAGCACGCGGGCGTGATCGCCGAAGAGCTTCTTCACCGCGATCGTCTCCGTCTTGTCGCCGACGGGCGTCGACGTGCCGTGCGCGTTGATGTAGCCGATGTCGGACGGCTGCAGGCCGGCGTCCTTGATCGCGCGCGCCATGACGCGCACCATCCCGTCGCCTTCCTCGTGCGGTGCGCTGATGTGATGCGCGTCGCTGGTCATCCCGTAGCCGGTCAGCTCGCAGTAGATCTTCGCGCCGCGGGCGATGGCGTGCTCGCGCTCCTCGAGGATGATGATGCCGGCGCCTTCACCCATGACGAAGCCCTCGCGCTCGAGGTCCCACGGACGGGAGGCGCGCTCCGGCTCGTCGTTGCGCGTGGAGAGGGCGCGCATCGCCGCGAAGCCGCCGACGGCCAGCGGAGTCACGACCGCTTCCGTGCCGCCCGCGAACATGATGTCGGCGTCGTCGCGCTGGATGATCTTGAAGGCGTCGCCGATGGCATGAGCACCGGCCGCGCACGCCGTGGCGGGCGCCGAGCTCGGGCCGCGCAGACCGTAGCGGATCGAGACCTGGCCCGCCGCGAGATTGATGATGGAGCCGGGAATGAAGAAGGGGGAGATACGGCCGGGCCCCCGCTCGAGCATCACCTGATGCATTTCCTGAATCAGAGGGAAGCCGCCGATTCCGGACGCGATGATGACGCCGGCGCGGTCGCCGTCCTCATTCGCCATGTCCAGCTTCGCATCCTGCACCGCGATCGTGGAGGCTGCGATCGCGTAGTGGATGAAGAGATCGGACTTCTTGATCTCTTTCTTCTCGAGCCAGTCCGCGGGGTTGAAGCCCTTCACTTCGCCGGCAATCTTGCAGGCGAACTGCGTGGTATCGAACCGGGTGATGTGGCCGATGCCCGAGCGGCCTTCGATCAGCCCCTGCCAGGTCGCCTCGTTGCCGATGCCGAGCGGGGTGATCATGCCGATGCCGGTGACGACGACACGCCTCTTGGTCAAGAAGACTCCTCTGAAAAGAAAGTGGTCAGCCTGCGGTCTGTACGCGGGAACGTGGTGCGTTCATTCCCCCGGCTGCCGACTGTGACTGACCTGTGAAGCTGCGCGAGCGGAGAGCCCGCGCCTGGGATCGCTGGCTCTACTGGGTCTTCGCGCGCTTCTCGATGTACTCGACCGCGTCGCGAACCTTGCGGATCTTCTCCGCCTCGTCGTCCGAGATCTCGACGCCGAACTCCTCTTCGAACGCCATGATCAGCTCGACGGTATCGAGCGAATCGGCGCCCAGGTCTTCGACGAACGAAGCCTCCGCCGTAACCTCTTCCGCGTCGACGCCGAGCTGCTCGACGATGATGGCTTTGACCCTTTCCTCAACCGACATCGGTATGTCCTCCTCAGTAATGGGGGAAACGCTGAAAAATGCTGGACGGGTTCTACCACAAAAGCGAGTCAATGGAGAATCGCATAGACTCTCGCGCCGTGGCCAAACGGATTTTCACCTATGAGGAAGCAGCGGCCCTTCTGCCCGACGTACAGCGCCTCACCGACGACGCGGTGAGACACGTCGAAGAGCTCGACGAAAGCGCCGTTCCCGACTATCAGCGCGTCGTCGCCCGCTGGGTCGAACAGATCCTCGCCCTCGGCATCGAAGTCAAAGGCCTCTGGCTCGTCGATTTCGACAACGGCAGCGGCTATTACTGCTGGAAGTTCCCCGAGCCCGCACTGGAGTACTTTCACGGCTACGAGGAAGGGTTCGGCGGCCGCGTGAAGTTGAACTGACCACGCATGCTCAAAGCCATCGCCTTCGATCTCTGGGAAACCCTCATCACCGACACGCCGGAGCTGTCGCGCCGCCAGGAGCGGCTGCGCATCTCGCGCATGGAAGAAATCCTCGCCGCGGAGGGACACGGCGCGCTGGCCGACCGCATCGAGCACGCCTACCGCACGCTGTGGCATCGCTGCCAGGATCTCTACTGGTCCGCCGACCGCGACGTGCCGTGCCGCCGCCAGATCGAGCACTTCCTCGAAGCGCTCGGACTGGGGCACGAGTCGCTCGATGAACGGACGCTGGCCGATCTCGAACATGCATACGCCAGCGCGGCGCTGGAGGTCCTGCCGGCGACGGTGCCCGATGCGCGCGAAACGCTGGCCGCGATCAAGGAGCGCGGTTTCGGGGTGGGGCTCATCAGCAACACGGGACGTACGCCCGGCTCGGTGCTGCGCGACATCCTCGACCGGCTCGCGCTGGCGGGGTCGATCGACGTGATGGTGTTCTCGAACGAGCACGGCCACTGCAAACCGACGCCGTCGATCTTCGAAGAGCTCCGCCGCGGCCTCGGCGTCCGCTACGACGAGCTGGTGTTCGTCGGCGATAACCTCTACGCCGACGTCCATGGCGCTCAGCGCTGCGGCATGCGCGCGGTGCACTTCGACCCGCCGGTGCGCGGCACCGCCGTGGCGCCGCCGTTCGACCATGGCCTGACCATCGTGCCCGACGCCCGCGTGACCCGACTGGCGGAGCTGCCCGCGGTACTGGATGCGTTGACCTGAAGTCCCATAGGTCCTCTTCATCCTATTTGTCCTATAGGTCCCGTCGTCTCCCTGTGGTAAATCCCGCAGCCGATGCCTGATCGCGACCTCTGGTCGATTCCCACGGAGCACTTCACCATCGAAGGGCGGTCGCGCGCCGGACACGAGACCTTCTTCCGCGTCCGAGATCTCGGCATTGCCCTCGACATCGGGCGCTGCCCCGATGCGGTCATCAGCATGCCGCACGTCCTCGTCACGCACGCGCATCTCGACCATGCGGCGGGGATCCCGTTCTACGGCTCGCAGCGGCATCTCCAGCGGCTCGGCGGCGGAACCGTGTATGTACCGTCGGAGGCGCTGGCTGATTTTCAGGACCTGCTGGCGGTGCAGGAGCGGCTGACCGGCGCCACGCTCGAGCTGAACCTGCGCGGAGTGGCGGCGGGGGAGGAGGTGCGCATCAACCGGCGCCTCGTCGTGCGGGGGCATCACGCCACGCACCGCGTCGCGGCGCGCGCCTACGAGCTGATCGACGTCCGCCATCATCTGAAGGAGGAGTTCACCGGCCGTACCGGTGACGAGCTGGCCCGCCTGCGCCGGGAGGGGACGGCGGTCGACGAGGAGTACCGCCGCAGCATCCTTTTCTATACAGGCGACACCGACCGGGGGCTGCTCGAGCAGAACGAGGAGGTCTTCAAGGCCGAGGTCCTGATGATCGAGTGCTCGTTCATTCTGGAGGGGCATCAGGAGCGCGCGGCGCTGTACCGGCACATCCACATCGACGACATCGCCGAGTTTGCAGAACGTTTCGAGAACGAGACGATCGTGCTGACGCACTTCTCCCGCCGATACTCGCCGGAGGAGATCCGCGATGGCATTCGCCGGCGCCTCCCTCATGTTCTGAGAGATCGCATCCGGCTGGCACTCCCGCCGCAATATCAAAGGTTGTGAAGGGAGCACCGAAATTGCACGGGTGCGCTCCGAGAAAGGTAAGCTCTCGTCGATGACGTCACGGTTTTCGCGAACGGTCGCGATTTACGCGGTATCCCTCCTTCTCCTGATCGATGCGTCTTCGGTCTTCGCGCAGCAAAAGAAAAAGACCACGACGAGACGTAAGGCGGCGCCTACGAAGAAGGCTCCGGTGAAGAAGGCTCCGGCGAAGAAGCCGGCGCCGGCTCCCGTAGCGGCGACCCCGGTCGGGAACACGCTCGAGGAGCGGCTCGCGTCCCTTGTCAACAGCTCCGTGGCGCGCGGCGCCGACACGAGCATCCAGATCGTCGAAGTCGACAGCGGCCGTGTCGTCGGCGAGCGGAATCCGCATATGGCGATCTCGCCCGCCTCGAACATGAAGCTGTTCACGACGGCGGCGGCGATCGATCTCCTCAAGCCGAGCTTCGAAGTGACCACGCCGGTGTATGTACGCGGCAATATCGATCCGACCGGCACCCTCGACGGCGACGTCCGCGTCGTCGGCCGCGGCGATCCCACCATCGGCGGCCGCTTCCATGACGGCAACGCCACGGCCGTCATCAATCAGTGGGCGTCCGACCTCAAGCGCGCGGGCATCAAGACCGTGCGCGGAAATCTCATCTTCGAATACGGCTACTTCGATACCGATTACATCCACCCGACGTGGCCGCGCGACCAGCTCGTGAACTGGTACGAGGCGCCGATCTCCTCTTTCTCCATGCAGGAGGGGTGCGTCATGGTGCGCGTCCTGCCGTCGAAGGCGGGGGAGCCGTGCGTCGTCCAGTTCGAGCCGCCGACCTCGTACCTCACGGTCGAGAACAACTGCCGCACCGGCCGCGGACTGCCGTTCATCACCCGTCACAACAACTCGAACAAGATCATCGTCCGCGGCGGGGTTCCGGTGCGCTCCGGCGCGACCGAGGTCTTCGTCACCGTCGAGAACCCGGTGCACTACTTCGCCTCGGTCACCAATGAGGCATTCGTGCGCAACGGGATCACCGTGCAGGGGCAGGTCGTCCTCGCCTCGCGCGACGCGCGCACCGACTGGCGCCAGGTCTCCGCGCACAGCACGCCGCTCAGCGTCATCATCTTCGTGGTCAACAAGAAGAGCCAGAACCACTACGCCGAGCAGGTGCTGAAGATGCTCGGCGCCGAGATCAACAAGGAAGGCTCCTGGGCCTCGGGCAACAAGGTCGTGGCCGACTGGCTGACCTCGAAGGTCGGCGTCCCGGCCAACGAGTTCCACCCGGTCGACGGCTCCGGCATGTCGCGCGACAACCGCGCTTCCGCCAACGCCTTCATCAAGCTCCTCCGTTACATGTGGAAGAGCCCGTGGCGCGAGGACTTCGTCAGCTCCATGCCGTACACCGGCGACCCCGACTCCAAGTTCGGCAACCGCCTCAAGCAGGAGCCCTACAAGCGCCAGATCTACGCAAAGACCGGCTACATCGGCGGGGTGGTGGGGCTGTCCGGCTACGTCCACGCGCAGAGCGGCAAGGTCTACGCGTTCTCCTTCCTGTTCAACCGCTACCGCGTCGGCGTGTATGCCGTGTACCGGCTGCAGGATGAGATGCTGAAGGAGATCGTCCGCAGCGGCTGAGCGCGCCGCGGTATGCTCCGGGAGTGGAATTCGAATGGGATCCGGAGAAGGACCGGACGAATCAGGAGAAACACGGCGTCTCCTTCGCGGCGGTAACAATTTTCGGAGATCCGCTCCATCGCAGTGTTGCCGATCCGCGGCACTCCTTCGGTGAGTTCCGCTATCTCACCACGGGGTACACTTCTTCCCGGCGACTCGTGATCGTTGCCCACACGGATCGCGACGATCGCATCAGAATCATCACGGCGCGCCTCGCGTTGCCTAAAGAACGTAGGTTCTATGAACAACAGACCTGACGAATTCGACGATGACATCCCTGAGATGGATCTCAGCGGCGGCGAGCGCGGCAAATACTACGAGCGCTACATGCAGGGAACGAATGTGATCCTGCTGGAGCCAGATCTGGCCCGCGTGTTTCGCGACTCAGCGATGGTCAACCAGGCCCTGCGCGAGTACCTGTCCGAGCATGGGGCGCCGCCGGTGCTCCCGAAGCGCGCCAGCTAGTTCCGCCGATCGTCACACCTACACGTGCGCTCCGTAACTCGCCGTTGACCTCGGCTGCGCATTCGCTACCTATGATGCGGAAATGCGCCTCGGGCAACTGATCGTGATTCTCGGCGACGCGCCGGCGCGTGGTCCCCTCAGCCGTCCTCCCCTGGAGGCGCCCCCCGATCCGGAGGTGCGTGAGGACGAGTCCGACGCTACGGGATCTTCAGGCCCTGCTGGCTCGCCAGCGTGATCTGCAGCGTGTACACGCCCGTGGGCCGGCGGATCGTCAGGACCGCCTGAAAGCCGGGGAACTTCAGGACGTCGCCGAGGATCTCGGCGGAATCGGCGTGCACGAAGTTCTGCACGACGTCGTCGATCGACTCGCCGTCGCACGTATGGAACGACACCTCACCCGGAGTCGGCAGCGGCTTGCCGTTCATGTCGGTCAGATGGCGCTGCTCGATCGTGAAGCGCATCATCATCTCTCGAATCGCGTCCCGGCACAGGGGCCTGCAATTCCGGTGCAACCGCTGTCGTTCTATACTCACTTCGAAGGAGGGGCGATGAGCGACGAACGAAACACAGCGCCGGTAATCGGTCGGATCGATTTTCATGAGGTGGATCAGCCCGAGCCACTTTCGTCTGACCGGTTCGTCGAGCCGATCCCTATCGCCCTGACCTTCGACGACGTGCTGCTCCAGCCGGCGCGGTCCGACGTCCACCCCAACTTCGTCGAGGTCGGCACGCGCCTCACGCGCGACATCCGCCTCAACATCCCCATCATCTCCGCTGCCATGGACACGGTCACGGAAGCGCGCCTCGCCATCGCCATGGCCCAGCACGGCGGTCTCGGCATCATCCACAAGAACATGCCCATCGACCGTCAGGCGGAGGAAGTCGACAAGGTGAAGCGCTCGGAAGCGGGGATGATCGTCGACCCCGTCACCATGCGCCCCTGGCAGTCGATCTCCGAGGCCTTGCAGGTCATGGAGAAGTACAAGATCTCCGGCGTGCCGGTGACGGACGCCAACGGGAAGCTCGTCGGTATCCTGACGAACCGTGACCTCCGCTTCGAGACCCGCTTCGAGATCCCCATCTCCGAGCGGATGACGAAGGACGGCCTCGTCACCGTTCCGGTCGGCACCACCCTCGAGCAGGCGCGCGAAGTCCTCCACCATCACCGCATCGAGAAACTCCTCGTCGTCGACGCCAACGGCGACCTCAAGGGGCTCATCACGGTCAAGGACATCCAGAAAGCCCGCCGCTACCCTCAGGCGGCCAAAGATCCCCTCGGGCGGCTCCGCTGCGGCGCCGCGATCGGCGCGGGCAAAGACGGCCTCGAGCGGGCGCGCGGCCTCATCGATGCCAAGGTCGACGTCATCGTCCTCGACTCCTCGCACGGCCATTCCGCCGGCGTGATGGAGACCATCAAGCAGTTCAAGAAGCTCTTCCCCGATACGCCGCTCATCGCCGGCAACATTGCCACCTATGAAGCCGCGGTGGAGATGTGCGAGCTCGGCGTCGACGCGATCAAGGTCGGCATTGGCCCCGGCTCCATCTGCACCACGCGCGTCGTCGCCGGCGCCGGTGTGCCGCAGCTCACGGCGATCCTCGACTGCGTCCGCGCGGCCGAAAAGTTCGACATCCCGGTCATCAGCGACGGCGGCATCAAGTTCTCCGGCGACATCACCAAGGCCCTGGCCGCGGGCGCGAACAGCGTCATGATCGGCTCCCTCTTCGCCGGCACCGACGAAGCGCCGGGCGAGACGATCCTCTACCAGGGCCGCACCTTCAAGGCGTACCGCGGCATGGGGTCCATCGGCGCCATGCAGTCGGGCTCGAAGGACCGCTACTTCCAGGAAGACACCAATGAAGTGACGAAGCTCGTGCCCGAAGGCATCGAGGGAAAGGTGCCGTACAAGGGATCGATCTCCGCGATGATCCCGCAACTCGTCGGCGGCCTCCGCAGCGGCATGGGACTGACGGGCTCGAAGAATATCGACGAGCTCCGTACCAGGTCGCGCTTCGTCCGCATCACCTCGGCCGGGCTCCGCGAGTCGCACGCTCACGACGTCATCATCACCAAGGAAGCCCCGAACTACCGCATCGAGGGGAACGAGTAGTCTGGTCACGTACAACGAAGATCCCCGCGCCCTCGAGCATGACGCTTTCCCGGTCATCGACGACTTCGCCGTCGAGCTGACGGAGGAGCGCATGATCGTCTTCTCCAGCACCGAAAACGGCCTCCTGGCCGGCTTCCCGGCCTGGGAAGACGCCGACCGCGACCTCCGCCACTTCGTCGCGGAGGACGTGCCGCTCGGCGACCTCGACGAGCCGTACGACGACCGCGACGAAGGCTGGCGCATCGTGCTGTTCCATTACGCCGGCTACGTCTACGTCCTGGAAGGCGATGATCCCAACGCCACCGAATTCGAATCGTTCTTCCGCGTCCCCCGCGACGACTACTTCCGCGCCTGGGCCGCATTGATCGACAAGTTCAATCCGATCCTGCCGATGGCGGACAAGGAGTAGGGGGGACGATAGGACGAATAGGACCTATGGGACGGATAGGACCTATGGGACCTAAAGCCCCGCGCCGCGTCCCATTCGTCCTATAGGTCCTGTTCATCCCCATCAATAGGCAGTGGGCGTAGAATTACCTCATGACCACGCGTGTCCAAGCTGTATGGGACCAGATCACCGGCCTATCAGAGCCGGAGCGTTCCGAGTTGCTGGACCTCTTGATCGCCGATCTTGAGCCTCCCGCGGAACCAGGTGCCGCGGAAGCGTGGGACGAAGAGATCGCGCTGCGCGTGGCGGAACTGCGATCCGGAGCCGTCGAAACGGTCAGCTGGGAGACCGTGAGGGCATCACTACTTGATCCCGCCAAGCGTCCGAAAAATTAGATTCACGCCCGACGCGTGGCGCGATGTCATCGAAGCGTACGATTGGTATCGCGGACGAAGCACGTCGGCGGCGGACACGCTGCTGCGTGACGTTGACCTTGCAATTGAGCAAATCGCGCGTTACCCGGAAGGGTTCCCCAAGCATCGGCACGGTACCCGGCGGTATGTTCTACGACGTTTCAAATACGACATCGTCTACGAAGTTGAGGCGGACCAAATCTCGGTAGTCGCCCTCGCGCATCACCACCGGCGTCCGTTTTGGCGTGCGCGCCTTCGGCGCCGCTGACAGCACAGCGGTAGAATCGCCGCCCCGATGACCGCCTTTGATTCTGCTTCGCGCAAGTTGGCCCACGAGCTCATCGATACCCTCTTCGACCACGTCGAGAACGTCGAGCAGCGGCCGGTCGTCGACTGGACTCCCGCGGAGGACCTGCGGCAGCAGGTGAGGGACGTCGCGACGCCGATGGAGGCGATCCGGCTGTTCCTCGACCACTCCATCCAGCTTCACCACCCGTCGTACATGGGACATCAGGTGTGTCCGCCGTTTGCGATCTCGGCGCTGGGGGACCTCGTCGTCTCCGTCATGAATCAGTCGACTGCGGTCTGGGAGATGAGCCCGGTCGCCACGGTCGTGGAGACGGAGATCGTCCGCTGGCTGGCGAACCTCGCCGGCTACCCCGAGACGTCGGAGGGCACCGTCGTCTCCGGCGGCTCGGCGGCCAATCTGACGGCGCTGCTCGCGGCCCGGGCGCGCTGGCTTGCGGACGACGACAACGCGAACAAGCAGCCGCTCATCATCACCTCGGCCGACGCGCACTACTCCATCGCCCGGGCGGCCGCGATCATGGGCATCCCGGCGGCGCACGTCCTCAAGGTCGCGACAGATGACGAGCATCGCCTCGACGTCGGTGCGCTCGAAGAGATGCTCGCCGCCGCCAACGCTCGCGACGACGCGTCGGTGCTCGCCGTCGTGGCCACCTCCGGCTCCACCGCCACCGGCGCCTTCGACAAGCTCGACGAAATCGCCCTGCTGCGCGACGAGCACCGCACGTGGCTGCACGTCGACGCCGCGCACGGTGCCTCGGTGCTGCTCAGCGACAAGCTCAAGCACCTCGTCACCGGGCTCGCGCAGGCCGACTCCCTCTCGTGGGACCCGCACAAGATGCTCTGGATGCCGCTGTCACTCGGGACGGTGCTCGTCCGCGACGGGCTCTGGCTGCGCCGCGCGTTCCACGCCGACGCACCGTATCTTTTCCACGCCGAGCGCGCCGGCCAGAACCTCGGCGAGATGACGATTCAGTGTTCCAAGCGCGCCGACTCGATCAAGCTGTGGCTCGCGCTGAAGGCGTACGGCCCGGCGGCGTTCGCCGAGGCGCTGGAGCGGGTGACGTCACTGACGCGCTACCTGCACGCGCGGGTCGCGTCGTCGGACGACTTCGAGGCCATGCACGTCCCGCAGTTCAACATCTTCTGCTTCCGCCGCCGCGGCGCCGACGACGAGACCAACGCCCGCCTCCGCGAAGAACTGATCCGCGGCGGCAACGCGTGGATCACGTCGACCGTGCTGCGCGGCCAGCGGGTCCTGCGCGTGACGATGATGAACCCCCGAACCGAAGAGCGCCACGTGGACGCCATGCTGGACGCGCTAAGGAAACTGTAAGACCTAGTTCGTCGCCCCCAGCAGCCCCACCACTTCCCCGGCATCGATCATCAGGGATTCATCAAACTCGTCCGCCATGTGCGCCAGCATCACGCGTTTGGTGCGCAGGCGGGGATCGCTGCGGTCGGCCAGGGTTTCGGCTTCCGCCAGCTCGGTGTCGATCAGCGCGCGGGCGAAGTCGATCTCCTGCACTTCGCTGCTGCCGTCGTCGCGGGCGTAGGTGATGGCGCGTTGCAGCAGGTCCTGGCGGTCGCCTTCCTCGGTCCACGACGTCCCTTCCTCATACGGGTCCGGATAGTTCTCCAGCGTGCCGCGGATGAACCGCGCCGCCTCGTCCGGATCGCCACCGAGAGCCGTCAGCGCGGAGCGAAAGCGCGGACCGCGCGTGAGGAGCCCGAGGAGCCAGAAACCGCGGTAGGGGTCGAGCCCCAGCTCCGCCGCGAGGAGCTCGACGTAGCGCAGCACATCCGTCAGCGGCGCCGCCATGTGCATGTCCTCCGTGGCCACGGCGCGCCGCAGATCGTCGAGAGCTCGTTCCGGGGTCAGCACAACGTGCATTCTAGTGTCGACACGGCACCGGCGGCCCCATTCGTCCCATAGAATCCCTCCTCCATGCGAATCCGCATCGTCCTCGTCGAGCCCCGCGAAGCCGGCAACGTCGGCGCCGCCGCGCGCGTCATGAAGAACTTCGGTCTCGACGACCTCTGGATCGTCGGCGAGCACCCCGAGCTGCTTCCCGTCTCGAGCTGGTGGGCCAGCGGCGCCGACGATCTCCTCGAGCGCGCCCACTTCGCCGCCACGCTGCTCGAAGCGGTCGGCGACGCGCACTTCACCGTTGCCACGACCTCCTCGCGCGGGCGCACCACGCCGGCCGATTTCACGCCGCGGACGCTCTCCCAGCGCGTCGCGACCCTGTCGGACGAGCAAACCCTGGCCCTCGTTTTCGGCCGGGAAGACCACGGCCTCACGCGCGAAGAAGTGCTGCTCTGCCAGTACACGGCGGTCATCCCGACGAACGCGAAGTTCCCGACGATGAACCTGGCGCAGTCGATCTGCGTCTTCGCGTACGAGCTCGCCCAGCTCGAGCCCTCCGCCACCGGGCAGCGGCAGCTCCCCACGGCCGGGCAGGTCGAGCGCCTTCACGAGCGCATCCAGTCACTGCTTCTCGAAGCCGGCTTCCTTCGCGAGAGCAACCCCGATCACGTCTACGACGACCTGCGCGGCATGATCGCGCGCGCCAGCCTCGATGAGCGCGAGGCCACGATCCTCCTCGGCGTCATCCGGCAGCTCGAATGGAAGCTGAACCAGTGACGTCAGGTGGTGGAGGCAGCCGGATGGGTCTTGTGGGTCTGGCTCAGGCACTCACCGATGATCTCGATGAACTTGTCGAGATCGAACGGCTTGAGGATCGAGTTGCAGACCGCCTCCGCGGGGATCTTGTCCACGCCGCGTTTTCCGGCCGCCGTAAAGACGACTATGTGCGGCCGCTGCTTCGCGGCGAAGCGCACCCCGATCTCCTGAATGAACTCGTAGCCGTTCAGCCGCGGCATCATCAGGTCGAGGAGGATCAGGTCGAAACTGCCGTTCGCCTGCAGCTTCTCCAGCCCCGCCGCGCCGTCCTCGGCCAGCTCCACGTCGAACTTCATCCGCTTGAGCACTGCCTGCAGCAGCACGCGGATGGCCACGTCGTCGTCGATGACGAGGATGCGGCGATCGGTTCCATCGAGTTTCGTGACTGGCATATCCGAAGCGTTGGTGCACGACCCTTATGCGAAACGCTTGCCGGGCTGAAGCACGTTGAGAATACGGGATTTACCGCACCGTGAGCAACCCGAATTTTGCACCGGATGCAAAAGTCGTCTTTCCCTTCCGGCCGTGGGTCCGTCGCGCCGGTCTCTCGATCGTGCTCGTCGCCGCGGCCATCACCGCGCTCCTCCTCGGCGCCTTACTGTTCGACCCTTCGTTCCGCTTCGGCTGGATCGGCGAACGGTTCGTGTGGATCTACATCGGGACGCTCTGGATCGGCGGTGCCAAAGTATGGCTTGGAACGCGGCGTCCTGTGGCCGAGGCGAATCCTGACACGCTGGTGCTGCGGCCGATCCATCAGGTGCGGTCGCGCGTCGTTCCATGGGCTGCGATCAAGGGAACGGAGCAGATGATTGGCGGCGACCGGCTGATCGTCTATTTCGAGACACGGAAAGGCCTGCGCTTCGTCGCCCTCAATCTGAACCTCGTCAAAGGACGTCGCGAATTTGTGGCATTGCTCGAGGGGCGGCTCCGCGCCATGGGGTGCGTGGAAAAAATCGTCGAGCGTTCGCGGTATCTTTCCAGGCCGACATGACACCGAAGAAAGAGATCGCGCAACTGCGCGAAGAGCTGGAGCGGCACAACCGGCTGTATTACGAAGGAAAGCCGGAGATCCGCGATTACGACTTCGACCAGAGGATGCGCCGCCTCCAGGAGCTGGAAGAGGCGCACCCCGAATGGGCCGACCCCAACTCGCCGAGCCAGCGTGTCGGCGGCAAGCCGATGGAAGGCGACTTCGAGACCGTCGTCCACGAGCCGCCGATGCTCTCCATCGAGAACGCCTATTCGATCGAGGAGTTGAAGGAGTGGGACGACCGCGTCCGCCGCGGCCTCGGGCAGGACGACGTCGAATACGAAGCGGAGCTGAAAATCGACGGCGTGTCGATCTCCCTCCTGTACGAAAAAGGGGAGCTTGCCCGCGGCGCGACGCGCGGCGACGGTACCCGCGGCGACGACGTGACGCGCAACGTGCGCACCGTGCGTGCGCTGCCGCTCAAGATCCCGGCCAAGTACGACCGCCTCGAAGTGCGCGGCGAGATCTACATCGCCAAGACCGACTTCGCGAAGATCAACGAAGCGCTGGAGGAAGCAGGGGAGGAGCCGCTGGCCAACCCCCGCAATGCCGCCGCGGGCGCGCTGCGGCAGAAGGATCCCCGCGCCGTCGCGCAGAAGAGGCTCAGCGCCTTCGTCTACCACCTCGTCAACGCCGACGGCCAGCGCATCGAATCACAGTCGCGCGCCTACGAGATCCTCGATGACCTCGGACTGCCGCTGAATCCCCGCCGCGGCGTGTTCGCGAATCTCGAAGGTGTCATCGGCTTCATCGAGGAGCTCCGCGAAGAGCGCCACCAGCTCCCGTTCGAGATCGACGGCATCGTCGTCAAGGTCAATCGCCGCGAGCATCAGCTCGAGCTCGGGGCCACGTCGAAGTTCCCGCGCTGGGTCGTCGCCTTCAAGTACCCGCCGGAAGCCGCACGCACCGTCGTGCGCGGCATCAACCTCTATGTCGGCCGCACCGGCAGCGTGACCCCGGTCGCCGAGTTCGACCCCGTCCGCCTCGGCGGCACCAAAGTCGTCAACGCCTCGCTGCACAACTTCGAGGAGCTCGCGCGCAAAGATGTCCGCATCGGCGACACCATCTTTGTCGAGAAGGGGGGCGACATCATTCCCAAGGTCGTCGAGGTTGTGACCGACCTCCGCCCCGCCAACGCCGTCGCCTTCGTACCGCCCACCGACTGCCCTGTGTGCGGCGAGCCGCTCACCAGGTTCGAGGGCGAAGTCGCGCTCCGCTGCGTGAATCAGGGCTGCCCGGCCATCGTGCGCGAGGCGCTCTTCCACTTCGGCGCTCGCAAGGCCATGGACGTCGAAGGCCTCGGCTACAAGACCATCACCGCCCTCCTCGACGCGGGGCTCATCACCGACTATGCGTCGCTCTACGAGCTGACCGAGGAGCAGGTGACGGCGCTCGACCGCAAGGGGGAGAAGTCGGCGAAGACGCTCATCGAGCAGCTCGAAAAGTCGAAGACCAACCAGCTCTCCCGCCTCATCTTCGCCCTCGGCATCCGCTTCGTCGGCGAGCGCGCCGCGAAGATCCTGGCGGAGCGTTACCAGAGCATCGACGCCCTCATGAACGCGACCGTCGAGGAACTGGTGGACGTCCACGAGATCGGCCCCAAGGTGGCGGAGTCGGTCACTTTCTACTTCTCCATCCCCGCCAACCGCGAGCGCCTGGAGAAGATGCAGCGCCTCGGGCTGCGCCCGGCTCATACGGCGACGGTCACGGGTAACCGACTGACAGGAAAGACGTTTGTCGTCACCGGCACACTTTCCCGCTACACCCGCGACGAGATCCATAAGCTCATCGAAGCGGAGGGGGGGAAGGCGTCGGGCTCGGTGTCGTCCAAGACCAGCTATCTGGTAGCGGGGGAGGCCGCCGGCTCCAAGCTGGAGAGGGCCAAATCCCTCGGCGTCGAAATTCTGACCGAGGACGATTTCGCCCAACTTCTCCAACTGGATGGCGTCTAAGCCGGCATGAAGACAGCTCGCGTCGTCCTCGCGCTCGCTCTCGCGTCCATCGCTTTCGTCGTCTTTGCGGCCGACTCGCCGCTGGAGCAGTACATCTTCAAGTACCGCGGCCAGACGCGCCTGCACTACTCCGGTGAGCACATCAACACCAACGAGCTCCCCGCCGGCGAGTACTTCTGGTTCCGCTGGGACGGGCGCAACTACCGCATCGAGGACGCGCGCACCCTGGCGCAGCTCGACGAGGCGCTCCGGCCCGTGCGCACCGCCAAGGCCGAATCGCGCGAGGTGAAGAACAAACGCCGCGACCTCAAGAGCCGCGAGCGCGAGCTGCGCCGCGAACAGCGCTCCCTGGAGCGCGAGATCCGCACCGCCTCCCGCCGCGGCGACGAAGTCTCCCGCTTCGAGAGCGACGTCCGCACCATCGAGCGCAAACGGGAGACCCTGGAGCGCGACATGAATGCCCTCGAAGCCGACCTCGAGCGCATGAGCGACCGCATCGACGGCCTGAACGCCGAAGCCGAGCGCAAATGGCTGCGCATCGTAGGAGATGCAGTGCGCAGCGGTGCTGCCAAGCGAGAGTAGGCCGGGGGAACGATGGGACCATAGGACGAATAGGACCTATGGGACGAATGGGACGAAGACGAAGCGATTCCCTTCCGCGGCGTCCCCGGAAAGATCGCGAGACCGCAGCGCCAGACGTCACTAGCCCCCGGGGCTGCGTCCTCGGCTGCGCACCAGGAACGCCGAGCGGCGTTCCGTGAACGCTGCCCAACACTCCGCGAACGCCGGATAGTCGTTTTTGAACGTCACCTGGTGTTCCACGAACGTCCGGTGGCGTTCAAAGAACGCCGCCCGGCGTTCAAAGAGTGTTCAGCGGCGTTCAAAGAGTGTTCAGCGACGTTCAAAGAGTGTCCCGGGACGTTCAACGAACGCTGAGCATCGTGCCGCGAACGACGCCTGGCGTTGCCGGAACGATGCGCCACCTGGCCGTAGAATGATCGAGGAATGCCGCTCAGGAACCCAGCGCGAGCACGCGAGCGCCGCGATGAGGTCCTGCAGTCCATGCTGCGCGCCGGCATCATCGGCCAGCCATCACGAGATGGCCGGCGCTCCGCTCCGCTACGGCGTCCAGCGCCTCCACGCGCCACCGACGGTGCGCAGGGATTGTTGAACAGTAGACACCCGCTCCACCCTGCGGCAGAGTAGCGCGCGATGGCGAAGCAGTCGCACGGGCATGCCGGCACCATTCCACTGACGCCGGAGCAGAAGATGTGGCTTCGCGCCAATACCGTGCTGCCGACGATTTTCGCCGCGCCGATGGTCGTAATCGTCGGCGGTGCGCTGTACTTGGTGGGCTCACGCTTCGGTAGCCACATCGCGGTGAAGGTCTTCGTCGCCCTCGGCGTCCTGCTGTTGCTCGCGGTGACGGCGGCGGTGGTGCTCCATGTGGCGAACAACCTCCGCGATGCCATAAGTGGCACGGCGCGGGTGGCGGAGGCGCTTGTGGTCAGCAAGAGAGAAAGCGGGCGCAGTCCCAGGTCGTTCTATCTGGAGTGTGAAGCGCTCGGCACGCTGATCGTCATGCATGAGGTCTATCAGGCGGTGGGCGTCGGGTTGGCGTACCGGCTCGTCTACAGTCCTCATACGAAGCGGTGCTGGACGGCGGAAGCGATCGCGTAGCTCTAGGCCGGCACGCTGTCGCGCGCCACGTCGCATTCCTCGCACCCCTCACTGCGCGGGCAGAGGAACAGCAGCGGGTCGGCAGCGAGCCTGGGGAGCGTCACCGCGATGAGGTCGCGCGAGGCGAAGAGGCGGGCGGTGGCGTTGCCGACTATGCCCTCGCGCTGCAGGCCGTGTTCGCGGAGCCAGGCGTCGGCGAGGGTGAAGCGGCGGCAGCAGTGGTCTGTCTCCGCGATCATGACGGTTTGCGCGACGCCGTCGACCTCCACGACCGTGGGATGTTCGACCGAGTACGGCACGCGCGCCAGCGCCTCGGCCACGTGCAGCGTGGTGTTCTCGGAGTGGGTGACGCCGAGAAGGAGGACCTGGCCGTCGAGGGCATGGACGCTGCCGGGTGGGCTGTCGGGTCCATGCGGCGGCGACAGCGGCTGCGGCGCGCAGATCGTCGCCGCGTGTGGCCCCTCCGCGGCGAACGAACCTCCCGGATGTGTGCTGCGCAGCACGCCCGGCTGGCGCCAGAACGTCTCGGCCGTGATGCCCATCCCGGACGAGGGCGTCGACCGCGGGTCGAATACGGTCTCCCCGTCGGTCATGGTCGGCATGACCAGGGTGCCTGCCGGACCGAGGGCTTCGCGCAAAGCGCGGATCAAGCCCGACGGGCCGTCCTCTACCGGGCCGATTGCCCGGAAGGAGGTGTGGACCAGGAGGACGCCGCCCTGTTGCACGCCCAGGGCGCGTAGCTGCGCGGCGATGGCCTGCACCCTGTGCATGGCGGAAGGTTAGCGTGGTTTGGGGGAGGGGAACGATGGGACAAATAGGACCAATGGGACCGATAGGACAAATAGGACGATGCCTTTGTCCTATAGGTCCCATCTGTCCTATCTGTCCTATTCGTCCTATCGTTCCCCGGCCACCGCGGCCACGTGCCCCCGCAGAAACTCCATGAAGGCCGCGGCGATCCCCTCCACCGTGGATGCCCCGGCCGCCGCGTACTTCATCACGATTTCACCGCCCGAGAGCCGCGCCGCGATGAACATCACCGCCGTTTCGGTGCGCACGGCGAGGCGGATGAGCGCATCGGCAATGATGACCGGGCCCTGCGCGGTCGCCACTTCGACGCTCGTGCGGCCGTTCACCTCGGCGCGGTCGATCATCGCCACGAGTATGCCGTTGGCCATCAGCAGCCGGCGCACTTCGAGGAAGTAGGTGAACGACGGCACGATGGCGCGCGCGGTGTCGGGGGTGCCGGGGATCGGGACGTCGCCGGTCGCGACGACGGCGAGCTCGCGTCCGAGCTCGCGCAGCGGACGCAGGGCCACGGTCGAGAGCATCGTATGCGGGCCGACGAAGAGCACCCCCCGGCCGCTCGCCAGCGCCGCTTCGCAGCACTCCAGGCCCTCCGCGCGCCACAAAGGGTCGAACGCCACACCGTGGCGGGTGAGGATGTCGAGCAGGTGATAGGTGACGATCTCGCGGGCAGTTTCGACGCGCATGGCGAGGCGGGCACGCACGATCGGGTGGTTGCGCAGCAGCGGGGCCGCGGCCGCCGCGAGCCGCAGCGCCGCGCGGAAGCGGAGCCGCCGTGGAAGGAGTCGAACGAGGGAGGAGAGAGCGGTACCGCCGTGGTGCCTCAGCGCCATGTTGTCGGCGCGGAGAATACCTCGTATCCTGCGGGCCGCTCGCACCAGCACAACGTTCCCCAACATGCCCATGGCTCCGAACACCAGCCGCCGCGCCGTCCTCACGGGAAGCGGCGTCGTTACCCCTTTCGGCACTCTCCAGCAGTCGGCCGATGCGGTGCACGCGCGGCGCGGCGCGGTCGCGCCCGCTCGCTCGTTCGACGCGTCGGCTTTTGCCGAGTCGCGCGCCGGCGAGTGCAACGATTTCGACGCGCGCCCGTGGTTCCGCATCCCGAAGGCGCTGAAGCTCGCGGATCAGCGCACGCGCCTCGCCGTCGCGGCGGCCGGCATCGCGTTCGCCGATGCGGGTTTCGCCGACGATGCCGCCGCGGACGCCGGTGTGCTCGTCGGCTCCAGCTCGCACGACATGCAGGTCCCCGACCTCGGCCGCGCCCTCGGCTCGCTGAGCGAAGGAGACGTTAACGACGCCGACTACTTCGGCGCGCGCATCCTCCGCAAGCTGCCGCCGCTCTGGCTGCTCGTGAACCTGCCGAACATGGCCAGCGCCCACGTCGCCATCCAGCTCGGCGCGCATGGGCCGAACTCCACGCTCACCACCGACTGGATCGCCGGTCTCCAGGCCCTCGGCGAAGCCGCGCGCTGGGTCGCCGATGGCGAAGTGGACGTGGTGATCGCCGGCGGCGCTGACTGCGGCGTACTGCCGATCCTCTACGCCACGCTCGATGCGGAGGGCTACTTCGCCGGTGATGCGTTCGTGCCGGCCGAAGGGGCGGCACTGTTCGTGGTCGAAGAGCTCGAGCACGCGCGTGCTCGTGGCGCGCGCATTCTCGGCGAGATCACCGGCTACGCTTCATCCACAGGTGAGGGTGCACTCGCACGTACGATGCAGAAGGCGCTCGGCGCGCGCGAGCCGTCATCGATCGATCTCCTTTGCGATGCAGCGCTGTTCGCGCGATCGCACGTGGAAGACGAGCAACGCGCCGTACGCGATGTTTTCCAGAACCCTCCGCCGCGCTTCGAATGCAATTCGCTGATGGGCTTCGCCATGGCCGCGGCGGCGCCGATCGCGCTGGCGCTGGCGCTGGAAGGCACGGAGCAGTCGGTGATGGTCAACTCCGTGGGCACGATGCAGCAGGCGGCGACGCTGATCGTCGATCGATGGGACAACTAGGACGCACGGGACGAATAGGACAGCAGAATTTTGAGAGAGACCTTGCATGACACCCGACCTTGAAACGATCCAGCACGAAGTTGCCGCCATCGTGGCCGACGCGCTCAACGCCTCAGCGGAGGACGTGCATCCGTACTCGTCGCTCATCGACGATCTCGGTGCCGAGTCGATCGATTTCATCGACATCGTGTTCCGGCTCGAGAGTGCATTCCACACGCTGATCCCGAGCGAGGAGCTGTGGGCGGGCTCGCAGAAGATCGATCCGAACGACCCGGCGTCGATCGCGCGCGGCGTCGCGAATCTCCGCGCGAGCATGCCGGAGTTCGCCTGGGACCGTTTTCCCACGACGCCCGCCAAGCGCGACCTGCCGCGGCTGATCACCGTCAGCAGCATCGCCGCGTACGTGCAGCAGCATTTGGCGACGGAGGCCGCGTCGAAGCGATGACGCGCCGCGTGGTCGTCACCGGGATGGGCGTCGTTGCACCGAACGGTCGCGACGTGGCGGCGTTCCGCGCTTCCTTGCGCGAGGGTCGCTCGGCCGTGGCCCGGATCCGGCGCTTTGCGTCGTCGGCGTTTCCCACGCGCATCGGCGCAGAGATCGACGACTTCGACGCGCCGCCGTCGATCGATCCGGAGCTCTGGGCGCAACTCGATCGCATCGCCCGCTTTGCGCTGGCCGCGGCAGCGCAGGCGGTGGCGGATGCCGCGCTCACTCGCGCTACGGACGTGGGCGTGCTGATCGCGGCGGGGTTCGGCAGCTACGATCATGAGGAGATTTTCACCGCCGCTGCCGCCGGTCACACCGCGGACGGTTTCGACTGGGGCGCGTTTCGCCGGCAGTTTCTCGACACCGTGAAACCGCGGGCGCTGGCGCGCTGGTCGCCCGGTTCGGTGCCGGCGCTCGTGGCGCAGCAGTACGGTTTCACCGGACCGGTGATGTCGGTGATGACCGCTTGCGCGGCCGGCACACAGGCACTCGGCGACGCCGCGCGCTGGATTCGCCGCGGCGACGCCGATGTCGTCGTGGCCGGCGGCGCCGATTCGGAACTGTATCCGATGGGGGTGGCGTCGTTCTGTCTGCTGCGCGCGCTGTCGCGGCGGAACGACGAGCCGCAACAGGCGAGCCGTCCCTTCAGCGCCACGCGCGACGGCTTCGTCCTCGGCGAAGGCGCCGGCATGCTCGTCCTCGAGGAGCGCGAGCACGCGCTGGCGCGTGGCGCGACGATCCACGGCGAGGTGCTGGGGTTCGGCTCGTCGTGCGACTCGTATCGCGTGACCGATCCTCATCCCGACGGTGTCGGCGCCACGCTTTCCATGCAGCGCGCGCTCAAACAAGCGGGGCTGAGTGTGAGCGACGTCGATTACCTCAATGCGCACGGCACCTCGACGGCCCTGAACGACCGCATCGAAGTCGGCGCGATCAAGCGCCTCTTCGCCGAGCACGCCAACCGGCTGGCGATCAGCTCCACGAAATCGATGATCGGCCACCTGACAGTGGCGGCGGGCGCGGTGGAAGCGATTGCAACGATCTGCTCACTGCAGGAGCAGCTCGCTCATCCGACAATCAACCTTCACGACCCCGATCCGGAGTGCGATCTGGACTTTGTGCCCAACGTCGCGCGCCCGATGAAGATGGATGTGGCCCTATCCAATTCCTTCGCCTTCGGCGGGCAGTGCACCAGCATCGCGCTGGGACGCGGGGATTGATAGGACGCGCAGACTCATTTGTCCTATTCGTCCTCCAGGTCCTATAGGTCCCATTCGTCCTATCGTCCCCACCTCTGGCGTATCCTTTACGCATCCAATGAAGCCCATCGCGCACCTCCCATCGATCGAGGATTCGGAGCTCGTTCTGGATGAGCTATTCCGGCATACGCCTGTCGGAGTCGTGCTGACGGATCTGCACGGGACGATCGTCGACGCCAATCCTGCGCTGTGCTCGATGGTTGGCTATTCGCGCACGGAGTTGATCGGGCTGACGATGTCCGGGATCAGCCACCCTGACGACACGGCGGACGTGCAGACGCGGATCGACGATCTGCGCGAAGGGCGCACCGGTCACTATGTCGTGCAGCGGCGGTATGTCGCGCGCGATGGCTCCGTGGTCCATGCAAAAGTCTCGCTGTCGATCGTCTATTCGAAGACGGGCGAGCCTGGCTTCGGGATCGGCTTCCTCGAGAACATCACCGATCGCGTGCTCATCGAGACGGCGCTGCGGCAGAGCGAGATGCGCTACCGCCGCGTGGTCGAGGACCAGACGGAGCTCATCGTCCGCTGCCTGCCGGACGGCACGCGCACGTTCGTGAACGAGGCCTACTGCCGCTACAACGGCACCACGGCGGAAGAGCTCATCGGCACGTCGTTCTTCACGTGCATGGATGAGGAGGAGCAGACGCTGGTGCGCGCGAAGTTCGCCGCGCTGCAGCCGTCGAATCCCGTGATCACCGATCAGCATTGGGTCCTCGCTCCGGGTGGTGTGCAGCGCTGGCACGAATGGACCGACCGCGGCTTCTTCGACGAGAAGGGCCGGCTCATGGAGATTCAATCCGTCGGACGCGATCTGACGGAGCAGTACGAGGCACAACAGCGGCTCGTGCAGAGCGAGGCCCGCTATCGCCGGCTCTTCAACAGCCTGCCGGTCGCGGTGTGGGAAAACGACTGGTCGCAGGTGACGGCGGAGCTGGCGCGCAGGAACCTGACCACGGCCGAGAGCTTCGCCCAGGCCGTGGCGGAGGACCCCAGCCTCTATGCCGAAGTCGGCACCACGGTCCGCGTCACCACCGCGAATCCCGCGGCGCTGGCGATGGCAGGCGTCGCCGACGTCGAGGCATTCGATTACTGGCTGGCTCGCGCGGCGACCCCGGAGACGGCGGTGCGTTTCTCCCGTCACGTGCCGGGGCTCCTCTTCGGCGACCGGCAGGTGACCATGGACGAGTACACGCTCCTTCGCCCGGACGGGGAGCCGATCGACGTGCTGATCCGGATCGCCCGCTCGGATGGGGTAGGCGGCGCGTGCATGATGTCGACGATCGCGGTGGACGTCACGGAACGGAAGCGCATCGAACGCAATCTCCTGCACAAGCAGGAACTGACAGAGCGCGCCGAAGCTGCGGCGCATTTCGGTAGCTGGGAATGGAATCCGGACGAAGATCTGGTCTATGGATCGGACGAATTCTGGCGTCTCCTCGACGGTGCTGAGGGTGTTGGTCCGGCCCAGCGTCCGATGAGCGAGATCCTGTCGCGGGCGCATCCCGAGGACGCTGCGCTCGGTATGCACAACTGGATGTCGGTGCGCCAGCCGTCAACCGAACCGCGACCGCCCATTTTCGAGAGGGAATACCGTCTGCCGCGTACGGACGGGTCCATTGCCATCGCGCAGGCGCTCACCTTCGCCACCTACGCGGAGGACGGCTCGTTAGCCCGCGCATTCGGCATCCTCCGCGACATCACCGGCGCGAAACGCGCCGCGGAAGAAGCGGCGCGGCATCGCGACGAGCTCGTACGCGCCGACAAGATGATCTCCCTCGGCATCCTCGTCTCCGGCATGACTCACGAGATCAACAATCCGAATCACGCCATCGGCCTCAACGCGCCGCTCGTGCGCGATGCGTGGCGCGAGGCCGCCGCGCTGATCGACGAGCTGGCCGCCGGCGGGCGTGAGCCGCGCATTGGCCGCATGCCGTGGAGCGAGGCACGCGGTGAAGTGGCGGCGATGATCGACGACATCGAGCACGCCTCCGACCGCATCCGTAACATCGTCACCGAGCTCCGTTCTTTTGCGCTCGACCAGGATCCCGGCGAGCGCCGCAACGTCGTCGTCAACGACGTCGTGACCTCCTCGCTCCGCCTCCTCGGCAAGCAGATCTCGCGCGCTACGAAGCACTTCGAGCTGGCGCTTGCCGACGATCTGCCGCTCATCGCCGGCAACGCCAAGCGGCTCGAACAGGTCGTCGTCAACCTCGTCCTCAATGCCTGTCAGGCGCTGGCGAATGACCAGCAGGCGATCTGTATCGAGACCGGCTTCGACGGGCAGCGCGTGTACATCCGCGTCCGCGATGAAGGCCGCGGCATCGCGGCGGAGCATTTCGCGAACATCCGCACGCCGTTCTTCACGACGAAGCGCGCCCAGGGCGGCACGGGCCTCGGCGTCCCCGTCTCCGACCGTATCGCCGGCGAGCATGGCGGCGAGCTGACCTTCGACTCAGAGCCGGGCCGCGGCACCACGGCGACGCTGTGGCTGCCGCCTCTACGACCATGAGCGCACGCCACGCGGTGACGATCCTCGTCGTGGACGACGAAGAGGCGGTGCTGAACGGCGTGCGGCGGACGCTGCGTGCCGAGGGCTTCGACAACGTGCTGATGTGCCGCGATCCGCGCGACGTCGAGCCATTGCTCGAGAACGAGACCGTCGCGCTGATCCTCCTCGACCTCATGATGCCGCACATCAGCGGTCAGGAACTGCTCCGGCGCATCGCCGCATCGCATCCGGAGATCCCCGTGATCATCGTGACGGCGGAGCAGGATGTACGCACGGCCGTGGAGTGCATGAAGAGCGGCGCGTACGACTATCTGCTGAAGCCTGCCGGCGCCGCGGAGCTGATGGCGGTGATCGGCCGCGCACTCGAACATCGCGAGCTGCGCGAAGAAAACGCGCGGCTGCGCACGAAGCTGCTGCAACAGGAGCTCGCGCAGCCGGAGCAGTTCGACGCGATCATCACTGTCGATCCTGCCATGCTCGGCCTCTTCGCCTATCTCGAGGTGATCGCCGGCGGCTCGAATCCGGTGCTGATCAGCGGCGAGACCGGCACCGGCAAGGAGCTGTTCGCGCGCGCGGTCCACAACCTCAGCGGACGGCGCGGTCCGTTCGTCGCGGTCAACGTAGCGGGTCTCGACGACACGATGTTCTCCGACACGCTGTTCGGTCACAAGCCGGGGGCGTTCACCGGCGCCACCGGGACGCGCAAGGGGATGATCGAGACCGCCGGCCGCGGCACGTTGTTCCTCGACGAGATCGGCGATCTCTCCGAGGCATCGCAGGTGAAGCTGCTGCGCGTGCTGCAGGAGCGCGAGTATCAGACGCTCGGCGACGACGGCTCCAAGCGGCTCGAGGCGCGCATCGTCGCGGCGACGCATCAGGATCCGGCGAAGCTGCGCCGCGACCTCTACTTCCGCCTGCGTGCGTACCACGTGCGCATTCCGCCGCTGCGGGAACGCACGGGCGATCTGCCGTCGCTCGTGAATCACTTCGTGCGCGAAGCCTCACAAGACCTCGGGCGCAAACCACCGGTCGTACCGGAGCGGCTCTACCGCTTGCTTTCGCGCTACGAGTTTCCGGGCAACGTGCGCGAGCTGCGTGCGCTGGTCTTCGACGCGGTGGCGCGTCATACGAGCGGTCCTCTGCCGGTCGAGCCGTTTCTCCAGTCGACCGGTGCCCCGGACGTCGAGGAGAAGCCGGTCGCGGCAGAGGACGAGCTCGCGCGCGGTGCGGTGATTCCCGAGGCTGCGTGGCGGGAGCGCGAGCGCCGCAATCTGCTCAATGCGCTGCGGCAAGCGAACTGGAAGATCTCCGGCAAAGGGGGCGCGGCGGAGCTGCTGGAGATCAAACCATCAACCCTGGAATCGCGAATGAAAGCGTTCGCGATCGAGAGGCCGTAAAGGACCATAGGACTTAGAGGACAGCGGCGTCGTTCCCATTCGTCCCATCGCCCGTGATCCCGGGACCTTTCCCGAATTTTCGTGAGCGCTGCTGCGGCCTAAAAACCACAGATTTGACAGCAACTTCTCCCGCCTCAACGGCTTCGGACGCGACCGCAGCGTGGCGTCCCGCTTGCGCCAGTACGGCGCGACATGAACATTGATCCACAGATTATCGAGAGGCTCGCATCGCAGCGAGCGGGCGACACTACCTTTGACCTGGTCACCGGCCTCCCAAACCGCCGGCACATGCAGGCGCAGCTCGCGCAAGCGGTGGCGCGAGCCCGACGGCTGGATGAGAATCTCGCGATTCTGATCGTCGACGTGGACGCCTTCCGCATCATCAACGCGGCGGCGGGACAGGCGGCGGGCGACGCGCTGCTCGCCGCGGCGGCGGAGCGGCTGGCGTCGTGTGCGGCGGGGCAGCTCACCGCGCGTACCGGTGACAATGAGTTCACGATTCTTCTTACCGGTCAGTCCCCCGAGACGATCCTCGAGGTGGCGACGTCGGTGCTGGCGGCGTTTCATGAGCCGTTCGACATCGGTGGCCGCGACCTGCACGTGACGGTGAGCGTCGGCATTGCCGATCTCGCGCGTGACTGCGACGGGGCCGACTTCCTGCTGCGCGCCGCCTCCGCCGCGCTGCGCCGGGCGAAGGAGCTCGGCGGGAATCAGCGCCAGCATTCGTCGAGCGCGCTGACGCTCGCGGAGTTCGAGCGGCTGCACGTCGAGCAGCAGATCCGCCGCGCCATCCGCGAGGGGGAGCTGTCGCTCGTCTATCAACCGCAACTGCGGCTGCGCGACGGGGTGGTGATCGGGCTCGAAGCGCTGCTGCGCTGGACGCGCGACGGGCGCCTGATTCCCGCGGCGGCGTTCATCCACGCGATCGAGCAGAGCTCCGTCATCATCGACGTGGGCGAATGGGTGATCGGCGAGACGTGCCGGCAGATCGTCGAGTGGCGCAAGGCCGGGCTCTCCGTGCCGCGCATCGCCGTCAACATCGGCGCGCGCCACTTCCAGCAGCCGCGGCTCGTCGAGACGATCCGCGCGCTGCTCGCGAAGCACGGCGTGGCCGGCAGCGCGCTGGAGCTGGAGATCACCGAGACGACGGCGATGCACGACGGTGAAGCGACCGCACACACGATCGACACGCTGCGCGCCCTCGGGCTGGAGATCACCATCGACGACTTCGGCACCGGCTACTCATCGCTGGCGTATCTGAAACGCTTCGCGATCACGGGGCTCAAGATCGACCGCACGTTCGTGGCGGATGTGCCCGCGTCACGCTCGGCGACGGCGATCGTGAACGCGATCGTGGCTACCGCGCACGCGCTCGACCTGCGTGTCGTGGCGGAGGGCGTGGAGACCGCGGAGCAGGCGGAGTTCCTGGCCGCCGCGCATTGTGACCAGGGACAGGGCTACCTCTTCGCCGCCCCGATTCCCGCCAGAGACATCCCTGCCTACCTGCAGACGCGGGAGGCGGCGGTTCATGTGTCGTAAGAAGATCCTCCTCGTGGACGACTCCACGGTCATTCTCATGATGGAAAAGTACATTCTCCGCAACGGTCCGTACATCCTCCTTGCCGCGTCGAACGGTGAAGAGGCCGTCGAACTCGCGATCAGCGAACAGCCCGACCTGATCGTGCTGGACGCGAGCATGCCGCACATGAGCGGCTTCGAAGCGTGCCGCCGCATCAGCGCCGACGAGGCGTCGAAGCACATCCCCATCATCCTGGTCACGACCCCCGGCGAGGACGGCAGCGGCGACGGCACGGAGACGAGCGGCTGCATCGACACGCTGAGCAAACCGATCAAAGCGGGCGAGCTGCTGGCAAAGGTGCGCACGCTGCTCGATGACGGCGAGGCGGGTGCGGAATGAGCCCTGCCTGTATGCCGGCCGACGAATCACCACAAAGTGTGTATCTGCATCCGGGGCACATCTACACCACCTCGCACGCCACACTGATCTCGACGGTGCTGGGCTCGTCCGTCGCGGTGAGTCTCTGGGATCCCCACACGCGCAAGGGCGGCATGAACCACTTCCTGCTGCCGGCGGGAGAGGGGCCGCGTTACGGAACCGGCGCGATGGCGCAGTTGCTGGACGAGCTGCTCGCCCGCGGCGCAGTGCTGGAGTGCCTCATCGCCCGAATCTTCGGCGGCGCGAGCGTCATGTCCGGCCTGACCGGCCCCCCGAAAGCCGTCGCCATGCAGAACATCGAAGCCGCGCAGGAGTTCCTCACCGCGCGAGCCATCCGCTTCACCGCCGAACACACCGGCGGGCGCCGCGGAAGAAAGGTGCTGTTCCACACGGGAACAGGGCAGGCGTATGTGAAGGAGTTTTGAGGGGGATGGGACGAATGGGACCGATGGGCAGCGGTAAGCCGTCTGTCTGCTAGACTTTCTTTACGATGAGCCGGGACCTGAAAGACATTGCCGCGGAGGTGCTGGACCTGCCTCTGACGGCGCGCGCTGAACTGGCCAGTCAGCTTCTCGACAGCCTGGACGAGCTGTCGGAGGAAGAGAGCGACCAGTTGTGGGCGCAGGAAGCAGAGCGCCGGTACGCGGAGTACAAGGCGGGCAAGATCGAAGCCGTTCCCGCTGAAGAGGTGTTCGCGCGGCTTCGGGCCCGCCGGAAGTGAAGCCAGCGCGGTTTCTCAGGCCCGCGGAAGCCGAGGTCGACGAAGCTGTGACCTACTTCGACGAGCAGCGGCCGGGGCTGGGCGACCGCTTCGAGCAGGAACTGCTGGCGACAGTGAAGCGCGTGGTCGAGCGTCCGCTTTCAGGAAAGCGCATCAGCGCCAACGTCCGTAAGGCTGCATTCCGAACCTTTCGGTACAACGTCATCTATGCGGCCGATGATGCGGAGCTCGTGATCATCGCGGTGGCGCACCACAGGCGTCGTCCGGGGTACTGGCACAGCCGGCTGGCGCTGCTTCGGTAATCGACCGGACAAAACGGACCTATAGGACAAATGCGGCTGCGCCCGGGCCACCTCTGTCTATCCGTCCCATTCGTCCTATTTCACCGCCACGCGTATACGTCCACATTTGCCCTTGCGCGTAGCTGCGTGGTCCAGCGTTCGATTTCCGTTTGCAGTCTTTGGGACCGCAGCGCGTCGCGGATTTCGTTCTGGACCTGGGACAGCGGGGGGACGGTCAGGCCGCGTTCGCGGCGTTGAGTGGTCCAGGGGCCGCGGTAGTACTCCTCGATCTCTTCCGTCTGGACGAAGACCAAGGGGGCGAAGCGTTCCTGGATGTAGGCTTCGACCTGGAGCTGGCGGCGGATGAGGGCGCGGACTTCGTCGAGGCTCAGCTCGGTCCGGGTGAGGGCTGCGGTGAACTCTTCCGGCGTCGCGAAGCGGCGCTGGATCTCCTGGAGGCGGGCTTCGATGGCGTCCGCGGTGATGTCCTGGGCGCCGAAGCGCTCGACGTCGCGGTAGCGGAGGGCCTGGGCGATCAGCGCCTCCAGCACTTCACGGCGGTGCTCGTCGTCGGTCGGGGCCAGCCGGGGGAAGAAGCGGAGCTCCACCATCTGGCTGACTTCGCTCACCGTCAGCACCTGCCGGTCGAGCACGGCGGCGATGCGATCGACCGTCACGGCCGAGGCCGATAACGCCGTCATCGACAAAACCAAGGAGAGGAACAGCTTACGCATGCTCATGGTTAATCTTGACACTGCTCCATCGTATTCTGAGAATGAGCAGTTAGCACTCCTGTCCCGCGAGTGCTAAACCGCGATATGCAGAAACCGCTTCCGGAGCTCGATAGCCGTGCGCGCGAGGTCCTGCGCGAGATCATCATCCAGCACATTGCTTCGGGTGAAGCGATCAGCTCGCGCACTTTGTCGCGCTGCGGCCGCTTCGATCTTTCGCCTGCTTCGCTCCGCAACGTCATGGCCGACCTCGAAGAATTCGGCTATCTCGCCCAGCCGCACACCTCGGCAGGACGCGTGCCCACCGACCGCGGCTACCGCTTCTTCATCGACAACCTCATGCGCTCCCGCACGCTCACCCAGCGGGAGCGGGAGACGATCGACGAGGAAGTCGGCCACGCGAACGAGATCGAGGACGTGCTCGCCCATGCGTCGCGCCTCCTGAACCGCTTCAGCGACCAGGTCGGCGTCGTCTTCATGCCGACGCTCCTGCAGTTCGCCATCCGGTCGATGGACTTCGTCCTCATCGGCGAGTCGCGCATCATGTGCGTCATCGTCGGCGTCAACGGCGTCGTCGTGAACAAGATCGTCGAGACGCGCCAGCAGTTCACGCGCGACGAGCTCGAAAAGATTGGCCGCTACATCACGATCGAGTTCAACGGCCTCACGCTCGACCAGATCCGCCGACGCCTGATCCGGATGACGGAGCAGGAGCGTGCGATGCACGACGACATGCTCCAGAAAACCATCAGTCTCGGCATCGAGGCCGTCAGCGACGTGGCGCCGTTCGAGCATGACCTCTACGTCGAAGGTGCCGTGTCGATTCTGAACAAGCCGGAGTACGCCGACGCGCACGCGCTGCGCAAGACGTTCCTCGCGCTGCAGGAGAAAGAGAAGCTGGTCGACATCCTCGAGAGCTGCCTGATCGAGGATGGTCTACAGATCCTGATCGGCTCCGAAACCGATTTCACCCAGGTGCACAACTTCAGCATCGTCGCGCGGCGCTACGGCTCGCAGGCCGCGCCGCTCGGCACCGTCGGCATCATCGGGCCGATGCGAATGGAGTACGCTCGCATGGCGCCGCTCGTGGATTACCTGAGCCGCGCCCTGAGCCGCAAGATCGAAGAGGAAGAGGAGAGTGAGGCGTAAATGGACGAGAACCGCAACGGCGCCGGAGACGGCGCGGACGACGACAGCTACGTGATCGAAGACACCGGCGCGTCGGTCGAGGATCTCGAGCGCGAGATGGAAGCGACGGCGCAGGAGGCGGTCGGCGCGACGGAGGAGGCTTCATCCGGCGAACGGGCGAATGACGGCCGCCCGTCGGACGACGCTCTGCGCACGGAGAACAACGACCTCCGCAACCGCTATCTCCGCACGCTCGCCGACTTCGAGAACTACCGCAAACGCACCGACCGCGAGAAGGCAGACTTCTTCAAGTACGCCCTCGCCGGCACGCTCAAGGACATCCTGCCGGTGCTCGACAACTTCGACCGCGCGCTCGAGCACGCGGAGCAGGGAGACGAGTTCCACAAAGGCGTCTCCATGATCTACAAGCAGCTCTTCGACGTGCTGCAGAGGAACGGCCTCCGCGTCGTCGGCGAGCCGGGCGTGCACTTCGATCCGAACATTCACGAAGGGGTCGTGCGCGAGGAGGACCCGAGTGTCCCCAGCCACACCGTCACGGCGGTCCTGCAGAAGGGGTATTTCCTGCACGACCGGCTGCTGCGGCCGGCCCTGGTCAAAGTCGCCGTCGGCGGTCCCGAGCGTCAGGACGTCGGCGACGACACTGCGGTAGAGTAGCGGAGCCGCATGGCCAAAATCATCGGAATCGATCTCGGGACGACGAACTCCTGCGTGGCGGTCGTGGACGTCACGACGCCGCAGGTGATCTCGAACCGCGAGGGGAGCCGGACCACGCCGTCCGTCGTCGGGTTCACCGAGGATGGGGAGCGTCTGGTCGGGCAGATCGCGAAGCGGCAGGCCATCACGAATCCTTTCAACACGGTCTTCGCGATCAAGCGCCTCATAGGACGCAAATACGAGTCCGAGGAAGTGGCGCACGCCAAGAAAGTCCTGCCGTATCAGATCGTGGTCGCCGACAACGGCGACGTGAAGGTGAAGATCCGCGACCGCGAGTTTTCACCCGAGGAGATCTCCGCATTCGTGCTGATGGAGATCAAGGCGTTCGCCGAGGATTTCCTCGGCGAGACCATTACCGAAGCGATCATCACCGTCCCCGCTTACTTCAACGATTCGCAGCGTCAGGCGACGCGCGACGCCGGCAAGATCGCCGGCCTCGAGGTGCTGCGCATCATCAACGAGCCGACGGCCGCCGCGCTGGCGTACGGCCTCGACAACCGGCAGAACCAGGTCATCGCCGTCTACGACCTCGGCGGCGGCACGTTCGACGTCTCGATCCTCAAGCTCGAAGACGGCCTCTTCGAAGTCCTCTCCACCTCGGGTGACACCTACCTCGGCGGCGAAGACTTCGACAAGCGCGTCATGGACTGGCTCATCGAGTCGTTCCAGCGCGACACCGGCATCGACCTGCGCGAGGACCGCATGGCGCTGCAGCGCCTCAAGGAAGCGGCGGAGCGCGCCAAGTGTGAGCTCTCCCTCGAACAGGAAAGCCGCATCACCTTGCCGTTCATCAGCGCCGACGCGTCGGGACCGAAGCACCTCAACACCGTCCTCACGCGGCGAGAGTTCGAGAAGATGGTCGAGGACCTCATCCAGAAAACCATCGACCCGGTCAACGACGCGCTGAAGGCGGCGGGTCTGAGTCCTCAGCAGGTCGACGAGGTCGTCCTCGTCGGCGGCCAGACGCGCATGCCGCGCGTCATCGAGGCGGTGGCGAAAGTCTTCGGCAAGGAACCGAACCGCAACATCAACCCTGACGAAGTCGTCGCCATCGGCGCGGCCATCCAGGGCGGCATCCTCCGCGGCGACATCAAGGACATGATCCTCCTCGACGTCACGCCGCTCTCGCTGGGCGTCGAGACGCACGGCGGCGTCTTCACCAAGCTGATCGACCGCAACTCCACGATCCCGACGAAGAACTCCCTCATCTTCACGACCGTCGCCGACAACCAGAACAAGGTGACGGTGCACGTGCTGCAGGGAGAGCGCGAGTTCGCGCGCGACAACAAGTCGCTCGGCAAGTTCGACCTCGTCGGCATCCCGCCGGCGCCGCGCGGCGTGCCGCAGGTCGAGGTCACGTTCGCCATCGATTCCAACGGCATCGTCAGCGTCACGGCGCGCGATCAGGCGACGGGGCAGTCGACCGGCGTGCAGATCAATCCGGCCGGTGGCCTGAGCAAGGATGAGATCGACCGCCTCATCCACGAAGCGGCGGAGCATCAGCGCGGCGACGCACAGCGCCGCGAGATCCGCATGGTCCAGAACAAGCTCGAGGGCATGATCTACACGAACGAAAAGGTCTACCGCGAGTTCGGCAAGCTCCTCAACGACGGCGACCGTGAAAAGGTCGGCGCAATCATCAACAAAGCAAAGGAAGTCGTCGCCTCGGAACAGAAGCAGGCGCTCAACGATGCGATCTACGAGCTCCAGGCAGCCTCGCGCATCCTCACCAGCGTCATGCTCTACAACCCGCTCAAGATGACCTCTAGCGAACCTTAGTCGTTCTTCCATGGCCACTACCGAAAAACGTGATTACTACGAGGTGCTGGGCGTTCCGCGCACCTCCTCCATCGACGACATCAAGAAGGCGTACCGCAAGCTCGCGGTGCAGCACCATCCCGACAAGAACCCCGGCGACAAGGCCGCGGAAGAGAAGTTCAAGGAAGCCGCCGAGGCGTACGGCGTCCTGTCGGACGACGAGAAGCGCGCGCGCTACGACCGCTACGGCCACGCCGGCACTTCCGGCATGGGCGGCTTCGATCCGAACCAGTTCGCCGACTTCGGCGACATCCTCGGCGATCTCTTCGGCTTCGGCGACTTCTTCGGCGCCGGCCGGCGCCGCACGAACCGCCCCGCGCGCGGCAACGACCTCCGCCACGATCTCGAGCTCGACTTCATGGAGGCGGTGTTCGGCAAAGAGGTGACGCTGAAGGTGCCGCGCATCATCGCGTGTGCGACGTGCAGCGGCTCCGGCGCGAAGCCGGGTACGCAGCCCGTGACGTGCACCGGCTGCAAAGGCGCAGGGCAGATCCGCTACTCGCAGGGCTTTTTCGCCGTGCAGCGCACCTGCCCGCAGTGCAGCGGCACAGGGAAGATGATCAAGGACCCGTGCACGACGTGCAGCGGCGCGGGACGCGTGCGCGAGGAGAAGACGATCTCGGTGAAGGTGCCGGGAGGCGTCGACGACGGCTCGCGTCTGCGCGTGGCGGCAGAAGGGGAGGCGGGCTTCAACGGCGGCCCGGCCGGCGACCTGTATGTGTTCATCTCGGTGCGCGAGCACGACAAGTTCACCCGCCGCGACTATGACATCCACTCCGAGCAGGCCGTCACGTTCACCCAGGCCGCCCTCGGCGCCGAGGTGAAGACCGACACGATCGACGGCAACGAGCCGCTGAAGGTGCCGCCCGGGACCCAGCCCAATCAGGTGTTCCGCCTGCGCGGCAAAGGCGTACCTTTCCTGGATGGTACCGGCCGCGGCGACCACTACGTCCACGTGGCGGTGCGCATCCCGACCGCTCTCAACGACCAGCAGCGCCAGTTGCTGGAGCAGCTTGCGGCGCTGGAAGGCGAACAGCCGCCGGATCGCGGCGTGCTGGGGAAACTGAAAGAGTTCCTGTCTTAGCGCAATCCGCAGGGAACGATGGGACCTATAGGACGAATGGGACCTATAGGACAGATGGTACTTCTGCGCCGCGGCCTCCCCAAAACGCGCAGCACGCGACCACGGCACCCAGGGTCCGCCAGGCCTATAGGTCCTATTGGTCCCATAGGTCCCATTTCCCATTCCCCGCACACCCAAGGCGCGTTGCCGCGCCGCGCGGCATAGAATGCGCCGGTATGCCTGACCGCAGTTTTTCCCAGTGGCGCCCTCATCCCTGGCACGGCCTCTCCTTCGGTGAAGGAGCGCCCCGCATCGTCAATGCTTTCATCGAGATCACCCCGTTCGACCTGATGAAGTACGAGGTCGACAAGGCCAGCGGCTACCTTCGTGTCGACCGGCCGCAGCGGACGTCGTCGCAGCCTCCGGCTCTCTACGGCTTCATCCCGCAGACCTATTGCGCCTCACGCGTGGCGAAGCTGACGCCCGTCACTGCCCGCGGCGATGGCGATCCGCTCGACATCTGCGTCCTCAGCGAGCGCCCGATCGCCCGCTCGGAGATCATCCTCTCCGCGCGCGTCATCGGCGGCCTGCAGCTCGTCGACCGCGACGAGGCAGACGACAAGATCATCGCCGTCCTGCAGGGCGACTATGTCTGGGGAGAGGCGACCGACCTGAGCGACGTTCCCGCCGTCCTGATCGAGCGTCTCGAGCACTACTTCAGCACGTACAAGCTCGTGCCGGGGGAGCCGCATCGCATCCGCGTCTCCGGCTCCTATGGGTATGACCACGCCGCGTCCGTCGTGCAGGCGGCGATCGAGGACTATCGCGAAGCTTTCGGCGACGCGCAGCCGCAATCGTGACGGACTACATCCTCGAGATCTCGTGGGACGCGCGCGAGGCCCAGCTCGAAGAGCTCGTGCAGTCGCGCCTCTTTCTGACGACGTCGACCGGCAGCACGTCGGCCGACGTCAACGGCACGATCACGCTCTCCGCGTACTTTGATTCGGCGGACGAGCGCGATGCCGCGGGCGTGGCGATGAAGGGGCTGCGCGGCATCGAGCTGATGGCCGTCGAGCGCGAGCGCGCCGACTGGCTGGAGCTTTACGAGCAGTCGCTGGAGCCGATTCTCATCGGCGAGAAGTTCATCGTCGCGCCCGACGCGAAGCTCATCGATCCGAACCTGCAGCGGATGCAGATCGTGGTGCCGCAGGAGCAGGCGTTCGGCACCGGCTCGCACGAGACGACGGCGCTCTGCATCGAGCTGCTCGAATCGCTGGAAGTCGCGGGTAAACGCGGCCTCGACGTCGGCGCCGGCAGCGGCATTCTCGCACTCGCCCTCCACCGGCTCGGCGCCGCCCGCGTCATCGCCTTCGACAACGATCCCGACGCCTACGGCGCGCTGCGCGACAATCGCCTCCGCAACGAGGTGAGCGACGACGACCTGCCGCTGTTCATCGGCAGCGTCGAAGCACTGCGCGGCGGCGCGTTTGACCTCGTGACGATGAACATCATCCCCGAGGTGATCGTCCCTCTGCTGGGAGACGTGGTGGCGCGACTGGCCGAAGGCGCGCGGCTGGTGCTGAGCGGCATCCTGATCGTGCGCAGCGGCGATGTCGTGGAAGCGGCAGCTGCGCACGGACTGCGGTTGCTGCATGCCAAAGAGCGCGGGGAGTGGTGGGCCGGGGTGTTTGCGAACGAATGAGGCAGAACTCAGAACGCAGAACTTAGAATGAAGACCACAGGCGGTCCGCATTCTTCATTCTGCGTTCTGACTTCTGCGTTCTGCCTTCCGGCGCGTTAGCGCTGCTTGATGGCCTTGTACTCCCGCCGCTCCGCACCGGTGTAGATCTGGCGCGGACGCGCGATCTTCTGGTCGGGATCGGTGAGCATTTCCTGCCACTGCGAGAGCCAGCCGGAAACGCGTGGGATTGCGAAGAGGACGGTGAACATCTCCGTCGGGAAACGCATGGCCTGGTAGATGAGGCCGGAGTAGAAGTCGACGTTCGGGTAGAGCTTGCGCTTGATGAAGTACTCGTCCTCGAGGGCGATGCGCTCGAGCTCGAGGGCGATGTCGAGCAGCGGATTGCGTCCGGTGACTTCGAAGACTTCGTCCGCCACCTTCTTGATGATCTTCGCGCGCGGGTCGTAGTTCTTGTAGACGCGATGGCCGAAGCCCATGAGGCGGCCGCCTTCGCCCGATTTCACGCGCTTGATGAACTCGGGGACGTTATTGACCGAGCCGATCTCATTGAGCATCTGCAGTACGGCTTCGTTGGCGCCGCCGTGCAGCGGGCCGAAAAGCGCGGCCGCGGCGGCGGCGACGGCGGAGTAGGGATCGACCTGCGAGCTGCCGACGGCGCGCATGGCATTCGTCGAGCAGTTCTGCTCGTGATCGGCGTGGAGGATGAAGAGCACGTCGAGCGCGCGCTCGAGGGCCGGGCTCGGCTTGTACTTCGGCTCCGTCATCCGGTACATCATGTTGAGGAAGTTGCCGGTGTACGAGAGATCGTTGTCAGGATAGGCGTACGGCATCCCGACCGTATGGCGGTAATTGAACGCCGCGATCGTAATGACCTTCGCAATCAGCCTGCGGATCTGCTTCGCCCGCACCTCGGGATTGTCGATCTCTTTGGATTCCGGATAGAACGTGCCGAGGGCGGCGACGGTGGAGATGAAGCGTCCCATCGGATGCGCGTTGTAGCGGAACGCGTCGAGGAGCGACTTCAGGTTCTCGTTGAGGATCGTGTGGTGCGTGATGTCGTGCTGCCACTGCGTCAGCTCGTCGTTCGTCGGCAGCTCGCCGTGGAGCAGGAGGTACGCCGTTTCGAGGTACGTGCTCTTCTCCGCGAGCTGTTCGATCGGATAGCCGCGGTATTCGAGAATTCCTTTGTCGCCGTCGATGAAGGTGATGGCGCTGCGGCACGACGCGGTGTTCATGAACGCCGGGTCGTACGTCATCAGCCCGAAGTCTTCGTCGCCGGTTTTGATCTGCCGCAGGTCCAGCGCCTTGATCGTCCCTTCCTTGATCGGAAGCTCGTAGGTTTTGCCGGTTCGGTTGTCTGTAATGGTGAGGGTGTCGCTGGCCAAGAGGCTACCTCCAGAATTCGGGCGCGTAATCTATATCAAATCGCGCCCGTGCGGAGCGCTGAGGATTCAGTCAGGTCGCCCCAGCGAGCAGCGACGATCGTGCCCGCGACGATGGCGGCCGTTTCGGCGCGTAAACGGCGCGGTCCGAGGCGCTCGATATGGACGCCGCGCTCGCGCGCCAGTTTCAGCTCGCGCTCGCTCCAGCCGCCTTCCGGTCCAATGAGGATCGTCACCGCCGCGGGCGCGGTTGCGGGCGCCGGCGTTTCGTCCAGATCGAACAGGATCTTCACGCCGTCGCGGCCGACGACGTCGTCGAACGGCGCCGGCTCCTCGAGCGAAGGAATGGTCGCGCGCCCGCACTGCTTGACCGCTTCGAGGATGACGCGGTTCCAGCGCTCCATCTTCCCGGCGTAACGCTCCTTGCGCAGCTCGACGCGGTCGGTCACCAGCGGCACGAACGCGCGCATGCCGAGCTCGGTCCCTTTCTGCAGGACGAGCTCGAACTTCTCGAGGTTGATGACGGCCATGGCCAGCGTGACGTCGAGCCGCGACTCGCGCGCCGGTACTTCGCCGCGCAGTTGGACGACGACGTCGCGTCCGATGCTCGTGATGACGCCGGTGGCGGCGCGGCCGTGCCCGTCGAAGAGCTCGACCTCTTCCCCTTCCCGGACGCGTACGACGCGCGCGGCGTGATGCGCTTCATCACCGGTGAGGGTGACGGGCTCGTCGACGGTGGCGGGAAGGGGTGTGTGGAAGCGGTGACGCATGCTGGGATTGTAGGGGGACGACTGGAACTCCTAGGTCACGGCCTCAGGTTCCTTGCGACGGCGCAGCAGCGGCACCAGCAGCAAGCCCGGGATGCCCAGCGCCAGCGTGATCCAGAACCAGGTGGCGTACCCGAGGTTCTGCGACGCCGCGCCGCTGGCCGTGCCGATGAACGAGCGGGTGACGCCGAACAGCGCCGTCAGCATGGCGTACTGGGTGGCGGCGTGCTCGCGGTCGCAGATCGACATGAGGAAGGCCAGGAAGGCGGCGGTGCCGAGGCCGCCGGTGAAGTTCTCGATGATCGCGGCGGCGTAGAATGCTTGGCGTCCGCCGCCGAAGGAAGCCAGCAGTGCGTAGCCGCCGTTCGACAGCATCTGCAGGATGCCGAGCCAGAAGAGGGCGCTGATGACGCCGAACTTCGAAATGAACGCGCCGCCCGCGAAGGCTCCGGCGATGAGGAACGACATGCCGATGATGGTCGTGACGGTGCCGATCTCGGTCGCAGAGTAGCCGGCGTCGACCCAGAACGGCTTGACCATCGGGGTCAGCGCCGCATCTCCCAGTCGATAGATGAGGGCGACGGCGAGGAGCACCGCCGCTTTCGGGCGGCGGGCCCACTGCACGAGGCCGGCGAAGGGATTCGCATGCGTCGTGGTGTCGCCGGTATCGCGGGGGAGGAAGCGGGTGGCGACGAGCAGCAGCGTCGTGATCGCGGCGCCGGCGAGGAACGCGCCGGGCCAGCTTGCGAGGTCGCTCACGGCCGCGAGCGCGCCGCCGGCGATGATCATCGCCCCCCGGTAGCCAGCCACGCGGAAGGAGTTGACGTAGCCGAGGAGCTTCTCAGGCGTCATGCGGATGGCCTGGGCATCGATGGCGATGTCCTGCGTGGCGGAGGCGAGGGCGATGACCGCGATGAGGATCCAGATGGCGTTGGTGTTCGTGGCCGGGGTGAGGGCGAGGACGACGAGCGCGGCCGTGATGACGATGAGCGCGCCGGCGATCCAGCGGCGGTAGGTGCCGAGGAGATCGACGAGCGGAGACCAGGCAGCCTTCCAGACCCAGGCGAGGGCGATGGTCTGGATGAAGCCGATCTGCGTCAGCGACCAGCCTGCTTCACGCAGGTAGATCGGCATCAGCTCCGTCACGATCCCGTACGGAAATCCTTGAGTCACATAGAGAACGGCGGCCAGGGACGGAATGAGCCAGCGCGTGCGCGTATCGGTCAAACGGCTTGATCCTTGCTCTGTTATTTGGCGTGAAGGAGGTACCCTGATATGCGAAGAGCAGCATTGATCTTAACAGTGACGCTTCTGACGGCCGCCTGCGGCTCCACCGATCTCGGCGGCGCGCTGGGCGACATTCTCGGCAGCTCGACCAGCACCCAGAGCTCGGACGTGCGTGGCACGGTGGACACCGTGGACGCGAACAACCAGCGCATTTCGATCGACTCGCAGTACGTGAACAACCTGCGCGACACGCGCGCCGACCAGTGGGTCTACTACGACAGCAACACCCGCGTGGTGTTCGAAGGACGCGACTACAACGTGAGCGACCTCGAGCGCGGCGACGAGATCTCGATCCGCGGCGCCAACACCGGCGGCCGGTACGTAGCGGAGACGATCGAAGTCACCCGCGACGCGACGCGATAACCAAAGCATCACCCAAAGACAGAACCCCGGGCTTGCCCGGGGTTTTTCGTTTAGGCGCCGTCCTATTCGTCCTATAGGTCCTATTCGTCCCATCCGTCCCATCGTTCCCCCGGCCCCAAAACGAAAAGCCCCGGACGAGCCGGGGCTGGGCAAACGTTCCGTCTGTGGTGCTTTACCTGCCGCTGGAGAACACCGTCACCGGGAACTTCAGGCGGCCCAGCGGGGTGCGGTAGTAGGCGTCGCCGCGGATCTCGTATTTGGCGCGGTTGCCGGTGATGGCGTCGGCGACGGCGCGGAAGAGGGAACCGACCTGCTGGTAACCGATGCGGGTGCGCAGGTTCACCAGGCCGGTGCGGTTGGCCGGGATCTCGATGTTCTGGCTGCTGATGCTGTCGAGCACGCGGTTCTCGTTGACGTAGAGGTTGAAGTCGATCTCGTCGAGGCGCAGGCCGACCGAGTTGGGATTGTCCACTTCGATGGCGAAATCGATATCAATGGAGGACGCCGAGAGCGGCAGGGCGATATCGACGCGCGGCCGGATGTCGCGGATCGAATAGCGCGGGTTCTCGATGTTCAGCGCCTGCTTCACGGCGCCGCAGCCCGAAAGGAGGAGCGTCAGGGCCGCGAGCATGAAACAGAGGCCCGTGAGGAGCGTGCCGTAGGTGAGTGTGCGTCTCATAGCGTCGCGACGCTTGTGCAAACGGCTGGCCCGGTTTTTATTCGGAGCATTCCCTCTCAGGCGTCGAGTAGAATCCGCCCCGTGCCGCTGGTCTGCCCGTTGCAGTTCAGCCGGGTGACTACGTCGGAACGAGGTGATTTTTTGGGGACGACAGCCATTGTCGCGGCCTACAACGAGGAGAAGACGATCGCTGCCGTTCTGCGGGTCCTGACCTCGAGCGCGCAGATCGACGAGGTCATCGTCGTCAGCGACGGCTCGAGTGATGGTACGGTCGACATTGCCCGAACGTTTGAGGGCGTCCGCACCATCGCCCTTCGCGAAAATCACGGCAAGGGGTACGCCATGGCCGTCGGCGTCGCCAACGCCTCCAACGACATCCTCTTCTTCTGTGACGGCGACATGTACAACGTCACGGACGAGCACGTCGCGGCGCTGGTCGGCCCCGTCGTCCGCAACGAGTGCGACATGAACGTCGGCGTCCGCGACCGCGGCCGCGTCATGAACTTCCTCCACCTCAAGGCGCAGTGCGGACCGGTGCTCTCCGGCATCCGCGTCATGCGCCGAGCCGTCTTCGAGACGGTCCCGGTGCAGTACCAGTCGCACTACAAGATCGAGGCGGCGCTCAACTGCTTCTGTTCGCGCGCCGGCTACCGCCAGCAGCACACGGTCATCTACGACCTCAGCCACGTGCTGAAAGAGTCGAAGCGCGGCCTCCGCGAAGGGCTGGCCAGCCGCTGGGACATGTCGCGTGAGGTTTTCCTGCTGCTGTTCGACCTCTACGTCTTCGAGACGTGGCGCTGGACGCCGCCGGCGGAGCTGCCGGTCGCGGAGTACGACCTCTTCGAGTAGGCGCCGCCGCAAACCATAAAACTAATCCCGATCGCGCATGCCCTGGCCGAGGGTCTGGGTGAGGATCTGCGTGAACGCGCCCGCCGCGGATTCGAAGTGCGCCACCACACGGACGCGCGCCGGTTCCGTTCCTTCGAGACGTCCGCCGGCTGCCTGGGCGCGGGCCCAGAACTCGACCTGCTTGACCTGATTCTGCTCGATGGTCTGCGCGAAGCGGTGCTCGCTGCGGGTGATGCGGTACGCGCCGGAGTCGCCGACCGATTCGATCGTCAGGCTGCGGAGCGTGATCGGCTCGATGGCCTGGTTCTTCACCTGCAGGCCGTAATGGATGTCGACCGAGCCGCCGGGATAACCGAAATCACCCGGACCGACGAGCTGCACGAGCGCCATCTGCGGGCGCACGATGTCGACTTGGGGGCGGCTCGCGCAGCCGAGAACCAGCGCGCAGAGGAACGCATACGTGGCGAGTCTCATGGGGCGATTGTAGGGCTGTGGCTTTAGCATTGCTTTGCCTGAGGCCGATGCACATTCACGACCAGATCGACCGCCTCACGCCGACCCAGGAGCCCGACCAGCCCGTCGTCATGCACCAGAACTGGCACCACCTCGGCTTCTTCCATTGGGAAGTCCCGGTGGCCGACCTGCAGCAGCTTCTCCCGCCGGGGCTGACGGTCGATACCTTCGAAGGAAAGGCCTACGTGGGGCTGGTGCCGTTCACCATCACCGGCGTGCGCGCCGTCCTGACGCCGCCGCTTCCGTGGATCTCCAGCTTCCACGAGATCAACGTGCGAACCTACGTGCACCACCAGGGACACTGGCCCGGCGTCTGGTTCTTCAGCCTCGACGCGTCGAGCACGCTCGCCGTCACCGCCGCCCGCGCCATGTACAAGCTCAACTATCTCGGTTCCGAGATTCAGTTCGAGGCCTCGAAGGAGCCGAGCCCCACGATCCGCTTCACCTCGCACCGCCAGGACGAGCGCGGCCCCACGCCGGCCAACGCCCACCTCCGCTACCGCCCGGTCGAGGGCCCGACGTTCGAAGCGGTCGTCGGCACGCTGGACCACTTCCTTTGCGAGCGCTACATCCTCTACGCCGCCGACGCCGACAAGAACCTCTACCGTGCCCGCGTCCATCACCAGTCGTACCCCCTCCAGCGAGCCGAGGTCCTCGAGCTCGACGAGACCCTGACCTGGTCCGCCGGCGTCCGCCGCGGCGAACAAGCCCCCATCCGCCACTACGCCTCCGAGGTCAACGTGAAGGTGTACCCGCTGGAGAAGGTGCCGAGGGGGGAGTGAGGGGACGATAGGTCCTATTCGTCCCCTTTGTCCCCTCGGTCCTATCGTCTCATCGAGAATGTGGTGATAAAGTCGCCCGCCGGAGGCCTCACATGTCACAGAACAGCGGAGAAAAGGCGCGCGCCAACATCGGCAAGAAGCGCCGTACCAAGCAGCGCGTGAAAGACCGCGCCCGTCGCGTCGAGCTCGGGCTCAAGGGACCGACTGGCGACGAGAAGCCGCAGGCCGAAACGGCCGCGCCGGAATCGAAGTAAGGGCAACCGATCTGCGCCGCTCGCCGGCGCGGTCGGTTTGCCGCACCGGTCTCCTCCTCCAGACCGAGCCCCCTCCCACGCTGTTTCCTTCTTTCCTGCTACCATGGGCGCCTCGTCCAACGAGGTCTCGTGCCCGACATCCCTTTCGCCCGTTCTCGCTCCGACGCTCGCGTCGACGCGCTTTTGCGCGAGACGGAGAACCGGTTGCGCCGGCAGAACCAGGTGCTCGTCGAGCTGGCCAAGCGGCACTCGATTCACTCGGGGAATCTCGCGGAGGCGTTGCGCGACATCGCCGAGGCCTGCTCGCATACGCTCGACGTCGAGCGCGTCGGGATCTGGCTCTACACGCCGGAACGGGAGGCGATCCGCTGCGTCGAGCTGTACGAGCGCAGCCAGCACCGGCACTCTTCCGGAACCGAGCTCACCGCCGCGATGTATCCGTCGTATTTCAAGGCGCTGGAGACGGAACGGATCATCTCCGCGCACGACGCGCAGCACGATGCGCGGACGAGTGCGTTCACCGAGGTGTATCTCGTGCCGACGGGCATCACCTCGATGCTCGACGCCCCCATCCGCCGCCTGGGGCACATGACCGGCGTCGTCTGCCAGGAGCATGTCGGGCCGCAGCGGAACTGGTCCGTCGAGGAAGAGAACTTCGCCAGCTCGGTGGCCGATCTGGTGTCGATGGCCATCGACGCGCAGGAGCGGCGGCAGAACCAGGAAGCGCTGCGGCATCGCGCGGAGTTCGAGAAGCTGGTCGCGGCGATCTCGACCTACTTCATCAATGCCGCGCCCGATGAAGTCGACAACGGGATCAACGAAGCGCTGACGGCGATCGGCCACTTCACGAACGCCGACCGCTGCAACGTAGTCATGCTGTCGCCCGACGGGCTCAGAGGCAGCATGACGCACGAATGGGTCGGGGCGGGCGTCTCGAGCCGGAGAGAGGCGTCGCAGAACGTCCCCGTCGATGTAGTGCCGTGGTGGATGGCGAAGCTGCGCCGGTTCGAGAATCTCTACCTCCGCTCGCTCGACGATCTGCCGCCGGAAGCGGAAGCGGAGCGGCAGGCGCTCACCGCGTGGGGCATCCGCTCCGGCGTCGCCGTGCCGATGGTGTTCGCGCATCGGCTCATCGGCTACGTCGCCGCCAGCTCGCATCGTCCGGAGCACACATGGGCGGAGGAAACGCTCGCGCTGCTGCGGATCGCGGGCGAAATCTTCGTCAGCGCGCTCGAACGGACCCGCGCTTACCGCGCGCTGCGCGCCAGCGAGCAGCGGCATCGTCTCCTCTTCGAGCGCAACCTCGCCGGCGTCTACCGCAACACGATCGGCGGCCGGATGCTGGAGTGCAACGACGCGATGGCGCGCATGCTCGGCTTCGACACGAGAGAGGAGTTCCTCGCCCTGCGCGCCGGCGACCTGTATCACGAGCCGGGGGAGCGCGAGCGCTTCATCGAGCTGGTGCGGAGCCGCGGCGCGATCTCGAACATCGAGGTCTGCCTGCGCCGCCGCGACGGCCGCTCCGTCTGGCTGCTCGAAAGCGTGCATCTGCTGCGCGATGACGACGGGGAGGAGATCCTCGAAGGCACCGTCATCGACATCACCGACCGGAAGCTCGCGGAGAACGCGTTGCGAGAGAGCGAGATGCGCTATCGGACGCTGGTGGAGCGCATGCGCGAAGGGCTGGCGCAGAACGACACCAACGGTGTGATCCAGTTCGTCAACGAGCGTCTCTGTGAGATGACCGGCTACTCGCGCGAGGAGATGGTCGGACGCCATCCGCTCGACTTCCTCCTCGCGTTCCCGAAAGAAGACGGGCCGCTGATGCGGCAGAAGACGGCGCTGCGGATGCAGGGCATCTCCGATCAGTACGAGATCCGTGTCCGCCGAAAAGACGGGATCGTGCTGTGGCTGGAGATCGGCGCTGCACCGGTGTTCGACGGCCACGGCAACGTGATCGGCTCGATCGGCGTGCACAACGACGTCACGGCGCGCCGCGCAGCCGAGGCGGCGTTGCGCGAGAGCGAGGGACGCTATCGGCTGATGGCGGAGAACTCGACGGACGTAATCTCGCGGTCGACGATCGAGGGACGCATCGTCTATGCCTCCGATGCCATCCGCCACCTCCTCGGGTACGAGCCGGTGGAAGTCGTCGGCCGGTCTTCATTCGATTTCATCGCACCGGAAGACCATCCGATCGTCCGGCGGGCGACGTTTTCGCTCGACGCGGCGGTGGGGACGACCACGTACAGCTACCGCGCGATCCGCAAGGATGGCTCGCTGGTGTGGTTCGAATCGACCAGCCGCGCGCTCGTCGATCCTCACTCCGGCAACGTCGAAGAGATCGTGTCGGTAACGCGCGACATCACGGAGCGGAAGACGGCCGAGGAGCAGATCGAATATCAGGCGTACCACGATGCGCTGACGGGCTTGCCGAACCGGCTGCTGTTCCGCGACCGGCTGACGGTGGCGCTGGCGCATGCGAAGCGGCAGCAGCATCTGCTCGCGGCGATGTTCCTCGACCTGGACCGCTTCAAGTACGTCAACGACACGCTCGGGCATTCGGTCGGCGATGAGCTGCTCAAGGCGATCGCGGTGCGCCTGCAGTCGATGCTGCGCGAGGAAGACACGATCGCACGCATGGGCGGCGACGAGTTCACGATCCTCCTCGCCGATCTGGCGAGCGCCGAGGATGCGGCGAAGATTGCGCAGAAGCTGATCGACGCGATCGCGCAGCCGGTGCATCTCGAAGGGCAGGACCTCTACATCACGACGAGCATCGGCATCGCGCTTTATCCGAACGACGGCGCGAGCGCGGAGCAGTTGCTGCAGAACGCGGACAACGCGATGTACCGGGCGAAGGAAGCGGGGCGCAACGGCTATCAGCTCTGCACGCCTGCGATGAACAGCCGGGCGCTGGAGCGGCTGTCGCTGGAGAACGCGCTGCGGCGCGCCATCGATCGCGGCGAGCTGGTCCTGCATTACCAGCCGCAGATCCGGCTGGAGGATCGCAGCGTCACCGGCATGGAGGCGCTGCTGCGGTGGAACCGGCCGGGGATGGGGCTGGTCTCGCCGGCCACGTTCATCCCCATCGCGGAGGAGACGCGGCTGATCGTGCCGATCGGGGAGTGGGTGCTGCGCGAGGCCTGCCGCCAGGCGAAGCTGTGGCAGCGGACGCGTTTCCCGAGCCTGCGTATGGCGGTGAACCTCTCCGCGCGGCAGTTCCAGCAGAGTGATCTGCGGAAAGTGATCGTCAGCGCGCTGGAGGAGTCGGGGCTGTCGCCGTCCTCGCTGGAGCTGGAGATCACCGAGAGCACGGCCATGCTGAACACCGACCGCACGATTGCCACGTTGCGCGAGCTGCGCGAGATCGGCGTGAAGATTGCGGTCGATGACTTCGGCACCGGTCATTCATCGCTGTCCTACCTGCGGCATTTCCCCATCGACCGGGTGAAGATCGACCGCGAGTTCGTGCAGGAGCTGGACGCCTCGCGCAGCAACCGGGCCATCGTCAGCGCGGTCATCAACATGGCCCACGGCCTCCACCTGGGCGTGACCGCTGAGGGCGTGGAGACCGAGGCGCAGATGCAGTTCCTGGCCGAAGTGGGATGTGAGGAAGTGCAGGGCTTCCTGTTCGGCCGGCCCGTGCACCCGGACAACCTGTAGCGGCAGGGAACCAGAGGCAGCAAGCCCTGTCCCATCTGTCCTATTCGTCCGATCTGTCCCATTCGTCCTATCGTTCCCCGGCGCCTCCGCCACAATCCTGCCATCTTCCACTGACGAGAAAGCCGTGCATTGGTCATGCGGGGTGACACATCGCCCCGCTACACTGCACGGCGTATGAAAAGAGTCGTCTGCGCGATCGTTCTGCTGTTCGTTGCGATCAACATCCAAGCTGCCAATACGCTGAGGGTCGTCTCCGCCGGTCCGATCGGCGAGGTTTCGACCCTGGCCGAGACGTCCGAGGTGCGGATCGTCTTCAACGAGCCGATGGTGGTGGTCGGGAAGATCCCGCAGCCGGTCACGGCTCCGTTCTTCAAGATCGCACCGAACGTGGCGGGGACGTTCCGCTGGTCCGGGACGACGACGCTCATCTTCACGCCCAAGGCGCCGCTGCCGTACGCGACGGAGTACACCGTCACGATCGACGCGGCCACGGCGAAGTCGGTCGCGGGCAACACGCTCGACAAGCCGTACAAGTTCACGTTCGTCACGCCGACGATCCGGCTGATGGGCACGGACTGGTACCGGCGCGACGGCAAGATGGGGAACCCCATCGTCATCTCGCTGCGCTTCAACCAGCCGGTCGACGCCGCGACCATCCTCCAGCATCTCCAACTGCGCACGGTCGCGCATCCGATCGAGGCGCCGGTCATTGCCGATCCGTCGAAGGTCGACGCCGCGTCACAGCAGGCGTTCGATGCGAAGCTGGCGAAGGCGCAGGCTGCCGCCGCGAGCAACGGGTCGCCCGTCTTCGTCTCCGTCGCCACGACGTGGGACAAGGAGCGCTTCCCGCCGGGCAACGATCAGGTCGTGCTCGAAACCAAACCGGGCGTCGGCCCCGACACGAATCTGCAGATCATCCTCGATGACAAGCTCGCCGCGCGCCGAAGCCGCAACAGCGGCCGCGAGCAGACCTTCATCCTCGAGCTCGAGCCCACGTTCTTCGTCAACCAGATGTGGTGCTACGCGCAGTGCGATCCGGAAGGCTACAACCCGATCGTGTTCCGCACGCGCGGTGGCGTTCCCCCAGCACGCGTGCGCAAAGCGCTGACCGTCACCGACGTCACCGATCCGGCCAAGCCGGTGGTGGTGAAGCCGGGCGCGATGCCGGAGCGCGACAGCGACTTCCCGTCGCCGAGCTACAGCCTCGACGAGCTCGGATGGTCGCTGCAGCCGGCGCACACGTACGTCATCAAGATCGATCCGAGCCTCGAAGCGGCCGACGGGCAGAAGCTCGGCTACACCTGGGCCGCGACGGTCGAGAACTGGCACAAGACGGCCTTCGTCAGCTTCGGCGACGGCCACGGTGTCTGGGAATCGACCGGCGGTCCGCTGCTCCCGTTCCACGGCCGCAATTACCGCAGCGTCACGCAGTGGCTCGCGCCGCTCTCCATCGAGCAGCTCATGCCGACGATGGTGCAGCTCCGCGCCAGTGCATTTCGTGAAGAGCCCCCGAAAACCAAAGGCATCGTGCGCAAGCTGACGCCGCGCGCCGACCGCATCCAGTCCTACGGCCTCGATCTCAAGTCCGCCATCGGCGACGACAACATGGGGCTCGTCTGGGCCGCCGTGAAGCCGGGCGATCCGATCGCCAAATCGAAGGAGTACTCGCAGGACGTCCGCGCCTCGCTGATCCAGGCGACGAACCTTGGGCTCAGCGTCAAGGACAGCCCGCAGAACACGCTCGTGCTCGTGACGCGTCTCGACGACGGCGAGCCCGTTGCCGGCGCCAAGGTCTCCATCCGCAACACCAGCAACAAGGTCGTCTGGACCGGCACCACCGGCGCGGACGGCATCGCCATCGCCCCGAACACCGACCTCCGCCGGAAGAAGAACAAGACGCCGGAAGAGGAGGAGGAGTGGTATGACTGGCAGGCCCTCGGCGAGCTGCACTTCGCCGTCATCGCCGAGAAAGACGGCGACGTTGTCTACGTCGGCAGCGACTGGAACGAGAACATCTCGCCGTGGGACTTCGGCGTCGACTTCAACGTCAATGAAGCCGATCCGCTGCTGCGCGGCACCGTCTTCACCGATCGCGGCGTCTACAAGCTCGGCGAGGAGATTCACCTCAAGGCCATCCTCCGCAGCGACACGCCGAACGGCATGCAACTGCTGCCGCAGGGCTCGAACGTCGACGTCGTCATCCGCGACAGCCACGACAACGAGATCGACAAACGCACGCTGACGACGAACGCGTGGAGCAGCGCCGAGTGGACCGCGCGCGTGCCGAATGGCGCGCCGCTCGGCAACTACAGCGTGTACGCGAAAGCCGCCGGCCAGAAGCTCCAGCTCTACGGCAGCTTCCTCGTCGCCGCGTACCGCCGTCCCGACTTCCGCGTCGACGCGACGCTCACCGGCAACAGCACGCTCGCGGGAGAGAAGCTGAACGGCACCATCAACGGCCGCTACCTGTTCGGCGCGCCGATGTCCGGCCGCGACGTGCAGTGGACGTACTCCAAGCGCCCGGCGTGGGACGTCCCGGCGAAGATCACCGACCGCTGGCCTGCCGAGCGCTGGGACTTCCTCGGGTGGAACTGGCGCGAGGATCAGCCGGAGCGCGTCATCATCGAGCAGAAGACGACGCAGCTCGCGGCCGACGGCACGCTGAAGCTGCCGCTCGCAACCGACAAGACCGCCGGCTGGCCGTACGACTACGAGCTCGAAGGTGTCGTCACCGACATCACGCGCCAGCAGATCGCCGGCCGCACGTCGTACCGCATCGACCCCGCGCCGTGGTACATCGGCCTGCGCCGCCCGCCGTACTTTGCGGACTCCGCGAAAGGTATCGACACCGAGGTCATCGCGGCGGGGCTCGACGGCCTGGCGGTCGCCGGCGTCAAGGTCAAGGTCACGCTCAAGCAGATCCAGTGGGCGAGCGTACGGCAGGGTGAAGGCGGCGGCTTTTACGAGTGGCACAGCGAGCCGAAGGAGATCGACGCCGGCGAGTGGAACATCACGACGCAGGCGAACCCGGTGCCGCTGCACGTCGACTTCAAAGACGGCGGTCAGTACGTGCTCGTCGCTACGGCGACGGATGCCGAGGGGCGCAAGACCACGACGCGCAGTGACTTCTACGCCCTCGGGCCGGGCTACACCGCCTGGAACCGCTACGACCACAACCGCATCGATCTCGTCCCGGAGAAGCAGACGTACCGCCCCGGCGAGACCGCGCGCATCATGATCAAGTCGCCGTGGGAAACCGCGACGGCGCTGCTGACCACCGAGCGCGAAGGCGTGCGCACCTGGACGCCGTTCGAGCTCACCTCGACGCAGCAGACCATCACCGTTCCGATCAGCGAGAAGGACATCCCGAACGTCTTCGTCTCCGTGCTGCTCGTGAAAGGTCGCACGAAGAAAGAACCGGACGCCGACGGCAGCGATCCGGGCAAGCCGGCCTTCCGCCTCGGATACGTCGAGCTCACCGTCGAAGACGCCTCGAAGCGCCTCACGGTCGACGTGAAAGCGAACCGCGAGGAGTACCGCCCCGCGACGAAGGCGCAGATCGAAGTCAACGTGAAGGACGTGAACGGCAAGCCGTCACAGTCCGAGGTCGTGCTGTGGGCGGTCGATTACGGCGTGCTGTCGCTGACCGGCTACGAGACGCCCGACGTCCTCGAATCGATCTACCTCCGCAAGTCGCTGCAGGTCGTCAACGAAGACTCGCGCCAGCGCATCATCAGCCGCCGCGTGCTCACGCCGAAAGGTGCGAGCGAGGGTGGCGGCGGTGGCGCGGACGCGGGCCCGGGCACGCTGCGCAAGGACTTCCGCGTCCTCGCGTTCTGGCTTGGCTCACTGACGACGGACGCGAACGGCCGCGCGCGCACGGAAGTGACGCTGCCCGAGTCGCTGACGACGTACCGCATCATGGCCGTCGCCGGCGACAAGCTCTCCCGCTTCGGCTGGGCGCAAAACGAGATCCGCATCAACAAGCCGCTGATGCTGACGGCGGCGTGGCCGCGCTTCATGACGGCCGGCGACCGCGCGCATTTCGGCGGCGTGGTGCACAACCAGTCGCAGTCGCGCGGCCGCGCCACCATCACGATCAAGAGCCTCGATCCGTCGGTGCTCGAATTCGCCACGGAGAAGCAGACGGTCGACCTCGCGCCGGGCGGCTCCGCCGAGGTGCGTTTCGATGCGACGGCGAAGACGATCGGCGAAGCGCGCGTGCAGATGCGCGTGCAGATGGGACGCGAGAACGACGGCTTCGAAGACATCATCCCCGTACGCGTGATCGCCACGCCGGAGACGTTCGCAGCCTACGGCGAAGCGAAGCCGCGGGCCGAGGAGAAGTTCGAGATCCCGACGAACATCATCCCCGGCTTCGGCGGGCTGCGCGTCGACTTCTCCTCCACCATGCTCGTCGGCCTCGGCGAAGGTGCACGTTACCTCGTCGAGTACCCGTACGGTTGCGCGGAGCAGCGGTCGTCCAAGTCGCTCGCGCTGATGCTCGCCGCGGATCTCGGCGAGGCCTTCAGCCTGCCGGGCATCGACGCGAAGGGTGCGCGTCCGGCGGCGCAGCAGAGCCTCGACGAGCTGAAGAACTTCCAGTGCGGCGACGGCGGCTTCTCCTTCTGGGCCGGCGACTGCTGGTCGACCTCGCCGTACCTCACGAGCTACGTCGTGCATGTCTACCAGCGCGCGGAGAAGCTCGGCTACACGGTCGACGGGAACGTCATGACGCGCGCGTACGACTACCTCGGCAACAAGCTCAATGAGCCGCCGCCGACGAACGCCGCCTGGATGCCGTCGTACACCGCGTGGCAGGCGTTCGTCATGAAGGTGCTGCTCGAAGGCGGACGCAACGTGGACACGCACCTCGAGCGCGTTTACGGCTACCGCGACCGCATGCCGGTCTTCGCGCTGGCGTTCCTCGCCGACGCCTTCATCGCCAAGAACGAGCGCGGCGAGCGGCTCGAAGACGTCCGCCGCCGCATCCTCAACTCCATCAAACCGGAGGGTGGTACGGCGTTCGTCAACGAGCTGAGCGATCCGTACCTGCTGTACTTCTGGAACTCCAACATCCGCTCCACCGCCATCGTCCTCGGCACGCTCGTGCGCGACGGCCAGAACGAGGAGATCGTCAAGCGCATGGTGCGCTGGCTGATGCAGGTGCGCAAAGGCGGCCGCTGGGGCAACACGCAGGAAAACGCGTGGGCCATGGGCTCACTCGTCGACTATTACAAGAAGTACGAGAGCGAAGTGCCGGACTTCACCGGGTCGATGGCGATGAACAGCCAGACCATCGCCACCGAGGCCTTCAAGGGCCGCACGACCGACTCGCGGACGCAGAACTTCTCGATGCAGCAGCTCATGACCGCGACGAACGCGCAGGCCGGCACGCAGGTGCCGGTCGTCTTCACGCGCGAGGGGACGGGAACGCTGTACTACATGATGCGTCTCCGCTACGCGCGCTCGCTGGCGAGCCTGGCGGCCATGGATCAAGGCTTCCGCATCGAGCGCAGCTACAACGTGCAGGGTGGCGAAGGGACGCCGCGCACGTCGTTCAAGGCGGGTGACCTCATCGAGATCACGCTGCTCATCCGCGCCACGAAGGAGCGCCGCTTCGTCGCCGTCACCGATCCGATTCCGGCCGGCACCGAGCCGGTCGAAGCGTGGTTCGCGACGACGGCGTCCGCTCTGGCCGAAGCGCAGATGGATAGCGAGAGCGGCGGCGACTGGACGTCGTGGTTCCGCCGCGGCGGCTTCGATCACGTCGAGCGCCACGACGACCGCGTGAATCTCTTCGCCACGCGCCTCGGCGAAGGCGACCACTTCTTCACGTATCTGGTGCGTGCGACGACGGCGGGGACGTTCCTGACGGCGCCGACGCATGTGGAGCAGATGTACGAGCCGGAGGTCTTCGGCCGCACGGCCACGACGACGGTGGAGATCAAGAAATGACACCGCGGCACCGGCGTCTCGCCGGTGCCGGCGTGCTCGCCGGCGCCATCGTTCTCTTCGTCCTGGGGCTGTGGGTTTACCGCGGCCCCATCGACGAATCGCTGCTCGATCCGGCGCAGCACCAGACGACCGTCGTTCTCGACCGCCACGGCGAAGTGCTGTTCGAGTCGCTGTCGGAGCGGGGGACTCGGTCGACGTGGCTGACGGCCGGGGATGTCCCGTCTCACGTGCGCTACGCGACCATTGCGGCGGAGGACCGCAACTTTTATCGGCACTCGGGCGTCTCGGTGCGCGGCGTGCTGCGCGCGCTCTACACGAACATCAGGACGCGCCGCATTGCCCAGGGCGGGTCGACGATCACGCAGCAGCTCGCGAAGCTGTTGCTGCGGTCGCGCGACCGCAAGCTCGTCACCAAGATGCGTGAGACGGTGCTGGCGTTCCGCCTCGAGCGTCATTACTCGAAAGACGAGATCCTCGCGCTCTACCTGAACCTCGCGCCGTACAGCAACCGCATCACGGGGGTCGGCCGCGCGAGCCGCGCGTATTTCGGCGTGGCGCCGGAGAACCTGACGATCGCGCAGGCCGCGTACCTCGCGGCCATCCCTCGCAGTCCGACGGCGTTCAATCCTCTGCGCCATCCGGAGCGCGCGAAACAGCGGCAGCAGTACGTGCTGCGGACGATGAACATCTCCGACGGCGATCGCAAACGTGCGCTGAAGGAGCCGTTGCACTTCGCGTTTCAGGGCCAGCCGGTGCTGGCGCGCCATTTCGTCGAGCGGGCGCTTGCCGAGCATCCAAACGAGACGACGATCAAGACCACGCTCGACGCGCCGCTGCAGCGCGACGTGCAGGGCATCATCAATGCGCAGCGGAAGACGCTCATCTCCCATGGCGCGCGCAGCGTCGCCGTCGCAGTCCTCGATAACAAGACCGGCGCATGGCTCGCGTGGGAAGGGTCAGGCGACTACTTCGGCGAAGGCTTCGGCGGTGCGATCGACGGTGTGATCGCGCCGCGCCAGCCGGGATCGACGCTGAAGCCGTTCACGTATGCGCTGGCCTTTGAAGGGGAGGACACGCCGGCGTCGGTGCTGGCCGATGTGCCGTCGCACTTCCGCACGTCGGAGGAGGGCGTCGTCTACTCGCCGCGCAATTACGACGGCCGCTTCCGCGGTCCGCTGCGCGTGCGCGCGGCGCTGGCGGGGTCGGAGAACGTCCCCGCCGTGGCCATGCTGAACAAGATCGGCCCGGCGGCGCTGCTTCGTTACCTGCGCAGCTCCGGCTTCACTACGCTCGACAAGACCGCCGACTACTACGGCCTCGGGCTGGCGCTCGGCAACTCCGAGGTGACGCTCGAGCAGCTCGTGCGGTCGTACGCCACGTTCGCACGCGGCGGCAAGTCGCTCGACGGCAAACGGCTGCTGAGCGAGCGCACCGCGTTCTGGATCAGCGACGTCCTCAGCGACCCGAAAGCGCGCGAGTACGTCTTCGGCACCGGCGGCAGCCTCGATTTCCCGTTCCCGGTGGCGGCGAAGACCGGGACGTCGCAGTCGTACCGCGACAACTGGACGATCGGCTATACGCGCGACGTGACCGTGGGCGTGTGGGTCGGCAACTTCGACCGCGAAGAGCTCCGCGGCTCGAGCGGCGTGACCGGCGCGGCGCCGATCTTCAACGCTGTGATGCTGGCGGCGGTGCAACGCGTCCGCGGCGAGCTGCCGATCGGCGACGCCACGCCCGTCATCGAGCCGCCGAAAAACGTCGAGGCGGTGACGATCTGCACGCTGTCCGGCAAACGGCCGTCGACGTGGTGCCCTGCGACGCAGAGCGAATGGCTGCCGGTCGAAGCCCCGGCCGAGTTCTGCGCGTGGCACCGCTCCGAGGGGATCGACTGGCCAGCCGAATACCGCGCCTGGGCCGGGCCGGCTGTGGTGCGCAATTCGACGCCGAAGGCGGCGAAGCCATCGTTCCGCATCGTCAATCCCCCGAACGGCGCCACCTACCTGATCGACCCCACCCTGCGCATGGCCTACCAGACCCTGCGCCTCCGGGCGGCGACCTCGTCCGCTGTGAAGTGGACGGTGGACGGCAAACCGGTCCACCACGAGTGGTCCCTCCGCCCCGGCACCCACGTGGTGGCCGCGGTAGACGCCGCCGGCAACCGCGATGAGGTACGGATCCAAGTGCGGTAGGGGGACGATAGGACGAATAGGACCTATAGGACCAATAGGACGAATAGGACGGCGCCTGCACCCCAGGTATGGTGCGCGGCCGGCTGGCAGTCGGGCGGATCGTCGGCACGTTGCCGCGCGCGTTGACGGTTCTGTCCTATCTGTCCTATTCGTCCTGTAGGTCCTATTTGTCCTATCGTTCCCCGTCGAATGACCGGCATTGCCCAAACGTTGCAATCAAAGGACGCCATGAAGAAACCACTCATCGGAATCGGATGTGATGTCGCCGTCAACCCCGGCGAGCGCGACCGGTCCTTCGTGTACATGACCTACGTCGAGGCGCTCCGCCGCGCCGGTGCCGTCCCCATCCTGATCCCGCCGCAGCCTGAAAACGCCGCGGAGGCGCTTGCCGGGCTCGACGGACTGCTCCTCGCCGGCGGCCACGACTGCGATCCCGAGCTCTACGGTGAGGCCTGTCATCCCACGGTCGAGAAGATGGACCGCCGCCGTCAGGACAACGACGTCGCCCTGGCCAAGGCCGCTCGCGAGTGCGGCATCCCCACGCTCGGCATCTGCCTCGGGCTGCAGGTCATGAACGTTGCCGCCGGTGGCACGCTCGTGCAGCACATCGAAGGCACCCTGATCCAGCACGCCAGCCAGCCGGAGAACCGTGCCCGTCACGGCGTGATCGTCAAGGAGCAGACGCAGCTCGCCGCGATCATCGGTGATGGCGAGCACAACGTGAACTCCTCCCATCACCAGGCGGTCAGGAAGGTCGGGGAGGGGCTGCGCATCACCGCCGAGGCGCCGGACGGCATTGTCGAGGGGCTCGAAGACCCCCACCTCCCGTTCTACGTCGGCGTCCAGTGGCACCCGGAGGACATGACGGGGGAGCACTGCGCGTCCACTCTGTTTTCCGCGTTCCTCGACGCGGCGCGCAAGCACCGCGAGGCCGCCGCGGAAGTGCCCGTGGAGGCAGCGGCGGGCAACCGGTAGGACGACCGACGCCCCACGGGCGAAACTATTGGCGCTGTGTCACTTCTGTTGTCGCAGTTGTCACATCCGTCTCCTCCGGAATAGGGGTTTAACCCCACCCGTTCCCAAGCGGCATCGGAGGACCTCTTTTGAAACGGATTGCTCTCGTCGCCGCGCTCGCCGTCGTACTCGTCCCTCATGCCTACGGCGCCGCCTGGATCAAGACGGTCGGAGCCGCGGAAAAACAGGCCAAGGCGAAGAATCAGTACATCTTTGTCGACCTCTTCGCCGACTGGTGCGGCTGGTGCCATCGGTTCGAACAGGAAGTCACCCCCTCCGAAGCTTTCCAGAAAGCCACCGACGACATGGTGCTCCTCCGTCTCGATACCGAGGACGGGAAGGAAGGCACCCAGTTCGCCCGTAAGTTCAACGTGACGTCGCTGCCGACGTTCCTCGTCCTCGCCCCCGACATGACCCTCGCGGGCGTCATCCGCGGCTACGCACCGGCGGGGCAGTTCGGCCCGATGGTCACCGACACGCGCAAAAAGTACGAGGAGTTCCTCGCCCGCGTGAAGGATGAAGCGAAGCTCGGGACCAACTACGAGAAGCGCCTCGAGCTGGCCAAGGAGTTCACGACGCGTCAGGCGCCCTCCAAGGCGCAGGTCCGCCTCGAGAAGCTTGCGGCCGAGAAAGCCCTCCCGGCCAACCTCCGCGACCAGGTCATGTACGAGCTGGCCGTGACGTACGTCCTCCAGAAGAAGTACGCCGAGGGGCAGAAGACGATCCAGAAGCTGACCTCGGTCAGCAAGAGCGGTGAGCCGGTCGAGCGCTCGAAGATCCTCCTCGGCCAGATCTACATGGAGCAGGGGAACCTGCAGGGCGCCGCCAACGAACTGCGCAGCTTCAAGACGACGTATCCGAACTCGCCGCTCATCGCGAACGTGAATGCCATCCTGCCGCAGATCGAGCGGCAGCTCGCGGTGCCGAAGTCGAACTGAGTGTCGAACTGAGTAATGTTTAGACGGACGCCGCTCCTTCTCGCGCTCCTCGTTTCTGCTGTTCCGCTGTTCGGGCAGATCGGCTTCGGTGCCGATCCGGCCGACGCGACGCCCAAGGTCACGATCGAAGGCTCGATCACGAAACGGACCGGAGATCAGGTCGAAGGGACGATCACCGCGAAGATCCTCGAGGGGTGGCACATCAACAGCCACAAGCCGCTCGACGAATTCGCCATCCCTACGGTCCTGCAGATCGACGGCGCGGATGCCGAGGCGACGTACCCGCAGCATCAGATGAAGGCGTTCGAGTTCAGCGGCGGGCAAAAGCTCGCCGTGTACGACGGGACGATCACCATTCCGTTCCGAGCGAAGGCGACGGCCAACACCCTCAATGCCACGCTGAAGTACCAGGCGTGCAGCGATCGCGTCTGCCTGCCGCCGAATACGGCCACGACGCAGATCGACACCACGAAGGTCGTCGCGGCCCCCGCCGGCGCGCCGGCGAGTGGCGCGTTCACGCCGCTCTCCGCGGCTCCGCCGGGCGCGAAGCCGGTGCCGAAGGACAAACTCGCGGCCACGTTCGCCGACAAGGGGCTGCTCGTCACGCTGCCGATCCTCTTCGTCCTCGGGCTGGCGCTGAACCTGACGCCGTGCGTCTTTCCGCTGATCCCGATCACGCTCGGCTTCTTCGCCATGCAGAGCGACGGACGCCGCTCGCGCCGGCTGAAGCTCTCGGCGTCGTACGTCGCCGGGCTCGTCATCACGTACTCCTCCCTCGGCGTCGTCGCGGCCATCGGCGGCAAGCTGTTCGGCGCCTGGCTGCAGCTTCCGGCCGTGCTGGTCGGCTTCGCGATCCTGATGCTCGTCCTGTCGCTGTCCATGTTCGGGCTGTTCGAGATTCAGCCGCCGCGCTGGATCGCCAACCAGTCGCAGGGCCGCGCCGGAGCCTTCGGCGCGCTGGCGATGGGGCTGGTCGTTGGCATCGTCGCGGCGCCGTGCGTCGGTCCGGTGGTCATCTCGCTCATCACCCTCGTCGCTCAGCTCGGCGACCCGGTCCTCGGCTTCGTCATGTTCGCCGCGCTCGCGCTCGGCCTCGGTTTCCCCTACCTCGTCATGCTCAACGCCCTGCCGCGTCCCGGCGAGTGGATGGTCACGGTCAAGAAGGGGATGGCGTTCGTCCTCATCGCCATGGCGTTCTACTTCGTCCGTCCCCTGACGGGCGACGACGTCTTCCGCTGGGGCGTCGCGGCCAGTCTGCTGATCGGCGCCGGCTACCTGCTGGCGTCGAAGGCCAAGGGCGCGCGCGTGATGCGCCTGTCGGTCGGTATCCTGCTCCTCGTCGCCGGAGCCGCCTTCGCCATCCCCCGCGGCGGCGACGGCGTCCACGTCGAGTGGACCACCTACGAAGAACAGGCGCTGGCCAAGGCCAAAGCGACGGGCAAACCGGTCGTCATCGACTTCTACGCCGACTGGTGTCTCCCGTGTAAAGAGCTGGACGAAAAGACTTTCCCCGACAAGCGCGTCGCCTCCGAGCTCGACCGCTTCGTCCGCGTAAAAGCCGACCTCACCGCCCCCGACGACCCCCGCACCCAGGCCCTCACCAAGCAGTACCAGATCCTCGGCGTCCCGACGATCGTGGTCATCGACCCGACCGGCCAGGAGCGCACCGACCTCCGCCTGACCGGCTTCGAAGGCCCGGAAAAGTTCGCCTCCCGCCTGCAGAACGTCAAGTAGCCGCCCCGGAAGTGTCCAATATCGGTGGGTGAGGCGGGCGATGTCAGCCACGCCGTGGCTGATGTCGGTGGGCGAGGTGGTTGATGTCAGCCACGTCGTGGTTGATATCGGTGGGTCAGGTGGGCGATGTCAGCCACGCTGTGGCTGATGTCAGTGGGCAAGGTGGTGGATGTCGGTGGGTCAGGTGGTTGATGTCAGCCACGCCGTGGGCGATATCGGTGGGTGAGGTGGGGGATATCAGCCACGCGGTGGGCGATTTCACTAGTGGTGGTGGTTGATATCAGCCACGCCGTGGGCGATGTCACTAGACGAGGTGGGCGATATCAGCCACGCCGTGGGCGATGTCACTAGGCGAGGTGGGTGATATCACCCACGCCGTGGGCGATGTCACTAGACGAGGTGGGCGATATCAGCCACGTCGTGGGCGATGTCACTAGGCGAGGTGGGCGATATCACCCACGCCGTGGGGGCTGTCACCAATGTGTCCCCATCGTCCCATAGGTCCCATTCGTCCCATTTCCTGTCGCTCCTCGTCCGTTCGCACGCGGATTGCCATACGATTGCGGGCATGGCATTGACAGGGAAACAGCGGCAGTACTTGAGAGGTCTGGCTCATCTTCTTTCACCGGTCGTTCGGATCGGGGGGAAAGGGGTTACGGAGACGCTCATCGAAGAGGCGAAGAAGTCGCTTCATGCTCATGAGCTGATCAAGGTGCGGATCGACTCCGATGACGGGGAGGAGCGCAAGGCGCTCGCGGAAAAGCTCGCGGAGGCGGCGGACGCGCAGCTCGCCGGGACGGTCGGCAAGATCGCCATCCTCTACCGCGAGCGCGACGAAGAACCGGAAATCAGGCTGCCCCGGTAGTCGCCCCAAAACGAAAACGGGACCCTTGCGGGTCCCATCTGTCCTATAGGTCCTATAGGTCCTATTCGTCCTATCGGTCTCCGCGGAAGGCTACTTCCGCTTCCCGCCCCCACCCACCACGACGGGCGGCGGCGCTGAAGTGGACGCCGTCACGGCTGGCAACGCTTCCTCCGGTGCGGCGGCCGGGGGAGGGGCGTCGGGGTCCGGCAGCTTGAAGATCCAGGACGCTTCGAAGCGCTTGCCGGTCTTGCGGTCCGTGGCCCAGACGAGCGCCCGGTGCGAGCGTGCCTTGACGCTGTTCAGGGCGTCGCGGACCACCACGGCGATCTCGCCGGTGTTGGCGTCGTAGGAGTAGGGGAGGACGTCGCCGAGGCTGAGGACGGCCATGCCGACGGACTTCGGGTCGACGTCTTTGAAGTTCGGGATTTTGGCGGAGATCGTCGAAACGATCCCTTCGACCGTCTTCCCCGGCGTCGGCGTCACCTCGGCCAGCACCATCCGTTCCGCGCCGAGGAAGCGGCGGAAGGTGGCGAAGTCCATCTTCTTGTCGATGACGACGCGGCGCATCAGGAGCGGGTCGCTCCCTTTCGTCACCTTGCCGAAGTTGCAGGTAAGAGCGGCGGAGTAGCCGGCCTTTCCGGCGTGCTCGGCCACGTTCTGGTCGTAGTCACCGTACGGGTAGGCGAGGAACTGCACCTTCTTCCCCGTCTCCTTCTCCAGCACTTCCTTGCTCTTCACGAGCTCGCGCTGCAGCCATTCGGTGTACGCGGCTTCGCTCTTCGAGCGGTTACGGCCGCGCGAGAGGAAGGCGTGGGAGAACGTGTGGCTCTGGATGTCGACGCCGGCTTTCGCCATCTCGCGGATCTGGTCCCACGTCATCGCGTTCGCCGTCTTGCCGATGATGTTCGGATAGACGAAGACGGTGAACGGCCATTTGCGCCGCTTCAGCTCGGGGAAGACCTCGGTGTACGTGCTGCGCCAGCCGTCATCGATGGTGATGACGACGGAGTTCTTCGGCAGCGACGCGCGCTTGCCGACGACGAACTCCTGCAGATGGCGCAGGGGGATGACGTTGTAGCCGGTCATCTCCAGATACCGCATCTGCTGGCGGAAGGTGTCGCGGCTGATCTCCATGCGGGGATCGCGCGGTCCCTCCACGATGTGGTAACAGAGCACCGTCGCGCCCGCCTGCTCGGAGACTGATACTTTCCTGGCGGCGTTCGTGGGGAACGTGAGAAGAAGAACGATTGCGGCCAGCAGCGCCCGAGGGCCGGTCATGATGCTCCCGTGATCCAAAGAGGAATTGAGGTTCTTACGGACGCGCCCGTGCAACATCGATGCCCCGGGAAAGCACATTTTCGGGTGAACGCGGACCGTAGTGGAATTGTAGACGCGACGTTGACGGTTCGCCAGCCCTGAACTAGAGTCTCCCACTCTTTACTGGAGGCGTTTCGTCCCTTATGGATCGTCAGCACAGACATGATTTGAAGCACGACAGGTTCGTCGACGAGGTCGGAGCACTGTCGGGGAAGGCGCGTGAGAACCAGCGCCTGCTCCTCACCATCGCCGGCGCGCTCGTTCTGATCGCGCTCATCACCTACGGCATTTTCTTCTACCGCGGCAACCAGGAGCGCAAAGGGCAGGAGCTTCTTGCCACTGCCATCACGACGATCGACTCGCCGCTGATCCCGGCGACCGGGACCGCTCCTCCGGAAGCCAAGTACAAGACGGACGCCGAGCGTACCGCCGCGGCCGAGAAGCAGTTCAAGGACGTCCAGGCGCAGTACGGCGGCACGGACGCCTCGGACGTCGCCGGCATCTACCTCGCGCGCATCTCCGCCGCAAAGGGCGACGTCGCCGGTGCGCAGAAGATGCTGCAGGAGTTCATCGACGACCATCCGGATCACATGCTCGTCGGCCCGGCCCGCTACAGCCTCTACCAGCTCCGCATCGAGAACGGTCAGGCGCAGCAGGTTGCGCTCGAGCTCGACACCGAGTTCAAGAAGGCCGAGCCCGTCCTGCCCGGCGACTCGCTCCTCTCCCTCATGGCTCACGCCTGGGAAGTGCAGGGCGATCAGGCCAAGGCGCGCGAGACCTACCGCCGCATCATCACCGAGTTCCCCGATTCGCCGTACGTGCTGGAAGCCCAGCGCCGCGCCGGAACCGGGGCGTAGTTAGCCGGCCAGATTTCGATAGGACAAATAGGACCTATGGGACGGATGGGACACACTTTGGTCCCTTCGGTCCCGTAGGTTCTTTTTTTGGGGCGGGGGGCGTCCTATTCGTCCTAGTCGTCCCATTCGTCCTATCGTGCCCGTATGCGCATTCTTTCCCTGCTGATCCTGCTGAGCTGGATCACGGTCCTGATCCGGACGCTGCTGAATCTGGCCCTGATCCGCAAGCTGGTGCCTCCCACGCCGGTCGCGCGCGGGCCGCGCGTCTCCGTGGTCATCCCGGCGCGCGACGAGGAGCGGACGATCGAGCGCACCGTCCGGGCGATGCTCGCCCAGACCTACCCGGACCTGGAGGTGGTCGTCGTCAACGACCGCTCCACAGACGCCACCGGCGCGATCCTCGCCGCGATCGACGATCCGCGGCTCGTGGTCGTCGACGGGGAGGAGCCGTCCGCGGGATGGCTCGGGAAGCCGTGGGCGCTCGAGCAGGGAGGCCGCCGTGCGACGGGCGAGCTGCTGCTCTTCGTCGACGCCGACGTGATCTACGCGCCGGAGACCGTCGCTGCCGCGGTGGCGTACCTGGAACGGAGCGGCGCGGCGATGCTCTCTCTCTTCCCGCAACTGGTGATGCACGGCTTCTGGGAACGGCTGGCGATGCCGCAGCTCGCCGTGACGGCCTTCGGCTTCCTGCCGCTCTGGCTCTCGAACCGCACCACGATTCCGTTGCTCGCGATCGGCGGCGGGCCGGGCAACCTCGTGCGCCGCGACGTCTACGACGCCGTCGGCGGCTATGCGCCGCTCAAGGATGCCGTCGTCGATGACATCGGCTTCGCCCGCCTCGTGCGGCGGCACCGTCACCGGACGGAGCTCGTCCGCGCCGACGACCTGGTCTCCCTGCGCATGTACCACGGCCTGCGCGAGATCGTCGACGGCTTCACCAAGAACGCCTTCGCCGCGTTCCACTACAGCTATCTCCTGTTCTTCGTCGCCTGCGTGCTGGGCTTTCTCTTTCAGGGCCTGCCGTACCTGCTGGCGCTCACCGGAGACCGCGTCGCGCTGGTCACGGTGGCGCTGATCAGCGTCTCCCGGCTGATCCTCTACGTGCCGCTCCGCTACGGCGTGCTGAACGCGCTGCTCGGGCACCTGCCGATGATGCTGATCTGGGGGTGGATTCTCGTGCGGTCGGTCTGGCGCACGGGGGTAAGGAAACAGGTGCTGTGGCGGGGGCGGAGCTATCCGCGGGGGGAGCGATAGGGAGGAAGGCGAAGGCAGAAGGCAGAACGCAGAACGCAGAACGCAGAATGCAGAATCATGATCGTGCCGGGCCCAGCCGATCGGTGACGCGGAAATATGATAGATTCGACAGTGCTTTAGTCCCTGCCACCTATGTCTAAACCTGCCGAAAGATACGTCCAGCTCCTTGAAGAAATCATCAGCTCGTTCGACCTGAGCCATGATTTCGGGCGGAAGCGCGCCTACGAAGCTGCGATCGACCACGCGCGGCAGAACCTGATCGACGATCCGCACTGCAACGATTTCCTCACCGCCGCCGCCAAGCGCCTCGGTTTTGCCGCCGTGAGCCTCGATACCCTCGAGACACGCGTCAAGCTGCCGAAGGAAGCGTGGCTGGACGTCTGGATCTCCGATGAGGACGACGAAGTCGCCTTCACCGGCACCCGCGAGGGACTGCAGTACCTGATCGAGCTGCTGACGCAACTGCGCGACTCCACCGATCCCGAGCAGCACATCCACCTCGACCGCGGCGTCCTCCCGATGACGGAGAACTCGGCGAACCTCGTCCTCTTCAAGGAAGACGAATCGTGGTTCACCGGCGCGGGCGCGGAAGGGGTCCAGGAGTTTCCGCAGCGCGAGATCGACACCAAGTCGATCTACGCCATCCAGTTCATCCACTATCCGCCCGACGATCTGCCGATCAGCGCGCACAAGCTCTACCGCGTCCTGAAGGTCGAGACCGACGACGGCTACTCCGCGACGATCAAGGAGTTCGGCGAGGGAAGCGAAAGCCGCTACCACCGCTTCACCTTCGTCGCCGACAACGACGAGAAGTTCACCTACACGTTCCACCTCGACGATCCGGCGGTGAACTACTTCACCCACCGCGAGATCCTCAGCCTGGCGATGCGCAGCGTCTGACGCGTCACCACCACTACGAATCTGTCCGGGCCCCGCAATGCGGGGCCCTTTCGTTTTGCGGCCGCACCATCGGTCCGCGGCACGAAATCCGATAGACTCCGCCGCGATGATCAATCAAGTCTCCGTCCTCGGCAGCGGCACCATGGGACGCGGCATTGCCTATCTCTCGGCGGTCTCCGGCTTCGAGACCGTCGTCTTCGACGTCGACGCCGGAGCGCTCGACGCCGCGAAAGCGTCCGTCGGCTCGACGCTCAAAAAAGGCGTCGAGAAGGGCAAAGTCACCGAGAGCGCCGCAGCCGAGGCGCTGGCGCGGCTCATCTGGTCCACCGACCTGGAGCCCGCCGTCAGCGGCGCGGACCTCATCATCGAAGCCGTCCCCGAGATCTTCGAGCTGAAGGTCGACCTCTTCGCCCAGGCCGACCTGTTCTGCGGTCCCGACACGATCCTCGCCTCGAACACGTCATCCATCGCCATCAGCAAGCTCGCCTCCAACGTCGAGCGGCGCGACCGCTTCATCGGCATGCACTTCTTCAATCCGCCGCACCTGATGAAGCTCATCGAGATCGTCCGCGGCGAGCGCACCTCGGACGACACCGTCGAGCAGGTGCGCGCGATCGCCGAGAAGATGGGAAAGACGCCGATCATCGTGCGCGACAGCCCCGGCTTCGCCACCTCGCGGCTCGGCGTCGCCATCGGCCTCGAAGCCATCCGCATGCTGGAGGAAGGCGTCGCCTCTGCCGAAGACATCGACCGCGCCATGGAGCTCGGCTACAACCATCCGATGGGGCCTCTGCGGCTCACGGATCTCGTCGGCCTCGACGTGCGTCTCGGCATCGCCGAATACCTCACCACGACGCTCGGGGAGCGCTTCACGCCGCCGCAGTTGCTGCGCGACCTCGTGGAGCAGGGAAAGCTCGGCAGGAAGACGGGCGAAGGCTTCTACAAGTGGCCCGCTGAATGAGCGAGGCTTACGACGCCTTCGCGTACGCGTACGATCAGGGCCTCGGTGCCCGCTTCTTCAAGGCCGTACGCCACCTCCTGCTCCGCACGCTCGACGAATACCCGACGGCGAAGCGCACGCATCTCGACGTCGCCTGCGGCACCGGCATGGCCATGGAGTTCTTCCGCAAGGAAGGGTGGCTCTCGACCGGCATCGACGCGTCCGTCCCGATGCTGCAGATCGCGCGCAGACGCGCGCCGCGCGTCGCCGCCGCCGACTTCCGCGCGCTGCCGTTCCGGCGCACCTTCGCGCGCATTACGTGCCTCTACGACAGCCTCAATCACATGACGGAGAAGGAGCAGCTCGTCGCCGCGTTCACCTCGATCGCCGGCGTCATGGACGAAGAGTCGCTGTTCCTCTTCGACGTCAATCACCCCGACATCTACCCTGAGGTGTGGGGGATGGCGGAGCCGTATGTGGCCAGTGGGGACGATTACCTGCTCGAGATCGCGACGAGCTATCGCGCCCGCGAGAAGATGGGCCGCGCGCTGGTGACCGGCTGGGCGCAGCTCGGCGCGGAACGCGTCGCCATCCGCGAGACCCACAACCAGCGCTGCTACACCCAGCGCGAGATCACGAAGGCACTGAAGGACGCGGGCCTGGAACCGGTGGAGGTCAGTGACTTCGACCCCTACGAGGAAGGCGGTTCGGACGATGCGCCGGGCGTAAAACTCTTCTTCGTTTGCAGGAAGCGCCGATAGGACGCAAAAACAAAAAGGCCAGCGTTCGCACGCTGGCCTTTTCGATTGCGATCGATTCGGTTTACTTGCCGAGGACGGCCTGCTTGAAGTCCTCTCCCGGACCCGGCTTGGCGCCGATCCAGGTGGAGAGGATGGCATCGGCGGTCGCCTTGCCGGCGAGCGTGCCCTTCGTCTTGCCGTTCACTTCGACGGTGGTGCCGGTGCCCGGGACGTACGTCATCACGATGCGCTGGCCGCTCTTCACGTCTTCCATCCAGGAGGAGAGCTTCTGGAAGTTGCTCTTCACTTCGGCGCTGGCGTTGGCGCTGTTCGCGGCCAGACCTTCGCTCCACGCCTCGGCGATCTTGGCCTTGTCGACGTCGTAGACGAAGTGCATCACGAGGCGGCGCGGCTGATCGGCGGCGAGAATGGCGGTGGCGTTGTTCGACTTCGCCGGCAGGTAGAGACCCGCCGCGTACACCTTGATGAAGAGCTTCTTGCGAAGCCCGGCGCCGTTGAGCACGAGGTTCTGCCCGTTGACGGTGACGCTGTCTTCGAGCTTCGCGCCGCCGACGGTGGCAGCAAAGGCACTGACGGACGCGAGCGTGAGCGTCGCGGCAAGGACGAGTCTGGTCGTTAAGGACCGCATGTTCTTTCCTCCGATGATGTGGTGAGACGTGGCGATTGTAACGCGAGGGGAGGGAGGGGCCTTCCATCGGAGGCTCAATCGCGAATTCCCGTGCGACCATGCGCGCCCGCATGGACCTTGCCACCGCGCCTGCCCTGATCGTTGACCCTGAAGGCACTCCGAAGACCACGCTGCTCTGGTTCCACGGCCTCTCCGTAGCCAAGGAAACGCACCTGCCGGAACTGCAACGCTGCGCCCGCGCCGGCATTCGCGCGGTGGGCCTGGACGCCGCGGGCCACGGCGAACGCCGCTTACCCGACTTCGAAGCGCGCTTCGCCGGTTCGCAGGCGGAAGTGCTGCCGCACGTCGTCGACCTTGCGCTGCAGACCGCGCACGAAATCCCGGCCATCATCGACGCCCTGGGCGTTTCCCGCATCGCGGTAGCCGGCGTGTCCTTCGGCGCGTTCATCGTCTACCGCGCACTGACGATCGATCCCCGGATCACAGCGGGTGTGGCGCTGCTTGGCAATCCGCGCTGGCCCCACGACGAAAGCCCCGATCAGTTCCTCACGGCGTATTACCCAAAGGCCCTGCTATCGATCACCGCGGAGCGGGACGTCAACGTCCCGCCGCACGACGCGCGTGCCTTCCACGAAGCACTGACCCCGCACTACGCCGCCCAGCCGGAACGGCTACGCTACCAGGACCTGCCGGGCGCCGCGCATCTGCTGTCTGCCGCGGAGTGGGATGTCTGCATCGATGCCACCATTGCCTGGGTCCTGCGATGGGGCCGATAGGACGAATAGGACCCATAGGACGAACAGGACATATAGGACAGAACCCCGTCCCATTCGTCCTATAGGTCCTATCTGTCCTATTCGTCCCATCGTTCTCCTGCAGTCCCCCCCGGGAAGCTACGCCCCACCCCCGGTGTTAAAGTCCGTCCCATGACCGATTTCCTCAAACGTTCGTTCGAGATTGGCGGCGTCAAGATCGATCCGCCTCTCGCCCTCGCGCCGATGGCCGAGGTGACGGACACGTATTACCGGTCGCTGATCAAGGAGCTCGGCGGCGTCGGGCTCGTCGTGTCGGAGTTCATCTCCGCCGAGGGGCTGACGCGCAAGAACGACCGCAGCCATCAGATGCTCGCGTTCGACGAGTCCGAGCGCCCCGTCTCCATCCAGATCTACGGGGGCGATCCGGAGCGCATGGACGACGCCGCGGCGATCGTCGAGGAACAGGGCGTCGACATCGTCGACGTCAACATGGGCTGCCCCGTGAAGAAGATCGTCAACAGCGGTGCGGGCTCCGCGCTGCTCAAGGACTTCGACAAGGCCGCGCGCGTGGTCGAGAAGATCAAGGCCGCGGTGAAGATCCCGGTCACGGTGAAAGTGCGCAAGGGGTGGGAGTCGAACGACGTCCTGCCGCTGCTCAAGCGCTTCGAGGAGCTCGGCGTCGCCGCCATCGCCGTGCATGGCCGCACGCGCAACGAGGCGTACACCGGCGCGAGCGACTGGGAGTACATCCGTTACGTGAAGAGCGAGCTGCGGATCCCGGTGTTCGGCAACGGCGACGTGAAAGTCGCGGCCGACGCCATTCGCATGTTCGAGCAGACCAACGTCGACGGCGTCATGATCGGCCGCGCGGCGCTGCACAATCCGTTCATCTTCCGCGACATCCACGCATACGTCGCCGGCGTTCCGGTGGCGGAGAACGAGGTCGAGCGGCGCATCGATGCCATGCAGCGCTACCTCTCGAAGATCGACGCCGCGCCGCAGATCGACAAGTGGAAGCTGCACAAGGCGCGCACGGTCATCGGCTGGTTCTCCAAGGGGATTCCGCACGGCAAGGACATCCGCACGGGACTGCAGGACATCGTCTGCGTCGCCGACGTGCAGCGTCTCCTCGACGAGGCCCGCACGCGCCTTGCGGCTTTCGCGGCCTGATGGGCTTTCCCGAGCACATCGCGCGCGTTCTCGAGGCCTACGGCATCCGCACCGACACGAAAGCCGCGCTCTACGAGCTCTATCTCACCCTGGGCGATGAAGTGCTCGACGTCTTCGCCGACTACTCCGACCGTGTCAGCGCGCCGTCGTTGCTCCAGCCGGACGACACGCTGTCGATCCGCCGCGAGGTGGTCGAGCGTTACGTACGGCGCAACCATCCGCGCTGGCTCGAAGGAACGCCGACGCCGAGCCTCTGGCATCCGCGCGTTGCCGAAGGGCGCGCGTCCGGCGCCGCCGTGCCGCTCGGTCCCGTCGGCCAATCGCTGCTGACGATTCTTCCTCCCGATCAGCCGACGCCCGACGGCGTGCTGGTGCTCGGCCGCAACGCGCACCTCAGCGGGCGCCAGGAAACCGTCTCCTTCGACGTGGTCGCGCGCGAGCTCGATGACGCGCTCGCGATTGCGATGGCCGAAGGGCAGCAGCACACGTTGCCGGGCTCCGTGGGGCAGACGACCGGTTCATTCGACGGCACGCGTTCCGTCGCGCTGTTGTGGGAGATCCAGCCCAACGTCTTCAAGCCGGCAGGGGAGCGGAACCGCGCGATCGCGAAGGTCTACCGCCGCCATCGCAACTGGCACCTCGTCACGCTGGCCGCGGCGCTCGACTGGCTCGGCCAGCAGAAGTGCGCCACGTACATCCTCCGCGGCGATGCACTCCAGGCCACCCACGAGATGAACCCGGCGAAGCCGATGTCCGAGTCGATCGGCGTCAATCACGATCGCACCGTGCAGGCGGTCGCCGCGACGCGCGGCCTGTTGCTGGTGGAGCCCACCGATCAGGATGAAGTGGAGCTGCTCGACTCCATCGTCATGAACCACGCGCTGCGCCAGCACGTGCTGCGCATGGGCGCCGCCGCCGCGATGTGGCGGGTCATCGACCGGGATCCGCGGCTGTCGGTGCGCTAGCGACGGAGGGATTCTAAACCCGTGTATGTATGTCCACGGTCGCGGCCCAGCACGCCAGTAATCGCCCGTTAACGCTTCGTCACAGCGAATAAGTGTGCGATCATCCCGGCGGTCCAAAATCGTCCCGAAAGGTACACCCATGCGCAGGCTCCCGCTCGTTTTCTCTCTCCTCCTTCTCCTTCCCTTGACGGCGTACGGCGCCTGGGGCCGTCCCAACAAAGACTTCAAGCAACCGACACCGGCGGAGCTGTCGATGACCTCCGTCGACTTTGCGCCTGGCGCGCCGGCCGTGATCCTCGACTGGATCGCCCGCCACGACGACGACAACTCCTTCGCCTCGGAGCACGTCCGCATCAAGGTGCTGACGGCCGAGGGCAAAAAGTACGGCGACATCGAGTTGATGTATGTCCCTGGATACACCGCCCTCTCCGACATCAAGGCTCGCGTCATCCAGCCGGACGGCAAGGTCGTTCCGTTCACCGGCAAGATGTACGACAAGCTCGTCATCCGCTCCGGCGGCTACAAAGTCATGCAGAAGACGTTCAGTCTTCCGGACGTCCAGCCGGGCTCGATCATCGAATACCGTTTCGAGCGCACCTGGCCCATCACCTCGTATATGCCGAGCACCTGGGTCCTGCAGCGCGAGCTGCCGATCGCCAGGACACAGATCTGGGTGAAGCCGTACACCGGCGACATCACCAGCTTCTTCCTCAGCAAGGGACTGACGAAAGAGCAGTCGCCCAAGCTCATCGACGACCACTACGAGCTCGAGCTGACGAACACTGCCGCGTTCGAGGAAGAGCCGTACTCCCCCTCGGACGACGAGCTCAAGCCGCGCGTCTCCTTCTATTACACGGTCGGCAAGCCCGACGTGGAGAAGTACTGGAGCGAGACCGGGAAGGACTGGGCCGACGCCATCGAGCGCTTCATCGGCAACCGCTCCGGCATCACCAAGGTCGCCAACGAGATCACGGCGGGCGCCGTCAGCAACGACGACAAGCTCCGCCGCCTCTACGCGCGCGTCCAGCAGCTCCGCAACCTCTCGTTCGAGGAGGACAAGACCATCCAGGAGACGCGCCGGGAGAAGCTCAAGGACAGCCGCCACGTCGAGCACGTTCTCACCGCCGGCTACGGCTACCGCAATGAGCTGAACCGCCTCTTCGTCGCCTTCGCGCGCGCGGCCGGCTTCCAGTCGTCGATCGTCTGCGTCTCGCAGCGCGACCAGATGTTCTTCGCCAAGCAGATGCTCGACCGCAACCAGATCGAAAGCGAAGTCGCCGTCGTCACGATCGACGGCGAAGAGAAGTACTTCGATCCCGGCACCCCGCACCTGCCGTACGGCCTTCTTTCGTGGGAGAACACGCTCACGCCCGGCCTGAAGCTGGTGCGCAAGACGCCCGGCACGTGGCTCAACATGCCCGACCAGACGGCCGTGCTGGCGCAGACGCGCCGCCGCGCCGACCTCGCCCTCGACGGCGACGTCCTCAAGGGCAAAGTCACGGTCACCTGGGTCGGTCAGGAAGCGGTGCGCCGCCGTCTCGAAGCCCACACGCACGACGACGCTGCGAACAAGAAGACGCTCGAGGACGAGGCGAAGGCCTGGTTCCCGGACGGCTCGACCGTCACGCTCGCGTCGATGCCGAACCTCAAGTCCTCCGACGACACGCTCGTCGCCGAGTACACCGTCGAAGTGGCCAACCTCGGCACCAACGCCGGCTCGCGCACGCTCGTGCCGCTGGCCGTCTTCTCCTCGACGCGCAAGAACCCCTTCTCCGCCGAGCAGCGCAAGCACCCGGTCTACTTCCGCTACCCGCATCTCGTCGATGACGAAGTGGTGCTGAAGCTCCCCGAGGGGCTGGCGGTGGAGAGCCTGCCCAAGTCGCAGAATCTCGACCTCGGCGGCGCCGGACTCTCCACCACATGGAAGAACGCCGGCGGCTCCGTGACCCTCAACCGCAAGATGTTCGTCAACACCGTCCTGATTGCGCAGAACAACTACCCCGCGCTCCGCAGGTTCTACGCGGAGGTCGGGAACGTCGATCAGGAAGCGCTCGTGCTCAGGAAGGCGGCGCAGTGAGATTCGCCGCGCTCCTCGTCTCGTTGCTGGCCGCCGCTCCCGCGTTCGCGTGGGGTGGCGCGCCCGACTGGCTCAAGCAGCTCGCCACCACGCAGCTTCCGTCCTACCCGGCGGATACCGCGGGCGTCGCGCTGCTCGACGAAGTCATCACCACGGTGACACCCGCGGGCGAGATCAAGACGCTGCATCGCCGCGCGCACAAGGTCCTCAGCACGTCCGGCCGCGACCTCGGCTACGTCGCCGTCTATTACGACAGCTCGACGAAGCTGACGAACTTCCAGGCGTGGGCCATCGCCGCGAACGGCGAGGAGTACCGCGTCAAAGAGCGCGACGCCGTCGAAACCTCGCCGTTCGACGGTGAGCTCTACTCCGATTTCAAAGCCAAAGTCCTGCGCATCCCCTCGGCGGAGCCGGGCAGCATCGTCGCGTACGAGTACGAACAGATCGAGCGTCCCTACGGACTGCAGGACCTCTGGTCGTTCCAGCGCGAGGTGCCGGTGCGCCGCGCGCGCTACACGCTCGTCCTGCCGGCCGGGTGGGAGTACGACGCGCGCTGGTTCAACGCCGAGGCGAAGCAGCCAGCCGTGACCGGCAACAGCTACACGTGGGAAGTGAACGACGTCGCCGCGATCAAGGAAGAGCCGGGGATGCCGGACAGCCGCGCGGTCGCCGCACGCCTCGCGGTGCGCTTCCATCCGCCGGGCGGCGACGCTCGCTCGCACCGCTCGTGGAACGACATCGCCCGCTGGTACAACGGCCTGCTCACCGGCCGCCGCGCCGCGACGCCCGCCATCCAGGCGAAAGCGCGCGAGCTGACGCAGGGGAAAGCGACCACGTACGAGAAGATCGCCGCCCTCGGCAAGTTCGCCCAGCAGGACGTGCGCTACGTCGCCATCGAGATCGGCATCGGCGGCTACCAGCCACACACCGCGAACGACGTCTTCACCAATCGCTACGGCGACTGCAAAGACAAAGTGACGGTGCTCGCGTCGATGCTCAACGAGATCGGCGTCGAGTCGTACTACATGCTCGTCCACACCGAGCGCGGCGTGACGGACAAGGAGTACCCGACGCTCCGCTCGTTCAATCACGCCATCATCGCGGTCAAGCTGCCGGCGGACGCACCGAAGGACCTCTTCGCGACGGTCAATCATCCGAAGCTCGGGCGCCTCCTCGTGTTCGATCCGACGAACGACCAGATCCCGGTCGGGCTGCTGCCGCCGTACCTGCAGGAGAACCGTGCGCTCCTCGTGCACGCCGACGGCGGCGACATGATCGAGCTCGCGGCGCACGCGCCGGAGTCGAGCCGTCTCGCGCGCACCGCGAAGCTGACGCTCGGCGCCGACGGCGGCGTCAGCGGCGACGTCGTCGAGACCCGCACCGGCGCGTCGGCGGCCGCGACGCGCGGTGCCCTGCAGACACTGCGCGAGAGCGAGCGCAAGCAGTACATCGAGAGCGGTCTCGCGTACTCGCTGACGCATTACCAGATCACCGATCTCGCCTTCGAGAACCTCGACGATCCGTCGAAGTCGCTCGTCGTCCGCTACAAGCTCGCCGCGCCGGCTTACGCCAAGCGCGCGGCCAACATGCTCCTCGTCCGCCCCCGCCTCCTCGGCCGCAAAGCCGAGCGCATCGTCGACCTGAAGGCGCGCAAGTTCGGCTACACCACCGACGGCCCGACCCTCGAAGTCGACGAGATCGACATCGTCATGCCCGCCGGCGTCGTCGCCGACGAGCTGCCGCCGGCGGCGAAGGTCTCCACGCCGGTGCTCAGCTACACCAGCGAGTCGAAGTTCGAAGGGCAGACACTGCGCTACCGCCGCGAATACCGCGTCAACCGCTTCGCCGTCCCGCTGGAAGGCATCGCCGAGCTGAACAAGGCCTATTCGGCCATTCTGGCCGACGAGCGCAGCGCGGCGGTATTCAAGTGATTTGAATGGGACGGATGGGACGAATGGGACCTATAGGACGGTCTCATAGGTCCCATTCGTCCTGTGGGTCTCATCGCTTCCCCCGCGCGTTGAGCCCGCTGGAACACCCACGGCCCCCGGACTGTTCAGATCGTGCTCATGAAAGTGATGACAGAAAAAAAGCGCGTCGGCATGATCTCCCTCGGGTGTCCCAAGAACACGGTCGACGCCGAGATCATGCTCGGGCAGCTTCGCGCCGAGTCCGAGGTCGAGATCACGAATGACCTCGAAGAAGCGGACGTGGTCATCGTCAACACCTGCGGCTTCATCGACGCCGCCAAGCAGGAATCGATCGACACCATCCTCGAAGTCGCCGACCGTAAAGGGCGCGGCCTCGAGCGCCTGATCGTCACCGGCTGCATGGTGCAGAAGTACCGCACCGACCTGCAGCAGTCGATTCCCGAGATCGACGCCTTCGTCGGCCTCGATCACCTCGAGAAGATCACCGAAGCCGTCACCGGCCTCAGCGCCGACGACCTCGCGCCGGTGCGCCGGAAGATGTCGGTGCGGCTGTACGAAGACCTGCCGCGCGTCCTCGTCACCGGCACCGCGCACGCGTACCTCAAGGTTTCGGAAGGGTGCTCGAATCCCTGCACCTTCTGCGCGATCCCGCAGATGCGCGGCAAGTTCCGCTCGCGCGGCATCGACTCCCTCGTCCGCGAGGCGCAGTCGCTGCAGCAGCAGGGCGTTCGCGAGCTGAACCTCGTGGCCCAGGACACCACCCGCTACGGCGAAGACCTCGGCATCCAGCAGGGGCTCACGCGGCTCGTGGAGCGCCTCCTCGCCGAGACCGACTTCCAGTGGATCCGCTTCCTGTACGCGTATCCCGGCTCGCTCGACTGGAGCCTCTTCGAGCTGATGGGCCGCGAGCCGCGCTTCGTCTCCTACTGCGACATCCCGCTGCAGCACGTGTCGGCGAATGTGCTTCAGCGCATGCGCCGTCCGGGCTCGCCGAAGGAGTACCGCGAGATGATCGCGCGCATGCGCGATCTCGTCCCCGACATCGCCATCCGCACGACGTTCATCACCGGCCACCCGGGCGAGACGCCGAAGGACTTCGGTGAGCTGTACGACTTCGTCGAGTGGGCCCGGTTCGACAACATGGGCGCGTTCGTCTACTCCGCCGAGGACTCGACGATCGCGGCGCGCATGACGGACCTCCCGACGCGCAAGACGGCCGAGCGCCGCCGCGCGAAGCTGATGGAGCTGCAGCAGAAGATCGCCCTCTCCCGCAACGAGTTGAAGGTCGGCCACACCTTCGACGCCATCGTCACCGGCGTCTGCGAAGAAACGGAGCACCTCCTCGAAGGCCGCCTCATCGGCCAGGCCCCGGAAATTGACGGCCGCCTGTTGATCAACGACGGCATCGACCTGCTGCCGAAGGATCTGCCCGCCTTCGTGAAAGTGGAGATCACCGACGCCCACCCGTACGACCTGGTGGGCGCGGTGGTGGCGTAGCTTTCACCAGAGAGACGATAGGACGAATGGGACCTATAGGATAGATAGGACCTATGGGACTTTCGTAGAGCTCCTCTGTCCTATTGTCCCATCTGTCCTTTCGTCCTATAGGCCCCATCGTTCCCCATCCTTTCGGTTAGTTTCCGCACTGTCCATCCGGTGTAAGGTTCACCGGCGCATGAGTAGTGTCACGCCAGCCACGCCTCGTCCTTTCGTCCTTGCCGTGGACGACGATCCTGACGTCCTGCGCTCGATCGAGCGCGATCTGCGGGCGCATTACTCGGAGAAGTGGCGCGTCGTCTCCGCACCTTCCGGTGACGCGGCGCTCGATCTGCTGAAGCGGCTGAAGCAGCGTGGCGATCCGGTGGCGTTGCTGCTTGCCGATCAGCGCATGCCGCGCATGACCGGCGTGGCGTTCCTGCGCGAGGCGCAGACGATCTATCCCGAGGCGCGGCGCGTGCTGCTCACCGCGTACGCCGATACTGATGCGGCCATTCGGGCCATCAACGACGCGAAGATCCAGCACTACCTGCTCAAGCCGTGGGATCCGCCCGATCGTGAGCTCTATCCCGTGCTCGACGATCTCCTCTCCGACTGGATGGCCGGCTACCGGCCGCGCTTTGCGGGCATGCGCCTCGTCGGCGGGCGCTTCAACGCGCGGTCCTACGCGCTGAAGGACTTCCTCGCGCGCAACCACGTGCCGTACGCGTGGATCGACGTCGAAGCGACCGGTGAGGAAGAGCGCACGCTGCTCGCGACGGTCGACACGTCGAAGCTGCCGCTGTTGCTTTTTCCGGACGGCTCGCAGCTCGTGCAGCCCACGTCCGTGGATGTCGCGGAGAAGATCGGGCTGCGGCGTCACGCGAACGCGAACTTCTACGATCTCGTGATCGTCGGCGGCGGTCCTGCCGGGCTCGCGGCCGCCGTGTATGCGGCGTCCGAGGGGCTGAAGACGCTGATGATCGAGCGGGAGGCGCCGGGCGGTCAGGCCGGGCTCTCCGCCCGCATCGAGAACTACCTCGGCTTTCCCTCCGGTGTCAGCGGCGCCGATCTCACGCGGCGCGCGGTGACGCAGGCGCGCCGCTTCGGCGTCGAGATCCTCTCTCCGCAGGAAGCGCACTCCCTCCGCGTCCAGCATCCCTACCGGCTCGTTACGCTCGGGGACGGCAGCGAGATCACCGCGCACGCGATGCTCATCGCCACCGGCGTGCAGTGGCGCACGCTCGAGGTACCGGGCATCGAGCGCTTCCACGGCTCCGGCGTTTATTACGGCGGCGCGGTGACCGAGGCGATGGCGTGTGAGGGGGAGGACGTGTACATCGTCGGCGGCGCCAACTCCGCCGGCCAGGCGGCGCTCTACTTCGCCCGCTACGCGCGCAACGTGATCATGCTCGTGCGCGGCTCCTCGCTCGCGGCCACGATGTCGCAGTACCTCATCGATGACATCAGGTCGACCGACAACATCCGCGTGGAGCTCAACACCGCCATCACCGCGGCGCATGGCGACGAGCGCCTCGAAGCGCTCTCGCTGCATTGCTCCGGAAGCGGCGAGCACTCGACCGTTCCGGCGTCGTCCGTCTTCATCTTCATCGGCGCGCTTCCCGGCACCGACTGGCTCGATGGCGTCATCGAGCGCGACGAGCGCGGTTTCATCCTCACCGGTCCCGACCTCATGCGCGGCGGCAAGCGTCCCGCGGGGTGGCCGCTCGACCGCGATCCGATGCTCCTCGAGACGAGCGTCCCCGGCGTGTTCGCCGCGGGCGACGTCCGCGGCCGTTCCATCAAACGAGTTGCCTCCGGCGTGGGCGAGGGCTCCGTCGCCGTGCAGTTCATTCATCAGTACCTGGCGAGCGTGTGATGAGCAGCAATCCCTTAGTCGAAGAGCTGCGCCGCACGATTCCGCTCCTCACCGATCTGCCCGAGGAAGAGCTGCAGTGGCTCGTCGCCAACGGCGACATCGTCGAGCTCCAGACCGGACACCGCCTCTTCAAGGCCTCCGATCCGGCCGAGTATCTCTTCATCTACCTGGAGGGTGAGATTCAGGTGCGCTTCGCCGATTCCGGCGACGTCGCGCGCTACATCGGCCGGCAGGGGATGATCGGCGGCACGTTGCCGTACTCGCGCATGCAGAGCTTCATGGGCGAAGGTGTGGCCATCGAGCCGACGCGCGTCTTCCGTCTCTCCCGCTCCCACTTTCCCGAGCTCCTGCTGCGCGCCCCGCGCCTCGGCGAGCGGCTCGTCGGCGTGATGACCGATCGCGTGCGCGAAGTGACGATGTCCGAGGTCAATCGCGACAAGCTGATGGCGCTGGGGAAGCTTTCGGCGGGGCTCGCGCACGAGCTCAACAACCCCGCGTCCGCCGCGTTCCGCGCGGCGCAAACGCTGTGCAAGAGCCTCGAAGCGATGCGCCGCACCGCGCACGCGCTCGACGACCGCGCGCTCTCCACCGACGCGCGCTGCGCCATCGCGGGGCTCGAAGACCGCGCCGCCGAAGGCGCACGCAGGGACGAGCCGCGCGACCCGCTCGCGCAGGCCGACGCGGAGGAAGCGCTGCTGGCGTGGCTCGATCGCGAGTCGGTCGCCGAGGCATGGGAGCTCGCGCCGGTGCTCGCCGACGCGCGTCTCGCACCGGAGGTGCTCGACGAGCTGCTCGCGGCGGTCGGGCCCGACGCGCTGACGGATGCGCTCAAGCGCGTGGCGTCGATCATCACCGTGCAGCGCCTGGCGGGCGAGATCGAGAGCGCCGCGACGCGCATCTCGGAGCTGATCCGCTCGGTCAAAGAGTATTCGTACATGGACCAGGCGCCGATCCAGAACGTCGACCTCCATCGCGGTCTCGACTCCACGCTGGTGATGCTCGGCCACAAGCTGAAGAAGAAGAGCGTCACCGTGGAGCGCAACTTCGACCCCGCGCTTCCGCAGATCGAAGCGTACGGCGCGGAGCTGAACCAGATCTGGACGAACCTCATCGACAACGCGATCGACGCGATGACGGATGGCGGCCATCTGACCCTCCGCACCTACGCCCGCGGCGGCGACGTCGTCATCGAAGTGACGGACGACGGCGCCGGCATCGCCCCCGAAGTGCGCCCCCGCATCTTCGAGCCGTTCTTCACCACGAAACCGGTAGGGGAGGGCACGGGCCTGGGGCTGGACGTGGTGTTCCGCATCATCCAGAAGCACCACGGGAAGATCGATGTGGTGTCGGCGCCGGGGAAGACGGTGTTCACGGTGAGGCTGCCGCTGGCGCTGAGTGGGCGGACGGTGTGACCACGAACGATGGGACGAATGGGACGGATAGGTTGATAGGACCGTGCGATGCGCACGCCTGCCGCTATACTTTTCTGCCGCGCCAGTCATCGCGCGTGTGGGGCCGTACCGGTTCTTCTTCTACAGCAACGAAACCGACGAGCCGCCGCATGTGCACGTCCAACGGTTAGCGGTTGCTGGCCAAGTTCTGGCTCATCGAAGTATCGTTGGCGGAGTCGAAACGGTTCGCGGCACACGAGTTGCGCGAGCTGGAACGCATCGTTGCCGAGCGGCGTATAGAATTTCTGGAGGCGTGGCATGAGTTCTTCGGCAGTTGAGGTGACTCCCCTTGCCCAGGATGTTCGTGTCACAGACGACGAATTGATCGTACCGCTGGTCGACGGTCGCACGATCGCTGTGCCATTGGCGTGGTTCCCCCGTCTTCTCCATGCCACGGCGGACCAACGGGCGCGATTTGAGCTTCTGGGCGATGGCGAAGGGATCCACTGGCCGGCCATCGATGAAGACATTAGCGTGGCAGGCCTGCTCCGTGGTTTCCGCGCACCAATGAAGCGCGTTCCCGTGGAAACGGTTCGTAGCTGAGGTCCCATTCGTCCCCCCGTTGCCTCCGTTATCGTGCGTTGTTCCCTACAGCCAGCGGCGCTAAGCTCGTTGGGTGCGTCGCTTACTGTTGTTGCTGTGCATCGCCTTTCCGCTCTCGGCGGCGCCGCTGCGGCTCGTCGTACTCGATTCGCAGGGTGGGGAAGGGGACGCCGGCACGAAGACGCTCTCCTTCGTTTACATGCTGCCGTTCCCGGTGAACGGGCCCGTCACGGGCAACTACCACACGGTCGACGGGACGGCTACCGCGGCGGATAACGACTACATCCCCGTCGCGGAGGGCTCCTTCACGATTCCGCCGGGGGAGACGAACAGCACGCCGATCAGCGTCACCATCGTCGGTGACCGCCGCTTCGAGAACGACGAGACCTTCACCATCGTCGCCACCGACGTCCAGGGCGCCAATACGCCGCCGCCCAATACCATCACCATCCTCAATGACGACGGGCCGCCCACGTTCAGTGTGACCGACGGCCGCGTCACGGAAGGTAACTCCGGGGTGACGCTGATGACGTTCGACGTCACGCTCTCGCTCGCCGCCGGTGTTCCGATCCAGCTCGGCTTTGCGACCGCGAACGGCACCGCCACCGCCGGCAGCGATTACGTCGCGGCGCAGGGGACGCTCACGTTCCAGCCCGGCACGGTCACCCGGCGCATCTCCATCGAGGTCAACGGCGACACCGCCTTCGAGCCCGATGAGACCTTCACGCTCACCGCTACCCGCGAGCAGACCGCCGTCACCGGCACCGGCACGATCGTGAACGACGACACGCGTCCCATCGCGCGCGTCGCGATCGCCGGCGGCAACAACCAGGCAGGCCGCCTCGGCGAGCGCCTCGGGCAACCGCTCGTCGTGCAGGTCCTCAACGACGACGGCGGTCCGGTTCCGGGCGTGACCGTGCAGTGGCGCGTAACGCAGGGGCGCGCGCAGCTTCAACCGGGGACGAGCGTCACCGGCGCCGACGGCCGCGCGTCCACCAGTGTGACACTCGAAAGCGTCGGCACGATCACCATCGAGGCGGCCGTCGCCAACATCGCTCCCGTCATCTTCACGCTCGGCGCGAACACAGGCTTTGCCGGCCGCGCGCAAGGTCCCGTCGCCGTGCCGATCGCGCGTGCGCTCGATCAACTCTGCGCGCGCGACGAGCCCGCCTTCAACGCCGTCTGCCGCGCGCTCTCCGCGCTCCCCGACGGCAGCCTCACCTCGACGCTGGAGCGCGTGGCGCCGCAGCAATCCGGCGCGCAGGCGCAGGTCTCCGGCGCCGTCGTCTCCGCCGTGACGAGCAGCATCGGCTCCCGCCTCGCCGCGGTGCGCGGCGGCGAGCGCTTCTCGCTCCAGCGGATGTCCGTGACCGTGGACCGCAAGCCGATTCTCATCGCCTCGCTGGCGAACGTCCTGCTGCCGCAGAGCGACGACACCACGGCGGCGGAAGACGCCGACTACAACGGCTGGTCCGCGTTCCTCAGCGGCAACCTCGGCTCCGGCGAGCGCCAGTCGCGCTTCGGCGCCCTCGGCTTCGACCTCGAGTCGCGCGGCGTGATGGCCGGTCTCGACCGCCAGTTCGGCGACAACATCTTCGGCGTGTCGCTGAACTGGATGTCTCTCGACGCGGAGCTGCAGGACAATGCCGGCTCGCTCGACACCACCGGCTACGCGCTCTCCGTCTACGCGAGCCGCGGAGGCCTCTTCTCCGGCTCGACTCCTTCCACGGGCGCCGGCTTCGACGGCGTCCATCTCGACGGCATGCTCTCCCTCGGGCAGAACAACTACGAGGCCGAGCACATCGTCGAAATCGCCAGCCTTCCGGTCTCGCGTGCGACGAGCGAAAACGACGCGCGCATCTTCGCCGCCTCCGCCGTGATCGGCGTGGACGCGCATCGCGGACGCAACGAATTCGACCTCTCGCTGTCCGGCACCTGGTCGCAGGCGCAGGTCGACGAACTCACCGAAGAAGGCGGCGGACCGCTGATCCTCTTCGTCGAGCGTCACGACGTCGAATCGCTCACCGGCGCGCTCTCCGCGAACCTGCGCTCGACGTGGCCGGTGCCCTTCGGCACGCTCACGCCGAGCCTGCGCGGCGAATTCGTGCACGAGTTCATGAGCGGCTCGCGCCTCGTCACCGCGCGTTTCCTGCGCGACCGGCTCAACACCTCCTTCACCATTCCGGTCGACCGTCCCGACTCCAACTACGGCCGCGTCGCCGCGGGGCTGCAGGCCGGGTTTCCGCGCGGGGTGACGGCTTTCGTCGAGGTGACGCAGGACGTGCTCCGCTCCGATTTGCATTTCCGGGCGCTCCAGTTCACAGTACAGAAATCGTTCTGAGTCCCATGACCGCACGCCTCGCCATCGTCGGGCTGTTGCTGTTCTCCGCGCCTCTTGCGGCACAACCGAGTGCCGAGGATCTGGTGATCGTCGATTGCCGCCTGCCGCCGAAACAGCGGCGCATCGGCGGTCGCACCTACACGATTGCCGGCAAGCCGGTGCGCACGACCGTCGTCGACTGCAACATCCGCGGCGGCGAATACACCGTGTACGACCGTGCGAACTACGCGACGTCGCTGAAGGTATGGCTCGCCGAAGCGGAGAAGGGGAGCGCCGACGCGCAGTACTACGTCGCCCGCCTCTACGAGGGTGGCCTCGGCACGCAGCCCGACTACCGGGCTGCCGCGCAGTGGTACGAGAAGGCCGCGAAAGCCGGCCACAGCGCCTCGCAGTTCAGTCTCGGCCGTCTGTACGAGAAGGGGCTCGGCGTCACCGCCGACTCCACGAAAGCGTTCGCGCTCTACCGTCAGGCGTCGGGACTCGGCGGCAATTACGTGATCGTCGACAGCGCGCAATACGCCGCGCTGGAGCAGGCCGCGCAGGAGCTCGCCCTCCGTGAACAGGAGATCGAAGAGCTGCAGCAGCAGATCCGGCAGGATGAAAAGCGCCGCCGTGAACTGCAGCAGCAACTCGACGAGCTCAAAGGAAAAGCGGAGGCGCAGAAGAACGAGGTGGCGCGGCTGCAGAAGCAGTTGAAGGCGCCGCCGCCGTCGTCCGTCGTGCTGCAGGCGCCGGCGCGCTCGAAACTGGGGCGCTACTTTGCGCTCGTCATCGGCAACAGCCGCTACGAGCAGCTCGCGCCGGTGCCGACCGCGGAGAACGACGCGAAGGCGATGGCCGCACTGCTGCGCAATCAGTACGGCTTCGACGTCACACTGCTGCTCAACGCGAACAGCACGCAGATCCTCTCCTCGCTGTTCAAGCTCAGTCAGTCGCTCGCGGAGAACGACAATCTCGTCGTCTTTTACGCCGGCCACGGAAAGCGCGACCTGCGCAACCGGCGCGGATGGTGGCTGCCGGTCGACGCGGCGAAAGACACCGCCGCGAAAACGAACTGGCTGCCGAACCAGGACGTGAGCGACCGCCTCGCGCTCATCCCGGCGCGGCACATCCTCGTCCTCGCCGACGCCTCATACGTCGGCGACCTCACGCGCGGCGCGCCGCAGCCGGAGCCGCAGAGCATGATGCCGGCGGAGTGGGCGAAGTACGTCGAGAACACGCAGCGCCGCCGCGCGCGGCTGGCGCTCGCGTCGGGCGCCGAAACGGCGCAGGGACGCTTCACCACGACCCTCATCAACGTCCTGCAGAAACAGAAGGGCGTCTTCCCCGCGTCCCGTGTACATCGCGAGGTCGTGAACCTCCTGACGAGCGACGGCAGCGTCTCCTCCGCCGTGCCGACGTTCGCGCCGCTCCCCGCCGCCTTCCACGACGGCGTCGACTTCCTCTTCGAGCGCAAATGACCGCGCTGCCGGAGATCGAGAGCCGCTTCGAGGTCCTCGCCAAGCTCGGCGAAGGCGGCATGGGCTGCGTCTACAAAGTGCGGCACCGCGACCTCGACGAGCTGCAGATCGTGAAGACGCTGCAGGCGCATCTCAGCACGAACGAATCTCTGCGCACGCGCTTCATCAACGAGGCGCGCCGCGGCATGAAGCTGCGGCACCCGCACATCGCGGGCGTGCACGACTTCCACGTCGGCGCCGACGGCACCGGCTACATCGTGATGGAGTATGTCCACGGACTGAACCTCCGCGACGTCCTCGCCGCGCGCGGTCCGCTGCCGGTGGCGATGGTCGGCGACATCGCCGTGCAGACGCTCGACGCGCTGGCGTACCTGCACGACGAGCGCTTCGTCCACCGCGACATCTCCCCCGACAACATCATGCTGATGACGAGCCCCGACGGCCGCTCATTCATCAAGCTCATCGACCTCGGCATCGCCAAATCGCTCGAAGCGGGCGACACGATGACGGCGACGGGGCAGTTCATCGGCAAGGTGAGCTACGCCTCGCCCGAGCAGTTCGGCGGCGATCTCGATCACCGCAGCGACCTTTATTCGCTCGGCGTCGTGCTCTACAAACTGCTGACGAACGCCGATCCGTTCGTCGGCGCCGACTACCGCGAGGTGATCGCCGCGCAGTTGTTCAAGCCACCGCGCCGTTTCGACGACGTCGCCCCCAACCTGCACATTTCCGAGGCGGTGCAACAGGTGATCTTCCGCGCGCTGGAGAAGGAACCGGCCGCGCGCTACGCGAACGCGACGGAGTTCGGCGAGGCCGTGCAGCAGGCGTTCGGCGTAACCGCGTCGCGCCAGTCGCCGCGCACGCTGCCGGCGGCGACAGTCGTCACGGGCGATACGGCCGCCGACGCCACGCAGGTCAGCGGGACGCTGGCCGCGCCGACGCTACCCGACCAGACGCAGGTCAGCGGCACGGCGAAAGCTGCGGCACCGACAGTGCTCGAGCGCCGGCCGTTTGCGCACGCGCGCAGCCTCGCCATCGCGCTGCTGACGCTCATCGTCCTCGGCGCTGCCGCGGCGCTGTGGTGGCAGGAACGCGCGTCGCCCGCGGCCGCGCCGCAGCAGAAGGCCGGGGTCGTCCCCGCCGCGGCCGCGACGAGCTACGGCCGCTTCTACGCCGTCGTCATCGGCGAGAGCCAGTACCAGCGCTTCGAATCGCTGCCGACGCCGGTGAACGACGCGCGCGCCGTCGCGCAGGTGCTCGAGAACGACTACGGCTTCACGGTGACGCGACTGGAGAACGCGACGGGACAGGAGATCGTCGGTGCGCTCCGCACCGCCGCCCAGAAGCTGACCGCGGCCGACAACCTCCTCATCTACTACGCCGGCCACGGCGAACTGCTGGGGGAGAAGGGGTGGTGGAAACCGGTCGACGCCGACTTCGAGCGCACCAACTGGGTCTCCTCCTCGATGATCGACGACGTCCTGCGAGACAACCCGGCGGCGCTGCGCATCCTCATCGTCGCGGACTCCTGTTACGCCGGCGCCCTCGCGCACGGCATCGACGCGGAGACCGCGGCTGGCGCGGGGCGTCTCGCCAAACGGTCGCGCATGGTCATCAGCTCCGGAGGCGTCGCGCCGATCATCGACTCCGCCGACGGCGAGCACTCCATCTTCACCCGAGCCCTGCTCGAAGTCCTGCGCGATCCGAATCGCAAGACGACCGACGTGCAGACCCTCTTCGCCGCCACGAAAGCACGCGTGATCGACGCCGCGACGCGAGCCGGATACCCCCAACGCCCCCAGCTTGCCGTGATCGCCGGCGTCGGCGACGAAGGCGGCACGTTCTACTTTGTGCCGCGGCGCTGACGCGGGGAACGATAGGACGAATAGGACCTATGGGACGAATAGGACCTATAGGACGCCGTATACTCATTTGATGGAGCCCAACGTCGAGCTGGTGAAAGTCTACGAATGCGGCAACGCGGCGCTGGTGCCGCTGCTGAAGTCCGTCCTGGACGACGCGGACATCGAGTACATGGTGAAGGGCGAAGAGATCCAGGACCTCATCGGCGCGGGCCGCTTCGGCGGCAGCAACTACCTGATCGGCCCCGTCGAGTTCTGGGTACGCGAAGACGCGGCCACCGAAGCGCGCGCTGTCCTGGAAGCGTTTGGGTCCCCGAACGAGCTGCCCGCGGAGTGATCAGCGTACTCACCCGGCCGGGCGGGGTCCCACTCGTCCCATCCGTCCCATCCGTCCCATCCGTCCTATCGTTCCCCGTGGCTACGGCCGCAGCGCCTGAATCTTGTTCTGCAGCTTTTCGCAGTCTTTCCCCGCAGCCGCCGCGTCTTCCCATGAGCCGTACATTGGGTTGGCCAGCATGAACCACTTCGTGCCCCAGTAGGCGGCGGTGGTGCGCATGATCTCTTCACGCTCGGCCTGCGATTTTTCGCGCGCGTTCACGAAGTCGTTGAGGTCGTCGCCGATGACCAGCAGCACGCGGTAGCGCGACGCGACGTACTCGCGGCGCGGTCCTTTATCGCCCGAGTCCCACTCCGGTCGCTCGCCGCGGACGAACAGCGTGTCTTCCGTCGCGGAGAGGGGGAGGTTCAGCTTCTGGAGGTTGCGCAGCGTCGCCGCTTCTTCCACCGCTTTGCGGCCGGTGATGTAGAACGGCGTGACCCCGCGACTGCGCGCGTACTCGAGGAACTCGCGCGCGCCCGGCACCGTCCCCGCCGCCGATTCGTTGACCCACGTCAGCCAGTCCTCGGGCGTGTATGTTTTCCCCGCGCGCACCATGCGCGCCTCGAACTGCACGTTGTCGATCACCGTCTCGTCGAGGTCGAGGATCACGGCCGGCTGCTTCGCCGCCGTCCCGGTCTGCCCCGGCATCGCGCTCCACGTCGGATCGGCCAGTGCCGCGTCGAGCATCCGCCGCGCGTTCGCGTACGTCTGCAGCGACGTCGCCTCATACTCCGCCGCGTTCTGCACCCACAGCGACGCGTTGACGAGGGCCAGTCCCGGATTGCACGGCGCGGAAGACGCCGCTGCCGGAGTTGATGGAGTCGATGTCGCCGCCGGAGTGGTGGCGCAGGCGGTGAGCGCGAGAGCGAGGAGAGCGAGTGCCTGTCTCATGGCGCCACGTTTTATCACGCGCACATGAAAAAGGCCGCCCTTGCGGGCGGCCTTTGCGTTGCTGCGAAGCGAAAGCTTAGAAGCGGATCTTCGCCGCAACCTGGAACTGACGGGGGTTGCTGTTGCCGACGAAGCTGTTCTCCTGGCCGTGGGAGTTGTTGCGCGTGAAGGTCACGCGGTCGGTGGCCGAGGCCAGGCTGTACGTGAAGAGGCGCTGGTTGGTGGTGCTGATGAAGCGGTTCTCCCAGTTGAACGCGTTGAACACTTCGCCGATCAGCTCGAGCTCGAAGCCCTGCGGCAGGCCGAACGTCTTGGCCAGACGGAGGTCGACGTTCTTGAAGTACGGCTGGCGCAGCGAGTTGCGCTCTTCGATGACGGCGCCGCGGTCGGCGAGCCACGCCGCGAATTCCGGACGGGTCAGGCCGGTCGCCTGCGTCAGGTCGATGACGTTGCCGTCGCGGTCGAGGAAGACGGGGAACGCTTCGGAGATGTTGAACAGGCCGTTGACCTGCGCCTGGCCGGAGCCGACGCCGATCGAGCGGGTGTAAGGCACGCCCGTGCGGTAGGAGCCGATGCCGGAGACGAGGATGCCCCACGGCAGCTCGTAGGTGCCGCTGAGGACGACGCGATGCGTGACGTCGTTCTGGCTGACGCCTTCGGACAGCTCGGGGTTACGCGGATCGTAGCGGAACGACGCGGACGTCGAGCGCTCGTTCGTGTCCTGGTCGATGGAGCGCGACCAGGTGTAGCTGGCGTTCATCGAAAGGCGGCTGCCGGCGACGGCGAGCTTCTTTCCTTCGAGCGTCAGCGCGCGGTAGGAAGCTTCTTCGTCGCTGACGTGCGCGCGCACTTCGCGGAACTCGGGGTAGAGCGAGCCGGTGCCGCCGTTGGCGTGGTACACCGGCAGGTTGCCGAACGAGTAGCCGAGCGGCACGGCGTTGATGTTGATGAGCGCCTGGATCTTGTCGAGCTTCGCGTACGTGCCGCCGAGGGCGATGCTGTACGACTGGCCGAGCTGCTGCTCGAACTGGAGGTTCGTGCGCCAGCTCTCCTGCGCCTCGAGGCTGTCGGAAACGATCGTGAGGTCGCGGACGGCGGCCAGCGTGTTCGGCGGCAGGGCCGCGATCTGCTCCGCGGTCAGGATGTTCGGGAACGTCGGGCAGGGGAGGGTCGCCGAGCAGTTGATGGTGTACTGGTTGAAGTTGCCCGAGATCTGCGTCAGCGGGTTGGAGAGGAGGATCGACGGCAGGTAGTTGTAGAACTTGCCGACGCCGCCGCGGAGGACGGAGCCGCCGTTGCCGGTGAGGTCATAGGCGAAGCCGAGGCGCGGGGCGATGTTATCGCGGTCTTCGCCGAAGTTGTCGATGAACTCCGGACGGTTCGCGAAGACGTTGCGCTCCGGAACCGGCATCGTCTGGAAGTCGTAGCGCACGCCGAGGTCGAGCGTCAGCTTCTGCACCGGGCGCCACGAATCCTGGACGTAGAAGCCGTAGGTATTCTGGTCCCACTCGGTCAGACCGCCGCCCGGACCGAAGCCCTGCTGGAACTGGTTCGGGTTGTTGTCGAGGAAGCGCTGGATCGACGGATAGCGGTAGACGCCGGTCGAGTTGCGCGGGAACAGGTTCTCGATGTTCATCCAGAGAGCATCGACGCCGGCCTTGAAGTTGTGGTCGCCGACGAGGAAGGTGAAGCTCTCCTTGAGCTGCCACTTGGTCTCGATCGTGTTGTTCGGCAGGAAGTCGTTGTTGCCGAAGAACATGTTGGAGATGCCGGTCTGGCTGACGATGAACTCCGTCGGAACGGCGCCGATCGGGTTGATGGGGCGCTCGTCCTTCGAGTACTGGAGGATCAGCTGGTTGAACGCGGAGTTGGTGACGATCGTTTCGGCCGAGCCGACGAGCTGGTTGAAACGGTCGTTCTCGTTACCCTGGTTCGAGCGGAAGTTGAAGTTCGACTGGTTGTTCTTGTTGTCGAAGTCGGACAGGTTGTCGCGCACCCAGATGTGGTTGCGGCTGCCGATGTTCGCGTCGAACTTCACGAGGTAGGTGTTCTGGTCGGCCGTCTGGTCGTAGACCGCGAGCTCTTCCTCGATCGAGTAGCCGAGGATGCTTTCGAGCTTGTTGATGTAAGCCGTGCGGACGTTCTCCGGCAGCGCCTGGAAGTCGGTGTCCTGGCGGAAGTCGTTCGGGACGACCGGCAGGCTCTCACGCTGGAAGTCGGCGTTGACGAAGTAGAAGAGGCGGTCGCGGACGATCGGGCCGCCGAGGGCGAAGCCCGGCTGCGCCGAGTCCTTGGCGCGGAACTGGTCTTCGACGGTCTGGCCGTTGATCTGGCGCGAGCGCGTCGCGGCCCAGTCACGCTGGCGGAGGAAGTAGAAGACCTCGCCGTCGAGATCGTTCGTGCCGCTCTTGGTGATGGCGTTGATGGTGGCGCCGACGCCGCGGCCGTATTCGGCGGCGTACTGCGAGCGGATGACCTGGAACTCGCGGATGGCGGCCTGGGAGAAGGTGAACGGGGCGCGCGTACCGCCGCGCTGCTCGCCGAAGAAGTCGGAGTTCGACTCGGCGCCGTCGATGTTGAAGTCGGTGGTGGTGCCGCGGCCGCCGTTGCTCTGGAAACGGCCGCCGAACGCCGCGTTGACGCCGGGGGTGAGCTCGGCCAGCGAGCGGAAGTCACGACCGAGGATCGGCAGGTTGTCGATCTGCTGCTCGGTGACCGTCGCCGTCAGACCCGACTGCTCGGTGTCGACGACCGGCGCTTCCGCCGTGACGGTGATCTGCTCGGAGACCTGCGGGTTGAGCACGATGTCCGTGCGCGTGGTGTTGCCGAGCAGCACCTGCACGTTCGGCCGCGCGGCGGTGCCGAGGCCGGCGAGCTCCGCTTCGACGCGGTAGCGTCCCGGCTGCAGGAGCTGGAACGTGTACTCGCCGTTCGATTCGGTGACGGTGTTGCGGGTGAGGCCCGTCTCCGGGCTGGTCGCCGTGACGGTGACGCCCGGAAGCGCGGCGCCGCTGCTGTCGGTGACGACGCCGGTGATCGCGCCCGTGGTGACGTTGACCGACTGCGCGAACGCACCGCTCGCGATACAGAGCATCGCCAGCAGCGCGACGAAGAGACTTCGGATACGGCTGTGCATGAGAACCTCCTGAATTTGACTGACTCGAGATTGCTGGCTTCCGCCGACGTTTGGACGGACGTCGCCCGGAAGACGAAGGGAATGCGGTGCGCTAAATTACCTCACCTGACGGCGTCCGTAAAGTGAAGCGGGCGTGAAAAACGCGTGGATTCGGGAGTCGTGATTGCCGATTCCGGAGCGTACGGAAACTCCCCGGCTTTAAAGAAATCACGATTCGGAAATCCGGATGTCGGCCATTCGGAAAAACGCGATGCGGAGCGCCATTCCGACACGGGCTCCCGCGCTCCACTCGCCCCCGAAACCGGAATCGGAAAACGAAACAGCAAAGGAGCTTCTGACGGCCGTGAGACCGTCAGAAGCTCTTGAGGAACCCTTCGTTGGTGGGGAACTTCTGCAGCCGCTCGAGCAGCATCTTCATCGCCGTCATCGGATCGGTTCCGGCGAGCGCGCGGCGGAGCGTATGGATCTTCGGCAGCACGGTGGCGGGGAGGAGCTTCTCCTCTTTGCGCGTGCCCGTCTGGGCGATGTTGATCGCCGGAAAGATGCGGCGCTCGAAGAGGCCGCGATCGAGGACGATCTCCGTGTTGCCGGTGCCCTTGAACTCCTGGAAGATGACCTCGTCCATGCGGGAGCCGGTGTCGACCAGCGCCGTGGCGATGATCGTCAGCGATCCCCAATCCTCGGCATTGCGCGCGGCGCCGAAGAAGCGCCGCGGCTTCTCCATGGTCCGGGCGTCGATGCCGCCGGAGAGGATCTTCCCCGAGCCGCGCTGCTCGTTGTTGTAAGCGCGCGACATGCGGGTGATGGAGTCGCAGAGGATGACGACGTCCTTCTTGATCTCCACGAGGCGGCGGGCGCGCTCGAGGACGATCTCGGCGAGATGGATGTGGCTGTCGGCGGACTCGTCGGAGCTCGACGCGACGACCTCACCCTTCTCGACGCTGCGGCGGAAGTCGGTGACTTCTTCCGGACGCTCGTCGACGAGGAGCACGATCAGGGTGACGTCGGGATGATTCCTGTTGATCCCGTGCGCGATGTCCTTGAGGAGGGTCGTCTTGCCGGCTTTCGGCGGCGCCACGATGAGGCAGCGCTGCCCTTTGCCGATGGGGACGAGGAGGTCGATGACGCGCGTGGTGAGGCGCTCCGGCTCCGTCTCCAGCTTGAACATGTCGTGCGGATCGATCGAGATCAGCTCGGAGAAGGGACGGCGCGAGTCGCGGTACTCCTCGAGCGTGACCCCTTCGACCTGTTCGAGCCCGACAAACTCCAGGCCGTTACCGGTGCGCCGCGCCGAGCCCGACAGATGGAGACCGGCCTGCAGGTGCAGACGCTCGACCATCGTGCGCGGCACGATCGGATCGCCCGGCTGGGCGTAGTAGTTGTTGGCCGGATCGACGAGGATGCCGGTGCCGTTCGGTTTCACGAAGAGGACGCCGGCCACCTGGGCCAGCTCGCCCGGAGGGATGTCGGCGATCGACGGCAACGAGCCGCCGCCACCGTTCTCCATCGGACGGCCGGCACGATCTCCGCCGCCGGTACCACTGCGGCCGCGGCGTGCGCGCCGACGACGACGTCCGCCCCCTCCGTCATCGCCACCCTGGCGATTTGCAGAAGGTGCTTCGTTTCCTGGTGACGGGCCGTTGCCGTTCATCGGGGCATTCTGCCCCTCGCCGGCACCGCCCGTGCGACGTCTGCGGCGACGCCGTTTACGCGGATTGCGATTGTCTGGTGTCATTCAAAACTCAACCAACGAGCTTTTCACCTGCTAAGGCTTTTCACCTGCTCAGTTCCCGGGAACCGACGATATCGGGGCGGAGAGACGGACTCTCGTAAACGCCCAGGCAGGAAGCCAGCAAGATCGTCGCGAGGTGCGGCCGTTAGTATGAGCAAGGGTCGGGGAAAAAAGCAAGCGTTTGATCCGGGAGAGGATGAAGGCGGTCCCATCGTCTCCCCGCCGCCATCACGAAAAGCCGGCCACGCACCTACCTCTCCCCAAACCGCTCCACATTCCTTGCGCGCGCCTTCTCCGCTTCCACATCGCGGTCGCGCGGCTCCGCGTTCGTCACCAGCGAAGCCAGCAGCGTCCGGGCGACGACCGTTACGTCGCGCACCGCCTGGTCGAACGCTTCTTCATTTGCTTTCGACGGCTTCGTGAAGCCCGACAGCTTGCGCACGAACTGCAGCGCCGAGGCCTCGATCTCCTCTTCCGTCGCCGGGGGCTCGAAGTTGAACAGGGTCTTGATATTCCGGCACATGACGTCGCCTCCTTCCGGTCCCCTTGGCCGTAAGCCCGCATTGTGCCAAAATTCAACCCCCGACTCCCATGTCAGAAAACATTCTCGTCGTCGAGTATGAGCCGCGCTACACCGACCGGGTGCGTCAGGCCCTCGCCGGCAACCCTTCCTTCGTGACGACGTTCGCGCGCGACGGAGAGGAAGCCATCCGGGCGCTCGAAGCGAATCCGCCGCGCCTCATCGTCCTCTCCTCCGTCATCCCGAAGATCAGCACCTCGGAGCTCATCCGCGCGATCCGCGGACGCAAGCCGCTTCAGGAAACGCCGATCCTGCTCACGGTCTCCGGCTACAACGGCAAGAGCCCGCGGCAGGATGCGCAGCGGGTGGGCGCCTCCGACATCCTCCCCAAGCCTTATTCCGAAACCGAGTTCCTCGGGAAAGTCCAGCAGATGCTCGGCTTCCGCACGGAGCTCGATCCCGACCTCACGGTTCGCCTCTCTCCACCCGCCGCGGCGAACGGCCTCACCTCGACGGAGATCTTCGGCGATCTCATCGACGATTCCAGCGCGCCCGGAGCCAGAAAAACTATGGCCACCAAGAAAGACGATGTCGACAAGCTGCTGGCGGACACACTCGCCGGTGTGCTCCCGAAGAAGAAGGACGCAGCGCAGCCGCCACCCGGCGCTCCCGCCAAGCGTTCGGCCGAGGAGATGGACCAGATCCTCAACGACACGCTGTCGGGGCTGAAGAAGCCGACCACGCCCGGGACGCAGGCCACGCCCGCGGCTCCGCGACCGGCTCCCGCGCCGCCGGCTGCCGCTCCGGCGCCGGCTCCCGCCGCGGCAGCACCGGCAACCGCGCCGAAGCCGGCGGCCGTGCCGCCGCCGCCGCAGACCGCCGCACCGCAACCGGCCGCACCGCGTCCTGTCGCAGCGCCGACTCCGGCGGCACGCCCGGCCACGCCGACTCCGGCTCCTGCCGCACCGGCGCCGCAGGCTCCCGCGGCCGCGAAGTTCAACACCGAGAAGATGGCCGCCTACGTGCCGGACCGCGTGCCGGTCTCGCAGCCGGTCTTCCCCCAGGCCGTTCCCGCGCCGCCGGCACATGAGGAGGACGACCCCTCCGACGGCACCCGCTTCGGCCAGTACGTCCTCATCGAGAAGATCGCCACGGGCGGCATGGCCGAGGTCTGGAAGTCGCGGATGAAAGGCGTGGAAGGGTTCGAGAAGGTCGTGGCGATCAAGAAGATCCTGCCGCACCTGTCCGACAACCAGGACTTCATCGAGATGTTCATCGATGAAGCCAAGCTCGCCGCGCAGCTCAACCACAACAACATCATCCACATCTACGACCTCGGCAAAATGCAGGGGTCGTACTACATCGCGATGGAGTACATCGACGGGCACGATCTGAAGACCATCCTCAGACGCGCCCAGGAGCGCGACCAGCCGATGACCGTCGAGCTGGCGCTCTTCATCGCCTCGAAGATCGCCGCCGCGCTCGACTACGCGCACCGCAAGCGCGACTTCGAGGACCGCGAGATGGGCATCGTCCATCGCGACGTCTCGCCGCAGAACGTGCTCGTTTCCCAGGACGGCGACATCAAGCTGTGCGACTTCGGCATTGCCAAGGCCGCGTCGAAGGCGTCGCACACGCAAGCCGGCGCGCTCAAAGGGAAGCTGCAGTACATGTCGCCGGAGCAGGCGTGGGGGCGCAACATCGACAAGCGCTCCGACATCTTCGCCCTCGCGGCGGTGCTGTTCGAGATGCTCACCGCGCGCAAGCTGTTCACCGGCGACAGCGAGCTCTCGATCCTCGAGCAGGTGCGCGAAGCCCGCGTCGTCACCCCCTCGGACATCAACGACGAGGTGACGCCGGAGATCGACCGCATCGTTCTCAAGGCGCTGCACAAGGATCCGCAGCAGCGGTACCAGACGGCAGGGGAGCTCGCACGCGAGCTCGACGCCGTCCTCTACAGCTTCCGTCCCACGCCGACGTCGGCCGATCTCGCGATCTACATGCATCGCATCTGGAGCCCGGAGCCGGTGCTGCCGGCGGCGACGGAGCCCGACTTCGAGCCGCCGCCGCCCACGCTGTCGCCGCTCCGCTCCGTCGAAGCGGCCAAGACGATCGCCGCCGCCGCGCCGGTGCCGATCCATCTCCCCACTCCGGCACCTGCACCCGCACCAGCTCCTGTCGCTGCGGCGCCGGCACCCGCGGTGGCGTACGAAGAGCCGCCGAAGAAGAAGCCCGTCGCGCTCTTCGCGATCCTCGGGCTGCTCGTCCTCGGCGGTGGTGCCGCCGCGGCGTACTTCCTGACGAAGGGTGGCGACGCGCCCGCTCCCGCGGCGCAGACCGCGGCGGCCACGACGACGGTTGCACCCGTCGCCGCGCCGACGGCTACGACGCCGCTCCTCGATCCGACGACCACCGCGCCGCTCGCGGCGCCCGGCACCGTCGCCCCGGTCATCGATCCGAACGCGGTCGACGCCGAGGTGCAGAAGCGCCTCGCGGCGCAGCGCGCGCTGTTCGAACAGCAGCAGCGCACCGCCGCCGCCCAGCAGCAGGCGGCGAATGCATCCCGTCCCGTCACGCCCGCACCCGTTCCGACGGCCACGCAGGCGCCGGTGACGCCGGCTCCGGCGCCCGTCCAGCAACCGCAGCAGACCGCCACGCAGGCCCCGGCTCCGGTGCCCACGGCGACGCAGGCGGCCGAGGCTCCGCGCCCCACGCCGCAGCCAGCGGCGGAAGAGCGCGTGCGCGAAGGTGACCTCGTCAGCGCCGGCACGCCGGGCCTCATCGCCGCACGCGTGACGAAGCGCGGCACGGTTCCGTATCCGGCGATGGCGCGCGCGTCGCGCGTGCAGGGCACCGTCATCGTCAGCGTCCTCGTCTCCGAGACCGGCAAGCCGCTCGAGGTCCGCGTCCTCCGCGGCGTCGCCCGTCCCGTCGGTCTGAACGAAGCGGCCGAGCAGACGATGCGCCGCTCGACGTTCGCACCGGCCACGAAAGATGGTGTACGCGTGAAGACGTGGCTCACCGTGCCGGTGGATTTCAAACTGTAGGTATAATCGCGCCCGCTTTAGACGCGTTGTCCGTTGTTCGTTTTCCGTTGTCCGTGGAGAACGCAGACGGAAAACGGACAACGGACAACGGAAAACGACAGGAGCATTGAATGCCGATCCTTACCGATCAACAACGCAAGTTCTACGAGACGACCCTGCAGGTCACTCGGCAGGAGATCAGCGACCTCAAAGACCAGGTCGAAGAGGAGCTCGCGAAGGTCAAGGATCGCATTGCCGAGCTGCAGGACGCGATCAACGCTTCCAAGCAGATGTACGCGGCCGCGTGCACCCGTCTCGGCATCGCGAACGACCTCGACGAGGACGAAGGCAGCGACGCTTAGCGCCGCGCGCCGTTCGTTTCCTGATACCGCGGCCCCCGGGCCGCGGTTTTTGTTTTCGTGAAGCGGCAGTTGGTTGTCGGTTTTTGGTTTTCGGTTTTCGGTGCTCCGCCCGAATCCGCGCCTGATCGACCATCGCCGAGCGCAAAAACCAAAAACCAAAAACCGAAAACCGAAAACCGAAAACCGAAAACCGAAAAACCACCCCCACCATGCACGCGCTACGCAGCCATCGCTTCCGGCTCACGATCCTCCTGCTCGTGTCGCTGGCCGCCTGCCGTGAACAGCGCACCGCCACGAACACCACCGATGATCTCGGCCGCGCCGTGACGATCCCTCCGCGCGTGCAGCGCATCGTCACGCTCGCGCCGAACCTGACGGAGCTCGTCTACGGCCTCGGCGCCGGCGATCGCCTCGCCGGCACCGACGACTTTTCCGATTATCCGGCGGACGCCAGAAAGCTCCCGAAGATCGGCGGCATGCAGCCGAACCTGGAGAAGATCGCCGCGTTGAAGCCCGATCTCGTCCTCGCGTCGACCGAGGGGAATCACCCCAACCTCGGCCCGGCGCTGGCGGCGGTGAACATTCCCATGTATGTCGTGCGCACCGACCGCGCCAGTCAGATCCCCGACGCCATGATCCGCCTCGGCGAGATCCTCGACGTCGACGGCGCCCGCGAGAAAGCCGACGCAGTGCGCCGTGGTCTCGCCGCGCAGAAACGGACGCGCAAGAAGACGCCGCGCGTCCTCTTCGCCATCTGGACCTCGCCGCTCTACGTCGCGGGCCGCAAGACGTTCGCCGGCGACGTCCTCGAGCTGACAGGCGCAACCAACGCCGTCACCGTCGACGGCTGGCCGCAGTATTCGCTCGAAACGCTCGTGGCCAATCCGCCGGATCTCATCCTCTACCCGCAAGCGGAGGTCTCGCCGGAACAGATCGCGGAGCTTCGCAAGGCGGCGCCGGGGCTGCGCGCGACCGTCGGCGTCGACTCGAACGTCTTCACCCGCCCCGGTCCGCGCGTCGTCGAAGCGGCGAAGCGCCTGAATGCGATACTCGACGCGTGGGAAGCCCGGTCACACTGAGACGCCCCGCGCTCGTGCTGTGCGCGCTGCTGGCGGCGGCGCTCATCGCCGGCCTGTCGATCGGCGCGACGCCGCTGTCGTGGAGCGCGATCTTCGGCGGCGACGAGATCGCGAACACGATCTTCTTCCGCATCCGCCTTCCGCGAGTCTTGCTGGCGGCGCTCGTCGGCGCGACGCTCGCCGTCGCGGGCACGACGTTCCAGTCGCTCCTCCGCAACCCTCTCGCCGACCCCTTCATCCTCGGCGTCTCCGGCGGAGCGGCGTGCGGCGCGGCGGTGTCGACGGCCCTCGGCCTTTCGCGCATCCCCGGCGTGGTGCCGGTCGTCGCCTTCGCCGGTGCGTGCGCCGCGACCGGCGGCGTGTTCCTCCTCGCGCGGCGGCGCGATCACACCGATCCGACACGCCTGCTGCTGTCCGGCCTCGTGCTCAACGCGCTCTTCTCCGCAATCATCCTGATGTCGTTCTCGCTGTCGCGCGGCAGCGACCTCACGGCCGCGCTGCGCTGGATGATGGGGACGCTGTTCGGCGCCACCTGGACGAGCGTGGTGCTCGTGGCCACGCTGCTCGTCGCCGCGATGGCCGTCCTCGCGTTCATCGCGAACGACCTGCGCATGCTCACGTTTGGTGAGGAAGACGCGAAGGCACGCGGCGTCGACGTCGAGCGCATCAAGCTGATCGGCTTTCTCTCCGCCTCGATCGTCACCGGCGCCGCGGTTTCCGTCAGCGGCATCATCGGCTTCGTCGGCTTGCTGGTGCCGCACCTCATCCGCATGCTGTGGCCGCGCGACTTCCGCCAGTTGTTGCCGCTCTCCGCGTTGGGCGGGGCGCTGCTGGTGGTGCTGGCGGATGTGGGGTCACGGTCTCTGGCCGGGGACACGGAACTGCCGATCGGCGCCTTCACCGCGATTCTGGGGGTGCCGTTCTTTCTGTCACTGTTGCGGAGGGCGCGGTGAGGCCGGCGTTGCCCGTTGTCCGTTGTCCGTTGTGCGCGAAGATCGCTCGTGAAGCGTCAGCACGGACAACGGAAAACGGACAACGGACAATGTGGACGCGGAGGCGCCCGTGCTAGTTCTCCGCGCGGTTTCCCACGCCTACGCCGATGCGCCGGCGGTGCACGCGGTCAGCGTGGAAATCCCGGAAGGGCAGCTCGTGGCTTTGGCCGGGCCGAACGGCTCGGGGAAATCGACGCTGCTCAAGCTGGCGGCGCGCGTGCTGACGCCGGCGGCGGGGGAGGTCTCGTTCGAGGGGAAGCCGCTCCCGTCGTGGAACGGCAAGGAGTACGCGCGCCGCGTCGGCTATCTGCCGCAGGATCCGGAGCCCGCGTTTCCGATGCGCGCCATCGACGTCGTCGTCTCCGGCCGCGCGCCCTTCCTCGGGCGCTTCGCCTGGGAGACCGACGCCGACTACGCTGCTGCGGAGCACGCGCTTGCCGTCTGTGATGCCGCGCATCTCGCGCAGCGCTACCTCGACGAAATGAGCGGCGGCGAGCGCAAACGCATCTTCCTCGCACGCGTGCTCGCCGGAACGCCGCGCCTCATCCTGCTCGACGAGCCGCTCGCCGCGCTCGACATCGAGCACGTGCAACGCTTCTCCGCGCTCCTGCGCGAGATCGTCGACCGCACCGGCTGCACTGTGGTCTTCGCTTCGCACGACCTCAACTGGGCCGCGGCGTACAGCGACCGCATGCTGGTGATGCAGAACGGCGCGCTGGTACTGGACGCACCGCCGCGCGAAGTCATGACTCCCGCGGTGATGGCACGGCTGTTTGGCTTTCAGGCGGAGGCGGTGGTCAGTGGCGGACGCACCTGGGTAGTGCCCAGGGTGCAATAGGACCTGCAGGACAGATGCGCCTGCAGGTCCCGGCGCCTACCGCAACCGCACGATTGTCATCGCAACCAGTCCTTCGCCGAGGTCCATGGCGTGGACTTCGACGCGGTCGCCGACGCTGATGTTGCCCAGCACGATCGTGGTCGGGGCGACGCGCACCTTGCGGATGCCGTCGTCGTCGATGCCGGTGATCTCCCAGGTGTCGCGCTCGATCGACTTCACCACTCCTTGGAACACCTGCAGCAGCGGGACCTGCACGTTCGGGCGCTTCACGATCGTGATCGCCGTCAGCGTCGTCGTGCCCTGCGCCGTCACTTCGACGGTGTCGCCGACCTGCGGGTTGCCGAGGAGCTTCGTGTCGGAGGTGACCTGCACGGTGCGCTGGTCGATCGTCCAGGTGTTGCCGGAGATCGACTTGACCACTCCGCGGAAGTGGATGAGCTGCGGCCGCTCGAACTTGATGATGGAGAGCGCCACGAACTGGTTGGTCGCGTCGGTCCAGCCGATGACCTCGACCGGGTCGCCGGCCTGAGGATTGCCGAGGATCTTCGTCTGCGCGTTGACCACGACCCTGACGTCCTGGTTGTCGGAGGTGATGACCCACGCGTCGTTGCCGATCGACTTGACGTTGCCGCGGAGGTGGCGCTCCGGCAGCGGGAAGCCGGCGATGACGTGCACCGACGCGGCGACGAGGCGGTTGCCGTCGCGATTCGCCTGCACGGCCACGAGCATGCCCGGCTGCAGCCTGGCGATGGTCGCCTGGTCGGCATGCACCGTGACGCCGAGGAGGGCGAACGTGCGCGCCTGCGCATCGACGCTGTCCACGCGGCCGGTGAGCGTCACGTCGGCCGCGCGCGTCACGACGATCGTCGAGGCGCGAAGCGGCTGCCCGGGCGTGCTCTCCGCGAGCACGGCCAGGATGTCCACGCCGGCGCGCAGCTCTCCACCGGTGATCCGCGCATTCGTCGCATCGATCGTGACCAGTCCTCCGGCGAGCTGAATCATGTTGCCGTTCAGGGCCGTGACCGTGCCGTTGATGGCGGAAGGAATCGCCCGCGCCTCACTGCCCGGCGACGTCACCGGCTGGACGGTACGGCCTTTTGCAAACACGGAGAGCGAAGCCACAAAGATCAGAAGGACGGAGAGAAGTCGGCGCATGGCGACGATTGTACTGGCAATAACTTGGTTTTCGGTTGTCGGTTTTTGGTTTTCGGTGCTTCGCTCCGCGGCGGTTCACGGCCACGTGCCACCGGCGCAGCACCAAAAACCGAAAACCGAAAACCAAAAACCGCGCGTCCCGCGCGCTAATGTCGCGACGCCAGCGCCGCCGCCAGCAACCCGAGCGCCGCGCACGAAATCCACAGCATTGTTGGATTCACGCCGTAGATAGCCGTGCCGATCGAGGGGCCGAGCAGCATGCCGATCGACCACATCATCACCCACAAGCCGTTGTAGCGGCCGCGATACTGCTCCGGGGCGATGTTCGCGACATACGCTCCCGTCACCGGCGCGTAGATCATCTCCCCGAGCGTCCACACCACCACCGTCGCCGCGAGCGCCGGGATCGAATGCGCCAGTCCCGTCAGCGCGAAGCCGATGCCCGCCAATGCGTAGCCGAGAGCGATCATCGTCTGCGGGCGGAAGCGCTGCGTCCAGTTCGTGATGCCGAGCTCGAAGAAGACGATCATCAGCCCGTTGATGGACAGCAGCAGACCGTACGTCGAGGAGCGGAACCCCTGATCCTGAATGTAGAGCGGGAACGTCGAATGCGTCTGGAACTCGATCCACGTCACCGCCAGCGTCGCCATGAGGAAGATGACGAACGGGCGGTCCTTGATCGCCACGCGTACGCCTTCGAGCATCGACTCCTTCTGCGTGTGGCCGCGCAGTCCGTGAGGGAGGAAGAAGAGCGCGATGACGCCGTAGACCGCCGACGTCGCCGCGTCGATCATGAAGAGGGCGAGGAAGGAGCGGTCGGCGAGGAACCCCGCCGTCGCCGGCCCGAACGCGAAGCCGAGGTTGATCGCCAGGCGGTAGACGCCGAAGGCGGTGATGCGCTGCTCCGGCGACACCAGATCCGCGATCAATGCCGAGGCCGCGGGCCGGTAGAGCTCCGCCGCCAGCCCCACGGCGAACGCGCACGCCAGCAGCGCCGCCAGACCGCGCGCCTGCGACAGCGCGAGCATCGCCAGCGACGACGCGAACATCGACAGCGCAATGGTGTGTCGACGTCCGATAGCATCGGCGAGATGTCCGCCGAGCATGGACGACGCGAGATGGCCGCCGCCGTAGGCGCTGACGGCGAACCCCGCCTGCGCCGGCGTGTACCCCTGCCGCGTCATGTAAATGACGAGGAACGGCATCACGAACGTGCCGAAACGGTTGATGAACGTCCCCCCGAAGAGGATCCAGGTAGGGCGGGGGAGGGCTCTCAGGTTCTGCCGGAGCGTCAGCGGCGCAACAACGGTCACGCTCGCCATGGTGAAGGCTCGGCGCGCAATCTTCAATGGCGCGTGCCTCTCTGGCCCACTGCTTGAACGCCAACTCCTCGGGAGGCTTTGCGATGGCTCTCATCACCAACCTGCTCCTCGTGGCCGCGTTGTCCTCTCCTCCGAGCGTTCAGGCCGAGCGTTATCACCTGCAGAGCAACCGCTGGGTGAACCTCCATCAGCGGCTGCTGCACGAGGTGCAGCACGGCACACCGCCGCCGGCGCGATTGACGGAGTCGGAGCGGCCGGTGTGGCAGGCGGCGGCCCAGACGTACCGCACGCTGTTCGCCAAACGTTCGCTGCTCGCCAATCAGGAGCTGGTCGATCTCAACGCCGCGCTCTCCGCCACCATCGGCAACGAATTACCCACCACCATTGCGCCGAAAGTGGCGGAGGCGCTGCGCCAGGCGATGCCGCTCTACGAGCGCGTGCAGTGGCCGGACGACGACCTCGCGAACCGCTTCTGGATCGCCGTCACCGCGCCGATGCTCGAATCGGCCGCGGCGGAGCTCACGGCCGCGCACACGAAAGCGTACGGCATGCCGTTCACGAAGCGGGTGCGCGTCGACGTCACCGCCTTCGCCGGCCAGTTCGGCGCCTACAGCGTCGGCAACGCCGAGGCCGTGCACGTCGTCGTCTCCAGCATCGATCCGGCGAACCATGGCTTCGGCGCGCTGGAGGCGATGATGCACGAAGCCGCGCACGGCGTGGTCGACGTGACCGAGGGCGCGATCGGCGCCGACCTCACCCGCGCCGCGAAAGAGCTGCAGCGCAAACCGCCGTACAACCTCTGGCACGCGCTGCTCTTCTTCACCGCCGGCGAGCTGACCCGTCAGGCCCTGGCCCGCCGCGGCATCACCGACTATCAGCCGGTCATCTACAAGGGAATGTTCGACCGCCAGTTCCGCGGCATGCAGCAGCCGCTGGAAACACACTGGCGCGCGTACCTGGCCGGCACGAAAACCCGCGAAGAGGCGATCCGGCAGATCCTGCTGGAAGTGACCGCGGAACGATAGGACACATAGGACGAATAGGACTGATAGGACTGATAGGACAGCCTCCACTTCGGTGGGCGGGGTCCTTTTCGTCCTATTCGTCCTACGTGTCCTATCGTTCCCGGTGAATCCCCGCCTCCACCGCCTTCTTGATCACCGCCGCCCGATCGACCAGCAGCCGTTGCATGTACCGCCGCAGCACCAGCGTCTCCGCAATGCGTCCCAGCACCCCCAATGGCGCGGCAAACAGCAGCACATCGCGCATCGCCGTTCCCTCGCCGGACGGTTCGAAGAAGTGATCGTGCACGAACGAGCGGAACGCCCCCCGCTGCATGCTGTCCTGAAAGTAGCGTGGCGCCTCGAACGCCGTGATCTTCGAGGTGAAGTGCTGGTACACGCCGAAATGCCGCGCGTGCCACGTCACCTCTTCGCCGAGCCCGATCAGCCCGGACGTCCGCCCCGCCACCGCCATCTCGCGCGTGTGCGCCATCGACGCCACATGCAGATCCAGATCGCGCGCCGCGTCGAAGCAGCGCTGGACGTCCCCGCGGATCCACGTGTCGACCGTGACGGTTTGCATCGCCCGAGTGTAGACGACGGTATCCAAGCCGCTGATCCCTCTCTCGAAAACGTTCGTCTCCACGCCGTGCTGCGATAGCCTTCCCCGCCGATGATGGTGTTCGAGTTCATCGCGGAGTTCATCGCGGAGCTTCTCCTGGAGCTCTTCGCCGAAGGGTTGCTCGACCTCGGCTCCCACGCCCTCGACGACTCCGTGCACGCGCGGCGCATCCTGCGCGTCGTGCTGAGCGCCGCCGCGGGGGCCGCGGTCGGGGGCCTCTCGCTGCTCGTCTTTCCGGACCACTTCATCCGCAGCGCGGCTCTCCGTCTGGCGTCGCTGATCGTGACCCCGCTCCTCGCCGGCGGCGTCTTCGCCGCGATCGGTCGGCGTCGCGTGCGGAAAGGGAAGAGAGCCAGCGCGCTCGAAGCGTTCCTGCCGGCCTTCGTCTGCGCGTTGGCCCTGGCGTTGGTACGGTACTACGGCGCATCGTGACGCGGAGTGCGCGGCCTCAGGCCGGCGGCGTCTTCGAATCGACGTGCCGCCAGAACGCCGGACTCGCGCCGGCCGTGACGCGCTCCACCGCTTCGTCCAGAGTGGTCCGTTCCCCGCGCCCGACGGCGTCGTAGGTGGCGCGACACTCGTCCAGCGAAGACGCCCCGAACACCTTCATCACCATGCCCGCGAGCCTCTCCTCGTGTCGTCCGGAGTGAAGCGTCGCGGCGGGCGATCCACTTGCGATCAGCCACCAGTAAACCCGTGAGCTGGTGATCGTGACCTCGGGCTTATCGGCAGGCAGCGGCCATTGCACCTGCGTCAGCAGGTGGAGGAAATGGCGCTTGGCCTCGTCGAAGCTGGTGGTGCCGGGCATGCCGGCATTGTAAGGACCGGGGGAACGATAGGACGAATGGGACGGATGGGACGAATAGGACCTATAGGACGAATGGACTTCGTTAGCGGCAACGCCGCCGGGTTTGTCCTATAGGACTCATTCGTCCTATCGTCACTTACCCCGCCAGTTCCCCCACGTGCCGGACAAACCTCTCCAGGAGCACTGCATCGAACTGCGTACCGGCGCCTTGCGTCAGGCGGTGGATGGCGTCGTCGCGGGTGATGGGGATCTGGTACGTCGATCGTGCGGTCATGGCCACCCAGGCATCGGCGATCTGCAGGATGCGGGCGGCGAGGGGGATCTGGGCTCCGGTGAGGCGGCTCGGGTAGCCTTTGCCGTCGACGCGCTCGTGGTGCCGCAGGACGGCTTGCGCTACGTCGGAACCGAGGAGGGGCTCGACGAGGGCGGCGCCGACGACGGGGTGCTCGGCGAGGCCGCGCAGCTCGTCCGCGGTGAGGCTCGGGCGTTTGTACAGACGCTCGTAGTCGAGCAGGCGCAGGCCGACGTCATGCACCAGCGCCGCGAGGCGGACGGTCTCGATCTGCGTGGCCGGGAGGTCGAGGATCTTCGCGAAGCGCGCGGAGATGACGCTGACCTGGCGGCAGTGCTCGGCGAGGTCCGGGTAGCGCTGGAAGTCGGGCTCGAGGAGGCGCTCGGCGAGCAGCTGGCGGTCGTTGCGGCTGTGCGTCGCGGCGATGGCATTCTCGACCGACTGCTCGATCTGCCGGAGGAAGATGTGCAGCGCGCGCTGCGCCTGCGCTTCCGGCGTGCGCTCGAAGGCAACAGTGAGGACGAGCCCTTCGACGGACTGCGGATTCACCGGCGCGCTGAGGATGGTGCTGATGCCGGCCGCGGTGACGGGGACGACCTGCACGCCGAAGGGGTAGATGAGCTGCGGGCGCATGGTGGTGTTCTCCTGCCCCATCCGCGCGAGCCAGCCGCGGATGTGTTGCTGGAGCATCTCCATCGCGTCGTCGCCGACGGTGGCGATGGCCACGATGGCCTGGGGATTGTTGACGTGGCCGATCGCGCTGAAGCTCGCCAGCACAGCGCCCGGGATGGCCAGGGCCGCCGGGAGCAGAAGGTGGACGATCTCGAGATCGGCTTCGTCGAGGACGCGCTTGTGCGGCCGTGCGGCGTGCTGCCGCTTGATCATCATGTCGCGCGCGGTCTCGATCGTCTTCAGCGCGTCGGTCGAGAGCACCTGCCCCGGTCGCGGCGCCGACGGCATGACGATGTTCGGGGCGCCGGCGGGCGTGGGGATGGTGCGCTCCACCGGCGCGTCCACGAGCTGGATCGGCGCGAGGCCGAACAGTTTGTTCGTGGCCAGCACGCTGAGCATCTCGTCGCCGATCCTGCGCGCGGCTTCGACGTCGTGCGTCTCGAACGGCTTCTTCCCCGCCTTGTCGCGCATGTCGATGAAGCCGACGAGACGCCCGCGGGAGAAGAGCGGCGTGGCCAGGATGCGGTCGTTTCCCTGGCGGAACAGCATCTCGGAGAAGCGCTGGTCGGCGGCGAGCCCGTTGACGTAGAAGGCGTTCCGGCGCACGGAGAGGCGGTCGACGAGGTCGTCGTTCGCCGTGACCACTTTCCGGTCGGCGGGGTTGTACTGGTAGCTCGTCACGAGCTCGTAGCTCTTCGCCGTCAGATCGGGCGAGGTGCAGAGATAGAGTGCCGCCTTCGTCGCCTGGATGTGCTCCACACAGCCATAGAGGATCTGTTTGAGCTTCGGCTCGATGGCGGTGACTTCGGGAAACATGGTGTGCTGCCGATTTTACGCTGGTTCAGCGCCACCAGGTCGCCGCGGGGTACGCCGCTGACGGGACGTTCACCTGCTCGCCCGGGCGCGGCACCATGGTGGTGATGCGCGCGGCCGCTGCGGCTGCAAGGAGGCGCTCGGGGGGCTCGAACCAGTCGTGGTACGACAGGTTGAACGTGCCCCAGTGCACCGGCAGCAGGACTTTCGCCCCCACCGCCACATGCGTCTTCACCGCCTCCTCGGGCGTCACGTGGATGTGCGGCCACGTGTCGCCGTACGCACCGATCTTGATCACGCTGAGATCGAACGGGCCGTATTGAGTGCCGAGGTCTTTCATCGCGTCGAAGTAGCCGGTGTCGCCGCTGAAGTAGACGCGGTGGCGGGGGCCGCGGATCGACCACGACGACCAGAGCGTCTTGTCGCCGTCGAAGACGTCGCGGCCGGAGTAGTGGCGCGCCGGGAGCGACGTCAGCGTGAGCATGCCGACGCGTGCTTCCTCGCCCCAGTCGAGCTCTCGGATCTGCTCGGGCTTGATGCCCCACTTCTCGAGATGCGCGCCGATGCCGAGACCGACGGCGAAGACGGTGCCGTTGGCGGCGAGTGAGCGCACGGTGTCCATGTCGAGGTGATCGTAGTGGTCGTGGGAGATGACGACGGCGTCGACGCGCCCGAGCTCCGCGAGCGAGATGGGCGGCGCGTGGAAGCGTTTGGGGCCGGCGAAGCCGACAGGGGAGCAGCGCTCGCTCCAGATCGGATCGGTCAGCACCTTGTGGCCGTCGATCTCCAGCAGGGCCGTAGCGTGGCCGATCCACGTGGCGCGGAGGCCGGTCGGCGGACGCTGCGCGAGATCCGCGGCGGTGAGGTTGACGATGGGGATGGGCGACTTGGGAACGCGCTCCTGATCGCCGCTGTACTGCTGGCGCAACATCTTGACGAAGGAGCCGGGGAGGAGAGTGGTGGTGGGGACACGGTTCTCGAACTTGCGCCCGTTCCACTGCGGCGAGCTGCGGATGCGGGCGAGCCGCTCGCCGGTGGCGCGTCCACCGAGGGGGCGCCAGAGCTTCAGGCGCACGACGGCTGCGACCGCGCCGAGGATCAGCAGAATGATGGCCAGGACCCGCAGCAGGCGTTTCATGCGGGAAAGTGTACGCGCGGGGGAAGCTAGAACGCAGAACGTAGAACGTAGAACGCAGAACGCAGAACGTAGAACGTAGAGGCGGGTGGCTGCGTCCTCTCCGTTCTGTTTGTCCTGGAGAGGTGCGGTGGCGCAGACGCACGCGTCTGC
>DASVEE010000030.1:0-51210 GCA_036380735.1 Thermoanaerobaculia bacterium | reverse complement strand
CGCAGCACCGAAAACCGACAACCGACAACCGACAACCGTCCCCCTTCCGGCAACGGAACCGTTACGGCGTTCCGTCCTTCATCGCGGAATAGCGGGGGTTCGTCCAATGAGGCCGAGGCTTCGTCACTTCGCGGGCGCGGGGGCTTTGCGGCTCTCTACACTCTCGTCAGTCGCACGGCCGGCCGTTCGAACTATCGCTCGGAGGAACCGAAGAATGGCAAAGACAGTCCGTTTCCTGGCAGCGCTCTGCGCGCTCGTTTCTTTGACGTCCGGCGCATTCGCCCAACAGCGGCAGCGCAGTGAGGAGCCGCTGCCCGGCGACCGCAAACCGATCCAGCAGGATGCCCGGCAGAAGCGTGAGGCCGCGCCGCTGCTTTACGCGCTTCCCGACCTGCAGAGCAACGACGTCCTCGAGCTCGAGCTGCGGATCGTGCAGGGGAAGCACACCTACGCGAAGCAGCGCGTCACCATCGCCCCGTACGCGCCGGCCGGCGCCACGATCGACGTCCTGGCCACGCACCCGCAGGAGCTCACGAAGCTGCGGAAGCTCGAGACCGAGAAGCCGGGCAGCCTCCGCTTCCTCGTCGCCGCCGGCGAGCGGCTGCTGGCCGACGAGCCGTTCGCCGCCGTCGATGCGGGGAGCGCGAAGCTCTCGCTCGACTCGGCCATCGGCTCGCTCGTCTCCGTGGCCATCGACCCCGCGCCGAAGACGCGGCTGCAGACGCAGGGGATGTATCGTGATCCCGAGTGCATGTCGTGGTGCGACATGCAGTTCAACTCCTGCATGGAGTGGTGCGACCCGCGCGGCTCCGACTGCAACCTCTGTTACACGTGGTACAACGACTGCTCCATCCCCTGTCCGTGGGTCTGCTACGACCCGAAGAGCGTCACGACGCACGAGACGCGGACGGCCACCAGCGTCTACACGTTCAATTCACGCTGTCACTCCGGCTTCTTCGGCAACCAGCGGTGGGACCAGGTCAGCGTGACGTATCGCGTCGACGTCTGGGAACGGACGACCAACTGCGACGACAGCTACACCGACCGCTTCCTCTATTCGTACAACACGTCGCAGACCTGCTGGTACAACACGGGGTACTCCTGCTCGTTCCCGTCCGGCTCACCGGGCTACCCGCGCTGTTAACTGACGCTGGAATCATTTCCGCAGGGCGACGGCACGAACTGCCATGAAGCAATTCGTCGCCGTCGCCCTCATCTGCACGCTCACGATTCCCGCGCACGCCGCCGGCCGGCGGCGCATGCGCGCCGTCAACATCTCCGCCACCTCGCTCTTCACCCTCCTCGGCGCGTTCGCGCAGGGGAAGGTGAAGACGGCGCGCGACGCGGGACGCATCGCGCTCGCTGGTCTCGTCGCCGGGTATGGGTTTTCCGAGGCGAAGGCGATGGCGGGGAGGGGAGACGTGACGACCGGGTGGCTGGTCGCGAACGCGGCGTCGTCGCTCGTCGAGAACACGACGTCGGGCAATCATCCGCTGAGCCACATCGGCTACACCGCCGGGCCGCTGCGCTTGCGCGTGGCGACGCCGCTCGACCGCGAACGGCAGGCACGCATCGACGTCGACTTCTCGGTCATCGAGACGTTCTTCCTCGTGCGTGCGATCCAGGACGCGGACGAGGTGGGCATCCGCGATGGGATGTTGTCGTTCGAGCGCCGCGACGTCATCAACGAAGACGATCTGGTCTTCGTCGGCTACACGTGGGGCATCTACCCGGCGGTGATCACCGGCACCGGACCCGAGATCTGGCACCACGAAGCGGTGCACGCGATCCAGTCGCAGCAGCTCGACTCGGTGGAAGCCCCGGTCTACACCTTCGACCGCGACGACACGAAGCCGCGCTTCCTGCGCTGGCGCCACGTGAAACCAGGGTTCGTCCACGCGGCGAGCAACCTGGCGTCGCAGCAGAAGGACTACGCCGACCGCTGGGCGGAGATCGAAGCGTACCGCCTGGCGCAGGACGTGGCGCCGCCACCGTGAGGGGCGGGACGATAGGACGAATAGGACGAATAGGACCTATAGGACGAATAGGACCTGTCCACGCGGCGGTCTGCGCCCAACAGGAGGTGAACTGGTGCGCGCTGCGGGCGTCTCGCCCGCATCCGTCCCACGGAGCGCGCTGTGCACGCGGCGATACCGTCGTCGTCCTATCTGTCCTATCAGTCCTATACGTCCTATCGGTCCTATCGTTCCCCGTTACCGCATCAACTTGGCCACCATCGCCGCGCGGGACGTGACGCCCAGTTTGGCAAACATGCGGCGCAGGTAGGTGTTGACGGTCCAGGTGCTGATGTCCAGGACCGCGGCGATGGTCTTGTTGGGGTGGCCTTCGGCGACCATGCGCGCGATCTCCAGCTCCCGCGGGCTGAGACGGTCGCGCGCGGTGGGGGAGGCCGGCGTGGCCGGTTGCGCCTTTTCGCTGCGGACGAGGACACAGCGGATGCCGTCGATCTCGAGGTCGAGGATGACGTCGTCGTCTCCTGCCTGAGCCGCGGCGGCCGCCTCGCGAATGAGGTCGTGGACGAGACGGGTGATCGTCTCGGCTCGGTACGGGGAGTCCAGCGCTGCCGCCGAGGTGGTCATCGTGAGGGTAGTGACGCTCCGGGCGAAAACGTTTCACCGCGGACTGAGCCCTGAGCCCTCCATTGCTACAATCGCGCGCCATGCCGCGTACGCCCGTGTTCACGTTGTTCCGCGATTCCCTTCGTGCTGCCGATGCGCTCGAGCGCAGTGGGATGTCGCTCGATGAGGCCTGGTCGCGGCGGCGGTTTCTGCGCACCACCGCCGCGGCGACGGCGGCGCTCGCGGTGCCGCGCATGGCGAAGGCGCAGGATCATGCGCGGATCGTGATTCTCGGCGGCGGCACGGCGGGGCTGACGTGCGCGTACCGGCTGCAGCAGAACGGTGTGGCGTCGATGATCCTCGAAGCGGCGCCGCGCGCCGGCGGCAGGATGTACTCGCTGCAGAATTACTTTCCGGACGGACAGGTCGCGGAGCTCGGCGGGGAGTTGATCGACACCGACCATCACGCCATTCGCGAGCTCGCGCGTGAGCTGGAAGTGGAGCTGCTCGACCTCACGTATCTCGACGGCTCGAACGGCCACAACTTCTACATCGACGGGAAGCTGTCTAAGTCCGACGCCGACTGGATCGAGCCGATGCGGCCACTCGCGCGCGCCATCCGCGCGGCGATCGGCGACGACGGTGCGAACTGCGACGTCTCCGACCTGCCGTTCCAGGCGTGCTGGGAAACGAGCCGCGGGCAGCGCGGGACGCACGGCATCCTGACGAACTTCACCGGCGGCCGCTACGGCGCCAACCTCGGCAACGGCACGCTGCAGACGCGCGCCACGGAGTTCGCCGCGATGGCCGACAGGATCTTCCCCGGCGTGGCGAAGGCGTACACCGGCAAAGCGGTGCGGCAGCATTGGCCCACGTACGAGTGGAGCAAAGGGAGCTACGCCTGTTACCGCCCCGGCGACTACCAGCGCTACTTCCGCGCGCTCGTGGAGCCGGTGGGGAAGTTCGTCTTCGCCGGAGAGCACACGGTGGATGAATTCGGCTTCATGAACTCCGCGGTGGAATCGGGCAACCGTGCGGCGGCGCAGGTATTGGGCATGCTGGGGTTGCAACAAGTGAGGGCCGCATGAGCACCCAGACCGCACCACCCGAGCCGAACGCCTGCACCGGCGAAGATTGCGCCGCTGCCACCTTCGAAACTTTCCCCGCGCATCGCACGCGGCTCAATGAGCTGGAGATCCGGCGTGCGCTGCCGCGCAGCAAGCGGCGGCTGGTGGGGCCGTGGTGCTTCCTCGACCGCTACGGGCCGGTGAGCTTCACCGACAGCAAGCCGATGGACGTGGCGCCGCATCCGCACATCGGACTGCAGACCGTCTCCTGGCTGCTGGAAGGGGAGGTGCTGCATCGCGACACGCTTGGCTTCGAGAGCGTCGTCCGGCCCGGCGAGCTGAATCTGATGACCTCGGGGAACGGCATCGCGCACGCGGAGGAGACGCCGCGCGGCCACTCGGGGCGGCTCAGCGGCGTGCAGTTGTGGGTGGCGCTGCCCGAGGCGGTCCGCGAGCGCGCACCGTCGTTCGCGCATCACGTCGACCTGCCGTCGCTCGACATCGACGACGCCACGCTGACGCTGTTCATGGGACAGGCGGCGGGGCAGCGCTCGCCGGCGACGGCGTATTCGCCGATGGTCGGCGCGGACATCGCCTTGCGTTCGCGCGCGGCGCTGCCGCTGGAGCGCACGTTCGAGCACGCGCTTTTCCTTCTCGACGGCGAAGCGCAGCTCGATGGCGAGACCCTCGTTCCCGACGTCCTCTATTACCTCGGTACGCAGCGCGACGAATTGCCTCTTTCGTCGCGCGACGGCGCCCGCATCCTCCTCCTCGGCGGCGCGCCCTTCGGCGAGACGGTCCTGATGTGGTGGAACTTCGTCGCGCGGACCCACGAGGAGCTCGTCGCGGCGCGCGACGAGTGGCAGGCGCATTCGTCGCGCTTCGGCGACGTGGCTGGTTATGACGGGCCGCGGCTGGACGCGCCGCCGCTGAAAGGGCGCGTGGGGGCGAATCCGGCGTCCTAGGGACGATAGGACGAATAGGACGGATGGGACAGATAGGACGAATAGGACAGATGCGCCATGGGTGCCGGGCTTGTTGACGCCGCCCGGCGCATGGCTGACCATGCGCTGACCTGATGACCATCGACGCCGAAGTGTTTCCCCTGCCTGAACCGCCACCGCCCCCTCCTGCGCCACCGGAGTTCGGGGCGGGGAAGGCGATCCTCACGTTTGTGGCGGCGATGGGCGCGCAGTTCCTGGCGGGCATCGGGGCCATGATCATCGCGGTGATGTACACGCTCGCGGTGAACGGGCCGAAGGCGCTGGAGCGCCCCAACGCGATCGACCTGCTGACGAAGCAGTTCATGCCGCTCATGCTGCTGCTGGCGATGCTCGCCACGGGCTTCGCCGTCTTCATCTGCGCGCGCATCTTCATGTGGGGACGGTTGCGTGAGATCGGCGTGGCCCCGGCGCCGCTGGGGGCAACGCTCGGCTGGGCCGTCGCCGGTGTCGCCATGGCCGCGGCTTACCTCCTGTTCGCCGCGCGCCTCGTGCCGCCCGATCCGAACGCGCCCGCCGGACCGATGGCGCAGCTCGCCGAGGAAGGCGGTCTGGCAAGAATTGCACTCGCCATCGCGGCGGTGCTCCTCGCGCCGCCGGTCGAAGAGTTCCTGTTCCGCGGAATGCTGTTCCGCGGCTTCTCGAAGAGCTGGGGAAACGTGACGGCGGCGATCGTGACCACGGTGCTTTTCGTGCTGCTGCATCTCGCCGACGTCTGGCACTACTGGCCCGCCATCGTCATGATCGCGCTGATGGCGCTGCTCACGCTGACGGCGCGGCTGAAGACCGGCAGTCTGGTGCCGTCGTGGGCAGCGCATGCCGCCTACAACGCGACGGTGATGGTCGGCGTGTACGTGGTAGCGCCGTAAGAGGGCTCAGGGCTCAGAGCGCAGGGCTCAGGCGCTGCGCCTCGCGAAAGCTTCTGCCCTGAGCCCCGAGCCCTGAGCTCTGAGCTCTGAGCTCTGAGCCCTCCCCCCATAACCGCTGGCCTCGTTTCTGCTACACTTCAGGACAGTCGCAAACGGGAGTGTCGGGTTGGGGATGCAGCTCATCGAATTCGCCAGGAGCCGCCGCGGCGGGGAACTGATCGGGATCGTCGTACTGGCGATGGGCGTCAGTCTCACCCTCGCCCTCCTCACGTATCACCCCACCGATTCCTCCGCGTTCTACACCTCCACCAACAGCGCGATCGAGAACTGGATCGGCTATTACGGCGCGACGCTGGCGTGGATCTTCGTCGGCTTCTTCGGCTTCGCTTCGCTGATCTTTCCCGCCGTGCTGCTGATCATGGGGTGGAACCGCTTCTGGTCGCGCGACCTCGAATACCTCCACACGAAGCTCCTCGGCTTCGTCATTCTTGCGCTGGCGCTGCCGCCGCTGCTCGACCTCGCGGTCGGCAAGATCTGGCTGCGCGGGGCGCACATCCTCTCCGGCGGTTATCTCGGGCAGGAGATCGATCGCGCCATCAAGGCGAACATGAACGCCAGCGGCGCGGCCATCGTCCTCGTCACGGCGATCCTGGTCGGCCTGCTGCTGGCGACGCGGCTCAGCCTCGCCGCCGTCTTCCTGGCCATCCACGAGAAGCTCCTCGCCGTCGGCCGCAACTTCTCCATGCACTTCGCCCGCTTCACCGAGCGGCGGCGCAAGGAGAAGATGAAAACCGCCATCGTCCGCAAGCATCTCGAGAAGGTCGAGGCGCCGCCGCTCCGTCTCGTCCCGTCACCCGACCTGGACGATGACGGCGACGACGCCACGCCGTCGCTCAATGGGCCGATCGTGCGCGAGGTCAAAGGGCGCGGCAAGTTCCAGATCCGCAAAGTCACCAAGGCCGACCTCCGCAAAGCCGCGGAAGAGCTGGCGAACTCCGAGACGCACGATCCGTTCGAGCTGTACGTCGAGCCGTCCACGCGGAAGGAGCCGTCGAAGATGGAGCCGCGGAGAGCCGCGGTCGCGGCAGCGCCGGCAGCCGTCAGCGCGCCCGAGCCGCCGCGCCGCAAGCGCACGCTCGAAGTGCCGGCGCCACCTCCCGTCATCGAGGAGGAGGACGACGAGTTTCCGCTCGACGACTTCGAGGATCCGCTGTTCCTCGATCCTGGCTCGCGCACGGTGCCGGCTCCCGCCGCGCGTCCGAAGCCGCAGATCCCGCGGCCTGCCCTGCGCAAGCCGAAGGAGCCGTCACGCCCCGAGAAGCCGGCGATCAAGATGACGCACGAGCTGCTGCCGCCCGTGACGCTGCTGACCGAAGGGCCGAAGCAGGACGGCATCAACGACGAGGTCCACAAGAAGTTCCTCGAGATCGGCCGTCTCATCGAGGACCGCTGCCGCGAGTTCTCCGTCGAAGGGGAAGTCACCGCCTATCACCCCGGCCCGGTCGTCACGACGTTCGAGTTCAAGCCGTCCGCCGGCGTGAAGTACGCCAAGGTCGTGAACCTCGGCGACGATCTCGCGCTCGCGCTCAAAGCGGAGTCGATCCGCATCGAGCGCATCAGCGGCTCGTCCACCGTCGGCATCGAAGTGCCGAACAAGAAGCGCGAGCTCATCACGCTGCGCGACATCATCGACACCGACGCCTTCGTCGCGTCGCCGTCGTTCCTCAGCCTCGCCCTCGGCAAGGACATCCACGGCGAAGCGGTCGTCACCGATCTCGCGAAGATGCCGCACCTCCTCGTCGCCGGTGCCACCGGCGCCGGCAAGTCGGTCGGCCTCAACTCCATGATCGTGTCGATGCTGTACAAGGCGCTGCCGTCGCAGCTCCGCATGCTGATGATCGACCCGAAGATGGTCGAGCTGAAGATCTACGAGGACATCCCGCATCTCATTCACCCGATCATCACCGACCCCAAGCTCGCGTCGAACGCGCTGATCTGGGCCGTGAACGAGATGGAGAACCGCTACCGCTCGCTCGCCGAGTGCGGCGTGCGCAACATCGACCAGTACAACATGCTCCTGAAGGACCCGGAGGGGCTGCGCCGCGCGCGGAAGCTCTCGCCGGACGCCCCGATGGAAGTACCGGATCAGCTCCAGTACATCGTCATCATCATCGACGAGTTCGCGGACCTGATGATGGTCGCGTCGAAGGACGTCGAGGACTCCGTCACGCGCCTCGCGCAGAAAGCGCGCGCGGTCGGCATCCACCTCATCATCGCCACGCAGCGTCCGTCGGTCGACGTCATCACCGGCGTGATCAAGGCGAACCTCCCGTCGCGCATCTCGTTCCAGGTCGCGTCGAAGATCGACTCCCGCACCATCCTCGACGCCCAGGGCGCCGAGAAGCTCCTCGGCAACGGCGACATGCTCTTCCTGCCGCCGGGCACCGCGCGCGTCCGCCGCCTCCACGGCGCGTACGTCTCGGAGCGCGAGATCAACGACATCGTCGAGCACGTGAAGCAGAACCAGGGCGAGCCGCGCTTCCTCGAAGAGATCACCAAGATGGCCGAGGAGAAGAGCGGCGCCGACGGCATCGAGTACCTCGAAGATCCGAAGTACGACGAAGCCGTCCGCGTCGTCCTGACGACGGGGCAGGCCAGCGCGTCCTACCTGCAGCGCCGCCTGAAGCTCGGCTACTCCCGCGCCGCGCGCCTGATCGAGATCATGGAAGCGAACGGCGTGGTCGGCCCCAGCCAGGGATCCAAGCCGCGCGAGATCCTGATCCGCGCCGACGACTACCCCCCGGCCAGCGGCCAGACGATCTAGCGCGGCTGAGGGCGTTTTCCGTTTTCCGTTGTCCGTTGTCCGTGCTGCGCCCGGCGAACAGTGCCGCCTGCGCGCAGCACGGACAACGGACAACGGACAACGGACAACGACAACGCCTCAACAGGCATCATTGGTGCACAAAGCGCCCTCATGCGCTGGACACCAGGCGGAGTCAGTTCGGACATTGAAGATCGTCGTGGCGGTGGTGGGGGAGGGTTTGGCGGCTTTGGCGGCGGAGGATTCGGCCGCGGGCCGCAGGTGGGATGCGGCGGTGCCGTCATCCTGCTGATCCTCAGCCTCGTCTTCGGACGGAACTTCTTCACGCTCGTCGATGGCAGCGGCGGCGCGGGCGCGCCGGGGCCGGTGCAGTCGGCGCCGGGGCCGGGGCAGCAGATGCCGCCCGTGGCGCAGACACCCGAGGAAGAGCGGATGGTGCAGTTCGTGTCGTTCGTCCTGGACGACGCGCAGAACACCTGGACGGAGCTCCTCCGCAAGGAGGGCGTCGAGTATCCGCGCGCGAAGCTCGTGCTGTTCCGCGACGTCGTCGAATCGGCCTGCGGTTACGCCGAGTCGGCGACGGGGCCGTTCTACTGCCCGGCGGACAACAAGGTCTACATCGACCTCTCGTTCTACCAGCAACTGCAGGATCGCTTCGGCGCGCCGGGCGACTTCGCGCAGGCCTACGTCATCACGCACGAGATCGGGCATCACGTGCAGAACGTCCTCGGCATCTCCGACAAGGTGCGGCAGGCGCAGCAGCGCGACCGTCGCAACGCGAACGAATACTCCGTGCGCCTCGAGCTGCAGGCCGACTGTTTCGCCGGGATCTGGGGCAACACGACGAGCCAGCGCAACATCCTCGAAGCGGGTGACGTGGAGGAGGGGCTGAACGCCGCCGCCGCGATCGGCGACGACCGGATGCAGCAGTCGGCCGGCCGCCGCGTCAGTCCGGACTCGTTCACGCACGGCTCCTCGGCCCAACGCGTCGAATGGTTCCGCCGCGGACTGCAGTCCGGCCGCGTCAGCGATTGCGATACGTTCGGACGCTGACGCGTTCTACAATCGAGGGATGTCGCCGGCCGGAGAGATCGCGCTGCTGCCACGGGGAGTCGAGTGATGCACTGCGGACATTGCGGAAGTCAGCTCGCTCCTCAGGCGGTCGTCTGCGTGACGTGCGGCGGGATGCCGCGCGTGGGTCGCCGGTTCTGCCTCAACTGCGGCAAGGAGAACGCGAACCCGCAGGCCGTGGTCTGCGTCCATTGCGGCGCGGCGCTCGGCGGCGGGATGATGCCGCCACCGCCTCCGCAGCCGGGGATGACCAACGACTACGTGTATCCGTCGACGCCGGCGCGGGATCCGGTGCTCATGGGGGTGCTCAGCGGCTGTCTCCTCGCCGGCATCGGCCAGATCATCCTCGGGCAGCAGAACAAAGGGCTGGTCATGCTGATCGTCAGCGTGGTGGTGGGGCTCGGCAGCGGGTTGATTCTCGCGCCGGTGCTATGGGTCATCGCCGGCATCGACGCCTACCTCATCGCCCAGAAGCTCCAGCGCGGCATTCCGGTGCGGCAATGGGATTTCTTCTAGACCGGCGTGCCATCGAAGCGGCGCTGATCGCGGGCGGGCTCGCCACGTTCGCGCTGCTCGAGCGGCTTCCGGCGGTGCCGCTCTGCGTGCTGAAGCTGGCGACGGGCGTCGACTGCCCGACGTGCGGCACGACGCGCGCGATCTTCAGCCTGATGCACGGCGACGTCGCGGCGGCGTGGGCCTTCAATCCGGTGGGGATCGTCGTCGTGGCGATCCTGTTGCGCCGGCTGGTGATGCTCGCGGCGAATGGCAGGCGCGTGGCGGTCGTGGGGAGCGATGGCTTCGGCGCGGCGTTGCTGATGCTCGTCTTCGTCTTCGGCGTCACGCACTTTTTGGCGGCGCGTTAGAGAGGACGACGCTGTGCGGCGAGGTGATGCTGCGCAGGCTGGCGCCGCGCGGCACCTCGAAGAGCAGCTTGATCTCGACGCTGCGCGTCTGCATTTTGTCAAAGCCGAGGTAGCGCTCGCCGGTCGAGGACTTCGTGACGGTCGTGCTGACCGCGCGGTACCAGCGGCCGCTCCAGTCGACGGCGACGGCGCCGTTCCAGTCGATGCTCGCGGAGGGGTCCTGCTGCAGGTGCACGGTGACGAACTGCTTCCCCTGCTTCGCCAGGACGAGCCCGCGCGCCTCCTCTCGTGCGCTGCTGACGCTGAGCCCGAGGGGCTGCACCGAATGTTCCTCGACAAAGCAACTGGTCGCGAACAGGCCTAAGACGAGAAGGAGCGTGCGCATACCAGCAATTACGCCCGAGACGGCGTGGCGTTGCAGGGCGCCTGAAAAAAGATGGAGGGGAACGCTACGCAACGGCGCGCTGGCAGCCGCCAGCGCGCCGTGGGTGATCTATTTGGCGGCGTGGTCCTCGGGCGCAAACGCCTTCGCCCTGGTCACCAGCCCTAGGAAGTCGCTGCGGTAGCCTTCGGCATCGGGCGCATCGATGGACGACGCCAGCTCGATGACGTGGTCCAGCGACGACGTTCCCTTGTACGGTGAGTTGCGCAGCAGCATGCCGAACTCCGCCACGGCCGCGGCGAGGCGGAAGTTGTTCGACATGGCCGTGGCGCGGTCGGTGATGACCTCGGTCAGCAGGCGGCTCTCCGTCCCCTGCGGCTCCTTGTAGCGCAGCTTGACGGTGGCCAGTTCCGACGCCCCGCCGCGGACCGTGGTGGTCTGGTACTTCAGCGGATCGACGCTCGTGCCGGGCACGTCGACGCCGGCGGGGACGATCTCGTAGAGCGCGGTGACGGAATGACCGGCGCCGAGCTCGCCCGCGTCCTTTTCATCGTTGTTGAAGTCTTCCTTGTTGAGGAGGCGGTTCTCGTAGCCGATGAGGCGGTAGGCCGCGACGCGCGCCGGGTTGAACTCGACCTGCACCTTCACGTCCTTGGCGATGGTGAAGAGCGTGCCGCCCATCTCGCTGACGAGCATCTTGCGCGCTTCGCTGAGCGTGTCGATGTACGCGTAGTTGCCATTGCCTTTGTCGGCGAGCAGCTCCATCTTCGAGTCCTTGATGTTGCCGGTGCCGAAGCCGAGGACGGTGAGGAAGATGTTGTCGCGGCGCTTCTCCTCGATGAGGCGCTCGAGCTCTCCGTCGCTGCTGACGCCGACGTTGAAGTCGCCGTCCGTCGCGAGGATCACGCGGTTGTTGCCCTTCGCGTGGAAGTTCTCTCTGGCGACGGAGTAGGCGAGCTCGATCCCTTCGCCGCCCGCGGTGGAGCCGCCGGCTTCGAGCCCGTCGATCGCCGCGATGATCGCGGTCTTGTTCGCGCCGCTGGTCGACGGCAGCACGAGTCCCGCGCTGCCGGCGTAAACGACGATCGCCACGCGGTCTTCATCGCGCATCTGGTCGACGAGGAGCCGCAGCGCCTGTTTCACCAGCGGCAGCTTGTCCGGCGACTGCATCGAGCCGGAGACGTCGAGCAGGAACACGAGGTTGTTCGGCGGCAGATGCTCGCTCTTCATGCGGCGTCCCTGCAAGCCGACGAGCAGCAGGCGATGGCGCGCGTTCCACGGCGACGCGGCGACCTCGGTGGTGATGGAGAACGGATCGTTGCCCGAGGGATCGGGGTAGTCGTAGGTGAAGTAGTTGATCATCTCTTCGATGCGCACGGCATCGCGCGGCGGCCGCTGCCCCTGCGAGACGAAGCGGCGGACGTGCGCGTACGAAGCGCGGTCGACGTCGATGGAGAAGGTGGAGAGGGGAGTGTCCGTCGCGCGCAGATATGCGTTCTCCGCGATCCGCCCGTACTCCTCGGTGTTGAACCCGGCTTCCTGCTTTGCGACTTCGTTCGCGGCTGTCGCCGCAACGGTCGGTGCGCCGGAGAGCTGGTCGACGCGAGACGTATCCGCCGCGACCTTCGTGAGCTGCGCCGGCGGCGGCGCCGAGGAGACTTCCGTACGGTTGCAGGAGACGAGCGCCAGTGCCAGCAGGGCGAGAGTGAGTGTTCTACGCATGAGTCGATCCTTTCGCCCGATTGGATGCAGCAAGGGCCGCGGGAGAAACCGGGCGGGTGCGGGGAAGGGAACGGGGAGGGGAACGATAGGACGGCGGACCTATAGGACGAATAGGACTGCAGAAGTCACCAGCACTGCCGCCATGCAACCGCAACCGTGGCGCCGAAGTCCCATCCGTTCTATTGGTCCGATAGGTCCTATTCGTCCATCGTTCCCCCTGTTGCACCACCGCTGTGCGCGTAAACGTGCAGCAAACTGCATCGTCAAAAGGGTGGCATAAGTGACTTTCGCGTCACACCGCGAGGTGAGGGCGCCCTCCCAATTTCAACTGCCCGGCAGATGAGACCGGGTTGGAGGGCTTATGCGTCGAGGATTCAATGTGGCCGTGCGCGGCCTGGTTGCTGTGGCAGTGGTGTGTTCGCTGGCGATGCCGGCCGAGGCGCGGACGAATCGAGAGGATGGCTTCTGGTTCACGAAGATGCGCACCCGCATCGCGCAACTTCTCAATCGGCTGAACCTCAACAACACTGGCGATGGCATGTCTACGCCGAAGCCGTGACCGGTCGGCTCCGCCGGGAGTCAGCGACAGCGCGCGCTGACTCTCAGGCGGTGGCGACGAACTCCAGATTCGGGTTGCGTTGCAGCGCACCAAGGTAATCCGCGATGGACGTGACGGTGGCGCGCGTGGCACGCCGTGCCCGAATGGCTTCGCGCAGGTACTCGACGGCGGTGACCGCGCGGCGGTTCAGGCCCGCGTCGCTGAACTCTTCGACGATCGAGGCCGCAAGTTCGACTGCCTCGGCCGCCTTGTCTTCTTCGACGAGTGCTCCGACGATGTCGAGGCCGCACAAACCGGCTTCTTCGATCATGCCGTGCGACAGGAATCCGCTTCGTGCTTCGCGCAGCTCAGCGAGGCCGCGCCGGATGTCGCCCTTGCGCAGCGTCACGAGTGCCGCGGCCTGTTCCGCGCGAAGAACGTCCGTCTCCAGCCCGAGTGAATCGAACAGTGTCATCGCATGCGTCAGGTGAATCGTTGCGTTCTCCAACTCGCCGAGGCGGCTGGCGCATTGGCCGATGTTGTTGTGCAGTCTTGCCTCGGTCTCACGGTCCTGAATCGAGCGCGCCGTGCCGAGTAGCTCCGTGAACGCTTGCCGGGCGGCGAGGAGCTTGCCGAGGCGGAACTCCAGCATGCCTTCGGCAACCGCGCAGTACATGAAACGGCGTACGTCGCCATGTTCCTTGAAGATCAAGCCGGATTCATTCAGAAGGCTGCGCGATTCGTCGAACTCACCGGACTCCTGCAGCGTGATCGCACGGACGTACATCACGACGGCCAGGTCGTGCATCAGCGATCCGAAATTCACGAGCAGGGCTTCCGCGCGGTCGAGCGCTTCGAGTGCTTCGCGGTAGCGCGCGAGGTATCGCAGCGCCTGACCGCGGTCCTTCCAGGCCTGCGCGCGAATCTGCGCGAGGACAATGGCCGGATACGCGTCGAACGCCAGCGTCTCCGCGATCGCGGTGGCCAGGTTCGACAGGGCCAGCGCTTCCTGCGGATTCTTCTCCAGCCGCGAGGAGATTTCCTTGGCCAGCTTTTCCAGTGCGCCGCTGTTGCGCATGGACGGCTCTTCGGCGAGGCGCGGCCATTCGTTGCGCGGGGTGGTGCGCAGGAGGCGCTCGACGAGCTCGGAGGAGGACTGCCGCTCCGCCTGCAGGCGGCGGGCGGTTACGGCGAACTCGCGGACGCGGGCCGGGTCGGGGCGCCGCCGGCTGCGCTCGAACGTTACGACATTGCTTTCGTCGTTCATGGCGTCTCCTTCGTCTTCGTCGCCGGCTTCTTCTTCGGCGTTTTCTTCTTCGGGTCCTGCGAGAGGTCCGCCGCGCGCTTGAGGTATTTGGCCACGAGCTTCTGCGCGTACTTGGAGCGAACGCCGAGGCGCTCGCCGATCTCGATCATCGAGCAGCCTTCGAAGAAGCGCATGTGCAGGATCTGTTGCGCGCGCAGCGGCAGGCGCGACATCAGCTCGCGTGCGGCGATCTGGTCGGGCAGCGAGTCGAGCACGGAGACCAGCATCGGATCGGGGGGATCGGGCTGGTTCTCGTCGTCGGTCGAGGCGTGGCCTTTATTGAGGCGCCAGTAGTGGCGGCTGGCGTAGCAGATCGCGCCGATGAGCCACGAGCGGAGGTCGATGATGCTGTCCGCTTTGCGGAGGTAGCCGAGGAGGACGTCGTGGACGAGCGCGTCGGCCTCGAAGTCCGGCACCTTGAACTTGTACACGGCGATCTGGAGCAGTAGATCGAAGTACTGCTCGTAAATCGCTTCGAAGTGCCCCTCGTCGAAATGGTCGGTCGTCAGCACGCTCATGTCCGGTGTGTCCACCTTACCACGAGAGCGGCAACTTGCATCGATTCAGTCACTTAAGAGAGTCAATTGTGCCCTCGGGCTGCTTCGTGTAGGGTGCGCCGCGCAATGGAGATCAATCCCCGCGAGGCTGGTTTCGGCCGTCTCGATTTCGCGCAGCTCTTCGGCAACACGAACCCGGTGATCCTCGAGATCGGGTCGGGCAAAGGGCGCTTTCTCATCGCCACGGCGACGGAGCGTCCTGATTTGAACGTGATCGGCATCGAGAAGGCGCTGCATTACCACCGCGTCATCCGCGCCCGCGTGCAGAAGCGCAACCTGACGAACCTCTGCCTCATCAACCACGACGCGTTCCTCGTGCTGCGGGAGATGATCCCCGACGCGTCACTGTCCGAGGTGCACATTTACTTTCCCGACCCATGGCCGCGGAAGAAGGAGCGGAAGCGCCGCATCATCCGCCCCGAGGTCCTCGAGCAGTTGCGGCGTGTCCTCGTCCCCGGCGGCGCCGCGATCTACGTCACCGACCACCACGAGTACTACGAAGCCGTGGCCCCGATCATCGAGGAGTGGTTCCCGAAGTCGGAGCGGCGCACGCCCGGTCCCGATGACCCGCCGCGCACGAACTACGAGGCGAAGTACCGGGAAGAGGGGCGGCCGATTTTCGAGATGCGGTTCTGGAACGAGTGAGGGCGGGGTGGTTTTCGGTTTTTGGTTTTCGGTTTTCGGTCCCCCAACCGAAAACCGAAAACCGAAAACCGAAAACCTGGCGCGTCAGCGCCCCCACACCCCGCAACGAAACTTTCTCAATTCTGCGCTCTGCGTTCAGCGCTCCGCGTTCTAGAATCATCAGGTGCGCATCCTCGGGGTCGATCCTGGCTCCATCACCACCGGCTACGGCGTCATCGACTACGAGAAAGGGCGTCTCGCTCTCGTCGAACAGGGCTCCATCCACACGGTCCGCGGCGCGGAGCTTCCGGCGCGGCTGTCGCGCATCCATGAAGAGCTGTCGCTGGTCATCGTGCGGACGCGGCCGGAGGTAGTCGCGGTCGAGACGCCGTTCGCGGGGCAGAACGTGCGCAGCCTCATCCAACTCGCCCATGCGCGTGGCGTCGTGCTGCTGGCGGCGTCGTCGGCGAAGCTCGGGGTCTTCGAGTACGCGCCCTCCTCGGTGAAGAGCGCCGTCGTCGGCTACGGCCGCGCGGAAAAAGAGCAGGTCGCGAAGATGGTGCGGATGCTCATCCCCGGCTGTGCCGCGCTGAAGATGGGGGCGGATGCCGCCGACGCGCTGGCCATCGCGATCTGCCACGCGCACACCGCCGGGACGAATGCGAGATTGAAGATACGAGCATGAGCGCGTCGCTCCCCGAGGAACAGTCACTCGAATCTGAAGCCTCGTACCCGCCGCGTCCGACGAATGCGCTGGCGCGGACGTTCAGCGCGCTGCGGTACCGCGACTTCCGGCTGCTGTGGCTGGGCGCGTTCACGTCGACGACCGGCACGTGGATGCAGACCGTGGCGCAGGGTTGGGTCGTGCTGCAGATGACGAACTCCGCGTTCCTTCTCGGCGTCGACGGCTTCCTCTCCACCGGGCCGATGCTGATCTTCTCGCTCTTCGGCGGCGTGGTCGCGGACCGCGTGGAGCGGAAGAAGATCATGCTCCTCTCCCAGTACCTGCAGATGGGGTTCGCGTTCATCCTCGCGGCGCTCATCTACTTCGGCGAAGTGCAGGTGTGGCACATCTTCCTGCTGTCGTTCCTGACGGGGAGCGCGCAATCGTTCAGCGGGCCGGCGTACATCTCGCTGCTGCCGCTGCTGGTCAAGCGGCACGACATGCCGAACGCGATCGCGATGAACTCGATGCAGTTCAACCTGGCGCGCGTCATCGGGCCGGTCCTCGCCGGCATCGCTCTCGGCACGGTCGGCGCGGCGGCGTGCTTCCTGATCAACGGGCTGTCGTTCCTGGCGGTGATCGTGTCGCTGAACATGATCAAGTCGCCGACGGTGGATGGGAAAGAGGCGCGGGGGAGCTTCCTCGAGGAGATGAAGGCGGGCTTCCGTTTCGTGGCGCACCGGAAGACGCTGGTGACGCTGACGTTCCTGGCCTTCGTCGGCACGTTCCTCGGCATGCCGATCGTGACGTTCCTCCCGGTCGTGGCGAAGACGATCTTCAACCTCGGCGCGCAGGGCTACGCCTGGCTGATGACGACGTACGGCCTCGGCTCGGTGACGGGCGCGGTGGTGGTCGCGGCGACGGCGCACCTCGCGAAGAAGGGGAAGGTCGCGCTGATGCTGCAGCTGCTGTTCGCCTGCATGCTGGTGGCGTTCGCGTTCTCCCGGATCCTGCCGCTGAGCATGATCATCGCCTTCTGCGCCGGCGCCTGCATCGTGGGCGTGGTGTCGCTCTACAGCTCCCTGGTGCAGCTCACGACGAGCGACGCCATGCGAGGCCGCGTCATGTCGATCTTCATGCTGGCCTTCCGCGGAGGCATGCCGCTGGGCAACCTGCTGGCGGGCTTCGTCGCCGAAAGGTGGACCATCTCCTGGGCCCTGGCAGTGAACGGAACCATCCTGGCATTCGTGGCGGCGTGGTTCATCCTGCGCGGGACCAACCTGGATGAAGAACCGGCGCCGGCGGCGGCACCGGCGTGAATGGGGACGATAGGACGAATGGGACCTATGGGACGAATAGGACGAATGGGACAGGCGGAAGGCGCATCTGTCCTATTGGTCCCATAGGTCCTATTCGTCCTATTGGTCCTATCGGTCCTCATCTGGTCTACAATCCGCGCCCGCGCGGCGTGCGATGTGCATCGCCGCCCTCATTGAAGAATGGCTAAGCAGAAATCACAGGCAACCACGGCCGCGGTCGATGATCCGGTGTGCGCGCCCGAGTGGACCGACATCCTGCGGCAGATGATGTTCATCCGCCGCTTCGAGGAAGCCACCGAGCGCGAATTCCGCAAGGGCAAGATCGGCGGTTACCTTCACGTCTACATCGGGCAGGAGGCCGTCGCCAGCGGCATCGTCAGCGCGCTGAAGAAAGACGACATCGTCTTCTGCGGCTACCGCGATCATGCCCAGGCACTCGCTCTCGGCTCCGACCCCGGCAAGGTCATGGCCGAGCTGTTCGGCAAGCGGACCGGCGTCTCGAAAGGGAAGGGCGGCTCGATGCACCTCTTCGACGTCGAGCACGGCCTGTACGGCGGCTACGGCATCGTCGGCGGGCATCTGACGCTCGCCGCCGGCGCGGCGTACGCGCTCCGCTACCAGGGCACCGACCGCGTCGTCGTCTGCTACTTCGGCGACGGGGCGATGAACATCGGCTCGTTCCACGAGGCGATGAACATGGCCGGGCTCTGGGGCAACCAGGGGATGTGCCCGATCATCTTCGTGATCGAGAACAACGGTTACGCGATGGGCACCAAGCTCGACCGGCACTCGGCGCTGACCGACCTGTCGGCGCGCGTCCGCGCGTACAACTTCCCCTCCGAGAAGGTCGACGGGCAGGACATCTTCGCCATGCGCGGCGTCGCCGATCGCGTCATCCGTCAGGTCCGCGAGACCGGCAAGCCGTACTGCATCGAGGCGGTGACGTACCGCTTCTCCGGCCACGGCGCGGCAGACATCCTGCAGCCGTACCGGTCGAAGGACGAGGTCGAGCAGCATCGCGGCCGCGATCCCATCGCCATCCTCCGCAACCGCCTCGGCGAGATCTGTGGTCTCACCGACGACGACGTGAAGAAGATGGATGCGTGGGCCACCGAAGAAGCGGCGAAGGCCGTGAAGTTCGCCGAAGAGAGTCCGGCGCCTGAACCGCAGGAACTGTTCGACGACGTCATCGCCGAGCACGGACCCCGACCCGTCAGCGAATCCGAGAGAGACTAGATGGCCGAAAAGAGTTACCGCGACGCGATCCGCGAAGCAATGATGGAGGAGATGGATCGCGACCCGAACGTGCTCATCATGGGTGAGGACATCGGGGTCTACGAAGGCACCTTCCGCATCACCGCCGGCATGCTCAAGAAGTACGGCGGCACGCGCGTCATCGACACGCCGATCGCCGAAGCCGGCATGGTCGGCACCGCGGTCGGCATGGCCATGCTCGGCCTCCGTCCGATCGTGGAGATGATGACGATGAACTTCGCCATCGTCGCCGCCGACCAGATCGTGAACCACGCGGCGAAGATCCGTTACTTCTCCGGCGGACAGGTCGACATCCCGATGGTCGTGCGCGGCCCGCAGGGCGCCGGCGTGCAGCTCAGCGCGCAGCACTCGCAGTCGTTCGAGTCGTTCTACGGACACTTCCCCGGCATCCACGTCGTCGCCCCGGCCACGCCGGCCGACGCGAAGGGGATGCTGAAGACCGCCATCCGCGGTAAGGACCCGGTGCTCTTCCTCGAAAGCGCCGCGCTGTACGGCATGAAGGGCGAGGTGCCGGACGATCCGGACTTCACCGTTCCCTTCGGCAAGTCGCGCGTCGCGCGTGAGGGGAAGGACGTCACCATCGTCTCGTACAGCCGCATGCTGCAGCTTTCGCTGATTGCCGCGGAGAAGTTGGCGAAGGAAGAGGGCATCGAATGCGAGGTCATCGACCTCCGCTCGATCCGTCCCCTCGACATGGACCCGGTCTTCGCCTCGGTGCAGAAGACGCATCGCGCCGTCGTCGTGCAGGAACAGTGGAAGCCGTTCGGCGCGGCCGCGGAGATCGCGGCGGGCATCACCGAGACGATGTTCGACGAGCTCGATGCGCCGGTGGCGCGCGTGACCGGCGAAGACGTCCCGATGCCGTACGCGCGTAACCTGGAGCTGCTGGCCACGCCACACGAGCCGGAGATCATCCGCGCCGTGAAGAAAGTCATGTACCGCGGCGAAGCGGGAAGTAAGGGATAAGGACGCCAATGGCCGAGATCATCATGCCCAAAGTGGGCGACGCGATGGCCGAGGGGAAGGTCGTCCGCTGGTACAAGAAGGCTGGAGACAAGATCACCAAGGGCGAGCCCGTGCTCGAGATCGAGACCGACAAGGTCAACCTCGATCTCGAAGCGGAGGCCGACGGCACGCTCGGCGAGTTGAAGGCGAGCGAGGGGCAGATGGTCCCGGTCGGGGAGACGCTCGCGCGCATCCTCGGCGAGGGCGAGAAGGAAGAAGCCGCGCCGGCTCCGGCTCCCAAAGCCGAGGAGCAGCCGGCGGAGCCCGCGCCCGCCGCTGCTGAAGCCAAAACGGACGAAGCCGCGCCGCAGCGCCGCGGCACGGACAAGAAGGATTCGGTCAAGCACACGACGGGCGAATACGCCGAGGCCATCGAGCAGAAGGGGCCGCGGCGGGATCGCTCGCAGGGCGATTCGTCGGCGCTGCCGGCGGCGCCGCAGTCGGGCGACCGCCGGCGCTCGTCGCCGCTGGCACGGAAGATGGCCGAGGACCTCGGCGTCGATCTGGCGAGCGTGCAGGGCAGCGGGCCGCGCGGACGCATCATCGCCAGCGACGTGCAGAACGCGCAGCGGACGCCTGCGTCCGCACCGTCAGGCGACGCAGAGAAACCGGCAGCCGCGCCGGGGGGCGCCGCCACGCAGTCGATGGCCGCGCCGGCTCTGTCGCCTGCGCCGCCGTCGCTGGAAACGAAGATCATCCCGCTCTCGGCGATGCGCCGCACGATCGCGAAGCGGCTGGCCGAGTCGACCGGCCCGATTCCGCACTTTTACCTGACGTCGGATTACGACGTGACGCTGCTGCTCGAGCTGCGCAAGCAGTTGCTCGAGATCACCGGCGCGAAGATCAGCGTCAACGACTTCATCGTGCGGGCGACCGCGCTCGCGCTGCGGCATCACCCGAACATCAACGCGAGCTGGGGCGACGACGCGATCACGCAGCACGGCGAAGTGCACGTCGGCATCGCCGTGGCGACACCCGAGGGGCTGATCACGCCGGTGATCCGGAACGCGGACCAGAAGTCGGTGGCGGACATTGCGTCGGAAGTGCGCGCGCTCGCGGAGAAGGCGAAGAACCGCAAGCTGCTCCCGAACGAGTACCAGGGAAGCACGTTCACGATCTCCAACCTCGGCGCGTGGGGGATCGAAGAGTTCACGGCGATCATCAATCCGCCGAACGCGGCGATCCTCGCCATCGGCGCGGCGGAAGCGCGGCCGATCGTCGACGCGAACCGTCAGCTCATCATCCGCGACCGGATGAAGGTGACGATGTCGTGCGACCACCGCATCATCGACGGCGCGACCGGCGCGGAGTTCCTGAAGACGCTGCGGCAATACATGGAACAGCCGCTGCGCATTCTGGTGTAGCGGCGGCGGACGAATAGGACCTATAGGACCTATGGGATGGATGGGCTGTGCGTGATCCCATCGGTCCCATTCGTCCCATCGTGCAGCGGTACGTAACCTCCACCCCCGCCGTCTAGCGCTCCACGGTGAAGTTCGAACGTTGTGACCGCTACGGTCACATGCTGTGACGCCATATTACTGCTCTGATCCTCTATAACTTCCGCCCGGAGGTAAGAGTATTTTGAGTAAGAAATTCTTCGTTCTGGCCCTGGTGATTGCAGCTTTGACGGTGCCGGCCCACGCCGGTGATTCCGTCTCCCCCTCGGATCTGTACGACGACGGTGCCGGCTACACACGCCGTGCGATCGTGCCCGTCGCCGGATCCGCCCCCGGTGCCTACGGTGCGATGTTCAAGACGGCACTCACGCTGAGGACGGAGGCCTTTGCGACCGGCTCGACGCAGATCCACAGAGGGCGCATCTGGTTCCGCCCGATGGGACAGCCGCCGTCGGACAACGATCCGAGCATCGCGTACCACCTCGCGTCGGGTGAGCGGGCCCACTGGGATGACGTGGTCGCCGCGATGGGCGGCAGCGGCATCGGCTACCTGGAGATCATCCCCGACGCCGGCTCGCTGGAGGCCGTGCCCTTCATCCAGACTCGCGTGTACAACGAAACGGCCAGCGGCACCTACGGTGACCTGGTGCAGTGGAACCGGGTCTCCGACGTGACGAAGACGTCGCGGACGACACTCAGGGTCGAGCATCCGACTGACCCGCGGCTGCGGCTGAACGTCGGCTTCGTCGTGCTCAACACGGGGTACACGGATGTCCACGTCGAGGTCGTCCGCAACGGCCTGCAGCGCCAGGCGAAGACGGTCCACCTGTTCCCGCGTGAAGCGCGCATGGGCAACCCGGCGACGCTCTTCGAGCTGCTGCGCTGGGAGCCGGGCGACGAGCTGTTCCTGACCTTCACGAGTTCCGGGGTCATTCCGTTCTACACGCTCACAGATAACAGCACCAACGACCCCGCCATCGTCGTGCAACCCGCCCCGTCGGAGCAGCGCAGCCTCGATCCACGCGCGAACTGACGATACCCTCCGAAGGGTTCGGCCGGTTCGACCGGCCGAACCCTTCACTGACGGGGCGGATGCCCTGGATGAGGGGACGTTTCCCTCCGGCGGAAGGGACGTTTCTCCTCGCTGAGGGGACGTTTGCCCTCGGCGAGGTGACGTTTCCCCTGCTTCGAAGGGACGTTTCTCCTCCGCGAGGGGACGTTTCTCCTCGTTGAGGGGACATTTCCCTCCGTTGAGGGGACGTTTCCCTTCGATCGAAGGGACGTTTCTCCTCGTTGAGGGGACGTTTGCCTTCGTTTGAGAGATCTTTCCCTTCGATCGAAGGGATCTTCCCTCCGGCCGGACAGATCTTTGCCCTCGACGGAGGGATCTTTCCCCCGCGCGGACAGATCGCTGCCTTCGAGTGAAGGGATCGCTGCCCTCGCCGGACCGATCGCTGCCCTCAATGAGGAGAAATGTCCCTTCGAAGCAGGGGATCGCTGCCCTCAACGAGGAGAAACGTGCCCTCGATGAGGGGATCGCTACCTTCGCGGGACAGAAAGATCTGTCCGGCGGACAGATCGATGGGGTGACGTGACCCTGCGACAGGGGAACGATAGGACGAATAGGACCTATAGGACAGATGGGACGAATAGGACAGGGGCAGTCCCGGTCCGAAGTCCCATCTGTCCTATTGGTCCTATCTGTCCTATCGTTTCCTTCCCCGGACGAATCGCACCGCCGATCCGTATGGAACCTTGATGCTGCAACACCATTTACTTATTGGCTAGTGTATAAATCGCGTCGGAGGATTCGTATGGTGCGTAAAAACTTCGTCTTTGCGGCACTGTTCTGTGCTGCTTTCTCGGCGTCCGCGTACGCCCAGTGCGTCATTGCCGTCAACGCCCCGGCGGCGGCAGTGAAGTCGGGTGATCCGATCCGCCTTTCCTGGAACGCCGTTCCGGGGGCTTTGTACTACCGCATCACCAACAGCCCGCAGGACCGCGTGCAGTTCCAGTCCGACTCGGCGAAGACGTCGACGACGAGCTACGAGACGTCGGTCAGGTCGACGCAGAATCGCTTCCACTACTACCTGGTCACCGCGCACGACGGCAACGATCACGTCATCTGCAGCGGGAAGGCGCAGGTCGGCATCCTGGCCGATCAAGCCCTCGCGGAGTACATCGGCCGCGCGATCATCCCGGTGGCGGGCTCCGCGCCGGGTGCGAACGGCGCGATGTTCAAGACGGCGCTGACGATCCGTGCGACCGAGCCGCTGGAGGGACGGATCTGGTTCCGGCGGATGGGGCAGTTGCCAAGCGCCACGGATCCCTTCCTGGAGTACAAGCTGGAGCGCGACGGGAAGATGCACTGGGACGACGTCGTCGCCGCGATGGGCGCGAGCGGCATCGGCTATCTGGAGATCATCCCGGACGCCGGCACGACGAAAGCGGTTCCGTACCCGACCGCGCGTGTCTACAACCAGACGGCGCAGGGCACGTTCGGTGACATGGTGCAGTGGAACCGCGTCAGCGACGTCACCGACAACATCGGCCCAGTCCTCAACGTGGAGTATCCGACCGATGGGCAGTTCCGCCTCAACGTCGGCTTCGTGGCGTTGCAGTACGTCGACGCCACGATCGGCGTCCGCCGCGACGGCCTGGTGAAGCAGTCCAAGGTCATCCACCTCGTGCCGGGTGAGATGCGGATGGGGAACCCCGCGGCGATCTTCGACCTGCAGCACTGGCAGCCGGGCGACGAGCTGTTCATCTTGTTCCGCACCGGCTCGGCGATTCCTTTCTACACGCTCACCGACAACGGGACGAACGATCCGACAGTCTTCTTCATCCAGGATCCTTCGAAGCAAAATTTCGTGGGCAATCCGTAGTCTCCGATTCGTAACGATTCGCGGAGGGCGGACGTTGTCCGCCCTCCCACTTTGAGGCATTCTGCACATCGTGAAAACCCTCTCCCTCGCGGCCGTCGTGGCCGCCGTTTCCCTCGCGCTCGCCACCGCCGCCGATGCCGCCTGCACGTTTCAGCCGCGCTACGAGGACGGCTTCCTTCGCTGGAGTCCCCTCCTCGGCGCCGAGCAATATCAGGTGCTCGAGACCGGTGAGGGCCTCGTGCCGCGCTTCTACATCGTCAACCGGCAGACGTTCCTCGAGGTCCAGCACCGGGCGACCACCGACCGGAAGATCACCTACTACGTGACGGCGGTACTGACGGGCGGCATCGCATCCCGTCCCGTCGGCGCAAACTCGATCGGCGCGAGCGGCCTCGATGCCTGCACGGAGAAGGTCGAGGTCATCATCCCGGCCGACGAGAGCTTCCGCCGGATGACGCGCAAGGCGGTCATCGCCGTCGCGGGCTCCACGGCCGGCGCGAATGACGGCCGCTTCAAGACGTCGCTGCGCCTCATCGCGAACATCGTTCCGCAGAAGGGGAAGGTGGTCTTCCATCCGGCCGGCCGCGCGGCGTCGGCAACCGATCCCTCGCTCCCTTACGTCTTCAACCAGATCGGGGAGACGGCGGAGTGGGACGACGTGGTCGCGGCGATGGGCGCCAGCGGCATCGGCAGCCTCGACATCGTCCCCGACACGGACGGCGCGGAGCCGGTGGTGCCGGAAGTCGTCGCCCGCCTCTTCAACGACACGGCGAGCGGGACGTTCGGCTCGAACGTGGAAGCGGTCATGGCCTTCGACTACCGCCAGGCCCCGGGGATGACAGTCGAGGTGCCGAAGGACCCGCGCTTCCGCGTGAACGTCGGCTTCCGCACCCTCGAGGCGGCCGGCGTGCGGCTGCTCGTCTATGGCGCCGACCGCCGCCTGCGCGACTTCAAGGACCTGGAGTTCCCCGCCGACTACATGCAGATGACGACGATCCCCCAGCTCATCGGCAGCGAGCTCGAGCCCGGCGGCTACGTGCAGGTGCTGATCGGCGGCGCCGCCGTCCCTTTCTACACGGTGACGGAGAACCGCACCAACGATCCAACGGTCGTGCTGGCCAATCCGAAGGCCAGTTCAAGGAACGTGGAGTCCTACCTGGAGTAGAGGGGGGCGAAGGCAGAAGGCAGAGCGCAGAACGCAGAACGCAGAATGCAGAAATCGATGATGGAGCAATGTTGAATTGGTGAATGTTGAAGCCGGCGCGGCAATTCAACTTCATCATTCCGCATTCACCATTGCCCCCCGGTTTTCTACGTTCTGCGTTCTGCGTTCTGACTTCCCCCTTCCCCCTTCTGGATTGTCCTCACTCCCATTGCTGTTACACTAACCGCCTAACCCTCGCATGCCGAGCGCACCCGAGCTCCTCGGATTTCTCGTCGTGGTCATCGTCATCATTCTTCTGATGAAGATGGCCCGTTTCGCGGCGCGCGTGATCATCTTCCTGATCACGCTTGCGCTGCTCGCCGGCGCCGTGTGGTGGTTCTTCGTGAGGACAACTTGAGCGATCGAAAGTACAAACACAACGGTTACCAGGACAGCGGCTATTCGTCGTCCAAGAGTGGCAGCGCCTCGCGCTCGCAGACCCCGCGAGAACCGCAGCGCGAGCGCCTCGAAGGCGCACCGCGCGGACGTACCGCCGGCGGCTTCGGCCCCGACGCCATCAAATGCAACAAGTGCGGACAGATCCGTCACTCGCTCGGCGACATGACGGTCGAGGAGGCCTGCCACAAGTGCGGCGCCGACCTCCACACCTGCGGCAACTGCCGCTTCTTCGACACCACGACGCTGTGGGAGTGCCGTGAGAACATCCCCGTGCGCGTCTCCGGCAAGCAGGTGCGTAACGAGTGCACGTTCTTCCAGCCGAAGGTGGTCAAGGACCTCTCCGCCGACAAAGGCAAGCAGCCGATGACCGAGACGGACGCGCGCAAGGCGTTCGACGCGCTCTTCAAGAAGTAGTGATCAACGTACTGCTCGCCGCGCTCGCCGGCGTCCTCTTTGCCTGGGCCTTTCCCGACGTCGCGCAGGGGTGGCTCGCCTTCATCGCCTTCGCACCGCTGCTCATCGCGATCGTGCGCGCGAAGAGCACGCGCCAGGCAGTCCTCCTCGGATGGCTCTCGCAGACGATCGCCTGGCTGATCATGGTGCCGTGGGTGGTGCGCGTGATGTCGCACTACGGCGGCGTCTCGGTCCCCGTCGGCATCGCGCTGCTGATCGCCATGGCGCTGATCCTCGGCGCGTACGGCGCGCTCTTCGCCTGGGCAGTGTACCGCTTCCGGCTCGACGTCGCGTTCGGACGCTGGCTCCTCGTGCCGCTCGCATGGGCCGCGGCCGAGTACGCGCGCACGTATCTGCTCACGGGCTTTCCGTGGAACCTCATCGCCACGGCCATCGTCGATTACCCGACGCTCATCCAGATCGATCGCGCCGCCGGGCCGTACTTCACCGGCGCGCTGATTCTCTTTCCCTCCACCGTCATCGCCTGGTGGGTGACGCAGAAGCCGACCGCTCCGCAGCGCGTCGTCATCGGCGGCATGCTCGGCATCCTGGCGCTGGTGTGGTGGGGCACGGGGCTCGTCGCCTCGAAGCTGCTCGTCCGGCCGACCGGCACGCCTCCGGTGAAAGCAGCGATGCTGCAGCCGAACATCGCGCAGGAGATGCGGTGGGACGCGGCCAACACCGTGGCCATCTACCAGAAGATGATCGCCATGACGATGACGGCCGCCGACAACGGCGCGCAGATCATCATCTGGCCGGAATCGACGGTGCCGCTCTCGTACAGCAGCACCGCGTTCTACCGCGACTCGATCGAGCAGATCTCGCGCGATCGCAACGTCGACATCATTCTCGGGTCGGTGGCCGAGGATCCGGAGGTGCGGACTCGCATCTGGAACTCGGCGTTCCTGACGAGCGGCGGCCGCACCGTCGGCCACTACGACAAGATCCGCCTCGTGCCGTTCGGTGAGTACGTCCCGCTGCGCAAGCTGCTCTTCTTCGCTGAAAAGCTCGTGCGCGCCGTGGGGGAGTTCTCCGTCGGCACGAACGACCAGCCGCTCACCGGCAAGCTGAAATACGGCCCCGCCATCTGCTACGAGGTGGTCTATCCCCAGATCTCGCGGACGCAGATCAACAACGGCGCGGAAGTCATCGTCACGATCACGAACGACGCCTGGTTCGACGGCAGCAGCGCCCCGCGTCAACACCTGAATCAGGCCCGCCTCCGCGCCGTGGAAGGCGACCGCTACATGCTCCGTGCGGGAACCACCGGCATCTCGGCCTTCATCGACCCGACGGGCCAGATTCGTGCGGAGCTCCCGATGGGACGCGAGGGAATCGTCTACGCCGAGTTCCAGCCGCGGCGCACCGAGACGCTCTACGTGAAGTTTGGCGACTGGTTTGCGTGGCTGGCGGCGACCATGGTACTTGTCGGTATGGTGATGAAGAAGCGGAAGGAACGCAGAACGCAGAACGCAGAATGAAGAATTGAGAGATTTCTACGTTCTTCCTTCTGCGTTCTGCGTTCTGCATTTCTGAAAGGTACTTATGAAAGACGAAACCCTCACCCAAATCGACGACCTCCGCGAGCGGCTTCGCCTGGTCCGGAGCTATCTTTGACCTCGCTTCCGCGAAGCGCGCGCTCGACGAGATCGAGCGCGAGATGTCGGCGCCCGGTTTCTGGGACGACCCCGAGACGGCGCAGGAAGTAGGGCGGAAGCGGTCGCGCGTCGAGAAGCGCATCCAGTCCGCCGAGACCATCGAGACACAAGCCTCCGACCTCGACGTGCTGCTCGAGTTCGAGCGCGAAGGGGAGAACGTCGGCGCCGACATCGAGACGCTCGTCGGCCAGCTCGACAAGCAGCTGACGCAGATCGAGCTGACGATGAAGCTCTCCGGCGAGAACGACGTCCGCGACGCCATCCTCACGCTCCATCCGGGCGAAGGCGGCACCGACGCGCAGGACTGGGCCGAGATGCTGCTGCGCATGTATCTCCGCTACTGCGAGAACAAAGGGTGGGCGACGGAGATCGTCGAAGTGCAGCCCGCCGACGAAGCGGGCATCAAGAGCGCGACCGTCATGGTGCGCGGCGAGTACGCGTACGGCTACCTCAAGGCGGAGAACGGCGTGCACCGCCTCGTGCGCATCTCGCCGTTCGACGCCGCGAAACGCCGCCAGACGTCGTTCGCCGCCGTCTACGTCTATCCCGACATCGACGACACGATCGAGATCGAGATCAACGACAAGGATCTCCGCGTCGACACGTACCGTTCGTCCGGCGCCGGCGGCCAGCACGTCAATGTCACCGACTCCGCCATCCGCATCACGCACATGCCGTCCGGCATCGTCGTGACGTGCCAGAACGAGCGCAGCCAGCACAAGAATCGCGACACGGCGATGAAGCTCCTCCGCTCGCGCCTCTACAACCTCGAGCTGGAGAAGCGGAAGGCCGAGCAGGACAAGATCGAAGGGGAGAAGATGGCCATCGGCTTCGGCAGCCAGATCCGCTCCTACGTGCTGCAGCCGTATCAGCTCGTGAAGGATCTGCGCACGCAGCACGAGGTCGGCGATCCGCAGCGCGTGCTCGACGGCGATCTGGACGGCTTCATCGAAGCCTTCCTCGCCGCGCAGGTGCGGGGCAAGACGGCCGAAGGGCAATGACGCGGGTCGCCGTCCTCACGCCGCTCCCGCCGAGCCGCACCGGCATCGCGCACTACGCATCGATGCTGGTGCCGGCGCTGGCGAAAGAGCTCGACGTGGCGGCGTTCGCGTCGCTCGACGGCTACCGCCGCGCCGACTTCGACCGCGTCGTCTACCAGCTCGGCAACAATCCGCATCACGAGTGGATCTACGAGGAAGCGCTGCGCGAGCCGGGCATCATCGTGCTCCACGACCTCGTGCTGCATCACCTCATCGTCGAGATGACGCTCGCGCGCGGCGACGCCGAAGGGTACGTGGCGACGCTCGCGCGCAGTCACGGCGAGGCCGGTGCGGCGTGGGCGCGCGGCCGCGCGGCGGGGCTGCACAGCGAGATGGGGAACTTCCTGCTCCCCGCCTCGATCGACATCGCGCAGCATTCGCGCGGCGTGATCGTGCACAACCACTACGCCGCGGAGCGCCTCCGCTCCTTCGGCGTCACCACGCCCATCCACGTGGTACCGCATCCGTACATCGCGACCGGCGAGTTGCTGCCGCCGGCACCGCCCCACACCATCGGTTTCTTCGGCTTCCTCACCTCGGCCAAACGCGCCGAGGTGGTGCTGGAGGCGTTCGCGATCGCGAGGAGGCGGGAGCCGCGGCTGCAGCTCCTCATCGTGGGCGAGCCGGCTCCGAACATCGACATCTCCCAGTTGCTGGGCGAGGGTGTGACGGCGACGGGCTACGTCGACGACGACGCGTTCGGCGCGTACTACGCCAAAGTCGATCGCCTCGTGAACCTCCGCTACCCCTCGGCCGGCGAAACCTCGGGCACGCTGATCCGCGCGTTCGATGCGGGGAAGCCGGTGGCGGTCAGCAACTACGCCCAGTTCGCCGAGTTTCCGGACCACTGCGTGGTGAAGGTGCCGCTGGGGGAAGGGGAAGTGGACGCGCTAGTGGAGTTTTTCCTCCGCGATTTCGACGCGGCGGCCGTCGCGCGTGCGCAACGGGCGTGGCTGGAAAGCAACGCCACGCTGGAAAAGTGCGTGGCGGGATACCGCGCTGCGTTGGATCAATGGGAACAAGGCGGGGCACAGCCGTCCCATTTGTCCTATTCGTCCCATTCGTCCCATCGGGTTTTACCCTCTGGTGCGGTAGCCCTTTTTCCCCATTTGACGGTGGTGTCGACCGCCGTCACCAGCGACACGCTGACCCTGACCCTGCGCAACGACGGCACCACCACGCTGCGCACGCGCAGCTACGGCGAGCCGGGATATCGTCTGCTGGTGAAGCTGTTCGACGGTGACGTCGTGGTGCAGGATCGCTGGCTGGAACTGCCGGGCGACGTCGCACCAGAGGGGATCATCGAGGTCACGCTGCGCGTCGATCCGCGGGCGAAAACGCTGCGGCTCTATCACGCGCTGGAGAGCATCCCCATGCTCGAGCCGGAGCCGTGGTCGGAGGTGGCGCTTGTTCGCTGACGCCACGCTCGAGCGGTTGCGCGAGCTGCTGGTGCGCCGCCCCTCGGTCGAGATCCACGCGCCGCAGCATCGCCGCGCGGCGGTGCTCGTGCCGCTGATCCGCCATCACGATGGCTGGGGACTGCTCCTCACGAAGCGGGCGGAGAACCTCGCCTCCCACGGCGGGCAGATCGCTTTTCCCGGCGGAGCCGTCGAAGCAGGGGAGACGCTCGAAGAGGCGGCGATGCGCGAGGCGGAAGAGGAGGTGGGGATCCCGTGCGCTCAGGTGGAGCTGATCGGCCGCCTCGACGACCTCATCACCCACAGCGGCTTCCTCGTGGCGCCGTTCGTCGGCATCGTGCACGAGCGCATCGACTACGTGATCCAGGAGTCGGAAGTGGTCGAGGTGTTCGAGGTGCCGTTCTCGGCGCTGCTCGATCCGGCCAACCCGGAGGTGCGGTACGTGCCGTTCCGCAACAAGCGCTTCCCCGCGTACTTTTACCACTACGAGCAGTACGAGATCTGGGGCCTGACCGGCAGGATGCTGAAGGCGTTTCTCGATCTGGTGTGGCAGGCGGTGTGAGGAGGCGTTGACCGTGTCCGTTTTCCGTGCTGCGCTACACGAGGATTTCCGCATAGCGGAGCACGGACAACGGACAACGGACAACGAAAAACGGACAACGCGTCGCTCCGGTTACTTGCCGGCCAGCAGCTTGTCGACGTAGGCGGCCAACTCTTCGCCCTTGCTGCCCGGCTCCACGAGAGCGCCGTTGACCATGTAGCTCGGGGTGGCGCGAATGTCGTTGGAGAACGCGGTGCCGGCGCCTTTGAGGATCTGCTCGTGGAGCGCCTTGTCGGCGATGTCGGCGTCGTACTTGGTCAGGTCGAGGTCGTGATCCTTGGCGAAGTTGCGGGCGAAGTCGTCGATGGTGAACGCGGTCAGGCTGTCCTGGTTCGCGTAGATCTGCTTCTTGTACTCCCAGAACACGTCGGGCTTCTGGCGATGGACGGCGCGGCCGGCGACGGCGGCGGCGAACGCCCACGGGTGGGACGTGATCAGCGGCAGGTCCATGCGCACGTAGCGCACTTTGTCGCCGTGCTTGGCCACGATCGGGTCGACGAAGTTCGCGGCGTACTTGCACGACGGGCACTCGAAGTCGGAGAACTCGAGGATCGTGATGGCCGCATTAGCGCCGCCGCGAGCGGGGGAGGCGCTGACGAACGGCTCGAAGGCTTTCGCGCGGTCGGCGCGCAGGTCGCCGCTCAGCGAGCGGAACTGGCCGAAGAAGAAGACCTTGCCGTCGGGATCGACCCAGCCCTGGATCGGGAGCTTGCCGCGCTCGGTCATCTGGTCGAGCGTCACCTTGTACAGGCCGTACGGGCTGCGGGTGCGGTCGATGGTGGCGACGTAGTTCTGCTGCAGGCCCTTCCACGTGAAGTCCTTCAGCTTCTCTTCGATCGTGGCGCCCTGGGCTTCGTCGAGGAACCAGGGAGTGCCGAGGAAGAAGCCGCCGGTGGGCGTGGTGACGGCGAGGTACTGGCCGGCACACGAGCGGTCCTTCGACTCCACGCGGAGGACCGTGGCGGAGAAGTTGAGCGGCAGCTTGCGGCCGAACTCGCCGTGGGAAATTTTCGCGTCGCTGCACACCGGCAGGGCGGCGGCGATGGCGCGGTCGAGCTTGTCGTTCTGGGCGAACGCCCCGGTGGCGCAGAGCGCCGCGAGCGTCGTCGTAATGGCAAAGCGTCTCACTGAGTACCCCGATCGTGGATTTGCTGCACGACGGAACCGGAGCAGACGCGAGGGGATTTCCGGTCAGGGCTCAGGGCTCAGGGCCCAGGGCCCAGGGCTCAGCAAACCCCGCCCCGCGATGAACGGCGAGCTTTCCCTGAGCCCTGAGCCCCGCGTCCTGAGCCCTGGGCCGAGCCTCGTCCGGGCCCCTTTCTTGCTCCTTCACCTCTCGTTTTATAGGAGGAAACATGGCCAAAGACACTCGTCACGTACGTGACGTCATGACCCCGAACCCCGACTGCGTCACGGAGAAGGACTCGATCCGCGACGCCGCCCGCATCATGAAGGATCAGGACACCGGCATCGTCCCGGTGGTCGACGGACGGAGGATCATCGGTCTGATCACCGACCGCGACATCGTCGTCCGCGGGATCGCCGAAGGGAAGAACCTCGAGAACGTCCGCGTCAACGAGCTGATGTCGAAGTCGGTCCGCACCGTCACGGAAGACAGCTCGGTCGACGATGCTCTGCAGCTCATGAGCAACGCCGAGGTGCGCCGCGTTCCGGTGGTGAACAACAAACAGGAGATCGTCGGCATCGTCTCCATCGGCGACATCGCCGCCACGCAGAACCAGCCCGGCAAGGTCGGTAACGCGATGGAGGAGATCAGCGAAGCGCCGCCGAACAACTAAGCAGCATCCGCGGTCCGGGGACCGATGGGACGAATAGGACCTATGGGACAGATAGGACCTATGACGATCCCATCGGTCCCATTTCGTCCTATGGGTCCTATTGCGCCGCCCGCCTAGAACTTCATGCGCAACCCGGCACTGAGCGTCAGATAGCGGGGGTTGTACTCGAAGTTGGTCCAGTGGAACGCGGCCTCGGCGATCACGCCGTAGCGGCGGGAGAGGGGAAAGTCGGCGTTGATGCCGCCGACGAAGCCGAAGTCGGTCTCCGTGTCGAACGTATCCGCCTTCTGGCGGTAGAGGCCGACGCCGGCGAAGAAGCCGGTGGAGCCGTACGCCTCGTCGAAGCCGTACTCGATGATCCCGTTGATGTGCTCCAACTCGCCCTCGCGATCGATGCGGACGCGGTTGGCGCCTTCACCGCTGCCGAACGCGACCGGCGCTTCGAGGCGGCCCGCCTGCAGCTTGAACATCGTCCCCGGCTCGAGCTCCATCCCGTAGTAGATCTCCACGTTCGAGTTCGAGAGCTCGAAGTTGTCCTCGATCTCCGGTGCGCCGAGCACGTCGTCATCGCCGATCACGCGGCGCGTGCCGCCGAAAAGGACGCCGAATTCGGAGCTCTGGGCGAAGGTCGGGACCGCGCTCATGAGCACGAGCGCGAGGAGAAACAGGGGCTTCTTCATGGGCCGGACTATACGTCGAAGAGTCATTGATTTGCCACTCCTTCTGGGTGAGTACAATGTGAGCGTGGAGAGCCAGCCGCTCGCGCGCGCGGTCACGTCCCTTGGACGCGAAGCGCTCCGAATCGTTCTGCCGTCGTGGTGTGTTTCGTGCCGCCAGACGCTGCCGTGGCGGGCGCGGAAGGCCTCGTGCTGCGCCGAGTGCTGGTCGGCCATGCGCCGCCTGCCGGAGGTGAAATGCAGCTCGTGTGCGCTCCCCGGCGCGGCCGTCTGCCTCCAGTGCATCATCGAACCGCTGCCGGTCGGCTGGTGTGACGCCTGGGGCGTCTACGCCGGGCCGCTCGCGGCGCTCGTGCAGACGTTCAAATACGACCGTCACGACTTCCTCGACGACGTGCTGGCCGGGCTGCTCGAGGAGGTCCTCCGCGCGCGCGGCGACCTCGCCTTCGACGCCATCGTCCCGGTGCCGATGCATCCAGCCAAGGTGCGCCGCCGCGGCTACAACCAGGCCGCCCTCCTCGGGCGCGCGCTGGCCTCGCGCATCGGCGTCCCGGTGAAGCCGCTGCTCGCGAAGACGACCGACCGCGGGACGCAGTCGTCGCTCACGCGCCGCGAGCGCGCGGAGAACGTCCGCGGCAGTTATGTGGCGTCGGACGCGGCGGGGCTGTCGCTGCTGCTGATCGACGACATCTGCACCACCGGCGAAACGTTGCGTGCGTGCGCCAGCCAACTGGTGGCGCAGGGGGCGGCGCGTGTTTGTGCGCTGACCGTGGCCAAAGCCGACTGAGAACGATCGGACCGATAGGATAAGCACCTATAGAACGAATGGCTGCGCCGCGCGCGGGGTTTGCCCCCGTTCCGTGACCGTTCGTCACAAAGCACTAACGCCGAGGCGGGGGCGCGCACGCTACTCTGCCGCCCCATGAGAGCCGTTGCCATTCTTGCTTCCGTGCTGATGTCCACCACCACCCTCGTTGCTGCTGCCGATCCTGTCGAAGAAGTGCGTCAGGCGGAGATCGCGTTCGCCAAAGCATTCGGCGATCACAACCTGGCCGCCTTCAGCGAGCTCGTGGCCGAGGATGCGACGTTCTTCAACGCGCTGGGGACGCAGCGGGGGAAGAAGGCCGTCGTCGAAGCGTGGGGGCGGATGGTGAACGCACCCGAGGCACCGTTCTCGTGGGGGCCGGAACGCGTGGCGGTCGCGGGGGAGGTGGCGTTCTCGACGGGCCCGATCTACGACCCGAGGGGGAAGCTCTCCGCGTACTACACCTCGATGTGGCGCAAGCAGGCCGACGGGAAGTGGAAGGTGGTCTTCGACGGCCCCGGCTCGCCGGTGACGTGGGAGACGGCGAAGGTCGAGGAGGGGACGGTCACGACGCCGGACGGCGTCAAGCTGCACTACCGCAAGACCGGCAATGGCCCGCTGACGATGATCGTTCCGCTGGGTTGGTTCCTTTTCGAGGACTTCCGCCAGTTCTCCGACGTCGCCACCGTCATCGGCTACGACCCGCGCAACCGCGGCCTCTCCACGCGTGATGACGATGCGACGATCGAGAACGACGTGGCGGACCTCGAAACGATCCGCGCGCACTTCCAGGTCAAGCGGTTCGTCCCCGTCGGCTACTCCTTCCTCGGGAAGGTCGTGGCGATGTACGCGGCCGCGCATCCAGAGTACGTCGCGCGCGTCGTGCAGCTCGGCCCCGCGCCGAACGACGGCACGAAGAAGTACACGGCGCATACACGCGAAGACATGGGTGTGGCGGTCGACCAGACGAAGCTCGGCGACTGCGCCGAGTGGTCGAAGATGATCAGCCACATGGTGGTCGGCAATCCGAAGCACGCCGCGCGCGTTCCCTCCGGCTGCCAGTACGAGAACGAGCATCCGGCGAACTTCCAGAAGCTCGCCGCGACGCACTTTCCCTCGATCGCCAAAGCGACGCTCTCGCCGGAAGAAGTCAAGAAGTTGACCATGCCGTTCCTGACGATCCACGGCACGAAAGACCGCAACGCTGCCTACGACGCGGGACGCGACTGGGTGGCGATGCTGCCGAAGGCGCGCCTGGTGACGGTGAAAGACGCCGCGCACAACGCCTGGTCCGACGACCCGGTGACGGTGTTCGGCGCCATCCGCCAGTTTCTCCGCGGCGACTGGCCAATGGGATCGGAAGAGTTGTAGAGGACTGCAGTTGTCGGTTTTTGGTTTTCGGTTTTCGGTGGGGAACCGAAAACCAACAACCGAAAACCGACAACGCCTTACCCCTTCCGTTCCCGCCAGCGGTCGTGCATCCAGACCCACTGTTCGGGGACGCGGCGGACCTGGTCTTCGATTTCGCGCGTCAGGCGCGCCGTCACTTCGACCGGGTCGTCGTTGCGCGTCACGGCGAACGGTGGGTTCACGCGGACGTGCTGGATGCCGTCGGGGCGGCGCTCGATGAACATCGACGCGCACACCAGCTCCATGCGCACCGCGAGTTTGCCCGGGCCGATCGGCGTCAGCGCGGGGATGCCGAAGAACGGGACCTTGACGCTTTCGGTGCGGATGTTCTGATCGATGAGGAAGGCCATCATGCCGGGCTTGCGCAGCGCCTGGATCATGTCGCGACCGGCGGCGGCCGAGCCGCGGTCGACGGTGCGGATGCCGGCGCTCGCGCGGATCGATGTGATCAGTTCGTTGACCTCCGTCTCGTCGCGCTCGCGCTGCATCGCCGTCAGCGGGCGGCCGTAGCTAGCGACGGTCGTGGCCAGCCACTCCCAGTTGCCGCAATGACCGGTGAAGGCCATCACGGTGCGTCCTTCGTCGATGAGCTTCAGCAGCGGCTCGATTCCTTCGACGATGGTGGTCCGCTCGCGCTGCGCCGCATTGAAGTTGGGCAGCCAGAGGACTTCGAAGAGCGACATGCCGAGGTGGCGGAACATCGCGCGGATGGTTCGTTCGCGCTGGGTTTCGCTCCAGTCGGGGAAGGCGATGGCGAGGTTGCGCAACGCCTTGCGGCGCTCGCGACGCACGACGTGCCACGCAAGCGTGCCGAGGGCACGGCCGAAGGCGCGGCCGGCGCGCAGGGGAATGCGTCTGCCGAGCTTCGCCAGCCCGAGCAGCACGCGCACCACGACGCGCGTCCTAAATGCTCGAAGCCTCGGGCCTGCCAATGACGAACTCCTGCACGAGCGCTTCCCAGTCGCCACGCTCGCGAAGGAGACGCTCGACGATTTCGCGGAACGCGCCACGGCCGCCGGCCCTTTCGAGCTTCCACGTTGCCACCGCACGCACCTCGGGTGCCGCATCCGACGGCGCGGCCGCGATGCCGACACGCGTCATCGGCCCCAGGTCGGGGAGATCGTCCCCCGCGTAGAGAACGTTCCTGAGGTCGAGGTTGTACTTTGCCGCGAGCCGCTCGGTCTCTTCCAGCTTGTTGACGGCGCCCTGCCGGAGCTCCGTGATCCCCAACTCGCGCGTGCGCCGTTCGAGCGCGGGGGAACGGCGGCTGGTCACGACCGCGACAGTGATGCCGACCTTCTGGGCGAGCTTCACGGCGAGGCCGTCGCGCACGTTGAAGGCTTTGATCTCGCGCTGCTCGCCGAGGTAGATGATCTTGCCGTCAGTCCAGACGCCGTCGACGTCGCTGACGATGAGCCGAATGTCCGATGCAGGCATGCGCGGCGGATGGTACCAGTCCGATAGGACCAATAGGACGAATAGGACCTAGGGGACGAACAGAACACCTGTGTGCTCGTCCTATTGCGGCGTGTCCTTCAGCGCGTACTCCGGTTCATCGTCCCCGCGCGAAGTGGTCGCTTCTCGCAGTTCCATCGGCGGGAGTTTCCACGCTTCCAGCCAGTCGCCGTTCGTCGACGGGATCAGCAGGTGGTTGCGCTTGGCGTCGAAGCCGATGTCGGCGGGTGTGGGGCGCCTGGCGAAGAGCGGCTCGAGGCGATCGCCGCGGACGACGTGGATGGCGTCGTCGTGGCCACTGGAGACGAGCACGCTGCCGTTGGGGAGCACGACGACGCCTTCGTACGCACCGGGGCCGCGCACGATCGCGCGCGGGTGCGTGCCGGGGCGCCAGGCGAGGAGCTCGCGCCCGTAGTTCTGGGCGATGACGAAGCGGGTGCCGTCCCAGGCGATGCCGTTCGGGGCGTTGAGGTCTTCGCCGGTCAGCGCGACCTCGAACTCGCCGTCGTCGTTCAGGCGATAGATGCGATCGGTGCCGGTGCGCACGCGCTCCTTCCGCTCGTTCAGGCGCACGGCCATGTCGGTGACGTAGATGGCGCCGTCGCTGCCGAGGGCGACGTCCGCGAGGAGGACGGCTCCGGCGACGGGGAGCGTGTGAATCGCGTCGCCAGTAGTGCGGTCGAACGCGCGCATCTGCGTGCCGTCGGCGACCCAGAGCTGGCGGCCGCGGATGGCCATCCCTCTCGGCGCGTTCAGGCCGTCGATGAACCTGAGCGCCGCGATCTTCCCCTCCGGGCTGATCTTCGAGATGAAGCCGGCGCCGTTGGAGACGAAGTAGACGTCCTGTTCCTCGTCGTGGATGACGGACTCCGGCGCGCGGAGCCCGTCGACTTTGAACATGCGTGCGAGCACCGGCTTCACGTCGGACGCGCTCGATGTCATCGACGGCGGCAGCGTGTTGCCGGCGCCGTACGCCACGCGGTAGATCACGCCTTTCGCATCGTCGCTGAAGAGCAGCGTGCCGTCCTCGGTCACAGCGAGCCCGGCGAGGCGGCCATCGATGCCGCTGACGAAGTCCTCGACCGACGCCGCGGCGCCGTCGTTGTAGCGGATGCGCACGATCTTCGATTCCTCGCGCCAGACGGAGAACGCGTCGTTGCGGAACGGTTCGGGGAAGGCCTCGCCGCGATAGAAGACGAAGCCGGTAGGGGAGGCTTTCGGCGGGAGCTCGAGGAGCGACGGCGCGCTGGCGCCGCAGACCTTCGCTTTCGTCGTCCCTTCGGGCTCGCCGCGCGCGGCGACGATCTGCTGTTTGCCGGTGCAGAGCGGCCAGCCGTAATCGAGGCCGTCACCGACGCGATTGAGCTCGCCGTCGTCGGCGCCCCATAGCTCTTTCGTCTGCGGGTGCCAGTCGAAGCCGACGACGTTGCGAAGACCGCGCGCGTAGATCCGGCGGTTCGAGCCGTCGGCGTTCATCTGCAGCATCGTGGCGTGCTCGGGATTGGTCTCGTCGCACTCGTTGCAGGAGCTGCCGATAGAGACGTAGAGCTTTCCGTCGGGGCCGACGCCGATGGTGCGGTTCGGATGCGCGCCGCCGTCGGGAAGATCGTCGACGAGGACGCGCGGCGTGCCGAAGCTGCCGTCGTTCTGCCTCACCGCGGCGACGATCTTCGTGACGCCGGCGACGTAGAGCGTGCGGCCGCGCATGGCCAGCCCGTGGGCCTGTTCGACCGAGGCGACGGCGGTCTGGAAGCGATCGGCGCGGCCGTCGCCATCGGTGTCGCGCAGCGCGAGGACGTCGTTCATCTTCGGACGGCTGACGAGCACCGTCCCGTCGGGAAGGGCGAGGAGCATGCGCGCGTGCTCGAGGTCGCGCGCGAAGACGTCGACGGTGAAGCCGTCGGCGAGTCTGGGTTTCTGATCAGCGCCCGCGGTAGCGGCGAGGGCAAGCGCAAGGAAGGTGGCCAGGGTGCGCATCGGCTGAAGTCTCCACCGAGCCGCTAGTGCAGACGAGGTGCCGGGTTATTTGAAGAGTAACGTTGTCGGTTTTTGGTTTTCGGTTTTCGGTGCTGCGCGATTCGGTGCTTTCAGCCGAGGGGGTCCGCACGGCGCAGCACCGAAAACCAACAACCGAAAACCGACAACCAAACAATGACGCCGGCTTGCGCCGGCGTCACGTCGTTACCTCTTGCGCAGCGGGTCGCGCCGTCGCTCGCTGGCGTCGGCGTCGTCATCGTCGGTCAACAGGAACTCGTCGAGATCTTCGATGTCTTCATTGAGATACCCGGTGGGGGGACGGTCATCGCGACCGCCCATGCGCACGCCACGGCCTTCGTCCCCATCAATCGCGCCGATCCCATCAGTACGTTTTTTGCGGAACATCAGCAGGTCTCCTTGCACAACGCCTAGTGCAAAAAGTGGGCAATGACGGCGCGGGTCACGGCGGCCACATCCGCATCGATGACTTTGTACTCGCTCGTCGACTGCTTGGCGAACACCGCGATCACGATGTGGTGCTTGCCGTCCGGGGAGGTCAGGATGCCCACGTCGTTCGACGTCTGCGGCATCATTCCGCTCTTGTGGGCGACGCTCCACCCCTCCGGGACGGCGGCCCGCAGCTTCCGCTCGCCGGTGGGGCTGTCGGTCAGGTGTTTGAGAAGGAGGGCGTGGCTGGCGGGCGAGAGCCCTTCGCGCGTCTTCCAGAAGCTGACCAGGAGATCGGCCATCGCATCGGGCGTGGTGGTGTCGCGGGGATCGGTGCCGTAGGCGGCGTCGCCGTCCTTCGCGATGTCGGTCATGATCTCTTTTTCCGAGCGATCGATCCGGACGTTCGGCCGCGTCGCCGCTTTCGGGCCGCCGACGAGGGCGAGGAGTACATCCGAGGCGGTGTTGTCGCTGATCGAGACCATCAACTCGAGGAGCTGGCCGACGGTGCGGGTGACGGGCTGTCCCTTCGCTTCGTCGCGCAACGGGCTCCATCCGCGGGGATAGAAGTCTTTCGGCTGGACGGTGACCTCCTGCGTCAGCGACAGCTTGCCGCTATCGACCTGCCTGAGGACGGCGATGCCGATCGGGAACTTGTAGACGCTTCCCATCGGGAAGCGCTCACCGCCACGGATGCTGATGCGGCGCCCCGATTCGAGGTGGACGGCGGTGACGCCGATGACGGCATCGGACTGTTGCGGCGGAAGAGTGAGCGTGGCTGCAAGAACGAGTGCTTCGATCATGGCGCACGTTTTATCGACAGATTGCGGCAGAGGTAAGGCGCAGCCGGACAATTCTGCAGAAGCGCCGCCCAAAAACAACAGCCGGACGACCGAATGCAGGGGTGAGTGCCCTAATTGGAGGAAGGGACCCTGCATCCGGTGTCCGGCCAACCCTCATATCCCACCTCGGTTAGAGGGTTTTCTTCTGGCGAATAGAGAACTGCAGCGGACTAACTGCCGGGGATGGAAATGACACTGGCGTATACCGCCACCATGGCGGCGAAGACCAGAATTTCCACAGCACACCCCTCCTTCGTTGTCCGGCCTGCGCCGGTTGATGGAGGGACCCCTCAAAAGTAGAGTGTCGTGAGGGGGGCAGAACCTTATAGGTGTCCGCTGATTTGCTCGAAGAATGTCCGCACGTGGCGTACGAGCTCGGGGGTCGCGCTGCCCTGGACGACCGCGTCGTTGAGGAAGGCGAGGGCCGTGAGGGCGTTGCTGGTCATCCCCACGTCGCTGAAGCTTTTCACGAGTCCATTGCAGAGCGCCCGGGCGTCGCGCACGTCGCCGCGCGCGAGCAGCGCCTCGATCAGGTCGAGCGTCACGAGGGCCGCGTCGGTCGACACCCCGAGCTGCTCGAACTCCGTCTTCGTCTGGCGGAGCCGGGCGATCCCGTCGTTCACGTTGCCGGTCCGCAGCAGCAGGCGCCCGAGGCTCCAGCGCGTCCGGACCCGCTCCGTCTCCAGGCCGAGCGCCTCATAGAGGGAGAGCGCCTGCGAGAACGCTTCGCTGGCGGCGGAGAGCTCGCGCAGCTCGAGATGGCAGTTGGCCACGTTCGAATACAAGCGCGCCAGCGTGGCGGCATCGCCGAGGCGTCGGGCGACGGCCATGAGGGAGAGGAAGAGCTCCAGCGCTTCAGCGAACTGTTGCTGGTGAAAGAGGACACCGCCCTGGATCAGCTTCGCGTGAACGTAACGCTCTTCCTCCCCGAACTGGCGGAAGGTGCGCGCGCTCTGCCGGGCGAGGCGCATGGCGTCGTCGAGCTTCTCGCTCTTGAAGAAGACGCCGGCGCGAACGAAATCGACGAGGGCGACAGAGAAGGCGGCGACCGGCGTCTCCTCGAACCGCGCCTGGGCGATGTCGAGCGCGTCGAGCGCCTCAGGGTAGCGCCCGAGGTAGCGGAGGACGTTGGCGCGCTCGAGCCAGGCGTTGCCGCGCAGCTCGTCGACGAGGATGGCGGGGTAGCGGTCGCGCGGAAGCTGATCCGAGATGGCGATGGCGGCGTCGGCCAGCGTCAGCGCGTGCATCGGCTGGCGCTCGCGAAGGCCGCGCGAGGTCGCGCAGAGTTTCCGCACGACGCCGCTCGTCCGCATCAGCGGGGCCGCGGCCACGTCGGCATTGCGAAAGGCGGCGGGGCTGCCGAGGATCGGCGCGAGCATCGCCTCGGCCTCGGCATCTTCGGCGGTCAGTTGCGACGCGAAGGCGGTCATGGGGGAGGGCTCGTCGCTGTGCCGGCGCGCTGCATCGGCCAGCTCCCAAAGCTCGTCGTCAGAAAGGGCCGCTTCAAACGCGCGAAGCTCCTCGAGCGCACGGCGGCAGGGATCGCACTCGGCGAGATGGGCCTCGAGCGTGGGGCGGCCGGCGAATCCGGCAGGATCGTCGAGGTACTCGTAGAGCGTGTCTTCGTCGTAGTGCGGACTCACGACTTCCTTTCGGTCGAGAGGTGGATGTAGATGTCGCGCAGCCGTTTCCGGCAGTGATGCAGAAGCTGCGAGACGTAAGCGGGGGAGGTGTCGAGCCGTTCCGCGATGTCCGCGGCGCTGTATCCCTCTATGTAGTACATGTGAAGGGTATCCCGGCATTTCTGCCCGAGCTGATTCAGGGCGGCAGCGACGGTGATGCTGTCGACCATCTGCTCCTCGGACGACGAGGAGCGGGGATCGACGTAATCGTCGATGTCGGGAGGGAGCGGGAGCGTGCGCGACATGGCCCGCCAGTAGCCGCGGCTGGCGTGGCACACCGCGCCGATGAGCCATTTCCTCGGCTCCCGCACCTCGGTACCGCGGATCAGCAGCGCGAGGAAGACGTCGTTGACGAGCCCTTCCGCGTCGCCGCGCGGCACCCGGAACTTCTTTTCCGCGATCTCCCGAAGCAGCGCCGAATGGAAACGGTACGCATCCTCGATGAGGACGGCGTGGCTCTGCGGCGGATCCGCCGGCGGTTCATCGCCCCCGTTCATCGGCATCGCCCGAAGTATATCGGGCCAGACTGACGCCCGGCGTGATGGGTGGGCCCGCTCAACGTTTCACTCCGCGATTCATGAGTATTAGACGGACCAGTAACGGCGAATTACCGGCTGATTGTGTCGAAGGGGCAAATGACGGCGCCGGAGGGCCATCGGTCGGATCTGTCCAGTTCGTCCCATTGGTCCTATAGACACGCGGCAGTCGTCGCGGGTGGGGCGATTGATACACTACGCCGCGATGCGCCTGATCGCCGGTGATATCGGGGGGACGAAGACGCTCCTTCGCTGTGTGGAGGCAGATGGCCGCACATCGCAGGAGCAGCGCTTCGAGAGTGGTGCTTATCCTACGTTCGACGCACTCCTCGGCGAGTTCCTCCAGCTTTGCGAATCGCCCGTCGATGCGGCCTGCTTTGCCGTGGCGGGGCCGGTGCTGGGCGGCGAGGCCACGGTCACGAACGTTGGGTGGAAGCTCGTCGAAGATGCTCTGGAGCAGGCGCATGGGATCGGCCACGTCGCGCTGATCAACGATTTCTACGCCGTGGCTCTCGGGGTCCCGCTCTTGCCGGACAGCGATCTGCTGCCGTTGCAGGCGGCTCCGCGCGACCGCACCGCGCCGCTGGCGATCCTCGGCGCGGGCACCGGCCTCGGCCAGGCGTACGTCCATCACCTGCGAGGCGAGTGGCACGTCATTCCGTCCGAGGGGGGGCATCGCGACTTTGCGCCGCAGGATGAGGCGCAGGCGCGGTTGCTCCTGCAGCTCATGGAAAAGTACGAGGGCCACGTGAGCTGGGAGCGTGTCTGCTCCGGCATGGGCCTCGAGAACATCCACACGTTCTTCGGCGGGGGCGATTGCGATCCGGCCGACATCGCGGGGCTCGCCGAGGCGGGCGACGCCATCGCGGCGAAGACGTTCGCCATGTTCGTCGACATCTACGGCGCCGAGGCGGGGAACATGGGGCTGAGCGTGCTGGCGCGCGGCGGGGTGTTCCTGGCCGGCGGGATCGCCGCCAAGAACGTCGGCTGGTTCACCGACGGCAAGTTCATCGAGGCGTTCCGCCGCAAGGGACGGTTCTCGCGCCTGATGGAGTCGATGCCGGTCGATCTCATCACGAACGAGCAAGTCGGGCTGATCGGAGCGGTCGAAGGGGCGCGGAGGGTGGCGGCGCGTGTGGATTGAGGATTGAGGATGAATGCTGCTTCCGACGCGTTCCTCAATCCTCAAGCCTTCATCCTCAATCCCCGGGGAATCCCCCTCTGCCGCATTCCGTTGAGGCCGACGCAGTTACCTCTGAGGAGTACAGCAACGCATGGGTCTTTCCGTCGGTATCGTCGGCCTCCCGAACGTGGGCAAGTCGACGATCTTCAATGCGCTCACCGCCGCAGGAGCGCAGAGCGCCAACTATCCTTTCTGCACCATCGAACCGAACATCGGCATCGTGCCGGTGGTCGATCCCCGTCTCCAGAAACTGGCCGAGCTCGCCGGCAGCAAGCAGACGATCTTCACCGACCTGAAGGTCGTGGACATCGCCGGCCTCGTCCGCGGTGCCAGCAAGGGTGAAGGCCTCGGCAATCAGTTCCTCGCGAACATCCGCGAGACCGACGCGATCCTCCACGTCGTCCGCTGCTTCGAAGACCCGAACGTCGTGCACGTCGAGGGAAGCGTCGATCCGGAGCGCGACATCGAGGTGATCGAGACGGAGCTGCTCCTCGCCGACCTCGACGCGCTGCAGAAGCGGAACGACCGTGTCGCCCGCCTCGCTCGCGTCGGCCAGAAGGAGTACTTCGTTCAGGCGGAGGCGCTGGCGAAGGCCATCGCGGCCGTGGAGAAGGGGACGCCGCTGCGCGCCGCCGGACTCACCCCCGAAGAGCTGGAAGCGCTGCGCGAGCTGAACCTGATCACGGCCAAGCCGGTGCTCTACGTGGCCAACGTCGCGGAGAACGAGCTGGGGCAGGAAACGCGTCTGCTGGCGCAGGTCCGCAAGGCCGCGGCCGCGAAGGGTGGCGAGATCGTCGTCATCTGTGGCGAGCTGGAGTCACAGATCGTGCAGCTTCCGGAAGGGGAGCGCGCCGACTTCCTGCGGGAGATGGGGCTGGACGAGCCCGGTCTCAACGTCCTCATTCGTGCGGCATACAAACTGCTGGATCTGGAAACGTTCTTCACCGCCGGGCCGAAAGAGGCGCGCGCCTGGACCATCGAGCGCGGCTCGCGAGCGCCGCAGGCGGCGGGGAAGATTCACAGCGATTTCGAGCGCGGCTTCATCCGCGCAGAGACGATCGCCTTCAATGACTATGTGACGTGCGGCAGCGAACAGGCTGCTCGCGCGGCCGGAAAGATGCGGAGCGAAGGAAAGGAATACGAAGTCCAGGATGGCGACGTGATCCTCTTCCGTTTCAACGTTTAGTGCCTCGAACCGACTGTTTCGATCGGTGCTTTGCGGCGGCGGCGAACCGTCTGCTTCGTCACCGCTCCTCAACGATGGCCCCGCATCGTCTCGTCGCGTTGTCTCGCAGCCGGTCCACCGGCGCACGCAAATCACCGATCGAAACAATCGGTACGAGGCACTAGTGCACTTTCTAATCGACTCCGACGAAGGACTGCCGATCCGCGGCGATTTCGAGATTCCGGACTCGCCGCGCGCTCTCGTCATCCTCGTTCACGGCTGGAAGGGCTTCAAGGACTGGGGCTTCTTCCCCTGGCTGTCGGAACGGCTCTGCCGCGCCGGTTACGCGGTCTGCCGCTTCAACATGTCGCGCTCGGGGATCGGCGAGAACCCTGAGTCGTTCGAGCGCCTCGACCTATTCGAGGGCGACACGTACTCGACGCAGGTGCGCGATCTGCTCCGCGTCACGCGCCACGCCCAGCAGCGCTTCCCCACGCTCTCCACCTTCCTCCTCGGGCACTCCCGCGGCGGCGGTGTCGCACTGCTGGCGGCCGACCAGGTCCCGCATCTCGAAGGAGTGATCACGTGGAGCGCGATCTCCAACGCCGACCGCTGGGATGAGGAGACGAAGCGCCGCTGGCGCGCCGACGGGCACATGGACGTCGAGAACGCGCGCACGAAACAGATCATGCGCATGGGGCCGGCGATCCTCGACGACTACGAAGCAAACGCGGAGCGGCTCGACATTCTCGCCGCCGCGTCCCGCCTGCGCGTCCCGCTGCTCGTCCTCCACGGCGAGCGCGACGAAAGCGTGCCGGTCAATGAAGCGCAACGCATCGCCGCGCAGGCGCACGACGTCTCGCTGGCCATCGTGAAGAACGCCAGCCACACCTACAACGCGATCCACCCGCTGGTTCACGTACCGTTTCAACTGTCGCTGGCCGCGGAGCTGAGCGCGCACTTCGTGGCGGCTTACGCGTAGCCACTGGGGAACGATAGGACGAATGGGACCTATGGGACTGCGGCTGCGCGATGCCGCGGCGATCACCAGTCACAGCCGCACGCATCTTCCCCTTCGTCCCATCTGTCCCATTCGTCCTATCCGTCCCATCGTTCCATCCTCCGCGCTACAATTCGCGCGGGTCACCTACAAAACGGAAGAGCGCGATGGAGCTGGTCGGAAGACGCTTCGGGCACATTCGTGTCGTCGATCTCGTCGGGCAGGGCGGGATGGGGGACGTGTATGCCGCGTTCGATGAGACGCTGCAGCGCAAGGTTGCGCTGAAGGTTCTGCATCGCGAGCAGCGCATCGATGCCGAGGCGCGCGAACGGCTGTTGCGCGAGGCGCGGGCGCTGTCGAAGCTCGATCATCCGAACATCTGCCGCATCTACGACTACCTGGAAACGGGCGACGTCGATCTGCTCGTCCTCGAATACATCGAGGGGAAGACGCTGCAGCATGCGCTGCTCGACGGGCTGACGCGCGCGCAGAAGTTCGACATCGCCGCGGCGGTGGCGAGCGTGCTGGTGATGGCGCACCGCGCGGGGATCGTGCATCGCGACCTGAAGCCGGAGAACGTGATGCTCACGCCGGCGGGCGAAGTCAAAGTGCTCGACTTCGGCCTCGCGCGCTGGCTCGCCGCGGCAACGACGCAGCGGCTCGCGGTCGCCGCGCCCGATGTCAGCATCATGCATGCGGATACGATCCGCACGGCGGTCGCGACCGCGCATGGCATCGCCATGGGAACGCCGCTCTACATGAGCCCAGAGCAGGCGCGCGGCGAGACGCTCACGCCCGCGAGCGACATGTATTCGTTCGGTCTCCTCATGCAGGTCATCTTCACCGGGAAGGAGCCGTACGACGCCGGCGCCAGCGGACGCGAGATCATGCTGAAGGCAGCGCGCGGCGAGTCGTTGCCGGTGAATCTGCCGCGCCGCGAGCGCGACGTGGCGAACCTCATCGGCGACCTCAAGGCGCTGGCGCCGTCGGATCGCCCCACCGCGGTCGACGTCGTCGCGCGTCTCGCACACATCGTGAGCAAGCCGAAGCGAATCGTGCAGCGCGCGGCCGCGGCGGCGGTCGTGGCGTTGATCGCCTTCGGCACGTGGCGCTACACGGTCGATCTGCAGCACGCACGTGCGGAAGCGGAGCTGCGCCGCGCGCAGGCCGAGGACCTGATGAGCTTCATGGTGGGCGACCTGCGCAAGAAGCTCGAGCCGGTCGGCCGCCTCGACATCCTCGACGACGTCTCGGAGCGTGTGCTCGCGCACATCGCATCGCTCGATCCGGCGCAACTCTCCCTCGAGGAGATCCTCCGCAACAGCAAGGCGCTCAGCCAGCTCGGCGAAGTGCGGATGGGACAGGGAAACCTGCCGGAGGCGTTGCGCGCGTTCCAGCAGTCGCTGAAGCTCGCGGAAGCGGGACTGCAGCGCGATGCGAAGCACGCCGAGGCGCAGCTCACGGCCGGGACGGCGCACTTCTGGATCGGCAATGTCCTGCGCCTGCAGGGGGAGCTGCCGCGCGCGCTCGCGCATCTGGAGAATTACCTCGCCGCGACGCAGAAGCTGACGAAGAATCACCCCGCCAACGCCGACTACCAGCTCGAGCAGGCGTACGCGCACAGCTCCGTCGCCACGATCCTCGAAGCGCAGGGACGCCTGCGCGATGCACTGCCGCACCACGAGGTGACGCAGACGATCAAGCGTGCCCGCCTCGACGCGGAGCCGGAGAGCGCGGAGAAGCAGGCGGATCTCGCAACGACGCTGAACAAGATCGGCTACGTCCATTACTCGATGGGCGATCTCCGCGCGGCGCGCGCGCACTTCGAGAAAGAGCTGGCGATGTGGAGTGCGGTCGTCGCCAGGGCGCCGGAGAACGCGTTCTGGCGCGAGCGTCTCGCGAACAGCAACAGCTATCTGGCGACGGTGCTCGAGGTGATGGGGGAGACACGCGCCGCATTCGACCTGCGTCAGCGCGAGCTCGCCATCGATACCGAGCTGCGCGCGCGCGATCCGGAGAACGTCGAATGGCAGCGCGATCTGGCGATCGTGCAGATGCGCGTCGCCAACCTGCTGCGCATCGAAGGGCGCGCAGCCGAAGCGCTGGCCACGTTCCGCCGCGCCGAAGCGCTGATCGAGCCGCTGATCGCGCGCGATCCGACACGGCGGTCGTGGCATCGTGACCTCGCGGTCATCCGGGCCTTGCATGCACGCGCGCTCGTCGCTGCCGGCGATGCGCACGAGGCGACGCGCGTCGCCTCGAAGGCGGTGGACGTGCTCGTCGCGCAGAACGACGCCGGCGCCGGCCGTTACCTCGCCGAGAGCTATCTCGCCCTCGGCGAAGCGCACGCCGCACGCGGTGACGCCGCCGCCGCGCGTGCCGCCTGGACGAAGGCGCAGGCGGTGGTCGAGCCGCTCGCGCGACGCCAGCAGGATCCCGATCTCCGCGGCCTCCACGTCCGCGCCCTCGCCTTCCTCGGCCGGCGCGACGAAACGACCATCGGGCAACTCGCCGCCGCGGGCTACCGCGCGCATGACTATCTCAGTGCCATCACGGAAAAAAGAGAGGGGTAGACACCATGCAACATGTACTGATCAGGCTCGACAAGTCCGGTACGATCACGGTCGATCCACACGAGGGGTCGATCTGGCGTGACGACCAGTGGATCATGTGGATTCTCGGCCCGGGGCTCCACTGGGATCCGCCCGCGGACCAGATGGCCGTGCAGTTCGGCGATGACTGGCCGGGCACGCGGCCGAGCGCGCAGACTCCGCTGACCGATCCGGTGGAGGACCGTCGCGCGTACGTCGCGTATGGACAGACGCCGCTCAACGGTTCCGATCCGGAACAGAGCTACTCCTACATTCTGTGGGTGGCGAAGGACACTGACGGCGTCCGGACGCGCGTGCAGGCCACTTCTCTGACAACCAGCGAGCCGATCGATCCGGAGATCGTCAATCGCCCGCTGCCGTAAAGACCACAAACGAATAGGACCGATAGGACATGAGGCCAATGCGCCCGGTCCTATCGGTCCTATGAGTCCTATGAACGTGTAGCGCTATTCGCTGGGCTCGCGGTCGCCGCCGGCGAGGTGCTTGCCGCGGTTGCCGGGGAGGTCGGCGTGCTGGCGGACGCCTCCGCGACGGCGGCGGCGACGGCGACCCGGGCCACCGGAACCGGCGGGATTCGCCGGCTGGTCGGGCATGTCCAACTCTTCCGTGTCGTCGTCCTCGTCCACTTCGGGAATCGCGGGGACGACCGGCTTCGCCGCGGCGGCCGGCGGTTTCGCGGCGCCGCGGTTCTCGAGCTTGTCTTCGTCGAGCAGCCACACCCACTGCGTGGACGCGGCTGCTGGAGCGGCCGGCTTCGCGGTTGCGGGCTTCGCCGTGGCGACTCTGGGCAGCTCCGGCTTGCGTTGCGGCTGCGGCAGCGGCGGACGTTCCCGGTCGCGCTCGCGCTCCCGTTCCCGCTGCTCCCGTCGCGGCGCGCGCGCCGGCGACTCGAGCTGCTTGATGCGGATGAGCATGTCCTCACTGATGCGCCGGTTCACCGCGATGAGATCGGCGAGCAGCGCGATCAGCCAGGTGTGGAAGCCGGTGATGAGGAAGACGGCGGCGAGGATCAGCGACTGGATGTGGCCGCCGCGGTCGCCCTGCACGTAGTACCAGAGGAACCGCGCGCCGAGGGCGACGCCGCCGAGCATCAGCAGCGAGCCGATGGCGAAGAAGGTCTTCAGCGGCCGGTAGAGCGTGTAGATACGGAAGATGGTGGTGATGGACTTGCGCATGTAGGTGCCGACGCCCTGGAAGAGACGCGAAGGACGCGTCGGGGCATTGGTGCGAATGGGGACGGTCTGCACGCCGAGATTGCGGTTGCCCGCCTGGATGACCGTCTCGAGCGTGTAGGTGAAGGGGTTGAAGACGTTGATCTGCATCGCGGCGTCGCGCGAGAAAGCGCGGAAGCCGCTGGTGACGTCGGCGACGTCGACACCGGAGGCGAGTCCGACGGTCCAGCTGCCGAGGCGCTGCAGCGTGCGCTTGAAACCCGACATGTGCGGCGACTTCGCGACCTCACGATCGCCGATGACGACTTCCGCGGTGCCTTTGACGATGGGGGAGACGAGCTTGGCGATGTCGGCGCCGGCGTACTGGTTGTCGCCGTCGGTGTTGACGATGAGGTCGGCGCCGAGGCGGAGGGCGGCGTCGATGCCGGCGACGAAAGCGGCGGAAAGACCGCGGTGGGTACGGAGCTGGAGGATATGATTCGCCCCCGCTTTGCGCGCCGCCTCGACCGTCTTGTCGCTGCTGCCGTCGTCGATGACGAGCGTTTCGATCGAGGTGATGCCGTCGATCTTCTTCGGAATGTCGCGCAGGACCTGCGCGATCGTCGCCTCTTCATTGAAGGCGGGGATTTGAACGATAAGCTTCATAGTGTGATGAAAGTCAGCGTGATCATGCCGGTCGAGCGGGTCGGCGGCGACGCCGAACGGGCGATCGCGTCAGTGATGGCTCAGAATGCGCCGTTCCCGTTCGAGCTGATCGTGGTTTCGGCGGAGCGTCTGCCCTTCCTCAAAACCGGCGTCCTGAACGTTGTCGAGCCGAATCGTAATCCCGCAACTCGTAGAAATCGAGCAGTTTCCGCCAGTCAGGGAGAGATCCTGGCGTTCATCGACGACGATGCGATCGCCGATTCGCGGTGGCTGGCGAACGCGGTGGCGTATCTGGACGAGCACCCGGACGTGCTCGCGCTTGGTGGCCCGGACCCGGCGCCGCCGGACTCCACGATTCCGGAATTGATCTCCGATACGTTGCTGGCGACGCGCTACATCGGCAGCGGCGTGGCGGCGCACGAGAACCGTCGCGGCGTGTTCGAGCTGCGCCGCGCGAGCGACGTCGCACTCGTGAATCTATTCGTACGGCGCGAGGCGTTCACCGGCTTCGACGAGGCCATCGGCTACATCGGCGAGGACACGCGGCTGCTCGAGGAGCTGATGGAGCGGGGTCGCGTCGTCTACCACGGCGACGTGCGCGTTTTTCATCGCCGGCGTGCCTTCCCGGGGCCGTATCTGCGGCAGCGGTGGCGGTACCGCGTGAAGACGGGGAAGCTGATGATCGAGGGCTCGGCGACGCATCGCGGCAACCCGCGCATTCAGGCCTTTCTGGTGGCCGGCCTGATCGGATTGCTGTTTGCGCCGTTCGTGGCGCTGCCGTACGCGCTGCTGACGTTCCTGCTCGGTGTCCGCGCCACGCGGCTGCCGGTGCGCTGGTGGCCGTTCATCCCCATTGCCTTCGCCATGCACCACGCGGTGTATTGGTTTGGGATCGTCTCCGGCATGGCGGCCGCGAAACGGCGGCCGTGACAGACCGACGGGTGGAAAACGCACGGCACTCCGTGGAAAACGCACGGCACTCCGTGGAAAACGCACGGCACTCCGTGGAAAACGCACGGCACTCCGTGGAAAACGCACGGCACTCCGTGGAAAACGCACGGCACTCCGTGGAAAACGCACGG
>DASVEE010000029.1:0-125029 GCA_036380735.1 Thermoanaerobaculia bacterium | reverse complement strand
ATGTCGACGTCGACAGAGGCCCATGTCGACGTTGATAGAGCCCCATGTCGACGTCGACAGAGGCCCATGTCGACGTTGATAGAGCCCCATGTCGACGTCGACAGAGGCCCATGTCGACGTTGATAGAGCCCCATGTCGACGTCGATAGAGCCCCATGTCGATGTCGATAGACCCCCACGTCGACGTCGGCGTGACCTCCTATGAGGTCACAACGGGCGTGTCATGACACGATCCGTCTGCAGGTCGTTGCCCAGCAGGAACGGCTGGCTGCCGACGTCGACGAAGCCGTGCTTCTCGTAGAAGCGGATCGCGCGGGGGTTGCGCTCCCACACGCCGAGCCAGACGGTCTGCCCGCCAAGGTTGCGGGCGGCGTCGAGGGCGGACTCCATGAGGGCGTGGGCCACGCCGCGGCCGTGATGCTCCGGGTCGACGTAGAGGCGCGCGATCTCGACCGGCTCAGAGCCGGTGACGCATTGGGGTGCCGTGCCGCGGTGAAGCTGGGCGAACCCCGCCAGCGTGCCGTCGAGCTCCGCGAGCAGGGTCACGAGCGACGGCTCCGCCAGCTCCGCCTCCTGCTGCGCCGCGGTGTACCAGCGCGAGAGGAACGCCGCCATGTCCTCGGGGGTGTTGTCTTTGGCGAAGGTCGCGGCGAACACACGCCGGCCGAAATCGGACAGCGTCTTCGCATCGCGGACGTCTCCGCGCCGGATCGTCACCGCGTCAGGCAATGGGGCGCAGCATCCGGTCGTCGACCGGGTTCTCCAGGTGGACCAGCCCCTCGTACAGCCGCTCATCGATGCCGGGATCGACCTCGCGCACGAGCGGCAGCAGTTTCTGGACGTGGCCGATGACGGTGAGAAGGGCGGCGTACAGCGGCTCGCCCTTGGAGCGCTCGTGCGTCTGCATCGGGTAGCGGCGGCCGATCAGATCGGCGTCGAGCGACTGAAGCGACGAGACGGCGTGGTTCAGCTCCCAGTGGATGCGGTGGCCGAGGTCGTTGGGCGGATGGTTGTTGCGAGAGTGCCGGGCGACGTCGGCCAGCCGCGCCAGCGAGCGGCAGAGCGCGCGGAACTCCTGCTCCAACTCGCCGTGCGGCGCGTCGCCGGCGAACGGCGACCACAGCTTGTCGATCCGCTGGCGCAGGTCGCCGTCCAGCTTGGCGATCATCCAGGTGGTGGTGGGGATGTGGCGCATCCGCTCGTTCTGCCCCCAGACCTCGATCCAGGGGGAGTTCGGGGATGGCTCGGCGGGCTGTTCGTTTGTCGGTTCAGTTGCCAGCATGCACGTTCATTTGTTAGCGTCACGGGCGATGAGCGCCGACCCACAGCAGTTCGAAGAGCCGATACTCAGGATCCGGCGTCAGATCGAGGAGCTTTCCTCGATGGATGCCGAGCCCGCACGCGTAGCTGAGATCGCTCAGCTCCACGAGAAGCTTACCAGAGTGTCGACTGAAATCTACGCCAACCTCACGCCGTGGCAGAAGACGCTCGTCGCGCGTCACCCGCAGCGTCCGTACACGCTCGATTACATCGCGCACCTGATCGAGGAGTGGAGCGAGATCCACGGCGACCGGAAGTTCTCCGACGACCCGGCGATCGTCGCCGGCTTCGGCCGTTTCCGCGGCCAGGCGTGTTGCGTCATCGGGCACCAGAAGGGCCGCAACACGAAAGACAAGATCTACCGCAACTTCGGGCAGCCGCGACCCGAGGGGTTCCGCAAGGCATTGCGGGTGATGAAGCTGGCGGAGAAGTTCAAGCTCCCCATCCTCTGCTTCATCGACACCCAGGGCGCGTACCCCGGCCTCGGCGCCGAGGAGCGCGGCCAGGCGGAAGCGATCGCGGTGAACCTGCGCGAAATGGCCGGCCTCGAAGTGCCGGTGCTGATCTCCGTCATCGGCGAAGGCGGCAGCGGCGGAGCGCTGGCGCTGGGCGTCGGCGACCGCGTCTACATGCTCGAGCACGCCGTCTACTCGGTCATTTCCCCCGAGGGATGCGCGGCGATCCTCTGGAAGAACTCCGCCGCGGCACCCGATGCGGCCGCCGCGATGCGCATTACCGCCCAGGACCTCAAGAAATTCGGCATCATCGACGAGATCGTCCCCGAGCCGAACGGCGGCGCGCACAGCGACCCCGTCGGCGCGGCCGAGCGCCTGGCGCCGTACCTGGAAAAGGGCCTCTTCGAGCTGAAGAAGCTGAAGCCGTCCGCCCTGCCGGAAGAGCGCTATAAGAAGTTCCGCAAGATGGGTGTGTTCGAAAGGCTGTAGCCCCCGCGCCGCCGGTTTTCGGTTTTCGGTTTTTGGTTTTCGGTGCTGCGCTACGCGGCGAAGCGTCGTGAAGCGCAGCACCAAAAACCGAAAACCGAAAACCGAAAACTGCTAGGCTGCCGGTGGTGATCCACGACTCCTGGGTTCTCGCTGACGTTCCCCCGGATAATCCGCGTCTGCCGCTGGCGAACGCCACGTTGCGGTCGGTGCTGATCCGCCGCGGGGTCGAGGACGGCGAGGCGTTCCGCCGGTTCGTGGCGCCGGAGCTGGGCGACCTGCACGATCCCTCGACGATCCACGGGATCGATCATGCGTGCGAGCGGATCACGCGCGCCATCCGCGACGGCGAGGCGGTCGTCATCTACGGCGACTACGACGTCGACGGCGTCACATCGATCGTCCTGCTGCAGACCGTGCTGCGCGCGCTCGGCGCGGACGTCGATTTCGTCGTGCCGCACCGGCTCTTCGACGGTTACGGGCTGAAGACCGAAGTGCTGGAGCGCGTGCTCGTCGATCGCAATGTGCGGCTCGTCATCACCGTCGATTGCGGAATCACGAGCATCGACCCGGTCCGTCACGCGCTGGAGCGCGGCATCGACGTCATCATCACCGACCATCATCTGCCGCCCGGCGAGTTGCCGTCGGCCGCGGCGGTGCTGAATCCGAAGCAGCCGGGCTGCACGTATCCCTTTAAAGAGCTGGCCGGCGTCGGCGTGGCGTTCAAGCTCTGTTGCGAGCTGCTGCGTCGTCACGACCGGAAGATGTCGATCGATTCGCTGCTGAAGATCGCCGCCATCGGGACGATCGCGGACGTGGCTCCTCTGGTGGGGGAGAACCGCACCATCGCCTCGCTCGGTCTGGCCGGCCTCGCCGACGTGAAGAACCACGGCCTGCGCGCGCTCCTCAAGCGGCTCGGGCTGGCGGGGAAGCCGCTGCGCTCCACGGACGTCGGCTTCAAGATCGGCCCGCGCATCAATGCCGCGGGACGTCTGGCCTCGGCGAATACGGCCATCGAGCTGTTCGCGGCGAAGTCGGAAGAGGCGGCGTGGGAGCTCTGCGCGGAGCTCGACCGGATGAACGCCGAGCGGCAGCAGATCGAGCGCCAGGTCCGTGAGCTGGCGGAGCAGCAGATCACCGGCGGCGAGCGCGTGCTCGTCCTCGCCGGCGAAGGGTGGCACAAGGGCGTCCTCGGATTGACGGCGGGGCGTCTCGCGCAGCGGCATCACCGGCCGACGCTCGCCATCGGCATCGATGGGGAGCGCTGCGTCGGCTCCGCCCGCAGCATCGGCACGATCAACCTGCACGAGCAGCTCGAAGGCGTGGCCGAGCTGTTCACGCACTTCGGTGGCCACGAGTTCGCGTGCGGCTTCTCTCTGGAGCGGCGCAACCTCGCGGCGCTGCGGGAGCGGCTGGCCGCGGCATTCGCGAAGATCCCGGACGAAGCGTTCCGCCGCGAGGCGCGCGTCGACGGCTGCCTGACTCTCGCGGAGCTGGACGCGGAGTTCCTCGCCGCGCACGAAATGCTGCAGCCCTTCGGCGCCGGCAACCCGCAGCCGCTGTTCCTGATGCGCGGCGTGCGCGTCACCGGCACGCGCATGTTCGCGGAGGATTGCTGCGAGCTGTCGCTGGAAGACGGCACGGGGAGGGGGACGGCGGTGCTGTGGCCGTCGGTGAAGGAACTTGGCCCCATCCTGCAGGGCACCGCGGATGTGCTGTTCCAGTTGGAACCCGATGCGTACCGGGGATCCAGACTGGTGATTGTGGACGCGGCCGCGCCGCGGTAGACGCGTTTTCCGTTTTCCGTTGTCCGTTGTCCGTGCTCCGCTGCACCGTGAGCATCGCGTAGCGGAGCACGGAAAACGGAAAACGGACAACGGACAACGTCGATAGAAGACGGACAACGTCGACGATCGGCTACTTGGTAGCCGGCACCACTTCACCCCGGTGGCACGTGGCGCAGTTCACCACGGCTTCGCCGTCGAGGTTCTCCATCTTGCCGAGCTTCTGATTCAGCTCGGCGGTCAGGATGGCCATTTCTCGGGCGGCGCGTTTGGCGCGCAGCTCGTCCGAGTCCCAGCGTCCTTCGACGTGGCAATGCTCGCAGGGGACGCCGAGGGCGCGGGACCAGCCCTGGTCCATGATGCGGAGGAAGCGGGCGGCGGGGATCGACTTCAGCACCGTCACGTTCTTGAAGACTTCGCCGGCGGGGAGGTGCTCCTTCCCCTTGATCTGCGTGAGGAGGTCGACGGCTTTCTCGTTCTGCGCCGGCTGTTGGGGAACCGCCGTGGTGGCGAGCGTGACGGTGAGGAGAACGATGAGCACTCTCGTACGCATGAGCCGATCGTAACGGAAATCCGGAGGAAAGACCCGCTCCCGATGGGACAGATACGTAACATTCGTGCGCCGTCAGGATTCGCCCGTGGCCCCCGCATTCCCGGAACGAAATCCGCACAAGTGCTGTTACTGACTGAACATGCAGCGCACCATCCGAGTTCTCCGCATCGCGCTGCCGATCGTCTTCATTGGCTTCATCGCCATCCTCGTCCTCAGCTGGACGCGCATGACCATCCGGCCGGGCGGCAGCAACAAAGCCGAACCGGTGACGACGACGCGCGTCGGCGACGAGGCCACCCTCGAGTCGGTGAAGTTCGAGGACACGCAGACGATCGGCGGCCGTGTCGTGATGCGCATCCGCGCCACGCGCCTCGTTTCCCACCAATCGAAATGGGTCACGCTGGAAGGCGTCGACCTGACGATCTACCGCCCGAACGGGCTGACCTACCAGCTCGTCTGCCCCACGGCGCAGTTCAACAGCGAGACGAAGGAAGCGGACGCGAAGGGCGGCGTCACCGTCACCTCGAGCGACGGCGTCGAGATCAAGACCGCCGAGATCAAGTTCGACGGCAACCGCCTGACGAACAACATCCCGGTGACGTTCAAGATCGATCGCTGGAACGGCCAGGGCGGCGCGCTCGACCTCGACGTCGCCGGCGAGACGATGAAGCTGTTCAACAAAGTCACGGCCACGATGGCTCCGGCGTCGCCGGCCGAGGCGCCCATGGACCTGGCGGGGGATGAGGGCTTCTTCCGCCGCCGCGAGAACGACGTCACGTTCACCGCCAACGTCACGATGAACCGCGCCGCCGACTCGCTGCGCGCCGATCGCATCATCGGCCGCTTCACCGAGGGGCGGCGGATGCTGGTCGGGCTGGAAGGGGACGGCAAGGTCCAGATGGTCATGGCCGCGAACCTCGCCCCCGGCGAAGACCTCGGCGGCCGCAAGACGATCACGTGCGACCGCTTCTTCAGCGAAGTCGGTCCCGACGGCATCATCAACGCGATCAACGCGCAGGCCGTCGGCGCCGACCCGGCTCGCGCGGTGCTCGACGGTCCGCCGAAGCGCGACATCGTCGCCCGCGGCTTCCGGATCGCGCTGCAGAACAAGGCGGTGCGCGAGATCAAGGCCGACTGGGGCGTGGTGATGAAGGAGTTCGCGGAGACGACGCGCGAGGTCTCGACCGAGCACGCCACCGTCACGTTCGATCCGAACGCGCACCGCGCGATGTACGCGTACCTCGAAGGCGCGTTCCGCTTCCGCGACCCGAAGACGACCGCCACCGCGTTCCGCGCGCACTACGACATCCCCAACGACAAGATCATCCTCACGACCGATCCGGGGTGGGAAGCGACGGTCGTCAGCGAAGGGAACGTGATCAAGGCGAAACAGATCGAGTTCTCGCCGCGCGGCCAGACCGCGAAGGCGACCGGCTCGGTCATCGCGCAACTGCAGTCGAAGGGTGACGGCGTCGCCGCCGACGGGACGAACCTCTTTCCCACCGGCACGCCCGTCTACGTCAACGCCGACTCGCTCATCATGAGGCAGGCGGACAACGTCGCCATCTTCACCGGCAACGTGAAGGCGTGGCAGGCGATCAACACGATCCTGGCGAACGAGCTGCACGTGCAGGGGATGGGGAACGTCATCAGCGCCCGCGGCAACGTGCGCAGCGTGTTGTTCAACAGCGGCACGGAAGTGCGGAAGGTGCCGCTGAAGTCGACCAGCGACCAGCTCATCGCGCGCAAGAGCGACAAGCGGATGGAGCTGATCGGCAACGTCAGCATCATCGACGAAGGGCGCACCGTGACGGCGGAGAAGTCGACGCTCTTCTTCGACGGCAACCGCAAGATCGAGCGCGTGGAAGCGGAGCAGAAAGTGGTGGTGAAGGAGCTGCCGACGCAGCGCACCGGCACCGGCGACAAGGCCACGTACCTCGTGCAGAAGAAGATGATCTACGTGACCGGCTCTCCCGCGGTGCTGACCGACCCGAAGGGCTCGATCAAAGCGGAGCAGATCGTGTTCGACCTGGCGCGCGACAAGGTGCAGGTGGTCAGCCCCACGCAGCCCACGCAGGGGACGTACAAGCACGAGGGGTAGGGCGGGGCGGGAACGCGCCACGTGAACGTGCCGTGGGTGTGCGGGGGAAAACACTGGGACCTATGGGACCAATAGGACCTATGGGCCTGGCGGACCCTGGGTGCTGTTGACGCGGAACGGCTCCGCCGACGCGAAGCGTTTTCCCACGACCACGGCACCCAGGGTCCGCAGGCCCATCTGTCCTATAGGTCCCATAGGTCCTATTTCCCATTCCCCGCATACCCAAGGCGCGTTCACCACAGGAACGTTCACGCCACCGGCGCGTTCGCGCGCATGTGCTACATTCCGCAACCCGATGGCGAATACCGCACCAGCGACGTCGCTCCGCCTCGCGGCGACGCATCTCGAAAAGGTTTACAAGGGGAGAAAGGTCGTCCGCGACGTCACCGTGGAGATTCGCCAGGGGGAGATCGTCGGGCTGCTCGGACCGAACGGCGCCGGCAAGACGACGACCTTCTACATGATCGTCGGACTGGTGCGCCCGGATGGCGGCAACGTCACGCTGGGTGCGGACGACATCACGCAGCTCCCGATGTACCTGCGCGCGCAGCGCGGCATCAGCTACCTGCCGCAGGAGGCGTCGGTCTTCCGGAAACTGACGGTCGAGGAGAACCTGCTGTCGGTATTCGAGACGATGGGATTGCCGGCGGCGGAGCGGCAGCGGCGCACCCAGGCCCTGCTCGAAGAGTTCGGCGTGACCCACATTGCGCGCAGCAGGGCGTATGCTCTGTCGGGGGGAGAACGGCGTCGCGTGGAGATTGCCCGGGCGCTGGCGATCAACCCGGCATTCATCTTGCTAGATGAGCCGTTTGCAGGAATCGATCCAATTGCCGTTTTCGAGATTCAACGAATTGTTTCCCAGTTGCGAGCACGTGGTATCGGTATCCTCATTACGGATCACAACGTGCGGGAAACACTGAAGATCACCGATCGCGCGTACATCATTAAAGAGGGTGAGATCTTCCGGCAGGGAGTGCCGGAAAGTCTCTCGGCTGATGCAGAGGTCCGGCGGATTTATCTGGGCGAGACATTCAACCTGCACTGACTGAGGCCGAATCCCGAAGAAGTTGACCGGACCATGGCACTCGAACAGAAATTACATTTAAAGCTCTCGCAGAAACTCATCATGACGCCTTCGCTGCAGCAGGCGATCAAGCTGCTGCAGTTGTCGAAACTCGAGCTTCAGGAAGTGCTCAACCAGGAGCTGCTCGAAAACCCGCTGCTCGAAGAAACCGCCGAAGAGGCCAAGGCAGAGGAATCGCAGCAGGAAGAGACGGCCGAAGCGAAGAGTGAGACCGAGGAGTCCAAGCCCGCCGACCAGGTGCAGGAGAAAGAGAAGGATTCGTTCGACGAGATCGACTACGACGCCTACTTTCAGGACTACATCGAGTACGGCTACAACCCCCGCGGGATGGGGGAGGAGCATGAAGAGTTCCCCATCGAGAACACTCTCACGCGTCCGCCCAATCTCTCGGACCACCTGAGCTGGCAGCTCTCGATGTCCGACGCCTCTCCGCGCATCAAGGAGATCGCCGGCTTCATCATCGGCAACATCGACGAGGACGGCTACCTCCGCGCCACCAGCGAGGAGATCATGGCCTCCGGCGGCTACGGCGCAAAGGAAGTCGAAGACGCCATCCAGACGGTGCAGACGCTCGACCCCATCGGCGTCGGCGCCCGCGACCTCCGCGAATGCCTCCTGCTGCAGCTCGACTTCCTCGAGGTCGAAGTGCCGCTCGTCGACGTGATCATCCGCGATCACTGGGACGAGTTCATGCAGCGCAAATTCGTGCAGATCGCGAAGGCGCTGTCGATCGACATGAAGACGCTCGAGGGCATCGTCGAGATCATCAAGCATCTCGACCCCAAGCCCGGGCGCAAGTACTCCAACGAGCGCGCGATCTACGTCGAGCCCGACGTCTACGTGCACAAGGTGGGGGACGAGTACATCATCGTCCTCAACGAGGACGGCATGCCGAAGCTGCGCATCAACGGCAGCTACCGCGCCATGCTGAACTCGATGGACTCCAAGTCCGACGGCGAGACCGTCAACTACATCAAGGACAAGATCCGCTCCGCCGTCTGGCTCATCAAGTCACTCGACCAGCGGCAGCGGACGATCTACAAGGTCGCCGAGTCGATCGTGAAGCATCAGCGCGAGTTCCTCGAGCGCGGCATCGACTTCCTCCGCCCCCTCGTCCTCCGCGACGTGGCCGACGACATCCAGATGCACGAGTCGACGGTCTCCCGTGTCGTGTCCAACAAGTACATGCACACGCCGCGCGGCCTCTTCCTCATGAAGTATTTCTTCCATAGCGGCATCGACAGTGACACCGGCGAGGACATCTCCAGCCTCACGGTGAAGAAGAAGATCCAGGGCTACATCGAAGCCGAGGATCCGCGGAAGCCGCTGTCGGATTCCAAAATCATGAAGATCCTGAATGATGAGGGAATCAACATTGCACGAAGAACCGTCGCGAAATACCGCGACGAACTGAACATCCCGTCATCGACGGATCGCAAACAGATCTTCTAAATTCTCTATACCCAAATTCTCTAAACCGAGGTGCAGTAGTGGCAACCGAGATCTCCGGCCGCAATTTCGAGGTGACACCCGACATCCGCGAGCTGGTCGAGCGCAAGCTCGCAAAAATCCAGGAGAAGCTCTTCGACGACGTCATCGAAGTCCGCGTCGTCCTCCAGGTCGAGAAGTACCGCAACATCTGCGAGATCTTCATCGTCGGCAAAGACCACGACGTGAAGACCATCCAGACGTCCGACGAGTCGATGGCCGACGCCGTCAACGCCGCCATGGACCACCTGAAGCGCCAGGCGCAGAAGAACCGCAAGAAGCTGCGCGACCATCACCGCAACGAAGGCAACGGCGCCATGTACACGCCGGACATCACCGAGTGGGCCGTGCAGGTGCTCGAGCCGGGCAACCTCACCGAGTCGAGCTCCGACGACGGCGACACCCGTCCCCGCATCATCAAGTCGAACAACCTCCCCATCCGTCCCATGTCGATCGAAGAGGCCGCTCTGCGCCTCGACGAGTCCAAAAACGAGTTCATCGTTTTCCGCGACATCGACACCGATCAAGTGGCCGTGCTCTACAAGCGCCAGGACAACAACCTCGGGCTGATCGCGCCCGAGTTCTGACGAAGGCGCCTCAGGCGTTCGCGAAGGGCGGCCCGCGGGCCGCCTTTTTGTTTTGGTTGTCGGTTTTCGGTTGTTGGTTTTCGGTGCTCCGCTGTGCGGTGGGGCGGGGCATCACCAACCGAAAACCGAAAACCGACAACCAACAACCGCTATCATTTCCCCAATGGCCAACCTCCGCGACGAAGACTTCGTCCAGACCAACGTCAACGCGCTGCTCTCGGGGGAGCTCGACGATCTGCAGCTCAAGATCATCACCGGTGACGATGGGCTCGAACGTCCCATCGCCCGGCCGCGCGTGCAGAAGCCGGGACTCGCGTTCGCCGGCTATTACGAGTACATCAAGCAGTGGCGCGTGCAGATCATCGGCGAGTCGGAGATCAAGTACCTCCAGAGCCTGCCGCCGCGCCTCCGCGAGAAGCGCATCCGCGACGTGGCCGGCCTCGACGTCTCCTGCATGATCGTCACGAAAGGGATCACGCCGCTCGAGGAGTTCCGCCACGAATGCGAGAAGCGCGGCGTGCCGCTCTTCTCCACGACGGCCATGTCCTCGACGACCATCACGCGCACGACGTACGTGCTCGAGGAGATCATGGCGCCGCGGCTGACGATGCACTCCGGCCTCCTCGACGTCTACGGCATCGGCGTCCTCCTCCTCGGCGACTCCGGCATCGGCAAGTCCGAGTGCGCCCTCGATCTCGTGGCCAACGGACACCGTCTCATCGCCGACGATCTCGTCGTCATCAAGCGCCATCCGAACGATGTCCTCCTCGGCTACTCCAACGACCTGCTGCGCCACCACATGGAGCTGCGCGGCATCGGGATCATCGACGTGAAGGACCTCTTCGGCGTCGCCTCGACCCGCGACGTGAAGCCGATCGACCTCGTGGTGAAGCTGGAGAAGTGGGTCGAGGGCACCGAGTACGACCGCCTCGGCATCAGCGGCGAAACGTACGAGCTCCTCGGCGTCTCCAAGCCGTACGTCCGCCTGCCCGTCGCGTCAGGCCGCAACCTCGCGCTGCTCGTCGAAGTCGCGGCGCGCAATCACCTCATGAAACTGCAGGGCTACGACTCCGCGCGCGAGTTCACGCGCCGCATCGACGAACAGATCGCACGGCAGGGGAGTATCAGCGACACGCTCTCGCACACGAACTTCAACGAAGTGGCGAGCTCGGAGCTCCGCAGCTCCCACACGCGCACGCGTTTTGCCCCCGACGTGCTGGATAGGACGCGCCGCCAGCGATGAGCACTGCGAATTCCCCCGAGTACCTCGTCATCATCACCGGCCTCTCCGGCTCCGGCAAAAGCTACGTGCAGTCGACCCTCGAAGACCTCGGGTTTTACTGCTCCGACAACCTGCCGATCGAGCTGATCGAGCCGTATCTCGATGAAGTCACCGCGCACGAAAATGCGGAGCGCGTCGGCATCGTCGTCGACGTCCGGACGCACGACTTCGCGACGATCTTCCCGGAGTTCTACCGCTCGCGGCTCAAGAAGCGCGCGCCGCACGCGATGCTCATCTTCCTCGAAGCCTCGGACGAGGTGCTCGCGCGCCGCTACTCCGAGACGCGCCGCCCGCACCCGATGGCCAAAGACCGCCCGGTGGTCGAAGCGATCCAGGAAGAGCGCGAGGCGCTCACCGAAGTGAAGTCGCTGTCGGACATGGTGCTCGACACCTCGGCGTTCTCCGTTCACGAGCTGAAGGCCGAGATCCTGCGGCGGTTCTCGCTGCCGGGCGAGAGGCCGTCGATGCTCGTCACCATCATCACCTTCGGCTTCAAGCACAGCCTGCCGTACAACCTCGACCTGCTGTTCGACGTGCGCTTCCTGCCGAATCCCCATTTCGTCGCGGAGCTGCGTCCCAAGACGGGGCTCGACCCCGAGGTCGTGGAGTACCTGAAGGCGCAACCGCAGTACGACGAGTTCTACAAGCGGCTGTACGACTTCGTGAGCTACGTGCTCCCCGGCTACGAGAAAGAAATGAAGAGCTACCTGACCATCGGCGTCGGCTGCACCGGCGGCAAACACCGCAGCGTGGCCATCGGCCAGCGCCTCCACGACGAGCTCGTGGAGGAAGGGTACTCCGTGGAGATCGTCCACAGGGACAAGGCACGATAGGAGGAGAGAAAGGCGTTTTCGGTTTTTGGTTGTCGGTTTTTGGTGCTGCGCGACACGAATGCTCCGCGCAGCGCAGCACCAAAAACCGACAACCAAAAACCGAAAACCGCCCCCGCCCCTTCGGCTATCATCCTCACGCAATGATCGGTGCTCTCATCGTTACCCACGGAAAGCTCGCCTACGAGCTCCTCAAAGCAGCGCAGCAGATTGAAGCCGACGTCAGCGGCATCGAGGCCGTCCCGCTGGAGTGGAACGACTCCGTCGACGACGCCCGCGAAAAGATCCGCCTGGCCCTCGAGCGCATCTGCAGCTCCTGCCCCGGCGTGATCATCTTCACGGACATGTTCGGCGGCACGCCGAGCAATCTCAGCCTCTCGTTCCTCGAGACCGGCCGCATCGAGATCGTCACCGGCGTCAACCTGCCGATGGTCGTGAAGTTCGCCATGTGCAAGCAGGAAGCGAAGGACGTCTCCACGCTGGCGCACGTCATCACGGAGAAGGGCTCGAAAGCCATCCGCGTCGCGTCCGACTTCCTGACTCCCGAAGCAAAGCGAGCCACTGCTTGATCACCCGCGAAATCGAGATCAAGAACAAGCTGGGACTCCATGCACGCGCGGCGGCGAAGCTCGTCCATACCGCGGCGCGTTTCAAAGCCGACATCAAGATCCGCAAGGGAGACGAGGAGGTCGACGGCAAGTCGATCCTCGGCATTCTCCTGCTGGCGGCCGGCCGCGGCACGACCATCACGGTCAAAGCGGACGGCCCCGATGAGCGCGATGCCCTCGACGGCGTGGAGAAGCTGATTAACGACAAGTTCGACGAAGTAGAATGAGCCGTGGAACGAGGGACGACAGCTCATACTCGCAGTGACATCCGCACCTACAAGGGCGTGGGAGTCTCGCCCGGCATCGCCATCGGCCGGACCATCATCATCGAGAAGCGCATCTCCGCCGTCTATCGCGTGCCGATCCGCGAGGAAGAGGTCGCCGGCGAGGTCACCCGCTTCTTCGAGTCCCTCCAGAAGACGCGTGAGGAGCTGCTCGAGCTGAAGACGAAAGTCAGCCGCTCGATGGGCGACGAGTACGCGTCGATCTTCGAAGCGCACGCGATGATCGTCAGCGACCCGTCGTTCGCCGACAAGGTCCAGCAGAAGATCGAGCTCGAACAGGTCAACGCCGAATGGGCCCTCGGCGAAGTGCAGGAAGAGCTGCAGGCCCGCTTCGCCAGCTTCGACGACGAGTACCTCCGCGAGCGCGCCGCCGACGTGAAAGACGTCGTGGAGCGCGTGGCGCAGAACCTCCACGGCATCGCGCACCACGACCTCTCCGAGATCAAGCACGACGTCATCATCCTGGCCGACGACCTCACGCCGTCCGACACGATCCACTTCAACCGCCGCCCCATCGTCGGCTTCGCCAGCGAGACCGGCGGACGCACCTCGCACGCCTCGATCATCGCCAAGTCGCTCTTCATGCCGGCCGTCATCGGCGTGCCGCGCCTGACGAAGATCATCGACAACGACGAGCTCGTGATCGTCGACGGCTACGAAGGCGTCATCATCGTCAACCCCACGCAGCCGATGATCGCGGAGTACCGCAGCCGCGTCTCGCGTCACGAGGAAGCCGAACGGAAGCTCCTCGAGAACCGCGAGCTGCCGAGCACGACGAAGGACAACCACAAGATCCAGTTGCAGGCGAACATCGAGCTGCTCGAAGAGCTCGACGACGCGACCAAGTACGGCGCCGCCGGCATCGGTCTCTACCGCTCCGAGTTCCTCTACATCTCCAAGAGCCCCGACTTGCCGACGGAGGAAGAGCACTACCAGACGTACCGCGCGCTGGCGGAAGCGCTCGCGCCGAACTGGTGCGTCATCCGAACCTTCGACCTCGGCGGCAAGAAGCTCGCGCGCCAGATCATGGGCTCGAAGGAAGACAACCCCGTCCTCGGCCTGCGCGCGCTGCGCCTCTGCATGCGTCACCGCGACATGTTCAAGACGCAGCTTCGGGCGCTGCTGCGTGCCTCGGCGTTCGGCAAGATCAAGATCATGTTCCCGCTCGTCTCCGGCGTGCAGGAGCTGCGGCAGGTCAAGACGCTCGTGCGCGAGATCCGCGCGGAGCTCGATGCCGAAGGGATCGCGTACAACAAGGAGCTGCAGATCGGCATCATGATCGAGGTGCCGTCGGCCGCCGTCATCGCCGACCTCCTCGCCACGGAAGCCGATTTCTTCGCCATCGGCACGAACGACCTCATTCAGTACTCGCTGGCGATCGACCGGGCGAACGACAACGTCGGCTATCTCTACGAGCCGCTGCATCCGGCGCTGCTGCGCCTGATCAAGTTCGTCATCGACGCCGGCAAGCGCGCCGGCATCCCCGTGTCCATGTGCGGCGAGATGGCCTCCGATCCCGTCTTCGCGATCGTTCTCATCGGCCTCGGGCTCGAGATCTTCTCCATGAACCCGTCGTCGATCCCGGTGATCAAGAACGTCATTCGCTCGGTGCGCTACCGCGACTGCCGCCGCATCGCCGAGATCGCCCTGACGAAGAAGACCGCCCAGGAGATCGAGGAGTTCGTCATCGAAAGCGTGGCCATGCGCTTCCCGGAGGGGCTGGTCAACAAGGGAGTGTGAGATTGGGGGCTCAGGGCTCAGGGCCCAGGGCTCGGGAAAGTCCCTGAGCCGCCAGATCGAAATGCGGAGGTTCCGATGCACGTTCGCTTCAGCGTGAGACTCATCTTTGCAATGTTCCTGGCGGTCGCGCTCGCCGCAGGCGCCGAAGAACCACAGCAGCGGCCCACGGACGATCTCGTCGCGGCCGCGCGCGCCGCGAAGCCGAAGCGCAAGGGGAGCACGACGAAGGTGATCACCAACGCCGACGTCCAGAAAGCCGCGGCCAAAGGGACCAAGGGACCGAAAGGGAAGGCGCCTGCCGCCTCCGCCGCGGTGAGCAACCCCACTCGCGACCATGAAGCGAAACAGAAGGCGAAGGCCGAGTCCGACGCGTACCTGAAGAAGCTCGAGGTCAAAGTCACGGACCTGGAGACGGCGCTCATCGACGTCGAGCAGCGTTACTACGACGAAGACGATCCGGCACGCCGCGACGACGTCATCAAACGAGAGTTCGAACTGAAGAAGACCGAGCTCGCCCTCGCGCGCAGGGAGCTCGACTCCGCGCGCACGGCCGCGGGCGTTCCCAATCCATGAGCAAAACGTTCTTCATCGAGACCTGGGGCTGCCAGATGAACGATCTGGACAGCCAGCGCCTCAGCGGCAACCTCAAGCTGCGCGGCTACCGCCGTGTCGACAACGAGAAAGAGGCGAGCCTCATCCTCCTCAACACCTGCTCCATCCGCGAAAAGTCGGAGCACAAGGTCTTCTCCCGCCTCGGCGAGCTGCGCGAGTTGAAGCGCCTCACGGGCGACCTGAAGATCGGCGTCGCCGGCTGCGTCGCGCAGCAGGAAGGGGAGCGGATCCTCGAGCGCGCCCCGTGGGTCGACTTCGTCATGGGACCCGGTAACGTCGGCCACATCGACGAGATCCTCGAGACCGGCCAGGCCATCGCCGTCGATTTCCCGGAAGACCGCCGGTACGACGCCTTCGCCATTGACCGTTCCTCCGCCACCAAGGCGTACGTGACGATCATCGAAGGCTGCAACAAGAACTGCACGTTCTGCATCGTGCCGACCACGCGCGGCCGCGAGCTGTCGCGCCCGTTCGACGACGTCGTCGAAGAAACGCGCATCGCCGTTGCTGCCGGCCGCGTCGAGATCGAGCTCCTCGGGCAGACCGTGAATGCGTACCGCTGTCCGGTCACCGGCCGCGACTTCGGCGCGCTGCTCTCCGCCATCGCCTCGCTCGAAGGCGTGGCGCGGCTGCGCTTCATGACCTCGCATCCCGCCGAGGTGAGCGACTCGATGATCGCCGCCATGCGCGATCACGAGAACATCTCCCGCTACCTCCACCTCCCGGTGCAATCGGGCTCGTCGCGCGTGCTGCGCCGGATGAAGCGTCTGTATACGCGCGAGAAGTACCTCGAGACGATCGCGCGCATCCGCGCCGTCGTGCCGGAGATCCACTTCTCGACGGACCTCATCGTCGGTTTCCCCGGCGAGACTGAAGAAGACTTCCTCGAATCGCTGTCGCTGATGGAGGAGGTGCGTTACGGGTCGCTCTTCGCGTTCAAGTATTCGCCGCGTCCCGGCACGCCCGCGCTGAAGCTCGGTGCGGCGGTCGATGACGCGGTCGCGTCCGAGCGTCTGCAGCGCCTGTTCGATCTGCACGAAATGCACAAACGCGAGCGCCTCGAGTCGTATCGTGGACGCGTCCTGCCGGTCCTCGTCGAGGGGCCGAGCAAGCACAATCCCGAAATGCTCGCCGGCCGCACCGACGACAACTGGGTCGTCAACTTTCACGGTGATCTCTCGACGCCGGTGGGGAGTATGCTGGGGGTGCGCATCGAGTCAGCACAGCATCACACGCTGCGCGGGGAGGCCGTCGCATGAGTCAGCTCGTACCGATGTCGATCAAGGGGTTGATGCTGGACCCGGTTTCGAATTCACCGATCGTCGTGCTCAAGGACGATGACGAGAAGTTCTTCCTCCCGATCTGGGTCGGCATCTTCGAGGCGAATGCGATCGCCCTGCAACTCGAGAACATCGCCACGCCGCGTCCGATGACGCACGATCTCCTCCGAAACACCATCGCGGAGCTCCACGGCCAGGTCACGCGCGTCGTCATCAACGAGCTGCGCGATTCCACCTTCTTCGCCCAGATCCGCATCCTCGCCGGCGACCGCACGCTGGAAGTCGACGCGCGTCCGTCCGACGCCATCGCTCTCGCGCTGAGGACCGAAGCCCCCATCTTCGTGGCCGAATCGGTGCTGCAGCAGGCGCAGACGATCTCGCCCGAAGAAGAGGAAGACAGCGACAAGACGAAGAAGTGGTTCGAGAATCTCGGACCGGACGATCTCGGCAAGTACAAAATGTGATTGTCTGACGTGGCGCCGCTCCGTAGAATCGGGCCGGTTCAGAATGATCATTACTGTCGCTAATCAAAAAGGTGGAGTCGGTAAAACGACCACCACCATCAATCTCGCCGCGGCTACCGCCAACAAGGGGAAAACGCTTCTCATCGACCTCGATCCGCAGGCGAATTCGACGATGAGCTACGTCGACGCTCGCTCGCTCAAGCGCTCGATGTTCGATGTCCTCGTCAGCGAGGAGATGGCGATGAAGGACGTCATCATCCCGACGGCCATCCCGAATCTCTTCCTCGCTCCCTCGCGCATCGCCCTGGCGAAGCTCGAATCGAAGCTCATCGGCGAGATCGACGGCCCGTTTCGTCTCAAAGACAAGCTGGGCGATCTCGTCAACGATTACGACTACATCTTCATCGATACGCCGCCGACGCTCGGCATGATCACCGTCAACGCGCTCGTCGCCGCGACCCACGTGCTCGTGCCGATCCAGTCGTCGTACTTCGCGCTCGAAGGCACCGATGATCTCCTCGAAACCATCGAGAAGATCAAGGCGCGGCCGAATCCGAATCTGCAACTGCTCGGCGTCGTCATCACGATGCACGACAAGCGGACGACGCTGGCCAAGGACATCCACGAGCAGATCGGCGCCGTCTTCGGCGATCGTCTCTTCAATACCGTCATCACGAAATCCATCCGCCTCGAGGAAAGTCCGGCGTACAAGGAATCGATCTTCACCTTCGCGCCGAAATCGAGCGGCGCACTCGAGTACTACTCGCTGTCGGAAGAGCTGCTGTCGAGGGTCTGAATTCCATGGCAATGAAACGGGGGTTGCCCGAGCGCACCAACATGCGTCACGACTCGCATTACGTCGAGGAGTTGACGCGCCGCTCCGGGCGCCACATCGGCACGATGCTGCCGCTGCAATTCGTCGAGCCGAACGCCGAGCAGCCGCGTACGAGCCTCGGCAACATCGAAGAGCTCGCGGCCTCGATCCGCGAGAAAGGCGTGCTCGAGCCGATCCTCGTGCGCAACATCGCGCCGAATCGGTACCAGATCATCTCCGGCGAGCGCCGCTACCGCGCCGCCACGCTCGTCGGTCTCGACGAGATCCCGGCGATCGAGCTCGACGTCGACGACAAAGAGCAGCTCGAGATCGCCCTCATCGAGAACATCCAGCGCAAGGACCTGACCGCGTTCGAAGAAGCGGAAGGCTTCCTCGTGCTGCAGCAGAAGTTCGGCTACACGCACGAGAAGATCTCCCAGGTCATCGGCAAGTCGCGCACGACGATCACCGAGACGCTCTTCATCAACGAGATCCCCGACCGGATCCGCGCGATGTGCCGCGAGGCCGGGATCTCCACCAAGTCGGTGCTCGTGCAGATTGCACGTGCGGGCTCCGAGGAGGCGATGGAGCAGGTGGTGCGGGGGATTGCGGCAGGGGAGATGTCGCGCGAGGAGCTGCGCAAGCAGACCGCGTCGAAGCCCGAGCCGAAGAAGGCCGGCCGCCCGAAGAACTACGTCTTCGAGCTGAAGGACAAGTCGCTGCCGTTCAGCCTCAACCTCGCGTTCAAGAAGCCGGCGGTGGAGAAGAGTGAAGTGATCGACGCGCTGAAGCAGCTCATTCAGCGGCTCGAAGCGGAGTAGCCGTGAAAGTCGCCAAAGCGAAGATCCTGGTCATCGACGACGACGACAAGCTCCTCGGCGCCGTCCGCCGCCTGTTGCAGGCGGCCGGCTACGAGGTGCTGACGTCCGACTCGGCGCTCCGTCTGCCGCAGCTCGTGCAGCGCGAGAAGCCGCAGCTCGTCCTGCTCGACATCGAGATGCCGGCGCTGAGCGGCGAGCACGTGCTCGACTTCACGAAGCTCTTCGACTTCCTGCGAGAGACGCCGATCGTCCTGCACTCCGCGAAGAGCGACGAGGATCTGCAGGCGCTGGTGACGCGCTCGAACGCGGTCGGCTACATCCGCAAGACCGGCAATCCCATCAGCTTCGTCTCCCAGGTGGAGAAGTTCTTGACAAGCTCCCAGCCCGGCGCGTAACGTGCCGCGCCAATGACGCTCTTCGCCCCAAGCCGTTCCCTCATGGGCCGAATGATGATGCGTCGCCCGGGCGCGAACGCCTGACGTGCGTTTGTAGAACCCGGGCCCTCCGCGACTGTTTCACATCCCGCTAACGCCACGCACTTTCGCGCAGCTTTGCGCTGCGCTTCTCTCGCACAGCCGAGGAGGAACATCATGGCTCATCGATTCGACACGCGTGCGATCCACGCGGGGCAGCCCGACGACCAGACCACGGGCGCCGTCACCACTCCGATCCACCAGACCTCCACCTTCCGTCAGACCGAGCCCGGCGTGAACCGCGGCTTCTGTTACTCGCGCACCGACAATCCAACCCGCCGCGCGCTCGAAGAGAACCTCGCGTCGCTGGAGAACGCCCGCCACGGGATCGCGTTCGCCAGCGGCATGGCCGCCATCCACGCCGTCCTGGCGACGTTGAGCCACGGCGATCACGTCGTCTCGACGCAGGACCTCTACGGCGGCGCCTGGCGCATCTTCACGAAAGTCTTCGCTCGGTTCGGCATCGAGTTCACCTTCGTCGACACCACGTCGCCGGCGGCCATCGACGCGGCGCTGCGCCCGTCGACGAAGCTGCTGTGGCTCGAGACGCCGTCGAATCCGCTGCTGAAGGTGACGGACATCGGAGCGTGCGTCGCGATGGCGCGTGCGGCACGCGTGACGACCGTCGTCGACAACACGTTCGCCACGCCGGTGCTGCAGCAGCCGCTCGCGCTCGGCGCCGACCTGGTCGTGCACTCGACGACCAAGTACATCAACGGCCATAGCGACGTCATCGGGGGCGCCGTCCTGACGAACGATGACGCGCTGGCGACGGAGCTCCACTATCTGCAGAACGCGCTCGGCTCGGTACCTGGCCCGCAGGACTGCTACCTGATCCTTCGTGGGGTGAAGACGCTCGGGCTGCGGATGGAGCGCCACTGCTCGAACGCGGAGCTGCTCGCGCGCTGGCTCATCGCGAACGACCGCGTCCGCCGCGTCTACTATCCGGGGCTCGTCGACAGGGACGACCATGCCGTCGCCCGGCGCCAGATGAACCGTTTCGGCGCCATCGTCTCGTTCGAGCTCGACGCCGATCTGGAGGAAACACGCGCCTTCACGCGCCGCCTCAACCTCTGGACTCTCGCCGAGAGCCTCGGTGGCCCGAAGAGCCTCTTCTGCCACCCGGCCACGATGACGCACGCGTCGGTCGAGCCGAAGGTCCGCCGCAGCGTCGGCATCAGCGACAGCCTGATCCGTCTCTCGGCCGGCCTGGAAGACGTCCGTGACCTGATCGACGACCTGGAACAGGCGCTGGTGCGAACCCGGATCACGGCCGAACGGGTCGCGTAAGCACGGCGGTGGGATGGCCGTCGCAACCTACGACGGCCATCCCATAGGTCCTATCTGTCCTATAGGCCCCATTCGTCTCGCCGAAATCCGCCCTTAACCGCCTTTGACGTGTTAAAACTAAGGCCGTGCCGTTACCCAGTCGAACTACCGTCGAAGACGCCAAGAAGATCTGTTCCTTTCTCGCCCGAAAATCGAACGGGGTGCCAGTCGACGAAGCTAAGTCGATCATCGGCGAGAGGTTAGCCGATCCACGACGATTGCACGCGTTGCGATACTGGACACTTCTAGAGCCGCAAGAGCCGCTTCGATTGACCGAGCTTGGTCGTAGATTCGGTCTTAACGCCAGCGGCTCGGTGAAATCGGCATTGGCCGAGGCGGCGTATTCGGCGCAAACGTATACGGCGATTCTGGAGCGCTCGGCTCATCAGAGTGTGCCCGCGCTGGCCGCCAGCGAAGTCGTCGCGCATTGGAGGGCGTTCTTTCGGGACGAGGCGTCGGCGAGCGACGAGATCGCCAACGAGCAGGCCATCACATTTTTCCAGCTCATCGAGGGCGCCGGGCTCGGGCAGATGGTGGTCGGACGACGCGGGGCACCGACACGGTTCATCTTCGACCGCGAGGCGCTCGAGGCGTTCGTGGCCGGTGAGCGACCGGCGCCGCCGCCGGCCCCAACGCCGATGCCACGGCCGGCCGAGGGCGGCTCGTCGAAGCCGATTCTCGTGGTGCATGGGGCGGAGCGCGAGCCAGCTGCGCGCGTGGAACGGCTGCTGGAGCAGTTCAGAATCCCGCATCGCGTGGCGGCGGCGCAGGGCGAGCCAGGAGCGCCGCTGGAGCCGGCCGTACGGGAAGCGCTCGAAGCGTGCGGTGCGGCGATCGTCGTCCTCACGCGGGGCGACGCGCAGCGAGACGCCGTGGTCGTCGCGCTCGGCGCAGCGACGTATCTCTATACGACCCGGGTCGTGGTGGTCAGCGAGGAAGACACGCGAGCGGAGAGGGCTCTGGAGATCGTCCAGCGGATGATCGCCCTGGGGATCGTGCGGCTGGTCGTCTGAGACGCAGCGGTGGCGGTCTGGAGATCCGAAGGGAGGTTCGAATCCATAACAGCGTTTAACATAATCCTTCTTAATAGACGCTGTGGAAACACCTGAAGCTCCCGGCAATCCGTTCCCTGGATCGCCCGGCTGCGCCTCTGCACTCCGTGGAAACATGTCGAAACGCGGCAGGCACGAAGACAGCACGCGATTACAATCCGCCACCGCATGGGCATCCTCACGCGCTACATCTTCAAAGAGATGCTTGGCCCGACTCTCCTGGGGTTCGGGTTCTACACCTCCATCATCCTGACCCAGCGCCTGTTCGACATGGCCGGCATGATCATCCGCCGCTCGCTGCCCGGCGAGGTCGTCGGCAAGCTGCTGCTCTGGTCGCTGCCGCACATCATCGTCCTGACCGTCCCGATGTCGCTCCTGTTCGGCATCCTCATCGCCGTCGGCCGTCTTTCCTCCGACTCCGAGATCATCGCCATGCGCGCGCTCGGCCTTTCGACGCGCACGATCTACCGTCCGGTCTTTCTGTTCAGCTTCGTCATCTTCCTGCTGAACCTCTACCTGATGAACTTCGTGACGCCCAAAGGCAACACGCAGTTCCAGAGCCTCAAGGCCCAGATCATCACCTCGTCCGCGGAAAAGGAAGTCAAGCCGCGCATCTTCTTCGACCAGTACGCGAACGTGATGATCTACGTGAACGACGTCAGCGCCGAGACCGGCGAATGGCGCGGCGTGTTCGTGTCCGACAACCGCAGCGAAGATGAAGATGCCGTCGGCACCACGCCCCAGGAGATTGCCGAGACGACCCCGACTGCACCGGGCGGCAGCGACGACTCAGCCATGGGCACCTTCGGCTCCGGCGGCCAGCGCGTCATCGTCGCGCAGAGCGGCAACCTCACGGTCTCACCGCCCGACGCTGCCGGCGAGCAGCAGATCTGGATGAACCTCCGCAACGCGCAGAACCACACCTGGGACCCGCGCAAGCCGGACCGTTACGACCTGACGTCGAACGCCTCGCAGCGGATCCTCCTGCCGTCCATTGGCGCGGACGACAACTCGGGCTCGCTTGCACGCAGCCTGCGCGAGATGGACCTGCGCGAGCTCATGCGGCAGGAACGCGAGCTCCGCAACAGCGGCGACCGCGAGACCTACAACCTCGCGCGCGTCGAGATCCACAAGAAGTTCGCGATCCCGTTCGCCTGCATCGCCTTCGGCGTCCTTGGACTGCCGCTCGGGATCACCAACCGCCGCGGCGGCAAAAGCTCAGGTTTCTCTTTAAGTATCGCCATCATCATCGTCTATTACGTGATGATCAATAACGGCGAGCAGCTCGCCGCCAACGGCAGGATCCACCCGGCTCTCGGAATGTGGGCGGCCAACATCGTCCTGCTCGCGGTCGGCATCTACCTCCTGATCCGCACGAACCGCGATGCCGGCGCGCAGAGCGAGGGCGGTGTCGTCGCTCGCCTGCTCAACCGCTTCCTTGGGCTCTTCCGCCGGCGCCGCAACGTCTCGAGCACGGCCGTCGATGACGATCCGAGCGTGCTCAATCGCCTCGACGTCACGTTCCCCAACATCCTCGACCGCTACATCCTCCGCGAGTTCGCGAAGGTGCTCGGGCTCGTCCTCATCTCGGTCGTCGCCTTGTTCGTGGTCGTCGACTACACGGAGATCGCGCGCGACGTCCGCGCGAACGACATCCCGTTCCACACCCTCTTCGCCTACTACCGCTTCCACATCTTCCAGGTGCTCCACTGGACGCTGCCGATCTCGGTGCTCGTCGCCACGCTCGTCACGTTCGGGATGCTGTCGAAGAACAACGAGATCACCGCCATCAAGTCGGGCGGCGTGTCGCTGTTCCGGACGGCCATGCCGATCATCGCCGTAGCCGCCGTCATCAGCGTGCTCGCCTACTTCATCCTCGACTTCGTCCTGCCGTACTCCAACGAGCGGGTCGCGCGCCTGAAACGGCGCATCGAGGGGAAGCCTCCAATCAGCGCTGCCTCGCAACAAAAGCAGTGGTTCCTCGGCAAGGGCCGCTACATCATCAATTTCCTCTCGTACGACGCGAACACGCAGACGCTTTCGCAGGTCCAGGTGTTCGAGTACGCGCCGCAGGACTTCCACCTAACGCGCCGCGTCTACGCGAACCGCGCCCGCTGGAACGGAAAGCAGTGGGTCTTCGAGGACGGCTGGATCCGCTCGATCCTGAACGACAGCTCTTCGACGTTCACGCCGATCCGGCAGCCGGTCGCGCTGCAGTACGCGGAGACGCCGGAGGATTTTTCGGCCGAGTCGAAGTCGCCGGATCAGATGACGTTCCGCGAGCTGCGGCGCTACATCGCCACGGTGAGGAACGCCGGCTACGCGGCCGACGACCTGTCGGTCGACCTCTACACGAAGACGTCGTGGCCAGCGATCAGCATCATCATGGCGCTCATCGCACTGCCGTTCGCCTTCCGCATCGGCAAGCGCGGCGCGCTGTACGGCATCGGCATCTCGCTGGTGCTGGGCATCGTCTACACGATGCTGTTCGCCGTCTTCACCCAGTTCGGCGAAGTCGGCAACCTGCCACCCATGCTGTCGGCGTGGAGCGCCAACATCCTGTTTGCGATTGCCGCGGTGTACATGTTTCTGCACGTGGAGACTTGATCGCGGGAACGTGCCTTGGGTGTGCGGGGGAATGGGAAATGGGACCTATGGGACAGATGGGACCTATGGGCCTGCGGATCCTGGGTGCCGTGGTTCCCCGTGGTAGCAGCGTTACTTCACCCACAGGCCACCAAAGCACCCAGGGTCCGCCAGGCGCATAAGTCCTATTGGTCCCATAGGTCCCATTCCCCCGCACACCCAAGGCACGTTCCCGCCGCACGCCCGGCAAAAACAGAAGGCCCCGCGTTGCCGCGGGGCCTTCCGTGCTGCGGTAACCGTGGGCCGTACGAGGATCAGATCGCGGTGACGATCTCCTCCGAAAGCCCCTTCCACTTCCGGAGATACTCGCGGCGGTCCTTGTTGTACTTCTCGACGAGCTGTGCGTACTCATCGAGTCTCCCCTGCCGCTCGTACATCTGTTTCGGCTGCAGGTAATCCTGATCGTCGATGCCCGGCACCTCGGTGGCCACGAGGTAGCCAAAGTCCGGGTCGCGCTCCCACTTGATCGTGCCTTCGGCGATCGCCTTGACCACCGCGGACGAGTGCTGGATCTTGACCTTCTTGGAGCCTTCCTGCTTCCCGTCGCCGCCGATCGAGCCCGTGTTCATGAGGTAAACCTCCATCGGGCTCTCCTTCATCAGCTCGTTCATCCGGTTGCCCTGATACGCGTGGAGCAGCGGGAAGAACGGGTTCGTGCCCGGCACGCGGAGCGACTTGCCGGCTTCCGACGCGCCGCCGGCGCTGGTGCCCTTCGTCTCACCGAGCATGAAGAACGCGGCCGCGAGCGGCCCCTCGAGCTTGGCCACGGCCGGGATGATGTTCTCGTTGCGGTTGAGGATGAGGAGGAAGTCGACCTTCGTCACCTCGCGCGCGTCGGCGGCGCCGGCGATGTCTTCCATGCGGATGACGGCGCGGCCGTTCGGCGTGTAGGACGTGTCGAAGTAGTCGATCTTCCCTTCGCTCTGGGAGACGTTCTCGAGGTACGCGTGCTCGGAGGCGCAGGCGTGGTAGATCGTCGGCTCGTCATTCGGGTTCAGGCCGAACGTCTTGGCGAAGCAGCCGTTCTCCGTCGCATAGACCTTGCCGCCCGGCATCAGCGCGCAGAAGTCGTCCTGCACCGGCTGCGAGTTGTTCTGCTTCGTGAAGGTGGTGGTCGTCTTGCCGGTGCCGGAGAGCCCGACGATCAGGCCGACGCGCTTCTTGTCGCCGACCGGGATCACCTTGCAGCCGGCGTGGAGGGCCAGGCCGCCGCGCTCGTACACCAGCTTGTTCCACATGCGGAGTCCGCCCTTCTTCGACTCGCCGAAGTAATCGGAGTTGAAGACGCGGGTGATGTAGTTCTCGAGGTCGACCGCGATCAGGCGATCGTCCGGATACCCCTCGGCCTTCAGGTTCGGCGTGTAGATCACCGTCACTTCCGGCTCGAATCCTTCGAGCTCCTCGGCCGTCGCCGGGTAATAGAGGATGTGCTGCATCGCCGCGATGTTCGCGTTCGCCTTCTCGATGATCAGGCGCGCGCGGGTGCGGAACGCGGGGTCATTGCCGATGTAGCCATCGACGACGAGCATTTCCTGCTGACTGATGTAGTCGTTCTGCAGCTTGCTGATCCGGTCGTACTCGGCGCGCGTGATCGTCTGGTCGGAGTGGTTCTCGGGGGTGTCGGTGGCGACGAAGGTGGAGAGTTTCGACCGGGAAACCACGCGGGTCGCTACGTTGAGGTTGCCGAATTCGGTAAGGCGCGCGTTCGGCATCTCCTCGGCAAAGCGGCGCAGGTCGGCCGGAGACGGATTCCAGATCGTCGTCTTCGGCTCCACCGGCAGGCTCTTCCCGCTCCTGGCTGCCGTCGTAGGCGCCGGGCGCGCGGGCGTATTCGTGGCGGTCAGCAGTTCGCTCATGAATGGTCCTCTTGCTCTCGGAATTGTGTTGGGTCTCGATCGACGCAAGGATCGCGCCGAAGTTCACAGCCAAGGGTCAGGCGGCGGATTCTACACGAAGCAAAACGGGCACAGCATCGGCAAAAATGGGGTCCGAATGGTCAAACGTGCCGCTCATCGACTCGCCGCCGGACTCGAACGGCACATCGATCGCCGCGCCGGCAGCCGCCGGTCGGCCGCGACGAAGCTGGTCATCTCCCCCTATCGCGGCTTCGGGCGCGGGCACGAGCTCTTCGTCCGCGGGCGTGTCCTCGTCGAGCGAGCAATCACCCGGGCCACGGAAGCGGAGCCCGTCTGGCGCAACCTGATGAACGCGTACCGCCGCTTTCACTCCCGCGAGGTCGGCGGTGCGCGCGTCATCGCCCGCTACCGCGACGCCGTGATGGAAGGGATGACCGACGATGAGGGGCACTTCCAGTTGCGCCTCGAGCCGCGCGAGCTCGACCCAGCCCTCCTCTGGCACGACGTGACCGTGGAGCTCCCCGAGACCAGCACCGGCGCCCTGGCGCACGTAATCGTTCCGCAGCCGGCGGCGGAGTTCGGAGTCATCAGCGACATCGACGACACCATCGTGCGCACCGGCGCGACCAGCCTCCTGACGATGGCCCGCACCGTCCTCCTGCAGAACGCCGCCTCGCGCGTGCCGTTCGAGGGCGTCTCCGAGCTCTATCGCGCGCTGCATCGCGACGCGAACCCGATCTTCTACGTCTCGAGCAGTCCGTGGAACCTGCACGATCTCATCGCCGACTTCATGCAGTTGCAGGGCGTCCCTCACGGACCGCTGTTCCTCCAGGACTGGGGCATCGACGACGTGAAGCTGATCTACGAGCCGCACACGGTGCACAAGGCGGAGGAGATCCGCCGCATCCTCGAGTTCTACCCCGACCTGCCGTTCGTCCTCATCGGCGACAGCGGTCAGCACGATCCCGAGATCTACCTCGACGTGATCCGTTCCTTCCCGACGCGCATCCGCGCCGCTTTCATCCGCGACGTCACTACCGACATCCGCGACCGCGCCGTGGCGGCGCTGATCGATGAAGCGAAAAGCGCCGGCGTCGAGATGGTGTACGTCGCCACCTCCGCCGAGGCCATGACCCACGCGAGACGAATGGGACTGGTTGCCTGAAAGGCACTGCCTATAATGCGCGGCCATGCGCATCGCAGTCGTAGGTGCGGGCGGCGTCGGCGGGTACTTTGGCGGACGGCTCGCGCAGGCAGGCATCGACACCACCTTCATCGTTCGCGGACGCACCCTCGAGGCGCTCCGCACTCACGGCCTCCGCGTCGAAAGCATCAACGGTGACTTTCACCTCGCACGCGTGAACGCGACCGACGCGCCGGCGGAAAAAGTCGACGTCGTCTTCGTCACCGTCAAAGCGTGGCAGATCCCCGAGGTCGCACCGAAGCTGACGCCGATCCTTGCCGACGAGACGCTCGTCGTCCCGCTGGAGAATGGCATCGACGCGCCGGACGTCCTCTCCCCGATCGTCGGGCGCGAGCACGTCGCCGGCGGGTTGTGCGCCATCGTCAGCTGCATCGTCGAGCCGGGTCACATCCGCCACACCGGCGCCGAGCCGATGATCGCGTTCGGTGAGCTGGACAACCGCACGAGCGAGCGCACCACGCGCCTCCTCGAGACGCTGCGGCAGGCCGGCATCACCGCCGAGATCCCGCAGGACGTCCACCGCTCGATGTGGACGAAATTCGTGTTCATCGTCGGCCTCAGCGCCGTCGGCGCCGCGACGCGCGTGCCCGTCGACGTCTGGCGCGCCATGCCGGAGCCACGCGCCCTCGCCGAGCGCATCGTGCGCGAAGCCGTCGCCGTGGCGAACGCACGCGGCGTCACGCTGGCTGACGACATCGTGGAGCGCACGATGGAGCGCTACGACGGCCTGGCCGCCGGATCGCTGTCTTCGATGCAGCGCGACCTGATGAACGGCAAGCCGTCCGAACTGGAGGCGCAGTTGGGCGCGGTGGTCCGCCTGGGCCGCGATGCCCGCGCGGCCACGCCGGTCACCGAGGTGCTGTATCACGCGCTGTTGCCGCAGGAGCGCGCCGCCCGCCAGGGATGACGATAGGACCGATAGGACGAATAGGACCCATAGGACAGATGGGATGCGGGATTCGTCCCATCCGTCCTATAGGTCCTATCCGTCCTATCGTTCTCCGTCCCCATTCGTCCCGTCACCCCTTCTGAGTTACCATGCGCGGCCATATGGCGCATCCTGCCATCGCCGAGGCGAAGCGGGTCCTGGAAGTCGAAGCAGCGGCGATTCTCGGCCTCATTCAGCACATCGATCAGGGCTTCGTCGACGCGGTCGAAAAGATCGCCACGACGAGCGGCCGGGTCGTGACCATGGGCGTCGGCAAGTCGGGCATCATCTGCAAGAAGATCAGCGCGACGCTCGCCTCGACCGGCACGCCCTCCTTCTTCATGCATCCGACCGAAGCCATTCATGGTGACCTCGGGATGCTCGTCCGCGGCGACGTCGTCCTCGCCATCTCCAACTCCGGCGAGACCGAGGAGCTGATCCGCATCCTTCCCAGCGTCAAGCGCATCGGCGTGGAGATCGTCGCCATCACCGGCAACCCGGCCTCCACGCTCGCGCGCACCGCCGACCATCACCTCTCCGCCGCCATCTCGAAGGAAGCGTGTCCCCTCGGGCTCGCGCCGACCGCCTCCACCACCGCCACGCTGGCCCTGGGCGACGCGCTGGCGATGGCCCTCCTCCAGTGGAAGGGCTTCAAGGAAGAGGATTTCGCGTTCCTGCATCCGGGCGGCAAGCTCGGGAAGCGCTTCCTCAGAGTGCGTGACCTGATGCACAAAGGGGACGACCTGCCGGCCGTGATGACGTCGACGTCGATGCACGACGTCATCTATGAGATGTCGAAGAAAGGCTTCGGCATCACGGCCGTGGTCGATGCGGACCGTAAGCTGCAAGGGGTGATCTCCGATGGCGATCTCCGCCGGCTTTTGCAGGCCGAAGAAGAAGGCGTGCTGCGGAAATCCGCCGGTGATGCGATGAAGGCGAACCCGAGCATCATCGAGCCCGGCGAGCTCGCCTCGGCCGCCCTTCAACTCATGGAAGAGCGCCGCATCACCTCCCTCTTCGTCTGCGATGAAGCGGGGACAGTCGAAGGTATCATTCACATCCACGATCTCTGGGGTCTCGAGCTCTTCTGATGGAAAGTTCAGTCGTTCTACGTTATCGCGACGGCCGCACCGAGCGCGCGCAGCTCGCGCCGATCGATGCGGCGCGCGAAGTCCTCTCCGCGCGCCGCGATGACGGCAGCCCGTTCGAAGTGCCGTTCACCGAGCTGAAGGCCGTGTTCTTCCCCCGCGTCGTCTCGATGGACGAGCTCGAAGCCGCCAGCGGCATGCAGCTCGCAGTCGAATTCAACGATGGCGAAGTCATCCGCGGCACCGCTCAATACAATCCCGAACGCAACGGCTTCTTCCTCTTCCCCGCCGACCGGAGCAAAAACGACCGCATCTTCGTTGTGAACTCCGCGATCGTTTCGATCGAAGTCGAGAAGCTCTGAGACGGGCGCCCGAACAGGGCAATGGGACAAATAGGACGAATAGGACGCGTGAGTCCCATACGTCCTATCAGTCCCATTCGTCCCATCCAAAGGAGATCAAAAATGAGACTCACGTTCCTCATCATCAGCACCCTTTTCGCGGCCACCCTGGCCGCCGCCCCCATCGAGCTCGACCGCGCCGCCACGGCGATGGTCGGGATGGAAGCCAGCTTCACCCAGCAGTTCACGCCCAAGGGGTTCAAGACCTCGCAGAACGAGAGCGGAACCGTCGTCTTCGGCGCCATGCCGCAGATGCGCTGGACCTACAGCAAGCCGGAGCCGAAGACGTTCGTCTTCGACGGCAGCAAGTCGTGGTTCTACGTCCCCGCCGACCGGCAGGTGACGGTCGGGCGCATCGATGAAGCCCGCAAGCGCGAGCTCCCCTTCCTCCTCCTCGGCGACGCCGCCGCGCGCGAGCGCAACTTCGTCGTCAAGCAGCAGAACCGCGGCGGCAGCGTGATCACGACGCTCGAGCCGCGTGCGAAAAACGCCATGATCCGCAGCGTCGTCGTCACCATCAACCCCACGACGCACCTCATCCAGCGCATCGAGTACAGCGACCGCGAGGGGAACCGCACCGCCTTCAGCTTCTCGGGGTATCATCGACGCGCCGCGTCCGCCGATACCTTCCGCTTTACTCCTCCCGCGGGCGTGCAGGTCGTCAACGCTAACTAAAAATCGCTCTCACCGAGAGGTTTGTCATGGCGCAGGATTTTTCATTCGACATCGTCTCCAAGACGGACATGCAGGAAGTACAGAACGCCGTTCAGCAGGCGCAGAAGGAGCTCTCCCAGCGCTTCGACTTCAAAGGCAGCAAGAGCTCGATCGAGCTGGCGGCCGAGGAGATCGTCCTCGTCAGCGATGACGAAGGGAAGCTTCGCAGCGTCAAGGACATCCTCGAGACCAAGCTCGTGAAGCGTCAGGTTGCACTGAAGGCGCTGGAGTACGACAAGCTCGAAGACGCCGCCGGCGGCACCGTGCGCCAGCGCGCCAAGATCGTGCAGGGCATCGAGACCGAAAAAGCGAAAGCCATCGTCAAGGCGATCAAGGACAAGAAGCTGAAGGTCCAGGCCTCGATCCAGAGCGACCAGGTGCGCGTCACCGGCCGCAGCAAGGACGACCTGCAGCGCGCCATGAGCGCCGTGAAGGAAGAGGACTTCGGCATTCCGCTGCAGTTCACGAACTATCGCGGTTGAGCGCCGGACCCCTATCGATTATTCTTCACCCCGTGACGGCCCCCCGCACTTTGACGAACGAGCAAACCGCCTACGCGGATCGACTTCTGGAGCTCATTGCGCCGAAGCTCGAGCTCGTCGAAGAAGAGTTGCGCCGCAATTTCCAGTCGAAGATCAAGACGATCAGCGACGTGGGCGATCACATCCTCGGCGGCGGAGGCAAGCGTCTCCGCCCTGCCCTGCTGCTCCTCGTCTCGAAGATGCTCCGCTACGACGGCTACCGCGACGTGATCTACGCCGCCGTCGTCGAGTTCATTCACACGGCGACGCTCGTCCACGACGACATCATCGACGAAGCGGAGATCCGCCGCGGCCGCACCTCGATCAACTACCGCTGGGGCAACAACCTCACGGTGCTCGTCGGCGACTATCTCTACACGCATTCGATGGCCATGGCGCTGGCCGAGGGGAACCTCGACGTGCTGCGGCTGCTGTCGAACGTGACGATCAAGATGATCGAGGGCGAGATCCTCGGCCTGGAGACGAACGGCCGCGCCGACCTGACGACCGACGACTACTTCGAGATCGTCGGACGAAAGACCGCCGCGCTGTTCGGCGCGTGCTGCCGCATCCCCGGCTACCTCGTCGAGCTGCCGGACGGCCAGGCGAACGCCCTCTTCAACTACGGGTACAACCTCGGCGTCGCGTTCCAGCTCATCGACGACCTCCTCGACTTCACGTCGAGCACCGAAGTCCTCGGCAAGCCTGCCCTCTCCGACCTCAAGGAAGGAAAGGTCACGCTGCCGCTGCTGCTCGCGCTGCCCCGCGCGACCCCGCGCGAACGGGAGTTGGTGACGCGCATCGCATCGCTGAAGTCCTTCGACGGCATCGACCCCAGCGAAGTCCTCGACATCGTGCACAAGTACGACGGCCTCACGAAGAGCCGCGAGATCGCGCGCGACTACGCGCAACGCGCCCGCACCGCCCTGGAGCCGTTCGCGGCTTCGCCGGCGAAAGAAACGCTGGAAATGGCGCTGGACTTCGTGATGGAACGGGACCGGTAGCGCGCGCGACGCGCGCCGTTTTCGGTTTTCGGTTGTTGGTTTTCGGTGCTGCGCCGCACCGCGATCACGCCGCGAAGCGAAGCACCAAAAACCGAAAACCAACAACCGAAAACGCGCGCGCAGCGCGCTACGAAAACAGTTCCATGATCTCCGACATCGCGGCGCGCGCCTTGTTGTGGACGTTCTGATCCTGGCCATCGGAAGTCAGGCGAATCACCTTGTTGTACTGCTCGATGGCTTTCGGATAGTCGTTGAGGCAGCGGTGGTAGATCTCCCCTTTGCAGAGCTTGGCTTCGACGTTCATCGGGTCGAGCTCGAGGATCTTGTTGAGGAAGATCATGGCGATGTCGTACTTCTGCTCTTCCATCGCCATCTTGTAGCGGAGGCGGTAGAGCGCGATCAGCTCGTTGTCCTTCGGGTCGATCCACGCACCGGGGAGGTACGTGAGGATCGTCGAGAGGAACCGGTTCTTGACGGGTGGAGCCGCCGCCGCGGAGCGGGGGCTGGGGCTGGGGGTCGTCGCGGGGCGCTTGATTCCGATGCGCTGGCTCGCTCGTTCCGTTCGCTCGTTCATTCGTCACACCCTCCCATCACGTCAGGACAAACTGGAATGCTGCCATCTTAGGTTCACAAGGCGAGATCGTCAAGACATTGACCATCGATGATACGATGCCGCGCATGCGTACGGCCGTCTACCCGGGCTCGTTCGATCCGCTGACGAACGGTCATCTCGACATCATCCGCCGCGTCAGCCGCCTCTTCGATCGCGTGCTCGTCGCGGTGCTGGAGAACGAAGGGAAGTCTCCCCTCTTCAGCGTCAGCGAGCGTCAGGAACTGATCTCGCGCTGCACCAGCGATCTGTCGGGTGTGGAAGTTCATTCGTTCAGCGGTCTGCTCGTCGATTTCATGAGGCGTGCCGACGCGAACGTCGTCGTCCGCGGCATCCGCGCCGTCTCCGATTACGAGTACGAATTGCAGATGGCGCTGATGAATCGCGAGCTCAACCCGGACGTCGAAACGATCTTCATGCTGCCGGCCGTCGAGTACACCTTCGTCTCGTCACGACTGGTCAAAGAAGTCTTCCGCCTCGGCGGCGACGTATCGCACCTGATTCCCGCGCCGGTGCTGGATGCACTCAGCGCGAGATTGCCGCGGGTTTGATGGTGCCATCCGTCCCATTCGGCCTGTAGGTCCTATTCGTCCTATCGTCACTCGCTCCGCGGGTCCAGCGCATCCCGGAACCGGTCCCCGACGATGTTGAACGCCGCCACCGTGGTGAAGATCGCCACGCCGGGGAACAGGATCAGCCACCACGCATATTCGAGGTGATCGCGCGCGGTGCTGAGAATGCTGCCCCACGTGGCCGTCGGCAGCGGCACGCCGAATCCGAGGAACGACAGCGCGGACTCTATGAGGATGGCGTTGGCGACGCCGAAGCTGGCGGAGACCAGCACCGGCGCCAGCGCGTTCGGCAGCAGGTGACGGAAGATGATGCGCGCGTCGCCGGCTCCGCTCGCGCGCGCGGCCTGGGCGAACTCCATCTCCCGGATGCGCAGCAGCTCGCCGCGCATGTAGCGCGCTTCCGTCGTCCACGACGTCAGCCCGAGGGCGATGACGATCGTGTAGGTGGACGGCTCGAAGAGGGCCACGATCCCGAGCACGAGAAAGAGGAACGGGAAGCAGAGCACGACCTCGATGACGCGCGAGACGAGCCAGTCCACCCACCCGCCGTAGTAGCCGGCCAGCGCGCCGAGCACCGACCCGAGGAGGAGCGAGATCGCCGTGGCCACGAAGCCGACGAGCAGCGACACGCGTGCACCGTGGATCATGCGCGAGAGCACGTCGCGTCCCAGCTCGTCGGTCCCGAAGCGGTGCGTGCCGCCGGGCGGCTCGAGCCGGTCGCGGATCCCGATGGTGTTGGGCGAGTACGGCACCGGCGCCGCAACGGCGTTCGTGCTCTCGACCGCCGGCCGGTCGAAGTCGGGATCGTTGATCCAGTAATCGGCGATGGCCGGGAACGTCCAGCCGCCGGCGCTCTTCTGCGCGAGCGGCTTGCGGTTCGCCAGCAGCGGCGCGAGCAGCGCGATCGCCGCCATAAACGCGATGTAGACGAGCGCGATCGTCGCCAGACGGCTGCGCCGGAAGCGCTGCCAGATCAGGCGCCAGATCACTGCCGCTCCTCCCCCAGCCGGATCCGGGGATCGGCGACCGCGTAGAGCATGTCCGCGAGGAGGCTCGCCAGCAGCGTCACGACCGCCGTGGCCACCGTCATCCCCATCACGGTCGGGTAATCGCGCGCGAGGATCGAATCGAAGTAGAGGCGGCCGATGCCGTCCCACTGGAAGATCTGCTCGACGATGACGCTGCCGGAGATCAGCAGCGGCACGATCAGCCCGAGGAGGGAGATCAGCGGGATGAGCGCGTTGCGGAACGCATGGCGCCAGAGGACGGCCGTCGCCGAGGCCCCTTTCGCCCGCGCCGTCGTGACGAAGTCCTGCCGGATCACCTCCGTCAGCGCCGACTTGGAGAAGCGGGCGAAGACCGCGAGCTGCGCGTACGCCAGCGTCAGCACCGGCAGCACGAGATGCTGCATCCGGTCGGCGAGCTGCCCCGCCGGCGAGAGACGGTCGTAGTCGTCGGAGACGACACCGAACAGCGGCAACCACTCGAAGCGGACGGAGAAGAGCTGCATCAGCAGCAGCGCCACCCAGAAGCTGGGGAGTGAATAGAGGAGGAAGAAGAAGACGGCCGAGGCGCGCTCGGTGGCGCGGCCGGCACGCGTGGCGCTCCACATCCCGATCGGCACGCCGATGCCTGCCGACAGGAGGAAGGAGATCAGGTTGAGCGTGAACGTGTTGGGCAGCTTCTCCGCGATCCGCTCGGTGACGGGGCGGCGGTCGATGGTGGAGCGGCCGAAGTCGAGCGTCACGATGCCGCCCAGCCAGTGCAGGTACTGCACGGGCAGCGGCCGGTCGAGGTGGTACTCGCGGCGGATGGAGTCGAGCACCGCCGGCGGCACGCCGCGCGGTCCGGCCTTGCCGACGTAGAAGGAGATCGGATCGCCCGGAACGGCGTGGATCAGGGCGAAGGTGGCGACGGTGATGCCGAGGAACGTGAGGACGGCGTAGGCCAGACGGCGAACGAGATAGGTCGCCATCGGCGCGTCACCGCGCGGGCTTCTTCTCGTTCGGCACGACGACCGGCTTCCGCTCGGCTGCTGCCGGTGCGGCCGCCGCCGTCGGCTGCTCGTGCCTCCGCTGGTTCTGCGGAATCCACCAGTCGAGCTCACCCGGGTACCACATGACGAGCCCGTAACCGCCGCGGCTCTCCTTCACTCCTTTGACGCGGTTCGTGAAGCCCCACTTGAGCGACACCTGGATCGCCCAGGTATACGGCTGGTCGTCGGCCACCACCTCATGGAAGCGGTGGTACTGCTTCACGCGCTCGTCGAAGTCGAGCTCCAGCCGCGCCGTCTCCAGGAGGCGGTCGGCTTCGGGATTCTTGTAGAAGACGAAGTTCTGGCCGCGCGGCGGGAACTGCGAGGAGTGGTAGAGCGTGTACGGATCGGGATCGGGATCGAGGTCCCACCCGAGGTACGCCGCCTGGAAGTTGCCGGCGAGGATGCGCTGGATCGCGGCCGTCCCTTCCATCGTGACGATGTTCGCCTTGACGCCGACGCTGCGCATGCCGGCCTGGTAGAGCTGCGCGAACTGAGCGCCGGTGCTGGAGCCGGACGTGAGGATGAGGTCGAACTCGAACGGCTTGCCGTTCTTGTCGAGCACCCCGTCGCCGTTCGTGTCGAGCCAGCCGGCCGAGGCGAAGGCGCGCTTGGCTCCCTCCGGGTCGTACTCGATCGTGCGCACCGCAGGGTTGTACGCCCACTCCCCCGGCGTGAACGGTCCGTTCATCGCCCGCGCCGTTCCTCGGTAGATGTCATTGATCAGGGCGGGGCGGTCGAGGCACATGGTCAGTGCCTGGCGGATCCGCTTGTCGGCGAAGAGCGGGTCGCGCGTGTTCCAGCCGACGTAGTTGTAGTTGAGGGTGTAGAAGCGGCGGAACTCGAGGCGCCGCTTGAGTTGCGGGTTGTCCTGCTCGCGGAACCACGTCTCCGACTGCAGCGCCGTCTCGTCGATGTCGCCGCGCTTGAGCGCGTTCCAGGCGGTGTTGTTGTCGTTGATGACCTTGAAGACGATGGTCTGGAGGTACGGCGGCTTCGCCCAGTAGTCGGCCCGGCGCTCGAGGACGAGCTCCTGCCCGGGAACGCGGCGGACCAGCTTGTAGGGACCGCTGCCGATGGGCGTGTTGGTGAAGTCCTGCTTGAAGTTGCCCTTGGAGTAGATGCGCTCCGGCACGGCCATGACGTCGTTGAAGCGGAGGAGCTGCGACGCCTGGGCGTGGCGGAAGGCGACGACGAGCGTGTGATCGTCGACGGCTTTGCTGTTCGCGGAGTCGAAGTGCTCGAAGTTCCCGGCGATCTGCACGGATTCGGAAGCTGGATCGACGATCTTGCGGATGGTGAAGAGGACGTCGCTCGCCTTGACCGGAGTGCCGTCGCTGAACGTCGCCTTCGGGTTGAGCTTGAACGTGTAAAGGCGGCCGTCGGGGCTGATCTCCCACGAATCGGCCAATCCCGGAATGGGCCGCAGGTCGGTGTCGATGTGCACCAGCGGAGAGAAGATGAGGAAAGCGAGGCGCCGGTCGTAGAGCGACGAGGCCACCACGGGATTGAGCGAGGTTACGTCGGCCTCGAGGCGGCGGACGATGGTCCCGCCATCCTGCGGCGTTTCGTCATCGGCCGCCGTCGCGGCGGTGTTCGCCGGCGGAGGCGCCTTCTTCTCGCGCGGACTGCAGGCAAACGCGAGGGTGAGAATGATGACAAAAGTGATGAGGCGTCTCACGCGAGCGATTATACGGGCTCATGTGAGATCGCAAGGGGATTTGGTCCTTCGAACGTGCCTTGGGTCTGCGGGGAATGGGTTATAGGACGAATAGGACAAATAGGACCTATAGGCCTGCGGACCCTGGGTGCTGTTCAGGTAGTACAGCTCCGCCGACGCGAAGCGTTCTTCACGTCAACAGCACCCAGGGTCCGCCAGGCCTATAGGTCCTATTCGTCCTATTTGTCCTATAACCCATTCCCCGCACACCCAAGGCACGTTCGAAGGCGCGCCCCTACTTCGGACCCACGTTCTCCGTGGCCACGTTGTAGAAACTATCCACGGCGCGCACCACGATGAACTTGCCGTCGACGTCCTTTTTTTCCAGGCGGAACGTCTCGTCGCCGGAGTCGGCCAGGCCGTCGACCGGGGTCATGCGGACCCACTTCTCGGCGTCGGCGGAGTACTCGACCTTGCCGACCGGCGAGAGGTCGTCGGTGATGCGCACCATGACCTCGTTGCCGCCGTTCGTGACCGTCACTTTCGGTGAGGTGTTGTCGACGAGGAACTCGACGCCTTCTTTCACGGACGTCAGCGGGAGGTCGGGATTGCCGATGGCGTCGGAGGCGACGACGCGCAGCTCGTAGCGCCCATCGGGGAACTGCGAGGTGTCGAAGTTGAGCTGCGTCTCCTCGATGTTCTCGCGGAGGCGGAGCCAGCGGTCGCTCCCCTTCTCGCGAAAGAAGATCGAGTAACGGAGGTCGTCGCCGTTGTCGTCGCGCGCACGCCACATGACGGTGCGGAAGCCCTTGCGGAACATCCGCTTGCCCGGGTCCTGCGCACGATCGCGCGGCGTGTCGAGGCTGGTGAAGATGCCGTACTCGTCGGGATTGGTCGCTTCGACCACCTGCGGCGCCGCGGGGTACGCGGAGCTGATGAAGACGACGGCCGGCTCCTGGACGATCACCGCATCGATGACCGGGGCCACGTTGCGGTTGACGTACGCCAGCGTGACGTTGTCGACGACCATGTCGATGCCGGGCCTGGGCGTCGTCAGCTTCCACTGCAGGTAGCGCCCTGCAGGGACGGGGATGTTGCCGTTCAGCGACGTCGCCGGCTGGCTCCAGTCGCTCCACGTCTCGTCGGGCGTGGCGGTGTTGCCGGAGCGGAAGGCGATGGCCACCGTGCCGGTGCCGAGGTTGCGGCCTTCGATGCGGTAGTTGCCGAAGCGGGAGAAACGCTCGACGTCCTTCGCGGCGCTGCGGAACTCCGCCGTGGACGACGGCCGCTGTTCGATCTGGTAGACGGCGCCGGAGTTCGTCGTCGTGACGATGCCGTTGGCGATCGAGACGACCTGCTTCTCCGGCACGGAGCCGATGAGCGAGAACTCGCCGTTGCGGTATTCGTAGATGCGGCCGTTCGGGCCGGTCGAGACGAGGATGCCGCCGTTCGCGCTGCCGCTGACGGCGTAGATCATCTCCCGCTCGAACTTCTGCACCGGCTCGACGAAGCCGTCGGTGTCGATGCGATAGAGCTCGGCCGCGCCGCTGGTGGCCATGCTCGCCGCGGGCGACGACCCTTCATCGAAGGAGAAGCTGACCTCGACCTGCCCGGCCGATTCGCTCTTCTGCTCGCCCGACTGTCCGGAAGTGGACGACGACTGCTGCTGCGCAGAGCCCGACTTGGCGGTTGATGCCTTGGCCGGGGCGCTCGACGGCAGGACGTTCGTCACGCCCGCCGCCCAGCCGATGCCGTTGGCGTCGACGTAGATGGAGGAGATCTCGCTCAGCGCCGAGTCGTACAGCGCGTGCGACGCGCCGCTGTTGCTGATCTCGTAGAGGCGTCCCTGCCCGGAGCCGCCGGCGAGGATCGTGTCCTTGCGTGCGGCCAGCGAGCGGAGGTGCGTCTCGGTCGAATCGAAGACGACTTTGCCCACGCCTTTGGCGTCGACGCGGAAGAGCTTTCCTTCGATGCCGGTGGCGACGGCGAGGTCGCCGTTCGGGAGGAACTCGAGGTCCCAGATGTAGGCGGCCTGCGGATCGAAGAAGACCGTCTGCGCGCCGCTGTTCGGGTCGACGCGGTAGATCTTCCCGTTCGGCGAGGTGCCGACGTAGAGCGCGTCGTTGCGGTACTCGACGGCGTAGATCTCCGGCTCCGGCGCGGTGAACAGCACCTTCAGGTCGGTACCGCGCAGGCGGTAGATCTTCCCGTCGTTGCCTGTGCCGAAGAAGCGGTCGCCGTTCGGCGCGCTGGTCTGGGAGAGGACGAAGGGATCGGTGAACGTGGCCAGCTTGCGGACCGCCGGCGCCGGGCGCAGCTCGCCACGCGCGGTGACGGCGAACCCGGTGAGCTCACCCTGCAGAAACTCGTCGGCGGACTGCACCCGCCAGAACTGCGGCGCGACGGCCAGTGCATTCGCCGCAACCAGGAACGAAGCCATCAACAGCAAACGACGCATGGATTTCCTTTCGGACTGACGGAGCACGTTGTCCGTTGTCCGTTTTCCGTTTTCCGTGCTGCGCCTGGCGGAGGATAGCTGCACGGACAACGGACAACGGGAAACGGACAACGTGCGTGATTGTCCGCCGCGGCGCTACAGCGCCGGGCGAACGTTAATGTCAATTTTCAGCGCGCCATCGACGATGTAGCCGAGCGGCTTCGCCTGATGGCCGGTGGCGAAGTACTTCACCTGCGCCTGGGCGCCGTTCGACGTGTCGCCGCTGACCACGGCCCGCATCGAGGGCGGAAGGTTCGGCAGGTAGACACCCGATGTCACCGCGCCTTCCCCATTCGAGTACAAGCCGACGGTGAGGTCGGTGGACGGACGGAGGCGGTGGAGGACGTCGACGACCTGCTCGAGCGTGCGCGGATCGGGCGGCACGAGCGTGAAGTCGATCGCGTTCATGACCGAGCCGCTGCCGACGAGGAGGTAGGCGTTGCCGGCCGGCTGATCGTCCGGAATCCGCACCTCGAACGTCTCCACGAACGACTCCCCGCGGAACGGCTTCACCACGGTGCGCACCTTGACGGTGTCGCCCGCGACGATGCGGCCGTTGTCGGGGCCGATCAGCGAGGCTTCGAGGAGCTTCGCCGTCTTCAGGTCGTCTTCATGGCGGATGCGGACTTTGACGCTCTCCAGCTCCACATCGCGGAACTCGTTGGAGATGAGGTAGCCGGCGACGACGGCGAGGTACTGCGGGATCGCCTGGCGCGCCTGGGCACCGGCCCAGCCGTCGCGGAGGCGGATCGGCTCGGCGACGCCCTTCATGCGGATCTCGGACTCGAGGAGCACGGTGCGCTCCCCTGCCGCGCGCTGTGCGCCGGAGATGACGGTGTCGGCGGCCATCGCCAGGATGAGCGGCGAAAGCTGCGCGTGCTTCACGACGCTGACGTTGTACTTCTTCGACGGGCCGGCCCCTTCGACCGTCAGCTCGACCGGGATCATCTCCGCGGTCTCGCCGAGGACGCCCATGATGCCGGCGCCGCGGTCCTGGTGGAACGCGCCGACGACCTCACCGCTGTTCGACATCTTGAAGGAGTTGGCCAGGCTGGGCATGACGGTGACGACTTCCGACTTCGCCATCGGGAAGCGGACTTCGCCCATGTCGAGGAAGGGGTGGCCGAAGGCGTAGATCTTGTCGCCGTCGACGTACGACACGGTACCGCTCGCCGCGACGTTGAAGTCGCCGCGCAGGAGGACGGCACCGATGGGATCGCCGAGAGCGAACGTCGCCCCGGTGGTGGTTTTGGTGGAGGCGGTGGAGGTGGCGCCGCTCGGGGCGGCGACGAAGCCCATCTCACCGAGGTACGGCGAGAAGCGGGCGACGGTCTCCGGGGCGAACGAGGAGAGCGACAGCGGCAGCGCGATGCGCTGCGCACCGGCCACGGCGCCCGTCTGCTGCGCGTTGAGGCCGCCCATCAGCTTCTTGAAGAGCTCGTCCGTATTGCTCTTGGAGAGCGCGGTGACCAGTTCCGAGGCGTTGAAGCGCGGGGTGGCAGCCGCGACCCCACCACCGCCGCCGCGTGCGCCTTTCGACGCGATCTTCAGCATTTCTTCGATCGGCGTGATGCCGGCGACCGGTTCCTTGGCGAACTGCCAGGCGTAGGCCAGCGCACCGATGACCTTGCCGTCGACGTAGACCGGCGAGCCCGACATGCCGGCGATGATGCCGGCGCGCTGGACCACGGGATGATCGACCCGGGCGATGATGAGGTTCTGGTCGGGGCCGATGTTCTCGAGCACCCCGAGGATCTCGACGTCGAACTTCTCCAGCTTCGTTCCTTCGAAGACGGTGAGGCCGTAGCCCTTCATCCCCTTCTGGACCTTCGCGAGCGGCATCGTCGTTTCCGAAGCCGACGCGACCGTCGTCACGGCGAGCAGAAATGCAATCGTGAGCAGAGATACGCGGCGTTTTGTCGGGTGCACGCCGATGGGAACGTTGAAGGTCATGCCGTCATTTCGTGCGCCGTGCCATCGGGTTATTGCATGTTGCGCGTTGTGAGCGTTTTGTTCTGGCTTGGACACCGGGAATGTCAGGCACCAGGCACCGCCATGGCTGCTCTCCAGCCCGTCCTATAGGTCCTATTCGTCCCATCCGTCCTATTCGTCCCATCGTTCCCCCTGGTGAACGATGTCGATGAGGGAAGGTCATCGACATCAGTCACGCCGTGAACGATGTCGATGAGGAAGGTCATCGACATCAATCACGCCGTGAACGATGTCGATGAGGGTGGTCATCGACATCAGTCACGCCGTGAACGATGTCGATGAGGGAGGTCATCGATATCAGTCACGCCGTGAACGACGTTGATGAGGAAGGTCATCGACATCAGTCACGCCGTGAACGATGTCGATGAAGAAGGTGATCGACATCAATCACGCCGTGAATGATGTCGATGAGGGTCGTGATCGCGCTTTACTCGTAGCGCAGCGCTTCGATGGGGTCGAGCTTGGACGCCTTTGCCGCCGGGTAGATGCCGAAGATCACCCCCAGTACGGCGCAGAACGTCACCGCGAGCATGATGGCCCACAGCGGCGTGTACACCGGGGGGAAGTCGATCCAGCGGGAGATCACCAGCCGCGCCACCGTCGCCATGAGGAAGCCTCCGGCCACCCCGACGAGGCCGCCGAGGCCGGATAGCGAGATCGCCTCGATGAGGAACTGCACGAGGATGTCCCTGCGCCGTGCGCCCATCGATTTGCGGATGCCGATCTCGCGCGTCCGCTCCGTCACCGACACCAGCATGATGTTCATGATGCCGATGCCGCCGACGACGAGGGCGATTCCGACGAAGCCGGCCATCGCCGCGGAGATGCTGCCGAGGACGCTGGAGATGGTCTTCAGCAGCTCCTCCTGCGTCGTGATCTGGAAATCGTCCTTCGCATCCTCGGCCAGCCGGTGCCGCGTGCGGAGAATCTGGCGCACCTGCTCCTTCGCCAGATCGACGTCCTCGCGCGAGCGCACCTGCAGCGCGAGCGGCAGATGCTTCATCCGGTCGCTGCCGTAGATGACGCGCGCGGTGGCGAAGGGGATGATGACGATGTCGTCCTGGTTGCCGCCGAGGGAGGCGCCGCGGCGCTCCATGATCCCGACGATGGTGAAGCTGGCGCCGTCGATCTGGATCATCTTGCCCAGCGGATCGCCGATGGCGAGCTTGCGCATCGCCTCCTCGCCGATCACGGCCACGCGCTTCTTCTGCTCCTCGTCGATCGAGGTGAAGAAGCGGCCGTGCTCCACCCAGTGGTTGACGACGTCCTGGTACGACTGGCTGACGGCGTAGAGCTGCGTGTCGTGCCGCGCGTCGCCGAGTTTCAGCTCCGCGTTGTCGAAGAAGATCGGCGTGACGTTGCGGATGGCGGTGGCGCCGCGGCGGATGGCCAGCGCGTCGTCCCACGTCAGCTCCGGGATCTTCTGCATGAACGGATTGCGCTGGACCCCGAAGTCGGGAATGACGCGAATGAACGTCGAGCCGATGCTCTCCAGGTCATTCGAGATCTTGTGCTGCAGCCCCTGCACGATGGAGACGACGGCGATGACCGACGCCACACCGACCATGACCCCGAGAACGGTGAGGATCGACCGCATCTTGTTCGCCCAGATGGCGCGGATGGCGATCTTGAAGTTCTCGACGAACATGGGTTGGGGCTCAGGGGTCAGGGCTCAGGGCTCAGGGGAGGCGCCGCGTTCGTCGCCTGTGGCCCTGAGCTATGCAGCCTGCACCCTAGTTCTATGCCGCTCCTTGCTTTTCCTGAGCCCTGGGCCCTGTGCCCTGGGCCCTATTCAACGATCTTCCCGTCGCGGATGTGGATCACGCGCTTCGCTTCCTGGGCGACGTCGTCCTCGTGCGTGACCATGATGATGCTGTTGCCGCGGCTGTGGAGCTCGCGGAAGAGGTCGAGGATCTCGCGGCCGGTCTGGGAGTCGAGGTTGCCGGTCGGCTCGTCGGCGAGCAGCAGCGACGGCTTGTTCACCAGCGCCCGGGCGATGGCCACGCGCTGGCGCTGGCCGCCGGAGAGCTCGTTCGGCTGGTGGCCCATGCGGTCCTTGAGGCCGACGTTCGTCAGCGCTTCCTCCGCCATCTCCCGGCGCTGGGCGCGCGGGATCTTGGCGTAGATCAGCGGCAGCTCGACGTTCTGCAGCGCCGTGGTGCGCGAAAGGAGGTTGAACGTCTGGAAGACGAAGCCGATCTTCTTGTTGCGCACGGCCGCGAGCTCGTCCTCGTTCATCTGTTCGACCGGCATGCCGTCGAGCAGGTACTGGCCCGCCGTCGGCGTGTCGAGGCAGCCGATGACGTTCATCAGCGTCGACTTGCCGGAGCCCGACGGCCCCATGATCGCGACGTACTCACCCGGCTCGATGATCATGTTCACGCCGCGCAGCGCGTAGATCTCCTGCGGGCCGAGCTGGTAGACGCGCGTCAGCTCGCGCATCTCGATCAGGTGTTCGTATCCGTGCTCCGGTAGTGCGCTCATTGGTCTTCCTTTTCGTCGTCCTTCGACGTGGGCTTGCTCTTCTCTTCTTTGGTGACCACGATCGCTTCGCCATCCTTCAACCCTTTGAGGAGGCGGAACGGTCCGGTGATCACCGGGTCTCCCGCTTTCAGACCGCTCGTGACGGCGACGTGCGTCGCGTCGCTGATGCCGGTCTTCACTTCGATCATGTCGGTTTTGCCGTCGCGCGCGAGGAACACGTACTTTTTCTTCGGCGCGTCGCTGTCTTCTTCTTCGTCTTCATTCTCGGCGCGCTCGACGACGCACTGGATCGGGACCGCGACGGCGCTGGCGCTGTTCGTCACGATCGAGACCTGCGACGTCATCCCGGGACGCAGACGGTCGTCCGGGTCGTCGATCGCCACTTTCACCTTGAAGTAACGGACGCCGGTGCCCGCGGTTTGCCGGATTGCGGCCGAACTGCCGATCTCGACGACGCGGCCGCGATATTCCTTGTCCGTCACGGCGTCGACCTTGATCGTGGCCGGCTGCCCGAGGCGGATGGCGACGACTTCCGTCTCCCCTACTTCCGCTTCGATGAGGATCTGCGAGAGGTCGGCGATGACGGCGATGACGGACGCGGGGTTGTTCATCGTGCCGGTGACGACGACTTCCCCTTCGTTGGCGTTCTTGGAAACGACCTTGCCATCGATCGGTGAGACGATCGTGGTGCGCGAAAGGTCTTCATTCGCCTGCGTCAGCATGGCCTCGCCCTGCGTGACGCCCTGCAGCGCGGAGTCGTACGCGGCTCTCGCCGTGTCGAGCTCGAGGCGCGTCCGGTCGAGCAGCTCCTGCGTCTGGATGCCCTGCGTCTGCAGGCTCTGCGCGCGGCGGTACGACAGCTCGGCGGTGCCGAGTGCGGCTTTGGCGCGCTGCACTTCGATGCGGCGGTTGGCGAGCTCGGAGCGGAAGCGGTCGCGCTGGGCGATGTAGTTCGGCTTCTCCAGCTCGATCAGCTTCTGTCCGCGTTTGACGGTCTGCCCTTCCTCGAAGTAGATCTTCTCGATCTTGCCGACGATGTGGGCGCCGATGTTGACCTTCACCTTCGGGTCGACCTGCCCCGTGGCCGTGACCACGGCCTGGATGCTGCGCACGGCGGCCGGCTCGACGTAGACCTTCTTCCCTTTCGAGCCGCCGCCGCGGACGCTGGCGAAAACGATCACGGCGACGAGGACGACCGCGCCGCCGATGATCAGTGCTTTCTTCACGCCGCGGCCGCCTTCTTGCCGAGCAACTGCAACGCGCCGTTACCGATCTTGAAGAGGACCACCACGAGATACAGCGAGATGACGACGACGGCCGCCTTCGTCCGCGACACCTTCGCCACCAGCGCCATGCCGATGATGAAGAGGATGATCGACCAGATGTTGAACAGCTCGAACGAGGAGAGCACGGCGAACGCGATGGGGTTCTCCGCCATGTCCACCAGCGTGCCGGGGTGCGACATCAGGATGGTCGCCATCCCATCCGGCCGGATCATCTCGCCGCGCGCGTAAACGATGATGACGATGATGATGCTTTTGAGGAGCTGCGGGACCCAGGCGTAGAGCGTCACGGAAAGGTACTGCATGAACGTTCCTTCCCCGCCCAGCGCGCGGAAGATGCCGAGGAACACCGCGGCAATCGCCACGAGCATGCCGATGCCGAGGATCGGCGAGAGGTACGTGGTGATCTTCGTGACGGTCGTCATCATCTTCACCGCGTTGTCGATGTCCGCCTCTTTGGCGTTCTTCATCTGCGGCGAGTTCGCGTACGTCTCGCGCAGGAAGCTCTCGATGTCCATCTTCGGGGCGATGAGCAGCGAGGCGCCGATGGTGATCAGGGCCACGAGCAGGAGCGGCACGAGGATGTCGGGCCGCCGGACGATGTCGGCGAAGGTCTGCGCGGGGGCGAACAACACCCCCGCGAGTCTCTGCATGGCGTTCAGCGGGCGAGGCTCCGCCCCCCCGGTGTCAGGGACGATTGGCGTCGTTGTCGTCATTGATTCGCTCCTCCGGCTTCAGTCGGCTTCCGTAGTTCAGCCAATTGTACCGGTCGAGGAACGAGAACATGCGCGGTTCGGCCGGAACCTCCGGCTCGTCGACGGTGATGTTGCGCACCTCGAGGATGTCTCCGACGGCGCGGTGGTAGGCAGCGAGGTTCTGGTTGTAGAAGACGAGGGCCTGCAGCTCGCGGACGCGGGCATCGGAAAGCTGCTGCTGGATCTCGAGGACCTGGAAGTTGGTGGTCATGCCGTTCTCGTAACGGCGGCGCTCGGCTTCTAGGTTCTGCTCGGCCGCTTCGCGTGCGGCGCGCGTGGCCTGGATGGAGCGCGCGGCCGTCACGACGGCGCGGGCCGCATCGCGCACTTCCACGCGGATGTTCTGCCGCAGCTGCTCCTCCGACACCTCGGAGCGCTCCAGATCGAGCTCGGCGCGGCGCGCTTCCGCGCGGGCGGCGATGTTGAAGATCGGGACCGCCAAATTGACGCCGATGTTCCAGGAGGGGAAGTCGTTGCCGAAGACCTGATCGAGCGTGTCGAAGTAGCCCGTCTCGCGCAGCACCTCCGTCGTCGGACGGCCGGTGTTGGGGTCGACGCGGAAGACGCGGCCGGCGGTGCCGGCGCTGCCGTAGCCGACGGCGAGGTCGACGACGGGGAGCATCTGGTTGCGGGCGAAGAGACGCTGGACGCGGAGGTTGTCCGTCGTCAGGTCGAGCTGGCGCAGCTCGGGGCGAAGCTCGAAGGCGCGCGCGACGGCGGCGTCCATCGAAATGTCGGACGGCGTGTAGGTGACGTCGCCCGTCGGGAGGATCGGGCGGTCCCACTCGGCCGGCGGCAGGTTCAGAAGCTGGCGGAGACGGTCCTCGGCGTCGCGGACGTTGGCCACCGCGAGGATGAGCTGCTCTTCACCCGTGGCGATCGTGACGCGCGGCTGGAGGATGTCGAGCGGCGCGGAGGCGCCGACGTCGATGCGGATCTGGGTGATGCGGGCCTGGTCACGCGCGAGAAAGAGCGATTCCTTCACCACGTCGACGGCGCGGCGGGCGTAGATGAGTTGCAGGTACGCCTGCTCGACCGAGACGGCCGTATCCATCACGGCGAGGCGGAAGGCCTCGCGGCTGATGCCGAGGTTGTTGCGCGCGATCGTGATGCCGCGGCGCGTGACGTCGATGCCGAAGTCACGAAGGAGCGGCTGGGTGACGGCGAAATCCAGCCCGCTGCCGAACGACGGATTAACGAACTGGACGCCGCCGCCCACGTCGGTGCGGTTGTTGTTGAAGCGGACGTCGTAGTTGGCCCCCGTCGGGAGCGTCCCGGTGAAGCCGAAGTTGGCGATCGTCTGCTGGGTCGACTCCGCCTGGAACGAGGAGATGCTCGGCGACTGCTCGCTCGACTGGCGGACGGTGCCGGTGGCGAGCGGATCGAAGATCCCGTACGAGCCGCGCAGGTTCTCACCCGTCATGCGGAAGTCGTAGCTCTCGAGGCGGATCCCGAGGTTGTTCGCGAGCGAGGTGCGGATGGCCTCGTCGAGCGACAGACGCAGGGCCTGCGGGTTGTTAGCGTCTTGATCGGTCTCGGCGACGACGGGGTCCGTCTGCCGCCCCGGCGTGGTCGCCGTAGTCGTGGTCTGCGCGAAAAGCGCGGTCGCCGCGAAGAGCGACATCAACATCAACTGCAACCGTCGAACAGCGGTCATGCAAATCCTCCCAAACACGCCTCTTCTACGGAACGCCCGCGGATGAGTTTCGTGGATGCGGATTCTATGACGTCAATTGCGGCTGTGGGTTAGCCGGAGTTGGTGGATAGCGGGGCCAACGATGGGACCGATAGGACGGATAGGACGGATAGGACGAATAGGACCTATGGGACAGATGGGATCATGCGCGACGCTTTCCGCGCGGCGGACCGGCCACTCTACGTCGGGTAGAGTGGCGGTACCTTCCGGCGCGCAACACCCGGCGCATAGGTCCCATAGGTCCTATCTGTCCCATAGGTCCCATGCGTCCCATCGTCTGCTGCCGCTAAAACAACTTCATCTGCGGCTTCCCCCGCAGAAACTCCGCGCCCATCCCCCGCCTCCGCAACTCCTCGGCGAAGCGCTTCGATCCGTGGGTCACGAAGATCGTCTTCGCCCGCGCCTGCTCCGCGAAGTCGAGCAGCTCGTGAAAGTCGGCGTGGTCGGAGAGCGGCAGGGCGTGATCCGTGTCGCGCGAGCCATGCAGCGCCCAACCGGTCAGGGCGACGGTCTCCCGCCGCGGGATGCGCCGCAGCTCGTTGGTCATGTGCGGCGGGACGATTACCGCGGCCGAGCGGAGGTCCATCGTCGAGCGGTGGCCGAAGAGCGACGCCTGGCGGGTCCAGATCTCGTACTTGCCGAGGTCGACGCCATGCTTCTCGTAGACCTCGGAGATGCGTGCCACGGTCGAGTGCATGACGACGCGCACCGGCGAGTCGCGCAGCATCGCCGCGACCTCCTGCGCTTTTCCCAGCGAGTACGCCAGCAGCACCGCCGTCTTCCCACGAGCAGCAATATCCTGCACCAGTGCCAGCAGCTGCTCGCGGAGAGACTCGCGCGAAGGGAACACCCACTCCGGCGAGCCGTAGGTCGACTCCATGATGACGGCATCGGCCTCCGGCACTTCCGCCGGCTCGGCCGTGTACGACGGCGCCAGCCGGAAGTCCCCCGTATACAGCAGCGACCCCTCGGCGCACTGCACCCGGATCATCGACGACCCGAGGACGTGCCCCGCCGGGTGCAGCGACACGGTCCAGCCGTCGAGCAGGTGCTCCGTGCGGTACGGCAGCTCCGTGCCGCGGAGATCGTCCCCCTGCCGGATGCGGATGAAGGCAGCCGTCGGCGCGGTGGCAACAAAGTGCCCATGCCGCCCGATGTGATCCGAGTGCCCATGCGAAATGATCCCCAGCCGCCGCGGCTCCGCCGGGTCGAGGTAGATCTCACTGCGCGCGAGACGGATGTCGGGATCGCACTGGAAGAGGCGCACGTGGGGGCGGTAACGCACCCGCCCCGCGGCGCCTTCCGGGGAACGATAGGACGAATAGGACCTATAGGACCAATAGGACAGATGGGACCATGCGCGGTGATTCACGCCCGGGCAAACACGCACGTATCCCTGCCACGCAGCCGTAGCGTGGGCCGCGCCCGGGCCACGCTACGCCCTGTAGAGTGGCTGTACTTTCAGGCGCAAACACGCACGTGTACCTGCCACGCAGCCGCGGTGCGTGGGCGCGCGTTGGCCACTCTACGCCCGGTAGATTTTCTGCACGGGCACCGCATCCGGGCGCAACACCTGGCGCATAGGTCCGATAGGTCCTATCCGTCCTATAGGTCCTATTCGTCCTATAGGTCCTATGCGTCCTATCGTTCTCAGGTGGCTTTCGCGGTGGCCGCCGCTTTCGCCAGCCCTTCCGGATCGGTTTCCGCGGGCAGCGGTTCCCCGGCGAAGTGGCAGGCGGCGAACTGCCCCGGTTTGTGCTCCACCAGGGGCGGCACCACATCCTTGCAGATGGGGAACTGCGCGATGGGGCAACGGGTGTGGAACACGCAGCCAGACGGTGGATTCAGCGGTGTGGGGATGTCGCCCTTCAGCAGGATGCGCGTCTTGCGCACCGTCGGATCGGGGATCGGCACGGCCGACAGCAGCGCTTTCGTGTACGGGTGCAGAGGATCGTCGTACAGCCGCGAGCTCGGCGCCAGTTCCATGATCTTGCCGAGGTACATGACGGCGACGCGCGTGGAGATGTGCTCGACCACCGAGAGGTCGTGGGCGATGAAAAGGTAGGTCAGCCCCAGCTCTTCCTGCAGGTCCTGCAGCAGGTTGACGACCTGCGCCTGCACCGAGACGTCGAGCGCCGACACCGGCTCGTCGAGCACGAGGAACTTCGGGTTCGTCGCCAGCGCGCGGGCCACGCCGATGCGCTGGCGCTGGCCGCCGGAGAACTCGTGCGGATAGCGCTTGCGGTAGTCGGCGTTGAGGCCGACCTTCTGGAGGATCTGCACCACGCGGTCTTCGCGGTTGTCGAAGCCGTGGATCTTCAGCGGCTCCTCGACGATCGTGCCGACGGTCATGCGCGGATTCAGCGAGGCATACGGATCCTGAAAGACGATCTGCATGTCGCGGCGCATGCGGCGCATGTCGTTGGAGCCGAGGTCGAGGACGCTGGTGTTCTCGAACTCGACGCGGCCGGAGGTCGGCTCGATCAGACGGAGGATGCAGCGGCCGACGGTCGTCTTGCCGGAGCCCGACTCGCCGACCAGGCCGAGCGTCTCCCCTTTCGACAGGCCGAAGCTGATGCCGTCGACGGCCTTCACGTTGGCCACGACGCGCGCGAGGATGCCGCGCTTCACGGGGAAGTATTTCTTCAGGTCGCGGACGACGAGGAGCGATTCGCCCTCCCCCATCGGCACGACGGGGGTGATCTGCGAGCCCGACTGCTCGTTCGGATCGTGTACGGGCTTGCGGTCTTCATCGTGCTGCCGGGCGGTCTGGTCGGCGGGCGTCTGGAGACCGCCGGTCATGGCCGGGGCGACTTTGTCGTCGCCGGGGACGAACGGCGTATTGCGATCGGTCACTTCGTCAACCTCTCCGGATCCGCCTCGTCGCCGTGCAGGTAGCAGCGCGCGCTCTGCTCCGGCTGGACCGGCATCAGGGCGGGCTCGTTGCCGAGGCAGATGTCCATGACGTCGGGGCAGCGTGGATTGAACTTGCAGCCGCTCGGAAGAGCGTTGAGCGACGGCACCATCCCCTTGATCGTCGGCAGACGGTCGGGGCGGATGTCGTACTCGGTCTTCGCCGGGATGATGCCCGAGGCGTTCACGCTCGGCAGCGATTTGAGGAGCCCGCGCGTGTAGGGGTGCGACGGCTTGGAGAAGAGGTCGCGCACCGGCGCTTCCTCGACCACGCGGCCGGTGTACATGACGATGATGCGCTCGCAGAACTCGGCGACGACGCCGAGATCGTGCGTGATGAGGAGAATCGCCAGCCCGAGCCGCTTCTGCAGCGACGCGAGCAGCTCCATGATCTGCGCCTGGATCGTCACGTCGAGCGCGGTGGTGGGCTCGTCGGCGATGAGCAGCTCCGGATCGCACGACAGAGCCATGGCGATCATGACGCGCTGGCGCATGCCGCCCGAAAGCTGGTGCGGGTAGTCGTCCAGGCGCTTGACCGGATCGGGGATGGAGACGAGATCGAGCATCTCCCCCGCCTGCTTCCACGCCTCTTTCTTGGAGACGTTGCGGTGGAGGCGGATGGCCTCCGCGACCTGCGCGCCGATCTTGAAGACCGGGTTGAGCGACGTCATCGGCTCCTGGAAGACCATGGCGATGTCGTTGCCGCGGATATGGCGCATCTCCTTGTCGGAGAGCTCCGCCAGGTTGCGCCCCTTGAAGCGGATCTCGCCGCCGGTGATCTTCCCGGGCGACGTGACCAGCCGCATGATCGACATGGCGGTGACGCTCTTGCCGCACCCCGACTCCCCGACGAGCGCGACCGCTTCCCCGCGCCGGACGTTGAACGAGACATTGTCGACCGCGTGGACGATGCCGTCCTGCGTCGGAAAGGAGGTACGAAGATTTTTAACCTGCAGGAGGGCCTCGGCCGGATCGACGTCGACATCCGCGACGCGCGCCCCCGGCAGCCCAATCGGCTGAACTTCCGTCACGGTCGGGGATGGTAGCAAGAAGGATGACAGGGTGCGCGGAAAGGGAGAACGACGGGACGAATAGGACGGATAGGACCTATGGGACGGATGGGACGGATACGGCCGGTGACATGCGGGCGCACTTCGGCGTACTCTCCCACCGAGTGAAGGTTCGTGAAGTGATTACCACGCTCGAAGGGGACGGTTGGTACCTCGTGCGGACCCGTGGCAGTCACCGGCAGTTTCGCCACGCCACCAAACCGGGAACCGTTACGGTAGCAGGCCAGCTTGGCGTGGATGTTCCGGCCGGTACACTTGCCAGCATCTGGAAGCAGGCAGGCCTCAAGAAAAGTTGAGAGGGATCGATGGAATACGTCGTCATTCTTGAACAGGGGGAGAAATCCGTGGGGGCTTACGTCCCTGACCTTCCCGGCTGCGTGGCGGTCGGCGAAACGCGCGAAGAAGCGATGGAACTGATTCGCGAAGCGATCGAGTTACACATCGAAAGCCTCCGCGAAAACGGTGAGCCTGTGCCGGAACCGCATTCCGTCGTAGAGAAGGTCGCAGTCTAACCTCACGCGGTTACTGGGGCCGGCCAGCGTCCCATAGGTCCTATCCGTCCTATAGGTCCTATCCGTCCTATCGTTCTCTACGCCTTCTTCTTCCGCGTGAACCGTCCCAGCGTAGCCCTTACCTCGGGCACTCCCAGGGCGAAGCCCACTCCGAGGTAGATGATGCCGAAGAGGCCGCAGACCAGGATGGCTTCGGCGACGTTCTTCATCGGCAGGCTCCGCGTGAAGCCGAAGGCGAAGTAGCGGTCGAAGGCGAACGCGGCGACCGCCGCGGCCAGGGCCGCGGCCCACAGCTTGGCGAAGTAGCCGGTCTTCGACTCCCCTCTTCCGATCCGTTTGGCGATCCCACGGCGCAGCAGGATGTACTCCAGCCACGCCGCGATGCCGGTCGCCGCGGTGATGCCCACGGTGCCGAGCGCCTCGGCGGCGCCGCCTTCGACGTTGGGCATCGGCAGGCCGAGGGCCGCGACGATGCCGGCGAACATCGGGCGCAGCGGGAACGCGAAGAGGAAGCCGAGCGCCGCGCCGAGCGTCACGCGACCCATCGCGTAGCGGAACGGCGTCTTGGGATCGTGCAGCGCGTAGAACGCCGAGGAGTAGAGCCGCGCCTGCGTTGCCACGAGCAGCCCGATCGTCGAGCCGATGAGGATGTACCACACCAGGATCGTCGTCGCCGGCGTGAACTTGCCGCGCTCGAACAGCGCCGCCACGAGCACCCGTCCGATGAAGACGAACGCGGCGATCGTCGGCACCACGAAGAACGCGATCTGCCGTACCCCGCGGTCGAGGCGCCGCCGCAACGCCGTGTTGATCTCCTCCTGCGTCCCGGTCTCGCTCGCCATCTGCGGCAGCTCGGCCGCCGCGACCGACATGCCGAAGATGGAGATCGGCGCCATGTACACGGTCTGCGCATAAAGAAGATTGGTGACGGAGCCGGTCGGGAGGAAGCTGGCGATGAACGTGTCGATGTAGCCGCTGATCTGCACGACGCCGCGTCCGCCGACCACCGGGCCGATGTTCCGGAAGATGTTCCACACCGGCTCGAGCTTGCGGTCGAAGCCGAACGACAGCCCCTTCGCATGCCGCATCACGAACGGGATCTGGATGGCGAGCTGCAGTCCGCAGCCGATGAACGTACCCCACGCCAGCGCCACGGCGAGATCGGCATCCTTCAAGCGCGACCCGAAGATGACCAGCGCCGCGATCATCGCGCCGTTCCAGAGCACCGGTGCGACGTAAGAGACGAAGAACTGTTTGTGCGCGTTGAGGATGCCCAGCGTCCACGCGTAGAGGACGAGCAGGCCGACGCCGGGGAAGATGATGCGCGTCAGCCGGATGGCGAGCTCCATCGTCTGCGCGTCCAGACCGGCGGCGGTGATCCCGAGGATCACGGGCGTCAGGAGCACGCCGACGAGGACGATGCCGCTCACGAGGAGCATGAGGAACGACACGAAGACGCCGGCCACGCGTCCGGCGAGCTTCTCGTCCCCTTTCGCGAGCAGCCGCGAATAGACCGGGATGAACGAGGCGGAGAGAACGCCCTCGCCGAGGAGGTTCTGCAGGAAGTTCGGCACCTTGAGCGCGACGCTGAAGGCGTCGGCGGCCCACGACGCGCCGAGGTAGTGCGCAAAGACGCTGAGGCGAATCAGGCCGGCGAAGCGGCTGAGGAGAATCCCCGCCGCGACCAGCGCGGCATATCCCCCAAATCGTTGAGGCTTCTTCGCGGAATTCGGCTCGGGCACGGCGCGATAAGATACCTTGTCTTCGATGCCGGACACTCGACTCATCCGTATTGCAGGCGCGGGGCCATCCGGGCTCGCCGCGGCCATCGTGCTCGCCCGTGCCGGCCGTGAGGTCGAGGTGCACGAGGCGAAGCGCGATGTCGGCGTTCGCTTCATCGGCGATCTGCAGATCCTGGAAGGCTCCTCGGAGAAGGAACCGGTCCCCGACTTCCTCGACCGGATCGGCATCGAGCGGAACTTCTACTTCCGCCCCATCGACTACGCCACCTTCTACGATTATCGCGGCGCCTCGCGCACGATCCGCAGCGACGAGCCGTACGGCTACTTCATCCGGCGCGGTGCCGAGGAGGAGACGCTCGACCGCGGGCTGCTCTCTCAAGCGAGAGCACTCGGCGTCAACGTCCTCTTCAACAGCCGGCTCGCGCCTGAGAACGCCGACATCGTCGCCACCGGCCCCACTTCCCCGGACGGTCTCGCCCGCGAGATCACCTGGCACACCAGCGACGCCGAGCGCGTCGAGGTGTTCTTCAACCACCACAAGTCGCCCGGCGGCTACTCGTACATGTTCATCCTCGACGGCGTGGCCACGTTCGGCTGCGCCATCGTGGCGGACTTCAAGAAGATCGACGACTACTTCGAGCATTCGCTGGCCGAGGCGCGGCGGCTGCATCCGTTCGAGGTGCCGGCGGATGCCCGTGTCGGCTACTCGTACATGAACTTCCATCTGAAGCAGAGCGCGACGCGCAACGGCGCGCGCTACGTCGGCGAGGCCGCTGGTTTTCAGGACTATCTCTTCGGCCTCGGCATTCGCTACGCGCTGACGAGCGGCTGGCTCGCGGCGCGGAGCATCCTCGAGTCGCGCAGCTTCGACGAGCTGTGGCTGGCGGAGCTCGGCCAGAAGCAGAAGACGAGCCTCGTCAACCGCTTCCTCTATGAAGCGGGCGGCAACCTCGGGCTGTCGATGTTCGTGCGTCAGGCCGCGCGGGCGAAAGACTTCCGCCGCTACCTCAGTAAGTGGCACGCGCGGACGTGGTGGAAGGCGCTGCTGTCGCCGCTCGTGCGCCGCCTCTGGCGCCATGATGGACGCTGCATGCACAAACCGGAGGATCACTGGTGCCGCTCGCGCGACACCGCGATCAAAGTGCCGCCGCTCGGACCGCTCGTACCATGAAGGCTGCTGGGAATGCTGCTGGGAATGCTGCCGGTGCCATGACCGTCGACGAGGCTTACGCGCACTGCCGCGCGATCACGCACCGCCACGGGGCGAACTTCTCCGTCGGCTTCCGGTTTCTGCCGCGCGTGAAGCGGCGGGCCGTGCATGCGGCATACGCGTTCTGCCGCTGGGCGGACGACCTGGCCGACGAGGAGAATGTGCCGACGGAGCAGCGCCTGCGCGATCTCGACGCGTGTCAGGCGGAGCTCGACGCCTGTTACGCGGGGCGCCCGTCACTGCCGATCACGATCGCGCTGGCCGACGCGCTGCAGCACTTCGCGATTCCGAAGAGCGCGTTCGTGGCGCTGATCGACGGCTGCCGCCAGGACATGGTCAAGACGCGCTACGAGACGTTCCCCGAGCTGCTGCAGTATTGCGACTTCGTGGCCACGTCGATCTCCGACATCTCGCTCTCGATCTTCGGCTACAAGACGGATGCGGCGCTCGCGCACGGCCGCAACCTCTCGACCGCGCTGCAACTGACGAACGTGACGCGCGACGTCGGCGACGATCTGTCGCGCGACCGCATCTACGTGCCGCAGGAAGAGCTCCGCCGCTTCGGCGTCACGGAGCAGGAGCTGTTCGCGCGCACCGAGAACGAGCGTGTGCGCGCGCTGCTCGAGTTCCAGATCGCGCGCGCCGAGCAGTACTTCCGCGACGCCGAGCCGCTGCTCGGCGAGCTTTCGCTCGACGCCCGCTTCCCCACACTCCTCATGGGATCGATCTACGCGACGGTCTTGAAGCATCTGCGAAAAGATCCGCTCGTCGCGGTGCGCAAGCGGCTGTCGCTGTCGCCGCTGCAGAAGCTGCTGGTGGTCGGCACACGAATGCTGAGGCCGCACTTCGTCTGAAACCGTGGGACTCCGGGAAACGTCTGAGGTCGGGATGAAGCTCTGGCTCGGGATCGCGTTGCTGCTGTCGTGGACGGCGGTGGTGCGCGCGCAACCGGCCGACGAAACGCCGGTCGCCACGGTGGTGGTGCCGATCGTCGGGACCGTCCTCGGCGTGAACAACGTGCAGTGGCGCACCGACGTCGAGCTGATCAACGAGTTCCCCTCGGAAGTGAACGTCGGCCTGACGCTGCCGACCGCCGCCGGCGAGCCGGCCATCTTCCTCACCCTCGGCCCCGGCGAGCGGCAGCACTTCGTCGACGTGGTCGGCGAAGCGTTCGGGCTGGATTCGGTGCTGTCGCCGCTCGTGGTGATGACGATGGGGCGGCGCTCCGTGACCATCCGGGCCACGGTGTATGGCGTGCGTGGCACCGACGTGTTCAAGCCGCAGCCGATCGCCGTCGACTACACGACGAGCTACTACCCGCTGCGCAACCTCCAGGGCCTGTCGTTCAGCGACGCCTTCCGCACGAACGTAGGGCTGGTGAACCTCAGCGACCAGCCCGCCGAGTTCCTGCTGGCGCTGCAGAAGCTGGCCGGCCGCAACGTGGCCACGACGCGCGCCGTGCTGCCGCCCCGATCGCTGTGGCACGCGCCCATCCAGATGCTGTTCCCCATGATCACCAAAGGCGACGACTTCGCCATCGTGGTCGAGACGGCCTCGGCCGAAACCCACGTGTACGCCTCGGTGATCGAGAACGAAACCAACACGGCGACGTTCGTGCGGGGCCAGGTGGCGGCGCAAAGTCTGGCGAAGAGCCAATAGAGACGCCAGGACGGATAGGACCTATAGGACGTGAGTTTCCGCCCTTGTCCTATTCGTCCCATTCGTCCCATCCGTCCTATTTGTCCTATCGTCTCCCCTTGTTCACCGAACTGAAATGACTGACCGTCTCCTTCGTTATACGCTTTGTCTGAACGAATGACCGGTCGGTCAGTCATGCCTCGGAAGACCAAAGAAGAAGTCCTCGAAGAGTTCCGCTGCGCCTCGATTCAAGAGGCGGCGATGAAGATCATTGCCCGCAAGGGCGCGGGCGACGCGACCATGCAGGACATCGCGGACGAAGCCGGCATCTCCAAGGCCACGCTCTACGCCTACTTCCGCGATCGCGACGAGCTGCTCGCGAAGACCGCCGCCGCGGCGTATGCGCGGCTGGTCGATTCGCTCGAAGAAGCCTTCCAGGCGCCCGGAACGCTGGAGGAGCGCCTCAGCCGCATCGTCCTGCGGCAGCTCAGCTTCTTCGACGAGCATCGCGCGCTGTTCAGCGCCTCCCTCACCAACGGCAAGAAGAAGAAGTCGCCCGCGTACGACCGCTACATGCAGCAGCTCGAAACGCTGTTCGCGGAGGCCAAGGAGCGCGGCGAACTGCGCGACCTCGTGCCTTCGGAGGTGGCGGTCATCTACGCCGATCTGGTCAAGGGCGTCGTCATCCGCCGCCTCGAAGAGAAGTCGAAAACCCCACGCGAAGCGCAGGCGGCCTTCATCATCGCCCTGCTGCTTCGCGGAGTTTCAGGAGAACCACGAAATGAAGCGTGAACTCATTGCCGCGTCGCTGCTCGCCCTGTCGCTGACGGCTGTCTCGTGCAGCAAGAAGGTCGAGGCCTCGAAGGCGGCGCCTCCCCCGCCGACCGTCATGGTCACGGCCGCGACGCAGAGCGACGAGCCGGTCGTGCGCGAGTGGATCGGCACCACGGACGGCGACGTCAACGCCGACATCCGCCCCAAGGTCGAAGGCTATCTGCTGCGGCGCGCCTACGTCGAAGGGAGCACCGTCCGCCGCGGACAACTGCTCTTCGAGATCGATCCGCGGCAGGTGCAGGCGCAGTTGCGGCAGGCAGAGGCGAATCTGGCCCAGGCTGAAGCGTCCCTGGCGAAGGCCACACGCGACGTGGCCCGCTACGAGCCGCTCGCGGCGGAGCGCGCCATCAGCCAGCAGGAGCTCGACAACGCCCGCTCCGCGCAGGATGCGGCACACGCGAACGTCGGTGCCGTTCGCGCCGCGGCCGAGAACGCGAGGCTCAACCTCTCGTGGACGCGCGTCACCTCGCCGATCGACGGCGTCGCCGGCATCGCGCAGGCGCAGGTCGGCAACCTCGTGAGCCCGCAGACGGCGCTGACGACCGTCTCCAAGGTCGATCCGATCCGCGTCGTCTTCCCCGTCGGCGAGCAGGAGTACCTGCAGTATCAGAGCTCCTCGCTGCGCAACGCGGAGCTCGAGCTGATCCTCGCCGACGGCACCGCCTACCAGCACAAGGGTCGCATCGCCCTCTCCGGACGCGACGTGAACGTCAAGACCGGCACGATGACGATGATCGGCACCTTCCCCAATCCCGGCAACCTGCTGCGCCCCGGCCAGTACGCGAAAGTGCGCGCGGTGACGGACGTCCGCCGCGGCGCGGTCCTCGTGCCGCAGCGCGCCGTCAACGAGCTGCAGGGAACGTATCAGGTCGCGGTCGTCGGCCCCGACAGCAAAGCCGACGTGCGCACCGTGCAGGTCGGCGGCCGCGTCGGGTCCAACTGGATCATCACCCAAGGCGTGCAGCCCGGCGAGCGCGTCGTCGTGGAAGGGTTTTCCCGCGTGAAGAACGGGGCCGCGGTGACGGCGAAGCAGGGGTGATCGTGAAGAGCGTTGTCCGTTTTCCGTTGTCCGTTTTCCGTGCTCCGCAGCACCACGGTCACGGTTAAGCGCAGCACGGACAACGGAAAACGGAAAACGGACAACGCGTAGCCACCGACCGCGCGCTTTCAACAAGGAACACACAAATGGCTCGTTTTTTCATCAATCGTCCGGTCGTGGCGATCGTCATCTCCATCGTCACGGTCCTGGGTGGGCTCGTGGCGCTCTTCGGGCTGCCGGTCGAACAGTTCCCCGACATCATTCCGCCGCTGATTCAGATTCAGGGGCAGTATCCCGGCGCGGACGCGCTCACGATCGAGCAGTCGGTGGCCACGCCGATCGAGCAGCAGATGAACGGCGTCGAGAACATGCTCTACGTGCAGTCGGTCAATGCCGGCGACGGGACGTTCTCCACCCGCGTCACGTTCGACGTCGGTACCGACCGCAACACGGCGCAGGTCAACGCGCAGAACCGCGTCTCGCAGGCCGGTCCCAGCCTCCCGACGGAAGTGAGCCAGTTCGGTCTCACCTACCGCAAGACGCAGGGCTCGCCGCTGATGCTCGTCTCGCTGTACTCGCCGAAGCGGACCTACGATCCGCTCTTCATCGGCAACTACGCGCTCATCAACATCAACGACGCGGTCTATCGCGTCCCCGGCGTCGGCCAGGTGTTGAACTTCGGCGCGTCGGAGTACGCGATGCGCATCTGGGTGCATCCCGACCAGATCGCGAAGCTCGGCATCACTTCCGCCGACATCCAGCGCGCGATCCAGCAGCAGAACAGCGTCAACCCTGCCGGCCAGATCGGCGCGGAGCCCGTCCCCAACGGGCAGGAGTTCACGTACACGGTCCGCGCGCAGGGACGCCTCGTCACGCCCGAGGAGTTCGGGAAGATCGTGGTGCGCCTCAATCCGGACGGCTCCGCCGTGCGGCTCGCCGACGTCGCCCGCATCGAGCTCGGCGCGCTCTCGTACCGCCAGCGCGCGCGCTTCAACGGCAACCCGTCGGCGAACGTCGCCATCTTCCAGGCGCCCGGCTCGAACGCGCTCGAAGTCGCGAACGGCGTGAAGAAGACGATGGCGGAGCTGAAGGCGCGCTTCCCCGAGGATCTCGACTACACCATCTCGGTGGACACGACGCGGCCCGTCACCGCCGGCATCGCCGAGATCCGCAAGACGCTCGTCGAGGCGATGCTGCTCGTCATCCTCGTCGTCTTCCTCTTCCTCCAGAACTGGCGCGCGACGCTGATCCCGATCGTGGCCGTGCCGGTCTCGCTCATCGGCACCTTCGCCATCTTTCCGCTGCTCGGCTTCTCGATCAACACGCTGTCGCTCTTCGGACTCGTGCTCGCAATCGGTCTCGTCGTCGACGACGCCATCGTCGTCGTCGAAGCGGTCGAGCATCACATCGAGAAGGGGCTGGCCCCGCGCGAAGCGACGCTGCAGGCGATGAAGGAAGTCTCCGGCCCGGTCGTCGCCATCGCGCTCATCCTCTCCTCCGTCTTCCTTCCCGTCGCGTTCATCGGCGGCATTCAGGGACGCCTCAACCAGCAGTTCGCCGTCACGATCGCCGTCTCGGTGCTGATCTCCGCGTTCAACGCGCTGACGCTCTCCCCCGCTCTGTCGGCGATGCTGCTCCGTCCGCGCAAGCAGAGCAACGGCCCGCTGGCGCGCTTCTTCGGCGGCTTCAACCGGCTCTTCACGCGCTTCACGAACGGCTACATCAGCGTCTCCGCGCTGCTGATCCGCAAGGCCGTCCTCGGCGTCGCGCTGCTCCTCGGCTTCGCCCTCTTCGCCGGCCTCCTCGGCAGCAAGCTTCCGGGCAGCTTCGTGCCGCAGGAAGACGCCGCACAGATCCTCATCAACGTGCAGTTGCCCGACGCGTCGTCGCTGCAGCGCACCGACGCGGTCACGCGCAAGGTCGAGAAGATCCTGAGTGAGACGAAGGGCGTGCAGTACTACAACACCATCGTCGGCTTCAGCCTCCTCTCCTCCGTCTCCGCGTCGTACAGCGCGACGTTCTTCGCGTCGCTCGAGAACTGGGAGCAACGCCACGACGAGGGCCTCAGCGCCACCGACATCGTGCAGAAGCTCAACGGCCGCTTCCGCGCGGAGATCCCCGAAGCCACGATCTTCGCCTTCCAGCCGCCGGCCATCCCCGGCCTCGGCGCATCCGGCGGCTTCTCGCTCTGGCTGCAGGACCGCAGCGGCGGTCCGGTGAACGTGCTCGACGAGAACCTGCAGAAGTTCCTCGCCGCGGCGCGCGAACGTCCCGAACTGCAGAACGTCAACAGCACGTTCCGCGCGGCGGTGCCGCAGGTGTTCGTCGACGTCGACCGCGACAAGGCGCTGAAGCAGGGCGTGCCCGTCAACGAGGTCTATCAGACGCTGCAGACGTTCCTCGGCGGCTCCTTCGTCAATCAGTTCAACCGCTTCGGCCGCCAGTGGCGCGTGTTCGTGCAGGCGGACGCCGAGGACCGGCTGACGCCCGATGCGATCAACCACTTCTTCGTGCGCAACAACGACGGCAACATGGTGCCGCTGTCGGCGGTGACTACGGTGCGCACCACGTCCGGGCCCGAGTACACGCAGCGCTTCAACCTCTACCGCGCGGCGCAGGTCACGGGCCAGGCGGCGCCGGGCTTCAGCTCCGGCCAGGCGATGGCGGCGCTCGAAGAAGTGGCGCGCCAGACGCTGCCGCGCGAGATGGGCTACGACTGGTCCGACCTCTCGTTCCAGGAGAAGCGCGCCTCGGGCACGACCTCGCGCGTGTTCGTCATGTCGCTGATCTTCGTCTTCCTGATCCTCGCGGCGCTGTACGAGAGCTGGTCGCTGCCGTTCAGCGTCCTCCTCAGCGTGCCGGTCGCCGTCTTCGGCGCGTTCCTCGGTCTCTTCCTGCGCAAGTACGACTTCGACGTGTACGGGCAGATCGGTCTCGTCGTGCTCATCGGCCTCGCGGCGAAGAACGCCATCCTCATCGTCGAGTTCGCGAAGGCGGAGCTGGAGAAAGGACGCGACCTCGTCGACGCGGCGCTCGAAGGCGCACGCCTCCGTCTCCGCCCGATCCTCATGACGTCGTTCGCCTTCATCCTCGGCTGCGTGCCGCTCTGGATCGCCAGCGGTGCCGGCGCCGCCGCACGCCGCATCCTCGGCACGGTCGTCGTCTCGGGGATGCTCGCGGCGACGGTGCTCGCGATCTTCCTCATTCCGGTGCTGTACGTCGTCGTCGAACGCATCGCCGGCTTCCGGCGCCGCAAGGTGGCGACGGAAGAAGTCGCGGTCGTGGAGGGAGTGCACTGATGAAACGGATGCTGTTGCTGTTGACGACGCTGACGCTCGCCGCGTGCACCGTCGGTCCGAACTACCAGCGCCCCGCCGTCGCCGTGCCGGAGCAGATCTACGGCGCGACCGAAGCGCCGACAGAGCGCTCGCTTGCCGACGTGACATGGTTCGATCTCTTCAGCGATCCGGCGTTGCGGGCGCTCATCGATGAAGCGCAGCGCAACAACGCCGACCTGCTCATTGCGGCGGCGCGCGTGGAGGAAGCGCGTGCACGCTACGGCATCGCCGGCGCGGCGCGGTTCCCCGACGTGGATTACGAGACGCGCGCGGGCTATGGGCGCCAGAACGGCGAGACCGGCGGCGCGTTTGCCGCGAATGTCGGCGCCGGATGGGAGATCGACCTGTGGGGCCGCATCCGCCGGCTCAACGAAGCGGCGCGCGCGCAGTATCTGGCGTCCGAGGAAGGACGCCGGGCGGTGCGGCTGGCACTGATCACCGAGGTCGCGGCCGCGTACTTTGATCTGCGGGAGCTGGACGAGGAGCTGGCCATCGCCCGCCGCGCCTCGGAAGGCTTCGCGAACACGCTCGATCTGTTCGAGCGGCGCCTTCGCGGCGGCACGGCTTCAGGGCTGGAGACGTCGCGTGCCGAGGCGCTGCTGGCGAATGCGTCGGCGCAGATCCCGCTGCTCGAGCGCGAGATCGTCGCCACGGAGAATCAGCTCAACGTGCTGCTCGGCCGCGTGCCGGGGCCGATCGAGCGCGGCGCGACGCTCGCGGCGCAGCCACTGCCGCCGGAGATCCCGGCCGGTCTTCCGGCGATGCTGTTACTCCGCCGGCCTGACGTGCTCGCGGCGGAACAGCAGCTCATCGCCGCGAACGCGAACGTCGGCGTGGCCGAGGCGGCCTTCTACCCGTCGCTGTCGCTGACCGGCCTCCTCGGCGTGCAGAGCAGCGACCTTTCGGAGCTGTTCGGCGCAGGGCGCGTCTGGAACATTCAGGCAGGCCTCTTCGGCCCGATCTTCAACGCCGGGCGCCTTCGCAACCAGCGCCGCGTCGCGGTAGCGCAGTTCGACGCTGCGCGCGTGCAGTACGAGCAGTCGGTCACCGAAGCACTGGCCGACGTGTCGACGTCGCTGGTGTCGCTGGAGAAACTCGCCGCGGTGGAGACGGAGCGACAGCGCGCGCTGCGCGCGAACCAGGAAGCGGTGCGCCTGGTGAACATCCGCTACGAATCGGGGCTGTCCGCGTACTTTGAAGTGCTGGACGCGATGCAGCAGTTGTTCGCCGCGGAAAACGCAGTGGCGCGCACGCGCCGCGACCGCCTGCTTGCGCTGGTGCAGTTCTACCGCGCCCTCGGCGGCGGGTGGATGGAAACGCGGCAAGGGTGGCGATAGGCACCTCGAGTGGCCAACTGGAATCCGCGAGCTGCGCACTGGAATCCTCCAGCCGCGTACTGGAATCCGCGAGCTGCGCACTGGAATCCGCGAGCTGCGCACTGGAATCCTCGAGCTGCGCACTGGAATCCTCGAGCTGCGCACTGGAATCCTCGAGCTGCGCACTGGAATCCGCGAGCTGCGCACCGGAATCCGCGAGCTGCCGACCGGAATCCTCGAGCTGCGCACTGGAATCCGCGAGCTGCGCACCGGAATCCGCGAGCTGCGCACCGGAATCCTCGAGCTGCGCACCGGAATCCTCGAGCTGCGCACTGGAATCCTCGAGCTGCGCACCGGAATCCGCGAGCTGCCGACCGGAATCCGCGAGCTGCGCACTGGAATCCGCGAGCTGCGCACTGGAATCCGCGAGCTGCGCACTGGAGTCCGCGAGCTGCGCACTGGAGTCCGCGAGCTGCCGACCGGAATCCTCGAGCTGCGCACTGGAATCCTCGAGCGTCCAACTGGAATCGGCGAGCGTCCGACCAGACACCTCGAGCACCCAACGCGACACATCAGGTGCCCAACGGGACACCGCGGGTGTCGGCCGGGACACCACGAGTGCGCGCCCGGACACCGCGGCACCCACCCTGTGTCATCCCGAACCCTCCGTATGGGGGGCGGGCGGAGGAGGAGGGTGAGGGAACTGTGCGGGGGAAGTCGACCAATTGCTGTGTGCCGTGCTTCCCCCACCCAGGTCCCTCACCCCGCCGCGCCGCCTTCGGCGTCGTGGGCGGGATTCGGGATGCCACGTGGGCAGCGGCGCCTGGAAAAGAGCTTCGTCCTATAGGTCCTATAGGTCCCATTCGTCCTATAGTCCCATCCGTCCCATAGGTCCCATTCGTCCTATTTCATGAAGGCCAGCAGCCGTTTCCCGATGTCCGTGTTGTCGTAGAAGCCGCCGAACTGCTCCGCGCCGGGCCCGAAGGCAAATACCGGTACGGCAGTGCCGGTGTGGTCGGTCGTCGACCACTCCAGGCGGATGCGGCCGGTGCGCGGCGATTCGGAAATGCGCAGCGATCCCGTCTCGTGGTCGCCGGTGAAGATCACCAGCGTGTCCTTCGACTGCGCGGCAAAGTCGAGTGCCACGCCGATGGCGGCGTCCAGCGCCGACAGGCTCGCGTTCAGGTCGGCGGCGTTGTTCTGGTGGCTCGCCGAATCCGTCCCCTCGTGCTCGACCATCAGGAAGAAGCCCTTCGCGTGGCCGCGCAGCCGTTCGAGCGACCACGTGGTCAGCATCGACAGCGGCGCGGTGGGCTGCTCGACGTCACGCGGCTGGTCGGGGAAAACTGCCAGCACCCGTCCGGCGCCAACCGCATCGAGCTCCTCACGGTTCATGACGACGCGGTAGCCCTGCTCCTTCGCGTAGTCCGTGACCCCTGCGTATTCGGGGCGCTGCAGCGGGCGCTGTCCGGTGCCGACGATGAGCTCCGCACCGCTCCGCAGCATCTGCTTCGCGATGTCCACCCCCTCGGACCGGTGTTTCGCGTGCGCCGCGAACGCGGCCGGTGTGGCGTCCCAGAAGCCGGTGGTGGTGACGATGCCCGTGACCTTGCCGGCTTTCTCCGCCGCTTCGAGGACCGTCGTCAGAGGCGCGCCGGTTTCCGGATGGACGCTGACCATCTCGTAATTGGTTTTGAAGCCGGTCGCCAGCGCGGTGGCCGACGCCGCGGAGTCGGTCACGGTGCGGTCGGCGCTACGCGTCGTCTGCATGCCGACGACAGGCATGCGGGCGATGTTGAACTTCTCGGCGCGCGCGTTCTTCGCCGCCGTCACATGTGCGGCGCCCATGCCGTCTCCGATGATCAGGATGACGTTCTTCGGGACGCTCGCCGCGAAGGCCGCGGACGATACAAACATCGTGAGGACGAGAGTGCGCAAAGAAATCATCAGCGCATCTTATGCGCTATTCTTTTCCCATGGCTTTCGACGAACCCGACTACCTCATCTGTCTGCAGTGCGAGACGCCCACGTACCAGTTCGAGTTCACGAACGGGAAGCTCTCCGCCGCCACCTGCGCCACCTGCGGTACGGACGACGTCGCCGACTTCCTGACCGAAGCGGAGTTCGAAGAGCAGACCTCGTCGTAGCCGATGAAGACTCCCGTCATCATCGGCATCGCCGGCGGCACCGGCTCCGGCAAGACGACCGTCGCACGCGCCATCTACGACCGCGTCGGCAAGGACCGGATCGAGTGGATCTCGCACGACTCCTACTACCGGAACTTCGATGCGCTCTCACCCGAGGAGCTGCACCAGATCAACTGGGACCATCCGGACTCGCTGGAGACGGAGCTGCTCGCGCGGCACCTGGACGTGCTGGCGAAAGGGTCGTCGGTCGAGGTGCCGGTGTACGACTTCACGGCGTACGCGCGCGGCGCGGAGACGCACCGCGTCGAGCCGCGCCGGGTGATCATCGTCGAAGGAATCCTGGTCCTCTACGAGCCCGACCTGCGCAAGCGCATCGACATCAAGCTGTTCGTCGACACACCGGCCGACCTTCGCTTCCTGCGACGCCTCACGCGCGACGTGAAGACGCGCGGCCGCTCGCTCGAGTCGGTCGTCGAGCAGTACCTCAAGACCGTCCGGCCGATGCACGAAGAGTTCGTGGAGCCGTCGAAGCGCCACGCCGATCTGATCATCCCCGAGGGGGGTGAGAACCAGGTGGCGCTGGACGCGATCATCTCGCGCGTGGAACACCTGCTGACGGTGTGAGCGTCGAGACCGTGCCGTTGCGGGCGATCTTGCGCACGCGCGGCACCCACTGCGAGCGGTCGTCGCCGGTGGTGTGCAGGTACTCGAGCACGTACACCTCCCCGCCTGCTTCCGCGACCGCGGTCGGCGACCACGGAGCCGCGGTGCGCAGCAAAGCCGTCGCGCGGCCTCGCGGATCAATTTTGATCAGCGCACCACAGCCGCTCGCGGCGACGTAGACCGTGCTGTCGGCGGCGACGGCGAGGCCGCGCAGGTACGGACGCAGCTCGGGGCTGGCCTCAGGGATCGCGGCGCAGTTCGGTACGCGCACGTTCGCGGCGACGACGGAGACGTTGCCCCGCGCGTCGATCTTCCGCACCGCCGCATCCTCCGTGTAGTACAGCGAGCCGGCCGGCCCGGCAGCGAGACCATTCACCCAGGTCGCGGCGCGCCCGGCACTCAGCATCGGCGGCAGCGTCGCACGCACGGAGCGCGCGCCCGAGCGATCGACCGCCGCAATGCGCGCGCGAGCTCCGGAGGTTTCGCCGTAGTAGAGCTTCCCGCCGGCAATGGCGATGGGAACGTCGCTCGAAAGAATCAAAGGAGCGGCCACGCGGAGCTGCCCGCCCGGAATGGACGGCAGCGCATTGCCGCGGAACTCACCGGCGGCGTCATAGGCAAACCAGTGATACGCGGGTCCTTCGCGGCGGACCAGTTGGCCATTCGGTTCGATGGAGTAGACGCTGCCGCGGGTATCGACAAAGTAGACGCGCCCGTCCGCCGTGACAGCGATGCCCGCGCCGGGATGGGCCAGCGCACTTCCGGCAAGAAAGAACGTCAACACGACCAGGGACAGCACTCGTCCAAGCGGACTCCCATGGAACGCGTTTTCCGTTGTCCGTTTTCCGTTGTCCGTGCTCTGCCGTGCCGCGATCATGGCGTAGCGCAACACGGAAAACGGACAACGGAAAACGGACAACCCTTCTACATCGGTCCCCTTCGTCCCATCGTTTCCCCTGCCGCCACTCGGAGTAAAGTACCGGCCATGCGCTACCTCACTCCGCTGCTGCTGCTTTTCGCCGCGTGCACGACCAGCGCGCCGCTGGCGGGGCACCGTGTCGTCGACCTCACGCACGCCTTCGACGAGAAGACGCTCTACTGGCCCAACTCCCCCAGCGGCTTCGAGCTGAAGACGCTCTCTCACGGCAAGACGCCGGGCGGCTGGTTCTACGCCTCCAACTCCTTCTGCTCGCCCGAGCACGGCGGGACGCACCTCGACGCGCCGGTCCACTTTTTCGAAGGCGGCCGCACCACCGAGCAGATCCCTGTGGAGCAGCTCATCGCTGAGGCGGTGGTCATCGACGTCAGCGCCAAGGCCGCGGCCGACGCCGACTATCGCCTCACGGCCGAGGACGTGGTCGCCTGGGAAGCCGCACACGGCACGATCCCGCGCGGTGCGATCGTCGTGCTGCGCACCGGCTGGTCGAAGCGCTACCCCGACCGCAAGGCCTACTTCGGTGACGACACCCCGGGAGCGACCGATCGTCTGCATTTCCCTTCATACGGCGCGGACGCCGCCCGGTTGCTCGTCGACCAGCGCCGTGTGGGCGCGCTGGGTGTCGACACGCCCAGCATCGACTACGGCCAGTCGCGCGATTTCATCGTCCATCAGATCGCCGCCGCGCAGAACGTCGCCGGCCTGGAGAACCTGACCAACCTGGACGCCCTGCCCCTCCGCGGTGCCACGGTGATCGCGCTGCCGATGAAGATTGCCGGCGGATCAGGCGGACCGGTGCGCGTGGTGGCGATATTGCCGTGAAGGTGTGAACGCGCCTTGGGTGTGCGGGGAATGGGACATGGGACCTATGGGACCAATAGGACCTATGGGCCTGGCGGACCCTGGGTGCCGTGGTCGCCTGTGGGTCGTGTGAAGGTTCGCGGACGGATTACTCGTGCGCGCGCAGAAACGTTTCCGGTTTGCTGAACACCTTGGCGATGTTCATGCCGTTGCGCACGGCCTTGAACGTCACCTTGCGCGTGGCCAGCGCGGCGCCGAGCTGCACGTACGTCTTCAGCTTGCCGCGATGCCGGTAGCGCACGTCCAGGGCGTGGCGCCACAAGCCGGAGTACTCCTCGTAGAAGTCGCGCAGCGGCAGCTTCGTCGGCAGCACGGCGTGGACGATGTCGTACATCTCCCAGTCGTGCGTCGTCACCTGCTGCTTCGCGCTGTCCCACAGGTCGGTGCCGGGGAGCGGCGTCAGGATCGAGAAGCCGCTGTTGTACGCGCCCATCTCGTCGATCCAGTTGCGCAGCCGCGCAAAGTCGTCGTGGTCCCACGCCGGGTCGACGATGAAGTTCGGGGTGAAGCCGACGCCGAGGTCTTTGAGGATCTCGATGGCGCGGACGTTGTTGGATTGGGTGTTTTTCTTGTTGACCGCCCTCAGCCCTTCGTCGGTGATCGATTCGAGCCCGAGGAAGATGGACAGGTTGCCGCAGTCCTTCCACTGCTCGATCAGGTGCGGGAACTTGACGATGATGTCGGTGCGCGTCTGCACCGTGAAGTACTTCCGGATCCCCGCGGCCTTGATCGCGCGCCCCATCTCCTCGCCGCGTTTCACGTTCATCCAGAAGATGTCGTCGGTGATGAACACGTTCGGCGCGCTGATCGTCTGCAGCTCGGCGACGACGCGCTCCGGCGATTTCTCGCGGAACGTCGACTCGTGAAACTTCCAGACCGAGCAGAAGTTGCATTTGAACGGGCAGCCGCGCGCGGTCTCGAGCAGCGCGAGCGGCTTGCGGAAGTTGATGTAGTAGTGCTCGGCGTAGTGCGCGATGAGATGCCGCGCCGGCATCGGGTAGGTATCGAGATTCGGCCGCGCCGGCGCATGCCCGGTGAACTTGCCGTCCAGCCAGAGCCCTTCGACCTTCGTGAGGTCGTACCCGTCGCGAAGCGCATTGACGAGCGGCGGCAGCACCTCTTCCCCATCCCCCACCGCGATGGCATCGATCGCCGGATCGATGAACCAGTCGGGATCGCGCGAGGCATCGTGCCCGCCGACCACTACGTATGCACGCGGCATGTCGCGCTTGATGCGCCGCGCCAGCCGGATCGTGCGATTGCGTTCCGTGGTGAAGTTGCACTGCAGCCCGACGACGTCAGGATCGAACGCGACACAGTCGGCGAGCCCTTTCTCCTCCCCGTCGATGCGCAGGTCGAGCACCTTGCACGTGTGCCCATCCTGCTCGAGCACCGCCGCCACGCAAATGGGGCCCAGCGGCTCGACGAAGGTCAACATCTCCAAACCAAGGATGCCGCCGACCGGCGGTTTGAGAAACGCGATTTTCATTGTGCGATGAGTGTAATGGAAATCCCACCGATAGGACGAATAGGACCGATAGGACGAATAGGACGGATGAAAACGGCAACACCTTGTCGTGGGGCGCAGCCATTCGTCCTATAGGTCCTATTCGTCCTATTTGTCCTATCTACCTGGCCCCAACTGCATCCACAGGAAAGCCATCGATTCGGACTCATGCTTGACCGTCACGTTCCGTGCCTCTCCGCCGGAGTGGCCGCCGGTCACCTGGTAGCGCAGCACGATGGGCTCGGTGTCGGGGTCGGCGGCCTGCATGAGTGCGGTCATCTTGCGCGCGTGGAGCGGGGCGACGCGGGTGTCGGCGTCGCCGCTGTAGAAGTAGATCGCCGGGCAATCGGTCGACGCGTTCACGTGGTGGTAGGGCGAATACGCGTGGAGGAAGCGGAAGTGCTCCGCGTTCTCTGGGTCGCCGTACTCCGGCACCCAGAACCGGCCGACGAGGAAGCGCTGGTAGCGGAGCATGTCGATCAGCGGATAGCCGCAGACCACCGCGCGGGCCAGGTCGGGGCGCTGGATGGCCATGGCCATGACGAGGAGGCCGCCGTTGCTGCGGCCGGCCACGCCGAGGTGGCGGGGGGCGGTGTAGCGCTCGCGGATGAGGTATTCGGCGGCGCCGATGAAGTCGTCGAACGTCTTCTGCTTCTGCTCCAGCATCCCGGCGCGGTGCCACGCTTCGCCGAACTCGCCGCCACCGCGGAGGTTCGGCAGCGCGTAGACGCCTCCCTGCTCGGCCCAGGCGATGGCGCGTGCGGAGAACGCCGGCAACTCGCTCACGGTGAAGCCGCCGTAGCCCGTGAGGTACGTGGGCGCGGTGCCGTCGCGGCGCAGCCCTTTCTTGTACATCACGAACATCGGCACGCGCGTGCCGTCCTTCGACGGATACCAGACCTGCTCGACGACAAAGTCGTCGGGATTCACCGGCGACGACTGGCGCGCGAAGATCGTGCGCGCGCCGCCGGCGACGCGGTACTCGTAGATGGTCGGCGGGACGTTGAAGCTGCTGAAGCTGAAGAACGCGACGGGCGAGCTCCACGAGCCGCTGACGTTGCCGAGAGAGCCGAGCTGCTCGAAGGCGATGTTGCCGTGCGAGCGGCCGTCGAGGTCGTAGCTGACGACGGTGGGGCGGACGTTCTCCAGATAGCGGACGAAGAGGCGGCCGCCGGCGACGGAGACTCCCTGGATCGCGGACGTGCGGTTCTCAGGGACGATCTCCTTCCAGTTCTGCGGGTCGGCGATGGAGGTCACGAGCACGCGCTGGTTCGGCGCGTCGAGGTTCGTGAGGAGGGCGATGCGGTCGCCGGCGAACTGTGCGGAGAAGCGCGCCGTCTTGTCGTTGACGATGGTACGGATCGGGGCGTCCGTGGTGAGGTCTTTGAGGTAGAGCTCCGTTTTCGACGCCGCCGACCCATGGCTCACCGTCATCAGCAACTGCCGCCCATCCTCGGACAACTGCGCCGAGATGATCTTGTCGGGGGTGTAGCCGTCGCCGAAGAGCTTCTCGGGCTCCCCGCCGTCGACACGGCGCCGGTAGACGCGCGGCCCGTCGGGCGTCATGCGGGAGTAATAGATGGTGGAGCGATCGGGGGTGAGGCTGATGCCGGAGTAGCGCGCGAGCGGCATCTCGGCGCCGACGTTGCGGCGGGCATCGACGTCGAAGAAGCGGACGACCGTTTCGTCGGCGCCTCCTTTGCGGACGTAATACGCCAGGAGCTTCCCGTCATCGGAGACGTCGCTGATGCCGACGCTGGTCGTTTTGTCGGGGCTGAGCGGCGCCGGATCGATGAGGAGGACATCGTTGCCACTCTCCCGCAGGTAGATGGCGAAGAGATCCTGCTCCGGCGAGCGGCGGGTGAAGAAGTAACGGCCGTCTCGATAGACGGGCGTCGAGAACTGGTCGCTGCGCAGCAGCTCGTCGAGCCGGCGGGCGAAGGTCTCCCGCATCGTGGCGCTCGTAAGGATCTGATCCGTGTACGCGTTCTGGGCGTCGATCCAGGCGCGGGTCTCGGGGGCGTTCTGCTCCTCCAGCCAGCGGTATGGATCGGTAATGGTGACGCCGTGCATCGTCTCCGTCACCAGGCGCGTTTCGGTGGGCGGCGGAGCCGGAATCCTACGGTTTGCCGTACTGGCACAAGCGGCCAGGAGCAGGAGCACGGGGAGGAAGCGCAGGCGAACGGTCATCAGAGGTCCTTTCGGATCAGGAGGTTACAACAATTCACAGCCGTGCGGAATGCGCCGCGCAAAGCTGAGGTTCAGGTCATGCGTCTGAGGGGAAAGGCCTCTCGCCGGCGATTGACCGGCTGAGGTGGCGATCCTTAGAATGATCGCCGGCCCAACGGTTTGCCCACGATCCAAAGTTTTGCCCAGGCAGAAGGGGGGGGATTTCGGGATGCCTCTCGTACACGTCAAAGAAGACGAGTCTTTCGAGAACGCGCTTCGTCGCTTCAAACGGAAATGTGAAAAGTCGGGGATTCTCTCCGAACTGAAGAAGCGCCAGCACTACGAAAAGCCGAGCACCAAGCGCAAGCGCAAAGCGATCGCTGCACGCAAGAAAGTGCTGCGTAAGCTCGCTGAAGAGCGCCGCGCCGGCTACTAAGCGACGGTACGGAACACGAAGGCCCGCGGCAACGCGGGCCTTTTTGTTTTGGGGGGGCGATCAGCCACCGCCGGGGACGAACGATGGGACGAATAGGACCTATAGGACGAATGGGACTTATAGGACCCCCGCCCCGGGATCTTCTCTCCTCTTCGTCCTATAGGTCCTATTCGTCCCATTTGTCCTATCGTTCCCCTGCCCCGCCCCGGAATAGCGCCCCCTGCCCGGCACATCTACATACGCCGTGATTCATCCCGACTTTCTCCCCACCCTGGAGCTCGACCGCGTCCTCACCTTGGTCGCGCTCGAAGCGAAGAGCGCTCCTGGCAAGGAGGCGCTGTTGAGCCGCCGTCCTTACCCGACGCTCGACGCCTGCGAGAACGCGCAGGTGGAGCTGGCGGAGATGGTCCGCTTCTACCACACGGACGGACTGCTCCCCCTCGCCGGGCTGACCGACGTCCGCAACCTCTTCTCGCGCGAGACGGTCCTCGAGCTCGACGAGTCGTGGCTCGTCGTCCGCGCGGTGCGTGCGACGCAGGCGGTGCGCGACACCTTCGCCCGCACCGACACGTATCCGCGTCTCGCCGCGATCGCCGCGCGCATCCCCGACCTCGCCGAGCTGCTGGCGAAGACGAACAAATACTTCACGCGCGAAGGGAAGCTGCGCGAAGAGGCCTCGGCCGAGCTGCGCGCCATCCGCACGCGCATCCATGCGAAGCGCGGCGCGATCCAGAAGACGCTCACCGACATCATGAATCGCAACTCCGAGGCGATTCAGGACCTGCTGATCGTGCAGCGCGGCGATCGCTATTGCATCCCCGTCCGCAGCGATCACCGCAACGCCGTGACCGGCATCCTGCACGAGCGCTCCGGCTCCGGCGCGTCGTTCTTCATCGAGCCGATGGCGGCGATCGAGTTGAACAACGACCTCGCCGACCTCCTCATCCAGGAGCGCGAAGAGATCCTGCGCATCATGCGCTTCATCTCTCAACTGCTCATAGATGAGCTGGAGAACATCGCCGCTGCCGCCGTGATCGCGGGCGACTTCGACGCGCTGCAGGCGTGCGCGATCTTCCACGACACCGTGCGTGCCACGCGCCCGTCGTTCAGCACCGACCGTGTCCTGCGGCTCATCGAAGGGCGGCACCCGCTGCTCGACGAGCGCCTCGCGCAATCGCGCGAAGAAGCGTTCGGTGAAGAGCCGAGCTCGCGCAAAGTCGTCCCCATCTCCGTCGATCTGAACAACGAGAGCCCGGCGCTGGTCGTCAGCGGCCCGAACGCCGGCGGCAAGACCGTCGCGCTGAAGACGGCCGGCCTCCTCACCGCCATGGCCATGTGCGGCCTGCCGGTGCCGGCGGCCGAGGGGACGGTGCTGCCGATCGTCGACGGTCTGCACGTGCTGATCGGCGACGACCAGAGCGTCCTCGAGCACCTCTCGACGTTCTCCGCGTATCTCGTGCGTCTGAAGCGCATCCTTTCGCGGACGACCGCGAACTCGCTCGTCCTCCTCGACGAGCTGGGCTCCGGCACCGATCCCGAGGAAGGCGCGGCGCTGGCGGCGGCGGTCATCGAGCACCTTCTGGAGCTCGGCTCGCTCGTCATCGTCACGACGCATCTCTCCGCGCTCAAGAGCTTCGCCGTCAACGACACGCGCATCGTGAACGCGTCGATGGAGTTCGACTCCGCGACGGCGCTGCCGACGTACCGGATGATCACCGGCATCCCCGGCCGCTCCCGCGCGATCGAGGTGGCGAAGATGATCGGCCTCCCCTCTTCCATCATCGACAGCGCCCGCACCCGCCTCGGCGAAAAGTACGGCGAGACCGATCACCTCCTCGCCACGCTGCAGAAGAAGATGTCGGAGATCGTGGCGCAGCAGGAGGAAGTCGCGCGCCTGCGCGGTGACCTCGACGCGGCGACGCGCCGGGCCGACGAGAAAGCCTCGCAGCTCGAGAAAGAGCGCGCCCGCCTCGGCACGACCTACCGCGACGAGCTCGATCGCCTGCGCGACGACGTCACGCGCCAGCTCACCAACGAGATCAAGAACCTGCGCGACATGGATCGCGCCGCGCGTGCCAGCCTGAACCCGAACGAGGTGCTGCGCACGATCACCAAGCCCGTGGAGCGCGCGCTGGAGTTCATCCCCACCGAGCAGCGCGACATCCGCGTCGGCGAGAAAGCCGAGCACCGCAAGTTCAAGGTCACGGGCGAAGTGCTCTCCGTCGACGGCAACAAAGCCGTGCTCTCGGTCAACGGCCGCAAGATGACGGTCGAGCTGTCGGACCTCGTGCCGAAAGGCGGCCCGGCGCCGAAGACGCAGACGCGCGACCGCGGCGCGTCGAGCGGCGGCAGCGACGTCGCCGTCGTCTCCGCGGAGCTGAACCTCATCGGCCAGCGTGTCGATGACGCCCTCGAAGAATCCGACCGCTTCATCGACCGCGCCCTCCTCGAAGGAAAAGAAGCCGTGCGCATCATCCACGGCTTCGGCACCGGCACGCTCCGCAAGGCGGTACGCGAATACCTCCGCAAGCACCCGGGCGTGAAGTCGTGGCGCGCCGGCGGAGAAAACGAAGGTGGCGATGGGGCCACGATTGCTGTCCTGGGGTGATTTACAGGGAACGATAGGACAGATGGGACGAATAGGACCGATGGCTTCGCGGCGCAGAGCCATCCGTCCTATCGGTCCCATTGGTCCTCTTCGTCCTATCGTTTCCCCTGATCCGCGCGACTAAACTGGAACCGGGCCATGGCCTTCGTCGACCTCAACGACAGCATCATCTCGAATGTCCGTTCCTCGGCGGACATCGTCGAATTCGTCAACCAGGTCACGCCGCTCAAGCTGGCCGGGAAGAGCTATAAGGGGCTCTGCCCGTTCCACCGCGAAAAGTCGCCGTCGTTTCACGTCGATCGCGACAAGGGGCTCTTCTACTGCTTCGGCTGCGGGACCGGCGGCGACATCTTCAAGTTCCTCGTGCTCACGGAGCGCTTCACGTTCCCCGAGGCGGTCGAGCATGTGGCGAACCGCGTCGGCATCGAGCTGCCGAAGAAGAAGCGCACTTCGCGCGAGGCGGACAAGGACGACCTGCTCGAAGTCCTCGACGCCGCCTCCTCGGCCTTCTTCGAGGCGCTGCACCACTTCCCCAACAACGCCGCCGTCCGCTACCTCCAGGAGCGCAACGTCCCGAAGGAGGTCGTCCAGAAGTACGGCTTCGGCTTCGCGCCCGAGGGATGGGACTACGTGCTGCGGCGGCTGAGCGAGAAGCATGGAGAGAAGAAGCTCGAGCTCGCGGGGCTCGTGCAGCCGCGCAAGGAGGGGAAAAGCGGGTTCTACGACCGCTTCCGCAACCGCCTCATGATCCCGATCCATTCGGAGTCGGGCACGATCGTTGGCTTCGGTGGACGCTCACTTGACGGCAGTGAGCCGAAGTACCTCAACTCCCCGGAGTCGGAGGTCTTCAACAAGTCGCGCCTGCTCTACAACCTCCACCGGTCGAAGGACGCGATGCGCCGCATCGACCGGGCCATCCTCGTCGAGGGGTACTTCGACGCGATCGCCGTCGACTACGCCGGCGTGCCGGGCGTGATCGCCTCGATGGGGACTTCGTTGACGTCGGGTCAGGCCACGCTGCTGCGCCGGTTCACCCGGCGGGTGGTGCTGGCGTACGACGGCGACAACGCCGGGCGGCAGGCGACGCTCCGCGCGGCACAGGTGTTGCTCGCCGCCGGCGTGCACGTCGACGCGCTCGACCTGCAGGGAGAAAAGGATCCGGACTCGCTCATTCAGAACCACGGCGTCGACCGCTTTCTCGAGGTTCTCGGCAATGCCAGCGACATCTTCCAGTTCGCTCTGCGTGAATGGGCGGCGGGTGGGGCGGCGATGACCGGACGCGAGAAAAGCGAGCGCGTCGAGCTGTTCGTGCCGCTCCTGAACGCCGTCACCGATCCGGTCATCCGGAACGATGCCGCCCAGCGCGTGGCCGATGCCTTCCGCCTCTCCTTCGACGCGATCTGGTCCAAGGTCCGGGGGAAGGCGCAGCAGACCGGCGTCCTGGAACGTCAGCCGGTCGCACCGCAGTTCTCCGCGGAGAAGTTTTTCCTGACGGCGGCGCTGCAGGGAAAGCTGGAAGGAGAGACGCTCGACCGGATCCAGGCGGAGTTTTTCGAGGAGCCGGCGTGTAAAACGCTGTTCTCGCTAATAAAAAGTGAGCTGGAGTCGGGGAAAGCTATTGATTTTGCGCAAATTACAACCCAAGTTAAGGGCGAAGCAGAAGTGACACTGCTCTCCGAGGTTTCGCTCGCCGACGATCTTGACGACACGACTCTCCAGCAGAAGATCCACGAAAACCTCATTCCCATGCAGCGGAGCTATATCGACCGGCGTACGCGGCAGATTCAGCGGGAGCTGGTCGAAGCGCTGCAAAACAACGACGACAACGCGGCCAACAAGCTGTGGATCGAGAAGCGCGATTTGCTCCGTATGTCGAACACCTTGAAATAATTACCGTCCTCTCCCGATTACGTCAATGTCCTCTGCGGACGATACTTTGGCAGGGTTGTCAAGAGTTGATTTGTGACCATCCCGCCAAGGTCTCGAACAGAGACCGGACCGTTCGATCCGTGGTGCCGAGGGGCGACCGAGTTGCTGCCCATTGGGAGGAGCGATAAATGACCAACCGCCTGCGCACTTCGAATCTCGAACCGGAATCCACTTTCGATGAGGGGGTTGTCGAGTTGAGCGTCGAAGAAAAGTATGCAGAGGTGAAGCAGCTCATCGTAATCGGCAAGGAGAAGGGGTTCCTTCTCTATGACGAGATCTACGAGGTGCTGCCTGAAGAGGTAACCAGCCTTCCCGAAGAGCTCGACGAGATTTACATCCGTTTCAACGACCTCGGGATCGACGTCCTGGAGGACGCCGAGAAGCCGCTGCAGACTTCATCCAAGGGTATCGTCACGATCGACGGCACGATCGAAGAGAAGGAAATGGATCAGCGCGAGGAGGTCCAGCAGGACATCATCGCGGCATCCAGCGGCATCGTCGACAAGACCAACGACCCGGTCCGCATGTACCTGCGCGAGATGGGCACGGTCAAGCTCCTCGACCGTCAGGGCGAGGTCGACATCGCCAAGCGCATCGAAAAGGGCGAGCGCAAAGTCTTCAAGGCCCTTTCCCAGAACCGCATCATCCGCGAAGAGATCCTCAAGATCTACGAGGCCGCCCGCAAGGACGCCCGCGTGATCAAGGAGACGATCGACCTCGCGATGCCGGATGACGACGGCAGCGTCGTCGTCGTCGAGAGCAGCGACGGCGGTGAGCCGAAGATGCCGGCAGCGACCGCGAACAAGATCCAGGACATCATGGAGATCTTCGAGCGCATCGCGAAGCTCGACAAGAAGATCAAGGACTCCTCGGCCAAGCTGGCCGACCCGAAGAAGCTCTCGCAGCGCACCGTCGCCACGACGCAGAAGAGCGTCGAGAAGATGGAGCTCGATCTCGCCGAGGAACTGCGTCTCATCGACTTCACGCCGCAGACGCGGAACCGGATGATCAACAAGCTCAAGGACATCGACAACGAGCTGTCGCAGACGGCCGCGATGATCCGCAAGGACGAGCAGGCGCTCAAGCGCGAGAAGGACAAGACCCGCCGCGACTTCTACCGCCGCCGCCTCCAGAAGTACCAGGAGAAGCTCGGCGAGCTGGAGACCTTCTACGGCACGTCGCACGATGAGCTGAAGAAGACGATCCGCGAGATTCGTCAGGGCGAAGAGGAAGCGGATCAGGCCAAGCAGGAGCTGATCGTCGCCAACCTCCGTCTCGTCGTCTCGATCGCGAAGAAGTACACGAACCGCGGCCTGCAGTTCCTCGACCTGATCCAGGAAGGCAACATCGGCCTGATGAAGGCCGTCGAGAAGTTCGAGTACCGCCGCGGCTACAAGTTCTCGACGTACGCGACGTGGTGGATCCGTCAGGCCATCACCCGCGCGATCGCCGATCAGGCCCGCACCATCCGTATCCCGGTGCACATGATCGAGACGATCAACAAGCTGACGCGCACGTCGCGTGCGCTCGTGCAGGAGCTCGGCCGCGAACCGCAGGCCGAGGAGATCGCCGAGCGGATGGACATGCCGGTGGCGAAGGTTCGCAAGATCATGAAGATCGCGCAGGAGCCGATCTCCCTCGAAACGCCGATCGGCGAAGAGGAAGATTCGCATCTCGGCGACTTCATCGAGGATCGCGCGGTCGTCTCCCCGATCGACCACGTGATCGTCTCGAACCTGAAGGAGCAGACGAACAAGGTCCTGCGCACCCTCACCCCGCGTGAGGAGCAGGTGCTGAAGATGCGCTTCGGCGTCGGTGACGGTGCCGAGCACACGCTCGAGGAAGTGGGCCGCTCGTTCAACGTCACCCGCGAGCGGATCCGCCAGATCGAGTCGAAGGCGCTGCGCAAGCTGCGTCACCCGTCGCGTTCCAAGAAGCTGCGTCCGTTCCTGGATGCGACTTTCTAGGATCATCGAATTGTTATGATGCAGGGCGGCCTTTCGGGGCCGCCCTTTTCTGTCTGATGAAGAACCTCGTTCTCCTCCTCGCGCTCCTCGTCCCCTTTCCCCTAGCGGCGCAGACGCGTCCCTATCACCTGGAGTTGCAGGCGAACCCCGGCGCGCCGTTTCCGTGGCTCGGGAAGTTCGGCGCGGTGGAGCTGCACGTCTATCGCGGCGGCGTGCGTGCCGAGGCGCTGTGGCTGAACGCATTCAGCAAGAACGGCGCGGCCAGCGTCACCGTCGAAAACCCCCTCGGGCGCGCCTACGTCGAGCTGCCCATCCGCGACATCGCCCCGACGCTGGCGAAGCTCGCCGGCAGCGACGCCGGCATCGAGCGCGTGGCCGCGGCGGAGCTCATGAAGCCGGTCAAAGGGAAAGTGGGCGGCATCGACGCGATGCGCTACCGCCTCCTCTACAGCCCGGGCGCATGGATCGACGTCTGGACGACGTCAACGCTGCCGGACAACCCGCAGCTCCGCGCGCTGGTGCAGGAGTTCGTGCGCGGCGTGTCACCACGGACGGCCGAGGTGTCGAAGAAGATTCCGGGTGTGCCGCTCTACGTGGAGCTGAACTTCCGCCGCTTCCAGAAGGTGCCGGTGCTGACGTTCAAGAGCCTGAAGTTCGAAGCCCCGGAAGAGCAGGACGACCTGACGCTGGATGCGCTGTATTTCCGGGCGCCACTGCTGGATGCGCTGCTGAACCGGTAGCGTCACGTCAGCGGGATCCGCTGCACGCCCTCCCCTTCCGGCTGCACTTCCACGCTTTCGTTGCCGATCGCGCGGAGGACGAAGCGGTCGTCGATCTTCTGTCCCTGGCGTGCGGTGACGATCTCCCCTTCGCGGGCGAAGACTGCCAATGGGTTCTGCTTCGGGCCGAAGCGGCCGATGAAGCGCCACGTGAAACGTGCCTGCGCGGGAGCGGCCGGCGCCTCTTCTGCCGGCTCGAACGCGCGCAGCGGCACCTCTGGGGGAGGAAGCTGCCGCACGACCGGCGGCGCGGGGGGCGCCTCGTGGACGACGTACGCGAAGACGTTGCGGCCCGGCTGGATCTCGGCAGCCGATGTCGCGTGCAGCTCGATCGACGGGATGTCGGGATGGGTGACCGTCGCCGCAGCTGGTGGCGGTGGCGGCACCAGCGGCGCTTCGTCGACGGCGAGGCCGTTCGCGACGAAGTACCCGCTCACGAGAGCGACGGCGGCGATGGCGGCGATGCGGGTCCAGGGACGCATGCATAGTGGACGCGCGACCCGCCGCGTGAGTTACGCATGCAGCGTGTGGCGAAAGAGTGAAGTACACGCTGCTCAGCGGATAACGGCGTATGGTGGTGAACATGCTCGGCTCCGCGATCGTGTACTCCGGACTGGCCGTGGCGGTCACCGCCGCGGTTCTGCGCAAGCCGCGCATCATCGCCGCGGGCGTCGCGGTGACCGCGATCGGCCTCTTCCTGCCGACGCGCGATTCCCATGCGCCGGCACCGGGAGACGCCGCCGCCTCGCGCCTCGACGAGTTCGCGCCGGCGTGGCAGTTCAACGAGGTGCACGAGCTCTACATCGACGCGCCGCCGGAGCGTGTCTTCGCCGCCATCCGCGAAGTCAGGGCCGACGAGATCTTTGCCTTCCGCGCGTTGACGTGGCTGCGCCGCGGCGGACGTGACCTGCCGCAGAACATCCTCAACGCCGGCGGCAACCAGCCGCTGCTCGACGTGGCGGTCTGCGGCGGCTTCGTCTACCTCGCGGTCGACGCGCCGCGCGAGGTCGTCGTCGGCACGGCGGTCATCAAGCCGAGAGGCTTTCGCGAGACGACCATCGACACTTACCGGCAGCCTCTTCCCCGCGGCATCGCCCTCGGCACCATGAACTTCCGCGTGATCCCGGAAGGAACGGGCTCGCGCGTGACGACGGAGACGCGCGTTTTCGCGAACAGCTCGCGAGCGCGCCGGCGCTTCGCTGCCTACTGGCGCATCATCTATCCCGGCAGCGCGTTCATTCGACTGATGTGGCTCCGCGCGATCGAGCGTCGCGCGACTGGCTGAGCAGCCAGGCCGCGAGCTCCGGCTCGTCGTAAGCCGGATCCCAGGAGTTGTGCGCGACGCCGTGATACTCCGTGTACCGCACGTCGGAACCGGCCGCGCGCAGTGCCTCGACCATCACGCGCGACTCCTCGACCGGGATGACCGTGTCCGCGTCCCCATGGAAGACCCACAGCGGCAGATGCGCGAGCTGCCGCGCCGCATCGGCGTGCCGAGCCATGATCCGCGCATCGAGCCAGCCGCAGACCGGCACGACCGCTGCGAAGCGCTCCGGCTGCTGCAGCGCCAACGCCCAGCTTCCGTGTCCGCCCATCGAGATGCCGGTGAGGTACTGCCGGTTCGTGTCGCAGCGGAACTCGACCATCGTCTGCTCGAGCGCGGCCACCGCCTGCGTCAACTGCACGCCGACCCACGACACCCCGCGCGGCGACTGCGGAAACACCACGACGAACGGGAACGCGTCCGGCCTCCGCTGAATCGCCGCCCCCAGCCCGACACGCGTCTGCACCACCCCGTCATGTCCACGTTCCCCCGCGCCATGCAGAAAGAGAATGACCGGCGCGTCCTCCGCCGGCGCGTCCGCCGAGACATACACCTGATAGATGGACTCACGCCCCCCGACCCTCACACTGCGCCGCTGGAAATGCATGCCGGCAGAAGTACCACGATGCGGGCCGTGGCGGAGGGGGACGATAGGACAAATAGGACAGATGGGACAAATAGGACCTATAGGACATGCAGCCGTCCCAGCCGTCCTATAGGTCCTATAGGTCCTATACGTCCTATCGTTCCCCGTCGATCACGCCGCGGCCGCGGCGCGGATCTGCACCCGGTCGAGGTCGGTCAGCAGCGCGCCCGCATCGGCGTAGCGCTCTTTCGTCTCTTTCGTCAGGCAGCGGAGGACGATCGCGTTGAGCTCGCGGCCGATGTCGGGGCGGATGTCGATCGGCGGCACCGGCTTCTCCGTGATGTGCGCGGTGAGGACGCCCGTCAGCGACGACGACTCGAACGTCCGCCGGCCGACGAGCATCTCGTACATCAGGATGCCCATCGAATAGACGTCGCTACGCGGATCGAGGGCCTTCCCCTGCACCTGCTCGGGGCTCATGTAGTGCGGCGTGCCGACGATCAGCCCCGCCTGCGTCATGGCCTCGTTGGTCTCGGTCATGCGTGCGATGCCGAAGTCCATCAGCTTCACTTCGCCCTTCGCGTCGATGAGGACGTTCTGCGGCTTGATGTCGCGATGGATGATCCCCTGCTCGTGCGCCGCCTGCAGGCCGCGGCAGATCTGTCTGGCGATGCCGACGGCGACGCGCGGCGCCATCTGCCGGTTCGGCGCCTCGTCGAGCAGCTCGCTCAGCGTGTAGCCGCGGACGAACTCCATGCTGATGAAGTAGACGCCTTCCGCTTCGCCGTAGTCGTAGGTGCGGAGGACGTTGCGGTGCGTGATGCGGCGCGCCAGGCGGATCTCGCGTTTGAACCGCTCCAGATCCTCGGGTGACCGCTGCATGACGTCGCCCGGCAGCGTCTTGATGGCCACGACCTCGTCGAGCTGCGTGTCGCTCGCCTTGTAGACGACGCCCATGCCGCCGCGCCCGAGGATCTGCTCGATGCGGTAGCGGCCGGCGAAGAGATGGCCGGTGACGAGATCCGCCGGCACGTTCGACACCGGAAGGCTGGAGCCGTCGAGGCGCATCGTGGCCATCGTCGAGGTCGACGAGCCTATCGCGCGCATCATGCTCGTATTGACGCTGACGAGCGGCAGCGAAGCGACCGGCAGCGGCTGCGCGAGCCAGCGCAGCTTCACTTCTTCGCGCTGCACCGCGCCCAGCACTTCCGCCCCCGCGGCCTGCGCGGTCTCGTACGAGATGTACGCGTAGCCGGTCGGCGCATGCCAGGCGAACAGCATGGCGAGCAGCGGCGCGTCGCCGACGATGGCGAGGCCGCTTTCGTTGTTCAGGTTCACGGAGCCGGTGACGAACTCTCCCGTCGAGATGCCGACGCCGACGGTCATCGGCGGCTGCAGCGACGCCAGCTCCTCGTTCATGGCACGGGAGGCGCGGATCGCGTGGATGATCCCGCGGTCGCCGCGGAAGACGGAGACGAGACGGTGGCCGACGATCTCGCGCACCTCGCCGTCCTGCCGCTCCACCTCTTTTTCCTGTACGCGCATCGCGGCGGCGATGACGGAGATGACGTTCGTCGCATCGCCTTCGCCGACCGTGGCCGGCAGTCCGCGGAGGTCGGTGACGAGCACCGTGCCGTAGTCGAGCGTCGCCGCCTCGTTCGTGCGCGCCGGAATCGCCTCGCGCTCCTCGGCACGCGCGGCCATGCTGTTGTACAGCTCCTCGAGCTCCGCTTTGTCGCGGAGGGAGTTGATCATCTTGGCGAAGGAGCGCCCGAGGATGCCGACTTCGTCGCTGCGGTGGATGTCGGGCTGGACGCTGTAGTCGCCGGCCGTCACGGCCTGGGCCATGCCGGCCAGCTCTTCGATGGGGCGCGTCAGCCGCTTGGCGATGATCCAGGAAAGGATGAACGCGAGGAGCAGCGCCACGCCGCCGCCGGCGAGGAGCGACTGCTCGATCTCGCGGAACGGCTTCAGCTCGGTGTCGCGCGAGCGGAGGAAGACCGCGGCGCCGACGGGCTGCGTGCCGGCGAGGAGCGGCTGCCCGGTGAGGACGTAGGAGTTGCCGTCGATCTGCTGCGTCGCGGCGGCCATCGGCTTGCCGCTCTTGACGATGCGGTCGACGCCGTTCATCTGTTGCATCCCGAACGACGGCGCGTTGCGCGACCGCACCAGACCGCTGCTCGAGGCGAACATCACCCCGGCTTTCGTCGAGTCGGCGATGCTGTTGGCGAACTTTTCGTCGATATTGACGGCGGTGAGGAGATAGGCGATGCGAACGTCGCGTGCGCCGCCGCCGACGGGCGCGACCGCCGCGTGATAGAGCTTGCCGCCGTACTGCAGCACCCCTTCGGTGGACCGAAGGTTCGCGTCCTCGACGATCGTCTTCACGAGCGGCGTGGCCTCATACAGGTCCTCGTAGCTCGGCGCGACGGCCGGCTGATCGCTGCGGGCGATGAGGCGTCCTTCCTCATTCAGCAGCATCAGGAGGTCGGCTTTGAAGGCGGTCTTCCGCTGCTGCAACTGGTCGACGAGGCTGACCATGTCGACGGTGGGAGGCGCGGGCGGCGCCGCGGGATCGGCCGCAACAGGCTGCGCTGCCGGGTCGACAGGTTGGGCCGGTTCTTCGGAGCTGCCGTAGACGTTTGACTGAACGTAAGCGACGAACGCCGTTTCAGTACCGAGGAGCCGCGTCGGAAGCGAGAGGGCGGAGAGCCGTTGCGACTGCAGTTCCTCGAAGAGCTTCCCCGCGCCCTGGATCGACGAGTTCACCGTCTCGGTGGCGATGGTGTTCGCGCGCTGGATGGTGATGCCGATGGCGACGCCGACGACGAGGAGGATCAGCAGGGCCGTGAGGCCGAACAGCTTGAGGACGAGCGGGAAGCGCGCACGCTCCGCCGCGGGCTTCTTCACCGGAATCGCGGCGGATTGGACGGTCGGGTTGTCGAGCGTCTGCGCGGTCACTCGTCAGTAGTCCTTCGGCGGCTGGTAGGTTTTCCCGAACTTGTTCGTGTGCTGGTTGAAGCGGTAGCTGCGTCCGTCGATCGTGAGCGCCGTCTGCCCGGCGATCTTCCCGTCGGCGCCGACCGTGATGTCGGAGACGATGCTGCCCCCCTGCTCGTTCCACGCGGTGAGGCGGTACTTGCCGGCAGGCACGTCGACGGAGAAGTTGCCGTTCGCGTCGGTGAACGCGTAGTAAGGCGTGGCCATGACGTGGACGACGGCGGACATGTTCGGATGGACGTTGCAGTAGACGTTGACGACGCCGGGGGTCTCGAACTTGTGCGATTTGCCCGCGCCACGACGGTAGAGCCCGAGATCGAACGTGTTGCCGGGCGTGAGAGAGAAGAGGTTGTGCGAGATCGGGTCTTCGTTCGGGAAATTGATCGTGGAGCCGGCGGGCACGGCCACGACGTGCGGGAGAAAGGTCTTGCTGCGCGTGGTCAGTTGCAGCGGACCGCCCACTTTGCGCGGCGCGGGCTTCGTTCCGACCGGGTCGAGCCAGACGAGGGTCTCGGCGACGACCGGCTTCTGGCCGCGCTTCGTGACGAAGCTGACCTTCCCGGCCACGGCTGCCGCGCCGAGCTCGGCCGCGTAGGCAAGCGCGCACACCATGAAGATGAGGAAGTTACGCTTCATGAAACTGGCTCCGGAACCTGAAAGTGTAGCACAGGGAGTTGTGCTCCCGGCACGCCGGTTGAAGTATGAAAGTCGTGAAGATTTTCGGTTGCTATTTCAATCGAAAAACGTATTCTGTTAATCATGCACGACACGACAACGTCACGCGCGCGCTGCAATAAATGCGGACGCCTGATGTTTCCGTACGCATACGTTTGAACGCGGCCGAACTGGGCCGTATGGATCTTTCTAAACCTGATTTCAAGATCCCGCTCCTCCCCTACACTTCGGGGCAGGCTGGAGCGGTCGATCCGGTCCGCGGTGTTGCGAGGTGAATCACGGTACGTAACGTGAGGCTTGCCGCGGGTAACGCCGGAAATTCATGGGGGAGGAGGTACATAGTTTCGATGGATTGTTCTAATAAACCTGAGGGGGTTACGACGTCGTAGTTAAGCCTACGAGTTGTGACACCCACCCCGGAGGGCGCCCGTAAAACGGCGCCCTTTTTGTTTTTGGCGTTTTCCGTTTTCCGTTGTCCGTGCGTTACCGCACGCGGCGGCGCAGCACGGAAAACGGACAACGGAAAACGAACAACGTTCCCTACCGCCACTCCGCGTCCACGTACACCACGCCTCTCCCTGCTTCCGTCAGGGCCGATACGTTGACCCTCCCCGGAGTGCCCGGCACGATCTCCAGCCCTCCGATCATCCGCAGGTGGTCGGCGTAGGCGATGCCGACGATCTCGTTGATCCAGACCTCCAGGCGGTACGTCCCGGGCACGACGTTCGGGTTGCGCAGCAGGCAGTCGCCGGAGCCGGTGCCGGGCGCCATATCGAACGAAGCGCCGGTGTCGATGCTCTCGGTAAAGAAGATCCGCTCGTTCTTCTCGGTCAGCAGGGCAAATCCGAGCGCCGCACCGGAAAGGCGCTGCAGCGCTTCCCAGTGCAGTCGCACCCGGAACGGCTGGCCGAACTCGACCGTGTCGGCCTGCTCGCTGCCGTCCGCCGTCAGGATCTCGACCCCGGTGATGCGTGCGTGCCCCGTCCCCTCGCGGTCGGCAAACGCACGGAGGTCGAACATCGACTCCCCGCTCCGCCGCGAGGTGTAGCGCGCCATCACCTTCGCCGTCGGCCCGTCCTCGATGATCTGGCCGCCGCTCATCAAAATGGAGCGGGGGCAGAGCGCCTCGATCGATCCGAGGTTGTGGCTGACGAAGAACACCGTCCGTCCGCTGCGGGCGACCTCGTTCATGCGCCCGAGGCAGCGGCGCTGGAACTCCAGATCGCCGACGGCGAGCACCTCGTCGACGAGCAGGATCTCCGGCGTGAGGTGGGCCGCCACGGCGAAGGCGAGGCGAACGTACATCCCGCTCGAGTAATGCTTCACCGCCGTATCCAGGAACCGCTCCACCTCGGCGAACTCGACGATCGCGTCGAAGTTCTGGCGGATCTCGGCGCGCGACATCCCGAGGATGGCGCCGTTGAGGTAGATGTTGTCGCGTCCGGTGAGCTCCGGGTGGAAGCCGGTCCCGACCTCCAGCAGCGAAGCTACGCGCCCATGCAGGCGGGCCACGCCCTCGGTCGGCTCGGTGATGCGCGAGAGGATCTTGAGCAGCGTCGACTTGCCGGCCCCGTTGTGGCCGATGACGCCGATCGCCTCCCCTTGCTGGATCTCCAGGTTGATGTCGCGCAGCGCCCACAGTTCCCGCCGGTCGGCAGGCACGGGCGGCTTCGGGCGGAACATCCCGGCGAGCCGGTCGCGCAGCGTCTTGTAGTGGCGCTCGACGTTGCCGAGCTGGTAGCGCTTCGAGAGGTGCTCGACCTGGACGCTCAGCATCAGATCACGTCGGCGAAAAGCCGCTCCATCCGCCGGAAGTAAAGCGCCCCGCCGATGAGGCAGAGGAGCGACGCCACGACCGACCACGTCAGCACGAGCGCGCCGGGCATCGGCGTGCCGAAGAGCGACGCACGGAACGCCTCGACGATGCCGGTCATCGGATTGAGGATGGCGATGGGGCGGTATTTCTCCGGCAGCGCCGCCAGCGGATAGACGATGGGAGTGGCGTACATCGCCAGTTGCAGGACGAAGGGGATGATCACGCGGACGTCGCGGTACTCGACGTTCGCCGCCGCGATCCAGAGTCCGATGCCGAGCGCGAACAGCGCCGCGATGGCGATGATCAACGGTAAAGCAACGATCGTGACGCCCGGAACGACGCGATACCACGCCATCACCCCGGCCAGCAGGACGATGCCGACGAGGAAGTCGACGACGTTGACGATGACGTTCGACACCGGGATCGCCAGCCGCGGAAAGTAGACCTTGGAGATGAGGTACGCCGCGCCGATCAGGCTGTTGCCCGCGCTGGCGATGGTGCCCGAAACGAAGTTCCAGATCAGCACCCCGGCCAGCACGAAGACGGGATATGGCAGCCCGCCGGGCGCGCTGAACCTGGCGATGCGGTTGAAGACGAGCGTGAAGATCAGCATCGTCAGCAGCGGCTGCCCCATGACCCAGGCGGCGCCGAGCAGCGTCTGCCGGTAGCGAACCTTGATGTCACGCCAGGCGAAGATGATGAGCAGTTCGCGGTACGCCCACAGCTCGCGCAGATCGATCGCCCGCCAGCCGCGGGATGGGCGGATCTCCATGACGGAATGAGGGGTTGCGGTCACTGGCGAGCAGTTTACTTGCGTTGTCCGTTGTCCGTTGTCCGTTTTCCGTACGTCGTCCCTGCGCACGGACAACGGAAAACGGACGACGGACGACGCTCGGTCAATCGAGCCGCGGCACCGCTGCCCGTCCACCCACCAGCGGAATCGGCGGCAGGTCGGGCGCGAGGATCTCGCGCAGCTTTTCGCGCAGGCCGTCGACGGAATCGAAATCGGTGAACAGCAGCGCGTGCAGCGCCTCCACCTCGGACGCGCGCAGCCGCGGCTTCTTCTCGAGGCACGCGTTGGTCTTGCAGCGATTGGTGCAGTACTTACGAGTCCGGCGCGTCAGCGGAAACGCGGTCCCGCAGTGACAACAGATGCCCATCACATACCTCCCCGGCACTGGCAATCGGTTGATCAACGAAATGAGTTCGTTGATCAACGGTAATGGAAGTGCGGCGAAAGGTCAACAGGTTGACGATCGCCGTCCGTCGCGCTGCAGGCGCGCTGCCGAGAGGGAACGATAGGACCCATAGGACGAATAGGACGAATAGGACCTATAGGACGGACAGGACAAAGACTGACGCCGCCGCGGCAGCGTGGCGCATTAGTCCTATCCGTCCTATCAGTCCTAGGTCCTATTCGTCTACCGTTCCGCGCCGGTCACCGCCGCGGCCACGCATTGCCCACCACAGCCGAGAACCGTTCGCCAGCATTCCTGCGGTGGTGCCCCGGGCCGGACTCGAACCGGCACGCCGCTTTCGCGACAGCGGATTTTAAGTCCGCTGCGTCTGCCATTTCGCCACCGGGGCTCGCGCCGAATCATAACGTGACGAAGACGCCGCCGCGTTCGTCTGAATGCCATGCGAACGATTCGACTGCTGCTCGTCTTCATCTTCCTCTCGCTTCCCGTCGCCCTGCCGCTGGCCGCGGACGAGCCGACGCTCGTCGTGGTCCTGAACCGCTGGAAAGGGCGCACCGTGATGGTCTCCTCGCCGGACGATGAGCGTGGCCAGCGGTCCGGCACTCTCGCCGCCATCGGCCGCGACCATATCGCGGTGAAAGAGGGCGGCACGCTGCGCTACATCCCGGTCAGCGCGATCCGCGAGGTGCGCGTCGCGTCCGACGAGGACCAGAAACGCGCGCCGGTCATCGTCCTCCGCTGAGAGCAGTTCGGCTATGATACGGCCCCACTTCACGGAGGCTGTATGACCACCCAGACACTCGAAATCACTCCCGGAGCGCCGCTCACGCTGCTCTCCGAGGAAGAACAGATGTTTCAGCAGAGCGTGCGCGATTTCGCGATCGAGAAGATCCGGCCGCTCGTGCACCAGATGGATCATGACGCGAAGATGTCGCCGGAGCTCATCCAGAGCTTCTTCGAGCTCGGGATCATGGGCATCGAAGTGCCGGAAGAGTTCGGCGGCGCCGGCTCGACCTTCTTCAACGCCGTCCTCGTCGTCGAGGAGCTGTCGCACGTCGACGCCTCCTGCGGCGTCCTGGTCGACGTGCAGAACACGCTCGTCAACAACGCCATCGTCCGCTGGGGCAACCAGGACCAGAAGTCGAAGTACCTGTCGATGCTCGCCCGGGACACGGTCGGCGCGTATGCGCTGTCCGAGGCCGGCTCCGGCTCCGACGCCTTCGCCCTGGCGCTGCGCGCCGAGGACAAGGGCGACCACTGGGTGCTGAACGGCCAGAAGCTGTGGATCACGAACGCGGCCGAGGCGGGGCTGTTCATCGTCTTCGCCAATGCGAATCCCGACGCCGGCTACAAAGGCATCACCGCGTTCCTCATCGAGCGCGACTTCCCCGGGTTCCGCGTCGGGAAGAAGGAAGACAAGACGGGCATCCGCGCGTCGTCGACCTGCGAGCTGATCCTCGAAGACTGCCGCGTCCCGAAAGAGAACGTTCTCGGCGAAGCGGGCAAGGGCTACAAGATCGCCATCGAGACGCTGAACGAAGGGCGCATCGGCATCGGCGCGCAGATGCTCGGCGTCGCCCGCGGCGCGCTGGAGCACGCGATCGCCTACGCCAAGGAACGCAAGCAGTTCGGCAAGCCGATCGCCGACTTCCAGGGCATCCAGTTCCAGATCGCCCAGGCGGCGACGGAGCTCGAAGCAGCCCGCCTCCTGGTCTACAACGCGGCGCGCCTCAAGGACGCCGGCAAGCCGTTCCTCCGCGAGGCGGCCATGGCCAAGCTGTTCTCCTCCCAGGTGGCCGAGCGCGTGACGTCGATCTCCGTCGAGATCTTCGGCGGCAACGGCTACACCAAGGAGTACCCGGTGGAGAAGTTCTGGCGCGATTCGAAGATCGGCAAGATCTACGAAGGGACGTCCAACATGCAGCTGGCCACGATTGCCAAGACGATTCTGACGGAAAAGCTGTAGCGGGTTTTCGGTTGTTGGTTGTTGGTTTTCGGTGCTGCGCAACGCGACTGATTGCACAGCGCAGCACCGAAAACCGAAAACCGAAAACCAACAACCGCGCCCCCATGACCGACCAACTCCGCCGCAGCTGGCTATCCAACGCTGCCGCCTGGACCGATGCGGTCCGCGGCCAGCGCATTGAAAGCCGCCGGCTGGGCACCGACGCAGCCATCGTCGCCGCCATCCTCGACCGCACCCCCCGCACTCTCCTCGACCTCGGCTGCGGCGAGGGGTGGCTGGCGCGCGCGGTGGCGGCACACGGGGTGACCGTCACCGGGGTCGACGCCTCCCCCGCTCTGGTAGCCGCGGCGGCGGAGCTCGGCGGCGGCACCTTCCTCACCCGCTCCTACGAGGAGCTCACCGGCCTCGGCACCTTCGACGTGGTGGTGGCGAACTTCTCCCTCTTCGAGGAGACGCTGCCGGACATTACCCCGCTGCTGAACCCCGGCGGCAGCTTCCTCATCCAGACGCTGCACCCCGCCTTCGCCGGGCCGCCGTACACCGACGGCTGGCGCACCGAGACCTTCGCCACCATGCCCGGCTTCACCGAGGAGATGCCGTGGTACTTTCGGACCGTGGGGAGCTGGGTGCGCGCTCTCCGCGAAGCCGGCTTCGTGGTGGAGGAACTGCGCGAACCGTTGCACCCGGAAAGTGGCGTGCCGCTGTCGCTCATTTTCATCGCGACCGTCCAGCAGCGGTAGGACGTTTCCCGACTTCCGGCGGCCGGCCACCGAATTTCAGTCGTCATCCACCGTGCTTCAGTGGACTGCCCCCGCAAATCACTGAACAGCGACTGAAATCTGGTCACTAACCACCGAAAATCACTAGTGAACAACCGAAATTCAGTCACAGCGTGACTGAATTTCAGTCAAACGCGGTGAAGTATCGGCGGCCAGCGTCCAAAAATCAGAGAGATTCAGTGGGCAGCCACCGAAAATCAGTGAAGCACCACCGGCGGTCAGCGACCGGCCACCGAAAATCGCTGACCAGCCACCCAAAAGCGGCACCCGGCCACCGGCCGCCACCGCCCAGCCACCGGAACTGAGTGGCCAGCCACCGGAACTCAGTGGCCTGCCACCGCGGGTCAGTTCGGGGCCACTGAGAATCGCCAGCGACGAGAGCGCGCCGCGTCCCGCCTCAGCCGGGACGCGGCATCGGGGTATGATGACAGCGGGCCATGACTCTTCCCCTCGTACGGTTCCCCCTTCGCGCCCTTCCCCTCCTGGTTGGTCTGCTCCTTCTGCCGGCCCTCGACGTCATCGGCCAGCAGACACCGGTGATCGACTTGACGCCCCGCTCCGGCCCGGCCGGACAGCAAAACGGCCCTTTCACCCTGAGCATCGGCGGCGGCTCCTCTCCTCGGACGCCGCAAGGGAACGTCACGCTGCAGTTCGACAACCGGCTCGTCGGCACGTACACGCTCGGATCGAGCGGCTATCTGAATTTGACGTTCCCGCCGCTCGAGGCAGGCCGCTACGGCCTCCGCGTCACGTACTCGGGCGACGCCTTCTTCCAGCCCGTCGACACGCTGCTGCCGCTGGTCATCTTCCCCGCCGAGGGCCGTTCGATCGACGCGCGGGGCGTCGACGACGGTGTGAGCGTGTCGTGGCACGCGCCGGGGCTGCTCGTCGTCTCGCGCATCCAGGCTGGACAGCCGTGGAGCGCCGGCAGCGAGATGTGCTGCGGCTCGACGCCGTGGCTCGACGCGCTGCCGCTCCCCGAGACGGTCTACCTCTACCGCATGGAATCGCCCGACGGCATGAGCTTCAGCAATGTGGACGTGGCGATGCGGTTCGCGTTCACCGACGACAACCTGCCTCCCGACCGGCGCGTCTCGCTGCCGCAGGTGGCGGAGGTGGTCCGCGCCGCAAACCTGCTCCGCGGGGCGGCAGGGCTCGACCCGGTAACCCTTCCGCCGGTGACGGTCACACCCGGGAAGCGCCGCAGCAGTGGCAGCAGCAGCGGCGTGCCGTCGTCGCACGTCGTGCTTCTGCGGACGGCCATCAACGAGGCGCGCGTGTCACTGGGCGCTTACGCCTTTCCGTTCACCGTACCGGTCACGGCGGAGGTGGCCCTCAACGCCGCGCACCTGCAGGAATTGCGTGAAGCTGTCCGCTGAAGAGAGAACGCACGACGAATTGTACCCAGGGTACAGATAGGACCACCGCGACGACCTGTGCGGCTCCGATCGTCCACTTTCTGACCCGCCGCCGGGTCACAACCTGACCTCGGCGGTCAGAAATTGAGCCCTCATTCATCGTAAGTCCTTCATTCCACGTCGGCGTGGCGCGGCATTGCCGTTGCCTTTAGCGTCGATCAGTTCAGGAGGACGGAAAGAATGAAACGGACGGTAATCACGGGAGTCGTGCTCGCGATTCTGCTCGCGGCGACGGCGGAGGCGAAGACGGGGGTCGTCTTCATCCACGGCAAAGGCGGCACCGACCTGGCCAACGCCAGCGTCGCGCGCGCCTATTGGGGCGAGGACATGATCCGCGCCACGACCAAAGGCTTCACCATCCCCCACCTCATCTGCTCGTACGACGGCACGCAGTACATGTGGGTCGCGGGGCAGACGGTGGCGGGACAGATCTACAACTGGATGAACGCCAACGCCATCGACGACATCGTCGTGGAGACGCACTCGTTCGGCGGCGTGGTCATCCGCTGGATCCTCTCCAACCCCACCTACGACTACCGTTACCAGCCGATCATCGACCGCATCCGCTGGGTGAACTCGATCGCTCCGCCGAATGCGGGCTCCGAGGCGGCGAATGTGGCGGGGACGCTGTCGGGATCGTGGCTCACGGGGTGGATGGTCAGCCTCGTCGGGCAGAACAACGACTCGACGCGCAACTGCACCACGACCTCCATGACGTACTACAACCAGTATTACCTCAAGGGGTCGGCCGGGCGGCCGGCGCTGCCGAAGTCGGTCTACAACATCGCCGGCACGGGGCTCTGGAACGACTACGTGCATTCCGAAGACTACGGGCTGGCGACGTTGTCGGGGGTGGTGGGGATGCCGGGTGAGGACGACGGGATGGTCTCGCAGTACAGCGCGCAGGCGGTCGGCTACGTCTGGTTCACGACGCTGGCGAACCATCACCACAACCGCCGCAACGACTACCGCAAGATCGGCGACTCGCTCGCCACCGACTTCTGAGACGAGGTGAGACGATGAAGCGCTTACTGATTCTGCTCCTGCTGATTCCCGCATCCGTCTTTGCCGCCGACGTCACCGGCCGTTTCGGCCCGCACGAGACCTACGTCGCGCCAGCTGAACATGCTCCGGCGAACGTGTCACGCATGTTCGTCCGCACGGTGACGCGCGAAGCGACGTCCATCGACCTGCCGGTCGCCGGCGAGAGCGGTCTGCTCGTGTGGACGATTCCGGTGCGCAAGAGCGCCAGCCGCCTGCAGACGAACGGCGCGGACACGAGGCCGTTCTCCGCGCGCCTGACCACGCCGACGGGCGACGTCCTCCAGCCGGGCGATGATGGCTCGCTCGACCGCGGCATGCGCCGTTTCCGGTTCGACGCAGCCGAAGTGGGTATCGAGCTGCCGCGCGGCACGCACGAGGTACTGCACGTCGCCCGCGGCGAAGCGGCCTCGTACCGCCTCGCCCTGAACATGCCGGACGACATGGCCGGCGTGACGATCGTCGCCGCCGAGCCGGACAGCCGCCTCGTGTTGACCACGCTGGCGTCGCCGCTCTCACGGCAGCCGGGTGAGCCGGTCACGCTGCGCGCCGAGCTGCGCGACGGCGAACGCGGCGTCATTGGCGCTCGCGTCACCGCCCGCCTGGCCACGCCGGACGGCAAAGCCGGCGCGCCGGTCGAGCTGACCGACGAAGGCAGCGGCGTCTACCGCGTCGTCCTCACCGACCTCCCGAGCGCTGCGGCCGGCGCCTGGCAGGTGCGCTTCGAAGCCGACGGCAAGACGGCCGACGGCATCCGCTTCGCGCGGACGGGCTCCGGCGAGCTGGTGAACGAGCGCGGCGCCGCGCGATTCGGAACGATCTCCGCGAAGATCGTCGATGGCGTCCTCCGCGTGACCGCCCCGACCGACGTCAAGGTCGCCGGCAACTACCGCTTCGACGTGATCGTCGCCGGCGCCGCCGACGCGAACGGCAAACGCCCGGCCCTGGCCTGGGGCGAAGGCGTGCGCGCCCTGACCGCCGGCAGCACGACCCTGACGCTGGACCTGCCGGTCGATGTCACGTCGACCGAAGGACTGCAGTTCGATGTGCGGCTGCTCGGGCTGGATGAGGTGGGCGTGGCCGCGCGTGCGGTGGTGCGGCAGTAACGGGAAACGATAGGACCTATGGGACGAATAGGACCTATGGGACGGATGGGACTGAGGTTGGTCCCATCAGTCCTATAGGTCCCATCAGTCCTATTGGTCCTATCGTTCTTCGGGCGCCTCTTCGGGTTCTTCGCTGACAGCCCGCTGGCGCCGCGCCAGCCTTTGCAGGAACTCGTTGGCAATGCCGCCCGACGTTCTGCGCAGCGTCAAAAAGTACACGGCCAGCGCGATCGCGCCGCCGACCCAGGCCAGCGTGCCCCACTCCTTCTGGTTGGGGTAGAACGGCCACAACATGAACAGCACCGCCCCCACCAGCCCCGCCACCAGCAGCATCACGCGTTGAAAACGCGGCGCGTCGACGTCGCGGTCGCACTGCATCCGCACCGCGCCCTCCGCCGTCCACGAAAGCGTACATTCCACGCCGCCACTCGTGGCGACGCCACGCCGCAGCGGCAGCACGAAACGGCGCTCGTTGGCAGCGCCCTGCTCCTTCAGATCGCCCCCGTACAGGTCGACCAGCTCTTCGACGGCTTCTTCGATGCCGTCCAGCGGCACCCGGTCCTCAGTGAGATCCACACTCATGCGCGCAGTCTATCGTGTGACTGCTTTCGCGTTGGCGATAGAGAGACGACCGGGAGGCCCCTCGTCGTTCCCTGTGGCCACAGCGAAGAGTCACGACAGCCACTGGCGGCGCAGGGCGCTGGGGCGCGCCACGCGGACATTCACGCTGGCGCGGGGGTCGCGCTGTGCCTGCAGGGACAGCGTCCGGATCATCGCCCTGCGGGAGATCAACATCTCGACCGAGACTCCTTCGCGGATCGTCTTCAGCACGCGCTCGACTTCGGCTTCGGTGGTGGTGCGGGTACCGTCGATGGCGAGCAGCTCATCGCCGGGGAGGAGGCCGGCCGTCATGCCGGCGCCGCCGCGGACGACGCTGTCGACGAGGAGGGTGCCGCCGGCGGGGCGGAGTTTGGCGGCGAGTGAGATGCCGCGCGGCTCCAGCTCCACTTCGATACCGGCGGGAGCGAGGATCTCGGCGTATGGGAGCGGCTCGACACCGTCGACGTAACGGGCGAAGAAGTCGCCGACGTCGGCCACGCGGGCGACGGCCAGCTCCATCGCATCTTCCTCGAGGCCGCGTCCCTGTGCGCCGTATTCGTTCCAGAGGAGGCGGACGACGTCATCGAGCGACTTCGCCCCTTCGGTCCCCTGGCGGATCGTCAGGTCGAGGAGCGCCGCGACGAGCTCTCCTTTGTTGTAGAAGGAGAAGGAGGCGTTGGGGAAGTCGTGCATGCGCGGCGGGTCGGCGAGCCAGCCGTCGTAGCCTGCCTGCGCGAGGGAGAGGAAGCTGCGCGCCGGCATCCCTTCGAGCGTCTCGATCTCTTTTTGCAGGTGGTCGAGGTAGCGCTGTTCGTCCCAGAGGCCGGCGCGGACGAGGGTGAGACCGCCGTAGTACGAGGTCAGCCCCTCCATGGCCCAGAGCAGCTTCGTCGGCGTCTCGACCGAGTAGTCGTAGGGCAGAAAGACGGCGGGGAGCATCCGCTTCACGTTCCAGGCGTGGAAGAGCTCGTGCGAAGTGATGGAGAGGAAATGCTCGACGCCGTCGTCGCCGCGTTGGGCGCCGAGGAGGGCACCGCGGCGGACGATGATGGAGCAGGAGTCTTCGTGCTCCACGCCGTGCCAGCGGTCGGCGACGTGGTAGAGGAAGCGGTATTCGGCGGTCGGCATGCCGCCGAAGAGGCGTGCCTGTTCGCGCACGATGAGGCGCGTCGGTTCGACGAATTGTTCCGTGTCGATGCCCTCGTCGCCGCGGAAGACGAGATGGACGCGCGCGCCGGCTTCGTCGAAGGTGTGGCGGGTCAGCGTCGCGGCGGCGATGGTTGGTGAGTCGATGAGGTAGTCGTAGTCGCGGGCGACGAACGTCTCGCCGTCGCGGCGGAGCTGCGTCTCGATGCGCCATTCCGCCGGCGCGGCGATGCTCAGCCGATGCTCCTCGCCGCGGAGGCCTTCCACGAGCATGAAGAGGTTGGAGCCGTTGAAGTAGGCCTCGTCGTCATCGAGGAAGCTGGAGCCGGCATCGAGGACGCCGGCGTAGTAGCGGTAGTGGACCGTGACCTCGTCGCCGGCGCGCGCTTCGACGCGCCATGACGACTTGCCGTCTTTCCAGATGCGCCGCTCCCCGGCGCTCCACTCGCGGATGTTCGCGGCGAAGTTCTGCATCAGGTAACGCCCCGGGCGCCAGTTCGGCAGCGTGAGCCGCGGCGTATCGGCAGGAGCGGTGAAGTAGAGCGTGACGTCGAAGAGGCGCTCGTGCGGATCGCCCCAGGAGAGGATGTAGCTCGGCATCGAGCGCGGATGATACCGGGTTCCCAAGGGGATTTCTTTGCGGAAATCCCGCTTGTGACACGGATGCGTTACTTGATGGGGGCGCGCTGACGCGGTTGTTGGTTTTCGGTTGTCGGTTTTCGGTCGGGTGGGACCAAAAACCGAAAACCAAAAACCGAAAACCATGCGGGCGCCGGCTCTTGCCGGCGCCCGCAAACTCAAAACACTAGTTCTGCCCTGCGCAGGACTGAATCGCGCCCTTGGCGGCGCCGGAGATCAGGCCGGCCTTCTTCAGCTCATTGAGGAACTCGGCGACGCTGCTGACGTACTGGCCGTGGTTCGAGGCGGCGGCGAAGAGCTCGGAGAGCTTGTCGCTGATCGTGCAGCCGCCGGCGAGGAGCGTGTTGGCCACGCCGCTGTCGCAGGAACCGACGATCACGGTCGCGCGCGTGTCGGACGTCGGGCAGGCATCGTCGGTGTCGAGGACGCCGTCGTTGTCGTCGTCGGCGTCGCAGGCGTCACCCTGGCCGTCGCCGTCGTGGTTCGCCTGGTTGGCGTTGGACGTCGTCGGGCAGTTGTCGACGCCGTCGGCCACGCCGTCGTTGTCGTCATCGGTGTCGCAGACGTCGCCCTGGCCGTCGTGATCGTTGTCGGCCTGATCGGGGTTGATGATGGCCGGGCAGTTGTCGTCGCCGTCGGCGATGAGGTCACCGTCCGCATCGGCGTACCAGCCGATGTCGCGCATCTGCGGCAGCGTGAGATCCACGCCGTGCGTGAGGTCGCCGCTGATGTTCGGCTCCATCAGGAGGTTCGGCGACGCGGCCGGGTCGAAGTGCGAGACCGACGAGCCGGCGCTGAACGTGGGCGGCGTGTTGACGAGGATCTGGCCCGCGTCGTTGGAGACCTGGCGGCGGTTCGGATCGAGGCGCAGCGTCGCGGTGACGCCGCCGGCGATGCCCGCGCGGATCGCGGCCGCGTCGGCCTGTGTGATGCCGACCGACGGGATCGTGATGGTCGGATCGGCGCCGCCCATGCCGGGGAGGCCGGCGGCGGTGTTGTTGCCGATGATGACGCCGATGGCGCCGGCGTCCTGCGCGTTCTTCACCTTGACGATGAAGCCGCACACGCCGCCGCGGTCGATGAGGGCGATCTTGCCCGCTACGTTGCTGGTGATCGCGCTGCAGCCGTCACGGACCGTGGAGCCGGCAGCCGGCTCGAGTGCGTCGAGGCCTTCAGCGACCACGCCCGACGTGCCGCCGAGCGTGAGCGGCGGGCCGAACAAGGCGTCCTGCGCCACGCGGCCACCGGCGAGCGAGGCGGGGCTGCTGACGCTGAGCGTCGGCGCCGGGCTGCGCGTGAAGAGCGGCGCCGTCGCGGTGACGCCGGAGCCGGTCCAGGCGATCTGGTACTGCTTCGTCGCCGCCGCCGCGCGCTGCGCGTTCGACATCTGCGGCCAGAGCATCCCGGTGGAGCCGTCGAGGAGGAAGCGGTTGTAGACGTCGGGCAGGCCATTGAACAACGCGCCGGTCTGCGTGTTCATGAAGGTGGCGAAGCCGAGGCCGTGGGCGAACTCGTGCAGGAGGACGACGACGAGGTCGGTCTTCGTGCCGTGGTTGCCGTCGAGACCGTAGTACCAGCCGCCGCCGGTGAAGCACGGCGTGCCGTTCGGGTTGGTGCCGCCGAGGGAGCTGTTGAAACGGGCCTGGATGTCGTTGAGCGTCGAGCGGTCGGCGTTGCTTTGCTTGTTCGCCAGCGCGCCGTGATACCAGGTGTTCGTCCACTCGGCGCCGGGGAAGTTCGCGCTCACCGGCCGGGTGCCGGCGGAGCCGAGGACGGCCGAGGTGGCGGTGCAGGTGAGCGGATCGAACGACGACTCGATGCGGATCTCGATGTTGCTGTCGAGCAGCGACCCCCAGATCGAGGCGGCGTGCTGGAAGGCGATGAGGCGCTGCTGACCGACGGTCGTGCCGGGGTTGCCGCCGACCGGCAACGCCGGCGTCGGATCGTTGAAGCCTTCACCCGGGCCGTCCATGTTGACGATCGTGATCGTGGAGCCGGCGAAGGCGGACGTCGTCACGAAGAGTGCGAGGAGGAGAACGCGGAGGATCATCTTCATGGATTACTCCGTCTCCCGCTGCGAGCGGACCGGCTGCTGCGGCTTCTGCGTCTCGGCTTTCGACGCGGGGGGCGTCTTGTGCGTCATGAACGCGAAGCCGGCGTGGTCTTCTTCGACGCACATGCGCTCGACGGTGCCGTCCTCATTGACGCGCGCCATGACGACGTTCATGAAGCGGCCATCGAGGTCGGCTTCGAGGGAGCCGTCGCTGTTGGCGGTGACTTTGACGCCTTCCATGGAGCGGTTGAGGAGCTTGCCGAGAGCGCGGGAGAGGTCGGCGGCTTCTTCCGGCGTGAGCTCGCGGAGGCGGCCCGTCGCCGGGTCGATGGCGCCCTGGAACGTGGAGAGCGTCGCGGCGACTTCGTTGACTGGCTGGTCGCCCTTCCTGGATTCCGCGAATGCGGTGGTCGAGACGGCGAGTAAGGCGACAGCAAGAGACCACTGCTTCAGACGCAAGTGCATACACTTCCCCTTTGTCGGTGGCGCCAGATTCGGCGGCCCGGCAGTCTCCGAAGGAGATCCGCGGCTTTGCGTCCCCTCCTCACGAAGGGTTTGCCCTGAAGCGATTCGGCGTTCAGTTATTGGTGTGCGGCAAGTATAAGGGGCAGTTTTGGCAGGTCAACGCGCTGCTTTGGAAACTGCGGGGTAGGAAATCGAGGAAGCGGGTCACTCCTATGAGTGCAGCACCACCCACTTTTCCGCGGCAGTCGTGTCCACCGGAGAATCGATGAGCAGACGCTGGAGCAACGCCGTTCTCGGCTGTGTGTTGATCGCGTGCGCCCTATTGCTGGTAGGCCGCCTCGGCGGCGATCAGCCGCCGTTACCGCACCCACCGTTGCCGAAGACGGAGGGAACCGCCACCGAAGAACCTGTGCCTTCCGCAAAAGTCGAGGCGCAGTACACCGGCAACGTGAACACCCACAAGTTCCACCGGCTGACGTGCCGCTACGCGTCGTGCAAGAACTGCACGGTCAGGTTTGCCACGCGCGATGAAGCGCTGAAGGCGGGGTTCAGGCCGTGTGGCGTGTGTGATCCGTAGGGACCGATAGAACCTATAGGACAAATGGGACCGATAAGACAAATAGGACAGCTGCGTCGCGCAGAAGTCCTATAGGTCCCCTCCGTCCCATTTGTCCCATCGTTCCCCCACCCTAGTCGCGCGCCGCGATCCCGTACTTTTGGATCTTCGCCTTCAGCGTGTTCCGCGCTAAGCCCAACCGCCGCGCGGCTTCGCGGATGCGGCCGCCGCTGGTGTCGAGGGCGCGCAGGATCAACTGCTTGTCCACCGACGCCATGACCTCGTCGTAGACGTCGCTGGTCACGTCGAGGCGGCCGAGGAACGGGTGCAGCAGCGCATTGGAAACGGCGGCGTCGCTGGCTTCCGTCGCGTTGCCGATCTCGCCGCCGAGGAGGCTGAGGAACTCGTTGCGCGTCATGGTGTCGCCGTTCGACATGACGATCGCGCGGTGCAGCGTCGCTTCGAGCTCGCGCACGTTCCCGGGCCAGTTGAACTGCATGAAGATGTCGAGCACGCCCGGCTCGAGGTGCTTGTTCTCGATCCCGAGGTCCTTGCAGATCTTGCGGATGAAGTACTCGGCGAGCCTGGGGATGTCGTCCTTGCGCTCGCGGAGCGGCGGCAGGACGATGGGGATGATGTTCAGGCGGTAGAAGAGATCCTCGCGGAACGTCCCCTCGATGATGGCTTTCTCGATGTCGAGGTTCGTCGCGGCGATGATCTTGACGTCGGTCTTGATGGTCTGGGTGCCGCCGACGCGCTCGAACTCCTTGTCCTCGACGACGCGCAGCAGCTTCGCCTGCATCGACATGTTGATCTTGCCGATCTCGTCGAGGAAGATCGTGCCGCCGTTGGCGAGCTCGAAGCGCCCGAGCTTGCGGCGGTCGGCGCCGGTGAACGCCCCCTTCTCGTGGCCGAACAGCTCGGACTCGGCGAGCGTCTCCGGCAGCGCCGCGCAGTTGAACTTGATGAACGGGCCGTTCCGCCGCGGCGAGACGTTGTGGATGATGCGCGCAACGAGCCCCTTGCCCGTTCCCGACTCGCCGCGCAGCAGCACCGTCGAGTTGCCCGACGACGCCTTGCGGATCGCGAACTGGATCTTCGCCACCGCGTCGGAGCTGCCGACGACCGAGTCGAGGTGCTTCTCGACGAGCACCTCGCGCCGCAGCGACTCGTTCTCGAGCGAGAGCCGTGTGCGCGCTTCCTCGAGCTCCTCGTACAGCCGTGCGTTCTCGATGGCGATGGCTGCCTGATCGGCGAACGCTTCGAGGAAATTGAGGTCCTTCTGCGAGAAGAGGTGCCGCGCCTGGCGGTGATCGATGTAGATCGCGCCGGCGATACGCTCCTTGATGATGAGCGGCACGCAGACGATGGAGAGGATGTTCTCCGCGATGACCGACTCGGACTCGACGAAACGCTCGTCGGCGCGGGCGTCGGCCGACATGATCGCCTGCCCCGTCTGGATGACCTCGCGCACGACCGACTGCGGCGAGCGTTTCGACTCGGTGTCACTCTCCTTGATGTTGCGCACGACGCGCGTGCGCAACGCGCTCGTGATCGGATCGAGGAGGAGGATCATCCCCCGCTCGGCGCGCAGGCGGCGGATGCAGACGTCGAGGACGCGCGTCAGCACCTCCTGCAGGTCGAGTGTCGAGTTGATGATCTTGACGATCTCGTAGAGGCCGACGACGTTCTGGTCGGGCGCTTTGCCCGCCGGCTTGATGCGGAACAGCGCGCCGCGGGCGCGTTCGAGATCGCTCGTCGCATCGAGGCGCTCGAAGATCTTGATCGCGCTGCGGATCGTCTGCGTCGCCTCTTCCGGCTCTTCGCGCATGACGCCGACGTCGAACAGCAGCCGCGCGAGCTCGTACGGCGTCTCCAGCTCTTCGAACGTGACGCGTGCCGCGTCGAACTTCTGCTGCGCCGGCTCACGCTCTCCTTTGAAGAAGAGGATCTTGCCCCATACCCAGTCGTTCTTGGCGAGCGTGAAGCGGTCGGCGATCTCGATCGCGTACTTGCGTCCGAGCTCCGCCTGCTCGACGGCCTCGCCGAGGTTCTGCTCGCGCAGTGCGAGCGACGCGGCGGCGGTGTGCGCGCGCGCCAGGCCCGACATGGTCTTGTTCTGTCCGAAGATCTGCAGCGCGCGCTGGAGGTGGCGCTTCGATTCTTCCTGGTTCTCGCGCTCATCCTCGATCTGCGCCAGCACATACGAAGCCTCGGCCACGAGATCCTCGTCGCGGGCACGCTCCGCCGCGTGCAGCGCCTTCTGCACGTATTCCAAAGCGCGGGCAATGTCGCCGCGCTTCGTCATGAGACGCGCGAGCGGCACGTAGACGGAGGTGCGCGAGGAGCGCGCCTCGTCGAAGCCGGTGATGTTGAGGCAGCGCTCGTAGTGCTGCGCCGCTTCGTCCCAGCGGCCGAGCATCTCCAGCGTGTCGGCGAGGTTCTCCAGCGCGAGCGCCTCGTACTCCGGCGCGCCGATCTTCTCGTCGACGCGCACGCTCTTCTCGAAGTAGCCGGCCGCAGCGGCGAAGTTGCCACGCGAGTACTCGATGACGCCGACGTTGTTGTACGCGGTGATGAGGTCCCAGAGATCGCCTTCGGCTTCCGAAAGGTCGAGGTTCCGGCGGAAGCACTGCAGCGCCGTCTCGAGGTCGCCGAGCTTCCAGAGCGTGTTGCCGAGGTTGGAGCCCGCGACCTTGCAGAGCTGTTCGGAGCCGAGCCGTTCGCCGATCGCCACCGCCTCGCGCAGCAGTTGGTTCGAGCGGTGCCAGTTGCCGAGCGAGTACTCGATCACGCCCAGCATGTTCTTGACGTAGCCGAAGACGACACTCGGCTCCTGTCCCTCGAGCATCGCGCCGGCACGCTCCGCCGATTCGCGCGCCGCGGTGAAGTCGTCCTTCTCGCGATAGAGCCACGCGATGCGGTTGAGCAGCTCCGCGACTTCGAGCGTCTGCCGGGCGCGCTCGTAGATGACGAGCGCGTGCTGGAAGTACGTCATCGCCGCGTCGTGTTCGGCGCGCTTGCCCAGCACTTTGCCGATCTTCTTCATCACGCGCGCGACGTCGAGATCCTCCTCGGCGTTGGCACTGCGTGCCTGCATCGACTTGAGAAGGAACTGGTACGCGTGGATGGCGCTGCGGTAGTCGTCGCGCCGGTAATAGGCGTCAGCCAGTTTTTCGCGCACCTCGGATTTGCGCGCCTCTTCGACGCCGCCGAGGTCCATCAGCTCCAGGGCGACGCGATAGCAATCCGTCGCCTCCTCGTGTGCCAGCGAGCGCGTGGCGAGATCCCCCGCTTCGACCGACCAGTGCACGCCGCGCTCGATGTCGTTGGCCCGCGCGAAGTGATACGCGACCTGCCCGACGAGGTGCTGCGCGTTCGTCGCGCGGAGCCGCGGCTCGAGGACGTTGCCGACGCGCAGATGCAGCTCGGTGCGGTGGCGGTCGGGCATCGCGTTGTAGATCGCGTCGCGCAGATGGATCTGCGGGTACGAAAGGCACTTCGCGTCAGGCGATTCGTCGAGCAGCCCCTGCGTGACGAGCTTGCGCACGACGGCGTACGTGCGCTCGTCGTCGCCGGTGAGCTTCGTCAGCAGGTCCACTTCGACGATCTCGCCGACGACGGCCACCAGTTCGAGCATCGCGCGGTGCTCGGCGTCGAGCCCTTCGACGCGCTCCATGAGGATCGACGCCGCGCCGCCGGGGATGCGCACGTTGCGGATGCGCTCCATCTCCGCGACCCAGCCGCTCGGCTGCCAGTGCAGCGAGCCGTGCGCGATGAGGTAATCGACGATGCGGCGGATGTTCAGGGGCGAACCGCCCGACTCCCACACCATCCAGCGCACCAGTTCATCGGAAACATTCGAATCGCCGAGCAGCGATTGCACGTGCTCGCGCACGAGCGCCTCGGGCAGCGGATCGATGCGCAGGATCGGGAAGTTCCCTTCACGCGCGCGCTGCTCCCAGAACGCAATGCTCGGCGACGCTGACTCGATGGCTGCCTCGCCGCCGGCGTCCAGCGTCAGCGTGCCGATGACGCAGACGGTGTTCTGCCGCGCTTCGCTCACCAGGAACGAGAAGAGCTCCGCGGTCGAAGCGTCGGCCCACTGCAGATCCTCGACGACGAGAATCAGCGGCGAGCCGCCGGTCTCCGTGCCGGCCGAGAGGAAGCCGAAGATGTCCTGCATCGACTGCACGATGCGGTTGAAGAACCGATACTTCTGGCCGTTCTGCGGCGGCGTCGTCTCCGGCCCGGTGATGGCGACGACCGGGCGCAGGATGCGCCGGATCTCCTCCGACACGTCGGCCTCGGGATTCACCGCCGTCACCATCTGCTGGAAGATCTCGAAGAACGGCGCATAGATCGTTTTGCCGTTGACCGGGCAGCGTCCGGTAAAGACGCGGGCGCCATCGAGTTGCGCGCGCAACGTCGCGTCGCGCACGATGCGGCTCTTCCCCATCCCCTCGGCGCCCGCGAGGATCACGCCGTTGCCGCTGCCCTCGCGCGCCGCGGCGATGAACGACGACAGTTGATCCAGCTCTTTCTTCCGCCCAATCAGCGGCGCGGCGTAAAGCTCCCCTCGCCCGACGAGCAGCTCCGACGCCGGCGCCGTCTTCCCGGCCGCCTGCGCCACCGCGAGCAGCAGCGACGCGGCCGAGGGGAACCGGTGCCTCGGGTCCTTCTCGAGCAGCCGCATGATGATCTGCTCGAGCGCCTCCGGCACGCGGGGGTTGATCGACGACGGCGTGCGGATCTCTTCGTCGAGATGCATGCGGATCACGTCGATGGCCTGCTTGCCGTAGCCGGGCAGCGCGCCGGTGACGGTCTCGTAGAGCGTCATGCCGAGGGCGTAGAGGTCCGCGCGCGAGTCGACGCGATCCTGGCGCAACACCTCGGGTGCCATGTACTGCAGCGTCCCGCGGATCAGCCGGTCGAGTACCTGCTGCCTCGCGATCGCGACCCCGAAGTCCATGATCTTCGCCTTGCCGCTTTCGTCGACCAGGATGTTCGACGGCTTCAGGTCGAGATGGACGATGCCGAGGTGATGGATGTGATGGAGGCCGGACGCGATCTGCAGGATGACGTCGTACAGGGCGTCCCAGTTCTGGCCGTCGAAGAACTCCGAGATCCGGCGGCCGGCGAAGAACTCCATCGTGAAGTACGGATAGGTGGCGGCACCGCCTCCCCTCTGCTCGACGTCGATGAGACCGAAGTCGAACACTTTGATGATGGAGGCGTGCTCGATGGACGCAAGCGTCGCGAACTCCGTTTTGAAACGAAGCAGTTGCTGCGGCTCCGAGAGCTCGTGCCGGAGGATCTTGATCGCCTCGTCGCGTTTGTCCGAGACATCAAAAACCCGATAAACCAGGGTCGCCGGGTTTTCTTTGAGGATGGACTTGAGCTGATACCGAGGCGGGAGAAGGATTTCCGGAGCAACACTGGGAATCGTGGTCATGTCGCGGATAAGTTGCTGAGGGTTGAAATATAACCCATGTAAATTTACCGGGGGTCAGAAAAGTGACCAACCCTTTCCAGGAGGCTGTACGGCGCCGAGGCTCGACCGCTAATCCGCTACAATGCCGCCACTTGGGCCCGATGTCCTGATGACCGAGATCCCTCAGAGCTTCGATCGATTCGAGATCGTCCGCATCCTCGGCCGGGGCGGCATGGGCACCGTTTACCTCGCGCGCGACCGCCGTCTTGGGCGTCAGGTCGCGCTCAAGGTCCTGAACTCCGACTCCCTCAGCAACGACGACCGCCGTGCCCGCTTCATGCGCGAGGCCAAGGCGGCCGCCGCCATCCGCCATCAGAACGTCGCCACCATCTATGAAGTCGACGAGACCGAGGATGGGCAGCCGTTCCTGGTGATGGAGTATTGCGAGGGAGAAACGCTCTCGCAGCGGCTGCGGCGCCGCCCGCTCGACGCCGGCGAGTTCCTCCACATCGCGCGGCAGCTCGCCGCGGGACTCGCGGCGGCGCACGACAACGGCGTCGTCCATCGCGACATCAAGAGCGCGAACATCATCATCGAACCGAACGGCCTGGCGAAGATCCTCGACTTCGGGCTCGCCAAGCTCGTGCCCCGCGTCGATGACGAGGACGGCGAGAAGCCGACGTTCGAATCGACCAGCGGCCACTTCTTCGGCACGCTCCATTACCTCTCCCCCGAGCAGGCGCGCGGCGCCACGGCCGATGAGCGGAGCGACCTCTTCGCCGTCGGTGTCGTCCTCTATCAGATGGCCGCCGGGCATCTGCCCTTCAACGCCGAGTCGCCGCTGATGGTGATCGACAAGATCCGCGACTCCGAGCCGGAGCCGTTCACTCCCCTCGATCCCGGCTTCCCCACGGCAGCGGCGAAGATCATCGGCCGCCTGCTGCAGAAAAGCCCCTCCAGCCGCTACCAGAACGCGCGCGAGCTGCTGGTCGACCTCGAGGAGATGGACACGCCGACGCTGCGGATGAACACCTCCGGGCTCACGCGCAGCTCGCTGCCGAAGACGTTGCGGCGGCCTCGCATGATCCGCATCGGCGTCGCGATCGTCGCGCTGCTGATCGTCGCGGTGGCCATCTACCTCGTGCAGTCGCGCAGCGATGGGCTGGCGACGACGGCGGAAGCAGCGGCGCCGCAGCCGATTCGCTCGCTCGCCGTGCTGCCGCTGCAGAACCTGGCCAACAACACGCGCGACGAGTTCCTCTCGGTCGGCGTGGCCGACGCGCTCGTGACGAAGCTGCAGCAGATCCCGTCGCTGCAGGTGCGCCCCACGTCCGCCGTCATGGAGTTCCAGAACAAAAACGTCGACGTGAAGTCGGCCAGCGAGAAGCTGCAGGTCGACGGCATCCTCAAGGGAAGCTTCCTCGCCGCGGGCGACCTGGTGCGCGTGCAGCTGCAGTTGACCGATACGCGTACCGGCTACAACGTCTGGGCCGAGTCGATCGACGGCCGCCGTGACGACCTGCTGACGCTGATCGACAACGTCTCCGCGCGCACGCTGACGGGACTCAACGAGCGGCTCGGCGTCGCCACGTCGCAGATGCACTCCGAAGCGCGGTCGACGAATCCGAAGGCGTACGAGGAGTACATCAAGGCGCGCGCGCTCACCGGCACCCTCGTCCCGCAGCAATACCAGGCGCAGATCGCCGCGCTGAAACGCGCCATCGAGCTCGATGCGGACTTCGCCGCGGCTTATGCCGACCTCGCGATCGCGCTGTCGCTCGGGCAGGCGCGCAGCCTCGCCGACGAAAGCGACTTCCAGCGCGCCGAGTGGTACGCGCGCCAGGCGATCCGCCTCGACCCGAACCTCCCGCAGTCGCACATGGCGATGGGCCGCGTGCTCGTGCGCGACCCGCAACGCTTCACCGAGTCGGTGCGCGAAGTGCTCGCCGCGCTGCGACTGAAAGCCAACGACACGCACGCGCTCTACTCGATGCTGGCCTATTTCATCTCCACGGGCGACGTGCAGCGCGCACAATGCATCGGCGACCGCCTGATCCGCATCGACCCGCTGTCGAATGAAGCCAAGACGCGCGGCTACTGGTACATCAACGCCGTCGACGCCGAAGCGGCGCTGCAGAGCGCGCAGTACGCGATGGCTTCACGCGACACGGAGCTCGCCGGCCGTGACATCCGCGGCAACGCGTACGTCCTCCTCGGCAACCTCACCGCCGCGCAGGCCGAAGCGGAAGCCGCTGCCGACCTCGTGCCGCGCCACTACATCGGCAAGAGCCTCAAGGCCATGATCGCCGCCGCCCGCGGCGACCGCGCCGCCACCGAGCAGCACATCAAGTCGTTCGAGTCCGACGCCAACCGCAACCACTGGGCCGCCCTCCGCGTCGCCCTCTGCTACGCCAAGCTCGGCGACCGCAACCTCGCCATCCAATGGCTCCACCGCGCCGCCTCCCTCGGCAACCACTCCTGGTACGCCCTGGTGAAGCACCCCTGGCTGCAGTCGCTGCAGACCGACCCCGAGTTCCAGCAGATCGTCAGCGCGATGAAAGCGGACCTGGATGACGTGCGCGATGACGTGGTCGGGGTGTATGGGCTGCTTTGTAAGTAGCGGACGATAGGACGAATAGGACCTATAGGACGTATAGGTCCGTTGTAGCCAGCTCCCTGGTGAGCGCGGATAAGGATCGCGGCTACTTCCGTCACTCCTTCATAGAGGCCTCAAAACGAAAGAGGAGACGCGCTGCATGCGACGGAAACCAGCGAGTTCTGTCACCCATACCGGGAATTCGGGCCTGGCGGTTCACAGACAGGGCATGAAAAGGACAGTCGAACTTGACGAAGTAGCGCCGCGGATCTATCTATCCATCATGAAATACGGCCGTGCAGTCCTGTGCCTGCTGGCGCTGATGACGGCCGTGGCCCCGATGGATGCATCGGAGGTGAGGTCGCCCGTGATCGGCAATCTCACGGAATTGCCGTCGCAGCAGGAAACGTGTCCCGCCTGGATGACCGCGACGCAATGCGTCCAGGTCGTCGCACCGGCGCCGGTGCCATTCAAGCCGAATGGATTGCGGGCGGCGCCGCTCGAAGGAAGCGGACCGCAGCCCTGCAATTCGACTCCCGGCCTGAATATGTGCCCCCACTCGCGCAAGAAGTCGCAGCCGAACTGGCACACGTGCGTCGACGCGGCCCAACCGGTGCGGTGCGATCTGGCGTACTGCGAATACAACGAGTGCTTCGATACGAACTGCTGGCAGGACAGCCGCGGGAAGTGCTGTATCGACAACGACTGGAGCACGACCACGGAAGGTATCTGCTGGTAACGGAGAGTCCATGAACATCACACTCGTCGTCCTTCTCGCCGCAACCGCATTGACGCCATCGAAGCACGAGTTCATCGAGCGCAGCCGCACCACACGCGCCATTGAGGTTCTGCTCGAAGCGCGATCCGTGAGCCACGATCCATCGGGGCGGCATTGGGTGTATCACGGCGTCAAAGGCATCGAGCGCGAGCCGCAGGCAGCGGGTGTCACAGAGATCCGCCCGAACGGCACGACGTGGACGTATCTCGCGTCCGATCTCCTCCCCGCGGGCTCCGTTTATCCGGGGATGGTCGGCCAGGTCTACGCGGTCACGCCTCTGACAACGAAAAACTTCTACGCCGCGACCACCGGGTGGATCGACACGAACCGGCGCACGAGGAATGCGGTCGTTTTCTTTCGCCGTGACGATGCGGACCACTTGCAGACGTACAGCATCGTTGAAATGACCGGTATCGGCGCCATCGCGGCAGGACCGTCGGATACGGCCGTTGTTGCCGTCAATGACCCGCTGAAGAATGGCGAGCATCACCTGGCCACCATCCTTGACGCCGAAGGCAATATCCTCGGCAGTCTCGTGTCTTTCGAAGCCGCGGATTTCGCCCGCGCGCAGGACCGGATATCCGCCGTGCAACTCCGCCAGATTGGCAAGTCGGAAGTGGCGATTCTCGACGAGACCGACTCCGTCGTGCAGGCGTTCCGTCTGTTCGCGCCGAATGCGTGCGGCCTGCCGAAGATCACCCCCTCATCCGCGCCGCGTACAGCACGCAAGAGCAGTGAGAAGATCACGTTCTCGCAGCAGCAGCTATGGAGAGCATCGGTCGAAGATCGCGGTGTCGAAGGGGAACACGATTTCCCGCGAATCCTCGATTTCTCCGCCGGCATCGACGGCGCGATCACCGTCGTGCGCATGGGCGTGCTGGAAGGCAAGCCGCGCGCACTCGTGTCCCGCTACGGCCACGGCCCGGTGCGAACATGGGTGTCCGATGAGCTCTGGCGCGCGGCGCTCATCGACGGCCAGGGAGTCTCCGGCATCGTTCCCAAAGCCGAGGTCAAAGAGGAGAGGATCGAGTTCGACGTCGAATGACAAATAGGACCTATATGACGAATGGGACCGATAGGACCCCATCCGTCCTGTCGTCCTACCCCCCCGCCGGAGCCCGCACCAGCAACGATGCCGGCACCGACGTGATCTGTAGCGGCGGCTTCAGTTCCATCAGCTCTCCGTCGACCGACACCTTCATCTTGTGCCGGGCGCTGTCGATGCGGACTTGCTGGGTGCGCACGCGGCGGAAGCCGGGGACGTCCTGGATGCGGCCGCGGAAGAATTTGGCGGCGGCTCGCACGAACTGCCAGCGGTTCATGAACGACAGCGAATAGATCGACAGGCGGCCGTCGTCGAGCGTCGTCTTCGGCGACGCGATGCCGGCCTGGCCGAGGTCGTAGGTGTTGACGGAGACGACGAACATCTGGGTGCTGAGGGTGTCGACGCGGCCCTCGATCTCCACGACCAGCGTGACGTGCGGGAACGCGCGGAGCGCCAGGCGCAGCGCGCGAAAGTACGCGCGCCATTTGCTGTGCATGGAGCGGAAGCGCTCGCGGTAGTGGCTGATGGTCGGGTAGATGCCGAGCATCACGCTGTTGAGGAAGTAGCGGCCGTTGACGTGGGCGGTGTCGATCTGGCGCACCTCGCCGGTCAGCGCGATGTCGAGCGCCGCTCGCCAGTCGTCGAGCGGGATCTGCAGGTCGCGCGCGAAGTGGTTGACGCTGCCGATCGGGATGATGCCGAGGACGCCGTCGGTGTGGACGAGCGGCTGGAGCACGTGGTGGATGCTGCCGTCGCCGCCAGCCACGACGAACGCGCGCAGCCCGGCCTCCAGCGACTCGCGTACGGTCTTCTGCACGTCGATGCCGGGACCGACGTCGACGACGCGCAGGCCGCGCTCCGCCGCCTCCGTGCGCAGGCCGGATTCATCGGCGGCCGTGAACGACCCGGCCCGCGGGTTCAGGAACAGCACTCCTCGGTTCAAGTCATTTCGTGGCTTCGAACATCCGGCGCAGCGCGCGCTCGGCGGGAACGCGCACGTCCTCCGGGACCTCGATGTCGTACTGCAGGAACTTCAGCGAGTCGCGTACGTCTTCGAGCGTCGTCACCTTCATGAACGTGCAGAGCTTGCACCCTTTCACGAACGTCTTGTCCGGCACTTCCATCGCCAGACGATCCGAGAGGCCGCACTCGGTGACGACGAGGAACCGGTTCGCAGGACGCTCCTTCGCGTAGCGCACCATGCCGCTCGTGGAGAGGACGGCGTCGGCGAGCTTCGCCACGTCGGGACGGCACTCGGGATGGACGAGGATCTCGAGCTCCGGATCCGCCGCCCGGATGCGCATGATCTCCTCGGGCGTGATCTGCTGGTGGACGTAGCAGAAGCCGTCCCACGGGATGATGTTCTTCTCCGGCACCTGCTCCGCGACGTGGTTCGCCAGGTTGCGGTCGGGCACGAAGAGGATGTTCTTGTTCGGGAGCGTGCGCACGACCTTCGCGGCGTTGGCCGACGTGACGATGATATCGGACAGCGCCTTCACGGCCGCGGTCGAGTTCACGTAGCTGACGACGGCGAGGTCGGGATAGTCCTTCTTGAGCTCGTCCATGCGCGCGGCGAGGTCTTCCGCGGGGGCGGCATCGGCGAGCTGGCAGCCGGCCAGCAGGTTCGGCAGCAGCACGCGCTTGGTCGGATTGACGATCTTGGCCGTCTCGGCCATGAAGTTGACGCCGCAGAACTCGATGATGTCGGCGTCCTTCACCTCGGCCGCCATCAGGGCGAGCTCGAGCGAATCACCGACGAAGTCCGCGACCTTCAGGATCTCCGGCCGGTAGTAGTTGTGGGCCACGATGACCGCGTTGCGCTCCTTCTTGAGCGCACGGATCTCCTCGTGCAGGGTCTCGAACTGCCGGACCTCTTCCTCCGAGTACTCGTACGTCGTGACCCGGCTCAGTTCTTCGTAAAGTGTTGACATGTAGGCTCCAACTGCAAATTCAATGCTGAGGCTTGATGAGCACGACGGTGGCGCCCCAGCCGCCGCCGGTGTGGTCTGCGTCGTGGAAAGCTTCGATCCAATCCAGCGAGCGCAGCAGCGACTGCACGCGTTCCCGCTGGACGCCGATTCCGCGGCCATGGATGAGCCGGACCTGACGCAGTCCGCGCGCCCTCGCCTCGATGAGGTATTCGAGCGCAACTTCTTTCACGTCAGCGGGTCGAAAGGGATGGAGGTCGAGCGTATCGGTGATCGGGATCTCGACCGGCTCGTCATTCACGGCCCGGATTCTATGGCACAATTCGGGCCCTTATGGTCCTGTTCAATCACGCCACGCGCGAGATGACCGCGAAGATCGTTTATTACGGTCCCGGTCTCTGCGGGAAGACGACCAACCTGATGGTGATCTTCGACAAGCTCTCTCCCGAACAGAAGGGAAAGATGCTGTCGCTCGCCACCAAGACCGACCGCACGCTGTTCTTCGACCTCCTTCCGGTCGACATCGGCAAGGTGGGGCCCTTCAACCTGAAGATTCAGCTCTACACGGTTCCTGGCCAGGTCTTCTATAACGAGACGCGCAAGCTCGTCCTCCGGGGCGCCGATTCGGTCGTTTTCGTCGCCGACTCCCAGCCGGCGATGGTGGATGCGAACAAGGAAAGCTTCGCCAACCTCATCGAGAACCTCGAAGAGAACAACATCGACGTGAACGACACGCCGATCGTCATCCAGTACAACAAGCGCGACATCCCGGGCGTCCTCCCGGTCGAGGCGCTGGCGGAAGCGCTCGGTTTCGAGGGTTACCCCTACACGGAGGCCGCGGCCGTCAAGGGTGAGGGCGTGATGGAGACGTTCAAGCTCGTCTCGAAGATCACGGCCAAGCACCTTTTCAACCGGCTCAAGGGCGGCAACACGGTGGCGCCGAAGAAGAAAGTGGCCGCACCCGCCATGGCTACCGCCGCCAAAGTTGCGGTGCGCCCGGCGCCGGAGCCTGAGCCCGACGTCGAGCCGGAGCCGATCGCCGAGACCAACCCGTTCGCCGACTCCCTCCCCTTCCCTGATTCGGCCGCGGAGCCGGAGGCGGTGTACGAGGCGGCCGAGGAAGTGTCGCTCGAGCAGCTCCTCGCCGAGGGCCGCGAGCGCCCCAGGACGTTCGGTGGCAACGTCCCGCTGCCTCATGCCGAGGAAGTCGAAGAGCTGGGCGCCGACGAGATGCTTCCCATCGTCGACGAGGCGCCGCTCGAGGTGGCCGTCGAGGAAGAGCTGCCGGCACCGATCCCCTTCGCCGACCGCCGCAAGTCGGATCTCGAAGAACAGGTTCAGTCGTTGCAGCAGCAGCTCGAGGACGTGAAGGAACAGCATCGCACCGAGCTCCAGACCCTGTTGCGCGAGCTCGATGCACTGGCCGCACGGGTGAGAGCGCAACTGAGCTGATGGCTGAATCGCTGATCGACCAGGAACTGCTGACCCACCTCGCCCGCAACGAGGAGCTGATCGAGCTCTTCCTGAAGAACGGCGGCGACCTCGAAGACGACCGCCCGGTCGACTTCTTCTTCTACGCCGCGTCCGAGGAGGCCGCCGAAGCGCTGGCCGCCGACCTGCGCACCATCGGCCTCGACGACGTGGCCGTGCTCGAGGAAGACGAAGGCCGCTGGGCCGTGCAGGGCGTCAAACAGACCAGCGTCGCCGCCGTGACCGACCCCGCCTTCGTGGAGAAACTGGTGCGCGCCGCCGCCAATCAGCTCGCGGAGTTCGACGGCTGGGGCGCTCCTGTCTAGCGCGCTGGCGCGCGCGTTTTCCGTTGTCCGTGCTTCGCTTTGCGGGGTTAGGCGCGGTGTAGCGAAGCACGGATAACGGACAACGGACAACGGAAAACGTCCCCCGTCGTGTTCTCCGTCACGCTCCCGGAATCTCGGCGCGGCTAATATCCTTTCGGTCAACACCAAAACCGGAGGAAAACCCAGGACATGCGTAACACCCTCGCAGTAGCACTCTGTCTGTCCCTCACTCTCGTGGGATGCAAAGCCAAGGAAGCCATGGACAAGGCGGCGATCGCCGAGGATCTTCAGGAGCGCGGCACGACCGACCTGATGAAGGAAGTCGCCAATGATGAGTACGAGGGTCCGGCCGACGGCAAGCTCACCGACGCGCAGGTCAAGATGTACCTCAAGGTGCGCGAGCACGAGAAGAAGATCGCGCAGGTTGCCAAGGAAGAGATGAAGAAGCACGCCGACGAGGCGAAGAAGGAAGGCGAGAAGTCGATCGCCGGCATGATGGACGGCTTCAAGGCGCTCGGCTCCGCGGCCGACTTCCTCACCGCCGACATCCGCGCCGCCAAAGACCTCGGCTTCAACACCCAGGAGTACCTCTGGGTGAAGGGTCAGGTCATGGCCGCCAGCACCGCCGCCATGGCGGAAGGCTTCCAGAAGTCGATGAGCGCGAACTTCGACAAGGCGTACGAAGACGCGAAGAAGGCGTACGACTCCGCCACCGACGAGACCACCAAGAAGATGTACGCCGAGATGCTCGCCGGCTACGACAAGACGCGCGAAGAGATGAAGCAGCAGGCCGAGCAGGATCCGGCCGTCACCTTCAACCGCGAGCTCCTCAAGAAGTACGAGCACGAGCTGACCGCCTTCGCCAGCGAGATGTCGAAGTACGCCGACCCGGGCAAGGAAGGCGAAGCCGAGAAGGCCGTTCAGGAAATGCAGAAGCAGTTCGACGCGAATACGAAGCAGTAACCGATTGGGCTCAGGCCTCAGCGCCCAGGGCTCAGGTGGAGACGCCCCGCGAAAGCGGGGCGTTTTTGCGTTTATGCTGCGCGCCTCATGCGACGCTTTCCCGTCCATCTCGCCTGCTCCCTCTGCGACGCCACGTACGCCACCGACGCGCTGATCAACCTTTGCCATCAGGACGGCGCGCCGCTCCTCGTGCACTACGAGCTCACCCCGACGCCCGAGCTGCATCACGCCCGGCGCACCGACATGTGGCGCTTCGCCGAGGTGCTGCCGGTGGACGACGAAGCGGACATCGTCACCCTCGGCGAGGGGATGACGCCGCTGCTGCCGTCGGCACGGTTCGCGCGGCTCTGGTTCAAGGACGAGTCGAAGAATCCCACGCGCTCCTTCAAGTCGCGCGGGATGAGCGCCGCGGTCTCCATGGCCAAGAAGCTCGGCGCGCGCAGCCTCGCCGCACCGACGGCGGGCAACGCCGGCGCCGCGCTCTCCGCGTACGGCGCCCGCGCCGGCCTCCCGGTGTTCGTGGCCATGCCGCGCGACACGCCGCAGTCGATCGTCGATGAGTGCCGCAGCTACGGCGCCGAAGTGGAGCTCGTCGCCGGCGTGATCACCGACGCCGCGAAGCGCGTGCAGGCGTACATCGCCGAGAACGGCGGCTTCGACCTCTCGACGCTGAAGGAGCCGTACCGCGTCGAAGGGAAGAAGACCATGGGCTACGAGCTGCTCTCCGACCTCGGCGGCCGCCTCCCCGACGTCATCCTCTATCCGACCGGCGGCGGCACGGGCCTGATCGGCATGTGGAAAGCCTTCGACGAGATGCAGCGCCTCGGCTGGATCGGCGCCGAGCGCCCCCGCATGTTCAGCGTCCAGTCAGCCGGCTGCGCCCCGATCGTGCGCGCGTACGAACAAGGCCTGGAAACGGCGCCCGAGTGGGAGTCCCCCCGCACGAGCGCCTGGGGCCTCCGCGTCCCCCGCGCCATCGGCGACCGCCTGATGCTGCGCGCCCTCCGCGACTCCCGCGGCGGCGCCATCGCCGTAGCGGAAGAGACGATCGAAGCCGCTTCGGCGGAGCTCCGCCGCCGCGAAGGCCTCGACGCCGGCCCCGAGACCGGCGCCGCCATGGTTGCCTACCACCAGCTACGCGACCGCGGCGACATCCGCGATGGCGAAACCGTGGTGGTGTTCAACACGGGCGGCAACAAGTACCGGTAGGCACGATAGGACGAATGGGACCTATGGGACCTATGCGCAGACCGACCGCGTGCCGTCCCATTCGTCCTATAGGTCCCATTCGTCCCATTCGTCCTATCGTCCCCCCTGTTTCGTGTTCCAAGTCACCTTGTCGTGTCAACGAATGGCGTACATTGCACGTCAATCCGAGGTGCACATGAACAATCTGGCTGTCCGGGTGACGTTCGTCATCGTTGCGGTGCTGCTTGCCGGCGGAAATGTTTTCGCCATCTGTCCGGGACCCACTGAGGGCGGTCAGCCGATCAGCCCCGTCGGGCCGGGCTTCAACCCGCCGAGTCCCGTCACCTACGTCTGGTCGACGCCGACCGCGGCGAATGACATGGGCTTCGACGTCTGGGCCAAGCCGGTCAGCAGCGGGACGTGGGTGCACCAGTGCTCCGCGGCCACCGGCGCAACCAGTTGCGTGGGCAGCCCGCTGTCGCCGAACGGGCAGTGGGAGTGGGTCGTCAAGACGCAGTATTCCGCCTGCGGCCTCGGATACTCCGCCTCTCCCAGCGCGTACTTCCAGGTCGGCTACTGCCCGAGCACCCCCTTGCTCGCGTCACCCGGCGAGGATCAGACGGATGTGCCGGTGAACGTGACGTTCTCCTGGTCCAACGCCATCGCCGACGAATACGACATCTACCTCGGCGAGGAGAACTCGGGCGTCTGCTCGTTCGACCCGCTGCCGCCGGCTGCGACGTCGCTCGGCACGTCGTGGACACCGCCGACGCTCGACAGCGGCAAGACGTACGAGTGGCGTGTCGTGGCGAAGAAGGACGGCTGCGAACAGGCCTCCTCCTGCCGCAAGTTCACCACCGTGGGCGCCGCGGAGACGTGCCCCACGGACAAAGCCGCGCTCACGTCGCCGGCGCTGCTCGCGCACTTCGAGCCGCAGGAGAACATCACCTTCACCTGGACCGCCGTGACCGGCGCGATCGGCTACGAGGTCATCGTCGCCTCCGACGGCCAGGTGATCCGCAACATCGGTGCGGCGGGCACCAGCGCCACCGACTTCTTTCCCCGCGGCAACTACGCCTGGACGGTGAAGACCAACTTCGGCGGCGGCTGCGATCCGACGTTTGCGGAGGGCTCGGCGTTCATCGTGGGTGAGGAGGAGCCAGCCTGCCCGACGGACGCGCCGCGCCTTCTTGCGCCGGCGAATGGCGCGCAGAAGGTCGCCTCCCCGGTCACCTTCCGCTGGAGCGCGGTGCAGGACGCGGTCGGCTATCGCCTGCTCGCGACCGACGGCAGCGGCTTCACGCTCGAGGTGCCGGTTGCGGGCGATGTGACCGAGGTGACGCGCGCCGTCCCGGCAGGCACGATCCGCTGGGCCGTCGACGCGATCTACCGCAACTGTCCTTTCGTGCGCAGCAGCTTTGCCTCCTTCATTGCGACCGTCAGAGAGTGCCCGCGCGGACCGCTCACGCTCAACACACCCGTCGACGGCGCAACCACGGGCTCGCCCGTGACCTTCATCTGGTCGGCCGTCAACGGCGCGGAGGCGTACCGTCTCTGGATCGCCAGCGGCACCGGCGCGCCGACGCTGGCCGCGCGTACCACCGCCACCACCGCCACCATCAACCTGCCGAGCGGCAGCGGCAAGTGGTTCGTCGAGGCGCTCACCGGCGACGACTGCCCCTCGATCGTTTCGGAGCGCCGCACGCTCACCGTGCAGCAGGCGGCGAACTGCGGCCAGAACCCCGCGCCGGCGCTCGTCGGCCCGAGCGGCACCGTCAGCAATCCCATCACCTTCCAGTGGACCGGCGTGGCGAACGCGCGCGGCTACCGTCTCTGGCTCTCGCATGACGGCCAGCCGTTCGAAGACCTCGTCGTGACGCAGCAGACGTCGCTGCAGCGTGCACTCCAGCAGGGACGCTACACGTTCTACGTCGAGGCGATCTTCGACGGCTGTCCGCCGGTCGCTTCGGCGCGGCTCGACTTCGTCATCGCGGGCAACGAGAACGCCTGCACGGAGGAGAAGCCGTCGCTGCTGACCCCCGCGGCCAACGCGAGCGCCACGTCGCCCGTCACCTTCACCTGGACCGCCGTGGCTCGGGCGATCAGCTATCGCGTGTTCGCGCAACACAACAACGGCGAGCCGCAGCTCATCGGCGTCACCGAGGACACGTCGCTCACGCGCGTGCTGCCGCCGGGCACGTTCGTCTGGCTCGTGCAGGCCGTGTTCGAGCGCTGCCAGTCCACTGAATCGAACCGCTCCACGTTCATCGTCCCGCGCGCACAGAACTGCTCCGCGACGCCGCCACAGCTCGTGGCGCCGGGCAACAATGTGAGCGGCCTCGCATCCGAGGTGACGTTCACCTGGAACGCGGTTGCCGGCGCGGTGCGCTACGAGCTGCTCCTCCGCCGCAATAACGGCCCGGAGATCAGCGCCGGTGAGACGACGGAGACGACGCTCGAGCGCAAGCTCCCGGCGGGGCTGTACGAGTGGACCGTCGTGGCCTCCTTCGGCAACTGCGATCCGGTGCGCTCCGCCGCCTTCGTCTTCGCCGTGACGGAGCCGGAGAACTGCGACAACCGCCGGCCGCTGCTCCTCACGCCGCCGAGCGGCTCGCGCATCACGTCGCCCGTCGAATTCGCGTGGACCGCTGTCCCCCGCGCTACCGGTTACAAGCTGTGGCTGGAAATCGACGGCGCGACGCCGGCCGTGCTCACGACGACGACCGAGACGCGTTACCGCGGCGAGGTCCCGGGCGGCAGGATGCGCTGGTGGGTCGTCGCCACCTTCGCCAACTGCCCCGAGGTCGAGTCGAACGACAGCGACTTCGAGGTCGTGATCGCCGTCGCCTGCACGATCCCCGAGGAGCCGCGCGCATTCGTCATCGCGCAGGCTGTGTCCCGATCCTCCTACACCGTCCGCTGGACGCCGGTCCCGAACGCCGAGATCTACGAGCTGCAGGAGTCGTCGACGGCCGACTTCTCCGGCGCCACGACCGAGATCCTCACCGGCAACGTCGCGCCGTTCAGCCATGACGTGGCGGCGGCGGAGCTCCGCTACTACCGCGTCCGCGCCATCAGTTCGTGCAACGACGAGCGCGGCCCCTACTCCGACGTCGTCAAGATCCTGATCGTGCCGCGCAACGCCACGCGCGGCGTGACCGCGGAGCTCGGGACCGAGGGCGACGTCGTGCAGACGATCCAGCTCCCCGGCACGAACCCGCCGGTGACATTCGTCGCCACCGTGGACAAGCCCGGCTTCACCGTCACCCCGTCCAGCGGAACGCTCGGTCCCGACGGCGTCACGCTCACCGTCACCGCCAGCCGCGAAGCGCTCCGCCTCGGCAGCAACACCGCGAACGTGCGCCTCACGTACGGCTCCGCGGGCCGCATCTCGACGAACGACGCGCCGGCCACCGTGCCGGTCACCGTCAGCCTCGTCACGCCGGTGACGCCATCCGGCAAGAACACGCCGCCGCCCGACGCGCTGATCATCCCCGCCGTGGCCCACGCGGCCGGCGCGAACAACTCGCAGTTCGAGTCCGATATCCGCATCACCAACCTCGGCGCGCAATCGCGCCGCTACCAGCTCAACTTCACGCCGTCGAACCAGGACGGCCGCTCCGCCGGCAGCACGACGACGATCGAGATCGAGCCGGGCGACACCGTCGCTCTCGACGACGTCCTCGCCAACGTCTTCGGCATCACCTCCGGTACCGGCGCGCTGGAGATCCGCCCCCTCGGCACGCCAAACACCTCCACGACGACGACGGCGTTGACGACCATCGCCTCCAGCCGCACGTACAACGTCACGCCGAACGGCACGTTCGGTCAGTGGATCCCCGCCATCGCGTACGCGCAGTTCATCGGGCGCTCGCCCGGCGCGACGCAGGCGCTGCTGTCGCTGCAGCAGATCGCGCAGTCGGCGAACTACCGCTCCAATTTCGGCTTCGTCGAAGGCTCCGGCGTCGAGGCGAGCCTCCTCGCCCGCTTCTTCAACGCCGCCGGCGTGCAGGTCGGACAGGCCACGCAGGTCGTGCCGCCGTTCGGTCACGTCCAGTTGCCGCTGCTCGCCGCGAACGGCATCACGCTCGACGACGGCCGCGTCGAAGTCGAGGTCACCTCCGCCGGCGGCCGCGTCACCGCGTACGCGTCACTCGTCGACAACAAGACGAACGACCCGCTGCTCGTGACGCCGGTCGTCGCCGGCGGCACGATTGCCAACCGCTACGCGCTCCCCGGCATGGCGTACATCAACAACGGCTTCGCCAACTGGCAGAGCGACGTCCGCCTCTTCAACAGCAACACCACCGCGACGCCGGCGACGCTCACCTATTACCCACAGCAGAATCCCGCCGGCGCCATCGTGCGCGAGGTGACGCTGAACGGCGGCCAGTTGCTGGCGTTCGACAACATCCTCAACACCCTCTACGGCATCACAGATCCCCTGGCGGGCGGCCAGATCGTCGTCTCCACGCCGGCCGATTCCAGCATCGTCGCGACGGCGCGCACGTACAACCAGACGACGAACGGCACGTACGGGCAGTTCATCCCCGGCGTCACGCCCGCCGAGTCGGTCGGGCGCAGCGACCGCGCGTTGCAGGTGCTGCAGCTCGAGCAGTCGTCGCGCTTCCGCTCCAACATCGGCGTCGCCGAGACCACCGGTAACGCCGCCACCGTGGAAGTGTCGGTGACGGTGCCGGGCTCCCGCGTCGCGCCGGTGGTGACGCTCAACCTGAAAGCCAACGAGTTCTACCAGTTCTCCCTGGCCAGCTTCGGCCTCGGCGACGGCGTCTACAACGCACGCGCCACGGTGAAGGTCACGTCCGGCAACGGCAAGGTGACGGCCTACGGATCGGTGATCGACATGACCACGCAGGACCCCACGTACGTGCCGGCGCAGTAAGGGGACCGATAGAACGAATAGGACCTATAGGACTGATAGGACGAATAGGACGCCCGGCGCGCGTCCGCTACAATGCCCGCCATCGTCCGGTCCTATACGTCCTACTTGTCCTATAGGTCCTATTCGTCCTAGTGCCTTCAAGGGGAGATCCATGCGCGCGTTCCTCACCACTCTGGTCCTTTGCCTCGCAGCAGCTACGTCCTTCGCGCAGTCTCCCTGCACCCGGCCGGCGCCCACGATCATCGAGCCCGCCAACGGCGCCACCGAGGTGGCGTCGCCGGTGACGTTCCGCTGGACGGCGGTCGAAGGCACGTACGGCTACAAGGTCTTCGGGCGTCTTTCGGATGAAGAAGAGTTCGAGCAGGTCGGCGACACCACCGCCACCGACTTCACCATCGACATCCCCGCCAACGTCACCATCGAGTGGTACGTCACCGCGCGCTTCGACGAGTGCGACTCGAAGTCGGCCACGGCCACGTTCAGCACCACGACGTGCCCCGTCGGCACCACGACGCTGATCACGCCGAATGAGCTGGAGACCGTCGGCTCCCCCGTCACGTTCCGATGGACGAAGGTCGAGAACGCGCTCGGCTACCGCGTGTGGCTCATCCCGAACGTGCAGGAAGACGAAGAGCTGGAGATCCTCTTCGCCGCCGAGACGCAGCGCACGAGCGCCGAGGTGCGCGTGCCGCCGGGCGAGTACGTCTGGTTCGTCGAGACGCTCTTCGAGTGCGACTCCACCATCTCCGACCTCCGCTTCTTCGAGGTGCCGCGCGCGCAGCACTGCCCCACGGCGAAGCCGCAGCTCCTCAGTCCCGCGAACGGCGCGACGGTCAACGACTCCCCCGTCACCTTCTCCTGGAGTCCCGTCAGCGGCGCGATCGGCTATCAGGTGTGGGCCTCGCTCGACGGCGGCGACTACGAGCAGGTCGACGAAACGACCGGTTCCACGTCGCAACTGTGGGTGACCGAGGGGACGATCTCGTGGATCGTGGTGGCGCAGTTCAACGGCTGCGACGACGTCATCTCCGACGAGTCCACCTTCACCGTCCCGTACAACGAGGAGTGCGACAACTCCTATCCCTACCCCATCTCGCCGGCCGATGGCGCCACGAACGTCCCGACGCGCGTGAACTTCATCTGGACGCCGGTCGACGGCGCCTCGAAGTACAACGTCTGGATCGCACCGGAAGACGAGGAGCCGCGCATCATCGGCTCGACGACCAACTCGCGTCTCACCGCGGAAGTCCCGCTCGGCGCGATCTGGTGGGCCGTCGAGGCCGAGTTCAACGGCTGCCCCTCCGACCTTTCGCCCGTCACGTTCTTCGAGACCTCCGCCACCGCCGCCTGCGGCCGTCCCGCCGCGCCGGAGATCTACGTCGAGCCGGAAGCCGTCTCCGGCAGCGACTACCTCCTCATCTGGAGCCCCGGTCTCGACACCGAGTCGTACGAGGTGCAGGAATCGGCCAGCGCCGACTTCGCGAACGCCGCGAGCCGCACCACCGACGACATCCTCATCGTGTTCAACAAGAACGTCGCGGCGACGACGCGCCTCTACTACCGCGTCCGTTCCAACAGCAGTTGCAACCTCGGCGTCGGCCCCTGGTCGGACACCGCGACGATCGTGCTCCGCCCGGACGCCGCCCTTGAATCCGATGACGCCGACCTCGTCGCCTCGTACGGCTCGCAGCACGACGTCGTGCAGAAGATCCGCATCGGCGGGCAGTCCGCCGCCGGGAAGATGGCCTCGGGTGACACGTTCACCGCCGTCGTCGACAAGCCGTGGCTGCGCGTCGAGCCGGCGTCCGGCACGATCCCGCCCGAAGGGCTCGAGCTCACCGTCACGGCCGATCCGCGACAGCTTCCGACCGGCACCAACACCGCCACCGTGCAACTGACCACCATCACCTCGGACACGCCCGTCACGGTGCCGGTCTCGATCAACCTCGTCACTCCCGTCTCGCCGAACGCCGGCACGAAGCCGCTGCCGAACTCGCTCATCATCCCCGCCGTCGCGCACGCGCAGGGCGCCGGGACGAAGTTCGAGTCGGACGTGCGGCTCGCCAACGCGTCCGCGCAGGTCATGAAGTACCTCCTCCTGTTCACGCCGACGCGCACCGACGGCAACCGCGCCGGCTCGCAGGCCACGATCCAGGTCGAGCCGGGCGAGACCGCCGCGCTCAACGACATCCTCCGCAACTTCTACGGCCTCGGCGCCACCGGCGAGAGCGTCAGCGGCGTCCTCGAGATCCGTCCGCTGCAGACGCAGAGCGGCGGCAACGGCCAGCAGCAGAACCCCTCGACCGTCACGTTCGCGTCGAGCCGCACGTACGCCACCGGTGCCGCCGGCACGTACGGGCAGTTCATCCCCGCCATTCCGTTCGCCAACTTCATCGGCAAGGACCGCACGCTCAGCCTCCAGCAGATCGCGCAGTCGGCCGCGTACCGCACGAACCTCGGCATCGTCGAAGCGGCGGGCGAAGCGGCCTCCGTCCTCGTCAGCATCTTCGGCGACCGCGGCGAGCGCCTCGGCGACTTCCCCATCGACCTCAAGCCGGGCGAGCACATGCAGCTCGGCTCGTTCCTCGCCAGCAAAGGCTTCAGCGCGAACGACGGACGCATCGAAGTGAAGGTGACGTCCGCCACCGGCCGCGTCACCGCGTACGCCTCGGTGCTCGACAACCGCACGAACGATCCGCTGCTCGTCCTGCCGGTCGACGCGGCGCAGGTCGCCGCGAACCGCTACATCCTGCCCGGCGTCGCGTACGTCGGCAACTGGCGCAGCGACGTCCGCCTCTTCAACTCCGGCAACGCGCCGGTGACGGCGACGCTGCAGTTCATGAATCAGTCGTCGCCGGAGATCATCGAGAAGGAAGTGACGATCGAGCCTGGCAAAGTCGCGGCGCTCGACAACATCCTGCAGACGTTCTTCAACGCTCCGGCCGGCGCCGGCGGCTCGCTCGTCGTCACCACGCCGGGCCAGTCGAAGCTCGTCACGACCGCGCGCACGTACAACCAGACCGACAACGGCACCTACGGCCAGTTCATCCCCGGCATCACGGTCGGTGAAGGCGTGGGCCGCGGCGAGCGCGCGCTGCAGATCCTGCAGGTCGAGCAGTCCGACCGCTTCCGCACGAACGTCGGCATCGTCGAGCTGACCGGCAACCCGGTGAAGGTGGAGATCTCGGCCACGCGTCCGGACTCGAAGGTCTCGGTGAAGACGGAGCTGACGCTGCGCGGCAACGAGTTCGTCCAGCTCAACAGCGTCCTCGGGCGCTTCGGCTTCGGCACGACCTACAACGCCCGCATCGCATTGCGCGTGGTGGAAGGAACGGGGCGCATCAGCGGCTACGGCAGCCTGATCGACAACCGGACGCAGGACCCGACGTACGTCCCGGCGCAGTGAGCACTGACGACAGCAGCCGCGAGGCGCGCATCGCACAACTGGAAGCGCGCCTCGCGGCGAAAGAACGGGAACTCCAGGAAATCCAGGGATCGCGCGCCTGGCGCGCGGTCAGTGCGTTGCGCTCACTGAAGCACCGCTTGGTGGATCCGGTGCTGGCCGTCTTCGGCATCCGCTGGCCGCGCAAATCCAATTCGTCCCATCTGTCCCATCTGTCCCATTCGTCCCATCTGTCCCATCGTCCTCCCCCGCCCCGCGCGGACCGCTATGACGTCCTCTGCCTGTCCACCTGCGACTGGCACGAGCGCTTCCAGCGCCCGCAGCAACTGCTGTCGCGCTTCGCCGAGGCGGGACACCGCGTGTTCTGGATCAGCCGCCACTTCCGCGAGGACGGTCCGCCATGGACGCTGCAGACGGTCCGGGAGAACGTTCATGAGGTGACGCTGCGGGGACCGCGGTTGGACGCCTACGGCGACGCGCTGCGCGACGCCGCGCGCGACCGGCTGTTCGAAGGACTGGCGGAGCTGCCGCTTTCCCCGAATACCGTGGCCATCGTGCACCTGCCGTTCTGGTGGCCGCTGGCGAAGCTGGCGCGAGAGCGCTTCGGCTGGCCCGTGGTCTACGACTGCATGGATCTGCACGGCGGGTTTGCCACCGTGGGACGGGCGATGGTGGCGCAGGAAGATCAGTTGCTGCAGGGGGCGGATCTGGTGGTGGTGACGTCCGCGGTTTTGGAACAGCGCGCGTTGAAGGTACGGGGGAACGATGGGACGAATAGGACCTATAGGACAGATGAGACAAGTCAAAGTCCTGTCGTCATCCCCAACGCCTGCGATTACGCGCACTTTGCGCACACGCCGCGCGCCAACAACCCCCGCCCGGCGATCGGTTACTACGGCGCCATCTCGGACTGGTTCGACTCCGTGCTGGTGGTGGAACTGGCGCAGCGCCGTCCCGATTGGGACTTTGTGCTGGTCGGCGGCACGTACGGCGGTGACGTCTCCCGGCTGGCGCGGCTGCCGAACGTCACGCTGCCGGGCGAGCAGACCTACGAATCGCTGCCCGAGTGGCTGGGCCGCTTCGACGTCGCGATCATCCCCTTCAAGCGCACGCCGCTGACGGAGGCGACGAACCCGGTGAAGGTGTACGAGATGCTGGCCTCCGGGAAGCCGGTCGTGTCCGTACCGATCCCCGAGGTGGCGGCGCTGGCGCCGCTGGTACGACTGGCCTCGACCGCGGCGGACTTCGAGCGCGCCATCGAATCCTCCCTGGCGGAACCCGGGACCGCCGCGACGGAACGGCAGGTCTTCGCGCGCGCAGAGACGTGGGAACGCCGGTTTACGGTGCTGGCGGCGGCGGTCGCGGCGCTGGTCCCCGGGCAACCATAGCTCGACACGCTTATTTCAGCCGTGGCCGTGGAAAACGCACGGCACTCCGTGGAAAACGCACGGCACTCCGTGGAAAACGCACGGAACTTCGTGGAAAACGCACGGCACTCCGTGGAAAACGCACGGCACTCCGTGGAAAACGCACGGCACTCCGTGGAAAACGCACGGCACTCCGTGGAAAACGCACGGCACTCCGTGGAAAACGCACGGCACTCCGTGGAAAACGCACGG
>DASVEE010000028.1:0-62796 GCA_036380735.1 Thermoanaerobaculia bacterium | reverse complement strand
GGTGAGACGAGGGAACGACGCGCGCCTGTAGGCACGGCATCGCTGCGCGTGTACAAAAGCGGCAGCTCGTCCGCTGCCGCAGTCCAAACTCGCGCCGAAGGCCAAGCCTGTAGGGACGGCATCGCTGCGTCGTGGCCCGCTTGGCTTGGGTTTGGCAGTACGGTCGAGCCCGGAGGACCTGCTCATGAAACGTTTGCTGATTGCCCTTTGGACCGTCGCCCTGCTTTCCGCGTGTGAGGTGAAGAAGACCGGCGAAGACACCTACAAGGTGGAAACGCCCGAGGTGAACACCAAGGAAGCGGAAGCTGACGCGCGCGACGCGGCGCAGGCTACCAAGACGGCGGCACAGGAGCTCGGCAAGGATGCCAAGGAAGCCGGCCGCGACGCGGCGCAGGCCACCGGCACTGCCCTGGAAAAGGCCGGCAAAAAGATGCAGGAGCACTCCAAGCCCGGCGACCAGAAGTAACAACCGGCGAATCGGACGAATGGGACCGATAGGACCGATCGGACGAATGGGTCCGTGGGATGTCCTGTTCGTCCTATAGGTCCTGTTCGTCCTATTTGTCCCATCCTTGCATTGACGACCTCTCGTGTTCGGCCGGCGCATCACGCTTTTCCGTCTTTTCGGCTTTGCCGTTCGGGCGGATGCCTCGTGGCTGATCGTCGTCGCGCTGGTGACGTGGTCGCTGGCGACGGGCGTCTTTCCGCGGCTGCATCCGGGGCTCACGCCGCGGACGTACTGGCTCATGGGCGGCATCGGGGCGCTGATCTTCTTTCTGTCGATCGTGCTGCATGAGATGTCGCATGCGCTGGTGGCGCGGCGGTTCGGGATTCCGATGCGCGGCATCACGCTGTTCGTCTTCGGCGGCGTCGCGGAGATGGACGACGAGCCGCCCAGTCCGAAGGCGGAACTGCTCATGGCGCTCGCCGGTCCGGCGATGAGCGTCGTCATCGGCGTCGTCTGTCTCGGCGGCGCGGCGCTCGGCGCCATGCAGAACCTTCGCGGCGAGGCTGTCGCCATCCTGCAGTACCTCGGCTTCACGAACCTGATCCTCGCCGTCTTCAACATGCTGCCGGCGTTTCCGCTCGACGGCGGGCGCGTGCTGCGCGCGCTGATCTGGTGGCGCACGCAGAACATCCGCAAGGCCACGCGCGTCTCGTCGCAGGTCGGCTCCGGCTTCGGCATCCTCCTCATCCTCCTGGGGCTCTTCAGCCTCTTCACCGGCAGCCTGGTGCAGGGACTGTGGTGGTTCCTGATCGGGATGTTCGTGCGCGGCGCCGCGGCCAACTCGTACCAGCAGATCGTTGTCCGCGAAACGCTGGCGGGGATGCCGGTGAGCCGCTTCATGACGGCGACGCCGGTGACGGTCTCACGCTCGCTGTCCGTGCGGGAGCTGATCGAGGACTACATCTACCGCTATCACTTCCGGATGTATCCGGTGGTCGACGACGGCCGTCTCGTCGGCTGCGTCTCGACGCGCGAGGTGCACGCGCTGCCGCGCGAGGAGTGGGACCGCCAGACCGTCGGCGCGATCGCCCAGCAGTGCCAGACGGACAACAGCATCGCCCCTCACGCCGACGCGCTGCAGGCGCTGACCCGCATGAGCCGCAGCAAGGTCTCCCGGCTGATGGTGGTGGAAGGCGACCGCCTCCTGGGGATCATCACCATCAAGGATCTGGTGCGGTTTCTGTCGTTGAAGATGGAGTTGGAAGAGGGGTAGCGCGCGCTGGACGCGCGCGGTTTTCGGTTTTCGGTTTTCGGTTTTTGGTGCTGCGCTCGCCGACACCTTCTCGTGCAGCTCAGCACCGACAACCGACAACCGAAAACCGAAAACTCATTCTGCCTGCCTCCGCTTCAGCACCTGATCCATCGTCAGGTACAGATCGCCGAGGCGCATGCCGGCGGTGGGGTCGCCCTGGGCGAGGCCGGCCATGATGGTGTCGCGCTCGCGGAGGTAGGACTCGAGGGCGATGCGGGTGCGCGGCTCCTCGGTCATCGGGTGCGTGGTGAGGTAGCTGCGGACGTCGTCGAAGAAGCGGACGGCGGAGGTGGTGGCGCCGGTCATGTCGAGGCGCTGGGCGGCGAGGGCGGCGACGCCGAGGCGGCGGTGCAGGTCGCCGAGCTCCCGGTCGTTGCGGGTGGTCTCGAGGGTGCGCAGGGTGTCGCGCAGGGCCCATTTCTGCGGCACGTAGCCCGCCGCGAAGGCCATGGCGACGAGAACGAGAGTGAGGACGATGGCGCGAGCAGGGGAGCGGCGTTCGACGACGGCGGCTTCTTCCACGCCCCCGACGTTACACGATTTCGCGAAAGATGGCGTCGATGCGGGCGGTCACGTCGGTGCCGGTCTCCGAGGCGACTTCCACCGCGAAGAGGCGCAACTGCTCGCGCTCGACGTCGGGCAACGTCTTCACCCTGCGGCGCAGGACCTGCCGGGCGAGGTTGAATTTGGTCTCGGAGAACCGGGCGAATCCCGGTAGGTCGCCGAGGAGCTTGTCGAGGGGACGATCTTCGAGCGTGTGGGCGAATTCCGCCATCTCCTGGAACGTCGCGGCGTTGATGCCGCGGCGGATGAGCGTCGAGTCGAACTGCTCCGTCTGGGTCGCCATGGGTGGTGTCCTTCCGGAAGGGAGGCATTTGCAACGGCCAGACCACGTATAATTCGCGCGCCTTGCGGGAACTGAAGATTTTTTCCGGACGCTCTCACCCTGCTCTGACCGAGGAGATCTGCGCCACGCTTGGTGCAACGCCGGGGCATGTCACGCTCTACGGCTTCTCCGACGGAGAGAATTACGTGCAGATCGACGAGAACGTGCGCGGCGCGGACGTCTTCATCGTCCAGCCGACGTGTCCTCCCTCCGTCAACGATCACCTGATGGAGCTGTTGATCATGCTCGACGCGTTCAAGCGCTCCTCGGCGCGCCGCGTCACCGCCGTCCTGCCGTACTACGGCTACGCGCGGCAGGATCGCAAGGACAAGCCGCGCGTGCCGATCACGGCGAAGCTCGTGGCCGACCTGATCCAGCGCGCCGGCGCCGACCGCGTGCTGACGCTCGATCTGCACGCGGCGCAGATCCAGGGCTTCTTCAACATCCCCGTCGATCACCTCTTCGCCGCACCGGTGCTCGTCGGCCATCTGAAGTCGCTCGAGCTGACGGATCTGACGATCGTCTCGCCCGACGCGGGCGGCGTGGAGCGCGCCCGTGCCTACGCGAAGCGTCTCGGCGCGTCGCTGGCCATCATCGACAAACGCCGCTTCGCCGCGAATCAGACCGAGGTGATGAACATCATCGGTGAGGTCGAAGGGCGGAACGTCTTCATCGTCGACGACATCATCGACACGGCCGGCACGCTGATCCACTCGGTGGAAGCGCTGTTCCGGAACGGTGCGAAATCGATCTCCGCCGCCTGCACGCACGCCGTGCTCTCCGGCCCCGCGATCGAGCGCATCAACAATTCACGCCTCCATCAGGTCATCACGACGAACAGCATCCCGACGCAGGAGAAGGAAGCGGATTGCTCCCGCCTGAAGACGCTGTCGATCGCGGGCCTGCTGGCCGAGGCGATCAAGAGGATTCATAACGAGGACAGCGTTTCTTCCTTGTTCGAGATGTAGGGAGAGGGCTCAGGGCTCAGAGCTCAGGGCCCAGGAAAGGCGCGCGGTTCACGAGGCGGGTCGTGCTTTTCCTGAGCCCTGAGCCCTGGGCCCTGAGCCCTACGGGGAATTTTGTATGGGAGCGCTTTCTTTACGCGCTTCTGTCGAATCTGGCAAAGGAGCAGTCAAATGGCTGAGGTCACGTTGGAAGTCACGCGTCGCGAGAACACCGGGAAGGGTGTGGCGCGGAAGCTTCGTGCAAATGAGAAAGTCCCGGCGGTCGTGTATGGCGGCCACCGTGAGCCGGTCGCGATCACCGTCGACCGCAAAGCAGTCACCGAACTGATCCACAAGAGCGAGCACGGCATCCGTTCGATCTTCCTGCTGAAGATGGCGGGCACCGATCAGCAGCGTCACGCGATGATCAAGGACGTGCAGATCGATCCGATCTCGCGCCGCATGCAGCACATCGACTTCGTCCGCGTGGTCATGGACGAGACGGTGAAGGTCACGATCCCGGTGCACGTCATCGGCATCGCCAAGGCCGTCAAGAACGAGGGCGGGATCATGGACTGGCAGGTGCGCGAGCTTCACGTCGAGTGCCTCCCGAACGCGATCCCCGACTCCATCGACGTCGACGTCACGGAGCTCACCGGCCACGCGTACCTCCGTGTTTCGGACCTGCAGCTCCCCGAGGGCGTGAAGGTGCTGGACGACCCGGAGCGCGTCGTCGTCGGCGTCACGCACGCCCGTGCCGAGGCCGAGCCGGCCGCCGAAGCGACCGCGGAGCCGGAAGTCATCAAGAAGGGCAAGCCGGAAGACGAGAAGTAACCGTCTGCCGGGTTTCTGCTGCACGAAGGCGCCTCGCGGAAGCGGGGCGCCTTTTTGTTTTTGGGGCGGTGGGGGGGAAGGAAGAAGGCGGAAGGCGGAAACAGAAGGCAGAAGGCAGAAGGCAGAAGGCGAAAGGCAGAAACCGAACGCAGAACGCAGAACGCAGAACGCAGAACGTAGAATTAAGACCCGGGGAACTATCCTCGGCTTTTCGGTCTCAGTTCTTCATTCTGCGTTCTGCGTTCTGCGTTCTGCGTTCAAGCCTCTTCTGCCTTCTGCCTTCTCCCTTCCAGTAGAATCTCCCCGTGCGCAAGACCACCCTTTTCCTCATCATCGTTCTCTCCTTTGCCTGCAAACGTGCGGAACAGCCCGTGGCGGGTGCGCGTGGCACCGGGACCACCACCCAGGCGGCGCCGGCGCCGGCGGCTACGGCCACCGTGGCCGGCGGCAGTGAGGTCGGGCAGCAGATGCCGGCTTATTCGGCGCCGTATCTCGACGGGAAGTTGTTCTCCGTCGCGGACCGGAAGGGAAAAGTGGTCCTGCTGAACCTCTGGGCGACGTGGTGCGGGCCGTGCCGGGTGGAGATTCCGGAACTGGAGAAGATGCACGCGGAGTACTCGCCGCGCGGCTTCGAGGTGGTGGGGGTGACGGTCGACGAGTATCCGGCCGAGGCGATCCAGAAGTTCGCGGACCAGCAGAAGATGACGTACCCGATCGTGCTCGATCCGGAGGGGAAGCTGGCGAACCTGTTCGAGACGACGGTGATCCCGACCACGGTCCTGCTGGACCGTAGCGGGAAGATCGTCTGGAAGCATCAGGGGCCGGTGATGGCGAAAGATCCGGAGCTGATGAAGGCGCTGGAGGAGGCGCTCAAGTCGTAGTCTTCCGCCGGTCTGGGGTATCGCGGTCGGTCCGGCGACGATCGCGCTGACGCTGGATGAAATTGACCATATTGCGCGCCATCTGCCCGACCAGCAGTCGCATCGGCAGGTACGCGAGCGCTACCGCAAGGGCAACGCAGAGAGCAACGACAAGTAAAACAATCAAAGAGGACATCGGGCCGCCTCCCTCCTGATTTAGCAACAATCCGGCCAGTATGAACGACCTCGACCTGACGCAGATCGCCGCGCGCCTTTCCCCCCGCGAAGTCGAAGCGCACGGGCTGGCGCCGCTCGTCTACAGGTCAAACCCGATGCCTGAATTGCGTGAGGCGGCGCTGCGTGCGGCCGCGGTCGAGCCGCTGCGGCTCGCCGATCTCCGCAAGCTGCTCGCGGCGCTGCACGAGCGCGCGATCCGCCCGCTGATCCTCAAAGGAACCGCTCTGGCGTACGACCTCTACGACGCGCCGGAGCATCGTCCCCGCGGCGACGTCGACCTCCTCATCGCGAAGGGAGAGCTCGACGCCGCCTACGAGGTGTTCCATACCCTCGGCTACCGCGAGCGCGCGGCGAACGTCGACGAGCATGGCCTCCGCCAGCAGCTCTTCCTCCGCGCCGACGATTACGGCGTCGAGCACGCGTACGACGTGCATTGGGACATCGCGAACCGGGCGACGTTCGCCGGCACGCTCACAATGGCCGACGCGGTGCGTCCGCTGCCGCGCATCTCGGAGCACGCGTTCGGCCTCGCGCGTCCAGAGGCGCTGCTGCACGCGTGCATCCATCGCATCGCCCACCATCACGACGACGAGCGCCTCATCTGGCTCGTCGACATTCATCTGCTGCGCAACGCGATGACGCGGGAGGAGCATGCGCGCTTCTGGCGTCTGGCCGCGGAGCGCCGCGTGCTGGCGGTGGCGCGGCGCTCGATCGGGGTGACGGAGCAGTGGTTCGGCGCGCACGCGCTCGCGGCGACGGACTTTTTATCCGCCGGACAGTTGGCGGCCGAGGAGGCGTCGCACGCGTATCTGAGAGTGGAGACGCGTGGCGGCGTGCTGCTGGCCGACCTCCGCGTGCTGCCGTGGCGGGCGCGCGTGACGCGGCTGCGCCAGCTCGCGTTCCCTCCGGCGGAGTTCATGCGCGCGATGTTTCCGCACCTCCGGACGGCGCTGCCGCTGTTGTACGTCTGGCGCGGCGTGCGCGGCGTGGTGCGGCTGTTCCGCAAGGTGGGGGCGTGAGACGGCTGCGCGTCGTCCGCGCGGCGGTCTATCTGCTCGCGGCGAAGCTGGCCTTGTCGCTCGTGGGGCTCACCCGGCTCCGCACGTTTGCGCAACGCCGGCGCACTCGCCACGCTGTGAATCCCGACGCCGCGCTGCGCATCGCCGAGGAGTTGCGCAGCGCGGTGCGGCGCATGCCGTTGCGCACGAATTGTCTCGATCGGGCGGTGGCGCTCTGGTTTCTGCTGGCGCGCGCGAAGCTGGGGGCGACGCTGCGCATTGGCATCCGCACCGGCGGCGGGACGAATAGGACGGATAAGACGGATAGGACGAATGGGACGAATGGGAGCGCGGCGGGGGTAGTGGGCGCGTTTGCCGCGCACGCCTGGGTGGAGCACGCCGGGACGGTGCTGCTCGATGAAGAGGCGCCCGGCTTCACGCCGTTCGACGCACCGGTCCTGGCTTCGGAATGAGCGGCTTCGTCTACGCGGTCCGCTTCGACGACGTGCCGGTCGATCCCGCGCTCGTGGCGGAGCTGCAGCGCCTTCTCGCGCGGCGCCCGCACGTCGCGGAGCGCACGGACTTTGCGCGCGCGTACGCGGCATGGGGAGACGACTGCGTGCAGCGGCTGCCGCTCGAGTTCTCCTTCGCCGTCTGGGACGCCGCGCGCAAGCGCCTCTTCGCCGCGCGCGACCGCCTCGGGACGCGCCCGCTCTTCTACGCCACGACGAACGGCACGCTCATCGTCACGAACGATTTCCCGACGCTGATCGATGCCTCGTTTCATACGAGAGCACTGCATCGCGACGCCATCGCCGACTTCTTCGCGCACGGCTACAACACCGACCTGACGCGTACGGTTTTCGCGCAGATCCGGCGCGTGCCGCCGGGACACCGGCTGATCGCGAGCGCGGAGGGCGTGCGCGTGGAGCGCTGGTGGGAGCTGCCGTTTTGCGAGGAGCCGCTGCGCATCGGCGAACGGGAGGCGGTGGAGCGCTTCCGCGACGTCTTCGGCACCGCGGTGCGCGAGCGGGCGCAGGGGCGCGTGGCCATCGGGCTCTCCGGCGGCGTCGATTCGACGACGGTCGCGGCGACGCTCGTGGCGAACGGCGGCCGCGCGACCGCGATCACGACGGTGTGGGATCCGCTCATCCCCGACGTGGAGCGCCACTACGCCACCGTGGCCGCGCGTGCGCTACAGTTGCCGCACGAACTGCAGGAGTGCGCGGCCGTGCAGCCGTTCGACGGATGGGAGTCGCGTCACGTGCGTGGGCTCGAGCCGTTCGACGATCCGTTCAGCGTCGTGTTCAACGACTTCCTGCGGCGCGCCGCGGCGCACGGCGACGTGCTGCTGACGGGGCAGGGGGGCGATCCGGCGCTGTACGCCTCGCACGACTACTTCTTCCGGCTGCTCCGCGGCGGACGCTGGCTGCGCTTCCTCACCGACGCGCTCGGCTTCGCCGTGACGCGGCAGCGCCTGCCGCCGCTGCTGCTGCGCTCGCGCCTGCTGCGCCTGTTTCGTGGCGGCCGCAACGGGGCAGGGGAGAACGTCCAGCCGCCGCCCTGGCTGCGCGATGACCTCCGCGCCCGCTTCATGCAGCCGCCGCGGCCGTCCGATTCCCGGACGCATGTGTGGCGTGCGGACGCCCACCGCCTTCTCTCCCAGCCGGTCTGGTCTGCCATCTTCGAGGGGTACGACCCCGGGGCGAGCGGTCACGCCGTCCGCATCGCCCCTCCCTGGTTCGATGCCCGGGTGCTCGAGTTTCTCTTCTCCCTTCCTCCCATGCCGCACTTCGGGGCGAAGGACCTGGCGCGTAATGCCGTCAAAGGTTTACTGCCGGATGAGGTGCGTCTGCGCGCGAAAACGCCGCTGCGCGGCGACCCGCTGTTCGTGCTCTTCCGGCGCACGCCGGAGCGGTGGGTGGAAATCGTCGAGAGCGCGCCACGGTTGGATGAGTTCGTCGACCGGCGTATTCTTTGCAGCAAACTGCTTGGTTCCGCGGTGGTGCCAGATGATGAATTGCGGCAGCAGGCAGCCGCAGTCGCCCTCGGAAAGTGGCTACAGGGACTCTCATGAAGACAACGAAGAAGGCTTACCAGCAGCCTCGGCTCGTCGTTTACGGGTCGGTGCGCGAGCTCACCCGGGAGGGTGGTCCGAACAACCGGAAGGACGGCGGCAACAACGCACAGGGAAACCGTACCTGACCGCGTTCCACCACGTCTACGGCCTCACCCTTCGCGCGACCGCCCCGATCGCCGGCCTCGTTCCTCTCCCTGCCACTCCCTCGCACGCCGACTGCACCATCCACCTCGATGAAGGTTTGCCCACGCTCGACGCCAGCGATGTCATCCACGAAGGGGCGCTCGATCCGGAATCGCGTGTCGCCGTCGTCGTCATCCGCCGCACGCGCAGCGCACCCCACGCCTACGGCATCGACTACAAGGACGGCACCCGCTTCGTCCTCGACGGCGACGACGTCTGGTGCAGTTGGGCCGCGGACTCGACGCCCGAAGACACCGCCACCTATCTCCTCGGGCCGGTGCTCGCGTACGTCCTTCGCCTGCGCGGCACGCTCGCCTTGCATGCGAGCGGCGTCTGTCTCGACGGCAAGGCGTACCTCATCGCCGGCAACGCGGGGATGGGGAAGTCGACGACGGCCACGCAGTTTGCCGCGCGCGGTGTGGACATCGTCACCGACGACGTGGCGCCGCTCGTCTGGCGCGACAGTGGTGCGTTCGTGCTGCCGGGCTATCCGCGGCTGCGGCTCTGGGGCGACGTCGCGGCGTCGATGTTCGGCGCGGCCGACGCGCTGCCGCTGCTCACGCCGACGTGGGCGAAACGCTTCGTCGACCTGACGGCGGACGGCTACCGCTTCGCCACCGGCGCCGTGCCGCTGGGCGGCATCTTCGTCCTCGCCGGGCGCGCCGCGACGCCGTCGGTGCGCACGCTGCACGGCCACGAAGCGGCGATCGCGCTGCTGCGCCATGCCTCGATGACACACGCGCTCGACGCCTCGATGCGGGAGCGCGAGCTGACGCAGGTCACGGAGCTGGCGTCCGCCGTCCCCGTGCGCGAGCTCACCGCGCCGGACGATCTGGAGCGCGCGGGCGAAGTGTGTGACCTCATCGTGGAGTCGCTGCGATGAACCGCGAGCGCACGTTGCGGCTCAGCGAGGGAGTCATCGCCAAGACGGTCGGGGAGGAGCTCGTCCTGCTCGACTACGGCGCCGGCGTTTACTACGGTCTCGACGCGATCGGCGGCCGCATCTGGCAACTGGCGTCGGAAGGGAAGCCGCTCGGCGCGATCGTCGACACGCTGCTCGAGGAGTACGACGTGACGCGGGAGACGCTGGAGGCGGACGTCGAGGCGCTAGTCGGCGACCTGACCGAACGCGGCCTCGTTCGCTGAGCCGCGCTCGTGGCACTCGCGGACGTGGCTGACGAGCTCCCGGATGTCGAACGGCTTCGGCAGCACGCGGAAGACAGGCGCGGCGTCGACCGTGCTTTCGGCTCCCTGCAGATTCGCCGTCATGACGATGACCGTGGGGCGAGGCTCGGGCCGCTCGTTTTCGATGTAGCGGAGGACGCCGTGGCCATCGACGCGCGGCATCATCAGGTCGAGCAGCACGGTGCCGTAATCCTTACGTGAGAGTTTTTCGATGGCTTCGAAGCCGTCGCGCGCGCTCTCGACCTCGAACTTCTCGCGTCGGAGCACCCGCTCGACCATCATGCGGATGGCATCGTCATCATCTACGACCAGGATGCGATTCTGCGGTGTTTCCTCGGGCAACCAAATCCTCCGGGGAACAGGCCAAGCAATGAGGCTGCCAGCCAGTGCGATCTCTCGCCCGAATTGTTACCAGAGGCAGGTGAGGATCGTCAAGAAAACGGTTTCAAAAGTGGGTCGAAACCGACGTCGTAGGCATAAACGTTCCCCGCGTACGTGTGCGGCTGCCCGGTCCACAGGCGCGCACCGAGGCGGCGCTGGTCGAGTCGCTGCATCCCGATTCCGGCCACGGGGCGGCCGCCGCGCAGGTGCGGACTGAAGAGGGTGCAGCCGATGATGCGGCTGTCGTGGGTGATGCGAACGTCGATCGCATTGAGGCCGGCCATGCGTCCCAGCTCGATCTCGTCGAGCGTGGCGAGCTCGCGGTCGGCGAAAACGAGGCGCATGTCGGATTTCGTCCGGTCGAAGGGATTCGGGGCGCGCATGCTGTACACGTAGCGCAGCGCGACCGTCTGCCCGTTGACGGTGACCGTACCCCTCGCCGGGCCGTGCTCCGCGGGCTGCGCGGCCAGCGAGCCGCCGAGCGTCAGCAGAAGCACGGCGATTGGGCGTATCGTGGCGGCATGGCGCGAGAAAAACTGACCGACGACGAAGTGCGCACGCAGGCGGGCGAGCTGTCCGAGGAGTGGACGGTGGCGGAGGGGCAGCGGCTGGAGCGGACGGTCCGCTTTCCCGACTTTGCCCAGGGGCTGGCGTTCACGAACCGTGTCGGCGCGCTGGCCGAAGAGGCGAACCATCATCCCGACATCCTCCTGACGTGGGGCCGCGTGACGCTGACGCTCTGGACGGACGACGCCGGCGGGCTCACGCATCATGACTTTGCGCTGGCGAAGCAGATCGACGCGGTGGTGACGCCGCCTGCGACGACGCCGCGGCAGGACTGAGCACGCCGACGGAGATCGACAGCGCATCCTCGACTGCGCGCGCCACGTGCCACCAGCCGCGCGGGATGTACAGCGTGTCGCCGGGGATGAGCGTGGAGGCGATCGTCGGCGACGTCTCCTGCTCGTACTGCATGTCGTGCGGCATGGCGTCGAGCGTCGGCTCCGGGTTCACGGTATTGCGGCGGAGGTAGTACTCCTTCACGCCGCCCGTCTGCACGATGAAGACGTCCTCACAGTCGTAGTGCCAGCTGAAGCTGTGGTGGCTCGCCGGCGTCAGGTAGAGCTGAATGGAGACGTCGCCCTCGAGCTCGCGGCCGAAGGCGTCGGCCAGGGAGCGCAGAGCGGGATCGTGTTTCTCGCAGCGGCGGAAGACGAGCGACCAGCCGTCGCGAAAGAGCTCCAGCGCATCGTAGAAGCTCGTGGGATTCGGCTCCCGCCGCAGCTTCGCGTCGCGCACCACGAGCATGTCGGCGCCGTCGGCCATGACCGTCTCGATCGTGCGCCAGCGCAGGAGCGGGATCGCGGCATGCGCCGTCGCCGGCTGCGCGAACGGCGCGCGCTGGAAATGCTCCGCGAAAAACCGCTCGCGGGGAATGTCACCCAACCAGGAGGAAAGCATCGCTTGCGCCTCATGCAATGAAACTGCCGCTGCTTACGCGAAGTGTAAGCGGTTCCGCAACGGGGGAACAGAAGTGCGGAGCAGCGGCGGCGACATCCCCGTAACTCCCGCTTCTCCAGTCTGTTACATGCGTTTGCGCTCACCGAAACGTGACGAAAGTAACGGATTGCGGGACTTAGCGTGTAAGTACACCACTCGCGAGGAGGTGACACGACACGACGAAACACCTGGAGGACCCATGAAACTCTTCATTGCCATTGTTCTGCTGATCGCACTCTGTGCACCGTTGCACGCCGGTGTGGTCTGCCTCAACCTGCCGGCCGAATCGCCGGTCGCCTCGAACAGTCCGGACGACATCCCGCAGACGGACGTGCAGATCGTCACGATCAACGGGACGACCCCGCGGGCGCGTGCGAACCAGAGCATCACCTACGTCGAGACCGGCCAGAACGAGCAGCGTGTCTGGTTCGGCGTCGACGGCTCACCCGGACTCTATCGCATCTTCTACAACCGCCGCGTCCGCGACGGCGTCGGCCTGCCGTGGCGCTGGGTGTATCAGCGCAGCCCGGTCGTCATCCAGCTTCCGAGCCCCTCGTCGGTGCTGACGCAGGCGGTGCTCTACAGCGCGACCGCCAAATACCGCGACACGACCGACAACGTCACCTACAAGTACCTGATGTACCTGATCTACCAGCCGGGCGCGCAGCCGCCGGCGCCGAGCTGCGACGGCCAGGTGGCCGGCTTCCTCTACGTCAGCTTCTCGCAGAACGGCACGTGCTGGACCACGCCGCGGCCCGCCACCCGGCCCGGCGGACCGCAGTTCGCCTGCCTTCCGGGTGTGACGAACACGGTGCCGATCCTCGCTGCGTCCGCGATCGACGGCGGCCAGACGATCCATCTCACCGGACTCGAAGGCGACATCGTCAACCAGCTCGCGAACCCCGCGAACATGGATCAGACGATGACCGCGTTCGGCACCGCTTCCGTGAGCGACCCGGCGACCATCACGATCCTCGGCACGCTCTCCGCGGCCGGGTTGTTCCTCCCGCAGGCTCCCGGGATTCCGTCGGCCGGCAACCGCAACCGCGCGTACGCCTACTTCATCAATCATCAGACCGCGTGGGACGAGACCACCGGCGACTTCTACATCGCCCGCGGCTATCCGTGGCCGTTCGACCGCAACGCCGCCGCGCCGCTGACGCCGACGCTGTATCAGGTGGAGGAGCAGAAGCTGAACGGTTCGCTCGTGCGGAGTTGTCATGGCAGCCCGGCGACGCTGACGAACCGGATCCAGCTCTACCGGATGAACATCGGTTCGCTGGCGAACGTCGCGCAGCTCGCGACGGGGACGTGGACGCTGGTGCGCGATACCGGCGGCACCGCCGGCTTCCACCGCACCGACAGGAACAGCATGATGGAGACGATCACACCGACGCCGCTCGTCCCGGGCCAGACCGCCGGCAGCCGCGATAGCGGCGTGGCGTCGTTCCTGCGCGACGGCCGCGGCTTCCTGCGGCGCTACAGCGGTACCGCGTATTACTTCGGCGGCGATCTGTACAAGCTGTCCAAGTCGGGATCCGCACCGTGCGTGATCACCGGCAACGAACGGCAGGTACTGGGTTCTTTCTGACACGACCCTGATGGGAGTGCGGCGGCGCGGACCGCCGCACTCCCGGGGACGATAGGACGGATAGGACGGATAGGACGGATAGGACGAATAGCACTTCGGGTTGTCCCATTCGTCCTATCCGTCCTATCTGTCCTATTCGTCCTCAGTGGAAATCGTAGCTCTGCACTTCGTGCAGGCCTTCCAAGGCCCAGAACTTCTCTGCTCTCACGGAGGCCTGCCCTTCCTCGTTCTGCACGATCCCTTCGACGATCAGGCCGGAACTGCCGAGGATCACCGATCGCTGTTCGCGGAAGAGGTCGGGGCGGACGATTGCCTGTGACAGGCCGGTCTCGTCTTCGAGCGTCAGGAAGACGAACCCCTTCGCTGTTCCGGGCCGCTGGCGGACGATGATCGCTCCCGCGGTGGCGACGCGGCTGCCGTTCGGCACCTCTTTGAGCTGCAGCGCGGTGAGGACGCCGTCCTTCCGCAACTGCTGGCGATAGTGGGCGAGGAGGTGCGGCCCGGTCGTCAGCTCCGTGGCGGCGTAGTCGGCGAGCGTCTCGTCGACGCGCGACATCTCCGGCAGCGGCGATTCTTCGAGCGGCTCGGCGACCTTCTCGAACAGCTCCCCGGCCGGCTTCGAGGCGTACGACGCCTGCCACAGCGCCGCACGGCGCGTCATGCCGAACGACGCGAGCGCGCCGGCGTATGCGAGCTTCGTCAACTGATCGTCGCGCAATCGCGCGCGCCGCGCGAGGTCGTCGGCCGACGCGTACGGCTGCCCCCTCTCCACGCGCAGGCCGCTCTCCGCGCGCAGCCCTTTCACGTACCGCAGCCCCATGCGCACGCCGCCGTTCTCCCAGCGGCACTCCCATCCTGATTTGTTGACGTCGACGGGCAGGATTTTCACGCCGTGGCGCTGCGCATCCTTGATCAGCGTGGCCGGGTGATAGAAGCCCATCGGCCACGCGTTGAGCAGCGCCATGTAGAACGCGGCCGGATGATGCGCCTTGAGGTACGCGCTGGCGTACGCGATCAGGGCGAAGCTCGCCGCGTGCGACTCGGGGAAGCCGTAGAGCGCGAACGAGGTGATCGACTTGACGATCTGATCCTGCGCCTCGGCGCCGATGCCGTTCTTCGTCATCCCGTCGCGCAGCCGCTTCTCGATGTCCGCCATCCGTTCCATCGACCGCTTGAAGCCCATCGCGCGGCGCAGCTCCTCGGCCTCACCGCCGGTGAAGTTCGCCGCCACCATCGCCATGCGCAGCAACTGCTCCTGAAACAGCGGCACGCCGAGCGTCCGCTTGAGGATCGGCTCGAGGCAGGGGTGCGGATACTCGACCGGCACCTTCTTCTGGCGGCGGTCGAAGAACGGCCGGATCATGCCGCCGACGATCGGCCCGGGACGGATGATCGCCACCTGCACGACGAGGTCGTAGAACTTCTTCGGCGCGTTGCGCGGCAGCGACGCCATCTGCGCCCGGCTCTCGATCTGGAACATGCCGATGGTGTCGGCCTCGTTGAGCATCTTGTAGACGCGGGGATCGTCCTCCGGCAGATGCGCGAGATCGATCTCCTTCCGCTCGTGCGTCCGGATCGTGGGGATCATCTGCTCGATCGCCGAGAGCATGCCCAGGCCGAGGAGGTCGACCTTGATGATGCCGAGATCGGCGCAGTCTTCCTTGTCCCACTGGATGACGACGCGCCCCGGCATCGACGCCGGCTCGAGCGGCACGACCTCGTCGAGGCGCCCTTTCGCCAGCACCATGCCGCCGGAGTGCTGCCCGAGATGGCGGGGGAGATTCTGGATCTGCAGGTAGAGGCGCATGAAGTGCTGCACGCGCCGGTCGGCCGGGTCGAAGCCGGCGGTTTCGAGCTGCGCCGGCAGCGTCTCGAGCTTCTCCCGGATCTCGCCGAAGTTCCACGTGCTGACTGATTTCGACAACTTGTCCACCTGTTCGAGCGAGTAGCCGAGCGCCTTGCCGACCTCGCGCGCGGCGGAGCGGTCGCGGTACGTGATGACGTTGGCCGTCATCGCCGCGCCGTGCGGTCCGTAGCGCTGGTAGACGTGCTGGATGACGCGCTCGCGCTGCGCACCCGAGGGGAGATCGAGGTCGATGTCGGGCCACTCGCCGCGCTCCTCGGAGAGGAAGCGCTCGAACAGCAGCTCCATCTTCACCGGATCGACCGCCGTGATGCCGAGCGCGTAACAGACGGCGCTGTTCGCCGCGGAGCCGCGCCCCTGCACGAGGATGTTCTCGCGATTGCAGAACTGGACGATGTCCCAGACGATGAGGAAGTAGCCGGCGAGCTGCAGCTTCTCGATCATGTTCAGCTCTTTTTCGAGCTGCGCCTGCGCCTTGGCCGTCAGCGGCCGGAAACGCGCGCGCGCCGAGTTCCACGTCATCTTGCGGAGGAACGAGTCGTTCGTCTCTCCTTCGGGGAGGGGATAGTCGGGGAACTGATAACCGAGATCGGCGAGGGTGAAGTCGAGCGTGTTGGCGAGCGTCCACGCGCCGTCGATCGCTTCGGGAAGGTCGGCGAAGAGGGCGCACATCTCCGCCGCCGTCTTGATGTGGCGCTCGCGGTTGATGCCGAGGAGGCGGCCGGCGTTGTCGACGTTCCGGCCCTCGCGGATGCACGTGACGATGTCGTGCAGGTCCTTATCCTCGGGCCGCGCGTAGCGGACGCCGTTCGTTGCCACGAGCGGCAGGCGCATGCGGCGGGCGTGATCGATGAGCGCCACGTTGCGATGCTCTTCGTCGCGCCGGCGGTGGCGCTGCAGCTCGACGTGCGTGCGTCCCTTGAAGATGCCACTGATCTTGTGCAGCGCCTCCTCGGCCGTCTCGACCTTCGCCAGCGGCCCCTCGTCGCCGCCGGTGAGGCAGCGGAGCCCCTCGTTGTACTGCGCGATGAGCTCCCACGTGTAGCGCGCTTCTCCCTTCGGATGCTTCAGCGCACCGGCGGTGATCAGCTTGCAGAGGTTCTTGTACCCCTGCCGGTTCTCGACGAGCAGCGTGAGCCGGACGTCATCACGCGGCTCCGTCGCCACACGCAAACCGCTCTTCGTCTCCTCGAGCCGCAGCTCCGCCCCGACGATGGCCTTGATCCCCGCCTTCTTCGCCGCGCTGTAAAACCGCGGCGCGCCATAGACGCCATTCGTATCGATGTGCGCCATCGCCGGCAGCTCCTGCGCCGCGGCCTGCGCAATCAAGTCCTCTGGGAGGCTGGCGCCATTGAGGAAGGAGAAGGCGGAGGCACTGCGGCACTCGGCATAGGGGCGCGGCGGCTTCGTTGCCCTGGTGCGCTTCACCTCCGCGGGCGGAGCCTCTTCGCGGTAGGTGCCGCCCCATTGTTCGTGGACATAGGGGATGTGGTCGTACTCGCCGGAAAGCGGAACGCCGGCCGCACGAGACTTGATCTTTTCCTTCTCTGCCCCGGGAGGAGAGAAGGTGGCGGTGACGGAGTCGAAGTTTTTGGATGGGGGCAATGGTCAATGGTCCGGCGTGAGGCGGGAAGCTCACGGTTCACCATTGAACGATGACTCGGAAGAGAGTCAGCGATTCTCCACGATGGGTAGCGAATTTAGGGTGCGCGGATGGAGGAGCGTGAGGCGGTGGCTACGGGGTGTAGGTGGTGACGGGGCTGGCTGCTGACAGGGTGAATTTCGAATGAAGAATTTCGAGGTTCGAATTGAGGTGCGCCGCTACGCGGCGACGAATTGCTCGGAATACGACGTACCGGCACTATTCTGTGCAGGGAGATGAGGAAGGCTTCGGTCAGTGAAGTGAAGGAGGCGGTGAGCGAGACGCTCGACATCTATGAACGTACGTTCAGGTTCGCCTGCCGGGTCTTGAAGATGGATCGAGCGCTGGCGAAAGACCGGCGTGTGAATCGTCAGGCGATGCATCAGTTGGTAGCCGCCTCGTCATCGATTGGCGCGAACATGGAAGAGGCACGCGCCGGTCAAAGCAAAGCCGACTTTCATGCGAAGTTGCGGATCGCGCTGAAGGAAGCACGCGAATCCCATTACTGGCTGCGTCTCCTGCTCTGCAGCGATTCGATCAAGCCCGAACGCATTGAGCCTCTCCTGCAGGAAGCCAATGAGATCGTTGCGATCCTCACCACCATCGCAAAAAAGACAAACCCCAGAAACCCCGCCGAATGACCCTGAAAAAGCGTCGCCGCGAAGCGCCGCACCTCAATTCGAACTTCGAACTTCTTCATTCGAAATTCTTCCTGGCAGCTCGGTCGCCTGAAGCAAGTCCCATCACTACTCATACCGCGCATCAATGAACCACGCCCTCTCCTCCCCCCGATACACCCGGTAGCTTCCCCCTCTCATCAACTCCACGTCCCAGTAGTCGCGCTGGTCGCGGCCTTCTTTCCACCAGCCTTCCTCCACCTGCCAGGGGCCGGAGGAGACGCGGACGGGGCCGGAGAGGTCGCCTTCGCCTTCGATGGCCTGGATCTGGATGTCGCCCGGCTCGTCGCTGCGCGAGGGGCGGGTGATGACATCTACTTTCACCGGGGGGCGGAAGATGCGGGCGGCGAGGAGGCCGCGGCTTTTGCGCGGTTTGCGTTTGAGGTCCGGGGGCGGCGGCGGAGCGAAGTCGGCGAGGGCGTAGCGGTCGGGCATGTGGCCGTCGACCGTCATGGCCATGCCGACGCGGTCTTCGCCGAGCATGGAGACGAGGCGCGCGATCGTCGTGGCCAGCTTTTCGGGCGAGAGCGCCGCCGGGCCGAAGAGCGAGAGCTGCGCGCGGCGGGGGCGGTCCGGATGCGCGACGAGGGAGAACGCGGTCACCGGCGCGCCGGGCGGCGTTTTCTCGAGGTCGAGGCGGAGGAGCGTCAGCATCGTCTTGACGTCGCGCGTCGGCGCGGGGAGGTCGATGGCGCGGCTGTGGAAGCCGTCCGGCTCGAGGTTCATCGTCATCTCCAGGCGCTTGCAGGCGAAGCCCTGGATCTCGAGGCGCTTCGCCAGCCGGTCGAGCGCGGCGGAGGCGATGAAGAGGAACGGCTCGAGAGCGACGAGCGGCCATTCGAGCTCCATCCCTTCGCGGAACTCCGGCGGCAGGGCGCGCGGAATGAGCGGCCGCGGATCGACGCCGCGCGCGGCGGAGTGGATGTCGCGGCCGACTTCGCCGAGGCGGGAGGCGATCTCCGATTCGGGAAGGCGGGCGAGCTCGCCGATGGAGTTGATGCCCCAGCGCTGCAGCGTCGTCGCGGCGTCGAGCTCCGGCGTCAGGCGGCCGAGGGGGAGGGGCGCGAGGAACTCCGCCTCTTTGCCGGGAGCGACGATGACGGGCGACTTCGGCAGCTCCGCCGCCACGCGCGCGGCGAGCTTGCTCGCGGCGATGCCGACGCGCACCGGCAGGCCGATGTCGTCGCCGGCGCGCATCGCGGCTTTGCCGAGCTCCTCTTCGCTGGCGAAGTGGCGCTCCATGCCGCTGATGTCGACGAAGATGATCCCTTCGCCGGCGTCCTCGACGCGGGGAGAGAAGGTCTCGGCGACTTCGAGCAGCGCTTCCTGCGCGGTGCGCTCGCACTCGGAGTCGCGTCCGCGGGCGATGAGCTTCGGCAGGATCGACCGCGCCTGGGCGAGCGAGTGCCCGGTCTGGATCCCTTTCGTGCGCGCCCGCCGCGTCGCGGCGACGACGTGCGCGGCGGGACCGTTGCCCTCGACGATGACGACGGCTTCCTGCAGCAGTTCCGGTTCACTGCGCAGCCGCGCCGCGAGAGGGAACAGAGGGACGAGAAAACAGGCCAGACGCGTCATGGTTGAGCCATAGCCTCCGCGCTGTCCGCGGGGAACCGATAGGACCTATAGGACGAATAGGACCTATAGGACCTATAGGACAGAGGATGCCTCATCGGGCGCCTCCGGCGGCGGCGGCGGGAAGGGCCGGCAGATAGGCCACACGGGTCTCAGTCCTATCCGTCCTATTCGTCCCATCGTTCTTCGTAGCCACGCTGGCCGGTGCGTCCTGCGCGGCAAACGTCACGCTGCCCTGGGCGCCCGGCTTCCGGTGGCGGTGCTTCATCAGCATCAGGTCGGTGGTAATGGACGCCAGCAGGCGGGGCGCTTTGCCGCGGCCGAGCCACTGGGTGCGGGATCTCTCCGCCGTCACGACCGCCTCCGACGCGGTTCCGGTCAGCGGGTATGGCGTGGATACCAGCAGCGCGGTGCCGTTCGCCTCGGCCGTCCGGGCGAGGCGCACCCACGAGGCGTCGGGGACGCGGCGGCTGCGGATCGGATGCAGGCCGACGTCGAGCACCACGAGCTGGAACCCCGTCGCGGCGATCATTTCGGTGCTCATCACTGCCTGCTTGAGCGTCTTCGGGCGGATCCACAGGAGCCGTCGCAGGTCGACGCCGTTCTCCTCGGCCAGTTGCGGATCGAGGTGATCGCCGAGGTCGACGAGGACGGCCGCCTCTCCCATGCTGGTGGCGGCGGCGAGGGCCGCGAGGACGGTGGAGAAGCGTCCGGCGGCGCGGCGGCCGGTCAGCTCGACCATCTTCCCCCGGGGGAGGCCGCCGCCGAGGAGGGCGTCGAAGGCGTCGAGTGTCGTGGGGATCGTTTCCTCGCGCCGGGTGCGGTCGAGCGCGCGGAGGAGCTCGGTGGCGCTCGTCACCTTCGCCGCGACCGTCGCCTGGAGGGTCTCGCGAAGCTGCCGGACATCGTCGCGAAGGGGCGACGGCTCGGGCGTTTCTACGATCTGTGGAGCGACGACGGGGACAGGGCGGAAGAGGCGGAATTGAAGCTGTTCGAGAGGACGTGCCGTCGCGGTCACAGACACAAGCTAAGGCGGTAAGAAGGCGTAAGTCAACGTGCGGTAATCGTGCATCTCCGCGATGCGAAGCACGCCTCCCATGATTGTTCAATAGAGGACAACACTAATGAGTGCAATGGGATGCAGCCACCGACTTGGCACCGCGAAGTTCGCGCTCGGACCCGCGAAGTTCGCGCTCGGACCCGCGAAGTTCGCGCTCGGACCCGCGAAGTTCGCGCTCGGACCCGCAAAGTTCGCGCTCGGACCCGCGAAGTTCGCGCTCGGACCCGCGAAGTTCGCGCTCGGACCCGCGAAGTTCGCGCTCGGACCCGCGAAATTCGCGCTCGGACCCGCGAAGTTCGCGCTCGGACCCGCGAAGTTCGCGCTCGGACCCGCGAAGTTCGCGCTCGGACCCGCGAAGTTCGCGCTCGGACCCGCGAAATTCGCGCTTGGACCCGCGAAGTTCGCGGCCGGACCCGCGAAGTTCGCGGCCGGACCGCGAAGTTCGCGCTCGAACCCGCGAAGTTCGCGGCGGACCCGCGGTGGGTCAAAAGGGTCAGTTCAGCGACCGACCCCCGGGGCAGCAACTAGACCAGAGGGTCACCTGCTGACCCTTTTGGTTCGAGCCCCTTTCAATGGAATCAATGACTTACGTCCTGCGCAGCCGTGGCACCTCCGTTGCGCTTAAGGGGAGCACAACGCAATTTCCCCGGGTCAACTTCAAACCAACAAACGCAGGAGAAATGTTTAATGCATCGTAAAGTCGCCATTCTTCTTAGTGCCCTCCTCGCCCTCGGGACCACCGCTTTCGCCGCCGGCAACAAGGACGACAAGATTCTTCACGGCCATAACTCCGAGAACCGCTGCGGAACCCGCGACAAGAGCGAAGCGGAAGTCGAAGCTCTCGAAAGCCACACGAACGCCATGGCCCGCAGCGGCCGCGGCGGGATCAGCACCGAGGCCGCAGGTCAGCTGGTGACGATCAACGTCTACTTCCACGTCATCAGCAAGGCGAACGGCGAAGGCAACATCTCGCAGACGCTCATCGACAACCAGATCCGCGTCCTGAACGACTCGTACAGCGGCCTGACGGGCGGCGCGGCCACGCGCTTCCGTTTCGTGCTCGCCTCGGTCGACCGCACGGTCAACGACCTCTGGTTCAACGCCGGCCTCGGCTCGGCCGCTGAGACCGCGATGAAGACCGCCCTCCGCAAGGGAACGGCGCGCGACCTCAACTTCTACACGACCAGCGGCGGCGGCTACCTCGGCTGGGCGACCTTCCCGTCCGACTACGCCTCGCGTCCTCTGCAGGACGGCGTGATCTGCCTCTACTCCTCGCTCCCGGGCGGCGGCTATGCCCCGTACGACGAGGGTGACACCGGCACGCACGAAGTCGGTCACTGGCTCGGCCTCTACCACACGTTCCAGGGCGGCTGCTCGAAGAACGGCGACCTCGTGGCCGATACCCCGGCCGAGCGCTCCAGCGCCTTCGGCTGCCCGAACGGCCGCGACTCCTGCGCCGGCAAGCAGTACCCGGGCATCGACCCGATCGAAAACTTCATGGACTACACCGACGACTTCTGCATGTACAAGTTCTCGGCTGGTCAGGCCTCGCGCGCTGACGTCCAGGCGGCCACCTACCGCGGCCTGTAATTTCTCGCACTTTGTTTCGAAAGGGGGACGCAATCGCGTCCCCCTTTTGTTTTGGTGAGTGGTTTTCGGTTGTCGGTTTTCGGTTTTCGGTGCACTACGCTTCACCCCGCTACCGAAAACCGAAAACCGAAAACCGAAAACCAACAACCGAAAACCAAAAACAGCCCCCCAAAACCAACGACAGCCAGAAGCGATCGAGACCGACTCAACCATGCTGACTTTCATTGCCTCCCTCCTCCTTGCCGCCACCGTCGAAGGCGCCGCCGCGCCGGTTCCCCGCATCACCGTTGCTGAAGCGCAGGCGCTTCAGGAGAAAGGGGATGCGATCCTCGTCGACGTCCGCGGCAGCGTGCCGTACGAGCTCGGCCGCATCGCCGGCGCCGTCTGGATGCCGCTCGGGCTGATCAACCAGCGCGCGGGCGAGCTGCCGGAAGACAAGACCATCATCACGTACTGCTCGTGCCGCAGCGAGGAGACGAGCCTCGAGGCCGGCGCCGCACTGCAGAAGCTCGGCTTCAAGCGCGTGGCCGCGCTCACCGGCGGCTACCCGGAGTGGAAGAAGGCGGGCTATCCGACCGAGGCCACGCAGCCGCTCGAGGCGGCGCCGGTCAGCGCTTCGGGCGGACGCCTCGCCCCTCCTGCCGCCGTCTCCTGCAACCGCAACAACCTGACGGTCTACGGCGGCGAGGTGACGCGCTACCGCCGTCTCCGCGGCCGGACCGAGGTGACGATCAAGACCGACTCCGACACGGTGGAGACCGTGACGGTGAAGTCGCCCGAGGAGACGTCGTACCTGATCATGGCGACGCCGTTCGCCAAGGGCGACTGGACCCGGATCGAGCGCAAAAAAGGGGAGCTCCGCCCGAAGATGCGCGTGCACGCCTGGGTGTGCACCGACGGGTCGCCGATCCTCGACTGGCGCCCGGGCGAAGCCAGCGGTCCGGCGCGGTAGGCAGGGGGACGGGCAGGCGTTGTCCGTTTTCCGTTTTCCGTTGTCCGTGCAGCGGCGTGGAGTCCACGGACAACGGACAAACGGACCACGGAAAACGCATCGCAAACAGCGTCCGAAAACGCCCACTCGCGGCGCGCGCCCCTCTGCTATAATCCGCGGCGTTTCTGGTAATTTTTTCCGATGAACGATCAATACGACTCGACCACAGTCGAGATCTTCGGACAAGCGTATAACGTTCGCGGAGAAGGTGACCCGAACTACTTAACGGAGCTTGCGCGGTTTGTTGACACCAGGATGCGCGAGGTCGCTGCGCAGGTCGCGACAGTCGACCCGATGAAAATCGCCATCCTGGCGGCGTTGAACATAGCCGACGAGTTTTCGCGCTTCAGGCAACAGCGGGAATCCGCCAAGGGTGCCTGGATCTCGAAAACGGAGGAATTATCGGAGCGGCTCAGCAAGGGAATTGAGCTGAGCCTCGACTGACTTTTGAGGTTGTACTTTCGGAGGCCCTGCAGAGCTCGTGATGAACGATCTAACTCTTGAACCGATGCTTTTTCTTACTTCGGGTGTTCGAGTCTCAGGTCCTGTGCACACCTTCCTCCCTAATCTGGGGAGCTCAGAAGGTAGCCTAGAGGGCACGAGTAGGACGCCCACCTGTTTCGGCAGGTTCAAGTAAGAATCCTACACACGGCTCAGGCGGGGTACTCCGAAGTTTTTCCTCTCTTCTTCCGCGCAGGCCTCCCATCGTGGAGGTGCGGTGTTGGATATCATCATTGGAATTCTGGCAGGCGTCCTGACGGCCATCGTCGTCGTCGCGCTGCTGTGGGGTGTCGTCCTCCGGAAACGTTCCGAGGCGGCACAGGAAGAAGCGCGCCGGAACGCGGAGCGCATCCTCGACGACGCTAAAAAGCAGGCCGAGGCCCGCGTCAAGGAAGCGAATCTGGAAGCGAAGGAAAAGCTTCTCCAGATGCGCTCCGAATTCGACAAACAGGCGCAGCAGCGCCGCGACGAGATCAAAGTCGTCGAGCGGCGCCTCCAGCAGAAGGAAGAAGCGCTCGACAAGAAGACCCAGCAGGTCGAGAGCCGCATCGGCGAGGTCGAGAAGCGCGACAAGCAGCTCGGCGATCGCGAAAAGCGCGTGGAAGCGCGCGAAGGGGAGCTCGACGCTCTCGTCGAAGCGCAGCGCCACAAGCTCGAGCAGGTCGCCGGCCTCACCGCCGAGCAGGCCCGCCACGAGCTGATCCGCGGCATCGAGAACGAGGCCAAGCTCGAAGCGGCGCACATCATCAAGCGCATCGAGACCGAAGCCACCGAGCTCGGGAACCAGAAGGCGAAGAAGATCCTCGGCATGGCCATCCAGCGCATGGCCTCCGACTACGTCGCCGAGAACACGGTCTCCGTCGTCGATCTCCCTTCGGAAGACATGAAGGGACGCATCATCGGCCGCGAGGGACGCAACATCCGCGCGCTCGAGCTGGCCACCGGCGTCGACCTCATCGTCGACGACACGCCGGAAGCGGTCATCCTCTCCGGCTTCGACCCGATCCGCCGCGAGGTCGCCCGCATCTCGCTCGAGCGTCTCATGCAGGACGGCCGCATCCACCCGGCCCGCATCGAGGAGCTCGTCGACAAGGTGCGGCAGGAGCTCGATCAGAAGCTGTTCGAGGAAGGGGAGGCCGCGGCGTTCTCGCTCGGCATCACCGACATCCACCCCGAGGTGCTCAAGCTCCTGGGGCGTCTCCGCTACCGGACGTCGTACGGCCAGAACGTGCTGATGCACTCGCTCGAAGTGGCGCAGCTCGCGGCCCTCATGGCCGTGGAGCTGGGCGTCAACGACACCATCGCCAAGCGCGGCGGCCTGCTGCACGACATCGGCAAGGCCATCGACCGCGAGATGGAAGGGACGCACCTCGAGCTGGGACGCCAGGTGCTCGAAAAGTACGGCGAGAAGCGTGAGGTCATCCACGCGATGGAATGCCACCACGGCGACTACGACCCGACCACGGTCGAAGCGGTGCTGGTCAACGCGGCGGACGCGCTGTCGGCGGCACGCCCCGGCGCGCGCCGCGAGATCCTCGAGAACTACGTCCACCGTCTCGAGCGGCTCGAAGCGATCGCCAACCAGATGGACGGCGTCTCGAAGAGCTTCGCCATCCAGGCGGGGCGCGAGCTGCGCATCATCGTCAATTCCGAAAAAATCACCGACGAGCAGTCGATCTGGCTCTCCAAGGACGTCGCCCGCAAGATCGAATCGGAGCTGCAGTATCCCGGTCAGATCAAGGTGACGGTCATCCGCGAGATGCGGACCGTCGAATACGCAAAGTAACGCGGTTTTCGGTTGTTGGTTGTTGGTTTTCGGTGCTGCGCTGCACGCCGAAGACCTTCACCAACAACCGCAGACCAACAACCGAAAACCATACAAATGATTCGCGTTCTCTACATCGGCGACGTCGTCGGCCAGCCTGGCCGCCGCGCGTTGCGTCATAAGCTCGAGCACGTCGTCGACCGCGAGCGGATCGACTTCACCATCGTCAACATCGAGAACGCCGCCGGCGGCTTCGGTGTGACGGAGGCCATCATCGAAGAGCTGTCCGATCTCCCGATCAACGCCTACACCTCGGGCAATCACATCTGGGACAAGAAGGACTTCGTCGACAACTACGATCAGTACCCGTACGTCATCCGGCCGGCAAACTATCCGGCGGGCAACCCCGGAAAGGGGCGCGTCGTGCGGCAGACGGCGGGCGGCATCAACGTCGCGGTCGTGCAGCTCATGGGGAACGTCTTCATGCCGCCGTGCGACAACCCGTTCTATGTGGCGGACCGCGAGCTGAAAGAGCTCGGCGACACGACGAAGGTCATCATCGTCGACATCCACGGCGAAGCGTCTTCGGAGAAGCAAGCCATGGGGCGCTATCTCGACGGCCGCGTCTCCGCCGTCCTCGGTACGCACACGCACGTGCCGACGGCCGACGAGCGCATTCTCCCCGCCGGCACCGCGTATCAGACCGACGTCGGGATGAGCGGCGCGTACGACTCCGTCATCGGCTTCCGTCCCGAGGAAGCGCTGCACCGTTTTCTCTTCAACGTGCCGCGCAAGCTCGAAGTGGCCAAGCGCGACGTGCGCCTCTCCGGCGCCATGATCGAGATCGACGAGACGACCGGCCGCGCGGCCAGCATCACGCGCATCCACGAGAAAGTAGAGGATTAGGACCCGGGGCTCAGCGCCCCGGGCTCAGGAGAACCGCTGCCTGAGCCCGGGGCCCTGGGCCCTGAGCCCTCGGTCATGAAACTCAGCATCGTCACCCTCGGCCACGTCCACGCGGAAGACCTGGAGCCGCTGACGCGCCGCTTCTCGCACCTCGAGCAGCTCGTGCTGGACGTGCCGCCGCGCGCGCCGCTGGCGCAGCATCGCGCGGAGTTCAACCTCGCACTCGACGCGGCGACGGCCGACTGGATCCTGATCGTGCGCGAACGGGAGCAGATCGACGAGACGCTGGCGCAGGAGATCTTCAACGCGGCGAGCGTGGGGAGCGCTCGCGGCTTCCGCATCAAGTCGATCCCGGTGTATGCCGGCAAGCCGTTGCACCTGACGAAAGATGACGGCGAAGTGCGTCTGTTCCACCGGCGCAATTACCTCCGCTTCGCGAACAAGGGGGAGTGGGAGGAAGTGACGGTGCAGGGGACGGTCGTCCGGCTGGCGGCGCCGTTGCGCTCGATCACTTTTGCGTCCGCGGAAGAGCATCGCGAACATCTGGCGAAGCACGGCACGCCGCGTTCGTGGCCGCGCCGCGTCTGGCGGTATGCCGGCTATCTCGCATCTACACGAGCCGCCGACGCCAATACGCGTCAGTACCTGTGGATCGAAGCGGCGTACGACGCCGAGCAATCGTAGCGGCGCACACACCGTGCGGCGGCACAGTGCGCACATACGCCAGTGCAGCGGACTCGAGTCGCGCGCACTGGTGCGCCGCTAGGTCGCGGACGTCAGGCCGCGGTGACCGGGATCGCCGTCCGGCGCAGCATGCCGCCGCGCATGGAGCCGTTCGCGCGGAACTGGCGCGGCGACATCCCATAACGCTGACGGAACTGCTGGCGGAAGTAATTCTCCGAGTCGAAGCCGCAGCGGCGGGCGATCTGGGAGACGCGCAGATTGCCGGCTTTGAGCAGCCGTGCCGCTTTCTCGAGCCGTTTTTCCTTCAGGAAATGACTGAGGAGACGGCCGGTGACGCGGTGAAAGCGGCCCGAAATGTATTGCCGCGTGTATCCGAGCTCTTTGGTCACCGCTTCGACGGTAACCTCTTCATCCGCCCGAAGGCGGCGACGCACGGTTTTGATGAGCGACCGCAGAAGGCCATCCATAACCGATCTCCTGTCCGGCAACGGTCAGGCGGAAAACAAAATGAAATCCGTCCCCCGCAATGCCCATGGACGAGCCTTTGGGGATGTTGCCGACCTCAATGTATTGGATGGACAAAGTCTAACATTTTTGGTCGAAATATGGCCGTTCCGTAAAAAATGTCGCCATGTAACAGTGGAGCATTACCGGACATCGGGTCGGTCTTTGCGCGTCCAACGGTCTTTGTCGCGCTTTTTGTATTTCTCCATCATTACTTTGAAGGCTTCATCCAGGTCGATCTGTAATGAATTGGCCAGACAGACGAGGACGAAGATCGCATCCGCGATCTCTTCACCGACGTTCCCCTCCGCTTCTCCTGCTTTCGGCTTCTTGCCGCCGTGACGATGCATCAGCGCACGGGCAAGCTCCCCCGTTTCCTCCGTCAGCCGCGCGAGCATCGGCAGCGGCGCGAAATAGCCCTCTTCGAATTGCGAGATCCAGTCGTCGACTTCCTTCTGTATCGGTGCGAATGACATGTGCGCAATTCTAGGCCGCTGCAATGGAGAGCGATGGGACCAATGAGACAGAGGGGACGAATGGGACCGATGGACAGCGGAGAGGCCTGTGCTAGCATCACGCGATGCGTTTCGCCGCGGTGATGGTGGGGCTGGTGCTGCTTGCGACGCCTGCGATGGCGCAGGTGAAGCTGGTCGTCAAGCGCGATGGGACGAAGGTCATCTCGAACTTCGGCGTCGCCGGCGGCGGCAAAGGCACCAACTGGGATTGGCTGGCCAAGCAGCACGACCGCCGCACGAAGTACGACGAGATCATCGAGCGCCACGCCGCGCGTTACGGCGTCGATCCCGTCCTCGTCCGCGCCGTCATCCAGGTCGAGTCGAACTTCAACGCGAACTGCGTCTCCAACAAAGGCGCGCGCGGCCTGATGCAGTTGATGCCGGCCACCGCGAAGCGCTACGGCGTGAAGGACATCAACGACCCCGAAGAGAACATCCGCGGAGGCGTGAAGTTCCTCGCCGACCTGCAGAAGCTTTTCCGCGATGACCTCCGCCGCATGCTCGCCGGCTACAACGCCGGGGAGAACGCCGTCCTCCGCTACGGCGGCATCCCGCCGTACGAGGAGACGCAGACGTACGTCGCCCGCGCGCTGACGGTCTACTACGGCAGACCGCAGGGCGGCGGCGGCACGTTCTTCGCCGGCGGCCGCGGTGTGAAGAAACTCCGCGGCGGTTTCGGCGCGGCCGCGGCCCAGCCCATCGCCGCTGCCGCGGCAAAGCCGCTCGCCATGGCCATGGTGCCGGGCATGAAGGTGCTGGGGACGCAGTAGCAGGGGCCAGGGCTCAGGGCTCAGGGCTCAGGGGCCAGGGCTCAGGGGCATGCGCTCCTCGGACTTTGCTGTGCTGGCGTCCATTTCGCGGGGTGTTCCAGCGCCCGGCCGGATGAAACGATCTGCTAATTCCTGAGCCCTGAGCCCTGAGCGCTGAGCCCTAAGCTACAATCCGTCCCGCATGCCTGAGCGTGACCCCGTTGTAGCGCCCCCGTTCGATCAGGGCGTTTTCCTGCTGCATTACAACCGCGGGCGCGAGGCGTTTCAGGAAGGACGTTACGCGGAGGCGCGGCGCGAGCTGGAAGCGGCGCAGCGCTTGCGCCCCGACGACTCCGACGTCCTCAATCTCCTCGGTCTCGTTTACTTCAAGACCAACGCGTTCCCCGAAGCGGAAGTGATCTACCGCCGCCTCGTGCGCGAGAACGCCAACGTCTTCATCCTCCACTCGAACCTCGGTCTCATCCTCTTCAAGCAGGGAAAGCTCGAAGAGGCGGAGCAGTTCCTCCTCCGCGCCGTCGAGCTCCGCCCCAACTACGCCAAGTCGCACCTCTACCTCGGGCTGCTGTACCGGCAGAAGCGAAAGTTCGGCCTCGCCCTCGAGCACCTCAAGTTCGCCGGCGCCGACAAGCTGGTTCGCGAAGTGGAAGTGGAGATGAGGCCGCCGGCAGTGACTCCCGCTCCTGCTCCGGTAGCGGCGCCCGCACCGGCACCGGCTCCCGTCGCGCCGCCTGCGCCGAAGCCGATGCCCGCGGCGCCACAGCCACCGCAGGTCACGACGCAGAAGATCCCGGCCATCAAAGTCCCGCCACCAGAGACTCGGACGCAGCCCGGCACCACGCCGACGCCGGCGCCCGTCACGGCAGCACCGATGCCGGCGCCCGCGCCGCTGCCGTTGGCGCTCGATTCCGCGGCCACCACCGCCGCGCGAAAGCTGCAGGACGCCGTCGACGAGCCGCAGCACGTCGAGGCGAAGCGCATCGACGTCGCCCGCAAAATCGAAGGGGCGTCGAAGACCTTCACCCTCCACGAGAACGGCTTCCTCGAGATCAACTTCGCGCGCAGCGTGCACGTGAAGCGCGGCACCGTCTCCAGCTACTCCGGCAACCTCAAGTTCGTCGCCGAATCCGTCCTCCTCGGCACCACCGCGCAGACGCTGGTCAAAGCCGTGGGGCAGGGGAAGATCTTCGTCTACGAGAAGGGACGCAAGACGTTCCTCCTCGACCTCAACGACGAATTCATCTACGTCGAAGGACGCAACCTCCTCGCGCTCGAAGACTCGCTGACGTACCGCGTCGAGCCGATCTACGACGCCTCGTACCAGCGCAAGATCGACACGGTGAAGATCTTCGGCAAAGGCTCGCTGGCGATCTCCACGTCGATCGAGCCGCTGACCCTCCGCGTCACCCGCGAGTACCCGCTGTCGATCTCATCGAACTCGCTCGTCGCCTGGACCGGCAACCTGATTCCCGCCGTGATGGACGACAAGTCGCTGGAGAACGTGATGATCGAAAGCCACGACGACACCGGCTTCAAGATCCGCTTCGAAGGGGACGGCGTCGTAGTGTCGGAACAGTAGGACGGTAGGTTTTCGGTTGTTGGTTTTCGGTAGTCAGCGGCGTGGGGCACAGCACCAACAACCGAAAACCGACAACCGAAAACCGCGCGCAGCGCCTCACATCCCCGCGCCGGCGATCTTCAGCGCCAGCGGCGCAATGATGAAGATCTGGATGGCGTCGAACACCCCGTGCGCGATGACGCCGGGCAGCACGTTTTTCGTGCGGTAGAACGTGTAGCCGATGATCAGCGAGACGACGGTGATGCCGATCAGCAGCAGCGGCTGGCCGTACGTGAAGTGGGCGAGGGAGAAGAGGATCGTCGAGGCGATCAGCCCGATGCGCTTCTGCAGGAACGAGCGGAAGAACGCCTCCTCGACCGTCATCGCCGACAACACGATCAACGCCTTCTTCCAGATCGGGAGCGCCACCATCCAGCTGATCATCGCCGGCGGCTCGGGATTGGCCGGCATGCCGCCCGTCGCCTGCAGGATGAGCCCCGCCGTCAGCGCGACCGCGATCATGATCATCCACGCCCCGACGCCGACGGAGATGCCGACCGACGTCACCTCGAGGCCGTTCTCATGGCGGATGTTGAGGAATTCCCGCATCGAGGGGCGTCCGCTGACGAGCCACCAGACGATGAGGAACACGACCAGGATGGCGTGCAGCGAGAAAACCGAGTAGAAAGGGGTCTGTGCAAGCTGTTTCAGCGTCGCCGGCTGTCGCGCGGCCCCCGTCACCACGAGGGTCAGCCCCATCATCAGGACGCCCAGCCAGACATAGGCGAACCATTTCGCGACGGGCGAGGGGAAGCGGTCGCAACGGAACAGCCCCTTCCGCTCGTTGAGCACGATCATCGCCACCCAAAGGAGGGCCACCAGCGTCACCGGGAGTAGTACGAGCGTCATGCCGCGGAGTGTACCTCGGGGCGGGGCTCAGGGCTCAGGGAGCTGCGCGCACGGAGAGTGTCGCCGAGCGGAGCTCCCTGAGCCCTGAGTCCTGGGCCCTGAGCCCTGCCCCGGCACGCCGTTCGCAAGCCACTTCAGGCTCAACAGGAGAAGGAGGTGATGTAGGCACCCACAGGCGTTTTCCCAACGTCCATCAAAACGAATACGCAAGGAAAGAGGAGTTTTACCCAAATGAAGAAATTTCTGATCATGCTCACGTGCCTCACGCTCGTTCTCGCCTTCGGCTGCAAGCAGGGCGAGCAGACCTCGACCGACACCGTTGTGACCGACACCGTCGCCACCGACACGTCGGTCATTCAGACCGAGACGACCCAGACGACGACCATCTCGTCCGAGACCGACACGTCGGCCCAGACGAACACGATGGGCGGCACGTCGACCGACACGTCCGTGACGTCGACCGACACGACCGGCACCACGAGCACGACCACGACCTAGTTTTCCGTTGTTTGCTGTGGAGAGCGCCGGGCAGTCTGCCGGCGCTCTTTTTTTGTGCAGGAACGAGGCGCGTGGTCCGTTTTCCGTTTTCCGTTTTCCGTGCTGCGCGGTAGGCAAGTAGAGGCACGGACAACGGACAACGGACAACGGACAACGGACAACTAAGTAGGCCCCTGCTACGCCGGCCGCACATCCACCAGGTTGTCGTAGAAGGTGGCCCCGCGGCCGATGTCCGTCAGCGCCTGTGATGTCGTCTGGTTCGCGTTGGCGCCATCCTCGGTCAGCCGTCCCCACCAGATCGACGGCGCGCTGACGACGCCCGGGCGCACGCGGTCCGTCACCACCGCTTCCGCGCTGAACGAGCCGCGGTCGTTGTGGATGACCACGCGCTGGCCGCTGGCGATGCCACGCCGCACGGCGTCGTCGGCGTGGATCTCCAGCGTCGGCTTCCCGGCGCTGCGCCGCAGCGAGGCCACGTTGACGAAGCTCGAGTTGAGGAACGAGTGCGCGGGAGGCGAGAGCAGCGCGAGCGGGTAACGCTGCGCCAGCTCCGGCGCGCGCTCCTCCGACTCGTACGGCGGCACGTACGACGGCAGACCGACGGCGGGGGAGAGGATCTCGATCTTCCCGCTGGCCGTCGGGAGCTTCGTGCCGCGTGCGAACGGACGGTGCGGCGCGTCGAACGGCAGGCGCACGGAATCGCGCTCGCGCAGTTCCTCGAGCGTGAAGCCGCTGCCGTGCAGCGCCTGGCGCATCAGCTCTTCGTCGCTGTCGCGGAACATCGGCTCATCGAGCCCCATCTTCGCCGCGAGACGGCGGAAGATCTCGCTGTTCGGCAGCGCTTCGCCGCGCGGCTCGATGGATTTCGCGTTGTACTGGAGGTAGATGTGGCCGTACGCCTTGTGCAGGTCCTCGTGCTCGAGCTGCGTCGTTGCCGGCAGGAGGACGTCGGCGTAGTCGGCGGTGTCGGTCTGGAAGTGCTCGAGGACGACGGTGAAGAGATCGTCGCGCCGCAGCCCGGCGAGCACGCGCTCGCGGTCGGGAGCGATGGAGCCGGGATTGGAGTTGTAGACGATCATCGCTTTGACCGGCGGATCGTTGGTCTCGGTCAGCGCTTCGCCGAGGCGGGACATGTTGATGGTGCGGGTGCCGTGGGGGATGAGGTCGCGGCGATCGACGGCGGCCGCATCGAGCGTGAACGTCTGCGACGTCGAGAGCTGTGCGCCGCCGCCCGCTTCTTCCCAGGCGCCGGTGAGCGCGGGCAGCGTGATGATCGCGCGCACGGCGTTGCCGCCGCCGGCGTGACGCTGCAGTCCGTAGTTGAGGCGGATGAACGACGGCCGCGCCGCCGCATAGCGATGCGCGAGCTGCTCGATCGTCTCCACGTCGATCCGGCAGATGGCCGCCACGCGTTCCGGCGCGTAGTTGCGGAGGACGTCATCGCGCAGTGCTTCCCAGCCGACGACCATTTCGTCGAGCCACGGACGGTTTTCGAGGCCGTCGCGAAAGATGATGTGCGCCATGGCCAGCGCCAGCGCCGCGTCGGTGCCGGGGCGAATGGCGATGTGCTCGTCGCACGCCGCGGCGGTGCGCGTGCGGATCGGATCGATGCAGATCGTCGTCGCACCGTTCGCTTTCGCTTCGCGGACGAACGGCCAGAGGTGCGGATTCGACGTGAGGGTGTTCGTCCCCCAGAGGAGGATCAGCTTCGCGTTGGGGATCGCTTCGGTGTCGGTCCCCATGCGGATGCCGTACGTGTGGTTCCACGCTTCCATCCCGGCGGTTGCGCAGATCGTGCGGTCGAGCAGCGACGCGCCGATGCGATGGAAGAAGCGCATCGACATCGACTCCCCCTGCACGACGCCCATCGTGCCGGCGTAGGAGTAGGGGAGGACGGACTGCGGCCCATGCTCGGCGATGGCGGTCTTCAGTCGCGCGGCCGTGAGCTCGAGCGCTTCATCCCACGTGGCCCGGCGGAACTTTCCCTCGCCCTTCTTGCCCACGCGGATCTGCGGATACGCGAGGCGATCGGGATGGTAGGTGCGCTCGAGGTACTTCGAAACCTTCGTGCAGAGAAAGCCGCGCGTGACCGGGTGGTCGGGATTCCCCGCGACGCGGACGGCCCGATCACCGTCGACAGTGACGAGCATCGAACAGGTATCGGGGCAATCGTGAGGGCAGACAGCGTGGACGGTTTTCACAGCGGAGGGAAGTATGCCACGGGGGCCGTCGGGCACGTGGTTACAGGGAACGAGGGGACGAACAGGACAGATAGGACCTAGAGGACGGATAGGACGAATGCGCCGCCCCCCGCGTGCTATCGGTGCCAGGGCGCATCACGGCACCGTCAGCACCCACACCTTTCCCTCATCCACGATCAGCGCCCGGTCCGCCGCGGCGGCGCGCACTGCATGCGTGTGCTTCTTCACCGTTTCATCGTGCAGCACGGCGCCCGATGGTGACCACGCCACGATGCGGCTGCGCTCGCGGCCGCCGCTGCCGTCGAGGGCCACCACCAGCGCGCCGTTCTCCAGTTCCACCGCGTGCACGTTGCGGTACCAACCGGCGCCGCGCAGCGGCAGGCGCCGTGCCACGGCACCGTCGTCCAGCGCGCGCAACTCGACGGCGTCGTCGTCGATGGTCACGTACTGCCGGGTTCGCGGCAGTATGTCGAAGTCGCCGATCGCCCGCAGGGAATGCAGTGCGTGCGGTTCTTCGCCGACGCGGACGCGGTACAGCGTCGTGCCGCGGCGCTCGTCCGGATAGGTGGCAACGTACAGCTCTTCGCCGAGCGCGCGCATGGCGCTGATGTAGTGGCGGAACGAGGCGCGTCCCCGCGTGCGTCCCCGCGCGTCGACGAGCACGATCTGCTTCGCGCGGGGCAGCTCCATCGCCACGCCGCGTCCTCCGCCGGCGAGGTCGATCGCGGCGAGCTCCGTCGCGTACTCCGCCGGCACTTCCGCGGTGATCCGTCCGTCCGCGGCGAGCAGGAGCAGGCTCCGGTCGCCCAGACCGGCGAACGTCGTCTCGTCGACGATGACCGCCGGGAACAGCTTTTCCTTCGTGGCGAACCGCGTCGTCTTCGTCACGCGGCCGGTCTCGTCGAGACGCACCACCGCGCGTTTGGTGATCACGAGTGTGCCGCTCGTGGTGGACACGGCGTCCAGGATCGGCGTGTCGGTGGCGACGAACAGCACCAGGAGAGCGAGCAGCATGCGCATGGGAGAAGTGTAGGGGACGGCGTGAACCGCCGTCCCCCACCAGTTCCGTTACTTGCAGTACGAGCAATACGCGGGGCAGATGAACCCCTCGTCGTACCCGCAGGAGCCGTCGATTGGGTCTTGGTTCCGGGGATTCCACGTGCCGGGACCTCCCGGCGCCGTCAGGAAGCAGCGGACGACGTTGATGTTGCAGATGAAGCAGTGCCAGCTTCCCGGCCAGATCCACGACCACGCCGTGCAGTTCGGGTTCGCCTTGTTGTAGCAGCGGTCGTGCTCATCGCAGCACGCGCGGTAGACGGTGTCGTCGAGCCAGTGCAGGCCGGTGCAGCCGTCGTAATCGGCGTCGACGTGCAGCCGTCCCGGCTCGGGCGCCGGCTTCGGCACCACGTTCCCTTCCGGCAACGTACCCTTCTCCCGATGGTGGTAGTAGAGGCTGTACGCCTGGATGTTCGCCCACGCCGGGTTGGGCGTGAACGTCCACGGCTGCTCCAGGTTCTGCCGGTTGACGTACGCGATCTGGCCGTTCGGCTCGAGCCACTCGAGCGCCTCGTCCGCCGCGAAGTAGCGCATCTTCACGAGCACGTGCTCGCCGCGCCAGAGGCCGGTCGTCCACGTGGGCGCCTTGACGCCGTCTGTCTGGTGGCGAACGGAGCGGACGCGCGCGTCGGCAAACTTCGTCTCGATCTCCAGCACCTGATCGGCGACGGTCTGCCGCGTCGGCGCTGCTTCGACGGCGAGCCGCGCCTTCGGCAGCCGCGTGATGAAGTCACCCTGCCAGGTGACGTTGCGGCTGCCGCGGACCCGCTCCTTCCACAGAAGATAGAGCTGCGCGTTCGCCCAGTCGGCGGTGGGGCGGCGCATCGTCATCTTTGCGGTGAAGGAATCGGTGGCGCGGTCGGCGTGGATACGGAAGCGCAGCTCCGTCTTCGAGGCGATCCCCGTCATCGACGCGGCGGTCTGCCCGTCGATCGTCGCGAGCGTCGTCAGGAGATCGCCGCTCGGCATGCGCTCCGTGGTGACGACGGCGTCTTTGAACGTCGTCGTCACTGTCAGAGCCTGTTGGTCGATGAACTCGTACCTCGAGCCCATGTCGAGGTTCTGCGCGTAGAGGGTGGTGGTGAGAAGAAGGGAGAACAGCAACACGATGCGGGAACGGATCACATTACACCTCCATGAAGTCGTCTTCATGGACGTCCCACTTGCTTCCCTTATTGCTGCGCTGCTCCGGTAAAGCGCTACTCTTTCTCCAGCACCATCGCCACGCCGATGCCGCCGGCGGCGCAGACGGTCACCAGGCCGTACTGTTCGCCGGTGCGCTGCAGCTCGTTGCAGACCGTCGTCACGATGCGTGCGCCGGTCGCGCCGAACGGGTGGCCGAGGGCGATGGAGCCGCCGGTGCGGTTGATCTTCTCCGGATCGATGTCGCCGACCGGTTCGCTCCGCCCGAGCTTCTCCTGCGCGATCTTCTTCGAGCCGATCCACTGGATGTTCGACAGCACCTGCGCCGCGAACGCCTCGTGCATCTCGATGACGCCGATGTCCTTCAGCGTGACGCCGGCACGCTCCAGCGCCGTCGGCAGCGCGAAGACCGGCCCCTGCAGCAACTGGTCGAACGGATCGGTTGCCGCGTACGCGTAGCTTCTGATGTAGCCGATCGGCTTCAGACCGAGCGCCTTCGCGCGCTCTTCCGACATGAGGAGCACCGCCGCCGCGCCGTCCGTCAGCGGCGACGCGTTGCCGGCCGTGATCGTGCCGTACTTGCGGTCGAACACGGGACGCAGCTTGGCCATGGCTTCGAGCGTCGAATCGCCGCGAATGAGGTTGTCGGTCTCCACGACGGTCTCGTATTGCGGCGGCACGACGACGTTCATCACCTCGTCCTTGAACCGCCCGTTCGCCGTCGCCTCGGCCGCGCGGACGTGGCTCTGCAGCGCGAACTTGTCCTGCGCTTCACGCGCGATCTGGTTTTCCTTCGCCATCTTCTCGGCCGATTCGCCCATCGTCAGGCCGGTCGTCGACTCCGCGATCGCGGGGGCGTCGGGCGCGAGGTCCTTCGGGCGGATCTTCGTGAAGGCGCCGAGCTTGCCGCCGACCGATTTCTGCTTCGACGCGCTGACCAGCGCGTTCGAGAAGTTCTTCGAGAAAAGGATGGGCACGTCCGAGAGCGACTCGCTGCCGCCGGCGATGACGACATCGGCGTAGCCCCGGAAGATCATGTCCGAGGCGGCGGTGATCGCCTGATTCGCCGACGCGCACGCCATGCTCACGCTGAAGCCGGGGATCTTCCGGGGGAGGCCGGTGCCGAGCACGATCTCGCGCGCGATGTTCGGCGCTTTGACCGAGGGGATGACGTTGCCGAAGACGACTTCCTGCACGTCGTTCGGGTCGATGCCCGAGCGCTCGACGAGCTCCGCCACGACGATCTTCCCGAGGTCGAGTGCGGAGAGATGGCCGTAGACCGTCCCCGATTTCGCGAAAGGAGTGCGGAGCCCGCGGACGACGGCAACACGCGATGTGTTCTGCATTTTTACCTCACTGAATGGCGATTCAGTTTTGATGCCGGAGCATAGCATTGAATCCAGCGCCAGCGCCGAGGCGCAGAGGACCGATAGGACGAATGGGAGGTATAGGACGAATAGGGACGAATAGGACCTATGGGACGGGTGACACATCGGCCGTCGCCGATCTCACGGGCGGCTGCAATTCCTCCAGGTTCCGTCGTTCCATTCGTCCTATCCGTCCTATTGGTCCCATTCGTCCTATTGCCCCCACGGAGCCGGAAGGCACATAGAATCCATCCATGACGACGACCGCGGTGGAAACCAACCCGTTCCGCGAGGGGCTGGAGCAGGAACGGATGCCCGAGGCATCCTGCCTGATCATCTTCGGCGCCTCGGGCGACCTGACGCAGCGAAAGCTGATCCCGGGTCTCTATTCGCTGGCGCACGACGGCCTGCTGCCGCCCGGGCAGACGATCGTCGGTATCTCGCGCCCGGAGCAGACCGACGAGTCGTTCCGCGCCTCGATGCGCGAAGCTGTCGAGAAGCACGCGCGCGCGCAACCGGTCGACGACGCGGTGTGGGACAACTTCGCCAAAGGCCTCTTCTACGTGCAGGGGGAGTTCACCGAGCCGGAGGCGTACCTCCGTCTCCGCAAACGGCTCGACGAGTTCGACCGCACGCGCGGCACCGGCGGGCGGCGCATCTTCTACCTCGCGGTGCCGCCGCAGTTCTTCCCGGTCATCTCCAAGCTCCTCGGCGCGGAGGGGCTGGTGAACGATCCGGAGATGGACGGCCCGTACACGCGAGTGATCATCGAGAAGCCGTTCGGTCACGACCTCAAATCGGCGGTCGAGCTGAATCGCGTGGCCGTCTCCACGTTCCGCGAGCGCCAGGTCTTCCGCATCGATCACTACCTCGGCAAGGAGACGGTGCAGAACCTCCTCGTGCTGCGTTTCGCGAACGGGATCTTCGAGCCGTTCTGGAACCGTCAATACATTGACCATGTGCAGCTCACGGTCGCCGAGTCGATCGGCGTCGAGAAGCGCGGCGCGTATTTCGATTCGGCGGGCATCGCGCGCGACATCCTGCAGAACCACATGCTGCAGCTCGTCTCCCTCATCGCGATGGAGCCGCCGGTCGCGTTCGAAGCGAACGCGGTGCGTGACGAGAAGGTGAAGGTGCTCCGCGCGCTGCGCGAGTTCCCGCAGACGGGGCTGGAGCAGCTCGCCGTTCGCGGGCAATACGCCGACGGCTCTGTCCTCGGCGAGCACGCCGTGGCCTATCGCCGTGAAGAGAAAGTCGCTCCGCACTCGCGCACGGAGACCTATGCGGCGCTGAAGGTCTTCATCGACAACTGGCGATGGGCGGACGTGCCGTTCTATCTCCGCGCGGGGAAGCGGCTGCCGAAGCGTGTCACCGACATCTCGATCCACTTCCGTCCGGCGCCGTACCCGCTGTTCAACCGGCCGTCGAGCGTGCGCACGCATCCGAACGTGCTGACGATCCGCATCCAGCCGGACGAAGGGATCTCGCTGAAGTTCGATTCGAAGGTGCCGGGGCCGACGGTGCGCACGGCGCCGGTGACGATGGAGTTCCGCTACGCGACGTCGTTCGGAGCGGAGCCACCCGAGGCGTACGAGCGGTTGCTGCTGGAGACGATGGTTGGCGACGCGACGCTCTTCGCCCGCCGCGACGAGATCGAGACGGCCTGGGCGTGGCTCGATCCGCTGCTGCAGACGTGGGCCGGCGACGGTGCCGCGCCGGAGCCGTACAGCGCCGGGACGTGGGGCCCGCCGTCGGCCGACACTCTGCTCGAGCGTGACGGCCGCAAGTGGAGGCGCCCGTGACGAAAGAAGAAGAGGTGAAGGTCGACTACTCGTCGATCGAGAAGTCGCTCGCCGATCTGTGGCGCAACGAGCCGCGGGAAGGGGAGAAGCCGGTGACGCGCGCCGCGTTGTGGAACGTCGTCGCGCACACCTGGGAGAAGGAGCACCACACGCTGGCGACGGAGACGCTCGGCCGCGCGAGCGAGTCGGTGCCGCAGCGCTCGATCATCATCCATTCGTCGCCCGACGGCGAGGACGACATCTCGTCGTGGATCTCGGCGAACTGTCATCTCGTGCGGAAAGAGAAGCAGGTGTGCTCCGAGGAGATCGCGATCATCGCGAGCGGGGAGCGCATCCATCACGTGCCGCCGCTCGTCAGCGCGCTGCTGATTCCGGACATGCCGGTGGCGGTGTGGTGGCTCGGCGATCTGCCGGGAGAGCATGGGGAGTACGTGCAGGCGCTGCTCGCACCCGCCGACCGGCTCATCGTCGATTCCTCCCACTTCGACCATCCCTCGGATCTCGCGCTGGTGGCGCGGATCGCGGAGAAGACCACGACCTCGCCCGCCGATCTGAACTGGGTGCGGCTGGAGGAATGGCGTGCGGCGACCGCGTCGCTGTTCGAGCCGCCGCGCATGCGCGAGCGGATGCGCGCGATCCGCAGCCTGCACATCAGCGGGCCGGGCGGCTCGTTCGGCAAGACCGCGCAACGGTTGCTGTATGCCGGCTGGATCTCGGCGCAGCTCGGGCATGACGTCGACCTCGACGGCCGCATCGAGCGCGGCGAGATCGACTTCCGGCTGGTCTCCGACGAGCACGCGAAGAGCATGCAGTCGGTCGAGATCCGCTTCAGCGACGACTCGGTGGCCACGATCCACCGCGACCGCGAGCGCGGCGTCCTGATCACGAGCGTCGACGGCACGCACAGCACGTTCGAATGCGTCACGCGCGTGCTCTCGCACGGCCGCGGAGACCTCATCGTGCGCCAGCTCAAGCGCCCGGAATCGGATCGCGTGTTGTTGAAGACGCTGCCGCTGGCCGCACGGCTGGCGCGGCGGGTCGCGTGACGCCATGAACCTGCGGAGCTTCACGTCGCTCTCCGACCTGGTCACCGCCGCCGCGCGTGCGATCGTGCAGCGCGTGCGTCCCGAAGGACGGACGGTGATCGCGCTCTCCGGTGGCTCCACGCCGAAACCGCTCTACGAGCTGCTCGGGCAATCGCCGTGGCGCGAACAGTTGGAGGCGGCGGAGATCACATGGGTCGTCGTCGACGAGCGCCACGTGCCGCGCGACGATCCGCAATTCAACGCGGCGATGATCGAGCGTACGCTGTTCGCGCAGGGATTGCCGCCATCGCACCGGTTTCTCTTCTTCGACACCGCGGAGGGTGACGCCGAGGCGACGGCCGCCGGCTTCGAGCGCCGCTGGCGAGAGCTGGCGATCGAGCAACTCGACGTGATCCTTCTCGGCTGCGGCGACGACGGCCACACCGCGTCTTTGTTTCCTGGGACGCCGGTCCTGGAGGTCGATGATCGCGTAGCCGCCGCCGTGTACGTCCCGCGCCTCGAACAGTGGCGCGTGACGCTGACGCTGCCCGTGATCCGCGCCGCCGGCGTGCGCTACGTGCTGGCCGCGGGCGAAAAGAAGCGCGCCATCATCGAAGAGATCCGCGCAGGCGCCGACTACCCGGTGGTGCGCGCTACCGGCGGTGACATCGAAACGTGGTGGCTGGTGGCGGACTAGGGGAACGATAGGACCTATAGGACGGATAGGACGAATAGGACAAAAGCCCGATCTACCGCAGTCCTATTCGTCCTATCCGTCCTATCGTCCCGCGCCCCAGAAACAAAAAAGCCCCGGGTTTTCACCCGGGGCCAAACCAAATCAAACGAATCGTTACTGCGCGGGCACGTACGTCGGGTCCTGCGTGCGGTTGTCCACCACCGAGCCGTATGCGGCCACGCGGCCTTCGCCGGCGATGGCGCGGATGCTCACGCGGCCGTTGTAGGTGTTGGGGAAGCCGAGCGACGCCATGACTCGGTTGAGCTGGCGGAACTCGTTCGCTTTGAGGAGCACTTCCGCCTTCGCCGCCACGCGCGAGCCCTGCGGGTAGCCGTAGATCTCGATGAGGACGTCGTTGCCGGTCACTTCGACGAGGCCGAGGTTGGAGCGGAACTGCGCCGACTCCTCGAGCTGCAGCACTTCGAGGTTGCGGTCGCCGGTGCCGACCGCGTCGGCGGCGGAGACGGCGGGGATGAACTGGCCGAAGGTGCCGCCGTTGGCGTCGCGGCTGTAGGTGCGGGCCGTGACGACGACGGGCGTCTCGTTCGGCGCCGTGACGGCGACCGCGCCGCCGCTGTTCGTGAGGCTGAAGAGCGTCGGGAGGACGTTATCGATGGCGCGCACTTCGCCCGGCTGCAGCGTGAACGGCAGCGGCGCGGGGGCCGTACCGGTCTGGGGGAAGTAGTGGAGCTGCAGCGCGACGGGCGACGAAGCGCCGTTGTAGATGCGCATGTCGGTGTGGAAGTTCGCGGCGCCGTTGTTCAGCTCCGCGACGCCCGGCACGACGAAGCGGGTCGCCTGCACCTTCGCCGCCTGGACGGGGAAGACGAGCAGCGGGTCGGAGGTCTTGTTGTCGAGGACCGACGCGTAGGCGGTCACGCGGCCGTTGCCGTTCGTGACGCGCACTTCGACGCGGCCGTCGGCGACCTGCGTGTTCGGGAAGAACTCGGGGAAAGCGATCTGGCGGTGCTCGTACGGGGAGAGATTGAGCGCCTTCGACGCGATCTCGCGATTGCTGCCGTCGAAGAGCTTCACCAGCATCTCCGCGCCTTCGCCCGCACCTTCGACGAAGCCGAGATTCGTGCGGTAGGAAGTGCTCTGCGCCACCTGCTGAAGGCTGATGAGCGCCTGCTGCTCGCCGTCGGCGAGCTTGCCGATGAAGGCGGAGAGCGGCAGCGCGGGGATGAACTGTCCGAGCGTGCCGTTCGGCGTCACGTTGTAGGTGCGGCTGGACGCGACGGTCGTGAGCGGAATGACCGGCGAGCCGCCGCCGCCCGGGGTGCTGGCCACGGCGATGGGGCGGATCTCGAGCGTGCCGACGCCGAACTCGCCGAGGAGGCCGGCGCCGAACCACGCCTTGACGACGTCGTTGAGGCCCTTCGTTTCATTGGCCTCGATCGTCATCGTCGTGCGCTTGCCCTGCTGCGTGCCGTTCGTCTGCGTCTGCGTGTACGACAGCTCGTACGTCATCGCCGCCGTGAACGTGTTCGTGATGCGCACGTCCGACTGGAAGCGGGAGTTGAAGCCGTCCGCGTGCGCCAGCGCCGGGATGATCAGCGTGCCCGGGGGCGGCGTCGTGGAGCGCGGCAGCGGCGACACCGGGGTGACGCGGCTGACCGAGACCGGGACATTCGTCGGCGGCGGATCGGCGTGGACGCCCACGCTGCCCTTGCCGCTGCCCTGGGTGCGGGTGATGGTGATGGTGGCGGTCGTCGAGCCGATCGGCAGCGCCGTCGGATTGATCTGGAGATTGATGGTCGTGCCGCCGGCCGACAGTGCGCCGGACGCGGGGTTGATCGTCAGCCACGGCTGGTCTGTGGTGACGGAGAAGCGGTCGGCGTTCGTGGCGGTCTCGCCGAAGCCGGGGATGAGGATCTCCTGCCGGACGACCTGCGTGGCGGTCGAGGCGACGCTGAGGGAGAACTCGCTGCTGGTCGGCGGCAGCGGCCGCGTCACGACGGTGCTGACCGGATCCGACCATTCGCTCGGCTGGTTGTTGCAGGCCGTGATGGCGCGAACGCGGTACCAGAAGCGCGTGTCGGTGATGATCTCGGTGTGCGCGGTCACGCGCATCTTGAGCGCCGAAAGCACCGGCACGGTCGGGGCGTTGCTGAAGTCGGAGGTGCGCGACTCCTGCAGCTCGAAGCGCGACGACATCGTCAGGTCGCCCGTCCACGAGACCTCGTAATCGGAGCTCGACGGCGTGATCGGCGGTGCGAAGACGACCGGCTTGGCGGCCGGCAGGCAGACGACGGTCACGACCGCGGCGTTGCTGTTCGCGCTGCCGCACTGGTTCGTCACGCGCACCCAGAACTTGAAGGTCCCGGAGATGTCGAGCGGTCCGATCTGGATGTTCGCGGAGTTGCTGTTCGGCACCGGAATCGACGTGTCGCCGACCTCGCCGCGATACCACTGGTAGGTGAAGGGGGCGTCGCCCGTGACACTGACCGAGAAGTTCACCTTCTGGCCTGTGGACGTGTTCGCGCCGCCCGGATGAGCGGTGATGGTCGGCGGGATGCAGCCCGCCGCGACGATGATCGTCGCCGCCTGGCTGTTGATCTCGCCGCAGTCGTTCCGCACGCGCACCCAGTACGTCGTGTTCTGGTTGAGGACCGGCGTCTGGAACGTCGGGCTGTTGGTGCCGACCGGCTTCGTCAGCACGCCAACCTCGCCCTCGAACCACTGGAACGTGTACGGCTGGCTGCCGCCGACGAGGACGCTCAGCGTGACGCGGTTGCCCGGCGTGATGCGCGAGCCCTGCGGCTGCCCGTTGATGACCGGCGGGAAGCACTCCTGCGGCTGGACGGTGATGGCCTGGCTGGTCGCGCTGCCGCACTCGTTGGCCACCTTGACGAAGAAGGTCATCGGTTCGGTGACCGGCGGCGTCTGGAACGTCGCGGAGCTCGTCCCCACCGGCTGCGAGAAGTCGCCGGGGTTGCCGCGGTACCAGTGATAGGTCAAGGGCTCGCTGCCGCCGGCGGAGACGTGCAGCGTGGCGACGGCGTTCTGGTTGACGGTGCCGCCACCCGAGGTGTTGAGGACGGTGGCCGGCTGGCAGGGAAGGCCGGCGCCGTAGACGATCGCCAGCGCTTCGGCGTCCCACGAGCGGAGCTGCGCCCCGCCGTTGGTGTTGACAGCCGACGTCATGATCGAGTCGCCGCTGAACGGCGTACCGGCGTCGGAGTGACGGAAGCCGAGCGTGTGCCCGAGCTCGTGCGCCACGATGGCCTCGAAGCCGGTCTGCCCGAAGTTGCCCGGACGGACGATGACGTCGCCGGAGTCGATGTTGTAGAAGGTGACGCCCTTGAACGTGTGCTCGGCGCCGTTGAAGTAGACCAGCCCGCAGCCGAGCGCGCCGTCGCAGACGGCGTCGGTCAGCGCGTTGCTGCTGCTGTTGTTGAGGAGGATCGTGTTGGCGTTGTCGGCTTCGGCGGCGTTGACGTTATTGACGGCGGTGGAGCCGGTCACGTCCATGTTGATGCCGGAGTTCGGATCGCCGCTCCAGGCGCCCATGGCCGTGCCGATGCCGCTGCCGGAGTCGCCCGGCTGTGCGCCGTTGACGACGTAGCCGAGGTTGCAGTTCGTCTCGCAGCCGCTCCAGCGGACCGGCCGGTTGGGGACGCCGCCCGAGAGCACGTACGCGCTCGGCGCCGCTTCGGTGGCAGGGAGAAGCTTCTTCGCCACATCCGCCGGGATACGCGCGAGACTGCCGGTGGCGCCGTTGCGGAGGTACTCCACGAAGTCACCCGCACTGTAGGCGGCGAAGGCTTCGCCTCCTTCGACGTGCAGGCCGTCGGGGTTGCGCACGAGGAGCGAGGTGCCGTCTTCGGTCTTCGCGAAGTGGAATTTGCCCAGGCCCATGCCGGCGGTGAACCAGGAGCCGTCGGCGGCACGGCGGAGGAAGGCGACGACGCGCTCTCCCTTCACGTAGGAGGGCGTGCCGGGCACGATCATGCCGCGGCCGTTGGCAAAGCCGCCCAGCTCGGTGACGGTGAGGGTCGAGGTCTCGATCCGGCCTTTGACGACCTGCTCGATGACCAGCGTGTGATCGGTGACGATCGTGCGATCGGCGCGGACGCGCGAGACCGCATCGCCGGCGACGGCGACGACGACCGCGTCGGCCCGGCCGAGGAGCTCGGCATCGGTGAGCTGCGGTAGCGTCGCGGCCATCAAGCCGACAACGTTGAAAAAGACGAATAAGGCAACGGCAACACTACGCATCAGTGAGCGCATCGAAGCAGGCATCTAACGGAACCTCCGGTCGGACTGGTGGTTATTTTAGGTTAGAAATCGGCCGCGGCTGTGCGGAAAATCACCCGAATCCCGGCTGGATGGTGAATTTAGACGCGGAATCGTTACAAAGGGGGCGCGAGGGCTCGGGGCTCAAGGCTCGGGGCTCAGGCAGGAGGCAACGCTGGCGGTCGCCACGGACGACCCGGCTGGCGCCGCGAATCTCACCTGAGCTCTGCGCCCTGAGCCCTGAGCCCTTATGATGTGTCCATGCCCGTCCCCATCCACGAGCACGCGGCCGACAACCTCCGGTACATCCGGGAGGCGATGGAGCGCGCCAGCGCGTTCACCTCGATCCCCGGCTGGGGTGGGGTCATCGTCGGTCTGGTGGCGATCGTGGCCACGGCGATCGGGCATACGGTTGTGAGTGTGCCGCGCGACTGGATTTCCGTCTGGCTCGCCGCGGCAGTGGTGGGGTCGATCATCGGCGGCGTGTCGATGGCCCGAAAGGCGAAGCGGACGAACGTCTCCTTCACGTCGGCTTCCTCACGGCGCTTCTTCACCTGCTACTTCGCCCCGATGGTCGCCGGCGCGATCCTGACGCTGGCTCTCTGGCGCGCGGGGGCGGTGCAGCCGCTGCCGGCCGCATGGCTCGTGCTGTACGGCACCGGCATCGTCTCCGGCGGCGCCTACTCGATCCGCGTCGTCTCTTTCCTCGGCCTCGGCTTCATCGCCCTCGGCATCGTCGCGGTCTTCGTGCCGCTCATGCTGGGAAACCTGCTGCTGGGCGCCGGCTTCGGCGCGCTGCACGTCATTTTCGGAATCGTCATCGCAAGGAGCTATGGTGGCTAAGACCGCCCAGAAAACACGCGAGGTCGTCGAACCGACGATCCCCGATTTCGACCGCCTCATCCACGAGAAGATGCGCCTGGCCATCGTCAGCGCCCTTGCCGTGAATCCCACGCTGACGTTCAACGAGCTGAAGGCGATCCTCAAGACGACCGACGGCAACGTGAGCGTCCACACCCGCAAGCTCGAGGAAGCGGACTACCTCACGTGCACCAAGTCGTTCGTGGGCCGCGTCCCCAAGACGGAGTACGCCCTGACCACGGCCGGCCGCAAGGCGCTGGAAAAGTACCTCGGCCACATGGAAGCGCTGATCAAGGCGACGCGCGGCGCGTAGGACCCCGCCCAACCCGCGGAGAACTTAGCCCCGCGACTCCCGGTGTCCCATAGGTCCCATTCGTCCCATTTCCCATAAGTCTCATTTGCCCTCGCTACGCCCGCTCAAGATATATTGAATCCCATCGATGTCCTGGCGTGACACCGCCGCCTCGCACGTACGCTCGCTGGCCGCGCGGTTCGTGCTCGTCACCACGGTTGGGATCAGCGTGCTCTGCGCGGTGCTGGCGGTAGCCTTCCACCGCTATTTCGAGTTCACCACGTCCGTGCTGATCGAGCCCGCGCTCGAAGCCGACGGTCCTCTCGGAGTCCTGCTCGTGCTGGCGACGCCGACGGCGGTCTTCGTGCTCCTCGCGCTGGCCATCCGGCGGCTGGCGCCGCGCGCGGTGGGGGCGAATCTCTCCCGGGTGCGGATGGCGTACAACGGCGACACGGCGCTGATCGGGCCGCGCTCGATGGCCGCCACGTTCATCGCCACGCCCATCTCCCTCGGTGCCGGCGCTCCTCTCGGGCCCGAGGGGCCGATCGTCGTGGTGACGAGCGGCGTGGCGGCGCTGATTGCGCGCGTGCTGCGCCTTCCGCAGCATCTCGTCCGCGGCATGATCCCGGTCGGTGTCGCGGCGGGGATCGCGGCGGTGTTCAACGCGCCGATGACCGGCGTCGTCTTCGCGCTCGAAGAGATCTTCGGCGCCGCCCATCGCGGTCTCCTCGGCGGCGTGCTGGTCGGCGCGGTCGCGGCGGCAGTCGTGGAGCGTGTCCTCATCGGCGGACCGCCGATTCTCGCCGCCCCCTTCGCGACCTGGAACGGTGCGGGGGAGTTGCTCGGCTTCCTCACCGTCGGCGTGATCGCCGGCGTCACCTCCGGCTTGTCGATCGCGGCAGCGCACCGGCTGAAGCGCTGGTGGGGCACGCGCATGCCGTCGATGGTGGCGCGCGCCGCGACGGCCGGACTGCTCATCGGAGCGGCGGGTCTCGTCGCGCCATCGACGCTCGGCGTCGGCTACGACTCCATGACCTACTGGCTTCACGGGGGGGCGGACGCGCGCGTGACCGCCATCGCCTTCATCGTGAAGACGATCGCCTTCGTCATCGCGATCAGCGCCGGTGTCCTCGGCGGCACGTTCGCGCCTTCGCTCTTCATCGGCACCGCGCTCGGTGCCGCCATCGGCCACTCCGCGCAAGTCCTGTTCCCCGAGGCGCACATCGATCCGAAGGCGTACGCGATCGTGGGCATGGGCTCGGTGTTCGCGGGGTTGCTGCGCAGTCCGATCGCCGCGGTGGTGATCGTCGTGGAGCTGACGCGCGACTATGAGTTGATGGTGCCGGTCATGCTGGGCGTTTCGCTGGCCGTGTCGATCTCACGCCGCATCTCGCGTCTCAGCATCGTCGAGCAACAGATGCTGGACGAGGGGCACGTCGAGGAGTCGCACGATCCTCTGGCGGCGATCACCGCCGCCGACGCGATGACGCCGGATCCGGCGGCGCTTCACTCGGATGCGACGGTCGAGGAGACGCTCGCGGTCATGGGACCGGTGCCGCATCGCTTCTATCCCGTCGTCGACGGCGACATGCGGCTCGTCGGCATCGTCACGCGCGAGGCGGCGACGCACGAGCAGGATCGGCAGCGCCGCACGCGCGAGCTGATGGAACAGCCGCGCCTCTTCGTCCGCGCGAACGAGCCGCTGCTCGAAGTCATCAAGCGGATGCAGCTCAGCGGCATCGACCGCTGTCCGGTCGTCGACGCCGACACCACCCGGCGCGTCGTCGGCTTCCTCAGCCCATCCGACATCCTGCGCGCCCGCATGCGCAGCACCGGGAAGGAGGCCACGCCTGGCTTCGAGTTCTTCGACTAGGGTGGCGCTCGCGCTGATTCTCTTGCTCGCGGCCTGCCGCCGCGAGACCCGAGATCCGGTGCTCGTCGTCACGTCGGCCGAGGTCGCGGGGACAGGACTGCCGCAGCTTCTGACGCAGCGTTTCGCGGCGGAGAGCGGCGTGCCCGTCGAGCTGCGCATCGTCGACGTGGTGGAGGAGCAGGAGGCGGTGCTCGTGACCAACGACGCCGCGCTCGTGCAGCGGCTGCGGCCGCGCGCGCGGCTGACGACGACGTTCGCCCGCGACGACTTCCTCATCGCCGGTCCGCGGTCCGATCCGGCGGGCGTGGCCCGGGCGAAGACGGCGCCGGAGGCGTTCCGGCGCATCGCGGAAGGGAAGCGCGCGTTCTGTTCCGCCTCGGGTATCCCTCGCTATCGCGCACGGGAAGCCGCGATCTGGAAGGCAGCGGGCGTCGACCCGCGGACGAACCGCCGCTACCGCCTCTGCCACGGCGACCCGGCGACGCTGCTCCGCGATACCGCGAGCCGCCGCGCCTACACGATCATCGATCGCTCTGCACCGGTCCCGAAAGAGCTGAAGGTGTTGCTGCAGGGAACGCCGCTGCTGCGGAACGACTACACGGCGATGCTGATGACGCGCAAACGCAAGCCGCGCAATGCCGAGTGGTTCATGCAGTGGCTGATGTCCTATCGGGGACGTGCGGTGATCGCGGAAGCGCAGAAGTAGGCGGGGGAGGGCTCAGGGCTCGGGGGTCGGGGCTCGGGCAGAAAAGCCACGCCGACGCGTAGCGCCCCTGAGCCCTGAGCCCTGAGCCCTGGGCCCTGAGCCCTACGGTGCGCATTCGTTCACAACGTGTCGTCCCTGGACACACGCGCAACGCTTCTGGCGCGGACTGAATCCTGAAGGGAGCTCGGGCGTACTCTCCGAGTCATGCAGCAGGAAGTGCGGAACGACGGCTTCGACGTGCAACAGCTCCATCGCAGTGACACGGTGGCGGTGAGCCGCTGGCAGTGCCGCGGCGGCACGGGGCCGATCGAGTTGCGGCATGCGTGGTACGTCCTTTCGTTCACGCACAGCGGCACATTCCTGCTGCATGCGGGACCGCGGACCGAGACGATCGACGCGACGCGGACCGTGGTGCTGCGCCCCGGCGAGCCGTACCGGCTGTCGCGCTCACACGGCAGAGCGGCGTCGGGGAGCGCGGTCGCCCTGCATCCTGCCGTGTTCGAGCGGCTCTTTGCCCGAGGGGCTGATTCCCTGACGCGCGCGGGCGCCGATGGGCAGCCGTTTCTGCTGCAGCATCTGTTGTTGCTGCTGCTCGTGGCGCAGCCGCCGGAGGAGGGGAGCGCCGTGGACGAGGCGGTGCTGTGGATCTTCGCCCAGGCGCTCGCCGCGCCGCCGTCCGACATGCTCCGCGTCGCCGGCGGCAAGCGGCGCGACACGATCGCCGGCGTGCAGGCGCTGCTCGCCACGCACGGCACGCGCGCCCTGCAGCTCGAGGAGATCGCGCGCGCGGTGAAGCGCTCGCCCTTTCATCTATCGCGCGCGTTCAAACAGGAGACGGGGATGCCGATGCATCTGTACCTCAACCGCCTCCGCATTCGCCGCGCGCTCGAAGGAGTGGTGGGCCGCAATGAAAGCGTCAGCGAGCTCGCCTACGCCGCCGGCTACTCGAGCCACAGCCACTTCACCGAAGCCTTCCGCCAGGAGTTCGGCATCGCGCCGACCGAAGCGCGCCGCCTGGCGCGCCTGCGCCGCGTCGCGGAGCTGCGCGACGCGCTGGCCGTGGCGTGACCACGACCTGTACGACGAACTGACCTCATCGCACAAAGGACCGCCGGGCAGAGCCCGGGGCTAGCAGGACTGCACCTTCAGGGGATGGCGTGCAGTCCTGCTAGTCCCGGGCTTCGCCGGCGGTCCTATTGCTCCCATTCGTCCTATAGGTCCCATCCGTCCCATCGTCCTCGTACAAGGTTTCACCCTCTGACCATTTCGTCACCTGAGTGACGCCGTCGTGCCGAATCGCGGGCGCCGCGGGAAACCGCAATCCTGTGGTAGCTGCGGAAGGGGTTACTTCCTTACAACGGGTCGCAAGGAGATCGTCCAAATGTCCCGTAAACGAGCCCCTCTCGTGCTGTCCTTCGTGTATCTACTCTCGCTCTCCACGATTCCGGTTCACGCCTCTCCGCCCACGCCGAAGCACATCCGCGACGTCGCGGTATCTCCCGCATTCTTCAACCCCACGGTCAGCCAGTACGCAGCCATCCGCTTCCATGCAGCGATCGAAGGAACGGCCACCGTGTCGATCCTCGACCGCGACCGCTTTCCCATCCGTGTCCTGGAGCCGCGCCACGTCACTCCCGGCCTGCACTCGTTCGACTGGGATGGGCGCGATGCCGCCGGCACCGTCGTACCGGACGAGGCGTACAACGTCCGCATCGAGCTGCGCGGCGCACGCGCGGCCGACGTGTACGACCCGTCGCTCGACTTTCATTCCGTCAGCGACGATCCGCAGCCGAGGACCTATACGCGCACCAGCGGCGTCCTGACGTACCGGCTGAACAAGCCGGCACGCGTCCATATCGAGGCCGGGCAGGCGACGGTGAACCCCGCCACGGGACGAGCCACCGGGCCGATCATGCGCACGATCGTCAACCGCGAGCCTCGGGTCGCGGGGGCGGTCATCGAGAAGTGGAACGGCTTCGATGAGAGCGGCACCATTCGTGTCTCCGAGTTGCCGAACTTCGTCGTCAGCGTGCTGGCGACCTCGCTTCCCGAGAGCAGCATCATCACGCGCGGCAACCGCCGCGAATCTTTTCTCGACTACGCGAAGCGGAAGCGGAAGCCGTCGGACCTCGTGCCGAGGAAGGTGGCGCCGACGCATCATCACGCGGGTCTGAATGCGTTCGAGGACCGCAGTCCGGAGCTCCAGGTGAAGCCCTCCGCCACTTGGAATGCGGCAGGCCGAGCCTATACGGTCGACGGTCCGCTGAAGCTCGAGATCGGTGTCACCGGCGCCAGCGCCGCGCACTTTCTCGCACAGCCGGCCCGGATGAGCGTCTACGTCGACGAGCGGAAGGTGCTGTCGAAGGACAAGCCGGTGTCGCCCCTCGTCCTCGAGATTCCCGCGGCCGATCTGACGCCGGGCGAGCACCGCATCGTCGTCAACTGGGGCTCCGACTACGGCCCGGCGGCGCTGCAGTCGTTCCGCATCAACGTTGCGGCGAAGCGCGCGGAGGCGAAACCATGAAGCGCCTACTCGCTCTCCTGCTGACTCTCGCCGCGCTGCCGCTCGCCGCGCAGACGAACGTTTCCGGCACCATCTCCACGAACACCACGTGGACGGTCGCGGGGAGTCCCTACATTCTCACCGGCAACGTTTTCGTCGAAGGCTCCGGCTCGCCCGTGCTCACCATCGATCCGGGCGTGGTGGTCAAGGGAAACGCCAATACCCAGCTTCTCGCCAACTTCAACAACAAAGGCGCCATCGTGGCGGTGGGCACGGCTGGCAGTCCGATCCTCTTCACCGCGAACAATTCCACGACGGCCGGTTTCTGGTACGGCGTGCGGATCGGCAGCACGGCCAACGGTCCGGCTTCGTCCATCGAACACGCAACGGTCGAATACGCCGGGTCGAACCAGCATCTGCTCGGCGGCATCACGGTACACGGCCAGACCTCGACCGTGCTCGGACATGTCGTGGCGAAGAACAACCTCTATGCCGGCATCAAGATCGAGAACGCCGGCGCCACGATCAGCGACAGCGAAGTCAAAGACAACAGCGGTTACGGTCTCTATCTCCGCGACTACAACGCACCCGCCACCACGCTGACGAACGTTGCCGCGACGGGCAACAGCGGTATCGCCTTCTCGGCGCCTTCGTCCGTGCAGCTCTCCGGGATGAGCGGCCTGTCGGCATCGAGCAACACGGGCGGTGACGTGATCGAGCTGCGTGCGGAGACCATCCGCGCCAACCGGACCTGGCACACGTCGGCCGTGCCCTACCTGGTCGTCGGCAGCGTCATGGTCGAGCACAGCTCCGCGCCGGTCCTGACGATCGAAGCGGGGAACACGATCCGCTTCGCCGCGAGCTCGCAGATTGCCGTCAATCACGACGGCGCCGGCTCTCTCGTCGTCAACGGCACATCTTCGGCGCCGGTGCTCTTCACGAGTAAAACGGCGCAGACGGCGGGCTCGTGGTGGGGGCTGCATTTCGGCTACTCGAGCCAGAGCGCGATCAGCTCCATGTCGTACGCGACGGTCGAGTACGGCGGCGCGGCGAACCTCAATCGCGGCGGCCTCACGCTCTACGCGACGAACACCCCGCCGGTGTTCGATCACGTCACGCTCCGCAACAACGCCTTCGGCGGAATCGCCATGCACCGCGGCAACGCAACACTGACGAATGCCACGGTGACTGGCAACAGCGGTCCCGGGATCCACGCGTTCGGCGGCGACGGCATGACTCTGACGGACGTCGCGTTCACGAACAACGCTGGTTACGCCGCCAGCGTGCCGGCATCGTTCAGCATCGGCGGCGCGACCGGTCTCTCCGCGTCGGGGAACGGCACGGGCAAGGACGGCATCGAATTCCGCGCCGGGACGATCGGCGCGAACCGTACGTGGAAGACCTCCGCGATCCCCTACATCGTCACGGGCGGGATCGGCGTGGAGGGCAACAGCTCGCCCGTGTTGACGATCGAGCCGGGCAACACCATCCGCTTCAACGCCAACTCGCAGATCGCCGTGAACCATGCGAACAAGGGCGCGCTCGCCGCGAACGGCACGGCGCTCGCGCCGATTCTCTTCACGAGCAACACGACGCAGACCGCCGGGGCCTGGTGGGGGCTTCACATCGGCCGCAACAGCACCACGCTTGCGAGCTCCATCGCGCACGCCACCATCGAATACGGCGGCGCGACGGGACTCAACCGCGGTGGTCTCACGCTCTACACCTCCGACACGACACCGTCGACGTTCGACCACGTCACGATCCGCAACAACCAGTACGCCGGGATCGCCGTGCATCAGGGACGCGCTACCGTCACCAACGCGACGATCACCGCCAACGGCGGCCCCGGCATCCGCGTCGTGGGCGGCGTCGGGATGCAGCTCTCCGATACCGCCCTCACGAACAACAGCGGCTACGCCATGACGGCGCCGTGCAACTTCCTCCTTACCGGCCTCTCCGGCAACACCGCGAGCGGCAACGTGGCGCAGGGCGACGGCATCGAGCTGCGCGAAGCAACGATCCGCGATGACGTGACGTGGGGGCTTTCCTCGCTGCCGCGCATCATCACCGGTGGCGTCTTCGTCGACGGTACGGCCGCGCCCGTCCTGACGATCGCGCCCGGCAATGTGCTCCGTTTCAACGGCAGCTCGCAGATCGCCGTCAACTTTCAGGACCGAGGGGGACTCCAGGCGAACGGCACGGCCGCGGCGCCGATCCTCTTCACGAGTAACGCCGCGACGCCCACCGCCGGTTCCTGGTGGGGCCTCTACTTCGGCAACACGGCCTCGGCTCCGCAAAGCAAAGTCAGCTACGCCACCATCGAGTACGGCGGCCTCTCCAGTGCGAACCGCGGCGGCGTAACCGTCATGGCGCATGCGCCGCAGTTCGATCATCTGATCGTCCGCAACAGCGTCGTTGCGGGGCTGGCGACGCACACTACGAACGCGAATCCGCTCATCACGAACTCGCACTTCACGGCGAATCCCGGCGGCATCGTCTCGATCAACAGCGGTAAAGCCACCGCGGCGCTGAACTACTGGAGCGACGCGGCCGGTCCGTGTGCCCCCGGCTCCTGCGGTGGCGGACGCCAGTCGGTCCCGGCGGCGAACGTCACGTACGAGCCGTGGCTCACCAGCGCGCCGACCGATCCTCAGTTCCTCACCGTCGCCACGCAGAAGAACCGCAGCTTCAACCCGGCCATCCAGGCGGCGACGACGCTCGACTACACGCCGGCGCTGAGCGGCGACGTCACCGTCACGATCCGCGATGCCTCGAACAACGTCGTGCGCAGCTACACCACCAGCGGCACGAGCGGCTCGACGGCGTGGGACGGCAAGAACGGCAGCGGCGTCATTCAGCCGGACGGCACGTACTCGTACGAGCTCGCCGCCGTCGCCACCAGCCAGCCGCCGGCCGCCATCGCCCGCGGCGTGGCCGTGATCGACAGCAACAAGACGTTGACGCTCGCCAACGCCAGCATTTCCCAGCTCTTCTTCAGCCCGAACGCCGACGCGGTGCAGGACACGACCGTCGTCGCGTCGACGTCGAACTACGACGACCCGGCGTGGACCGTCTCCGTGCTCGACGCTTCGTCGAACGTCGTGCGCACGGCGAACGGCACCGGCGGTGTCATCTCGTTCACCTGGGACGGCCGGAACGGCAGCAACGTCGTCCAGCCCGACGGCGTGTACACGCTGCGCATCGACGCCACGGTCGGCACGGCCACGGTGCAGAAGACCGCCACGTCGACGCTCGACATCACGCCGCCCTCGCTGACCATCGCCACGCCCGCGGCCCACGACGTCCTCTCGAACGTCTACAGCAACGGCCCGACGCTGGTCACGCCGACCGGCAGCGTCCTCGACACGAACCTGAAGGACTGGATGCTCCGTGCTGGCTTCGGCACCACGCCGACGAGCTGGAGCTTCCTCGGCGGCGGCACCACCGGCCAGGTCAACAACGGCAACCTAGGGCAGTGGGAGACCGCGAACACCGCCAACGGCGACTGGACGCTCCGCCTCTCCGCGACCGACAAGGCCGGCAACGCGGCGCAGGTGAACACGTTCCCGGTGAAGCAGGGGAACTTCCTCGTCGCCGTCAGCGCCCATCAGTTCAACGTCAACAATCAGACGCTCACGTACACCTCGACCGTGCCGTTCCCGCTCACCGAGACGCTCGTCGTCAAGAACGAGGCGGGGAGCGTGGTGCGCACGCTGGTCAACGGCGTCGCGCGCGCCCCCGGCTCGTACCCCGACGTCTTCAACGGACGCAACGACAGCAACGTCGTGCTGCCCGACGGTCCCTACTTTTACGTGGCCACCGTCACGGACGGCACGCACACGTTCACCTGGGACCTGACGAACGTCTTTCTCAACAATTACGGCAGCTTCAACGACGGTCTCAACATCCAGGACTACGACCCGTTCAACAACAAGCCGATGAAGTTCAATTACAACTTCTCGCAACCCGGTCGTGTCACGATCGCCACGTCGACGAACCCGGGGAGTGTCGTCGGCACGTGCGGTTCGCCGAACGCGACGTTCTTCTGCCCGGTCATCGACCGGTGGGAAGAGTCGGGGCCGAAGAGCTACGCCTGGTCGGGCATCGACCATAACGGCAACTACCGTGGCGTCAGGAGCGTGGCGATCGTCACCGCCACCAGCAAGTTTTCGAAGAACGCGGCGGTGATGTTCGGCGGCAAGCCGAAGGTGGAGAACGTCAAGGTCACACCGCCGGTCTACGGCCCGGAGGTGGGGACGCAGACGATCGAGTTCGATCTGACGACCTATCAGGCGCAACCCGCGAACATCAGCCTCGCGTTCGTGAATCTCGCCTCCCACTCCACCCTGCGGACGATCGCGCTGAGCAACATCGGCGTGGGCCACGTGTCGACCTCGTGGGACGGCCTGGCCGACAACGGCATGCGCGTCGCGCCGGGCTTCTACCACGTGATCGTCACGGCCGTGGACGCGCAGGGGAACACCGTCTCCAGCGACATCCTCACGACCATCAAGTACTAGCGAGGAACGACCGATGAAACGACTCATCCTGCTGCTCACGTTGCTCGTCGCGCTTCCCGCCGCGGCCGAGAACTTCTGTAACAACGCATCGAAACCGTGTGAGACAGACAACATCCTTTCGCATTGCTATAAACCTCCGCAGCCGGACCCGGTCTGTGAGCCGAAGATCTGCGGCAAGTGCACCAAATCGCCCTGCTATGCGGGGAGCGGGGTCTATGAGACTTCGGCGCACGACCTGAAGATTGCGACGACCGGTTTTCCGATCGAGATCCGGCGTCTCTATCAGACGTCGCAGGCGATCGACGGCGAAATGGGCTACGGCTGGACCTCGAGCCTCTCGGCCCGCCTCTACTACACGGCGTTCCTCAAGGCAGCACCGAGCACATATCAAAGGGATGCGTGGATCCGCATGCCCGACGGGTCGTTCTACCGCTTCGCCGATGACGGCAACGGCGGCTTCACGGCGCCCAAAGGACGATTCGACACGCTCGTCCTGAACCCCGACGGTACGTGGGACCTCTGGCTGCAGCGCATGCGGTCGCACTATCACTTCGACGCCGGCGGCAACCTGCTGCAGATGATCGACGACTACGGCAACACGCTGACCTGGACGTACACCAACGACCGGGTGAGCCGGATCGAAGACACGTCGGGCTCGGGACGCTACGTCGACGTCACGCATGGCGCCGACGGCCGCATCAGTGACGTGACGGACATGACCGGGCGGAACGTGCATTACGCGTACAACGGCAACGGTGTTCTGGTCTCGGTCACGAATCCTCTGAGCCAGGTGACGGCGTACGCTTATGGGAACGGCATGCACATGCCGCTGCTGGCGTCCGTCACCGATCACTGGGCGCGCAACATCACGAGCATCACGTACGACGCACAGGACCGGGTGAAGACTTATACCGAGAAGGGAGAGACCTACACATACACGTATGGCGCCGGTGGCGGCCCCGTGACGACGAAGGCGGATTCCGGCGGCAACGCGTGGCAATACCCGTCCATTGCGGGCGGCCTCGTCACCGGCAGCCAGCCGCCGGGTGGAGGAGGATCGGAGCAGGTCGACTACTACCCCAGCGGTCTCGTCCAACTGCATACGGATCCCGTCGGCGTGAAGACGCACTACACCTACGACGCGCGGGGCAACCCGCTGACGGTCACGAACGACTATCAGGGCCCCACGGCCGTGCAGTGGCGCTACGTCTACGACGCGAACTTCCCCGATCTCGCCGTGACGATCACGCCTTACAACCCTTCCACGAACGCGGTGCATCCGGACTGGCAGGCGCGCAAGTTCGACTACTACCCTCCCGGGTCGACCGCGCCGGGCGCGCTGCACCATGTTCATGAAGTGGACAACGACGGCGTGACGTCGCGCGTCGTGGTGACGTACACCTACGACGCCGGAGGGCGCGTTCTGACGCGCACCGGCGCGGCCGCCGAGACCACCACCTATACGTACGACGGCAACGGCAATCTCGCCACCATCGAGTCACCCGCCAACAACGACAACGGCATCGAGCCGGTCGTCAGCTACACGTACGACGCGCTCGGCCGCCGCACCGGCGAGACCGACCCCGACGGAAACAGCGGCTCGACCACCTTTGACCTGCTCGATCGCCCGCTCACGATGACGTTGCCGAAGCCGTCCGGCGCTTCGACACTCACGTTCACCGTCACCTATCACCACGACGAGTACGACAGTGCGGCGCAACTCCTGTTCACCCGCGTCATCGACGCGAACGGCCGCACCACCCGTTACGGTAAGGATGTCTACGACCAGCTCGTGCGCAAGGAGGATCCGTCGGGCGCGGTCTTCCGGTCCGTTTTCGTCAAGGGAATGCTGACCTCGACCATCGACGCCAACAACAACGCCACCGCGTATGCATACGACGCCCTTCGGCGGCTGGCGACGATCACGTATCCGAACGGCATCTGGGAGCGCTACACGTATCACGCGGACGGACAGGTAGCCACGTTCCGCGATCGCGCCAACCAGCTCCAGACCTTCACGTACGATCGCCACAAGCGGCTCACCGGCATCGCCTATTCGGGCGGCGGCAACGAGTCGTGGACCTACGCCGGCCAGAAGCTCATGAGCATGACCAGCTCGCAGGTCGTGCCGGCGGAGACGCACAGCTACACGTACGATGCGTCGTTCCGGGTCATCAGCGAGACGCAGGGCACGCGCGGCACGTTTGCGCTGACGTATGCCTCCGATGGGCGCATCGCCACGGAATCGCTCGCCGGCGGCGCGACGAAGACGCTGGCCTTCTATCCGGACGGCAGCCTGAAGACCATCGCGTGGAGTCCGGTGGCGGGAAACTTCACCTTCACCTATCAATTGAGCGGCGAAGTGACGTCCATCGTCTTCCCCAACGGTCAGACGCGCAACTACACGTACGACGACCAGGGCCGCGTAACGGCGGTGTCGAACGTTCATCCCTCCACCGGCAACCTGGCGACGCACACCTACGGCTACGATCTCGATGCCTTCAACGGGCAGCCGAACCGGCTCGGGCTGCGCACCACCGTGACCGCCACCGTCCCAGCCCTCGGTCTGGCCGGCGCGGTCACCAGCCTCGGGTATGACGTGAACGGACAACTGGTGCGAGCGGACTATCCGGCCGCGGCTCCGTACAACGGCCTCGCCTCGGCGTGGACGTACGATGCGATCGGGAACCGCACGTCCGTGACCGAGAACGGCGTCACCGCCTCGTACCTCTACACCAAATACAACGCGAATCCGCTGAACGGCACGACCCTCGAGAACGACGGCGGCAACGCGTACACGTACGACCTCAAAGGCAACACCCTGACGCGCAGCGGCTCCCGCGGCAACTTCACGTTCGGCTGGGATCTGGAGAACCGGCTGACTTCCATCTCCGGCGGGATCTCCGCGTCCTACAAGTACGATCCGGCGGGGCGCCGGACGTCGAAAACGGTCAGCGGCGTGACGACCACATACGTCTACAGCGAGGACCACATCGTGGCGGAGAGCGGCGCCAGCCCGGCGGAGTATCTCCATGCGCCCGGCGTCGATCAGCCCCTCGCGATGTTGCGCGGCGGCAACGTCTACTACTACGACGTCGACGCGCTCGGCTCCGTCGTCGCCTTGAACGACGCGGCAGGCGCCGTCGTCAACTCCTACGCCTACGATGCGTGGGGAACGGCGGTCGCGCAGAACGAGACCGTCACGAACCCCTTCGTCTATACCGGAAGAGAGCAGGGCGAAGCCGGTCTGCTTCACTACCGCTACCGCTGGTTCGAGCCCGCGACCTCGAGTTTCCGTTCGGTCGATCCGCTCGTCACGGGGAGCGGCCTTGCCCTCGCGATCGGCGCCGTCTCCCAGCTCTCCTATTTCCCCGAGTATCGCTATGTGAACAACAACCCCGTGACCTTCGTCGATCCGTTCGGCCTCGGTCCGTGCCAGAAATGCGGTCCCGACTACGACAAGCTCACTCGTCGCTGCTGGATCGCCTACAACGTAGCCGTCGGGGTCTGTTTCGGCCGCGGCATTCCCAAGGGACGGGCGATTCTCAAGGGCGCTCGAGGCGGCATCATCGAGTGGATCGTGTGCATCACAGCCGCGGACTCGGGACTCAAGTGGTGCCTGAAATGGGCGGCTGAAGACTACGAAGACTGCATCAAGGACTGCATGTGCAAGACCCCGCCGCCGCCGCCTCCGCCGCCACCACCGGCGACGTGGCCCGGCAAGCAGCCGCCGCCGCCCGTCATGTGGAAGTAGCTCGACTCACGTGAAGCGCCGGCCCTCGGGCCGGCGCTTTTCGCACTGTTCGAGTGCCGCGAATCGGTTCTGAGAGTCGCAAGTTCGGTTTTGAGTGTCGTCAGCTCGGATTGGACTGCCGTGCAAGACTCGCGGAGTGCGGAGTGACACTCGTCGCGTATTGGGCGACACTCCGTGGAGTGCCGAACAATCGGATTTGAGTGCCGCGCAAGACTCGCGGAGTGTCGCGCAGAGCTCGCGGAGCTCTCGCGCAGAGCGCGCGGAGTGGCGCGCGGAGGTCGCGGAGTGCCGCGCAACCTCGCGCAGTGCAACGCGGAGATCGCGGAGTCTCGCGCGGAGGTCGCGGAGTGTCGCGGGGACCTCGCGGAGTATCGCGCGGACCTCGCGGAGTATCGCGCGGACCTCGCGGAGTGCAACGTGGACCTCGGGGAGTGCAACGCGGAGGTCGCGGAGTGCAACACGGACCTCGCGGACTATCGCGCGGACGTCGTGACCTGGCGCGCGGACCCTATTCGTCGCCGCCGGCAGTCACCAGCGACGGGAACGCATCGATGCGGCGCTGCGCCGTGACCAGCGGCGGCAGGATGCTGCTCTGCTGCGTTCCCCGCACGTCGCGCAACGCGCCGCGGAGACCGGCGTTGCCTTCCTTCCGGTAGTCGCGCTGGTGATCTTTCATGTTCTGCTGGTACGTTTTGTTGTTCGAGATGGCCATCAGCGCGTTCGTGGCGATGTCGTCGTCGCTGTGGCTGTGCTTCGACGTCTCGGCGCCCGGATAGGGGAAGTGCCAGTACACCATCGTGCCGTTCAGGAGCACGTCGTTGAGGAACGGGCTGCAGGTGGGGCAGGGCTGGCGTTCCGTGTAGACGACGGCGATCCCTGTCCCGAGGGCGGCGACGCCGGCGGCGTTGAGGCGCAGCGTGCCGGGAGGCACCGGCAGCTCGCCCGTACGCCACGCCGGAATGTCCATCCGGTTGAACGCCCCCTGCACGCGGATGACCATCCACACTTCCTTCTCCGAGTGGTAGTTGTTGCTCGCCTGGGTGCTGGTGAACAGCACCGGACCCGCCGGGCCGGGAATGGCGTAGAAGAAGGTGGCGTAGTTCACCAGCGAGAAGTCGGCGTTGGCGCCGCGCGCGTTGCGGCACCAGAAGGACCAGGGGCTGTTCTGATAGTTGGTCGCGGGGCCGTTGCCGAGCCATTGGGAAACGAAAGCCATGATGGAGGAGCGACCAGCTTACGCGGCGGCGGAGAGCGTTGCAAGCGGCGCCCGGGGCGGTCCCAAAGCAGACTCCGATCCGCGTCAAGTGCGTGATACATTCCTTTCCTTCATGAAGTCTGGATGGCAAGTGCACCGCGGCAAGCGGTTCCTGTATTGCGATTTTTCGAACTTCGGCCGCGACGTCGCCGGCCTGAAGGCTGAAGTCGAGGCGGCCGACGCCGAGATCGTCAAGCAACCGAAGGACACCGTGCTCGCGCTGGCCGACCTCCGCGGCACCGTCACCTCGAGCGAAGTCGTCGACCTCTTCAAGCACAGCGCGGTCCGCACCAAGGGATACGTGAAGAAGCAGGCGGTCGTCGGCATCTCCGGGATCCAGAAGGTGCTGGCGCAGGCGGTGGCGTGGTTCTCCCGCCAGGCGCTGGTGCTGTTCGACAACGCGGACGACGCCAAGGACTGGCTGGCCGACGCCAAGCAGGGCGGCCAGGTCATCGCCGTGGACTGACGAGTCGGACCCGTCCCCAAAAAAAGCGGGCGCGCCCTTCGGACGCGCCCGCTCCACGACTACTGCATCACCCCACTACGCCGCCTGCTGCGTAGCCGCCTTCTGCGCTGCCGCCTTCTTCGCCGCGCGGCGCTCGCGCGACTCGGCCGACGGCACCTTCCCCAGCACCCGGCGCATCGCTGCGACGTGCGGCGCCAGGTCCGCGTACTTCGGCTGCTTCACCAGGCGTTTCGCCGTGGCGTAGATCGCCAGCGCCTCGCCGCACGCCTCGTTGCGCGCCGTCAGGACCGTGAAGCGGACGAACTTCGTCAGCGCCTCCAGCTCCTCGACCAGCGGCGCGTAGGCCGTCGCGTAGGCCAGCAGGTCGCGCATCCCGGCGGGACTCACTGCCTGGATGCGCGTCACGGCCTCCGGGTTCGCCACCGCCATCACCGCCGCCAGTTCCACGAAATCCGGCGGCACCGACGCCACCGCGCTCAGGCGGCTCGTTTCCCTCGGCGTCGGCGGAATGGTGAAGCGCGGGATCGACCCACGCATGGCGCGCAGCTCCTCGAGCCGCGCCAGCGCCCCCTCCGTGTACGACGTCACCACCGGTTCGACTTCCACTGCAACCGCGGACACAACATTTTCATTAGCGCTCATCAGAGCCTCCTTTGGCTCATGGGCTCCCATGGGTCCTGTTTGTCCCATAGGTCCCATCGTCTTCTTCGATTGATGCCGCAGCAGGGCAAATCAAAGAGACACGGGAGGCGCACGCCCCTGCGAAGCACGGCGTAGAGCACGGACGGCGGCCGGGCGCGGAGCCCTGCGCCGTCGTTTGAGCACGGAGGAAATGCGATCGACGACCCGTGGCTGACGGGCCACGAGGAAGGCACGAAAGAAGGTGGGCCGCGGCGCGAGGATGATGCGCGGCCGGCGCTTGTGCTCGCGCTCCGGCACCAGCACGCCCGAGCGCAGCCCGGCGAGCACGTTCTCATGGAACGCGAAGATCGCGCCGGCGGCCGCATCGACCGACTGGTGCATGGCCATCCACCGCTGCGAAGCTTCCATCAGGAGCTCCGGCGCACCGGCAGCCGTCTCCGGCTCCCGCTCCAGGCACGCGGCGGTCGCCGCAAGCTCCCGAGCTGCATACGCCAGCCGAGCCGCAGCCAGCGCCAGCCGCCCCTCGGCAAACTCCAGCTTCCGGGAGCTGTCGAGCGGCCGCCGCGTCAGGCAGCGCCCCGATTTGGCGGCAGTGGCCAGACCAGCATTGAGCAGCCGCACCGAGGCGTCGAGCGCCTTCTGCACGCGCCGCATGGGACGGACCCATTCCGGGCGCCACCTGGTCCGCGGATCAGGCCGCGGGTTGCGAGGTAGCCCGCAGACGCTGGATGCGCCCTGCGGCGCGCGTGGAGTTCGATTGCTATTCATACGTCAGCTGCTGTGAGCATGCTGCATATGGCCGTCGAATGCAACGGGAAAGTTGTAGGAAGGTGCCGCGGTCGCGCCTCGCGCCGTGGAAAACGCACGGCACTCCGTGGAAAACGCACGGCACTCCGTGGAAAACGCACGG